>CALNXU010000025.1:0-72500 GCA_942490695.1 Merismopediaceae cyanobacterium | reverse complement strand
AAAACTGCATAGAGAAAAAGAAAGCAGGGAGGAGCTTTGTAGAAAGTCGAAGGACTTGAAATAAAGTGAATCCTAAAAAGATCTTTAGATTAAGAGAAGGTCAAGCTACAAAGGGCTAATGGTGGATACCTTGGCACACAGAGGCGAAGAAGGACGTGGTTACCGACGAAACGCTTCGGGGAGCTGGAAACAAGCATTGATCCGGAGGTGTCCGAATGGGGCAACCCAAGTGAACTACCCGCTGAATAAAATAGGTGGGAGAGAGCGAACCTGGTGAACTGAAACATCTTAGTAGCCAGAGGAAAAGAAAACAAAAGTGATTCTCTAAGTAGCGGCGAGCGAAAGGGGAAGAGCCTAAACCAATGTCTTCGGAGATTGGGGTTGTGGGACAGCAACATGGACTGTAGAGATTAGACGAAGCAGCTGAAAACTGCACCAGAGGAGGTGAAAGTCCTGTAGTCGAAAATCAAAGCAGCCTAGCTGTATCCCGAGTAGGTTGGAACTCGTGGAATTCCAATTGAATCAGCCGGGACCACCCGGTAAGGCTAAATACTCCTGTGTGACCGATAGCGAAAAGTACCGCGAGGGAAAGGTGAAAAGAACCCCGGTAAGGGGAGTGAAATAGAACATGAAACCATTAGCCTACAAGCAATGGGAGCTCGATTAAACGAGTGACCGTGTGCCTGTTGAAGAATGAGCCGGCGACTTACAGGTTGTGGCAGGTTAAGGTGTGCTACACCGAAGCCAAAGTGAAAGCGAGCCTGAAAAGGGCGATAGTCACAATTTGTAGACCCGAACCCGGGTGATCTAACCATGGCCAGGATGAAGCTTAGGTAACACTAAGTGGAGGTCCGAACCGACTAATGTTGAAAAATTAGCGGATGAGCTGTGGTTAGGGGTGAAATGCCAATCGAACCCGGAGCTAGCTGGTTCTCCCCGAAATGTGTTTAGGCGCAGCGGTTGTAAAGTCAACTTGGGGGGTAAAGCACTGTTTCGCTGCGGGCGGCGAGAGCTGTACCAAAGTGAGGCAAACTCAGAATACCCAAGAAGAAACGACCAGTAAGACGGTGGGGGATAAGCTTCATCGTCAAGAGGGAAACAGCCCAGACCACCAGCTAAGGTCCCCAAAATCATCACTAAGTGAGAAAGGAGGTGGGAGTGCAAAGACAACCAGGAGGTTTGCCTAGAAGCAGCAATCCTTGAAAGAGTGCGTAATAGCTCACTGGTCAAGCGCTCCTGCGCCGAAAATGAACGGGGCTAAGTGATGTACCGAAGCTGTGGACTCAGATAAGAGTGGTAGGGGAGCGTTCTGTAGTGGGTGAAGCACTAGCGGTAAGCAGGTGTGGACGTTACAGAAGTGAGAATGTCGGCTTGAGTAGCGAAAATATGGGTGAGAATCCCATACCCCGAAATCCTAAGGGTTCCTCCGGAAGGCTCGTCCGCGGAGGGTTAGTCAGGACCTAAGGCGAGGCTGAGAAGCGTAGTCGATGGACAACCGGTCAATATTCCGGTACTGATTATGAATTGTGGCGGGGGACGGAGAAGGCTAATGCAGCTAGAAGTTGGTTACTAGTCCAAGCATTCGAGGCAATGAGGAGCGGTGAAAACGCTCTGAGCTGAGATGTGATGGGGAGTTTCTACGGAGACGAAGTGCATGATGTCAAGCTTCCTAGAAAAGCCCGAACCACGTTAATTCACAATTACCTGTACCCGAAACCGACACAGGTAGGAAAGTAGAGAATACTAAGGGGCGCGAGGTAACTCTCTCTAAGGAACTCGGCAAAATGACCCCGTAACTTCGGGAGAAGGGGTGCCTCGGTAGAAAGTAGGTCGCAGTGAATAGGCCCAGGCGACTGTTTACCAAAAACACAGGTCTCCGCTAAGTCGTAAGACGATGTATGGGGGCTGACGCCTGCCCAGTGCCGGAAGGTTAAGGAAGCTGGTCAGTCTTCGGATAAAGCTAGCGACTGAAGCCCCGGTGAACGGCGGCCGTAACTATAACGGTCCTAAGGTAGCGAAATTCCTTGTCGGGTAAGTTCCGACCCGCACGAAAGGCGTAACGATCTGGGCACTGTCTCGGAGAGAGGCTCGGCGAAATAGGATTGTCTGTGAAGATACGGACTCCCTGCACCTGGACAGAAAGACCCTATGAAGCTTTACTGTAGCTTGGAATTGGGTTCGGGCTTTGCTTGCGCAGGATAGGTGGGAGACTATGAAGTTGTCCTTGTGGGGACAATGGAGTCAACGGTGAGATACCACTCTGGTGAGGCTAGAATTCTAACTTGCTCCCGTTATCCGGGAGAAGGACAATTTCAGGTGGGCAGTTTGACTGGGGCGGTCGCCTCCTAAAAGGTAACGGAGGCGCGCAAAGGTTCCTTCAGGCTGGTTGGAAATCAGCCGTAGAGTGTAAAAGCAGAAGGGAGCTTGACTGTGAGACTGACAAGTCAAACAGGGACGAAAGTCGGCTTTAGTGATCCGACGGCACTGAGTGGAAGGGCCGTCGCTCAACGGATAAAAGTTACTCTAGGGATAACAGGCTGATCTCCGCCAAGAGTTCACATCGACGCGGAGGTTTGGCACCTCGATGTCGGCTCATCGCAACCTGGGGCGGTAGTACGTCCCAAGGGTTGGGCTGTTCGCCCATTAAAGCGGTACGTGAGCTGGGTTCAGAACGTCGTGAGACAGTTCGGTCCATATCCGGTGTAGGCGTAAGAGTATTGAGAGGAGCCTTCCTTAGTACGAGAGGACCGGGAAGGACGCACCTCTGGTGTACCTGTTATCGTGCCAACGGTAAACGCAGGGTAGCCAAGTGTGGAGTGGATAACCGCTGAAAGCATCTAAGTGGGAAGCCCACCTCAAGATGAGTACTCTCATGGTGTTAAGCCAGTAAGGTCACGGGAAGACGACCCGTTGATAGGTTCTAGATGGAAGTCTGGTAACAGATGAAGTCGAGGAATACTAACAGACCGAGGGCTTGTCCTTTTCTTCTTTCTTTTTTCTATGCAGTCTTGAGGGTTTTTTTTCATAACCCAATAGTTTTTCTTGGTGTCTTTAGCGTTCTGGTACCACTCCGATTCCATCCCGCACTCGGCTGTGAAACATGACAGCGGCGACGATACTTTGGGGGTTGCCCCACGGGACAATAGTCCGACGCCAAGTTCTTTCTTCCCTCCACTCTTCTGCGTGGAGGTTCTTTTTTGAAGTGTTAATGCGCACTGATAGATCCTCAGTACTCCGCAATTAGGAACAATCTGTTCAAAACTTTTGAGTTGAAGCGAAGGACATCCAGCTACAGAGCGTCCAGAGATTGCGCAAGAGCAAAGCGATCCCAACTGGTTCCGTAGGATGGGGCAGTCAGAATCCATGTCCATACCCATTATTCAACGCAGGTGTATGGTTCAAGGCGTTTGCTCCATTGTCGTCAATGCGGCGTTTACTTTAGTGAGACCTTTGCGACCCCAATTGCAGGACTGAGAACCCCCCTGAGCCGGATTATCACGCTCCTTAAAGCCAGGAGTGAGGGGATGAATCTAAATGCCACGGCCCGCACTCATAACGTTTCGAAGAAAAGCATTATCGATTGGGAGCAACGCTTAGCCAGCGTCAAGCCAACCCTGATGCTCTATGCCTTACTCCATCAGTTTATTCACCAGGAAATGGAAGGAGATGAACTGTACACCAAGATTGGTAAAAACAAACCGCCCTATGACTCTCAAGGCTGAACCATTGTTCTGATGGAGCGAGGGAGTCGATTTCTATGGGAATTGCACTGTGGGCACAAAGATAAGCAACTGTTTAAGACGGCTTTAGCTTGCTTGGCGGAGGTGATTGAGCAAACGCCTATTCACTGATGGAGAACGACGCTATGGCAACTTGTTGTTTGAAATTTGCCACGAAGTCCTTCGCAATGGAAAACCAGGACGTCCCCTAAAACGGCTGCCGAAAGGAGTCAGAGTTCGCCTTAAAAACAAAGGCTCCAAAAAGCGACCGGGTCGTCAACGTCAAAAGTATCAGGCTCCTGTGCCTAAACATCCGAAAACAACTCATGATGTGGCACACAAAGACATCCATGCCAATCATCTTGAAGCGTTTAATGCCTCCATGAGGCGACGAAATTCGACCTTTCGGCGTAAAACCAACACCTATGCTAAATCCAGAAAGGAGCTACAAAGAACACTCGATGTGTTTTGGGTGGTCCACAATTTCGTTCGAGTTCATTTCACCACTAAAGTTGTCCCTGCTGTAAAGCTAGGAATTTTGGAGACTGGGATATCTTGGTCGCAACTGCTAACGTTGCGATATGCAATCTAACTCGCTGTAGACAATGCTTCCAGCTTCCCCAGCCTACGGAACCAGTGCCTAAGTAGATGAATATCAATAAATTAAGTAAAAATCACTGAAATTCCTTTCTGCTTCGAGCACTGAACTAACTAAATTTGCTGCTCCTCTGACTGCTACCATGATCTGCGGTCTAGCTAATCAGCCCCACTCAACTAAGGGTCTAAAGTCATCCATTACAGTTGACTAAGCCCGAAATCGAAAACATTGTGCTTGAACAGAATTGAACATCCTCGAAGAAATACTCCACTCCTTTCACCGGATTCGATATGACTCAATTTGAACAACAGCGGTTACAAATGATCGAGCAGCAGCTCCGCCATCGCAATATTCAGAATAAAGCGGTGCTAGAGGCAATGTGGCAAGTGCCCCGCCATCAATTTGTTCCTGCCTCTCAGGTTCATCTGGCATACTCGGATATGCCGTTACCCATCGGTTTTGGGCAAACCATCTCGCAGCCCTACATTGTGGCTTACACAATCCAAGCGGCGGAGATTTCAGCAGCGGATACGGTACTAGAAATTGGCACTGGGTCTGGCTACGAAGCCGCGATTTTAGGACAATTGGCCAGAAGAGTTTACACCGTTGAGATCGTGCCTGAATTGGCGGCACGGGCCACCCGTACCCTGACAGAACTGAATTATCACAACGTGTTGGTTAAACGGGGCGATGGTAATTTGGGTTGGAGAGAGCATGCCCCCTACAATGCCATTCTTGTGGCAGCGGCTCCTCAGCGTATTCCGAAACCCCTCGTCGAGCAACTGGTCTCTAATGGGAAATTAGTTATTCCTGTTGGAACTTGGTCGCAACAGCTTTTGGTGATGAGAAAGACTCCGGATGGCTTGGTGCAGGAACAATCATTACCCGTGCGCTTTGTCCCGCTTGTAAAGGGATGACCGAGGGCATATTTTCCTTCCGTCTAGAGGCAAAACCCGTTTCGGGGAGTCAGATACGGCAGTATGTCCGGTTTAAATTAAGGTGAGATGGCATCCGGTTTAACGACAAAGTGACGCAACCTGACTCTTTACCCTTGCTGCCCGAACTGCCGTTCATAGACCTCATCTTCTTTCTCCGTCACAATTTTTAAATCTGAGCGGGGATAGGCCACACAAAGGAGTGCATAACCCTCCTGTTGCAACTCAGTGGAGACCCCCATCCCCTCGGTTTGATCCACCGTTCCTTCGGTCAATAACGCGGCACAGGTTGTACAGACCCCGGCACCACAGGACGTGGGTAAGTGTAAATCCGCTTCTGCCGCCGCATCTAGGACTGTTTTATCTTCACTGACTTCGATGGTGTAATTCTGACCTTGATGCTGAATTTCGGCGGTGTAGGTGGTGGCCATAGGGAAAACTTTCGGGGTTCACAAAACAAGGAATGATGACTGTCCACCCGTAGGTGGATTTTTGCACAAGCCCTACTGTAGCAACTTTTGGCTCTCCGGCTTTGGGCGCTTCTGGTGATTTCCTGAAGCGCCACATCGCTAGGTGTATTTAAGGTGGCCTAGTTTTTCGATCAAGGCTTGTTCAGTCATGGTTAAGCCGAGCGTTTATAGACAGGTAGCCTTCAGATCGCCCCAACAGTTTTTCGGGTTTATAACGGTGCCACTTGAATTTCGAGGTCGGCGATCACTTCGGGATGCAGTTTAATTTGGGCTTGGTAGAATCCAGTTTTATGGATATCGGGTAAGCTGATTCCCCGGCGATCGACCGATTGATTCGTGGCCGCTTCAATGGCATCGGCCACTTCTTGGGTGGTCACTGTACCGAAGATGGCATCGGCTTCCCCGACTTGCTTTTTGATCACGAAGCGACCAATAGTTTTCAACGCCGTTTTCCGTGCTTCTGCCGCATCTTTCTCCGCTTTTAACCGCTCTAATTCTTTGGCACGACGTTGTTCCACCTGACGGAGTAGTCCAGGGGTGGCAATAACGCCCAATCCTTTCGGGATTAAGTAGTTGCGGGCATAGCCAGGGGCGACTTCCACGAGGTCCCCGGTAAAGCCCAATTTATTAATTGTTTCGTTTAAAACGACCTTGACACGTTTCGCCATAACCTTAAGTCCACTGCTAAATTTTCATCATTGGCACAGTTTTTAATAATAACCCGAATCCCGTCTGGACTTAAGGGCCTCACTGACGGACACATCTTTTAGTTCAATTTAAAGTACAAGAAGCCAGAACAACTATCTGGTAAGGTTTTGACCCTAATCCACTTGTCGAGAACCTCACTCTCGATCAATTCTCAGAAGTCAGTGGTGAAGGGAATTCTAGGCAAATTCTCTCATCAGGGCAAGAACTTTAGCCTTATTCTTAGAACCCAGTCGTAGTAAAGCTTTTAAGCACTTGTGTCCGTCACTGAGCTTAAGGGCTCAGAGTTCCAATCGTTAAAATCATGACGTTGAAAGGTTTCACCGACTCCACTGTTTTGCTGTTTACCGATCTGCTATGGTGTCTCGCCCCGTGATTTTGCTTGCCCCCGATCGCCATCAATCAGAAAGAAATCCATCCCCCCCATGGCCCAGTTCACCATTGACCGAGGTGGAACCTTTATCCACATCGTTGCTATTACCCCAGAATTCCGTTAGGGATAAGGTAGATAGTAAAAGGCGAGTTAAATAACGCGCTGGCGGTCAGACTTAAAGCTTTTCAATAAACTCATTCACAGTAACATTCGCCTGTTTCAGAACACCACTTAACGTACCGATTTTCAATTAGAAATTCGAGGTAACTTAGGTATAACTTACTTCAATGCTTGTTATAAATCTGGGCGAAGTTTCCGGTAACGGGAATTCCTCTATGTAAAGTCGCGTTGCCTCTTGTAATTCCGCTATGGCTTGTTCGATGGTATCCCCCTGATCCACAGTGCCCACTTCTGGACATTCAGCAACGTATATGTCTTCTTCTTTATGGACAATCACCGTAAAACTGCGACGTTTCATAATGCTCATTCCATTTTTTAAAGTCGGTTAGTCGTATCTGGAAATTCGTAGCTTTTCAGGAAAATGGTAAAAAAATGAAAAAAAATCAAGTGGGCGGATATGAGGTTCCCAAGGAGGATTGGGAGTCAACGCCAGCGAGCGTGGAACTGTGATGAAATTGGTGAAAGGAAATGAAGGGCTAGAAAAGCGCATCGGTTAGAGGAACGAGTAAACGAAATAAAGAACGTTTAAATCAAAATTCGGGGAATTCATCCGTCCGCCGTCAAAAGACGAGCCAGGAAAAAAGGGAGAAAAATCAGGATAGAGGGGGGCCAAAAGGGACATCAAGGAAATCAACGATATTTGTATAAACCGGAAGACTGCAAGGCAATAAAGAGGTCATTGTGGGAATGAATTGAGAGGGAAGACGAAATCCATATCAGCATCAGTGGAAAATTCCGCCAGTGAAACCGGAGGTAATAGAGTACAGACTGCAAGCTAACATGCCCGGAATGTGGGCATGGAACCCGAGCCAAGTTGCCGAATGGAGTTATCCAGAAAGGTTATGGAGAAAGATTAACCGGGTTAGTGGGTGTGTTGAGCGGCACCATCATCAAAGTCATGGATTAGTGCAAGAGCTACTGAAGGAAGTATTTGGCGTGGTGATATCGACAGGGAATAAATCGTCTACGCGGGGAACTCAATGAGGCGGGAGGGACAAGTATAGAACGGCATTTACGTCCAGAGCCAGGAAGCGATGAATAGTGATGAAACTGGGTTCACACAACACAATGGTGATGGGAAAACCAGCAAGAGGGTGGCTATGGGGATGGTAACCCCCCTGGTCTCATTTTTGAGATATACTATCGCGTTCCCAGATACGGCGAAAAGTCTTATCGGGACTGGGTTTAAAGGCACTGTCACTTCAGACCCCTGGAGCAACGTCAAATTTGCTGGGCGCATCTGAAAAGGGATTTTATTGCTATTAGCGAACGGTCTGGGGTATCAGCAGAAATTGGTAATGCTTTATTAAGAAGACAACGTCGCTTATTTCGATGGTGGCACCGGGTACGAGATGGAACCATGAGTCGTGCCCTGTTTGTGGAAGCAGTTTCCCATCTTCGGCGGGGTTTTCAACAGGGTGGAGCGGCGCATTACAGGGGAGAAAACTCCCTTGGCTAAAACGGTGCGGACTTGTCGTCAGATTCTTAAGGTCGAACCCGCCTTATGGACTTTTGTTAACCATCCTTCACTTGTACCAACCAACAATGCCGCTGAGCAGGCTCTAAGACCCGCCGTCATTTGGCGTCTGACTTTGTTGCCCGTATGCTTACTGTGACCACTTCTTTACAGGCACAAAATCGCTCCGTTCTTGATTTCCTAACTCAAGCCTGTCGCGTCTCGATTTGGTCTTGAGCCTCCTTCTCTTCTTCCCGGTCTTCCCCTTTCTCCCTTTTTTCTTTACTCCTGAATAATTACGGAAATTCTACAACGAGATAGTCTGGAAAACCCCGACTATTCTTTCGTCCACTGGTTTTGATAATGCCTTTATCTTCCATTTGCTTTAACACATCTCTGTAGTTTTTTTCCAGGTAGGGTTTGTCAACACTATGCTCTTCATAGATTTCTTTCATTGTTTTTTGTTGTCCCCTAAAATATTGTAATAGCAAATTTTGAAGATCTTCTAGTGGTCGATTGAGTTCAAAGAGCAATCCCTGCTTTGAACTAGTAGCAGGTAAAAATTGAAAAGAAGGAACACCTTGAGGTTTTTCTGAACTTTGTTTAGCCATGATTTTTTTCATAACTTCATATCCTTTCAAATGTTTACTGACAAATATTAAATAATGTGTTGTTCGTTTTCCTCCTTTGTTTTTAAAGCAAAAGGACAAGAAATATCTATGACCAAATGTTTTTAATGATTCAGCGAGAAATTCAACGATGGTTGATTCACGCTCTGCTGACTCCAGTCCACATAATTTTTGTTTTAGTTTCTCTGTTTGATCGCCAAATAAAGCTTCCATGTGTTCTTGCACACTTGGATTAGATAAACCTGCATTAATACGCGCATAATTAAAAAAAAAAATACAATCGCATCCCCAATTTTTTAGAGTAGACTCCACAAGCTTAAGTGAAAGACCTTTATAACCCCATGGATCAATAAATGCCAGCAATGGAATTGTATTTATTTCCTGAAACTTTCTAGCAATATCTTCCCCAACTTCTTCATTTCGGACAATAGGCTTATATTTTAATGTTTCAATATTTTCTAGTTCGTCAATTGCTTTTTGAGTGACTGAGAGTGTTTTTCATTTTTGTCATTGAAAAAGGTCACAAGACGATCTGCAATATTAGAATTTTCTATAGCTTTCTGAAGGATTAGTAAAGGAGTAGAAATAGTTCCGTCATCATAGCGACCCATTTCCTGCGAACAAGTCAACATAGCCAATTTTCTGTGAATGTTTTGGATAATACTTCTGAGTCGCAATAATGATTTGTGCCCATGCAACAAAGTATTTTTCTACAATAGTTGCTTTAACTACTGACTGTTCCCGTGATTCATTGAAAAATTTCTCAGTCTGTGCAGACGGCATCTTGCTACTTCCTCTAAGCTAATGGAATTAAAGGTAACTGGTTCCAAGATAATTTATCCAGTTCTCTCCCAGTTTTCTTTTTACCAACTTTGACAAAGTTTTCTCCATACCATGTTTCAACTTTCGAGCGAATCAAGGGATCACCCATCTCTTCTAAGGGAAACCAATCTCCCCATTGTTTAAAGTGGAAAGGAACATCATTTGCAATACAAATATCACGTATTTTCCTAAACCATTCTGGAGAGGTGGGTCTAGCATTAGCTCCTGTTTCTCCTCCTGTAATCACCCATGAAATATTTTTAATCCATGGCTCAAGATCTACACGCTCTAAAAGGGGTTCACAAGATAGAAACTTGATTTTAGCATTTGCTTCAATCAGTTTTGGGATTCTTTTTTCTGCAGCAGCTTGATTCTCAACGGTAGTACCAATCCAGACATTGATAGGCCAGTTATGATTCCAAGGACAAAGATGGTTAATTAAATGAGGTCTTTTAGTTAAAAGAAGCCAATCTAAATTGGGTGTTTTTTCAATCAATGACCATAAGCGCTTTCTATGTTCATTTAGATCGGAAAGCTCCTCAAAAACATCAGCCATAGATGCACAAAATACTCGCTTCCGACCTAATACTTGTGCTTCTTTATTCCAAACTAATGGCTGCTTCCAATAATGATCACTTAATGATCTGCGAGATGCATTCTTCCCCCAAACATCATGACCAGTGCGCTTTGCCCATTTCTCTGCATAGCAATTTTCACAGGCCGCTGATACCTTGGTGCAACCCCACCACGGATTAAATGTGTGATCAGTCCACTCAATTTTTGAGTCACGCATATTGCTAGCCTTGATGGTGCATTAAATTGATAGCCTATACGCAATTTGTCTTTTTGGGTATGGCTTTTGTAAATTTCTTAACCTACGATCATGAAAAGTCTATACGTTGTGAAAATTAGCTCTTAAGCATTAAAGCTTAAAGTCAAACCTTAGACAATCGCTTAACCTCAACATCCCCGATCGCCATCAATCAGAAAGAAATCCATTCCCCCATGGCACAGTAGAAACAGCCTAGACCAATCCCCCAGCCATGACCCAATTCTTTGTAGACCGGGGCGGCACTTTTACTGACGTTGTTGCCGTCACCGCCGATCGCCAGCTTGCTCAACGTTGCCAAGCTGATCACCGCTTTGGTGTATTTAGCGTCCCGACCGGAGAGACAGTGATTTTATATAAACTGCTATCGGAAAACCCAGAACAGTATCAAGATGCTGTCATTCAAGGCATTCGGGAAATTTTGGGGGTTGAGGCACAAGAAAAAATGAGTGCTGAGCAGATAGCCCTGGTGAAGATGGGAACCACTGTGGCCACCAATGCATTGCTGGAACGGGCAGGAGATCGGGTGGTGTTGGTAGTCACCCAAGGGTTTCGGGATGCCTTGGCGATCGGTTACCAAAATCGTCCAGACATTTTTGCCTTACAGATTCAAAAGCCTAGCTTGCTGTACGCTGAGGTTATTGAAGCGGTGGAACGGTTGGATGCAATGGGGCAGGTGTTGATGCCCTTGGATGAAAAACAAATTGAACAAGATTTACAACAGGCCTATGACCGGGGCATTCGGAGTGTGGCGATCGCCTTGATGCATAGCTACCGTTATCCCCGACACGAAGATCCGATTGCCCGCATTGCCCAGCGCCTTGGCTTTACGCAAATCTCCCGGTCTGGGGAGGTTAGCCCCCTGATCAAATATATTTATCGTGGTGATACGACGGTGGTGGACGCCTACCTGTCGCCCCTCCTGCGGCGATATGTCCAGCAGGTGCAATCCCAACTGCCGGGGGTGACGTTGCAATTTATGCAATCCCACGGGGGACTGGTGGATGCGGCCCATTTTCAAGGACGGGATAGTATTTTGTCCGGGCCGGCTGGGGGCATTGTCGGGGCGGTGAAAACTTCGCAGCGAGCAGGATTTGAAAACATCATCACCTTTGATATGGGGGGCACGTCCACCGATGTGGCCCACTTTAACGGGATCTATGAGCGGTTATGGGAAACGGAAATTGCCGGGGTGCGGATGCGGGTACCGAGTTTAGCAATTCACACCGTGGCGGCGGGGGGCGGGTCAATTTTGCACTTTGATGGTCAACGCTATCGGGTGGGGCCAGACTCGGCGGGGGCCAATCCGGGGCCAGCCTGTTATCGACGGGGCGGACCTTTGACCATCACGGATGCCAATGTGATGTTGGGGAAATTGCAGGCGCAATACTTTCCGGTGGTATTTGGTCGCAATGGGGATCTGCCCCTAGATCAAGCCATTGTGCAAGAAAAATTTCAGTTACTGGCCCAAACTATTGCCCAGACCACCGACACACATCCCACCCCGGAGGAAGTGGCCGCAGGTTTTTTGGCGATCGCTGTGGAGAACATGGCCAATGCCATCAAAAAAATCAGCCTGCAACGGGGGTATGACATCGGCGACTATACACTGTGTTGTTTTGGCAGCGCCGGGGGGCAATTGGTCTGTCGCCTGGCCGATAGCTTGGGGATGAAACGCATCTTTCTCCATCCCTATGGCGGCGTTTTATCGGCCTATGGCATGGGACTAGCGGAACAGCGGGTGTTAAAAGCCATGACCATTGAAGCCCCATTCACCGCAGAAAATTTAGCCCGTTTAACCCCAGCCTATGAGCTGTTATTAACCCGGACTTTTTTAGGGGAACAAACCCCAGATCCCGTGGGGGAAGTCCATCGCCACATTAACTTGAAATATGCCGGAACAGACACCAGTTTAGGGCTAGGGTTTACGGATAATTTAGCGGCTTTAAAAACCCAATTTGCCCAACAGCATCGACAACGCTATGGCTTTGAGCAGCCGGATCAACCGTTGGTAATCGAGTCCATTGCTTTAGAGCGCATTGAACCCTTGGCCACTCCCGCTGAACCCTGTTTAATGACGCCGGAAGGGAAAATCGCCCAGAATCCTACTCCAATCAAGCTCTACGCAGCACGACATTGGCACGATGCCCCAGTGTATGAGCGCCAACAGTTGCAACCAAACCAGATGATTACTGGCCCAGCGATGATTTTGGAAAAAACAGGGACGATTATTATTGAACCCGGTTGGCAAGCCCAGTTGGGGCAGGTGGATGCAACGGGAATACAACCCTGCCATTTAGTGGTGGAAAAAATGCCTCAACCGCCGTCAATCCGCCACGGCAAGAAAGTGGGGGCTTTGGCAAATCAGCGAGAACATATGCCGACGTTGGATGCAACCAAAACTATTGATCCAGTCCGCCTTGAAATTTTCAAAAACCTCTATCAATTTATCGCCGAGCAGATGGGGATTATTCTGCAAAATACGGCGGCGTCGGTGAACATCAAAGAACGGCTTAGATTTCTCCTGTGCCATCTTTGACCAACAGGGGGTGACCTGGTGGCTAATGCCCCCCATATTCCGGTACACCTCGGCTCCATGAGTGAGAGCGTCAAAGCCCTGCTCACAAGCCATCGGGAATCCCTCCAACCCGGTGACGTGTACTTATCCAACAATCCCTACAACGGGGGAACCCACTTACCGGATGTCACTATTATTACGCCGATGTTCGACGAGATGGGAACCGAAATTTTATTTTATGTTGCCTCCCGTGGTCACCAAGCCGATCTCGGTGGCATTACCCCTGGTTCCATGCCGCCCCACAGTCGGGATATTCGCCAGGAAGGGATCTTATTTGATAATCAATTACTGGTGAAAGCGGGGCAATTTCAAGAAAAAGCGATTCGTGCCCAACTGACGACAGCTCCTTATCCTGCCCGTAATCCGGAGCAAAATATTGCGGATTTTAAGGCCCAGATTGCGGCCAATAATCGGGGGGTCGCGGCATTAACCCACATGGTGAATCAATATCGCTTAGCCACAGTGCAGGCCTATATGCGCCATGTGCAAGATAACGCGGAACAGTCCGTCAGAATGGCGATCGCCCAGTTAAGGTCTGGGCAATTCACCACTGAAATGGACAACGGCATTCAAATTACGGTGCAAATCACAGTAGATACCGCCCACACCAGCGCCACCATTGATTTCACGGGGACGTCTCCCCAAGGAGAACATAACTTCAATACGCCAACGGCGGTGGTGCAAGCGGTGGTTTTATATGTCTTCCGTACCCTCGTCTGTGACCCCATCCCCCTCAATGCGGGTTGTTTAAAACCCTTAAAGCTGATCATTCCCTCCGGTTGTTTGCTAAATCCCCACTATCCGGCCGCTGTCGTTGCGGGTAATGTGGAAACTTCCCAGGCGATCGCCGACACGCTATATGGAGCCTTAGGGGTGCTGGCCGCCAGCCAGGGCACGATGAACAATTTCACCTTTGGCGACGGGCAGTATCAATACTATGAAACCATCTGCGGTGGTAGTGGCGCGGGGGCAACCTTTAACGGTAGCGATGCGGTACAAACCCACATGACCAATTCCCGCCTGACTGATCCGGAAATTTTAGAAACCCGTTTCCCCGTGTTATTAGAACAGTTTGCCATTCGTGAAAACAGTGGCGGCCAGGGTCTCTATTCTGGCGGCAATGGGGTGGTTCGCCGACTACAATTTCGACAACCCATGACTGCGTCAATTCTCTCTAACCGTCGTGTTGTCGCTCCGTTTGGTTTGCAGGGGGGTGAACCGGGGCAACGAGGAGAAAATAGCCTCATTCGCGCTAATGGCGATCAGTTTACCCTTGAGAGTTGTGTTGAGGTAGAGATGCAAACTGGCGATCGGTTGGTGATTGAAACACCGGGCGGTGGTGGTTTTGGTAAGATTGATCAAGTTGATGAGGTCAAAAAAATATGTTGAAGTCATTAACCATTGAAAACTTTCGCCGTTTCCATCCTCAGAGGGTGTTTGAAAAGGGTCAAACGCAACGAGAAAATAGGACTTTCAGCACTCTCATCCCAACGAAAGAATAAGGGTTACAGCGATTTCCGTGGACTTCTCAAACACCCTCTAAAAAAAACTCTCAAGTTCTCTTAATTGGTTTAACATTAATTAGGAGGACTCTTTTCTGTAAATTTATGATTCGCGATATTTCTCTGGGAGATTTTTCGGCTGAATGCGACGGCAATTTGAGTCAATATTTTGTAGATGACATTACAGCTTATCAAGCAGCAATCGACTTTGAGGATCATAGATATATTCTTTTGGGACGAACTGGGTCAGGGAAATCGGCAATTTTATCTCACATAAAAAGTAATTTTTCAGGCGATAGAAATTTTATTGTTACGACCATTCGTCCAAGCATAGATTACTTAGATGCAATTGTAAGAACGGAGCGCTTTGCAAAATTAAGAGAAGTTCAAGGGCTAGAATCAATTGTCTATAAATTAATCTGGAATTACATAATTATGATAGAGGTTTTAAGAGAAAAATATGGCTCTGACGGACCAATGAAAAAAGGTAAACTCGTCATAGGGCAAGATCTCTCGGCATATAATTTCCTAAACAAGGCTAAGGCGTTAAGTAAAGAGAATTTAACTCTTTTCGATCTCACAATGTCAATAATTGATGAACTTGAATTATCTCTTCCAGGAATAAAAATAGCAACTAAAAAAACTGATAATATTCCTTTTGAAATCACTAGGAACTTGCTACATGAAGCTGAGAATTTTCATAAAAATGGATTCTGGGATGTAGTAGGTGGAGCAAAGCTCTATCTTTTATTTGATGATCTGGATGTGGGCTGGGATCCTAGCAATGAAAGTCAACAATTATTACTTGCTGGCTTATTTTCAATAATCAAGGAATACATTTATAAACCTAGGGTCAAGCCCTTGATTGCACTTAGAACTAATATTCTCCAGGGATTAAAAGCTGCCGCAACGTGAAAAGTTTGAGAGTAATATTTTGCATGTTGCATGGAATAAACCGCAACTTGAGCAAATGCTTCTTCTTCGTTTAAAAAAATATTATAAGTTAGAAGATAATGATGAATGTGAAACATGATTTTGCTCTCATGATTTAGAGGAAGATATGATAAAAAAGACCTTGTACAGGCCCAGAGACTTGCTTGCATTTTGTAAATATATAATTGCCGATGCATCCAAAAAAGGAGTCGAGAAAATTGAAAAAAGACAATTTCTATACTCTGCAGAATCACTCTACTCTGATAATCGAGCAAAAGCCCACTACTAATGCAAATATTTATACCTAACAGCTAGTTTCGCTTATTGAATGCACTAGATTACCAAAGCGGCAAAATGGAATACCGACATCAAGAGCACAAAGAGCTTCCCCACTTTTAATCGGAAAAGAAAGAGTACTCACAAATCCCGATCCATCTAATCATTATCTACCACTCAATGGGTTGCTTGATACTGTCCAAATGACGTCAAGATCATTCAACTTGTATCCATTTTGTATAAACTTGGAACAATTGGTTTCTATGATAGAAGAAGTAAAGTCGAAGACTTTAGTTTTTCATATGAGTTATCTGAAATACCTAAGATGATAAAACACAATTTAAATTTTATCCACAATGTATGAAAAATTTCAACAAATGATATTTTGTTAGGGGGAAAGCCCACCTATGCTCGAGAACCCATTATGCATATACAGAAACGTATAAATGCAATTGCGGCTGAACGTGATATTGAGGTTCGTGAAGATGATCTAAAAAAATCCTAATCCTAAAACCTATGTAGAGGAAGAAGATAATCGAGTTGCCTTTTTACGGGAGCCTCAGTCTACCTGGGAAGAAGTACAGGGAATTTGGGCCAATATCCTCCCTATGGAGGCTGGCACCAAAATTAGCTAATGCGGATGCGACTAGTGAATTACAAGTTCAAAATTTAACCCATATTTAGGAATTATATCAGGATGCCGATGACAATGTTGACGCTAGCTGGCAAATTCTTCGCAATGCGTGCAATCCGAATAATCGTTTACCGCCGAATTTTCGCCGGGCTGCAGCTTCGTCACATCCGAGATACACGAGACCGGAGAACATTATGTGGATCATGTCCGACTATCAACGTCGGGAATGCTGAAACTTTTCTCACTAACTTTTTCCCAATCTGATGAGTTTACATACGGGATCGATCAGGGCAGTTTGCTGCAACTTACCCTCGCGCAAGTGACCTTGTCCTGAAAAAATGGACAGTTGGATTAGCGGAAAGTGGTTTATGGAGAGGTCAATACTCCTCAAATTGACGGGGAAAGAAAATTGAGAGGAATGTTAAAGCGTTGACGGTTTTATAGAAAACCTCAATCCATTCAGCAATGGCAGTACGAGCAATGGCGCAGGTAGAGAAAGTAGTGGAGTGGATAAACTCAGTTTTAATGGTGCCAAAAAAGCTTTCGGCTACGGCATTGTCCCAGCAGTTACCCCTACGACTCATACTACAGTTCATTTTATCCTGTAGAAGAGCATTTTGGTAGTCATGACTGGCATATTGGGAACCACGGTCGGAGTGAAATAATAAACCAGATTCCGCCGGTATTCTTTTTCCTAATGCGGCATTAAGGGCATTGAGCACCAGTTCAGTTCGCATATGTTCTGCCATAGACCATCCCACCACTTTCCGGGAAAATAGGTCAATAATGACCGCCAGATATAACCAGCCTTCTGTGGTCCAGATATAGGTTATATCCCCCACCCACGCTTGGTCGGGTTCTTTGGCGGTAAAGTTACGAGCTAATAAATTCTCCACAATGGGTAGTGAATGCTTTCGAATCCGTCGTTGCCTTGAATTTTCTTTTCCTAGTGAGCATTAATGCCGAGTTTTGCCATTAACCGCATTACTCGCTTGACGACCTATGGAGAAGCCTTGGGCAGCTAATGCTTCCTGGATTCTCGGTGAGCCATAGGTTTTACGGCTTTCCTGGTAAATTTGTTTAATCTTCTTGCTCAAGAGTTCATTCTCCTTTTCTCGGGGGGATACTGGTCTTTTACACCAGGCATAGTAGCCACTCCTTGACTGCTTTAATACCCGGCACATTAGGCTTATGGGGAAGTTTGCCTTCTCTGCATGGATTAGCTCATAGGGGTTGAGCTTTCCTTGGCAAAGAAGGTCGCTACCTTTTTTAGGAAGTCCCGTTCCATTTCTACCCTTTTCAGTTCGCGACGTAAGTTTTTTAGTTCTTCTTTTTCCGTCGATGTCCACTGAACTTGACCTCCTCCTTGGTCGTCAATCCTTGCTTGTTTTACCCATTTTCTCAGGGCACTTTCTGTCAAACCCATTTCCCTTGCTACTTGGCTTATGGGTTTTCCTGAATCTTCGACAATTTTCACTGCCTCTGATTTTTCCTCGTCTGTAAATGTTCGTCTTGGTTTTTGGCTCATTTGGACATTCTCCTTGATTTTCGACTCTTGGAATTTGTCCACTTTTTTCAGACAGGCTCATCAGCAACCTGCCTTGAAAATAACGGCAGCGTAAACCTTATGTATGTAAAAATGTGAGCACTTATTATCCTTCAGATTCATGCGTAGTATAGTTTTATACCCCACCACAGGGAGCCAGTCCCTGCCATGGCTACAGATTGAGCTGTAGAAATCCAAGCATGGTCAATGGCTCAAATCCTTTGACTCCTCTAGTCGTAGCATGGACTTAGTATCAAGTTTTGCAGACCAGCTTACTCCGGTTACCTATAGTCCGGCCTATACACTTGTGCCGACCTATGAATGCTTCAACCGTTGCACTTACTGTAATTTTCGCCTTGATCCAGAGCAGTCCCCCTGGTTGACATTATCCGAAGCGAGAAAACAGTTAACCGTGATCCAAGAAATGGGCATTACAGAAATTCTCATTTTGTCTGGGGAGGTGCATCCCCGATCGCCACGTCGGACGGCATGGTATCAACGGTTATACGACTTGGCTGCCTTGGCGTTATCGCTAGGATTTTATCCCCACACCAATGCCGGGCCCTTAACCCGTGAGGAAATGCAGGGGTTAAAATCAGTTAATGTTTCCCTGGGGCTGATGCTGGAACAATTAACGCCCCAACTGATGCAAACAGTTCATCGGCATGCCCCCAGTAAGGAACCCCAGCTACGGCTCCAACAACTCCGACAGGCGGGGGAATTACAGATTCCGTTTACCACTGGATTGCTGTTGGGAATCGGTGAAACGGAAGAAGATGTTACCAGGAGTTTGCTGGCGATCGCCAATTGTCATCAACGCTATGGTCATATTCAAGAGGTCATCCTCCAACCCCATGGGCCGGGGAAAACCCAAGCATTCCCAGCTCCCCCCTATCCGGTTGACGAATTAATCAAAGTCATTGGTAAAGCCCGTTCCATTTTGCCGGATTCCATTACCCTGCAAATCCCCCCCAATTTATTGCCCACCCCCCAGGATTTGCTTGCTTGCTTGGCTGCTGGCGTGAGGGATCTAGGGGGAATTGTCCCTATTGATGAAGTCAACCCTGATTACCATCACCAACGCATTGAACAACTCACCCCTCTCCTGGCCCAGAACGGTTATCGGTTGACTCCCCGTTTACCGATTTACCCCCAGTTCTATGACTGGTTTCCGTTCCATACACTGCCCACCGCCATTGGGAACCTGAGCCCAAATCATCACCTCAGTGAACCAGTCAGCGCGGAAACTCAAGTCGATCAATGCCTTTAATTTTGTTGTCAATTTTTGTCCCTTATTTTTTTCCATGTCCCAACTGCCTGATTCTTCTTCCCTATCGACCCCAGACGAAAAATATGGTGAACGGGAAATTCGAGAAGGAACCCTAGTGACGTTTCCTAATCCCCGTGTGGGTCGTCGCTACGATGTCAACATCACCCTGCCGGAGTTTACGTGCAAATGTCCCTTTTCTGGTTATCCGGATTTTGCCACGTTGTATCTCACTTACTGCCCTGATGAAAAAGTAGTGGAGTTGAAGTCTATCAAGCTCTATATCAACAGTTACCGTGACCGTTACATTCCCCACGAAGAAGTGACAAATCAAATTTTGGATGATTTTGTGGCGGCGGCGAATCCACTCTATGCCAGACTGAAGGCGGATTTTAATCCCCGTGGTAATGTCCACACCACCGTGGAAGTGGAATATCATCAACCACCAGCATCCTGAGTTGGTTGCCCCCCCGATCACTCTCTGCTCTTTCCCTTTGTTTAGCCCCTCCCTATGCAACGTCGCTCCTCTTTTCTCCGTGCTATTTCCTGGGGAAAAAATCCTCTGTTCTGGCAAGTGGCGATCGCCGGGGTAATTGCAGACCAGCTCACTAAATTATGGGTAGCGCAGACTTTTCCTGACATTGGTCACACGATACCCTTATGGCCCGACGTTTTTCATTTGACCTATGTGCTCAACACTGGGGCCGCCTTTAGTTTATTCCGGGGCGGTGCAGACTGGTTGAAATGGCTCTCGCTGGGGGTCAGTTTAGGACTGATGATTTTTGCCTGGCGCACTCCCCTGCAACGCTTAGAACAATTGGGTTATGGCTGTATTTTGGCAGGGGCATTTGGCAATGGGATTGACCGCTTCCTGTTTGGCTATGTGGTGGATTTTTTGGATTTTCGCTTGATTAATTTTCCGATTTTTAATCTGGCTGATGTCTTGATCAATATTGGCATCGGGGTGTTGCTGCTAGCCAGTTTTCGCCCTCTGCCGCCCCGCCATAAACCCAATGAATGATGACAGCTTTTTTAGTCAATTAATTCCGATTTCTTTCTAATGCCGGGGCCCTAATTTACTAGAGACTGGGCAATGGCTCCAGCCGACTATATTTCAGCGATTAAACCAAAGCCCTGGTTTCAGGACTCGATCAATTGCTGACATACCAAACGGAAAAAGTCGCGAGGCCGGGGCAATCTTCGCTGATAATTAATCAAGCAATCGGGTTGTGGTGAGCGCATAAATGCTACGGAATACAAAAACGCCCCGCCTGGGCCCATTACAACGATATTGCTTGTCAACCTTGTTTGTTTTTTCTTTTCTCGCCCTATGGTTAATTTAACCCCCAATCCTAGCTACAGTCTCAGTTTACTGCTAGAACTGCCCAACCAATCTGGTATGTTGTCAGCCGTAACCCAGGCGATCGCCGATGCGGGGGGAAGTTTTGGTCAGATTGCTCTAATCGAGAGTAATCTCAAGTTTACCCATCGGGAAATTACGGTCAATGCCTCCAGTAGTGACCATGCGGATCAAATTGTGGAGGCAGTCAAAAGGGTGGATCAGGTTAAGTTAATGCGGGTCTCTGACCGCACGTTTGACCTTCATCGTCAGGGTAAAATCACTGTCGAAAGCCGTATTCCCCTCACAGCCCAAGCGGATCTAGCGATGGCTTATACCCCCGGTGTGGGTCGTATTTGTCGGGCGATCGCCGAAGACCCGGAAAAGGTCTACTCGCTGACCATTAAAAGTAATACGGTGGCGGTGGTGACCGATGGTAGCGCTGTGTTGGGGCTAGGAAATTTAGGGCCAGAGGCAGCATTACCAGTGATGGAAGGAAAGGCAATGTTGTTTAAGGAGTTTGCCCAATTGGATGCTTTTCCCATTTGTTTGGATACCCAAGACACGGAAGAAATTATCCGCACCGTCAAGGCGATCGCTCCAGTATTTGGGGGGGTCAATTTAGAAGATATTGCTGCACCCCGTTGCTTTGAAATTGAAGCGCGGCTCAAAGCGGAGTTGCCCATTCCCGTTTTCCATGATGACCAACATGGCACCGCCATTGTCACCCTGGCCGCATTGTTTAATGCCCTGAAAATTGTCCATAAATCCCTCGCCGACATCCGGATTGTGATTAATGGAGCCGGGGCAGCGGGGCTGGCGATCGCCGAACTGTTAAAAAAAGCAGGGGTTAACACCATCTGGCTCTGTGATTCCAAAGGAATTGTTTCCCAGCAACGGGATGATTTAAACAGTAAAAAACAAGCGTTTGCGGTGGCTGCAACTGGAACTCTCGCCGATGCCATGAAAGGGGCAGATGTCTTTCTCGGAGTCAGTGCGCCGGGGGTCGTTAGCCCACCAATGGTGCGTTCCATGGCCAAAGACCCAATTGTGTTCGCCATGGCCAATCCCATTCCCGAAATTCAACCAGAACTGATTCAAACGGATGCAGCGGTCATTGCCACAGGACGTAGCGATTACTCGAACCAAATCAATAACGTGCTGGCCTTTCCGGGGGTATTTCGGGGGGCGCTAGATTGTCGTGCCCGTGCCATCACCCTCAATATGTGCCTAGAAGCGGCCAAGGCGATCGCCTCTTTGGTTAGCTCCCACCATCTGGACAGCGATCATATTATCCCCTCCGTGTTCGACCCCCGTGTTTCCCCGTCGGTCGCTAGTGCGGTGCAATTAGCGGCCCGTGCGGAAGGAATTGCCATGGAATAGGACATGGAAAAAGGCATTACCGGCTTTGACCCCAAGCTCTACGCTTACCTGCAAACGATGGGGAGTCCAGAGCCTGAACCGTTACGCTTGTTGCGTCAGGAAACCCAACAGTTACCGGGGACACAGATGCAAATCACGCCGGAACAGGGTCAATTTTTAGCGCTTTTAGTACGGCTAATGGGCGCAACGCACATTTTAGAAATCGGGGTCTTTCGGGGATACAGTGCATTGGCCATGGCCCTAGCACTCCCGGAACAAAGTCGATTAGTCGCCTGTGACCAGGATCCTAACGCCACCAGGATTGCCCAACGTTATTGGGAACGGGCAGGTGTGGCCAACAAAATCGATCTCCAGTTAGCCCCGGCGTTGAAAACGTTAGAAACTCTATTACATCAAACGCCCCAGCCCCTGTTTGATCTGGTGTTCATTGATGCCGACAAGCGCAATTACTTGAACTATTACCAATCGAGCTTAAAACTCCTACGTCCAGGGGGACTCATGGTGATTGATAACGTACTCTGGTTTGGCAAAGTCGCTGACAAAAACCAAACCGACCCCCGGACCCAGGCATTACGAGCATTTAATCAATTTGTTGCTGGCGATCGTCGGGTACAAGCCAGTACGATTCCCCTCGGCGATGGGATGACTGTAGCAGTTAAGTTACTCTAGACAATGGGAAGTCTAACGTCATAGCAAATTTGTTTAACCGACATTCCGCAGGTTCATGATTTTCCGAAACACCTTCTTGGTCGCAGCTTGAGAGTGTACTATCTGCGAAATTTAGGATGTATGGCGAGAAACTTATTGCTGGGGCAGAAGCGTGCTCACACTGGTCAAAGAAAACTCTCGGACGGCATTCCACGCGACACTCACCAACTCCTCAGGTTTAAAATCTTTTTTCACTAGATGCCAAATACGTTGGACTTCATCCGTATGTAAACGCTCATCTTCCGTCAGGGCCAAAAGAATTTGGCGACGGAGATAGACCCCTTCGTCTGATAAAAGAAACTGTAGTCCCAACTGGGCTGTGGGGAGTAGATCAAATTGATCATCCCCCTGGGCAATGCTGAGCATATTTTCCAGGCGCTGCCATTGGAATCGACCATTCTTAAAGAGAACATCAATCAGTTGTCGCCGTAATTGGAGCGATTCCCCCGTCAGTAGGCGACGCGCGACATAGGGATAAGCCACTTCCACAATTTTGAAGTCAGGATCTAGGCTGAGCGCCAACCCTTCCTGGGTAACCAAAGAGCGAATAATGAGGGCGAATTTCGCTGGAACCCGGAACGGATATTCATACATTAACTCCGAAAAATCGTCAGTAATGGTTTTGAAGTTAAAGTCCCGCACACTCTGACCAAATGCACTGCCAAACACATTTTCGAGGGCAGGAATGATGGGATCAATATTGGTTTCCGGGGCTAAAAAGCCCAGACTGACAAAGTCATCCGCTAGGGCTTGGTAGTCTTTGTTAATTAACTGCACAATGGAGCTGGCGATCGTTTCTTTTGTGCCCGGCTCCAACTGATCCATCATGCCAAAATCAATGTAAGCCATCCGCCCATCAAAGGTGGCAAACAAATTACCGGGGTGGGGATCGGCATGGAAAAAGCCATGTTCCAATAGCTGCCGTAGTCCGGAGGTTACGCCAATTTTAATAATGTCATTCGGGTCAATGCCGGCGGCTCGGATGCGGTCGGTATCCGTCAACTTGAAGCCTTGAATCCATTCCAGGGTCAAGACTTTCTGGCTACTATAAGGCCAATAAATTCCCGGCACTTGAACGTCTGGGTCACCGTGAAAATTTTCGGCAAATTTTTCAGCATTACGCCCTTCGTTGATATAGTCAATCTCTTCAAACAGCTTGATCCCAAACTCGTCCACAATCAAGGTTAAATCATGCCCTAAGTTCAACGGCAACCAATGTCCAAACTTTTGTGCCCCCCAGCGCATTAAATACAAATCGAGACTGATCTGGGGACGGAGGCGGGGACGTTGGACTTTGACCGCCACTTCCTCTCCGCTATGGAGCATGGCTCGATAAACTTGCCCTAAACTGGCGGCAGCGACGGGATGGGCTGAAATTTCTCGATAGGCTTCATCAATTCCCATGTTTAACTGGGACTCGATTAAGGCAAATGCTTGTTGATTGGGAAAAGGGGGTAACTGATCCTGGAGTTTAATCAGTTCATCCAAAAAATCTCGCCGGATTAAATCTGGACGAGTCGATAGGGCTTGCCCCACTTTGATGAAGGTGGGACCCAGACGAGTCAGCAGTTCCCTTAATTGTGAGGCTCTCTGATACTTATACACTTCAACCTGTTGCGTCCAATCATCCCACAGTAAACAAGCGATAAAGTAGCCAAACGACCAGAAAATATTGAGCGCTCGGCGGATAACTTGCCAAGACCGTTGTTTATACACACTGGCGATCGCCTGGGCATCATAACGGCGAATTTTATCTAGCTCAGCCTCAAACGGCGTGGGGGGGGGATGAATTCACGGGGGAAGCAGGGGGGAAGGAAACAAAAAACAACTGTGCTGGCAATGTCAAATGTCAGTAGTGACGCGCTCACGATTACATTTTGTATAAATTACGACATCAATCTAGATAGTAGCACCGGACTCTTGACTCGCTCCATGTGTTTAACTATCTCAAGGATGAATAAAGCTCGATTTTTGGGCTTAACTAACGACAATAACTGTATCTTACCTTGATAGTAGTGTGGGAATCCCCCATTCCCTAAGCCCGTTGATGGTATGCCAAATCCGATCAACAAAGAACAACAATTCTATGAACATTTACATTTAGATTTAGATTTAGATAATGAATACAGTCCCCCACTTGCCCCAGACCATTCTTTTGCTGGGTTCCGGAGAATTGGGAAAAGAAATGGCGATCGCCGCCCAACGATTGGGTAATCGGGTCATCGCGGTGGATCGTTACGAAAATGCGCCCGCGATGCAAGTGGCAGACGCAGCAGAAGTGATTTCGATGCTGGACGGCGAAGCGTTAGAAGCGGTAATTCGCCGCCATCAGCCTGATTGGATTGTGCCGGAGGTGGAAGCTATCCGGACGGAAAAGTTGTTAGACCTAGAAGCCCAGGGCTTTCGAGTGATTCCCACTGCTACCGCCACCAATCTCACCATGAACCGGGATCGCATCCGGGAATTGGCGGCCCAAAAATTGGGCATACGGACAGCTAAATATGATTACGCCGACACTTTAGAGTCCTTAAAGCTTGTCAGCGGAGCCCTGGGTTTCCCCAATGTGGTCAAGCCCGTGATGTCGTCGTCGGGGAAAGGTCAATCGGTTGTCTCCGACCCAGAGGGAGTTGAGTCCGCCTGGAAAGCGGCGATCGCCGGAGCAAGGGGGAACACAGTCAAAGTCATTGTGGAAGAATTTATCCCGTTTGAGTTGGAGATTACCCTCCTGACACTGCGGCAATGGTCAGGGGAAACCCTCTTTTGTCCTCCCATTGGTCATCGTCAGGAACGGGGGGATTATCAAGAGTCCTGGCAGCCAGCCGCACTCAGCCCAGCACAATTGGCCCAAGCCCAGGCGATCGCCAAAACGGTTACAGATGCGTTGGGGGGAGCCGGAATTTTTGGGGTGGAATTTTTTGTAACCCCCGATGAAGTCATCTTTTCAGAACTGTCCCCCCGCCCCCACGATACGGGGATGGTTACATTGATTTCGCAAAATTTGAACGAATTTGAGTTACATTTGCGGGCGATTCTGAGCCTTCCCATTCCTACTATTGAACTGCATCAACCGGCTGCCAGTGCCGTCATTTTAGCCACGGAAGCGGGAAACACTATTTCCTATGAAGGGGTTGCTGCCGCCCTGGGTCAACCCAACACGGATTTAAGGTTATTTGGTAAGCCGACCACCCGTCCCTACCGTCGGATGGGCGTGGCCCTGGCAACGGGAGAAACCACCGAACAAGCGCGACAATTAGCTCAACAGTCGGCTGCCGCAGTCACCGTTAAGCTCAGTTAACGTCAGTCTGGAATCAGCTGACATAAAACCTTGTTGAAGTGCAGGAATCAAAAACTTGAAGCCGGTAGGCGATAGAGCAAATTATTGTCATGTCCAGCCAAGATAACGCGGATAGAAACAAGAAACAAAAGAGTCATTGCAACACTCAGCAACATGGGAAATTCACGTCTGGGTATAACTTGGGCAACCAAAAGTAGATTGGAAATGAACAAAAATGTATCTGCGATAAAATTTATACGAGAATATAGCCACGAGTATTCGAGCTGGTCAACAATGACATAAAACGTTGTAAATACCAGGGTAAATGCATGAAATACAAAAGCTTTACTCCTAAAAAGCAAGCCGTTGTACCATATATTTATGCCGAAAAAGAAAATAATCAACAGTATTGTTAAGGGGCCAATTCCAAACGCTGTTCTTCTATTATAATCTCCTGTATAATATTCGTACTTACTGGTGATAATTGAATCTTCACCTGTCATTATTGTCACAAGGGTCTGTCCAATTTCTGTGCTAGAAATCGCAATCAAGAAAAGCGAAAAACTAACAAGCAGAATAAGTAATTTATATGTCTTTCTTTTTACGACAAATGTTAAGAATAGAGGCAGATAAATAATGGCACTAAAATGAAATGAGAAAGAGATTAAATAAACAATAAGTGATTTCCACTTTTGTTGACGAAACATCAAACCTAGTGAAAAATAAACAAAACTAATTGATAGAAGTTGCCGCATCAGGTAGGTGCCTAATTCACCGAGCGACGAAAAAAAGCCTAAAGATAACGACAGTATAATAGCCTGATTTTTTGACACAAAACTACTGAGCAAAAATTGAGCGGAGATAATATAAATTATGATTTCAATTCCGTGCAAAACTTCTAGGGGAATATGTAAACTTTTAAATAGAAAAACAATGTTGACAAATCCACTTTCCATATTGTTTGTAGCTTCCCATGTGAAGGAGCTAATTGACTCATAAGCCCGGCGATAATTTTTCATATCGAAAGAAAAATAAGCTGATAAAGAAAATTTAACCGCAGCAACGAGATAAGCCATCCAGGCAAAAACAGGAAGACGAGAGAAGACAAAGAAGATACAGAGGATTAAGAAGCTGAGTTCTGCAAAAATAAAAATCAGATCGGAACCGGGGACATAGCTTGGCATATCAGACTTTCAAGTTTCTCTTAAAGGGGTAAAAAAATTAATCACTAAATTAAATTTATTGTTTCTAATCTTGTTAAACCGCATCTAACTTGAAAGCAGTAGTTTTTGAGATCAGCTTTAATCTCTTGCCTGAAAAAGCTTTCAGTCCATAAAGGTATCCTGTAGAAAACTTCAGGTCTCAACATGGATGAGGTTTATATGGTGGTTTGCACTGTAGTGAAGTCAATGCAAGATAAATTATAACGCCTGATATCTAAGCCTTTGATCAATACCTTTGCCATTTGCCAATATAAAAATGATGCGATAACTGTCCCCTTTCTCAGACCCGCGCGATATCCTCAACATGGTAACGCGACCGCTCATGGCAAACAGGGCTGTCACCACTATGCTCATGCGGTAAAGGGTGGTCGCATCTAAATAAAACGCTCAGAATAAAACGCTCAGATATTGGAGCGGTGACAGGGCATCGTATATGGGCTTTTATTCAATCATTCATAGTACAAAAAATTTACTCAGGCTGGTGGGCTTGGTCGTTATGCATTCTGTGATACTCGAATACGAATACTATCCAAAAACTGATATTCATCGTGGAGCATCTCTCTAAGCATAGCTAAACTACTCTCGGGTATTTGAGTATGATAAATAGCCTTACGAATGTGTATCGGCTCAAGACTCAACCCTATTTTATTATTTAGTTCATCAACTCCTTTATGAAAAGTATCGCTGTAAAAGAATTGAGACAGTTTATTCACATTAGAAATTGCTTCGCTAATATCAAAATTGGGTGAAAACATATAAAGCTGATTAAGCAAGTGCTCTCGAGGTATTTTCGACAAAAAATCATCGAAATTATTATCAAGCCACTTTCCCTCAGTTGCCATACAAGGGTGATCAATCTTGTTTACATGAAAATTCATTAACATCCTGTAATGTGAAACCACACGTTTAAGAGGATCTCGAAAACATGATATAGTGAACGTCTTGTCAGGGAGTGAAAGTTTGTGAAAAGGAGTGTGAGAAAATGCGTAAAAGTAGTTTCCCTTATTGATATATTTGACATTCCATCCTACATAAATTAATCCATTGCTAAGAAGGCGATGGTCAGGTGATTGGGCTAGTTGAGTATATAGACTATTCGAATCCTTCCCCGACAAAGATAAAAACATATTGTTTAATGAAGTGCCTCCAGTTTTGCGTATGTGAACTAAATAAACTCTCTTATATCCTTGCAAATCGTAGCTTTCTGAAATTTTTCGATATTTCCTATTGCTTATAATAGTCTTGCTATGAGCAATGGTTGTCTGGATGGCTTCCTTAATAAATTGGTTAGGCTTCATGGATGTGTGACAAGTTAAGGTGAGCGTTGGTTAGTCAAGAGGCCCGAAATAAAGATAAAAAAAGGTTAGCCTTCTAGCCAATAAGCCGCTAGGCGGTTAGTGAAGGTTTTTTTGAGCTTTTCCCACAAGTTGTTTGAGAAGGTTGAGAATTGGAACTAGGCCATCTTCCAACGATAGCCTGATTTATTTGTGCTGCACTGTTACCCAAAATTGGCTGCTTTTGATCCATGCCTTAATAACTTCTTGGCTTGTGACAGAAACTTTTTCAACAACTACACGAAACTCGTAATCCATAGCCCCGGTTATTTATTTCAGTGTATGGAGATGCAGGGTAGCACAAAAAACTATTTCACGATATGTATTTACGCTTCCAGAAGCTATTGCATCACGAAAGTCGCTGTTTGAGAAAATTGACTAATTGCGCCATTTGTTTTTTTAGCAAAGCAATTTCTTCTGACATTTTTTCCACTTGCTGCCGGAGTTGCTGCACCTCAGTCGTGGGATCACCTGTCGTTGCTACTACGGGTGAAGCAGGAATAGCCCGTTTTTTGGCTTTTATCATGGCTTCTCTAATGGCAGCCACTAACTCTTTTTGTTCAAACGGTTTTTCGACAAAAGCAAAATGTTCAAATGGTTCGGAGATTTTTTCCAGAACTTCTTCTTTACGCCCGGACATTAAAACAAGGGGGATTGATTTCAGTGCCTGATCATTTTGAACCGATTGGTACACATCCCAACCACTCATTTTCGGCAACAAAAAATCCAACATAATCAAATTGGGCCGTTCATCGCGGATGAGATTGTATCCTTCTAAACCATCTTTCGCTTCAATGACATCAAAATTACCTTCCGGGAGCATATCGCGTACACGCATACGAATCACTTTACTGTCATCGATCACTAAAATTTTATGGGTGGGCACAATTGTCTCTCCTTCCAGAAAAATTAAGCAGAAGCAGCAATGCTGGGTACAATCTCATTCTGCTCATACCTAATTCAGAATTGCCTCACTAAATATTACTGTGAATTACTGTGATTTCCTACTCTCGACTTTGTTTTTCAGTAATTTTATTGTCCAGGCATGAATGGTTATGGTCAAGTTTTTCGCCATCATGGGATCTTTTTTGTAGAGTTTCTGAACGCCCAGGTAGTTTATTCCACAGGGGACACCTCCATCGCCTTTTATAATGGGTGAGCACACTGGCAAATTTGCTTGCCATTCGCTATGTCACCCCGCAGTCAAGTTGTCGGAGCCTACCAAACAGTATGGGAAAAGTTGTCGGAATTGACCTCGGAACCACCAATTCAGTTGTTGCCGTCATGGAGGGGGGCAAACCCGTTGTCATTGCCAATGCGGAAGGGATGCGCACGACTCCCTCAGTGGTGGGCTTCAATAAGGAGGGGGAGCTGGTGGTGGGTCAAATGGGTCGGCGACAGTCTGTGCTTAACCCCCAAAATACGTTTTATGGCGTCAAACGCTTTATGGGGCGGCGATATGCAGACCTGACGCCAGAGTCTAAACGGGTGGCTTATACCATTCGCCGGGATGATCGGGACAATATTAAAGTCCGTTGTCCTCGGCTAAAAAAAGACTTTGCCCCAGAAGAAATTTCCGCCATGATTTTGCGAAAACTGGCGGAAGAAGCTAGTCGCCATCTCGGGGAACCCGTGACAGGAGCCGTTATTACAGTCCCGGCCTATTTCAATGATTCCCAGCGACAAGCCACCCGTGATGCGGGCAAAATTGCGGGGCTAGAGGTACTCCGTATAATTAACGAGCCGACGGCGGCTTCTTTAGCCTATGGTCTAGACCAAGGACGGTTGCAAAGGATTTTGGTCTTTGACTTAGGGGGGGGGACTTTTGATGTTTCGGTGCTTGAAGTGGGAGACGGCATTTTTGAAGTGAAAGCCACCAGTGGTGAGACTCAGTTGGGGGGCAATGATTTTGATCGCCGGATTGTGGACTGGTTAGCAGAGAAATTTTTGGAACAAGAAAAAGTTGATTTACGTAAAGATCGTCAGGCACTACAACGGTTAACCGAGGCGGCAGAAAAAGCCAAAATTGAGTTGTCGGGGGTTGCGACGACGGAGATTAATCTCCCCTTTATCATCGCTACAGAGGAAGGGCCAAAGCATATAGAAATCCAACTGAGTCGCTCAGAATTTGAAGTCCTGTGCGGTGATTTAGTCACCCGCCTACAACGTCCCATTAAGCGTGTTCTACGGGATGCGGGTCTGAGCCCGATACAAATTGATGAAGTGGTCTTGGTGGGTGGTGGTACGCGGATGCCTATGATCAAGTCACTGGTGCGTAGTTTTATTGATCGAGAACCTAATGAAAATGTAAATCCTGACGAGGTGGTGGCGATCGGGGCGGCGATCCAAGCCGGTATCTTAGACGGTGACATCAAAGATATTTTGCTCCTAGATGTCACCCCTCTATCCTTGGGGCTCGAAACCATCGGCGGGGTGATGAAGAAGTTACTGCCCCGTAATACGACGATTCCCGTGCGGAAATCAGACATATTCTCCACGGGGGAAAATAACCAGACTGTCGTAGAAATTCATGTGGTACAAGGGGAACGGGAAATGGCCAGTGATAACATTTCCCTGGGACGTTTTAAGCTCAGCGGGATTCCCCCTGCTCCCCGTGGAGTTCCCCAAGTGCAAGTGTCGTTTGATATTGATGCCAATGGTATTTTGCAGGTGACCGCACGGGATAAAACCACCGGCCGTGAGCAGAGCATTACGGTGCAAGGAGCATCGACCTTGAGCGAACCAGAGGTAAACCGTATGATCCAAGAGGCGGAACAGTTTGCCAATCAAGACCGGGAACGACGAGAACGCATTGAAAAACGCAATAGTGCTAAGGCCTTAACGGATCAAGCCCAACGTCGCCTCAAGGAAGTTACATTAGACTTCGGCAGTGCCTTTACCCTGTCCTACCGTCGCCAGGTGGATGCTTTTTGTAGTGAAATTTTGGACAGTCTGGAGCGGGATGATGAACGTCGTTTAGACCGGGCGCAAGCCGATTTACAGGATGTGTTATACGAGTTGAACCGGGAAGTCCGTCTACAGTACGACGATGAGGAAGAGGGTTTCTTTGAAGCTATCAAAAAAACCTTCACCGGAGATTATGACGAGGAAGACGATTATTACAGCCGTCGCCCTGATTACCGTAATGACTATCGTCGTGATGGATATAACGGCTACGACGACTTTGATCGTGGCTTGGATGATCGATCGCCACGTCGAGAACCCTCCATGCCCCGGAGTGGTCGGGGTGCCTCCCCAGATTACCGGTCTTCCGCCTACGCCGATTGGGATCAGACCCGTGTCACACGACAACGACCCTACCGAGGTGAAGGTATTGCTAACGCCAATAGCGATTTTGATAACAGTTGGGGAGACCAGTCTCCCCGCTCTAGCCGACGCCCCCCTGGCGATCGTTCCTCCCGGCGTTCTCTCAATAATCAAGCCGAACGCTCTGACCGCCGTAATGGGCGTAGTTATCCAGAGCGCCCCCAAAATTCTGGTCGAAAACAACCCTATCTAGACAATGGTTGGGATGATGACGATGATGACTGGTTCTAACTTGCCCGTCTATCTAGTGCAGCGCTTTGTAAACAACCTGGCAGCCATTGGCGTCGTTTAACCCCCTGTCGCTGCCATTGAAAGGGTTAGCTATGGTTCCGTCTGATGGGGAAACTGTATAACCCTCTGCATAAAGGATTGGGACTCTTTGTCTTAGGGCAGAAATGTTGAATGCGAGATGATCTGACACAAAAAATGGATACACTAATCCTGCCAGAGGTCTGATTCATCAACATTCAACAAGCTCTCTAAACCAGTGAACATAGCTCATTTTTTGACACATAAAAGCTTGCAAATAGCGAAGTTTATCTAACATCGAAGTGCCAAATAATTCTGGTATTTTAACCAGTCCCAAAATCAAATATGCAATTAGACAGCAGTAAATCTGGATCTCAATTCCATTAACATTTTTTGTGATAATTTTATCCAATTTAAGATGCATCTTCAAAAACTTCCATAGAAGTTCAATTTGCCATCGCAATCGATATATGTCAGCAATTTCTTCATTACTGACGCTGGCTTTTCCATCTTGGGGTAAATTTGTCACAAAACGGAATTCTGTTTTTTCTTCAAGATCGCAGAAAATGACAACTCTTCCTGCTACTTTTTCTTTACCTGTTCCTATTTCATATTCTCCATTTTCTAAAGGTTTTAGACTAATATTGTTTTTGATTCTTAAAACAAAAAAAGCATCTTTTCTCTCTTGCAGCTTTTTAATTCGCTCTAACTTACAAAATCCTCTATCCATTACAGAGATACCGTTTTCAGGTGTTGCATCTATTGTCTCGTCTCCATATTTACTATCATGACCTTGACCAAAATGGAGTAATATTCCGTCGGGACTTTGTGTTGTTAAGTTTATTCCACTAAAAAGCCTCACTGACGGACACATTTCATAGTACGTTTAATAGGACATTCATGAAACACAATTATATTCGCGGATAAGAGAGAAGGTAATTTGTCGATAAGAGACCTCTTTCATAATTCATGACCCAATGTGCTGTGTATTGTTTTCCCTGTCTAAAGTAGAGAGAGATAACTCATAGTTGTAGATGGCGGCAATCAAGTTGCAGCGGAGATTATAACGGCGACGACGATTGCGATATCGACCCGCCAAAACCCTGAAAATCTTCAAACTACGATTGATATGCTCGATACAGATGCGTTCGCGACTCAAAGCCTGATTATATTCGCGCTCTAAGTGAGTAGTTCGCCCTTTTTTGACTTTTTGAGCGGCACATAGCTGTTGGGATGATAAGCATTAATTCCCTGATAGCCGCTGTCTTGAATGCTTTCGGTATCTGGATGAAGATGGACTCCGGAAGTCTTAAAAAGATGGAAATCATGACGACGACCTTCCCCGAAAAACAAACAGATAATTTCTTTACTGTAGCGATGAGCCAATACTTGACACTTGAGTGTATGTTGTTTTTTCTTGCCAGAATAATACTGTTTTTGCCCTTTTTTGGGACGTTCAATCGGAGTTTCCGTCACGTCAATAACCACGACATCAGGATACTCACCTTCTGACAGTAACTGTTTTGTCCCCGGCAGACGAAATCGCCCCGAGCCCATCAACACTGTTTCGACACGATGAACAATACGATAAACCGTTGCCTCTGAAATTCCCCAGTCTTTGGCTATGTGGTAGTAGGTGCGGTACTCGCCAATATTGGAGAGCTATCAGTAGCTGGTCAACTTTGGGGTCGTCCTGCATTTGAGTGACACATAATATTCATCCCATGCCTGGAGCATCAGATTAAAAGTTTCTTTTTGAATGCCGGTATATCGCTTAAAGTCGACGGGCTCAGGGTCTGAGCTGTTTCATAATTCATTTAATATGCTCTCAAAGTAGAACTTTTATCAGCCTTACCATACTGTGAAACCAATTATGAAAGAGATCTAGTAACGGTCACGGGCTTTGAGAGAGGGAAAACAAGGGGCAGAAGGCAAAACAGGCAGATAGTCAAAACGGAAAAATGAGTAAGCCTTGTGAACGACAGAGGTGAGCCAACGCAGACCAATCTTCAAAAAGCTCAGACCTCGTCGATAATGGGCATCAACGCAGGAACGGGAGCCATCGAACACAACAGCCGAGCCAACTAAAGTTGAAAATAAAGTGGCGACAGCAATGACGAAGTAAAGACGCTCTAGGCATTCAACGGAGCGAACCCGAGACAATTGCCACTGAAAAGCTCCAGACTTGCTATCGAGAAAAAGATGTTCGATACGAAAGCGTAAGCCATATTGCCAGAAAGTTTCGAGAGAGGGGGGTTCATTGGTGAGAATTGCCCACTTATCCTTGGCACTAGGGACAGAGGCCAAAGCCAGATTAGCCTGAAAGCGAGCATCCTCCCAGACCTGAATATTGTGATAAAAAAGTGCCTGTTGTCGGGGAGGGTATAATTCGCGAACCTCATAACCAAATCCGCGACGTCGTACCCCATAAATGAGGGTATCGGCGGGAAGGCGTATCGCCCAATTCCAATGGCTAGCGTTTAACTATTTCATTAAATTTTGATTTGCAAACCCCCTATCGGCGAGCAGCATAACATCGGAAAAAGAAGACAAATATTTCTGGGCTTTCTCCAACAATGGAGCGTATTTTTCCCAGGCTACACTCGCACTTGAATGTTCCAGTCCTAGCCACAATAGCGGCAGCCCTCTGCCTCCTACAATAATCGACAGATAGACAAAGCAATATTGGTTCCACAACAGGGTTGTATCCAATGCCACGTAGAGTCTTTTCTCCACTAGCCCTGATATTGCCTTGAGAATTAGCGGCACATAGATGTCTTCTACCTTTATGCGCTCATTTTTGAAAAATCGCCGCCATCTTTTTTGGTTGCTATCTTCCTTTTTGGCTCGACTTTGAACCTAACTTCCCCATTCTGCTTGATTGATTGTTTGGCTTCCTAGCAGCGCTGCCACCATCCATGCCAGAGTCACCATATGCCTCTGGTCTACGAATTTGCTCCCTTGTTTGAGATATTCCTGAACTTCCTTGTAGATTTTTTTCTGGGTCATTTTTAGCCTCCCAATTATTTTCCTGTGTTTTCCCCTTTTACCTCATCTCTGCGTTCCTTGCCATACAAGCCTTTTTGCTACTTGTGTCCGTCACTGAGGGGTGGAAGTTTTTTTGTCGATTGTATAAAGCCAGTTTTGGTTATATTTGGGCTTGAAATCAACTAAAGTCCCATTATTAATCGGTCACTTTAGGAGCCTGCAACGTCGTTTTACTAACGATGCGGGTTTTTTTTCGGTCTGCCTCCGATAATTCTGCTCCGGATTGCAGTCGTGTTGCATTGGTTTGCAGCACAGTTGCACCGTTTTTATCCCCTAGTTGTAGAGCGGTCTTGGCGGCAGACTGGAGCAGGGTGGCCGCGCCGGAGCGATCGCCTTGTTTAAGCTTGGTTTCAGCAATTTGGGTTTGACGATATTTTGCCAAGGTCAAAATTGAAGCTTGGACTTGGGGGTCGAGTCGGGGCTGATATTGGGATTGAACGGTGATGGTAAGGGGAACTTTTTCGGACAGAACCGCTGTTTGCCCCGTGGCCGGATTATCGTAACGAACTTGCATAGAGCCAATGGTTTGCAGTCCGGGAGATAATTGGTCTAAATAGAGGTTTATCAATAATATTCGTTCTTGATCGGTCATGATGTCCCCCAAACGGACAACCAACGCATCTGCGTCGGGCTGTACCGTTAAATTCATTGTTTCCGGGGCAACCTGGGCGATGGGTTTCAACGCTGCCAGTCTGACTAATGGTTCTAGGCACAGGAGCAAATGGGCATTGGTTAATCCAACGCTCGTCATTCGTTGGAACAAAAACTCAAACGCCACAATGGCTTCACTGGGGTCTTCGATGTAGGACAAACTTCCACTGGCGGAATCGGCGATCGCCTCCAGCACATCCTGATTCCAATGGTCACCAAAACCCAGAGTATGAACGGTCAAATTAAAGTCAGCAGCCACACGGCTTAGTTTCGAGCAGCGGTCATTATCTCCATGCTCATTTTCCCCATCCGTCAGCAAAAAAATATGGGAAACCCGGTCATCTTTGCCCTTAGCCGCTTCTTCAATGCCCAGCTTCATGCCTTCATCGATCGCCGTCCCGCCTGCTGCTTGGAGGGTGGTAATCGCTTTTGCAACCATAGCCCCATTGGTGACAGCCTGATTTTCTACTAACACCTTTGCTTGATGATCGAAGGCCACCACACTGAGGCGATCCATCGGCTGTAATTGATCAATGAGTCCCAGCGCAGCACTTTTAACCGTTTCCAAGGGTTGACCTTGCATGGAACCACTGTGATCCAACACCATGCAAAGGTTTAAAGGTAACCGTTCTTCATTCCCTTCATTGTTGGCTGAAACTGCCACTCGTAATTGCCGCTGACTCGTTGCTGCCGTCGCGTCCAAGTTTTGATCACTGAGGAGTAGGGACAAGTCAATGCGCATAACGCAACCTCACGAATGATTTTTTGTGGCTGTTGGAGAATAATGCCCCACCATATTAACGTTCTATCTTCCTCGAACAGGGGATTGAAAGGTGGCTAAGCCAAGTAGCGACCCAATATGGATGGCCCAATGTCATCCCTCTTACCTGGGTTTAGGGGGCATCCTCCGCCAATGCGGCGGCGATCGCCTGACCTGCTAGCCAACCGGTAGTCCAAGCATTCTGAAAATTAAATCCGCCCGTGACTCCATCCACATCCAGCACTTCTCCGGCAAAATGTAGTCCTGGGCAACAACGACTCTCTAAGGTTTTAAAATTTACTTCCTTTAGTGCCACTCCTCCACAGGTGACAAACTCATCTTTAAACACCCCTTTCCCCTGAATGGACAATTCATCTCGCTGTAATAATTGCATTAAGCGGTGCTGTTGGGTTTTCGAAAAATCAGCCCAAACTTGTGGCGGCTGAATCTCTGCCCTAGTCAGTAACCATCGCCAAAAACTCTTGGGCACGGGCAATCCTGCCCCTTGCGAGATTTTCTGTCGCGGATGAGCTTGTTTCGCATCCCTAAGCTGGGTCTCAATATCCGACCAAGAGAACTGGGGTAACCAATTGATCCATAGGGGGTGCTGGTAACCCGCATTAAACAAATGCCGTGCTCCCCAAGCAGACAGCTTCAGTATTGCGGGACCACTGAGTCCCCAGTGGGTAATTAAGAGGGGACCTTGTTGCATTAGTTCCCCTTTAAATGTTGGAGTTAGGCTGACTTTGACCAGGGGAAAGCTGACCCCAGCCAGTTGCGTTAATCCCGGTAATTTAACATTGAAGGTAAACAGAGAGGGCACAGGTCTTTCGACGTGATGTCCTAGTGCTTCCGCCCAACGATGGCCGAGGGGATGGCTTCCTGTGGCAATTAATAGGCGATCGCCAGACAATGTCTCGCCATTTTTCAATTCCACCTGAAACCGCTGCTTGTCATCCTCCGCCTCAATCACCGTAATTGTTTGGCCCCTTGCCTGGGTGAAAACCTTGACCCCTGACCGTTTTGCCGCCTGGGTTAAAGCCTTAACAATCGTTTCAGACTGATCCGTCACCGGAAACATGCGACCATCGGCTTCTGTTTTTAACGCAATGCTTTCCGCTTGAAACCAAGCCACCACATCTCGGGGCTGAAAACGACTAAATGCCCCTCGCAATGCCTTATGACCCCTGGGATAATGACGCACTAACTCTGCTGGCTCAAAACAATGATGGGTGACATTACAGCGTCCTCCCCCCGAAATACGCACTTTACTCAACACCATTTTACCTGCCTCCAACACCACAACATCACCATCGGGATACCGCCGAGCACAGGCGATCGCGCCAAAGAAACCAGCGGCCCCTCCACCAATCACAATTAAGCGTTTTTTAACCATCGCTTCTTTGTTACCCCACCAGATAAAAAAATTGAGTGATTGCCATTGTCCAACCCAGTCGCTAATTAGGGGGAGACAACATCAAAGCGCGGGATAATCGACTCAGAATCACTCAATGGTCTCGCGATAAATTCTTTTTCCCCATTGTCGCAAGACATGACCGCAACGGGGTGGATGCCTTTAGCCTGCTCAGACACGCAATAGAGAATGTAACGCCGGCTATGGTGATGGGGGTCGCCTCTCAACCTGTCAGCGTTCACGCAATGCTACATTCACGTAGTTATCAAGGTCCCCTTCCTTGGGAGACCAGTGTCCAGAGCTTTTTCACTGTGATGTCAAACTATATTCAAATATGAACAGGGGATGTCGCTATCAACATAATATTGTTGCTCAGAATATCGAAAAATATTACAGGTCGTAACGAGTGCTATTACAAGGTGTAAAGGATCAGTCCAATTTTTTCGTGGGAGTGGCACAATTCAGACAAAGGGTTCAAAATCCATATCTGGGTTGCCAGAGATAGGGTTTTCATAAACATTTGAAATGCCCATGTGGTGGATTGTGCTGAAATAAAAAGCATTTGATTGTCTTGGGGCTAATATGCGCCACAATATAGTGTTTTTTGTTTATTTGCGAACTGCTCTCTTTAAAAGAATATCCATTAATTTATTCTAAATACTTCACCCTTCACTTAGTAATACTTGCTATTAGTGACAATATTGCCCAGTCAATTTAGTTGTTGTATTTTTAATGAAATTTTGGTGATAAACAGAGCTAGACTTCCACTGCATATTATGAATAATTTTATTCTTGGCGATGGTTGAGCCAAGCAGTTAATACCTCTAATCTTAATTGCTTGAAATCATTGACTGAAACTTTTTCTTCTTTACGTGATACTTGGAGGCTATCAGCCATGTTGTGGAAACTCAGACAACGCGCCCATTTCTTGTTTTGCTATCTTAATCAACCTATCATCAATCAAGAAAGCAAAGGCATTTGGCATCCAAAGCGCTTTTGGTCTGCTTATCAAATTGAGCTTCTGGAAAACTGTTGGGGAAAAAGCCCTCAACCGGAGACATCTCAATATAAAGAAAAATAGGTTCGTGATAACAAGTAATATGGCGGTTTGCATAAGAATGAGGCCACTTGAGGATAGCCAGGTGTTTGATTCTACTGGATAAATCCATACCCCGCCTTTACGAAAACTGCTATATCAATTCTCCAGATTGGCAGATGAAAAAAGACATTTCTATTTTCAGTGTCTCTTTTTTGTCTGTTCTCTTTGTCTGAATCTCACTATTTATTAGTTGATTTGAGGCAGAATACTTCAATGTATTAAACAGCCAGAAACTTTTGAATGACCTCCTGGCTCAGGGTGTCGGTTGCTCCTGATGCAACAATGCCTCCTTTCTGCATGGCATAATACCGATCTGCCTGACGGACAAAATGCAGATGTTGTTCTACCAATAAAACCGAAATACCTGTCGCAGCAATAATCCGTTTCACCGCAGCTTCAATTTCCAAAATAATTGAGGGCTGAATTCCTTCTGTTGGTTCATCCAGCAGCAGCAATTTAGGTTCACCCATTAAGGCCCTGGCGATCGCCAATTGTTGCTGTTGACCACCACTAAGATCCCCTCCAAACCGAGAGAGCATCGTCTTAAGGACAGGGAACAGATCAAAAATCTCATCGGGGATAGCACTACCTTTTTTCCGGTTAGAACAGGCTTCAAGACCCAGCAATAAATTTTCTTTAACCGTTAACCGGGGAATGATCTCACGCCCTTGGGGAACGTAACCAATACCCAAGCGAGCACGTTTGTCGGTAGGCAAAGTAGTAATTGGACGATCATCATAAATTAATTGCCCGGTTCGGGAAGATAATATTCCCATAATCGTTTTGAGCAGAGTTGTTTTACCCACACCATTACGTCCAATCAAGCAGACCATTTGTCCAGGGGAGATAGACATATCAACATTTCGGAGGATATGGCTTTCCCCGTAGTAAACATTCAAATCAGAAATTTGTAGCATAGATGGTGAATTCAAGGTGGAATCGACAGTAAAGTAGCGAAACAAATTAGATCAGTGATTAAGATAGCAATAGAAAAATCCATTAAGACAATTTAGGTGGCGTTTTTGTCTCAGCTCGGATGGCTTCAATATCAGCAATAGGTAAATTGAGACCCTGTAATAGCTTTTGATAGGCATCCCACTCCCCAAAATTTTCAGGTTCATTACGATGGATCGCGACAACCTGACGGCTCAAGCGCAGGATTAACTTTCGATCTTCTAAATTAGGCACGGCTTCAGGTAAATTAGAAAAATCAACCTCAGTAATTTGAGTTAAATAACTCGCCAGTTCCTCGCGGAGATGAGCGGGATCGGCAGTGTTTGCCGCAAAAACGCTGCAAAGATTATCCAAAATCACCTCCATTTCTGGAGGCGAAACTTTCCCGTCCGCCGCCGCCACAGTGGCTACAGTCCTTAGAATCGTTAATTGCTGAGACGATAAACTAGGAGCCTCCCCTAAATACACTTCAATGACTTGAGGATCATTTTGAACTTGATCCATCGATCCTTCACAGAGAACTGAGCCTTGGTGTAATACAGTAACCTGTCGGGCAATCTGCCGTACAAATTCCATGTCATGCTCAATGACGATAATGGAATGACTTTCAGCCAGAGCCAGTAATAAATCTCCCACATTTTCTGTTTCTTCATCGGTTAATCCCGCCACCGGCTCATCGACCAACAATAAAGCAGGGGACTGAGCCACTAACATCCCAATTTCTAGGCGTTGTTTTTCGCCATGGGACAATAAAGCGGCAGCCAGCTTAGCTTTAGCCGTTAGTCCAATCGTCTCCAACAATCCACCCACACTCCGCTTTTCGGAGGTACTTGCCTGTTTCACTAACGTTGCCCAGACTGACTTTTCTCGATTAACCGCTAGAGCCAAGTTTTCTTGAACACTTAAATTTAAATAAACTCTAGGGGTCTGGAACTTGCGACCAATACCCAATCGTGAAATTTGATATTCTGGAATTCTGCGTAAGTTCTTACCCTGGAACAAGACTCGTCCCTCTGTCGGCTGTACTTTGCCGGTAATTACATCCAAAAATGTTGTCTTTCCAGCGCCGTTAGGACCAATAATCACCCGTAGTTCTCCAGCATTCATGGAAAAGTTGAGATTATTGAGGGCTTTAAAACCATCAAAATTGACTGTTAAGTCCTGAATGTCGAGGATTTTTGAGGCCATATAGGGAGTAAAGATAGTAAAAAAAAGTCAGGTCGGATGATTCTGTCAGCTTTGATTAGTATGACATCCACTCGTTTTTCAGTTGACAAAAGTCTTGCCCACAAGAAAAAAGCACACTTACAATATTGAATGCAAAGATTATATATTCAACCTTCTTTGTCTCATTCGATATGTTCAACAAGAACACTATTTGATTTACAGTGGATTTGTTGGAAAGTAGAGATAGAAATGTCATACCCCTTACTCCGGTTGGGTTTAGAGGATTTCTTGTTGAAATCGATAAAAGCCTTACCAGAAAAGACTTTCAAGAGTTTTAAGAGTTTTAAGAGTTATCCTACGCCAACTCCAGTAAGAATATTCTGGCAATGATTTTGTCCTGTATGATTGGCAATGTTACCAGTAAGATACTTTGAGGTATTGTTAAATCGCGCAGAAACATGATCCCGACTATAAAATCTAATGGAAGATTCTTCTACTATCAAAGTACGGTGAATTTTTGCGGCGTTGAAAGGCTAGCGCGGCTCCTCGTTAACCGTTCCTGTTACCCAAATTTTACTGTGGGGTTGGTTATTTGACTCATTCTTTTTTGTTAGTGCCTGGGCGTTGGCATCTCGGTGGCTCTTGGTTAGAGCGGGATCATGCTCCCATTAGCTTTCAAGGCAAAACCATGATTGTCTGGAACCAAGATAATTGGTTCACGATGGTGACTAAATTGATATTTACTGATGACTCTCTCGAAGATGTTGCTTTGCAATATAGAGGTAAGCTCGGTCAAAAGGAACGGCAATATACTTATGTTTTACAACATAGTCAGCTTGGCAGAGTGGAAGGAGAAGGCTGGATTTCTGATAATGCGATTACTCAACGGTACTGGCTTCTGGATGATCGTCAACGTCGGAGCGGTTTTGAAACCTTCTACCGCATAAACGAAGGACAATATCGTCTTGCGGGAGGAATGTTAGCAGGGCATTATCTAACGAGTACAATGGAAGCAACCTTAGAAAGACAAAGTTGATATTGGTTGTTGACTGACTAGCGTTGGCCACTTTCAAACCAGCCGTCGCCTCACCTAATCTATTATGATTCCAGACCCACGTCATCGTCGCTTACTGGTTAATCGCTATCAACTCCTTGAGTTGGTCGGTAGTGGCGCAATGGGGCAAGTCTACCGTGCAGAAGATAAATTATTAGGAGGGGTAACAGTTGCTGTTAAATTTTTATCTCAGGCCCTACTAAATCCCCGCATGAAAGAACGTTTTGAGAGAGAAGCTACAATTTCTGCGCTGCTGGGGGAAAAAAGTATTCATATTGTACGGGTGCGAGATTATGGTTTGGATGAAAAAGAAATTCCCTTTTATGTAATGGAGTATCTGGAGGGAGAAAATATTGGTGATGTGATTAAATATCAACCCTTATCCATTGATCGTTTTGTAAAAGTCGCTCGTCAAATTTGCTTTGGACTGGACTGCGCCCATAAAGGTATTTTGTTTCAAGGAGAGCCTTGTCCGGTAGTCCATCGAGATATTAAACCGAGTAACGTTTTGGTGGTGGAAGATCAGGCATTGGGGGAACTCGTTAAAATTCTTGACTTTGGCATCGCTAAGGTCGTGCAATCGGTGGACACATCTAAAACTCAAGCTTTCATGGGAACATTGGCCTATTGCTCTCCTGAACAAATGGAAGGAAAGGAACTAGACAATCGTTCAGATATCTACAGCTTGGGCATCATGATGTATGAAATGTTGACAGGCGAGATGCCTCTGTTTCCTGATAACTCTTCATTTGGTGGTTGGTATGAGGCACACCACCATACTAAGCCCACGCCAATGAGCTCGAAGCATAAGGTTCCCAATACAATTGAGACCCTTATCATGGAGTGCCTGGCAAAATTGCCCAGACAACGCCCTCAATCGGTTGAAGAGATTCTACGGGCAATTGAGGCAATTGAAGCAGAGCTACAAGCACCCCCTGTCAATGATCATGAAAAAACCCAAATTGCCTATGACTTTTCACCTCCAGGAGATAATGAACCGACTATAATTGCCCAACCCCAACGGAGGACAAGTCCGAGGGCTCAAACCTTACCGGCAATCAATGAATTGTGCCGGAGCTCAACTTGGCCGAGTGATAAGCCCAAACAAAAAATTGTTTTCCCTCAAATGTTAAAAGCGGCAGAGGGAAGATTTGCCAGCTTGTGGGTGATGCTGAACGAACAGGATATTTTGACTCGCATGTCTAGCATTCGCTATAACCAGTTTTTGCTCATGACATCCCCCCATCCAATGGTGTTATGGATTACAGTGCTCTATCATCGAGATTATGGCCCACGATGGCTGCCTTGCTATCTAGACCTTAAAACTAAATCCGGTCAGCGTTTTGCTTCTATGTTGGGGGAGTCAGGTTCGTACTGGCTGCTCTTTTTTGCCCTAGAAAAACCCACTACTTGTCAGCAAACTTTAACCGCAACAGTTGCGCCTAGGCAATGTGAATTACTCAAAACATGGGCCAAAAACAGTCAGATGATGCCAATGGGGAAACCGCAGGTAACTAAGCGGCTATTACGTCAGGAATTTGAAAAGCTTAAACCCCAAATTGAGGCAAAGTTATCTAAAGTACAACCTTCATTTAATAAGGAAGTGTCAGGGTTATAGGATGATCAGTCTGTCGTTATGTTGAAATCGGGCGCATTAGAGGCAGGTGTGTGAAATGTGGGTTAGAACAAAAAAGCACCTCTATCAAGGAGATGCTTAACACTTAAATCATGACAATGGATCCGGTTATTAAATTGAGAGCCTAAGCCTGTCAAATTTCATCAGATGTTTTGGCTCGCGGTTCCCCATCAAAAGGTTGTAACCCGACCTCCGGATATTCATCGGTAGAGGGGCCAAAGACTCTGGCAAATGCCTCTGTGAAGTAACCGACAAAATCCCGCAGCATTTTATTGATTTTGACCATTATGACCTCCAATCCACAAGGGAATTCTATGATTGAGTAACCAGAGAGAAAACTTAGAGATGTTTCAATAAAAACAGAATACACAAAAGCCAATAACGGCCAACCCAATTGCAAAAATAGGGAATAGTCCTCTTTTCTCTCTCACAATTTTAATTATCTTGCAAAAGGGAGAGAATACACAGAAATGTAATATTTTGTTAGACCCGCTAGCATCACTTTTTATCTTTTTTTTAATTGCTGACACAATAATTTTATCGGGAATGCCGCTATGACGATTTTAGTCTTATGGAGAATATGCCGTCAGGGATCATCTTTATTGAAGCTTTGACTGTATTCAAAATAAGTAGTCATGTAAAAAAAATTACCTGTTAGCCAAGGCAAAAGCCCGGTGTCTCCCGTCCGGGAAAGACATTCACTGGTTAACGATTTGGGCTAGGGACTTCAAAAGTTTGCCAAATCTCCTTTTCGAGACGACCAAAAAACTTCATCAGCTAACGCCACTCAGACGTTTAATGATTGATCCGTCGTCCAACAGTCCGGATGATTGTCTGAAAAAGATTTGAAATCCCTTATCTAGGGAAAAGACGCTTAGTTTGAGTGACTTTGGGGAGGGATCGTTGTTGACCACATTTTCTTAATTCATACGAATTATTCTGCTGGGGGCAAACAGGAGTCAGGATAGTCCGAGCTGCTGTCTAAGCTTATCGGGAATATTTTTAGCTTTTTCAAGTCCTCGTGCGCCACTCCAATTTGTTTCTGTATTCCAGACAATATTCTGCAAATTTGCCCCGTTAAGATTTGCCTCCATAAGATCTACCCCGTTAAGCTCTGCCTCGTTAAGATACGCCCTTTCAAGATTTGCCCCGCGAAGATTTGCTCTTTCAAGAATTGCCCCACGAAGATTTGTCCAACCTAGAATTGCCTCTTCGAGAATTGCTCCTTCAAGATTTGCTCCGCGAAGATTTGCAATGCGAAGAATTGCCCCTTCAAAAACTGGCCCTTTAAAAATTGCCCTGCGAAGATTTGCCCCGCGAAGATTTGCCCTATCAAGATTTGCCCCTTCAAGATTTACTCCTCCAAGATTTGCCCTTTCAAGATTTGCTCCGCGAAGATTTGCCCCTTCAAGATTCGCTCCTTCAAGATTTGCCCTGAAAAAATCCCTAAAGTAAAGCCTTTGATGGTTGATATTCAGGAAACTTAAACTTTCTAGAGCAATGACATTTTCTGAGTCCATCCTCTGTCCTTGTAATTTGGAGAGCCATTCTCCCAAACTGTTCGGAGCGGGCCATGCAATCTCGGAAATTTTTTGCGTCAATCTGGCACAGACACTGAGCACAGCCAGCAGAGCTTCCTCGGCATTTCGCGCTTGGCGCATTTCTTCCTGGAATGTGGGTCGCGTGGGTAATCGTAATTCTTCCATCGGCATTCCGTTGGTGAGCATAAACTTTATCAAGCGACAAAACGTTTGTTGCCACTGGTGAATCTGCTCAGCATCACGTTCCCCCAACCCACGCATCTCATCACCGATAAAACGAAATAATGTCGGACTCAGGGGTGTGGGGCCACAAACCCCTGCCCAATGAATTAACGCCTCCCGTTCATCCCACCCGTCACGAAAGTGGCGTTGGCGTGCTGCAATGTTTTTGTGGATTAAACGGACTTCCTCCACAATTCGCTTGGCGGCTAAATATTCCCCAAAACTTTTGTGGGTAAATTCAAAGGTTTTTTCGGTGTGGCGAATGTCCCCACTTTCCCGGAAATAAAATGCCGTCAGGAGCCTGGTCACGGTTGTCCGGGAGTCCGACTGCAAACTGGTCTGTAATCGGTTTAGAACCTCGCGGAGACCACTGTTACCCCAATGTCGCTCAATTTCACTGACCGTGGTTGTGCGCCCATCCCCATGCCAACAGGAAAGGGCAATTTCCTCCAGAATACCGATAAACTCTTCCTGCTTAATGCCCTCGGTTACCCGGTGGCGCTGCTCTTCGTAACCACGCTCATACACCGCTTCCAACAGATCTCGGTAAATTTCGTTCAGATTAGTATCCGCAGAAAACTGTAATTTATCCCGCTCGTAGCTCAACGCCACTAAATAGTTCAGCAAAGGTTGTGCCGTCACTTCCACTAAATTCGGCCGATCCAATTCTGCAGGCAATCTTGAATACGACTGTTTTCCTTTGGCCTCCCCATAATGCCGCCACCACGTCTGCCGCTGATCGTCTTTGAGTAACTGCTGCTCATCCACGTACTGCTCTCTTTCTTTCTCCGGCACAAAATAGGGTAAGAGATACAGCAACTGTTGGGGCTGACGAAATTTGGTTTGGTGAGCCTGAATCACCACTTCGCGACCGCTAATGATGACCTGCAAGCGGGTTTTATGCCGATTAAATTGACGAACCTGCTCTTTGACCTCTTCTACAAACTGCCGGGCCACCTCTGCCGCCATTTTGCCCTGCTGAGAAAGCTCGTCCAAGCCATCGAAAATAATCAACAGCCGTAGGTGGTCATTACCCCGCTGTAGGGGGTTCTCTGGGAGAAAGCCATCAGTTGCAATAAACTCACCAACGGCTTGCACCAAATCGCTCGATAACCGAAACAAATGCAGGGGAATAAACAGCACCGGAACATTCCCTTCTGGGCTTCCGCCGCGCGGCAAAAATACGGGAAAAGGAGGACTTGCCGCTTCCCGCCCGCCTGTAATCAAGCGCATGGCATCATTGGGATTATCGGCTTGTAGCCAACCGTCCAACGCCTGCGCTAAGTCGGTCACAATCCGCTGCGACTCCCGATGTTCAGCCATCTCCCTTGCCTGACCCTTTTCCGGTTCAGTCCAATAAGCACGAATCGGCATGTAAACCCGCTGTAAGCTAAAGGATTCTAAAAACAGGGGCTCTTCCACTTTTTTCTGGAGCCAAGCTCGATACCGCAGCCACCCTTGTTGTTGGCGATTGGCCCTGGTAAATGGTGTGTCGAGAGAGTTTTTTAAAATCCCATAATCTGAAGAACGCTCGCTCCATTCTGCGTTCAAAGCCTCGGTGAAGTAGGCATCTAGACGACTGCTGATGTTGTGGGCGTGACTCGCCTGGGGTTCCACCACCACTTCCCGCAACCATTGCTCGAACCCCGCTTTGGCTTCTTGGACAAGGGATAACTGCTCGGGATACGCAAAAAAGCTTGAGTCGATGGTGAGTTCAGCGCTGCCCAGAGACTGGGTTAATTGTTCGTAAAGAGGTTGCAAATCCTTGGGTGTTTTCTCTGGCTCCAACAATTCACGATTGTCGTGTTGTAGATTTTTGAATGCCGCCATCAATAACCGGGTAATCAATAGCCCGGCGACTTCGCTCGGTGTTGCTTCCAACCCCAACGCCCCCAGCAATTCGACCCCATTTTCAGCCAGGTCATCAAATTGCAGAAACGCGCCATTGACCGCCGCTTTGCCTAAGGTGTTAATCAGCGCCCGGGGATTTACCTTGATTTCTTTCTGCAACAGTGGCGTTGGCTTTTGAACAGGAAGTTTGTCCGAGGAAGTCATGGAAGCAAGGGGTGGGGGTAAGGACGATTTTTGTTATAAGCAGCTCAAAAATCAGCCAATTTATTTTCTTGATGTATGTTGGCATATCCCCCTCCACACAGGCTTTTGAGGCTGTGTGTACCCTTGAAGAACCACCACTCAAACACAGCGAAAGTATTCTTTATTGATATGAAGCTAGACACTTGCCAACAACTTTATTAAGTTTACCTACAACTTGGGAAGCGTTCTAGAAACTCTCAGTATCATGATGGGGAAACAGGGCATCTTTCGCTGTCTGCAATAGGTTTTCTGAACAATATCTCTACGGGTTTCAAGTAAATGCCTTTGCTGAATTCCACCCAACCCAATCCCAAATTAGAGGGTGATCGGTGCGATCGCCGTTATAAGACCCTCGACATTACCCTTAAACGCAATCGCTATCGACCTGATGCACTCATTGAAGTGCTGCATAAAGCGCAGGAATCGTTTGGCTATTTAGAAGAGGAAGTGTTACTTTACATCGCCCGACAATTAAAACAGCCCCTCAGTCGGGTCTATGGCGTTGCATCCTTTTATCATCTCTTTGACCTCGCACCGGGCGGCAAGCATCGCTGTGTGATCTGCTTAGGCACTGCCTGCTACGTCAAAGGGGCCAATCAAATTCTCGAAGACCTGGAGGCCAAGCTACAGGTCAAAGTGGGGGAAACGACCGCCGATGGGGAGATTTCCCTTCTGTCCGCCCGGTGCTTAGGAGCCTGCGGCATTGCCCCCGCCATTGTTTTGGACGAACAGGTGGCGGGTCAACAAACGTCAGAGACCGCGCTCCAGGGGCTTCAGAAGTTACAAACACCAGTTGCCGCTAAGGAGGGGCTTTGACGTATGGATATTGCTGGACTTTATCAATTGGCAAAAAAGGAGCGTGAGGGGCGTAAACCCTTTCGTATTCGGTGTTGTACGGCTGCTGGTTGTCAGTCTTCCGGGGCGATCGCCGTTAAACAGGAATTGAAGAAGGCCATTGCCACTGCGGGCTTAAAAGACCAGGTCGAGTTGAGTGAAGTGGGGTGCCTGCGCTTTTGTGGCCACGGGCCCATGGTGGCCACCGATCCGGATCAAGCTTTGTACGAACAAGTGACACCGGACAACGCCGATGCCATACTCGATACGTTACAGGGAAAAACGGCCGACATTTCGCCCTGTGATACCCATCAGCCCTTTTTCGCCGCACAACTCCCCATTGTGCTGGAAAACAGTGGCCAGATTGACCCCGCCCGCATTGAGGACTATATCTCGGTGGGGGGCTATGAAGCGCTATATCAAGCCTTATATGACCTAACGCCAGCAGAGGTGGTGGCCACCATTTCCCAGAGTGGGCTGCGGGGCCGGGGCGGCGGCGGCTACCCGACTGGGTTGAAATGGGCCACCGTCGCCAAAATGCCCGGCGACCAAAAATATGTCATCTGTAATGCGGATGAAGGGGATCCCGGTGCATTCATGGACCGCAGTATTTTAGAAAGTGATCCCCACAAGGTTCTGGAAGGTATGGCGATCGCCGGCTATGCCATTGGGGCCAACCACGGCTTTATTTATATCCGTGCCGAATATCCCCTCGCCATTCAACGGCTCCAAAAAGCCATCCAACAGGCAAAACGCTATGGCCTGCTGGGCAGTCAAATTTTTGAAGCCGGATTTGACTTCAAAATCGATATTCGCATCGGGGCGGGGGCGTTTGTCTGTGGCGAAGAAACGGCCCTGATCCACTCCATTGAAGGGGGGCGCGGCAACCCCCGACCCCGTCCACCCTACCCGGCAGAATCGGGACTGTGGGGGCATCCCACCCTGATTAATAACGTCGAAACCTACGCTAACCTCACCCCCATTATTCGCCGGGGAGCCGATTGGTTCCGCAACATTGGCACCGAAGACAGCGCCGGCACTAAAGTCTTTGCCTTGACGGGGAACGTCCAAAACACCGGCTTAATTGAAGTACCCATGGGGACGACCCTGCGGCAGATTGTGGAAGCCATGGGGGGCGGTGTGACCGAGGGTCGGGTCAAAGCGGTGCAAACCGGCGGTCCTTCTGGTGGCTGTATCCCTGCCCATCTCTTCGACACCCCGGTGGACTATGTCTCTCTGCAAAAACTGGGCACCATCATGGGATCTGGGGGCATGATTGTCATGGATGAACAGGCCAGCATGGTGGAAATCGCCCAATTCTATATGGACTTTTGTCGGGGGGAAAGCTGTGGCAAATGTGTTCCCTGCCGGGCAGGGACAGTGCAGTTGCACGAAATGCTCAGCAAATTTGTCAACCACCAGGCGACGATCGCCGATTTAGAAAAATTAGAAGCCCTGTGTCAGATGGTGAAAGAAATGAGTCTCTGCGGTCTGGGGCAATCCGCCCCCAACCCGGTGCTGAGTACCCTGCACTATTTCCGCGAGGAGTACCTCGCCCAGTTAGCCCCCACCCCAGCCCAGGAGGTCGTTGGTCATGTCCATTAAAACCCTCAAAATCGACGGCCGGGATGTGGCAGTGGAGCAGGGGACAACCCTGTTGCAAGCGGCCCGCGAAGCGGACGTTGCCATCCCCACCCTTTGTTACCTAGACGGTGTTTCCCCCGCCTCCGCCTGCCGGATGTGCCTCGTGGAAATCGAAGGGAGTCACAAGTTAGTGCCTGCCTGCCACACGGAAGTGGCGGAGGGCATGAAGGTGAATACCAACACGCCCAAGCTCCAGGAATTTCGTCGCATGAATATGGAGCTACTGTTTGCCGAAGGCAATCACGTCTGTGCGGTGTGCGTCGCCAATGGCAACTGTGAGCTACAGGATTTAGCCGTCCGCGTGGGCATGGACCACTCCCGGTTTGACTATCGCTTTCCCAACCGCCCCGTGGATCTGTCCCATCCGCAGTTTGGCATCGACCACAACCGCTGTATTCTTTGTACCCGTTGTGTCCGCGTTTGCGACGAAATTGAAGGCGCCCACGTTTGGGATGTGGCCCAGCGGGGGGAAAACTGCTTCATCGTTTCGGGGTTACACCAACCCTGGGGAGACGTGGATGCCTGTACCGCCTGTGGCAAATGTGTGGACGCCTGTCCCACCGGGTCAATCTTCCGCAAGGGCAACACCAGCGGCGAAAAAGAACGAGACCGCGAAAAACTTTCTTTTCTAGTAACAGCACGGGAGAAGCAGCAATGGACAAGATAAAATTTGCCACCGTTTGGTTGGCCGGGTGCTCCGGTTGTCACATGTCGTTTCTCGATCTCGATGAATGGCTAATTGAGTTGGCCCAACAGGTTGAGGTGGTCTATAGCCCAGTGGGGTCAGACATTAAAACCTATCCTGATAACGTCGATGTGTGTCTGGTGGAAGGCGGCGTGGCCAATGAGGAAAATTTGGAATTACTGTTGAAAGTGCGCCAACGGACTCGCATATTGATTTCCTTTGGGGATTGTGCGGTCACCGCCAATGTCCCCGCCATGCGCAACATGCTGGGCGGTGCTGACACCGTGCTGAAACGGAGCTATTTGGAGCTGGCCGACTATTCCCCCCAACTCCCCTATGAACCGGGCATTGTGCCGCCCTTGTTGGATCAGGTACAGCCGGTGCATAAAATTGTGCCGGTGGAAATTTATATGCCGGGCTGCCCCCCCCCAGCGGATCGCATCCGAGCTACCCTCGAACCCCTGCTGCGGGGAGAGATGCCCGTGATGGAAGGCCGCGACATGATTAAATTCGGTTAGAGGAAAATGCAATGACCAGAACAATTGTTGTGGATCCGGTGACTCGCATTGAGGGTCATGCCAAGATTTCGATTTTCCTCGATGAGGCGGGGGAAGTGGCCGATGCCCGCTTCCATGTGGTGGAGTATCGGGGGTTTGAAAAATTCTGCGAGGGTCGGCCCTTCACCGAAATGGCCGGTATTACCGCCCGCATCTGTGGCATCTGTCCGGTGAGCCACTTGTTAGCGGCAGCGAAAACAGGGGACAAAATTTTAGCGGTGAAAATTCCCCCGGCAGCGGATAAGCTCCGGCGGATGATGAATTTGGCCCAGTTGACCCAGTCCCATGCCCTGTCCTTTTTTCACCTGAGCAGCCCCGATTTTTTACTGGGGTGGGACAGTGACCCCGCCCAGCGGAATGTGTTTGGTTTAATTGCAGCCAATCCCGACTTGGCGCGGGCAGGCATTCGTTTACGGCAATTTGGACAAACGGTGATTGAAAAACTGGGGGCACGGAAAATTCACGCCGCCTGGACGGTTCCCGGTGGGGTGCGATCGCCACTATCCGATGAAGGTCGTCAATGGATTTTAGACCGGTTGCCGGAATCCTTCGCCACGGTTCGTCTGGCGCTGGATCTCTTTAAAGGCATGTTGGACGGGCCCCTCAAGGACGAAATCGATATTTTTGGTCAATTTCCTTCTTTATATATGGGCCTCGTGAATGCCAGAGGGGAATGGGAGCATTACGACGGCCAGCTCCGGTTTACGGATAGTGGGGGTAATATTGTCGCCGATGGTCTCAGGGAAGATGACTATGCCCAGTTTTTGGGCGAAGCGGTTGAACCCTGGTCCTACCTCAAATTTCCCTACTACCAACCCCTGGGCTATCCCGACGGTATTTATCGGGTGGGGCCCCTGGCCCGGTTGAACGTTTGCGACAGCATGGGCACAGAAGCGGCCGACCAAGAATTACGGGAACTCCGGGAACGGGCTGGCGGGGTGGTGACTTCTTCATTTTTGTACCACTACGCCCGACTGATTGAAATCCTGGCTTGTTTGGAACGGTTACAAATTCTGGCCAATGACCCGGATGTTTTATCGGAGCGGTGTCGGGCCCAAGGCGGTGTCAATCAACTGAATGTAGTGGGGGTCAGTGAAGCGCCACGGGGGACCCTATTTCACCACTATCAAGTGGATGAAAACGGCTTGATCGAAAAGGTCAATCTGATTATTGCCACCGGACAAAATAACCTGGCGATGAACAAAACGGTGGCCCAAATTGCGAAGCATTATATCCACGGTCCCGAGATCCCAGAAGGGTTGTTAAACCGGGTGGAAGCCGGTATCCGCTGTTTTGATCCCTGCTTGTCCTGCTCCACCCATGCGGCGGGCCAAATGCCGCTGCACATTCAATTGTTGGCAAGGGACGGTCAACTCCTGGATGAGGTGTCCCGATGAAAACCCTGGTCATTGGTTACGGCAACACGTTGCGGGGGGACGATGGCGTGGGCTATCGGGTGGCAGAACGGTTACAAACGGAGGCCGGCGATCGCCTGGATTCCCGGCCGGTTCACCAACTAACCCCCGAATTGGCCCTAGACATTGCCCAGGTAGACCGGGTGTGGTTTGTGGATGCCTGGATAGCTGGGACGATTCCCACCATGCAACCCCTGACCCTGACCCCCGTTGCTCCAGTGATGGATCACCGGTGGCAACCCACCAGTCTCCTGCACCTGGCGAAAACCCTTTATGAAGCTGAGCCGGTCGCCTACCAGTTACTGATTCCCGCCGCCGATTTTGATTACGGCGAGCACCTGTCCTCTGGTGCCCAGGCGGGGATGGAGTGGGCGGTGCAAACCATTCAAGCCTCGGTTAACCCCGCCGTCGTTGACCCCAAGGGGGGCCTGCTATGCATGAAGTCGGGCTGATGGAAAATGCGTTGGCGATCGCCTTGGACTATGCCCAACGGGATCATGCCCGTTGCATCCATAAAATTTGTCTGCGAGTCGGCACAGTCTCTGGGGTTGAACCGGAAGCGCTGCGCTTTGCCTTTGAGATTGTGACCCAAAACACCATGGCGGCAGCGGCCCGACTAGAGATCCAAACTTGTCCAACCCGCTGCTACTGCCGAGTCTGCGAAACGGAGTTTGAACCCGTCACCATGAGTTACCACTGCCCCCACTGCCAAACCTGGAGTGCCGCCATTGTGCAGGGCAAAGAGCTAGAACTCGCATCGTTGGAGGTGTCCTAATGTGTACAAATTGCGGCTGCGCTCAAGTTGAAACAGCAGGGTTCCGGATCATGGCACAACCCGATCCGCCTCCATCCCACCATCATCATCACCATGAGCATCACTCTCCCCCGGCGACCCGCACCCTAGATGTCCAGACCCGCTTACTGGCGAAAAACGATCATTTTGCCCACCATAACCGTGCGCACTTACAGGCGTTAGGGCTATTGTCCTTAAACCTGCTGTCGTCCCCCGGTTCCGGTAAAACCACCCTGATTGAACAAACGGCCAAAGCGTGGGGACAAGCCCCGCGGGTGGGGGTCATTGTCGGTGATTTAGCCACGGAAAACGATGCCCAGCGTCTGCGCTCAGTCGGGGCGATCGCCGTGCAAATTACCACCGGTAGCGCCTGCCATTTGGAAGCCGACATGGTGAACCAGGCCCTGTCCCATCTGGATTTAGCGACACTGGAGTTACTGGTGATCGAAAATGTGGGCAATCTGGTTTGTCCTGCCGCCTACGATTTGGGAGAGACGCTGCGGGTGGTGTTGTTATCGGTGACCGAAGGGGAGGATAAACCGCTGAAGTATCCCACTGCATTTCAATCGGCTGATGTGGTGATCCTGACCAAAATGGATATCGCTGAAGCGGTGGGGTTTGACCGGGCCACGGCCCGTCGAAATATTCGCCAAATGGCCCCCGCCGCCCAGGTGTTTGAGCTATCGGCCCGCACAGGAGCTGGGATGGCGGACTGGCTGGCCTATCTGCAAGCCCAGCGGCAAGCCCTGGCGGTGAAGGAGGTTGTGGGTTGATGACTGTGACTCCGCCAGCTCCCCGCCATGACCGACGACGACTGCACCTCCAAGTCCAGGGCATGGTGCAAGGGGTAGGATTTCGGCCTTTTGTTTATCGACTGGCGACTGCGTTGCAGCTAATGGGGTGGGTCCGTAACCATCCCCTGGGGGTGGAAATGGAGGTGGAAGGCCCCCAGGCAGACCTGATGACGTTCCTGGCGCGCTTACAACAGCAACGTCCCCCCTATGCCCACCTTGCTCGGCTGGAAACCCACTGGCTTTCTGCCGCCGGGTATGACCAGTTTGAAATTCAAGCGTCTCAATCAGCAGGACAATGTGTCTCCTCTTGGATACTGCCGGATTTGGCCACCTGCCCCGACTGCCTCCAGGAGTTATTTACTCCCGCCAACCAGCGCTATCACTATCCCTTCATTAACTGCACCCATTGCGGCCCCCGCTACAGCATCTTGACGGCGTTGCCCTATGACCGTCCCCAGACGACGATGCGCAATTTTCGGCTTTGTCCAGACTGCCAGCAGGAATATCAATCGCCTGGCGATCGCCGTTTCCATGCCCAGCCCAATGCTTGTCCCCATTGTGGTCCCCAGTTAGCACTCTGGGATGCCCGGGGTCATCCCATTGCAACAGAAGGAAATCGGGGGCTAATATCCCAGGTGGCCGCCTGCATCATCCAGGGGGACATTATCGCCCTCAAAGGGTTGGGCGGGTTTCATCTCCTGGTGGATGCCCGCAATGCAGCGGCGGTGGGCCGACTCCGGCAACGAAAATGCCGCCCCAGTAAGCCGTTGGCGGTGATGTATCCGAATCTGGAACAAGTGCAGCGAGATTGTCAGCTGTCGCCCGTTGAAGCGGCGCTATTGACCAGTGCCGCCGCCCCCATTGTGTTACTGACCCCCCGACCAGATCCCCTCACCCCACTAGCCCAGGCGGTGGCTCCCCAGCAATCCACTTTGGGAGTGATGTTGCCCTATACGCCGCTCCACCATTTGCTCTTGGCAGAATTGGGGTTTCCGGTGGTGGCCACCAGTGGGAATCGCAGCCAAGAGCCCATTTGTATTGACAACGCAGAGGCGATCGCCCATCTCAGTCCAATCGCCGATAAAATCCTCGTCCACAACCGTCCCATTGCGCGGCCAGTGGATGATTCCGTCGTCCAGGTCGTTGACCATCACCCCATGGTGCTCCGGCGAGCGCGGGGTTATGCCCCCTTGCCGCTGACGGTGGAATCAGGAGACTCTGAACCGTTACCCGATCTGCTAGCGCTGGGGGGTCATCTCAAAAACACCGTCGCCCTGACCGTCCAGGGCCGCGTTGTCATGAGTCAACATTTGGGGGATCTCGGTCAGGTCAAAACCGTTCAACGCCTCCAAACCACCCTGACCCAAATGCTGCAACTTTACCAGTCCAACCCGGTGGCGATCGCCTGTGACGCCCACCCGGACTATGCTTCCACCCAGGTGGCGGTCGCGTTGGGGCAACAGCGGGGCATTCCCGTTGTGCCCATTCAGCACCATTACGCCCATGTTTTGTCGGCCATGGCTGAGCATCGGTTGGAGCCCCCAGTCTTGGGCATTGCCTGGGACGGCAATGGGTACGGCTTAGACGGCACCCTCTGGGGAGGGGAATTTTTTCATCTTCCTGACCATCAAGGGTTTGAGCGGGTGGCTTCGGTGCGACCGTTCCCGTTACCAGGGGGAGAGCGGGCGGCGCGGGAACCCCGACGCATCGCGTTGGGGCTGTTGTATGCAGCCTGGGGGGATGGCGCATTTGAGCCAGAGAGTCCCGTGCGCGGAGCGTTTTCACCCCCAGAATGGACACTCCTACAAACCCAGTTACAGCGGCAGGTCAATGCCCCCCTGACCGCCAGCATGGGTCGCCTATTCGAGGCGATCACCGCCCTCATCGGGCTTTGTCAGGTCGCCACCTTTGAAGGGGAAGCGGCCCGGCGTCTGGAGTCCGTGACCGCTGGCGTGACCACAACGGAAGCGTATCCCTATCAGCTCATTCCCCAACGCCAAGGGGTTTTGTTCGACTGGCAGCCCCTGTTAGAGGCCGTTTTAGCGGACCGCCATCAGACCCACGGGTTGATGGCGGCCAAGTTCCATAACACCCTCATTGACCTCATCGTGGCGATCGCCCAGCGGGTCGGTCTACCGCAGGTGGTGCTAGCGGGGGGCTGTTTTCAAAATCGTTACCTGTTGACCCATGCCCTCCAACGGCTACGGGCAGCGGGATTTCAGCCCCACTGGCCCCAGCAAATTCCCGCCAACGACGGGGGATTGGCTGCCGGTCAACTGTTGGGGGCGGCGTGGCAACTGCAACATCAGCGTTTAGGAGATAGGTCATGTGCTTAGCCGTTCCCGGTCAAATTGTCAGTATCACCGACCCCCCCCCCGACCAACCGGAAGGTTTTCTCTACCGGACAGGCAACGTGCGCTTTGGCGGTATTGTGAAGGCCATCAGCCTGGCCTATGTGCCCGAAGCAGTGGTCGGAGATTACGTCATTGTCCATGTGGGCTTTGCCATCAGTATTTTGGACGAAGCCGAAGCCCAACAAACCTTAGCTGAATTGAATCAATTACAGGCGATATGCCCATGAACACCCCCCATTTTGCAACCCTGGATGGTAACGAAGCGGTCGCCCGTGTTGCCTACCGTCTCAATGAAGTGGTCGCCATTTACCCGATCACCCCGTCTTCCCCGATGGCGGAATGGGCGGATGCCTGGTCCACGGCCCAACGTCCCAATCTGTGGGGGACTGTTCCCACCATTGTGCAACTTCAAAGTGAGGCAGGGGTTGCCGGGGCGCTCCATGGTTCCCTCCAAGCGGGGGCCGTGACCACCACGTTTACCGCGTCCCAAGGGCTGTTGTTGATGCTGCCCAACCTCTACAAAATTGCCGGGGAATTGACCCCCATGGCCATCCACATAGCGGCGCGGTCCCTGGCGGCCCAAGCCCTCTCCATCTTTGGGGACCATAGCGATGTGATGGCCACCCGCACCACCGGCTGTGCCCTGCTCTGTTCCGCTTCGGTGCAAGAAGCCCAGGATTTAGCGGCGATCGCCACCCGCGCGACGTTTGACTGCCGTATTCCCTTTCTCCATTTCTTTGACGGATTTCGCACCTCCCATGAAGTCCAAAAAATTGAACTGGTCGAGGACGAGCAACTGCGGGCATTGGTTAACCCCGCTGCCATCCTGGCCCATCGTCAACGGGCCCTCACCCCGGATCGCCCCGTGTTGCGGGGGACTGCCCAAAATCCCGATGTTTACTTCCAAGCCAGGGAAACGGTGAACCCCTTTTACACCGACTGTCCCGACAAGGTACAGCAGGCGATGGACGATTTTGCCCAATTGACCGGGCGTGCCTACCATCTGTTTGACTACCACGGCCATCCCCAAGCGGAGCGGGTGGTGGTGCTGATGGGGTCGGGGTGCGAAGCAGTGCAAGAAACGGTGGATTATCTGATGGCCCGAGGAGAAAAGGTAGGAGTCATCAAAGTCCGGCTCTATCGCCCCTGGCATTTAGACGCATTTGTGGCGGCCCTGCCCGCCTCGGTACAAACATTGGCGGTGCTGGATCGCACCAAAGAACCCGGTAGTTTAGGCGAACCCCTCTACCAAGATGTGGTCAATAGCCTGGTGGAAGGCGATCGCCAACAGATTCGAGTGGTGGGGGGACGCTACGGTTTGTCCTCGAAGGAATTTACCCCGGCTATGGCCAAAGCGGTGTTTGATCATTTAACCCAAGCCAAGCCCAAAAATCATTTCACAGTGGGCATTGTGGATGACCTGACCCACACATCTCTGGCAGTAGAACCGGGCTTTAACCTCGAACCGGATTCGGTGGTGCGGGCCATCTTTTATGGGCTGGGGTCGGACGGCACCGTGGGGGCCAACAAAAACTCCATCAAAATTATTGGCGAAGAAACAGATAATTATGCCCAGGGGTATTTTGTCTATGACTCCAAAAAGTCTGGGTCTGTCACCGTTTCCCACCTCCGCTTTGGCCCAAATCCCATCCATTCCACCTATCTGGTGCAACAGGCTAACTTTGTCGCTTGTCATCAATGGGAGTTTGTCGAGAAGTATGAAATTCTGCAAGCCGCTAAATCTGGGGCGACAGTCCTGTTAAATAGTCCTTTTAGTCCCGCCGACACCTGGCAGCAACTGCCGGCTCACCTCCGGGATATTATCCAAAATAAGGGCTTGCGGGTGTATTGCATTGATGGCTCGCGGGTTGCCCGTGACGCAGGCATGAAAGGCCGCATTAATACGGTGATGCAGGTTTGCTTCTTTGCCCTAGCCAATGTGCTCCCGAGGGAAGCGGCGATCGCCCAAATTAAGCAATCCATCCGTAAAACCTATGGCAAAAAAGGAGACGTGATAGTTCAGATGAATCTGGACGCAGTGGATCAGGCGTTAGCCCACCTTTATGAAGTGCCGGTTCTGGAACCAGTCAGTGCCACAGCGGTTGAGGCGGTGTCCTATAATCCCGTGTCGGCGGCAGCGCCCCCCTTTGTGCGGGAGGTGTTGGGAACCATGATGGCGCGCCATGGTGATGAGATCCCGGTCAGTCAACTGCCCTGTGATGGCACGTACCCCACCGGCACCGCGCAATGGGAAAAGCGCAACATTGCAGCGGAAATTCCCGTTTGGGATGCCGAGGTCTGTGTGCAGTGCGGCAAATGCGTCATGGTGTGTCCCCACAGTGTCATCCGGTCTAAAGCCTATGCCCCGGAGCAGCTCGACGGTGCGCCCCCCAGCTTTAAAAGCATCCCCGCCCGGGACCATAGCTGGAAAAATCTCCAGTTCACCATCCAGGTTGCGGCGGAGGATTGTACCGGTTGCGCGATTTGCGTGGATGTTTGTCCGGCAAAAAATAAACTGGAACCCCGCCGCAAAGCCATCAACATGGCCCCCCAGTTACCGTTACGGGAGCAGGAACGGCAAAATTGGGACTTTTTTCTGGAGCTGCCCCATCCCGATCGCCGCCATTTGAATCTACACAAAATTAGTCAGCAGCAGATGCAGGAACCGTTGTTTGAGTTTTCGGGAGCCTGTGCCGGTTGTGGGGAAACCCCCTATCTGAAGCTGGCTACCCAGCTCTTTGGTGACCGCATGTTAGTGGCCAATGCCACCGGTTGCTCATCTATTTATGGCGGCAATTTACCCACAACGCCTTGGAGCCACAACGCCGAAGGACGCGGCCCCGCCTGGTCCAACTCCCTCTTTGAAGATAATGCCGAATTTGGCTTGGGTTTCCGGATTGCCATTGATCAGCATATCGAGCAAGCGATCGCCTTACTGGAAGCGTTAACCCAAGCCCCCAACAGTCCCCTCTCGACGGACTTGCAGACGGCCCTCGTTCAGGCTGCCCAAACCGATGAAGCGGGAATTTTTGAACAACGGCAACGGGTCGACCAACTCCAACAGCTCCTGGCCCAGTGGCGATCGCAACCGGATCTTCCTGCTCCAGTCCAGCAAAAAATCGATAGCCTCCAGTCCCTCGCAGATTATTTGGTCAAAAAAAGTGTCTGGCTCATCGGCGGGGACGGCTGGGCCTACGACATCGGCTACGGCGGACTGGATCATGTGATGGCCAGCGGTCGTAACGTCAATATTCTGGTGCTGGATACGGAAGTTTACTCCAACACCGGGGGGCAGATGTCGAAATCCACCCCCAAAGGCGCAGTGGCCAAGTTTGCGGCGGGCGGTAAGCCAGCGCCTAAAAAGGATTTGGGACTGATGGCCATGACCTACGGCAACGTTTATGTGGCTAGTGTGGCCATGGGGGCACGGGATGAACATACCCTGCGGGCGTTTCTGGAAGCCGAGTCCTACGAAGGGCCGTCCCTGATCATTGCCTACTCCCATTGCATTGCCCACGGCATTGATATGCAAAAGGGAATGCAGCAACATAAAGCCGCTGTTGATTCGGGACGGTGGTTACTCTACCGTTACGATCCCCGCCGGACGGAGCAGGGGGAAAATCCCCTCCTGCTAGATTCCCGCAACCCCAAATTGCCCATTGAAGCGGCCATGTATAGCGAAAACCGTTTCAAAATGTTGGCCCGGAGTCATCCGGCGGCCGCTAAGGCGCTCCTCAAAGAAGCCCAAGCCGATGTCAACACCCGTTGGCAGCTGTATCAATACCTGGCCGCTCGACCCAGCCAACGCCCTTAGCCTGGAGGCTCTTTATGGACTTAACCACAACCTACCTCGGACTCAATTTACGATCGCCATTGGTGGTGGGGGCAGCGGCTCCCCCTCACGGAAGAGGTGGATACCCTCAAGCGCCTGGAGGATGCGGGGGCAGCGGCGATCGTGCTCCATTCTCTGTTTGAAGAACAAATTGAGCAGGATGCACTGGAACTCCATCACCATCTGGAACAGGGAACCCACAGCTTTGCTGAGTCCCTGACCTATTTCCCGGAACCCGAAATTTTTCACGTCGAAACGGATCAGTATCTGGCTCATATTCGTCAAGCCAAGGAGCAGTTGACCATTCCCATCATTGCCAGCTTGAATGGGGACTCGTTGGGGGGCTGGGTGGACTATGCCCAAAACATCGAGCAGGCGGGGGCGGATGCCCTAGAGTTGAATCTTTACGCCATCCCCACCGACTTAGATTGCACCGGCGCTGAGGTGGAAGCGGAGTATTTACAGGTGGTGCAGCAGATTAAGTCCCAGGTAACCCTGCCCCTGGCGGTTAAAGTGAGTCCATTTTTCAGTAACCCCGCCAACATGGCCAAACGCTTGACCGAAGCGGGGGCTGAGGCGCTGGTGCTGTTTAATCGTTTCTATCAGCCGGACATTGACATTGAAGCCCTGGAGGTCAAACCCAACTTACTGCTGAGCAGCCATCAGGATCTGCGCCTGCCGATGCACTGGATTGCCATCCTCTATGGTCGCCTCAACGCGGATTTAGCTGCCACCAGCGGCATCCATAACGCGGAGGATGTGGTGCGGTTGTTGATGGCCGGGGCGAGTGTGACCATGATGGTCAGCGCCCTCCTCCGCCATGGCATTCCCTATTTGGGCCGCATCGAGCGGGATCTCAAAAATTGGTTGATCGAGCATGAGTATGACTCGGTTTCCCAACTGCGGGGAACCATGAGCCAAGTCAACTGCCCTGACCCCAGTGCCTTTGAGCGGGTGCAATACCTCAAAACCCTACAGACCTACCACCCCTATTGGACAGTGAGGAAAGAAACGGTGGGAGGCTCCATGGCATGAAGTATCTGGATGAATACCGCAATGCCGCCACCGTGGAGCAATTGACCCGGGCGATCGCCCATTGTGTCACCCGGCCGTGGCAGATTATGGAAATTTGTGGCGGCCAGACCCATGCCATTGTCAAATACGGCATTGATACCCTGTTGCCCCCGGACGTGACCCTGATCCACGGTCCCGGTTGTCCGGTTTGTGTGACGGCAGCGGAAAAAATTGACCAGGCGATCGCCCTCGCCCAACGCCCGGATGTCATTCTTTGTTCCTATGGGGATATGCTGCGGGTTCCCGGTAGCCCCGGCCAAGGGGATCTGCTCAGTGCAAAGGCCCAAGGGGGGATGTGCGTATTCTCTATTCCCCCCTGGACGTGCTGAACATTGCCCAAGCCAACCCGGATAAGGAAGTGGTTTTCTTTGCTGTCGGTTTTGAAACAACGGCCCCCGCCACCGCCATGACAGTGTATCAAGCGGCCCAGCAGCAGCTGCCCAATGTCTCTTTCTTGGTGTCCCATGTGCTGGTTCCCCCCGCCATGGGGGCGATTTTAGCTTCCCCCGATTGCCAAGTGCAGGGCTTTTTAGCGGCGGGCCATGTCTGTACGGTGATGGGCTATCAACAATACCAGGCGATCGCCACCCAATATCACATTCCCATTGTCGTGACGGGGTTTGAACCGGTCGATATTCTACAGGGCCTTTACCGTTGCCTGGCGCAACTGGAAGCCGGCCAAGCCCTCGTCGAAAATCAGTATGCCCGCGCCGTTCGTCCCCAGGGGAATCAACCCGCCCAGCAATTAATGCAAACGGTTTTTGAAGTGGTGCCCCAAACCTGGCGGGGAATTGGGGAAATTCCGGCGAGTGGACTGGCGCTGAGAGGAAAGTTTACGGCCTACGATGTGTTCCACAAAAACCTCCTAGACGTAGAGGCAATGTCCCCGTCCCCCCTGGCGTCAGATTGCATCAGCGGCTTGATCCTCCAAGGCATCCGGAAACCCCACACCTGTCCCGCCTTTGGCGATCGTTGCACCCCGGAACATCCCCTCGGCGCACCGATGGTTTCCTCCGAAGGAGCCTGTGCCGCCTATTATCGGTATCGTCAAGCGGCGACCGTGGTTTCCTAGGTTTTTTGCTATGCCTCCTCCAGCTAACTTCAGCGGCAGTTGCCCCATCCCCATTGACCAATACCCCCATATCTTGATGGCCCACGGCGGCGGCGGGCGCTTAATGCATCAATTGATTGAGCGCATGTTTCTGCCGGCTTTTGGGGATAACCCGGATTGGCAACATGATGCGGCAAAGCTTGCCCTTCCTCCGGGCCGGGTTGCCTTTACCACCGACTCCTATGTGGTGTCCCCCCTGTTCTTCCCTGGCGGTGACATTGGTTCCATGGCGGTGTATGGCACGGTGAATGATTTAGCGATGGCTGGGGCTAAACCCCTGTATTTAAGCCTGAGCTTCATCCTAGAAGAGGGCTTGGCGATGGATTTGCTCTGGCAAGTGGTTCAATCCATTCAACAGGCAGCCGCCGAGACCCGCGTCAACATTGTTACGGGCGACACAAAAGTGGTGGGGCGTGGCCAGGGGGATGGACTCTATATCAATACGGCTGGTATTGGGACGATTGAGCACCCTTGGTCGATTGGTTCACGGTTCATCCAGCCCGGAGATGCCATTCTCCTCAGTGGTGATATTGGTCGCCATGGGATTGCCATCATGGCCCAGCGGGAAGGACTGACGTTTGAAACGACCCTGGAAAGTGATCTGGCCCCCGTTTCCCAATCGGTTCAAGCTCTACTTGCACAAGGCATTGAACTCCATTGTCTGCGGGATTTAACCCGTGGCGGCTTGGCCACTGCCCTCAACGAATTGGCCACCGCGTCGGGATTGAATTTTCAGCTACAAAATAATATTGCCATCACCGATGCAGTTCAAGGTGCCTGTGAAATTTTGGGCCTCGACCCCCTGTATTTAGCGAATGAAGGACGATTTATTGCCTTTGTCCCCGCTGCTGACGCTGACGCAGCCCTGAAAATTCTCCAAGCCCCGGCGATCGCCTCAAAAAGCCCCCTTCCAGCCCAAAAGATTGGTGTGGTGGAGGATCGTAATGCCCTGTCCGAATTCACTGCGGCCGGGATGGTCAAACAATACACCGGGATCGGCGGCAATCGAGTAATCGATTATCGCAATGTTGAGCAGCTACCCCGAATTTGTTGATAACTAGCTTTCCCCCCAGCCACCATTTTAGGTAGGTTTCACAGGTAGCCCAGAGTCGATATGTGAGGTGGATCCTAAAAGTCGGGAAATAGGGTCTCAACGCGCTTGAGTAACTCCATCCGCTCTGTACTGTTGTTGTTGCTCTTTCTCGTTGACATCAAACGACTTGAAAAATCGCCGCATGCGTTTGTAACTGAAGGCTTCCATCGCATTGCCTCCCCAGACCGTAGCGAGTTCGGCTAGGTTAACGGTTTTAGCTCGGAATAATGCCACCAGGAATAGGGCGACAAATGACAGCCTGGCACCATCCCATGTGGGGTCGTAATTGGGCTCGAATTTCGCTCAATTTGATTCATGAGATTTTTTGCGTTTTGTTCTAACTCCCATCAAACCTTTTCCCTCCCAGCGTTTCACATTTTTGTCCTGTACTGAAATATTTATTTGTTATACCCCACTCCCCAAACCTTAATTTCCTCGAAGTTATTTACCTTGTTTGATTTATAAGTCAAAAAAATCTTATCAGATTATCCGGAAAAATTATGATTCCATCACTTCCTATGTTTAAAATCTATTCTTACCAACTATTGGGGATATGCGCGATCATCTTAACTATTCCCGGAAGAGCTCAATCGGCAGTCATCAGTGGCTTCGCCTATGATGATCCTCTTATAACCAACACTCGCTGGGTTAGTACTTTTGAATACCTCCCGCCAGGAGAAACTGGAGTTAATATTATTGACTCTAGCTATTTTGAGAAGGGGGAACATTAGACTGACCGTTTCGCCCCTGACCTGACCTTTATTACCTCCCTGACAGTTATATAAATAATCCAATTGTTGAACGTTGGGTTAATACTTTCGAGGAAGTAACAGACTTTACATTAACAAACGATCTCTCTGTTGGGCTTCTCTCTTCCAATGTTGACAACGATCCAACCACAATGGTGGGTGATGATAATCAGGATTGGAGTGTACCCGGTTTTGAGGGAAGAAATGTTCCTCAGGGAACAAAGATTAATAGTGATTTTGTTTTCTACAATCCCCTTATTCCCGAAGACAGGCTTGCCGGATGGGGAGGGAATAATGCTTGGATTTCTGTTGAATTAACTTTTGACAACCCAATTCTTGCCGTTATCGGTAATGGCGATGATTTACTGGCATCGAGTGCTCTGTTCGGCTTGGATGGTGTGACTTACAATCCGGGCCCGAACCTTGATCTTGATACTCGTGGTGTTGACCAACGTGGCTATCCTGGTTTTCCACAAAATGATTTAGTTAGGAGCATTGATGGCAACATGCTAAGCATTTACATGAATATTGCTGGTGGATCACAGTTCCCACTGTTTATGATTATTTCCGGGTTATTACTGCAGCTGATAATCAGGGTGGTTCAGGTGGAATGACAGAAGTCCCAGAGCCTCTAACTCTATTAGGAAGTTTAACTGCAATAGGTTTAGGCAGCTCATTTAAAAAGCAGATGAGGAAAAAATAGACGATACGAGTGCATGTTTCGACGTATGCTCGATTCGATGAGAACACTTGTAGTGTGATGGCTGTAGTGCTTTTATAAGTAGCAGCGGCTTTTTCAGGTATTTTTTCCACTACGTAAAATCAGTGTATTGCCAGTCAGTCAGCCCTATACTCTGACTCCATTATCTTAGCTGTCAGAACTAGGGCTGCTATATCTCTGATGGACATATCTTGTAGTTCATTTAAAAGTACAAAAGACTGAAATATACATCTAGCGGGGTATCAGCCTCGAGCGTTGCAGTTTGTCCGAGAGGGTAATGTGCCTGTAGATGGGATGATATTGAATACAAGTATCACGAACTCAGTATTCAGTCCTTTTGTGACCCGTTACCCGTTGGATTGTCCCCGTAACCATCAGCCACCGCTGGCAAAAGTTAGGCTTGTACGGCATGAATGGCGAATCCTCGTTTCACTCGACTCAGTAGTTTGAATTACTTCACTAACGAGTATTTTTCCGCGAATTTCGGATTCAACTGGCCTGAAGCCGTAAAAATTCAGAACTGTTTTCATACTTCGCCGCCCCATGCAAAGACTGGTCTTTTCCTTTTCCCTCGGAGAGGCTGCCAACACTGCCATAAAATAAGGAGGCTGTACCTCACTTTGTCGCCACCATGCCAGCCAAAGACGTTCAAATTTATCCGATAGCCGCAGATACTTGGGGGTTTCGTTCCCGTACCTGGGACAGGCTAAAGTTTGAAATTGAATATGGCCTCCAACGGGGAACCACTGCCAACAGTTATTTGATTATGGCGGATAAAATTGCCCTAATTGATCCCCCTGGCGAATCGTTCACTGAAATTTTCTTAACCGCGCTACAGCAAAGGCTAGACCTCAAGACGTTGGATTACATTATCTTGGGGCATGTCAACGCAAATCGGAGCGTAACCCTTAAGGCGCTGTTATCCCTTGCCCCCCAGGCCACCCTCGTTTGTGCCAACCCCGCCGCTCAAAATTTAGAAAAATTATTAGCTGATTGTCCCCACCGCGTCGCTATCCAAAAAGGCAATGATTGTCTGGATTTAGGTCAGGGGCATCAACTTTACTTCGCCCCCACACCGACCCCCCGCTATCCGAGTCAACTGTGTACCTACGATGCCCAAACTCAGATTTTGTATAGTGACAAACTGTTTGGAGCCCATGTGTGCGGTGACCAAGTATTTGATGAAGGTTGGGCTATCTACCAAGAAGACCGACGTTACTATTTTGATTGTTTACTGGCTCCTGCTGCTGCTCAAATTCAATTGGCATTAACCAAGCTAGAAGGCTATGGGGCTAAAATTTATGCGCCAAACCATGGCCCATTGGTGCGTTATGGTCGTCAAGAACTCACCCGACAATACAACCAATGGCTGGAGCAGCAACAGTCCCAATCCTTGGCGGTTGCTTTAATTTATGCTTCAGCCTATGGCAATACTGCGACTTTGGCCCAGGCGATCGCCTCAAAAAGCCCCCTTCCAGCCCAAAAGATTGGTGTGGTGGAGGATCGTAATGCTCTGTCCGAATTCACTGCGGCCGGGATGGTCAAACAATACACCGGGATCGGCGGCAATCGAGTAATCGATTATCGCAATGTTGAGCAGCTACCCCGAATTTGTTGATGGCCGGCTTCCCCCCCCCCAGCCACCATTTTTGGTAGATTTCACGGGTAGCCCAGAGTCGATATGTGAGGTGGATCCTAAAAGTCGGGAAATAGGGTCTCAACGCGCTTGAGTAACTCCATCCGCTCTGTACTGTTGTTGTTGCCCGTTGACATACAACGACTTGAAAAATCGCTGCATGCGTTTGTAATTAGAGGCTTCCGCCGCATTGCCTCCCCAGACCGTAGCGAGTTCGGCTAGGTTAACGGTTGTAGCTCGGAATAATGCCACCAGGAATAGGGCGACGAATGATAGTCTAGCTCCATGCCATCCCATGTGAGGTTCTAATTGGGCTCGAATTTCGCTCAATTTGATTCATGAGATTTTTTGCGTTTTGTTCTAACTCCCATCAAACCTTTTCCCTCCCAGCTTTTCACATTTTTGTCCTGTACTGAAATATTTATCTGTTATAATTTCCTCGAAGTTATTTACCTTGTTTGATTTATAAGTCAAAAAATCTTATCAGATTATCCGGAAAAATTATGATTCCCTCACTTCCTATGTTTAAAATTTATTCTTACCAACTATTGGGAATATGCGCGATCATCCTAACTATTCCCGGAAGAGCTCAATCGGCAGTCATCAGTGGCTTTGCTTATGATGATCCGCTTGTAACTAACACTCGCTGGGCTAGTACATTCGCTGATCTTCCGGCAGGTGAAACTGGAGTTAACATTCTAGATAGCTACTTCGAGGGCGGAGGGACTCTCGACCTTACACCAACGACTTTTGCTTCTACCAATCCTGATAGTTACGTAAACAATCCAGTTGTTGGACGCGTGGGTTAATACTTTTGAGGAAGTAACAGATTTTACACTACCAAATAATCTCTCTGTTGGGCTTCTCTCGTCCAATGTTGACAATGATCCAACCACGATGGCGGGTGATGATAATCAGGATTGGCGTGAACCTGGTTTTGAAGGGAAGAAATGTTTCTCAGGGAACAAAGAATCAATAGTGATTTAGTTTTCTATAGTCCGGCATTCCCTGAAAATGATCATCCCAATCGAACTTTTTGTAATCGATGGATTTCAGTTGAATTAACTTTTGCAGATCCTATCCTTGCGGTTATTGGAAACGCCGTTGATTTACATGCGACGAGTGCTCTTTTTGGCTTGGATGAGTGTGACTTATAATCCTGTTTCAGGTTTCTGATCTTGATACTCGTGGACAGATGCCGAAAATCGGTTATCCTGGTTTTCCCCAAAATGATTTAGTCAGGAGCATTGATGGAAATACACTAAGCATTTACGTGCAAATTGCTAATGGATCACAGGGTGGTGCTTACGATTATTTCCGGGTTATTACTGCAGCTGATAATCAAGGCGGTTCAGGTGGAATGACAGAAGTCCCAGAGCCTCTAACGCTTTTGGGAAGCTTAACTGCAATATGTTTAGGCAGCTCATTTAAAAAGCGTATAAAGAACAAAGCTGGTTAATGCGAAGCCCTTCTTTAGGAGCAAGGGTATTGCCAACTTAAGTAGGTCAAGAGCAGAGGAGTGTGAAGTACTTTGATGGTGGGCGGTTCCTGCAAGCGAAACCGATTTCTTGGCGAGATGATCCCCTACTGCTTTTGACTCTACCATTCCTCCCATTTCAGCAATTCCCAATATGAGAACTATTCTCATTTTTTGGCTCGTTGATGAGTTCTGCAAGGTCTTTTTCCTCGTTTGAAGGATGACACATTGATCATCGTCAAACTCCTCAAGTCAGCACAAAGACATTAAACGAGGATTGCTGTGCTGCAATCAGATGCGCTGCCGTCGCCAGGAACCCTCTGATAAGTGGTATCCCGACGAAATGGTGATAAAGATTAGAGGAAAGCAATATTTTCTCCGACAAACGGTAGATAAGAGAGGTCATGAACCAACGATTCGAGAGTAGGCAGGGAATTGCCGGTCTAGATTCAACAGCAAACCTTCGACTAGAACATAAGCACCTCTTGTCGATTTTACCCAGCTAAGTCGACAATATCCTCAAAGTTCTAGCAAACTCTAAAACTTTTGTCTCTGTAGTGAGAGTTGTGATCTACTCTAATAGAAAGAAAGCCTATTTTAATCATATGGACAGTATAGACACTCATCAAGGCTTAACTTGGTCTTTAGTAATTGCAACTTACAAGAGGGAACATATTCTCCCAAAGTGCTTGAAATTAGCAGCTGAGCAGACTTGGCCTCCGAAAGATATTGTTGTTATTGATGCAAGCCCAAACTGGGTCTCAGTGAAAGAATCGATTACAAAGGATTTTGAGCAAAATCATCCAGCCATACCACTTGTTTATACAAAGGCTAAATTTGCATCATCATCAGCTCAGCGTAATCAGGGAGTTGATCTTGCCACAGGAGACATCGTTTTTCTCTTTGATGATGATTCATTGATGTATCCAGATTGTGCTGAGAATGTTATGCAAGTGTATGAAGCAGACACCGAGTGTGCAATTGCTGGTGTCAGTGCAAGATCTGTTCCTGTTCCGCCACCAAATGTACAAGACACTACTATTGAAGAGTTAAAAGAAAAAAAATTTATTCCCCAAAAGCATCCTCAAACTAAGAAGCTCAGTAAACTTGCAAATGCATGGTTAGGACAAGTGAGACCAATTTGTCACTTATGACGAAAGATACCCAAATCTTCTACCCAATTCCTACCAGTGTATTCAGGAAGCTTAACATCACAGTGCGTATTCAGATTATGTCTGGACATGTTCTATGACTCTTCGACAAAATTTTTATCTTTTTGAAAAAGAACGTTTTAGTGAAATATTGAAGCGCTATGGGGCAGGAGAAGATAAGGATCTAGGCTACAGGGCATCACGTCATGGAGCTTTGGTAAAGCCACTAGATTCAAAGCTCTGTCATTTATGGATTTCAGGTGGAAGATTGTCACCATATCAGGTGGAAGTACTCTCAGCTCTGAACTCGGGTGTTTTACAGCAAATGTCTAGCCCTGACCGAGGACTGGTTTATCATAGATGGAAGCGAGTTTTATGGCATAGACTCGCTATAGCCTTTATTAAAGATTTACAAAAACGTGATTTTTCATTTCCAAGAACTAGAGGTATGATTTATGCCTTGAAATACATCAAGATAGCCTATAAGATGCCTCTGGATGACATTGGTAACTGGTATCAATGTTTACAATCGGATATTATTGGTAGCACTTAGTTCAGCAAGCATTATCAACTCATAAAGACTTTCAGTAGCATGATTTGTAATCAAAGACTCGTGTATCCAGTGCGATTGACCATCTTGATGAGCCTCACTACAGGACTTTGCTTCATGAATGAATTCAGTGTTTATAAAGATTTCAGAGCCGTGAATTCTAGAAAAACACTCATTTTCAGGCTTTCTGAAAGCCTAAAATTATTGCTTAATGTGCGGTACTTTATGTAATAAATCTCCTTTACTTCAAAGATTGTAAAATCATTCCTTTCTCAGTCCAACTTACTGAATGTAGGCTAAATATCTATGACGAATGAAAAAATACCACGAAAGCTATGGACACTTTGGTATCAAGGGTTATCAAATGCCCCCTATGTTGTACAGAAATGTTTCGAGTCCTGGCTCAAAAAAAATCCAACATGGGATGTTGTGCTTATAGATTCTTCTAATGTGAATAACTATGTGGATTTGAAGGTGCCAGAAAATATATTAGAAAATCTGAGTAAAGTTCATCAATCTGAATTAGTTAGATTAGCGATTCTATCGAAATATGGCGGCGTTTGGGCTGATGTCACTACATTCTGTACCAAACCTTTGGACGACTGGATTGATGATTATAGTACCAGTGGTTTTTTTGCATTTCACAAACCGGGGCCGGATAGATTAATGGAAAATTGGTTCATGGCTTCAACGAAGGAAAATCCACTCATATTAAAACTAAATGATCGAATATCTGAGTATTGGATTGAGAATGATTTTCCAAAACTTACTAGGTGGCAGTTCAAAATAATAAATAAATATTTAGTAAGATTTTTTTGTATGTCTACTAAGACTACTAAATATTGGTTCAGTCCGATTTTTACGAAGTACTTGAAGATATACCCTTATTTTGTGCTATTTTATATGTTCGAAAGGGTCGTCTCCACAGACCCTGAATCTCAGAGCATCTGGGAAAACACAAAAAAAATAAGTGCTAAATTACCCCTTCTGATTTGGAAAAAAGGTCTTTTATCCTCTCCCACTAAATCTATATTAAAACAAATGAATAGTGAATATATACCACTTTTCAAGGTTACATATAGATACGACAATGAAAAATACTCTCCTGATACATTGCTTTATTACTTAATAGAAGAACAATAATTACTCAGAGGTTCTGCGCCATCAAAGTGCGGGATAGATTGCAAAATCATACCAAGTCCACGAATGCGTAGATAATTGTACTGAGCAGTAGAGTCCATGGATGCGGCTATGAGGTCAGCTCTAGTTGAGAGTAGCTCACAATTAAACGCGTCGCCACAGTCGTTTTTACCACAACTACCAAACTTGTTCTGACAACGATGCCAGCGCCCTGTATGCTGCCAAACAATACCATCGGTGCGTTCAAGACGTTGTTTTCCTTGCCACTAACGAGTATTTTTCCGCGAATTTCGGATTGAACTGGCCTGTAGCCGTTAAAATTCGGAACTGTTTTCATACTTCGCCGCCCCATGCAAAGACTGGTCTTTTCCTTTTCCCTCGGAGAGGCTGCCAACACTGCCATAAAATAAGGAGGCTGTACCTCACTTTGTCGCCACCATGCCAGCCAAAGACGTTCAAATTTATCCGATAGCCGCAGATACTTGGGGGTTACGTTCCCGTACCTGGGACAGGCTAAAGTTTGAAATTGAATATGGCCTCCAACGGGGAACCACAGCCAACAGTTATTTGATTATGGCAGATAAAATTGCCCTAATCGATCCCCCTGGCGAATCGTTCACTGAAATTTTCTTAACCGCGCTACAGCAAAGGCTAGACCTCAAGACGTTGGATTACATTATCTTGGGGCATGTCAACGCAAATCGGAGCGTAACCCTTAAGGCGCTGTTATCCCTTGCCCCAGCCACCCTCGTTTGTGGCCAACCCCGCCGCTCAAATTTAGAAAAATTATTAGCTGATTGTCCCCACCGCGTCGCTATCCAAAAAGGCAACGATTGTTCTGGATTTAGGTCAGGGGCATCAACTTTACTTCGCCCCCACACCGACCCCCCCGCTATCCGGGTCAACTGTGTACTCCTACGATGCCCAAACTCAGATTTTGTATAGTGACAAACTGTTTGGG
>CALNXU010000024.1:0-55108 GCA_942490695.1 Merismopediaceae cyanobacterium | reverse complement strand
TTGTCGGCATTGACGTGATCGGCGGTTATTTGACCGAAGTGAATGTGACAAGCCCCACAGGTATCCGGGAAATTGACCGTCTAGAGGGGGTTTGCCTGGGGGATCAGGTCATGGAATGGTTAGCCCAAAAGGTTAAAGATCAATAGTCTGCCATCACGTTAGAAGTTAAGTGGACATTGAAAGTAGCAGGATCTGTTCAACCCAGCACCATGGGTATTGTCATTTTAAAAATATTATTTTCTTTGTTGAAAAACTTAACCTGCTGACTGTGGGATGAAGCTCCCACTATCACTTTAGTAGTGACAATTTTAGCTGCGGTGTAAAGTTGGGAAAAATTGCCCGTAGTTGTGTTGCCGACAGTCCGAAATGTGATTCTAGAACTGACCATAACGGTTCACGATAATCGGTGAGTACGGGAATGTCTCTGCCTTGTGCCAAATCATTTGGGTTTAGCCCGAGCCACTGCCCATTAAAAGTTTTGCCCTTAATTGCCTCCCCCATTAGCCAGAGGCTTCCGCCGCGGCCATGATCCGTTCCTCTCGAAGAATTTTCACGGACTGAACGCCCAAATTCTGATGTAACGACGATGACAGTTTCTCCATAAGCATCGCCGAGTAGTTGCGGTAACCGTGCTAAATCCTCGCTGAGGGCTTTAAAGTGATGGGCAAGGGTGCCCTTGTGTTTTCCTTGATTAACATGGGTATCCCAACTACCGATCGCCTGGAATGCAATTTGAACATCAGAATTTTTCCGCATTAACTGGGCAATACGGGCTAATCCTTTAGACGCTAATTTAGGAGGCAACGCGCCTTGGCTTGCGGCAACAGCTTCCTCTGCAAAATGCTTCATTAGGGCTTCCCGTGCCCGCCGTCCCTGCTGATACACTTCCGCAATGGGGGCGTTCACGGCATAGAGTTTGTCTAGGGTTTGATAAATTTCGGGCCGGTCTATCACCGTTGCCTGAAATGCTTTTTTGGGATTGCGGATACTGGTAATCTCGGCATTTCCCTGTAAGATTGCCGGGGTGGTGTTACCGAGGTTTAGAACCTGTAACGGATGGTCAGAACTGAGTTGTTCCGCCAAACGGTTCAGCCAGCCACTGTTAATTCGCTTTTGTCCTGGCACACCACTTTCAAAGAAGTATTGGTCATCAAAATGGGAACGGGTATTATTGGGACTACCGCAAGCCAACACAAAGCTTAATTGCTGTTTTTTCCATAGTGGATGTAAGGGGGCCAAACTAGGATGAAGCCCAAAGTCGGTAGAGAGGGGTAAACACCCATTGGGTTCGTTTGGTGGGGCGATCGCCGTGCGCGAGCGAAGCTCATAATAATTAGGATCCTTGTAAGGAACTAATGCACTGAGACTATCCATCCCTCCCCGCAAGAAAATTACAATGAGGCGTTTTCCTTTGGCTGCAGGCGGAACCGTCGTTTTGGCCAATGACCACAAAAAACTATCCTTTCCCAGGGCGAGAGTCATGGCGCCTCCCCCCAAGGCAACGCCCCGTAATAAATCTCTACGTCTCATTCGTTAAATTCCTCCGTAATAAATCAATATTTTGATACGACAATAGCCTGTTTAAAAATACATAAATTCAGGACTGCTTAATAGAAGCAGGGGCTGGTGTTTCGGGGCATCACGTTTGGCGATCTGTTGAGTTTGTGGACTAAACAGAGAATTTAAAGTTATCTGTAAATCATTGGCGTTTAATTGACCTGGAGTGGAAACAAACTGGAGAGGACGTTTTGGACGTTTGGGTGTCGCAAGCTGATGAGGCAAACCTTCCATCAACGTTAGACGCTCAAATAAGCCATCGGAATTCAGCCAAGTTGACTCTAGGCTATCGAAGCCATCTGGCGTTACACAACCATAAAGGGGCATAGACGAACGTCTGAGCCAATTTTGTAATTTTTTAGGATCGCGAATGTTCAATCCATTGGCACGCACCATCGACAAGAGGAATCGATAGGGAGGCTTAAATTTTTTTAGGTAATAATCCGAATTGCGAAACTGGGAATGGTCAAATAGTAACGACAAGACCTGGCGTATATCGCCATCAGTCGCCAAAAAGCGTTGGGTCAAATCCTTAACCAATGCTGGCGGAGGTGTATCAGCAACAAACCACTGGGCTAGCTTGAAACTTAAATATCGTGCTGTGCTCGGGTGACTCGCTAATAGGTCTAAGACCTGGTCTAATTCAGCGGCACCACTGCCCTCAATGGATTCTCCCAAAAATATTTTCTGGGAAAAGTCGTGATGTTCAGGATTAAAATAGACGCCGCTGGCTGGAAGATTTGCAGCGGCGGCCTGTTTCGCCCCCACAATACCCCAACCAGAAAGGATTTGAGAAAGAGCAACAATATCTGCCTGGGTATAACCCCCATCAACGCCCAAGGTATGAAGTTCTAAAAGTTCCCTTGCTAAATTTTCATTTAATTTTTGTTTCGAGCGGGGACGGTTGGAAAAAAAACGGTTGAGTCGATTATCCAAATAGAAGAGTAAGGCGGGATGTTTAACCACTGCATCTAACAGTGAGCGGAATTTTCCTAAAACCCTTGGTCGGATGGCGCGTTCAACATAATCAGGAAAATAAGTACGACTATTTCCCCTCAAGGGATAAACATTGAAGTGATTAAACCAAAAATCAGTCAAAACAGCTTCTAGTTGTCGGGGACTTTCGGTGGCCTGCCACATCCCAGCGGCGATCGCCGAATTGAGGACATCAGGACGAGACCGTTTAATCGCACTGATTTTTTCCCTTGTCATCCCTTTCTTGATGGAAAAAAAGTATTTTTTCAACAGCATCAATGGAGATGTTTCTAGACCAGGCAACAGCGCTAATTTATTCTGCAAATCCGTTGGCAGCGGAATTTTTGCGGGGAATAGCTGTTCCTGAATATAGGACTCGATTCCAATGTCATCAAGGTAAGTCAAATCTCCTGGTTTAGGACCAAAGCTCAGGCGATTCAGAATATGGAGAGAAAGTGTCACCATAGGTAAAAATTGAGGTTTCTTTCAACGACCGAACGATTCACCTGTTCAGATGAAGCAAAGATGATGTAAAACAGATGATTTTTGAGCACAAGTCATTCACCGTACAAAAATTAAGTAACCCAGGAAAAAATGAGCAATGCTTCTCTGTGTAAAACAAACACATTAACCGTCGTAGCGGCATCTTTTCTTTACAACGATAACAAATCTATCCTTATCAATTACCCGGCGGTGCAACAGAGGAGTGTGGGAGGGGTAATCTAATCTTGTCGTTCCCTTGTGAGTCTATTTATGCCGTGTCCATTGGGTGGTCATCCGGAGAAAGGCACATAAACACGGGATCACCAGCAGAGGCAGTCAGCGATATCACTGCCTATTTGTCCCCTGACTCCCTGCCAAGACTATGGCGATCGTCCCTATCCCTGTTTAACCGCCGCTAGTAAAACATTGGCCACTGAGTTTAAACCCTTGGTTCAGTCCATACTCATAAATTAATTTCAAATTAAACGGTAAGTGATGCTGAAGTAGAGTTCTCCCTATTTGTTGCCGACGTACCAATCAGACTGGAGCGGCACCGTGAAGCCAAAGATAGCCTCAATCGTGTCATTGCGTTGGCAGAAGAAATTGGTTATGGGCCTTTACAGGATATTGCACTGGAGATTTTCGACAGAGTGGCTGAGTCCAGTGAAACTCAGCCTGACTGATTCATCAGTAGTGGCTTGTGATCCTGCATGCCGCTGGGGCAATAAAACCTCAAACACCAACGAAGTCATGTACTTAATGGGACCGCACCACGGCTAATATTTTGGTCAACTCCGATAGCTTCAAATCCTGCCAATTCACTGCTAGCTCACTGGTACAAATCAAATCACCATTCGCCAGATCTAGGTCTAAGGCGGACCCATCCTCTAATGAATTAAACAATAAATTAATAATTTTCAGGTGAGCCTTCGGCAACGTATAAAAAATCTGTTTTCCTTCAATCCGCAGCCCTTCTGGTAATCGAGCAGCAGGAATATGTCCCCCCAAAATCACCTGCCAGGCGGCAATCAAAGAACGATAAACCAGAGACTCGGATTCAAATTCCGGCTTTTCCATCAGGCGGAGACGTCCTTCCACCACATGCTCGTTTAACTGCAACTTTTCAGGGGTAAAGTGCACATTCGCCGTAACTTTATCCTGCACAATGGTTGCAATTAACCCCACTTCTGGGTGTGGCTCCAGCGCAGCCAGGCTTTCTTCCTTATCCACCGCCTTTGTACACAGAAACTGGAGCATTTTGGGTTTCAGGATCACCTGCCGAGCATCAGGTTCAAACACCAGGTAATCTTCCACTGATTTTTTCAGGCGCTGGCCCGAATCTTTTGCTGCCTGCTTCAATTGCGTGAGAAGTCCCATAGGTTGTTTTTTCGTAGTAATGGGCCTAAAAGTGTATCTAATTTTTGCGCTCTGCGCCGTGATGGCGGGGTTCGACACAAAATTCTGCGATGCGCCCAGGAAAATTCTGCTCAAGTCCGCTTGAATTTTTTTAACAGGCGATCGCCAACAATCTTTATTTGTCGAGCTAGTACTCGACGGCGGAAGTAAACACACTATTCATCAAGACTACATGGCTTTCAGCTTTGAAACTTCTAAAGTTGAATAGTTAGCTTATTTAAGCCATGCAGTACTAGTTGCTTCTGGACAGCCTAGTACTTGAAGGCTTAAATAAGACCTCCATTTAAGCAGTAAGTGGTTTACCCTTATAAGTCCACTTGAATGGCTTGGCCATGGTGCAGTTGAAGTAGTCAACAAAGTCAAGAATCTTTGCCTTGAAATCCGCCTGACTGGTAAAGCTAGACCGCCGCAGGAGTTTGCGTACGAGAATGCTAAACCAAATCTCAATTTGATTGAGCCAAGAACAATGTTTAGGAGTGAAATGGGCGACGATGCGATGAGTCTCCATGGTTAAAAACTCTCGTCGGGTGGCCATCGATTTGAGAATTCCGGATTTACCCTTCTTGCCTAACTCAATTGGCTCAGGTTCTGACTCAGCGACCAGTCGAACCATGGATTCAGGATGTTGCTTCAGCAGGGCTCTGAGATGGGTGTCTAAATCCTGTTCCGTGCGGGTATCACCCACATCGGCCTGAGCGATGCGACCACTGGCCACATTGAAGGAGGCAATCAAAGATTGCATCCCATGGCGACTGTATTCAAATTCAACGCTCACACATCGACCTGGTTTCATCGGAATGTCTGGCATGGTTTGTTCGAGTGCTTGAATCCCAGTCATTTCATCGACACTAAATGTTAATTCTCCGTGGTTGGCTCGTTCAATCGCGTGCTCGTAGACTTCACAGATACCTTCGACTTTGGCCTTGAACTCTGGGTCCGGAGGGGGAGATGTAACCAGTAGCGACTCTGGTGAGGTTTGAGCTCGGCTTCGGCTAACAAGCGCCCCATATGGCGAGGGCTAATGCTGTCGACAATATTTTGTTTAACTAGTTCATCCGCCAGTTCGCGCGGACTCCAATGACTGATAGGACGACCATATTGTTCGGGAGACTCACAGGCCAGGGCGTACAGCTTAGTGATTTGCTCTATTGTGAAGGTCGGTGGGGTGCCTGGGCGAGGGGCATCTTTCAAACGGTCGATGACTGGTACCTTTTTAGCACTGAGCTCTAACCAGCGCTGACGCCATAAGCGGCTCATTTCCTTGCTCACACCCAATCCACGAGAAATCTCTCCATGGCCTGCTCCTTGACCAGCACGCATGATAATTTTTGACCGCAGCACAAGTTGTTGAGCTAGGCTGGGACAGCGCACAACGTGTTCGAGTTCTGCCTGTTCTGAGTCCGTTAAATAGACCGCAGGAGCGGCTAGTCGTGGCATAACAAAAACCTCACTTATAACTCAACTTAATGGTACGGCCATTTAAGCCAAGCAGTACTAGCTTAATTTTATTGTGCCTACCTACTTATTGATGATGTATAGTCAGCAAAAATTCCATGGGAAGTTTCAAAAGCTTCGTATTTTTACTGAAATGAATCTTTAGTAATGAATTTCAATTATTTTTGTTTATTGGTCGATATAGTAAGCAGATTTAATAGATTGAAATGTATAAGCCCTTTCTTAACTTAATTATTGCCTTTAGTCGATTTAAAGCAAAGGATCCGGTTGACTGATAAAGGTGGGGGGAGAGTGACTAAAAATTTTGCCTGGTAAGGCGTCTGAGAGATGCCGGATGTGTGCATTCTATTCAAAGGAAATACCCTGGGTATATCTGTAGCTAAGAGCTTTATATAGCAAGGAATTTACGAATTTGGAGAGGGAGATGATTTAATTAAATCTCTTATTGTGCGAGCGTTCTGGAAGTTTTGTCAGTCAACCAGGCAAGTGATTTATTCATGAATTCATTAAGAATCATTAGTTTTACTTGTTGAATTTAAAAACCCTTCACAAAAGGTCGCTTTTTATCTTGTTGAATTTAAAAACTCTTTATAAGAGGTCGCTTTTTATCGAAAATGCATTAAACATTGTTTAATATGGTTGACGAAAATATTGTTAAACATGAAGATAAGAAACATTATTTAAGTGATAATACTCAACTTTATAAGATTTTGTATTGTATCCGTAGGATTACCAAAGTATTTTTCCTCCCCCCCGTTCAAGAATTCGAAGCCTATTAGCCGCCATCTACCATGACTGACCGACACGTTATCATCAGCAACATCAATCTAAGGAACACTGATACCTACGCTACCGTTAGCATTGATGGTTTTGGTTATGAGCCTTCAAACCCTGTCAGCATTTACTGCCTAGATCCTGATGTTCCCTTCTTAGGGCTACAACTCGGCTCGCAAGATTACACTGTTTTTTCCAGCGATGAGCTCGCTCGGGGAATTGGTGAAAGCGTTGATACGGAGGAGGGTCTTGTTCCTCCGGCTAATCCGCCTAGCCCCGCTGCGTTAGAAAATCTTGATCTAATAAATTGGTTACTGAATCAAGAAAGCTTTTTAGAGAATTACACTGCAGGAGAAATTCAAGCAGCCATTTGGACATTACTAGATCAGCTGATCTCCATTGAAACTCTTCTAGGCCCCAATGGTTGGAATCCCGCCATGAGTCCTGCGCGTGTTCAGGAAATACTCGCTGAAGTCGAGGCTAACCTCGGTGAAGCGGAAGGTTTTCAGGCTGATGAGACACAAGTTCAAGCATTAGTATTAATTGACAAAGACAGTACAGACGGACTTAACCAGCCGCTATTTAGTATTGTCAATGGGGCTCGTCTGGGGGATTTTGTTTGGGACGACAAAAATCAAAATGGTTTCCAGGATCTTGGGGAAGGAGGGATTGAAGGTGTAACGGTCAAAATACTGAGGGATTTGGATGGAGATGGCGAGATTACCATTAATGAAATTGTTCAAACGACGACAACTGATAATATTGGACTTTACAATTTCCAGGGGTTAACCGGCCTATTTGAGTATCAGTTGCTTTTCGATGTAACGACAGCGGAAAATGGAAATAGTTATACCTTAACAAAACCCAATCAAGGGGATCAATCGATGCCCGGTGAAGGTGATGATGCCAGGGATTCTGACGCTGTTCTAACGGATGTTATTGACCCAGATGACCCGCTGGGAATTCCGATCCAGGTGGCTTTATCCCAAAAAATCATTCTTGAAGCTGGTGAATATAACCCCACCATCGATGCGGGTTACTTTATAGATGGCATTGGCAAACCCCCCGCTGGTTTAGGTGACTTTGTCTTCGAAGATTTAGATGCCGATGGCATTCAAGAGTTCGGGGAACCAGGGATACCGGGAGCCACGGTGAAGCTCCTCGATGAAGACGGCAACCCCGTGCTGGATAAAATTGGTGACCCTATCACCACTACCACCGATGGGAATGGCTTCTACGAATTCACTGGCTTAACCCCCGGGGGTTACAAAGTAATGTTTGTGCAGCCTGAGGGTTTCGACGGTGTCAGTCCCTTTCAAGTTGAGGGAAGTACCCCAGAGAATGACTCCGATGCCAATCCTAATAATGGGCTGATGTCGGATGTGGTGAACCTAGAGTCGGGCGAATTTGACGACACGATCGACGCGGGCTTCTTCCAGACCGCCGGCATCGGCGACTTTGTTTTCGAAGATTTAGATGCGGATGGTATTCAGGATTTGGGTGAGCCGGGTGTTCCCCATGCCACAGTGAAACTGCTCGATGGCGGAGGTAACGACATTCTCGACGAGAACGGCGACCCCATCACCACCATCACCGATGAGAATGGCTTCTATGAGTTCACGGGTCTAACCCCCGGCGACTACAAAGTCATGTTTGTACAGCCTGAGGGTTTCGACGGTGTGAGTCCCTTCCAAGCAGGCAATGATCCTCCAGTAGATTCCGATGCCAATCCTGATGATGGGCTGATGTCGGGTGTGGTGAACTTAGAGTCGGGCGAATTTGACAAAACGATCGACGCCGGTTTTTTCAAGTCAGGTAACCCTGCGATTGATATCGAAAAATTCGTCAATGGTATTGATGTCACCGATATCAACTACTTGCCGGAAATTGCAGTGGGAGCGGATGTCACCTTTACCTATGAGGTCGCCAACACGGGTAGTATTGCCTTTGACTTTGATGAAGTGGTGGTCATTGATGACAATGGTACGCCTGACATGACCAGTGATGATTTCATGCCGACCTTGGACCAGTTCAGCGATGAGAACAATGACGGTATTTTGAGTGCAGGTGAAACTTGGTTATATGAGTCAGAAACCGTTCCTGCCCAAGATTTAGGTGTTGCTACACCAGGGCAGGATGTCGAATTTATGTTCAGTGACTCTAGTTCCACTACGGGCTATGGCAACGTGCGCGACTTTGAACTCGATGGGGTGTCCATTGATGTCCGGGCTTTCCGTAAAAGCGGTGATGTCTATTCGACGGCCTACGTCGGTATTTATGGTAGTGGTCTTGGTGTTACTAACCGGGGCGAAGATGGCTCCCATCACCGGGTTGACAATGGAGGGAGTTTTGACTTCCTCTTGTTTGAATTTGACCAAGATGTCATTGCAGACCGGGCTTTCCTGGATGCGGTTAGACATGACAGTGATATCACTATCTGGATTGGTGATCGTAATGGGGTTGAGATTGATTTAATCAGTGATAGCCTTTTGGCTAGTTTTGGTCGAGAGGACAATAATGGCGGTGGCGATCGCCGCTGGGCTGATTTCAATGTAGAGGAAGAAGTAGGAGATACGTTAATTATTGCGGCCAAAATTGATGACCATAACGATGCCTTCAAGCTCAAGAAACTTGATGTTTCCGTGCCAGGGGAAACGGGCACCGGCATTTACAAAAACATTGTCACAGTGGATGCTGGCGGGGTTAGCGACAGTGATATGAGTGGCTATACCAACCCTAGTAATCCTAGTATTTCTGCCATAAACATCGAGAAGTTGGTGCGTGTGACACCAGACTTGGAACAGGGGATGCTTGCGAAACCGCTGGCAAGCCAGAAGCATTTAGCTTTACTTACATTCCCAGCCTAATAATCGACACCAATCAAAAGCCGGGGCAGGTTGAATTTACAAACAATCCTCAGCTTGATGATGATGATGAAGTCTACATTGAGACCAAAAACTTCAGTGGCACAGTCGAAATCGGAGAGGAATTTACTTTTGAAGCTTCGGGTGGCGATCTAGCCTTCGATATTTATGATTTCCAAGGTGGTCCCTTGCTGCAAAGCATCGAAAAGTATCACTTATCCTGCTCTCAGCCCATTACTCCCGGTGACGTACTCGGCAGTGTTACCCTAACGGGTTACATGGGCAAGGATGGCTCGGTGAGTCTGCCCGACCCCACCTTTGAGGATGCAGATACCCCCGCCACAGCCCCAGACGCGGTGATTGGAACGACAGTTGAGTTTCGCTATGAAGTCACCAATAACGGTGACACTGGCTTGACGGATATCAATGTTACCGACGACAAGCTGGCTGGTCTGGAACTGGTGGAGCAAGGCAATGGGGATAACATCCTGGATCCCGGTGAGCAGTGGATCTACGCTGCCTCCGAGAATGCCACCGAGGGTCTGCAGACCAACAAAGCGACAGTGACCGCTAATGCAGATAGTGGGGAACTAATGGATATGGATCTGGCAAATTATGTTGGCATCGAGATGCCCGCACCCGTGGGAGATGTTTGTGACATCTACGGCAAAGTTGAAGCCCTGACCTTCAAGTATGAGCCCAGCACAGATGTGTTAACGGGTCAGAAGTCTGACAAGGCAGACATTCTAGATCATTTTGGGGGTGATTCTGATGGCACTTCTTTTGTCCTCGTCACCAAGAAAGACGATGCTGAAGATGCCTTGAAGAAGGAGTACCTCCAGAAACGCTCAGAAGGCAAAGATTTCGATAAGATTTTCTTCGCCGGCGATGTGGCCGTTGGTGAACACTTTAAGGCTGACGAAACCTTCAAAGACTTTAGCAGCAAAATCTTTATTCACTTTTACGATGACAGCAATTTATCTGACGGTTTAGAGCTACTCCAAACCATTGAATACCACACATCCTGTTCCCAGCCGATGGCGATCGGTGACGTCATTGGGAATGCCACTCTAGCTGAATACTTTGGTGAAGAAGGGGCTTTTGATAGTCCCAGTATTGTCCCCATGACCGACTGGGCTTGATTAATACATCACATTTCTCCATGTATGACGCTCCCCAGAGTCAAAACAAAAAGGCAGAAAGTTAAGGGAGGTGATTACGCGGCAGTGAAATGATTTAAGGGATTAGTGTGACTTGCTCCCTGAATGTTCTTGTCAGGGTAAGCCTGTCAGCGCTAAGGTTTGAGAAGACTTTTCTCTGATTTCCTCCGCAAAAAATCGCCATGTCCTTCCTCACCTTCGATACTGAGTCCAATAACCGCAAAAGCTTCGAACTCCCCGGCGCAAAACCCCACTACAACCCCGATCGCCCGGGGCAGGTGAATCATATTGCCTTGGACTTGAAAATTGATATGGATGATCGGAGCTTCCAAGGGACTTGTCGGATTACGTTAACCCCTGTGCGGTCAGGCATTCAACAGTTAGTGTTGGATGCGGTGGAATTACACATAGATTGTGTATTGGTCAAAGGGGTGAGCCAACGCTTCGACCATGATGGGGAACGGTTGACGGTCGATTTGCTCCAACCCCTGGGGGAAATTGCGGTGGATCTAGAAATTCAGTATCACGTTAAAAATCCCCGACGGGGACTCTACTTTATCCACCCCGATGAACATTACCCCGACAAGCCGACCCAGGTGTGGACCCAGGGAGAGGATGAAGACTCCCGTTATTGGTTTCCCTGTTTCGATTACCCTGGACAACTCGCCACTTCAGAAATTCGGGTACAGGTGGCCAAACCCTATGGCGCTATTTCCAACGGTTCGTTAGTGTAGCAAAAAGACTCGGGCACAGAGCAGATTTTCCATTGTTCCCAAACGGAAATTCACCCCACCTATTTAATGACCCTGGCCATTGGTGACTTTGTGAAATTGACGGATCAATTGAGTGATCTGCCGGTGCGCTATTACGTGGAAAAAGGACGGGAAGCGGATGGGCGACGTAGCATGGGCAAAACCCCCCAAATGATTGCCTTTTTTAATCAAACCTTTGGCTATCCCTATGCTTTTCCTAACTATGATCAGGTGTGTGTGGCGGATTTTATTTTTGGCGGCATGGAAAATACTTCAACCACCCTATTAACGGATCGGTGTTTATTGGATGAACGGGCGACATTGGATAATCGCAACACGGAAAGTTTAGTGGCCCATGAATTAGCACACCAATGGTTTGGGGATTTGGTGGTGATCAAGCATTGGTCCCACGCTTGGATCAAGGAAGGCATGGCATCCTACTCTGAAGTGCTCTGGACGGATCACGAATATGGCAAAGACGATGCAGCGTACTACATGCTAGGGGAAGCCCGCAACTATTTGGCTGAAGACACCTCCCGTTACCGTCGCCCGATTGTCACCCATGTTTATCGTGAGGCAATCGAACTGTATGACCGCCACCTCTATGAAAAGGGAGCCTGTGTTTACCATATGATTCGGGCGGTTTTAGGGGATGACCTATTCTTTAAAGCGGTAAAGCAATTTGTTAATGACCATGCCCACAGTACTGTGGAAACCATTGATTTATTACGGGCGATCGAGAAGGCAACGGGTTTTAATTTATTGTGGCTGTTTGATCAGTATGTTTTTCGGGGCGGGCATCCCGATTTTAAGGTGAGTTATGGCTGGGATAGTGAGAATAAGCTAGCCAAACTCACGGTCACCCAAACCCAAGCCGATGCAGATAGCAACTATAAAAACTTGTTTGATTTAAAAATTCCCGTTGCGTTCAACTATCTAGACGGCGAAACGGTTACCCATCAAGTTGTGCCTCTACAACTGAAGGAACGGGAGCAAGTCTTTTATTTCCCCTTGACCCGTAAACCGGACTTTATTAGTTTTGATCAGGGCAACTATTTCCTTAAAACGGTCGAACTCGCCTATCCCACGGCTGAACTCAAAGCTCAATGTGCCCATGACCCCGACCCCGTCTCCCGTATCTATGCGGCGATCGCCTTAGGAAAACAAGGAGGCTTAGAGGTAGTGGACTTTTTAGGGGAGCGTTTATTAACCGATCCTTTTTGGGGTGTCCGGGTCGAAATTGCGAAGCAGTTAGCAGACATTAATTTAAATCAGGCTGGGGAAGCATTAATTGCCGGATTAAAAAATGACCACCCTAAAGTACGCCGAGCCATCCTCTCAGCGTTGGGTAAGGTCAAAACCATAGCCAGCTACGAGACGCTAAAAACCTGTTTAACCAATGGGGAAGCTAGCTATTACGCGGAATCAGCTAGCGCCAGTGCGTTGGGATCTCTCGCTTCTGGTTTACTGAAGGAAAAGGAACCGGACATCATTGACCAGTTAGTAACCGTACTCGAAACCCGTGCCGGCTGGAATGAAGTGGTGCGTTGTGGAGCGATCGCCGGGCTGAGTAAGTTCACCACCAATGCGGCGGCTGTTGACGCTATCTTGCCTTATAGCAAAATAGGCACGCCCCAACCGTTACGTCTTGCTGCTATCCGGGCCCTGGGGGCGGTTTCTAAGGGTCAATCCCCGGAAACCTTGACGATCATTTTGGAACAACTCGCGGCGATCGCCCAGGAAGACTTTTTCTTAACCCAGGTCTCTGTGTCCAGTGCGCTCGGACAAATGGAAACTCCCAAGGCGATCGGTATTTTACAAACTTTGGCAAACCAAACCCCCGACGGTCGTGTACGACGCAGGGCAGAAGAAGCGGTCAAAAAAGTACAAGCCAAAGTTAAGGCGGACGACCAATTAAAAGGATTACAAGAAAGCTTTAATCAGTTGCAACAGGAAAACCAGGAGCTTAAAAGTCGGTTAGCAAAATTGGAAACTTTATTTGCGGAGGAGAAAGATGGGCAATAATTACCTCATCTCTACAACTACCAGTTCCCGCTTAACTTCACTGTCCGCTTTTTCAAAACAAGACCAAAACCGTCACATAACTTGGTGAATCGAATCATAATGTTGGATTCAGGAAATCACTAATCCAAAGTTATCTGTTTCGGAATTGGCGTTAATTTGGTTGTATGGTATCGACACTGTAACTTAAAGGAAATTAGCCATGCTGGATACAGCATCCTTAGCAAAAGAGATTGTTCACGGCAAAGGCTATGTTTTATTGCCAGAATTATTAACGTATAGGGAAGTCTCTGAAGCCAGATTGCAAATTCTTCAACTTGCTGCAGAGAAACCAGCAGGACGATTTTTGAAGGCTGGTGAAAGATCGCGCTTATACAGACTGCTGGAAGAAGCAGAAATTTTTGAGCAAATGGTACAGCATCCGCAAGTTATTAAGGTTATAGAGGCAATTTTAGGAAACGATATGACCCTTGGTGGGTTCTCGGCACATATCCTCTACCCAGGCGCTAGCAATATGGGCGCACATGTCGATTACCCTTATTTCACCATGACTCCTCCATACCCAACAACCCCTGTGATGGAAGTTCAAGCAATCTGGATGATGGAAGACTTTACGGAGACTAACGGTGCTCCTTTATTTGCGGCAAATACCCAAAAGCTTTGCCAGTTCCCAAACCCAGAGAAGTTTGCGGAATTAGCCCATCAAGTTACTGGAGCAGCAGGCTCGGTTGTTCTTTCTCACGGGCTTTGTTGGCACGACACATCTATAAATTATTCAAAGGAACCGCGTGTCTCGGTACTCGGAAATTATAATCCAAAGTTTATCAGACCATTAGAAAACTCAGCACAGCAGATGTCGCCAGCGTTCCTAGAGCAAGCAAGTTCAAAACTCAAACAGTTACTCGGCTATGAGTTTCAATCTGCCATTTTTAAGGATGTGCAGAGGTTACAGTCCAACAATCGCGCTGCACCGGAACGCTCAAATATAGTTAGTTAAGTCGCAAAGGTTATCTACCGCCGCTGATTTAAACCGTTAACTTCGTACTATACGGTCATCTTAACTCTCTCGCAAAAAAACTTCGTACTGTCCAGTTACGGTCATCGTTGATTCTATAGTCTAAATGGCTTGCCCAAAATTTTCCGAACCTTATATCTTTAATCTATGTTGAGCAGCACCTCTACCCTCAGCACCTCTATTCCTTTAGAAAAGCTCCGTTTCAATGAACAGGGCTTGATACCGGCGATCGCCCAGGATTATTTGGACGGCACGGTATTAATGTTGGCGTGGATGAATCGGGAGGCACTACAAAAAACCTTAGAAACTGGAGATGTGTGGTACTGGAGTCGTTCACGCCAGGAATTGTGGCACAAAGGAGAAACCTCTGGTCATTTTCAGAAATTACGGGGTATCCGCTATGACTGTGATAGTGATGCCTTGTTATTAACCATTGAACAGGTGGGGGAAATTGCCTGTCATACCGGTGAGCGGAGTTGTTTTCATCAGCTAGAGGGACAGATTAAAGCGCCCCCGGCAGATATGTTGACTGAACTGTCTAACGTAATCAATGACCGCCGAGACCATCCCAATCCTGATTCTTATACCTGTAAGCTATTGACTGGTGGCGATAACAAAATTTTGAAAAAAATTGGGGAAGAAAGTGCAGAGGTCGTGATGGCTTGTAAGGATGATGACCCCGCCGAGATCGCGGGTGAAGTTGCAGATTTGTTCTACCATACCCTCGTTGCTTTATCCCATCATCGAGTAGATTTACGCGCGGTCTATCAAAAATTGGCTGAGCGGCGGGGCTAATTACCCCATTGTGACTCCGCTGAGAGTCTGTTGGAAAGGTTTTGCTGAATTCTTTATTTGACAGGGGATGGAGCCCATTTTCGACAAATGTGCTTAAATCTTAACCCCGCCTTGGTTTTGACAGACTTTTTTACGTTCTGAGCCATTTTGCCCGCCAAAAATTAATGTTTTACCAGGGGTCAATAGCATGTTGGGCTAGGCTAGGGGGAAAGAGGAGTTTGCCTGGTGTGGAGATAGAATACTCTGAGGTATTGGTCACAGGAAAACCCTGTCCCCGGCGTCCTTTCCTATTGATTAATTCCAGGACTCTCCAAAAAGCTGCTGAGTGTGTGCCAGTTGCCCCCCATGATTCAGACTGCTCCCAATTCCCTCAATTTGACTGCATTATCAGCCACGTTAACCGCCCAAGTGCTGAAGCAGACCACGGCTGAGCATTTCCAGCAGATACACTGTGGCTGGGAAGAGGGCAAGATCGTAGCACGGGTAGAAATGGCGAAGTTAAGCCAGCCCGACATCGTTCAAGTCTTGAATTGTCTGCGTAGTTATCTGACCCAGCTTGAATCCACGCTCCATTACCCCATTAAAATTTTTTTGAGTGTCCCGGATCTCTCTGAAACCGCCACCCTCAACGCGAGACGCTTTCAGCCCAAGTCGGAGGTTGTGGCCACTGATATTGATCCCCGCCCAAACCAATTATTCCTACGTCAATGGCAATGGTTAACGAGCTTACCGTATTGGCGCTGGTGGGGGGGAGGCATAGTCCTCGGTCTCAGTTTGTTTTTGATTGGGGGTATTGCCCGCTGGCAACATCGCTCCATTTCTCTTAATGAACAAAGTAGTGAACAAAAGCCCTTCCAAAATCCTACTTCTGAGCAAACGGCCACAGTTATTCCATCGTTGGAAAAACTCACAACTTTAGATCAACTACAAGTTAAAGATGCTGGCACGTCCTCGCAACCGTTAGAAGATGATATTCAATTCATTCAACAAGCTAATAAGTTGGTCGCCCAGGCGAGTGAACTGGCTAAAAGTACGGATAGGGGGGAGACCCATTGGCTACAACGGCAATCTCTCCTACAACAGGCCCTATTGCCCCTTGCGCGCATATCTCCCAATAGTTTGCTCTATTCCCTCGCCCAATCCAAACAACAAACCTATACAGAACAATTAGCCGTCATTGCCGCCACCCTAGAACAAGAAAAACAGGCCCAAGCTCAACTCAATCAGGCGATCGCCATGATTACCCAGGGGAAACAATCCAGCTTGGTGGCGAGGGATGTGGCAGCCCGGGAAAAAGCGTTAAATCAATGGCAGCAGGGCTTGGCTAAACTCCGCCAAATTCCCCAAGAGTCCACTGTGTCAGCCACAGCCAAAAGATGGCTAACCCGTTACCAAATAGAATATCGACAATTACACCAGCGTCAGGTTGAAAATCTTGATGCAGAGAACGCTTACCAGTCGGCATTGGAGGCAGCCAAAAACGCTGAGGCCCAGATAAAGTCAGGACAATGGCATCAAAGTGTTAAATCCTGGCAGCAGGCGATCGCCTATCTCAATCAGGTTCCCCAGGGGAGTGGCTGGTATTTAAGGTCACAATTGCTCTTACCGGGCTATCAAACGGCTCTCAGGGAAGGTCAAAATTATTTAGCCCGCTTAGCCCAGCAGCAACAGGTGAGTATTGGTCTACAAAAAATTTGTCAATCAGTTGATAATCCTTGCCATTTCCAAATGGGGATCGATGAAATCACAGTACAACTGAAGCAAGACTACTTACAGGAATTATGGGAAACATCGCTTCAGGCGAAGGCGGCAGGAAGTATTCAAGAACAAGCAACCCTGATGAATTATCTAGTACGGCTGGAAGACCATTTCCAACAAGCGAGTAACCAGTCCGGCTTACCTCTAGTGGTTTACCATGCCGATGGTAGAGCAGTGGCGGAATATTCACCCCAGTAACCAGTAAGTTCCCCCCCTGTAAACTGGGTTAGGGAGGTTGAGCAATCAACAGTGCCTGTGGGAATAGTATGGTTATGATCTCAACAGCGAATCGCTTAAGATACCAACAATTACGCCAACGGGGCCAGCAATCCCGCTGTCGTCGCCAAGTATTACGGGCTCAGTTGGGATTTATCCCCAAAAAGTCCTCCGCAGATCGTCCGGTCGTCTGTCAAGGATGTGCAAACTACCATGGCAAGGCCTATGGCACTTCCCGTCAACACCGTGTCTCCCTAATCTGTTGCTTCCATCCCTACGGCTGGGCTGGAACGGTTCCCTGTCCTGATTGGCGATCGCCCTAGGGGCGAGTCATGTCAAATTAAACTTCTGGCTTAATCTAAGCCCCACAAAACATCCCGAAAACCATCAAATCCTCCCTCTCCTCGACACAAAATGGGTAATTACCATGAATTTAGGTCGCACCTGGCCACGGCTCGGCAGTTGGTTCATCGTTACAGTGCTAGTCCTTTTGGGTCTAAAAGGCATTTGGACGGGGTGGACTCCCGCCGCTGTCCAGTCCCAGCCCGCCCTTAGCATTGTCCGAGGACAAGACGCACCACTCATTGGTCAGGGAGCACAGATTTCCATCGCCGGGAAAACTTACCCTGTCGCCTGGAGTCAGTGGCAAAGCGGGGGCATAACCCATACGGGATTAAGTGATACGGGGGCTATGCAAACGCTGGGATTAACTTTATTGGATAGTGATAATCCCCGTCAGCAACCCGTGGAATGGTTTTCGGCGGAACGTTGGAATTTAAACGCCCGGCTAATTTCCCCCCATCGCTATCTAGATGTCACTGACCTATTACAAACGGGAACAATGCCTCTTCAAGCCCAAGGTAATACCTTGGTGTTGCCTAACTTTAAGAGTCAAATTACGGCGCTCAGAGCGGGGAACCAACCCTGGGGCAAAAGGGTGGTGTTGGAGCTGTCCCAGCCGACCTTTTGGCAGATGAGTCAAGCCAAACAGGAGGCGGTGGTGATGGTCAATGCCCAAAGTGCGCCTCCCCTCAATGCGGTACGCTCCAATACGGCTGGCGGGATTGTTCCCAGCCTCCGCATTGATGACGATGACCTGGGAGGCAGTGGCTCGGGGGGCGGCATCCGCTATCGGTTGGAGGCCACGGGGGACTCCAGTCGAGTACATTTTCAGTTGCCAGTGGGTTACAAACTCCAAATTTCCACCTTGGCTAACCCGACCCGCTTAGTGGTTGATGCCCGTCCAGATGGGATTCCCACACGACGCATTCAATGGGCAGAGGGAATTCAGTGGCAACAACAAACGATCGGGATCAACAGCGGGCAATTTCCCGTAACGGTCGTCAAAATTGATCCCCGCCAACCCAATATTTCGCTTCGTCCTATGATGACGAATCCTGGCCAAGCCCAAGGGACGGGGCCGTTGGTCACCATCGCACGACAACAGGGGGCGGCGATCGCCATTAATGCAGGCTTTTTTAACCGGAAAAATCAACTACCGCTGGGGGCAATCCGGGCGGATCAAAACTGGTTATCGGGCCCCATCCTCAATCGGGGGGCGATCGCCTGGGATGACCAGGGGCAAATGGAACTAGGACGTTTGGCTTTGACAGAAACGTTAACCACCGATCAACAGCAACGGTTCACCCTCCGGTATCTCAATAGTGCCTATGTCCAAAAAGGCCTGGCTCGTTATACCCCAGCCTGGGGCAAAGCCTATGTACCCTTAACGGACAATGAAATAGTTTATGTGGTGCAACAGGGCCAGGTGACGGCCGCCTATCCGTTAGGAAAAGCGGGACAAAGCCAGATGCCCATTCCCCGCAATGGCTATTTGATCATTGACCGGGGAGGACAAGTCCAGGGTAATGCGCTGGCGATCGGTACCAGGGTCAGGGTTGAGGCCCAAACCCAACCGGCGCAATTTGCTCGTTACCCCAATCTCATCGCTGGAGGTCCCTTGCTACTGGACAATGGACGCATCGTTCTCAATGCGGGGGCAGAGAAGTTTTCCCGTGCTTTTCAACAACAAAAAGCATCCCGTAGCGCGGTCGCCATTGACGGAAAAAACAATATATTACTCGTCGCCGTCCATAATCGCATCGGGGGGAAAGGAGCCAGCCTGGGAGAATTTGCCCAATTATTGCAACGACTGGGGGCAACAGGGGCATTGAATCTAGACGGAGGCAGTTCAACGTCATTGGCGTTGGGTGGTCATCTCCTAGACCGCTCACCCGTCACGGCAGCCAAGGTTAGTAATTGCTTGGGGGTTTTTCTAAGGGAGGCTGCTGCCTAACTGCCGAGGAACAGAAACCCCGACCCTTAAAAGTTTTGTCAGCACTGTGACAAGTCATCAAGGCCCAAATGTGTGATCAAGCAATCTCTGCTGAATCAATAAAGCCCTCTAAACTGTCAGGGTTGTGGCGAGTTTTAAACTGATTTTCAGCTTTGCAGACTTGTCGGGAGGATTATTTCTTGTCACATAAATTTAAATATCTCGACATGATCCGCTGCCCTTACGCTTTACTGTAAAGCAGGCAATCCGATTTCCCCTGGGATAGACATCACAATCTATCTGTCTTAAATACGTTCACAATACAGGCACGTTTCATTTCTAGAATGTCCTCAGAAACTTGCAATGATTGCCCGACTGGGCAGTTCCGACGACCCTTTTCCTCTTGCCGACTTGATTAATGTTGACTATGGGACGGAAGCTTTCTCCCGGAGTGGCTTTCGTATTTTAAGAGACTGGTATGGGGTCTATCCATAGGACTTCCCGTCACTGTTATATTCTTTAGTAGGAAACTAACCCTTTCTGCCGTTTTTGTCTTCACGGTTCTCCCACTGGCACGATGAGTCTCCCCCCCTCCGTTCTTGCTGCGTTACTCCAAGCGTTGCCAGAACTTAACAAACAAATGTATTTTAAGTCTTCCCTCACTGCATTGTCCCATGCAATGGAAGACCAAGTACTCGCCGATAATGAACAAGAGAATCCTCTGATTATTGCCGCATTTCAAAAAGAACGGTTTTATCGCCTGGAAGCTCGTCGGTATCGTCGCATTGCGGCCAAAAGTGATCAGGTTTATGTGCTATCAGCACCTGAAACAGACTTTAAAAATAGTTCGGATGCGTTAGAAACGATCGCCTTTAGTCCAGAAGACTCCCTCGCACAAGAATGGCACTTGGTTGTTATTGGCCCCCTTTATACAAGTTGTCTAATTTGCCGAGAAGTTGAAACCACAAACCAACTGGATAATAATCGCCGTTTTGAAGGGATTTGGACATTTGACCGTCATGTGGGTCAAGTCGCGGCCAAAATCCTGTTAGACCGAATTTTGGCCTACCGTCCTGAACTCCACGCAAAAGTTGCCGTTGCCACTCAAACATGGTTAACGCCAGAAAATCCGGGGGTGACCAATACGACCAACTTAGCAACCAATAATCCCGATCCGTTTGTACAACGGTTGGTCACCTATCTTCAAGCGAGTCAATATAAACTGATCAAAGCCAATAATCATTTGCAGGCAAAGGAAGAACGGGAACGGTTACTGAATGCCGTTACGTCTGCTGTGCGGCGATCACTTGATCCTGAAACCATTATGCAGGTGGCGATCGAAAAATTAGGGGAAGGCTTGGGTATTTGTCGTTGTGTCATTTATCGTTGTGACCAACAGGATGCAGTGGCGGAAATTAGCCATGAATTTATTAAAGAAGGTAAAGGTATTGTGTCACTCAGGGGTCAACCCTGGCCCCTGCAACAAAACCCCCTTTTCCAGTTGGTACTCGATCAAAAAGAAATTGTCGCCGTTGGTAATGTTGAAGCTGATCCAAGAATTCAGGCGACCACACCGGAGGCTGGGGGTAAGGCGGTTAAGGAGTGGGCAAAACAGTGTGATATTTTTTCGTGGCTACTGGTACCGCTTTTCTACCGCGAGCATTTATTGGGCATGATGGAATTTCACCATTGCGGGCCGAGTCCCAATGAATGGGATAGCGATACGGTGGGATTAGTCGATGCAGTGGCAACTCAAGTTGGGGTTGCATTGATTCAGGCAGAGGCCTACGCCAACCTCCAAGACTTAAATGAGCAACTGGCGGCTTTAGACCGCACTCGCTCGAACCTAGTGGCTATTACTGGCCACGAACTCCGTACCCCCCTCTCCACCATTCAAGTGTGCTTGGAAAGTTTAGCCACTGAGCCAGATATGCCGGCTGAGTTGCGGCAAATCATGCTCAATACGGCATTGGAAGATGCCGAGCGAATGCGTAAATTGGTGCAAGACTTCTTGACTTTGTCACAGTTGGAGAGCGGACGAATTGACTGGAATACGGAATCCATCTCCCTCAATGAATGTGTCGAGCTTTCCCTGAGTCATATACGTGCCCATAACCGTAACCAAGAATTGCCGACAATCATGAGTCAGGTGGCAATCGATCTGCCGATGGTACAAGTGGATGGAGAATGGCTAGTGGAATTGCTGACTAAGTTATTGGATAATGCGATTAAATTCACGGGTTCCCAGGGCAAGATTGCTATCAAAGTTAACCAGTACCAGGGGCAACAACAATTGGAGGTAACGGTGGCTGATACGGGGCGGGGGATTGAACCCAATCGCCTGGAGACGGTCTTTGATCGCTTTTATCAAGAGGAGGGTGCCCTACGCCGGAGTACTGGGGGAACCGGGTTAGGTCTCGCTATCTGTCGCCAAATCGTCAGGGGATGGGGGGGGAAGATCTGGGCAGAATCGGCTGGAAAAGACCAAGGCAGTGCATTTCATTTCACCTTGCCGATTGTGTTCCCCGTTGCCAACAGTGCCCAATCTCCATCGGAGAAAAACAGCAATAGTCGATCGCCACGGCGATCGTCAGCGGGCACTAAAAAACGACGTTCAACGAAAAAAAAGTAGTCATTGCTCGACTGGGCAGTGGTGGCGAATCAAGTCCATAGAGGCAAAATCAGAATTGATAGATCCACACGATTATCCTTTGTCCTTCTGATTCAGTCAGCATAAGCTTGACCTTAACTAGCCTAGGGGCTGTCTGCCTTCTGTAATTTGGGTAATAAGGAAAGCCTCTTTCGAGTTTCGCCGCCGTAATTCTCCAACCCAGTCGGCACAAGAGTTTGCTACAGTAAACACTACAAGAATTTTCGTCAACTATTGTTAAGCAACACAGCGATACTATGCCTGGGGATTATTATCAAACGCTCGGAGTGGCGCAGAATGCCAGTAAGGAAGATATTAAGCGTGCCTACCGTCGCTTAGCCCGAAAGTATCATCCCGATGTCAACAAAGAGCCAGGAGCAGAAGAGAAATTTAAAGAGATTAGTCGGGCCTACGAAGTCTTATCAGAACCTGAAATCCGGCAGCGCTATGACCAATTCGGCGAAGCCGGCGTCAGTGGTGCAGGTGCCCAAGGTTTTGATGTGGGGGATGTGGGGTTTGCGGATATTTTTGAAACTATTTTTGGCGGTTTTGGCGGCATGGGGGGCGGCCAAACTGGGCGACGTCGTTCCGGGCCAGTGCGGGGGGATGACCTCCGGCTAGACCTGAAATTAGATTTTTTAGAAGCCGTGTTTGGGGGCAAAAAAGAAATCCGCATTCCCCATTACGAATCCTGCAAAACCTGTAGCGGCAGTGGGGCAAAAGCAGGCACAGGGGCAAAAGCCTGTGCCACCTGTAACGGAGCTGGTCAAGTGCGTCGGGCAACCCGGACCCCGTTCGGTAGCTTTGCGCAAGTGTCAGCTTGCCCCACCTGTAATGGAGCGGGGGAAGTCATTGAAGAAAAATGTGAAAGTTGTGGCGGTGCGGGGCGCAAGCAAACTACGAAAAAACTGGAAATCACTATCCCAGCGGGGGTGGATGATGGGACGAAACTGCGGGTTCCCAATGAGGGAGATGCCGGGCCTCGCGGGGGGACGCCGGGGGATCTATACGTTTATCTGATGGTGGAACCCCACAAAAAGTTTGTGCGGAAAGGCATGAATATCCTGTCGGAAGTGGAGTTGAGTTATCTGCAAGCCATTTTAGGGTGTCGCTTAACAGTGGAGACCGTTGATGGGGAAGCTGAATTAACGGTTTCGCCAGGAACCCAGCCGAATACGGAGCTCACATTGGAAAATAAAGGGGTTCCGAAATTGGGCAACGATACCATTCGAGGAGACCACTTAATTACGCTCCGAGTGACCATCCCCAACCGTATCAATTCAGAAGAACGGGAATTGCTGGAACGCTTAGCAACCATTAAGGGTGAAAGCCATGGCAAAGGGGGTCTAGAAGGATTTTTGGGAGGCATCTTCCATCGATGACAACTCCTAACATTGATGCCCGCCTAGATCTGCGGGGGACGCCTTGTACCATCAATTTTGTACGCACAAAGATCATGCTGTCTCAGATGCAACCAGGGCAAATTCTGGAAGTCTGGCTGGATGCGGGTGAGCCGATTGAACAGGTACCCCATAGCCTCGCCATTGAAGGGTATACCGATTTATCCCCCATGCCTCTGGAAGCGGAACCGGGTTATCGCCTCCAGATCACGGTTAATGATCTGAACCAAGAGGATTAGCGATATGGGTCTGGGGTCAATTGCAACCTGGCGATACCCATGCGGGACACTGGGGAGTCGAGTATGACGACGTTAGACGGTATGGTGATTGCTATCCAAGCGAATTACTACTGGGTTCGATTGACAGACTTTCCCCGGTCGCCATTACTCTGTACCCGACGCACTCGCTTAAAAAAAATTGGACAGAAGGTGATGGTGGGGGACCGGGTTTTGGTGGAATTGCCGCCTAGCTGGCAGGATAATATGTCTCCAAGCAAGGTTTCTCCGCCATCAGAGATCATAGAAGGGGATTTAGGGGCGATCGTTAAATGTTATAGCCGCCAAACGGAGATAGAACGCCCTCCTGTGGCCAATGCGGAGCAAATTTGTTTGGTGTTCGCATTGGATGATCCTCCGTTGGATGTGTGGCAACTCAGCCGTTTTTTGGTGCAGGCAGAAGCCACCCAAATTCCCATTCAACTGTGTTTGAATAAAACCGATTTACTCGATTCGTTGGCGGTCAGTGAATGGCAGCAACGACTGCAAGGATGGGGGTATGACCCCTTACTGTTTAGTGTGCGGACAGGCGAAGGGATGGTCGGAGTACAGTCTGCCCTCAAGAATCGTATGAGTTTGTTGGCGGGACCATCAGGGGTTGGTAAGTCGAGTTTGCTCAATCTTCTAGTGCCGTCGGTTGAACAACGGGTCAATCGGGTCTCTGGAAAACTACGCAGAGGCCGCCACACCACCCGGCATGTGGAGCTGTTTACCCTCCCTGATGGCGGACTCCTGGCAGATACTCCGGGATTCAATCAACCGACTTTGGCGATCGCCCCAGCTCAATTAGTTACATTGTTTCCGGAGGTGTGCTCAGCGACCGCCACATCCACCTGTTATTTTCACAACTGCTTTCATCGTGACGAGCCAGACTGTGTCATTCCCCGTAACTGGGAGCGGTATGAACATTACCTGACTTTTTTAGAAGAATTACTGCAACAACAAACCCCAGGATCCTCTAAAGGTGAGACCGGAACCAAGCGGAAAGTCGGTAATGATGGCCGGGATTATTTTGAACCCAAACTGGCCAGTAAAAAGTATCGCCGTCACTCCCGTCGCCAACGTCATCAAGAAGTTCAAGATTTGTTGGAACTAGGCAAAATCGAGGAGTGGGTCGATATTGACGAAATAGACGATTAAGCCCCATTCAGCCGGTTGTAACGACAGGTTGATGTTGCAGATTAGCCTGCATGATTCATGAACGCTTTCCAGATAGTGAAATTTGACTATTGGTGGCATGAGCTTGGTCTCTGTATCACCCCGACACCAATTATTAAGTTATGGGGCGTTCGTCCTGAACCTGACCATAATAATTCTTTAAAACGAACGCAAGACTTCTGTTATTCTAGATAATCCATGCTGGTGTAGCTCAGTGGTAGAGCAGCTGATTTGTAATCAGCCGGTCGTCCGTTCAAATCGGATCACCAGCTTGTTTCCAGATTGAGTTTTTAGATTTACCGTACCGAAAGTCCGGACTTGATTTTCCCAATATTCCGGTGCTGCTTGCCCGCCGTATCCCTACCGGGAAGTGTCTGCTCCTTGGGCGATCGCCGGTGATAATTAGGAACGAAAAAAAGAGCGCTGTCAAATAAATTGACAACACCCGAAAAAAATATTGGCTCATCCGAAAAAATCACTCTGAATTAATGAATGAGAGGAAGGCAAATGGTAAAAATTAGTTCATTTCACGGATCATGTCTCTCACTTGAGAGTCCACCATACTGACATAGCCTTTCGATTCCGCCATCCCAGAGGTATTATCCAGCACGCACCCCTTCACCGCTGCTTCAACAATATCTTGGGCGGTCACTTTACCAGCCAAAAATTCTGTGACAAAGGTGTTGTAGCCAGGAATCCCCTCGGCTTTAAAACTGCCGCGATAGGCCATCATGGCGAGTAGACCAGAGGGAATATGCTCGTGGGGCGTCATGACACAGGCATCTTTATCTGGCATGGGCATTTGAGCAGAGGCTACCCAAGGAGAAAATGCACTGGACGTCAGTGCCAATGCCACCGCTAAAACGGAGAAATTTAATTTCATATTGCTTAAAAGATAGGGAGGGTACTCAATGACGAACATCATCATCATATATCTCCCAAGATTGAAGCATGAACTACACTTTTCCTGTTTAAGAGACGTTTAAGAATTGCTGACTATAGGTCAATAATGATTGAAATGTTGAAAGAATTTACTCCCAAATTTCACAGGAAAGCTCGCCGGCCTTTTGGGAAAAACGAATATTTTCGCTGTAGTCCACCGGACAATCAATCACAGTAGGGACAGGTTGTTCGAGGGCTTCTTTGAGGGTCGGAATTAGATCCGCCGCTGATTCCACACGATATCCTTTTAATCCCATGCTTTCGGCAAACTTCACAAAATCAGGATTACCAAATTTAACAAAGCTAGACTTTCCAAATTGGTTAATTTGTTTCCACTCGATTAAGCCGTAACCATTATCGTTAAAAATCAAGGTGACAAAGGGAGTCCCCACGCGCATAGCCGTTTCAAGCTCCTGACAGTTCATCATGAATCCCCCGTCACCAGTAACGGCAACAATTTTGCGGTCAGGATGAACTAATTTAGCGGCGATCGCCCCAGGGATAGCGATTCCCATTGCGGCAAAGCCATTGGAGATAATACAGGTGTTTGGACTATCACAGTGGTAATGTCGCGCCATCCACATTTTGTGTGCCCCTACATCGGAGATCACCACATCATCGGGCCCCATAACTTGTCGCAGATCATAAATCAGTTTTTGGGGTTTGATGGGAAAGCCTTCGTCATCAGCATAATGCTCGTATTCTTCGCGGATGTCCGCCCGTAACGTTGCTCCATAGGGAGTTGGTTTTCCCTGGCGATCGCTCCGTTTAAGCAAATCTAGCAATGAATCCCCAATATCCCCTACCACTTCTACTTTGGGGATATAGCTACTATCAATCTCTGCCGGGGTCATCCCGATGTGGACAATGGGCAGATTTCCATCGGGGTTCCATTTCTTAGGAGAGTATTCAATGAGGTCATAACCCACCGCAATGACTAAATCACTCTTTTCAAACGCACAGGTGATGTGATCCCGCTGTTGTAGCCCCACTGTCCAGAGGGCAAGGGGATGGGTATAGGGGATTGCCCCTTTGCCCATGAAAGTATTAGCCACCGGAATATTGAGATTCGTGGCAAATTCAGTCAGGGCTTCACTAGCTCCCGCACGAATTGTGCCATTGCCGGCCAAGATAATGGGGTTTTTGGCTTTGGAGATAGCTTTAGCGGCGGCCCCTAATGTCCGAAAGGCCGCATAAACCTTTTCCCGGCTATCCCGACTTAAGGGCTTTCCACTCACGGGCATCGCCGCAATATTTTCCGGTAGGTCAATGTGGGTTGCCCCTGGTTTTTCACTCTGTGCTAATTTAAATGCCTTGCGAATCACTTCTGGGGTAATACTGGGTCGCACAATCTGCCGTGTCCATTTAGTCACCGGAGCAAACATCGACACCAGATCCAGATATTGATGGGATTCAATGTGCATCCGGTCTGTTCCCACTTGCCCCGTAATGGCGACCAGTGGCGCACCATCTAAATTAGCGTCCGCCACCCCTGTCATTAAGTTCGTTGCCCCAGGGCCGAGGGTAGACAGGCAGACCCCGGCTTTTCCGGTTAAACGGCCATACAAGTCTGCCATAAAGGCCGCACCCTGTTCATGGCGAGTGGTGATAAAACGAATGGGAGAATTTTTAAGAGCCTCTAATATATGTAAATTCTCTTCCCCCGGTAGTCCAAAAATATATTCAACATCCTCATTTTCCAGACATTGAACCAAAAGATCAGCCGTCGTAAATTCTCCCATAATGCCCTTGCCCTGTTAAGTAGCTCAAATAAATAACCTTTGATTCTACCATCATAATAGCAAAGCAACTAGCCTTGGAAGGCCTCTCCGATTGCGAATTTTTCTCGTTTTTTTAATTAATATTTGTGTTGATTCAGGTATAGACATAACCGATGCTTACTGCTTCAAATCATTACTAATAAGCTAACTGAGGTCTCTTTCGCCACGAAAACACAAAAAACATATTAGATATCATTAATAATGACTTCTTTTTTGGGCTAAATTGCTTTTTCAGACTCTTTTTTGCTGTATCGCTTTAATTTAGAAAAACCAAGTTATAAGTAAGTGGGCAAAAACCTGTCGGTTGTGATCCCTGACGCGGACGCCCCGATTAAAACATTTGTATAAAAAATCCCTCTCCAGATTAATTAAAATCGAAGGGGGGATTCAAACTTATTAATTTAAAGAGGATAAATCTAACGGAATGATTAGCCCGACTTAGACAGAAGCGGGTACCTTAGCTTCTGTGGTGAGTTGCTCATAAACCTCACGCATTTTTAAACCGACTAGAACTTGAAATAAACCGGTTCCGTTGTCAGTTCCCGGATAATCCTTATGTTTAAGCAACAGCTCCGTCATTTCACCGTAATACTTAGTCCCCGTGTTGCTGAGATGGCTTTCTACATAAACCATTTCTTCTAAATTATCAAACTTGCCATCAACCTCCAACAGGGAAACTTCGTTGCCCATAAAGCTATCGGATTCATAGTACATTTTGATGCCGGGATAGGTGCAGGTCAATTTCCGCCCACAGGGACGCCAATCAATCGTAGACCCTTCATCAAATAAGTATGCCGGTTCGAAAAACCGGACTCCCTCTTTTTGAACCAGGCGAACGCGCAATAATTTACTCTCCTTATCTTCAATTAATTGGGTTGGTAGCACTTGGATTACAACATCGGCATGCTGTTTTTGCGGCTCAATATAAGCCGTGAAATCAGGTTTACGGGCGTTGATAGAAGCAACAACATCCTCGTAGGTATGGCCCCGTTCAGCCATATCCCGCTGGATTTTCCAGTTAATTTTTACTTCTTCACCAATATCCAGGTAAACACCAAAGTCAATTAATTCCCGGACACGTTCATCGTAGAGGGGATGAAGTCCTTCGATAACCACCACCTTGTTGGGTTCAATTTTTTCCGGCGGGTCGAGCAACCCTGTTTCATGGTTGTAAATCGGTTTCATGATCGATTCGCCACTTTTCAGCGCCTTGATTTGCTCGTACATCAAGTCAAAGTTATTAGCCTTTGGATCTAACGCTGTAACCCCAGCTTTTTTTCTACCCTGACGATCCAGACTATGGTAGTCGTCCAAGCAGATGACCGTCATAAATTCTTCCCCGAATAAATCGGTTAAACGGCGTAAGAATGTTGATTTACCGCAACCGGAATCCCCGGCAACTCCAATGAGAACCACGCGGTCGAGCTGTGTGGTCATAACGTCCCTCAAAATGCAAAACTGTTTTGTTAAACCGGATTTCCCCGAGACTATTTAAATCATCTAACATCGTTTGCACGATTTGACGACGGGGAGATAGCCAAGACCCCATGAGCAACAATGCCCATTATTATGATTGCATTTCAGCCACCCAAGCCGTTAATTTTTGGATAGTATCTTTTCAGATTTCCGCAAACCTAGGGCTTATGAAATTCAATGAAATGGCGAAATGCAAAATCAAATACTGATAGTGCAGTTTATCAGAAGTGTATCGGCTTCTACAATAGCTCGCCTAGTCTCTTGCTTTTTCTGGTTACCATGACAAAAATCGATATAGTCTGGGGCAAAAGGGATATTCACGTTACAGATTGTCCGGGCGAAATTCGCTAACTTGGACTCTCGCTTGACTTATTGAGCGTTATGCCCCTGCTGCTGCGATTCCCTGTCGATGGTAGTCTAATAAGTACTGCATTGATTTAAATCAGTCTTTTAAAAAATTATTTGATTGAGTAGGGAGTCCATTGATCCATGTTTAATTCCGGTTACGTCGCGACCTCATCTCGCTTGAGTGATGCTGGCAACCGTCTATTTGTTTACGAAGTAGCGGGCTTAAGCCAAAACACCATGACCGATGGTTTAGATTTTCCCATTCGTCGGAGCGGTAACATTTTTATCACGGTTCCACTCAAACGAATGAACCAGGAAATGCGCCGCATTACCCGTATGGGCGGACGGATTGTTAGCATCAAGCCTTTGGATGGTGAGTCGCCGCTACCGAACACAGAAGGAATTCCCCATCCTTATCAAAGCAGTGCAGCGGGCAGTTCAGTCGTTAACCAAAACGGAGCTTCTGACTCTGCTAAAAAACCTATGACCACGACCCCTAAAGTAGCTAAAAAGTCTGACGTTCCCGTCAACATTTATCGCCCCAAGTCACCCTACGTCGGAAAAGTTTTAGAAAACTATCCCCTTGTTAGCGAGGGTGGAATCGGCAAAGTTCAGCATGTCACTTTTGATTTGTCTGGAGGTGACCTCCACTATGTGGAAGGACAAAGTATCGGCATCATCCCCCCAGGAAAAGATGACAAGGGAAAACCCCACAAGCTTAGACTGTATTCCATTGCTTCCACCCGCCATGGTGATTTCGATGATGATAAAACCGTTTCCCTTTGTGTCCGCCAGCTAGAATACGACGACCCCGAATCCGGAGAAAAGGTTTATGGGGTTTGTTCAACCCATATCTGCAACCTAGAAGAAGGAGGTGACGTTAGCATCACCGGGCCCGTTGGTAAGGAGATGTTATTACCCGATGATGAGGATGCCAATATCATCATGCTAGCCACCGGAACTGGGATTGCCCCTTTCCGCGCCTACCTATGGCGGATGTTCAAAGAGCAGCACGAAAACTACAACTTTAAAGGCTTTGCTTGGCTTTTCTTTGGCATTCCCAAATCCCCCAATATTCTTTATAAGGAAGACTTGGAAAAAATGGCGGCGGAATACCCCGATAACTTCCGTTTAACCTATGCCATCAGCCGGGAGCAAAAAAATGCTGAAGGCGGCCGGATGTATATTCAGCATAAGGTCGCTGAACATGCCAGTGAATTATGGGAGCTGATGCAAAACCCCAAAACCCACACTTATATGTGTGGTTTAAAAGGGATGGAACCCGGTATTGATGAAGCCTTTACCCAATTGGCCGAAGACAATGGTGTCGTTTGGAAAGATTTCCAAAAACAGATGAAAAAAGAACACCGCTGGCATGTTGAGACCTACTAGGGTCTGAGCCTCAACAAAATTTAATGATTCAAAGAGTTGTCCAGGTGGGCAGCTCTTTTTTTGCATTAGGAGGAATTAGGCACTTTTTAGGAAGGGTAAACCGTACCGAGGGAAGCTTAGCAGTCGTCAGCTAAGAGTGCTAAAGTGCTTTATGGAATTGACCCCAAACCCTTGCTGTTATTTGTAATTTAGACCTATGGCAAAGCTTATTTCCTTTAAGGATGAGTCTCGCCGCTCACTAGAAGCGGGGATGAACGCCTTGGCTGATGCGGTGCGGATCACCCTCGGCCCGAAAGGACGCAATGTTTTATTAGAAAAGCAATACGGTGCGCCCCAGATTGTGAACGATGGCATCACAGTTGCTAAAGAAATTGAATTATCTAGCCCCCAAGAGAATGCGGGGGCAAAATTGATCCAAGAAGTCGCCTCCAAAACGAAAGAGATTGCGGGTGACGGTACGACGACGGCAACCATCATTGCCCAGGCTGTCGTCCGGGAAGGTTTACGAAATGTGGCAGCAGGGGCTAACCCCGTTGCCTTGCGTCGAGGCATTGAAAAAATTACCGCCTTTTTGGTGGATGAAATCAAAGCCGTAGCTCAGCCAGTGGCTGGTGAGGCGATCGCCCAGGTGGCGACGGTTTCGGCGGGGAATGATCCCGAGGTGGGTCAGATGATTGCGGATGCGATGGATAAGGTCACTAAAGATGGCGTTATCACCGTAGAAGAATCCAAATCCCTCAGCACGGAATTGGATGTTGTGGAAGGGATGCAGGTGGATCGGGGTTATATTTCTCCCTACTTCATCACAGATGCCGATCGCCAAATCGTAGATTTTGACAATCCCCTGATTCTAATTACCGATAAGAAAATCAGCGCGATCGCCGATTTAGTCCCCGTGCTGGAAAATGTGGCCCGGGCCAGTCGTCCGCTATTAATTGTTGCTGAAGACATCGAAGGAGAAGCCCTAGCGACCTTAGTGGTCAACAAGGCCCGTGGGGTGCTCAATGTGGCTGCTATTAAGGCACCGGCATTTGGCGATCGCCGTAAAGCAGTTCTCCAAGATATTGCTATCCTCACCGGTGGTTCCGTGATTTCGGAAGATATTGGCCTGAGCTTGGATAGTGTGAGCTTGGATCAATTGGGACAAGCGGCTAAAGTCACCCTAGAAAAAGACAACACTATTATTGTTGCCGGGGCAGATAAACGCGCTTCTGACGGAGTAAAAGAGCGGATCGAACAATTACGGCGGGAACTGGACGCAACGGATTCAGATTACGATGCGGAAAAATTACAAGAACGCATTGCCAAACTCGCCGGCGGTGTTGCCGTCATCAAAGTCGGTGCAGCCACTGAAACTGAACTTAAAGACAAAAAACTCCGCATTGAAGATGCCCTAAATGCTACCAAAGCAGCGGTGGAAGAAGGGATTGTCCCCGGTGGTGGGAGTACCTTGATCCGTTTAGCAGGCAAAATTGAGGGCTTTAAAGCCCAGCTCAAAAATGATGAAGAGCGGGTAGCGGCTGATATCATCGCGAAAGCCCTCGAAGCGCCCTTGTATCAACTGGCGAGCAATGCCGGTTTGGAAGGGGCAGTCATTGTGGAAAAAGTCAAAGAAAGTGCCGATAATTTGGGTTACAACGCCCTGACCGGCAACATTGAAGACTTGATTGATTCTGGTATTATTGACCCGGCTAAAGTTGTGCGCTCTGCGGTACAAAATGCTGCATCGATCGCCAGCATGGTATTGACGACTGAAGCCCTAGTGGTCGAAAAACCCCAGCCCCCAGCCCCCGAAATGCCCGACATGGGTGGAATGGGCGGTATGGGAGGCATGGGTGGAATGGGCGGTATGGGAGGCATGGGCGGTATGGGCATGATGTAATGCCCGATGCGATGCAATATTTCTGTACGTCGCATTTCATCCTGCCTTTCAGCATCACTCTCTCCCATTTTTGTATGCAAGTTTCGACCCCGGTCTAATGCTTGATAAGGGAATTAAAAAAAACGTCGGGGTTGTCTATCATGGCGACCCCTTTTTTATGGCTAGGGGCTATCAGCGAGGTTCCTGAAGATGACCGCGTTGCTGCCCAAAAGGCATAGGCATTGATGCTAATCTAAAAAATCGGTTAATCCTCGCCCTAGATGGGCCCGTTTCTTTATGAATGCCACTGTTGCTTCTACTGCGTTAATTGAACTCGCCAAAAAAACCAAAGTGGCGGCCCTCTCCCTCGGGACCCTATCCATCCAAGAGCGAAATCAGGCGATCGCCGCAGTGGCAGCAGCGCTACAGGCCAACGCAGAGAAGATACTGGCCGCCAATGGGGAGGATTGTACCGCCGCTAAATCGAATGGGATTGCCACCCCGTTATATAACCGTTTGAAATTAAGTCCGAGTAAGCTGGCGGCCACGATCGCCGGGGTAAAGGATGTGGCCGCACTCCCAGATCCGTTGGGGCACATTAGCCTGAAGCGGGAATTGGATACCGGACTGGTTCTAACCCGGATTGCCTGTCCGTTAGGGGTGTTGGGGGTTATCTTTGAAGCCCGCCCGGAGGCACTGATCCAAATCACCAGTTTGGCAATTAAATCTGGTAACGCTGTCATTTTGAAAGGTGGAAAAGAAGCCATTCGCTCCTGCCAAGTCTTGACCCAGGTGATTCAAACTGCGCTCCAAACCACCGTCGTGAGTCCAGATGCGATTCAATTATTAACGAGCCGTGCTGAAATTCAGGGATTGTTATCCCTGGAACAATATGTGGATTTAATTATTCCCCGTGGCTCCAATGAGTTTGTCCGCTACGTCCAGCAAAATACCCACATTCCTGTCCTTGGCCATGCGGATGGCATTTGTCACCTATACCTAGATGCTGAGGCGGATCTCAACCAAGCGGTTACCGTAACCGTTGATGCGAAAACTCAGTATCCGGCAGCCTGTAATGCCATCGAAACTCTATTAGTCCACGAGGCGATCGCCCCACAGTGTTTATCACCCCTGGCGGAAGCGTTGGCGGCGAAAGGGGTCACACTCCGGGGGGATTGCCAAACCCAGGCCCTGATTTCCTGTGAGGCGGCAACAGAAGAGGATTGGCGAACTGAGTATAGTGACTTAATTTTGGCGATCAAAGTTGTGCCGTCGGTTGATGCCGCCATTACCCACATCAATACCTACGGCTCTCGACATACGGACGGAATCATCACCGAAAATCCCCAGGTTGCGCAACAATTTTTACAGCAAGTTGATGCCGCAGGGGTTTATCACAATTGCAGTACTCGGTTTGCCGACGGTTTCCGTTATGGATTTGGCGCGGAGGTCGGCATTAGCACCCAAAAAATACCCCCACGGGGCCCGGTGGGTTTAGAAGGCTTAGTCACCTATAAATATTTTCTGGAAGGCAAGGGGGACATTGCCGCAACCTATAGTGGTGACCAGGCTAAACCCTTTACCCATCGTGATTTACTGGACTGAAATGTTACTTGCTTGGCCCTGTCTTCCATGTCGATGAACCTCCCGCTGATTGCCCCTGAGCAATGGAAAACTTGGATTGTCGAGGCGATCGCCATCGCCGCAGGGGGAAAACGACCGTCATATATTCCCAAGCTGGCGGCAGCAGACCCCCAACAATTTTGCCTGCGGGTGGGGGATAGCCAGCGCATCGTTTTTACCCAGGGAAAGCAATCCCGTCCCCATGCCTTAATGAGTGTAATGAAGCCATTCCTCTGGCTATATGCTCTGCACCATCAAGGGGTTACCCACATGGGTCAGTGGGTTGGCGATCGCCCCTCTACCCAGGCCTATAATTCCTTGGCCCAATTGCAAACAGACCAGGGATATCCACGGAACGCCATGCTCAATAGCGGTGCCATCTGCTTAGCGGGACATCTGCCGGGGGAGAGTGCGGCGGCCCAATGCCAGACCTTTGCGACGTGGTTAAATCAGCTCAGTGGCAGTACCTTAACTCTGGATAGGGAAATGCTAGAGTCTGTCCGCTCCTTGCCCAATGCCCGGAACCAGGCGATCGCCACGCTTCTTCACCAATCGGGATACGTTCCAAACCCAACTTTAGCATTGGACACCTACAACCATCTTTGCTGTCTTGCAGGGACAATGGCTGATCTATTTCAATTGGGTTTATTGCTACAGGCTCCTTCTCCTCCCTTGACCGCTGAAACCTGTCATCGAGTCAAAAACACCCTCAAAACCTGTGGTCTATATCAATACTCTGCTGAATTTTTTCAACAAACGGGCTTTATCGGCAAATCTGGGGTGAGCGGCTTGATGCTAGCCTGTTTACCGACCACTCCCCCTGGGATTGTCATTGGCTATAGCCCCAACCTGGATACAACGGGAAACCCCGCCGCTCCGTTATATCTGTTGCACCAATTGGCCCAAACCCTGAGAACCTAGGCTGGCTAGGCTATGTCATACGCTCCGACCACAAAATTTGATAGGATTGACGGAGTTATGTAAATAAAAGTTAAGGTCTTGATTAATGTTTCTTGTTTATACAATTGGTTTTATTGTTCTATTGTTAATCGTCGGAATCATTATTTATCTGGTAACGCCCCGTAAATTTCAATCCCCAGATACGGTGGCAACCTCCTACGATGAATGGACAGATGACGGCATTTTAGAATTTTATTGGGGGGAGCATATCCATTTGGGTCACTACGGTTCTCCGCCTCGTCGTAAAGACTTTCTACAAGCCAAAGCTGACTTTGTACATGAAATGGTGAAATGGGGCGGATTGGATAAACTCCCGAAAGGGACAACGGTGTTAGACGTAGGGTGTGGCTTTGGGGGCAGTACAAGAATTTTGGCAAAGGAATACGAATTTGATGCCACCGGCATTACCATTAGTCCGAAACAAGTCGCCCGGGCAACGGAGTTGACACCGGAGGGAGTAACGGCCAAATTTCAAGTTGATAATGCGTTGGCACTTTCTTTTCCCGACAATAGTTTTGATGTGGTGTGGTCCATTGAAGCCGGGCCCCACATGCCGGATAAAGTCAAGTATGCTCAGGAAATGGTAAGAGTTCTGAAGCCCGGTGGAACCCTGGTGGTAGCGGATTGGAACCAGCGGGATGATCGACAAAAGCCTCTTAATTTCTGGGAAAAGCCCGTCATGCGTCAACTGCTGGATCAATGGTCTCATCCCTCTTTTTCCTCCATTGAAGGCTTTTCCGAGCAAATCGCCGAGACGGGGTTAATCGAAGGCGACGAAATCACGGCTGACTGGACAGCGGAAACGCTCCCTTCTTGGTTTGAATCCATCTGGCAAGGCATTATTCGTCCCCAAGGACTGATTAAATTTGGCTTTTCTGGCTTTATCAAGTCTCTCCGGGAAGTTCCCACCATGTTATTGATGCGCTTGGGCTTTGGTTCCGGGTTATGCCGCTTTGGTATGTTTAAAGCCATCAAATCGGAAGCCTCTGCTCAACCGTCAGAGGCGGTTACCAGCGGAGTGGTCAACGTTTAGTCTCTCCATTGAAGAAGGCGGGGTTGTCATTAGATTCCGCCCCTTATCCCACTTTTCAACAAGGGGGATTTTTATTCATCCTGTTTTGGCTAAATTAGACCACATGGTTTAAATGCAGTATGTCTGCTGATTGACTCAGAAATTAATCCACAATTTTGACTTCAGATTATATGTCAACGGATATTGCGATTGTTGGCGGGGGCATTGGCGGATTAACGTTAGCGTTAAAGTTGGAACAGTTGGGCCTTGACTTTCAACTGTATGAACAGGCTCCATCATTTGAAGCGCTGGGGTATGGCATTCAAGTCAGTCCTAACGTTGTCCGGGTCTTGCAATCCCTGGGCATTGAATCTTCCTTGGCGGCGATCGCCCATCGTTGTACTGGGTTTGAGTTGAGGGATTTTAATCAAGATCAAGGCATTGCCCGTTGGTCGCTGGACAGCGCGGTTCCGTATTACCACTGTCGTCGAGCAGACTTACACCAAATTTTGTACGATGCCCTTCAACAAAAAGACCGGATTCATTTCTCCCATCGCCTAACGGCCTTTGAAGAAAAATCAGGGGAGATTTGTGCCACGTTTAACCATCAAGATACCGGCACAAGTTCAGTACTGGTGGCTGCTGATGGGGTACATTCCTTCGTGCGGCGATCGCTCCATCCGTCAACCCCGGCGGCGTATGGCGGTTATGCCGCTTACCGGGCCATCTTGCCGTTCCAAGACCATTACCATTCCTTTTTTGGGAAAGCGACGGTCTGGATGGGGGTTAATCACCATGTGGTGGTCTATCCCACCGGAAACCACGAGCAAGGAAGTCCCTGGTTGAACTTGGTCTTGGTGAAGAAGGATACCCAGTGGCATGGGGATAGTTGGACAATCCCGGCGAATAAAACTGATATTCTTCAGGAGTTTGCTAACCAGTCAGCGCCCTTAACCCGACTACTAGAGGATTTGCAACAGAGTCCAGCCCCTTGCTACCAATGGGGACTGTTTAACCATGCGCCATTGCCTTACTGGTCTCAACAGCGGGTGACCTTATTAGGGGATGCGGCCCACCCCTTGTTACCCTTTCAAGCCCAGGGGGCTGCCATGGCGATCGAAGATGCTGCGTGTTTGGCTCAACAATTGGCCCGGGCGGCTGATTACGCCACGGCGCTACAGAATTACCAACGGGCTAGAATGCCCCGTACCCAAGCCGTTCAGGCCGTCTCCCGCCAAAATGCAGAAATTTTCCATGCAGACGGTGTCAAAGCCTGGCTACGGAATGCGGCCCTAGGAACCCTGTCGGCGATCGCCCCCCCATTGCTGAACCTTAAAACCGCCTGGATTTATGACTACGATGTTGCTTCGACGGGGAGATGACCGGCTCACTAATAGAGTCACCCAAGGGATCAACAGGAGAAAACAGCTTTTGTCGCTTTGAGTCACTGAAAAGAAAATAACGTTTGTGATAAGTCTTACTGAGACAGGATAAATGATGACATGACGCCAGTGAATCCATCCTTGATAACCCAACGTCTCCACCTCCGTCCTTGGCAAGCCGAAGACATGGATCACTTTGCCCGCCTGAACGCTGATCCAGAGGTAATGCGCTTTTTTCCTCGCTGCTTGAGTCGGGCAGAATCAGAAGCACTGGTTGACCGTATCCAAAATCATTTCCAAACGTATGGCTATGGTTTTTGGGCCGTAACGCTCCGTTCCACTGGTGTATTCATCGGCATGATTGGCCTCAAGCACCCGGCGTTTGCCGCACCGTTTCTCCCTAATGTAGAAGTGGGCTGGCGTTTGTTGTCGGCTTATTGGGGCAAGGGGTACGCCACCGAGGGAGCAGAGGCATCGATCAAATACGGATTGACAACCCTGCAGTTACCCGAAATTGTGTCGTTTACGGCTAGGGGCAACCACCGCTCCATTGCCGTCATGGAACGTTTGGGAATGACCCGCAACCCGGCCGATGATTTTGATCACCCCCGTCTTCCCCAAAACCATCCTCTACAACGCCATGTGCTGTATCGAATTACGCCGTCTGATCAAGGTGTCGATTCCGTTTCTTCTGATTCCGATGCTATCTCTGGTTCAACGGGGGCTGGGTGATAAATCCGGCGTCCATACATTTCTGTGATAAAGGATAGGTGACCGGCTAGCCCCGGCTCCAATTGATCCGGATGATAACGCCATCCCCAATTACCGGCGGCGGTTCCTGGTAGATTCATACGGCAGCTTTCCCCTAGACCCAATACATCCTGCAACGGAAAAATGGCCATGTTCGCCACAGAACTGCTGGCTAAGCGGATCAGACTCCATTGGATGCCTTCGGGACAGATACAACCCAGATAATTAATCACCGTCTGCTGAGCCTCTGGCGATCGCCCCTCAAACCAGCCCAAGGTCGTATTGTTGTCGTGGGTACCGGTATAGACTACCGCGTTACGACCGCCATAATTAAAGGGCAGAAAAGGGTTGGCCCGGTCGGAATCGAAGGCAAAATGTAACACCTTCATGCCGGGAAAACCGAAATCATCCCGCAGCGCTTCCACTTCTGGTGTAATGACCCCTAAGTCTTCGGCCACAATGGGAAACGCTTCCCCTAGGGTCTGGTGCAGCACTTGAAAGAATTCTCGACCGGGGGCGGTATACCATTCGCCATTGATGGCCGTTTCTTCCCCTTGGGGAACCCCCCAAAAAGACTCAAAACCGCGAAAGTGGTCAATGCGAATAATATCAACCGTTTGGGCCATGCCCCGGAAGCGCTGAATCCACCAGTCGTAGTGGGTTTTCTGCAACTGCTTCCAGTTGTAAACCGGGTTACCCCACAGTTGTCCCGTGTCGCTAAAGTAGTCGGGGGGAACGCCCGCCATCAACGCCGCTTCCCCTGTTTCGGGATCGAGACAAAAGTTTTCGGCATTGGCCCAAACATCGGCACTGTCATGGGCAACGTAAATGGGTAGATCGCCAAAAATCTTGACATGGCGTTGGTTGGCATAGGCTTTCACCGCTAGCCATTGCTGGTAACCCACAAACTGGACAAACTGGTGATATTGAATTTCTGTCGCCAGGCGATCACGCCAGATTTTGAGGGTGCCGGGGTCACGGTTTGCCAGGGTTTTTTCCCAGTTGTACCAACTTTCCCCCTTGTGGGCTTCCTTGATGGCCATAAATAAGGCATAGTCCGCCAACCAGTTCGATTGGGCTTGGCAAAATGCGCGAAAGGCTTGGTGCCGACCAGCATTAGATTGTCCAGTAAACGTCGAAAAAGCCTGTTTCAATAAATAGGATTTATAGGCGATCGCCGCATCGTAATCCACCCAAGGAGTATTAAATTCCGGGGCATGGCGGAGGAGTTCTGATGGCAATAATTCTGCTTCGACGAGCTTGTCGGGACTAATCAGCCAGGGATTGATTGCCAAGGCTGAGTAACACAGATAGGGGGAGTTCCCGAACCCAGTGGGGCCGAGTGGCAAAATTTGCCAGATAGTTTGATCCGCATCCGCGAGAAAATCGACAAACTGATAGGCTCCTTCGCCAAAATCACCAATACCGTACCGACTGGGTAAGGAAGTCGGATGGAGCAATAAACCGCTGCAACGTTGATGTAACATGCAAATCCACAAAAGTGCGCTATGTAACGATTAAACACGCCCCACTGTCCTCAGGAGATTAAGTTATGGCGCTTATTTTGTTACGAAGTCCGTAGATGTTAAAGAATGGGTTGGTTGCGTCTATGCCGTCGCCATTTCCAGCAAGACCTTCAGCGTGCCTTTCTGTTGGGCATGGTTAAAGGCAGTTAAGCCGTCACTCAATGCATATCGGGCTTGTATTAACGGTTTGACATCGACTTGTTGTTTCGCTAAAACCTCCAGCGCTAGATTGAAAGGGCCACAGCGGGACCCCACGAGGGTAATTTCATCCACCACTAACGACGAAACATCTAAACTCAGGCGATCAGCATAGGTACTTTTGAGCACGAGTGTGCCCCGGGACTTCAATCCTTGTCGCGCGGTGGTGAATCCCGATGGGTTGCCAGTACATTCCACCGCAATGTCGAAATATCGTTCAGGGACGCTGTCACTCAACCCCGTTTTAATGCCCCGTCGTGCTAACAGGTCTAATTTTTCTTGATGCCGCCCAATCGCCCATAATTCACAACCGGTAATGGCTAAGGTTTGGGCGACCAATTGCCCCAGCTTGCCGTCTCCCACCACCAGCACCCGCTGTCGAGACGTAATGGACAATTGTTGCTGAATTTCTAAGGCCGCGGCGATCGGTTCGGTAAAGGTCGCCGCATCGGTATCCACTGTGTCGGGGACTGCATATAAATTTTGCACCGGCAGGGTTAAGTAATTAGCAAACGCCCCATGGCGATTCACAATCCCTAGCACCGTCCGAAACTGGCAATGATTTTGTAATCCCTGTTGGCAATCTTCACATTGGCCGCAATAGGCGTTGATTTCTCCCACAACCCGTTTACCGAGCCATTCCGTTGGCCCCGCTTCCACCACCCCGACAAACTCATGCCCTAAAACCCCTTGGTAAGGATAGTAGCCCCGTAAAAGCTCTAGATCCGTGTTGCAAATCCCCGCTTGCAGCACTTTTATCCGTGCTTCTTGGTCGGTCAGTTCCGGTATTGGTACATCCTGTCGCAGCTGGAGTTGTTGATTTTCGAGCCAGAGTGCTTGCATGGGTGATTAGTCAAAGGGAAATGACTTTATTGTGCGCCATATTATCCCTAAATCAGGCTCAATGTTGGAAGTTTCTCCACGATGTAGCTGGTCAAAAAGCCATGGGCAAATTTACTCGGTAGTGATCCTCATAAAGTGGCGATCGAAATGTAGATCCAGTAGGCTTTTCAACATATTTGCATGTTCCTTTGTCAAATCCAGATTTTAGGGGCCAATCAACCGAAAGCCCTATGAGACAAGGGTTTTACTAAAAATGATGCCGAAAAAATTGGCTATTGATGAAAATCCATTAAAACGCTGAAGCCTTTTACCTGCAAAAGCTCTAAGCTATCAGTGGTTCCATACTACTACCAAAAATCGTAACCCAGAACTTTTTTAGCGGCTTCAGTATAATAATATTCCGTAAGTAATATTTCGTAAACAGTATTTCGTAGACGAAAGAGCTCATTATGATTGAGATCTTTATTTCTGTGAGAGGTGGCCCTCCGCGCGATTATTCTGCGGATCCAACGATTTTGAGCATTCTTAACGCTGTTGTTCCGCCGACTGCCTTCACGTTCCGGGATGGCGATGGGGTCGATGAACCAGTTATTATCGAGGACACACGAACATTCGAGGCAGAGGCTTATAGCTTTGCTGGCTCTGATGTCGAAGGTGTCGAGATCGAATCTGTTACGGTCAGCGGGACGCTCCAAAGCTTAGGCGCAACGACTCAATTGCTAGCAGGCACTATTAACCAAATTGGCCTAATTCTGCCTAATGGTGAGAGGATATCCCTTGGCGCATCACAAAGCGATGGCTCCTTTGGAATCCCGCTGACCCCTGGTCAATCCTTCGGGGATGCTATTACAGCAGCAGGTGGACTAGGCTCAGTTTCCTTTGCTGTAGGTGTCGATGACGATGTTCCTGTAAAGTTTGATGGTATTGAAACAGATGATTTTATAAGAGGAGGCCGTGGCGAAGACGTTCTAGCCGGAGGCACGGGGCGAGATTACATCCAATCGGTCGCTACCGACGACATTCCCAGCTTCCCTGGTGGCGAAACAAAGAATGACCAACTCTTTGCTGGAGAGCGGTTTGACCGTCAGGATGCCTTTGGTCTGACTTTTGCGGTTGAGCGTGACCTAACTGAAGATACCCCAATCAATTTTCTGGTGGGCGGGCCGGGCGACGATGATCTGTTTGGTGTCTCGCAACAGGAGCACTCGATTGATTTCCTCATCGGCGGGCCGGGGGCCGATCATTTCTATGTGGACAATGGCGACGTGATCGAGGAATGGGGTCAGTACGTTCCTGATATTGATACGCAACAGGCACTTGATGATGGTGAAGTGATCGATTTCTACATCTTCGAGAAGAACATCGACCAACTAAGCGTAAATGTGGTGGTTGACCCGGTGGAAAATGAGATCGCCATCACGCCCTTCAATGCGGTTAGTATCTCAGATCCAGCAGATACCGAAAACGGGATGCTCGGTGCCTTTGCAATTGAGAAAGGCAACCTAAACGAGGCTCTTTTTGATGTTTCAGTCATCCCTTTGACAGGAAACACCGAAGGGAATGTAGAGGCTGTGCTTCGATTCAAATACGGGGAAATCGGCAACTTCAATGCGCCATCTCTCGCTGAACGGATTGCTGAACTGGCCAGTTTTGCCAGCTTACAGAAGCGAGTTATCGACGAAGGCCAAGCAAAGGTTGACAAGGCAGTTGTTGCCTTTACTCGAACTGCAACCGAGAATTTGTCCAACAAGCTAGCGGGCGACGACTTTGAACCGATCGTCTCACGGCTAGTCCTTGAGCAACTGTTACCTCAAACCCTTTCAGAGAGTCTGTTGGCAGAGAAGATTGCCGAAAGCATGGCGCAGGACGATAATATTCTTGAGGGCTTTGCAGCCTTCAACAATGTGTTTGGGCGGACATTCACCGACCTTCTAGACCCCTACATTGCCCCTATCAAAGACCCTGCCAATTATGAGGCCGGAGCGTCTGTGCCACTGACACTAGCAGAGGCGTTAACCGAAGCTCAAACTCGTGCCGGAGACGCAGCCGAGGAGTTTATTAAACTAGATACCTTGGGAAGCATCACTCTTGAAGGGGTGCGTCTTGGCAGTGAACTCATTGCAGCGACACTGGTAGCTTCGGCAGAGTTGACTTGGAACACTCAGATATTCGAGAGGCAGCGCATCGAATTCGTCGTCGATGTTCCGATCGAGGAAACCGGTGTTGTCAACGAAGTTGGTGGTGAAAGCTATTTTGAAAGCGCTGGTAGTAGCACCGGAACCCAGAGTCAGTCACAGTTCGACTTGCTCGGAGCTTTGGGCTTCGGTACCGCATCGCCCCTGACCTCTGCCCAGGCCTCGGCAAGTAATTTGACTCCACTCGGTACCAGTGGTCGCGACAGGGTCTATTCTCAAGGCGATTTCGATCTTCAGGATACGATTGTCGAGGATTTGATCCATGTGGGCGATGGCTCGGTCGCGCTGATCGGGAATGATCTGGACAATATCATTGTGTCTGACGGGGTGGACGATGAAATCTATGGCCTTGGCGGCAACGACAGCATGGCCGGTGGGTTCGGTGAAGACTTGATGGATGGCGGCGAAGGTGATGACACCGCCACCTATATTGGTGCCGTGGCCGGTGTGTCTGCTTCGTTGTTGAGTGGGCAGGGCTTTGCTGGAGAGGCATTGGGCGATATCTTTGTAAGTGTTGAAAACCTCATCGGCTCAGCTTTTGACGATATCCTCAATGGGGATGATCAAGGGAACCGTCTCATCGGTGATTTAGGGGCTGACATTCTTAACGGAGGAGGTGCGGCAGATAATCTTAATGGCGGAGCTGGTTCGGACACCCTTCGAGGCGACGAGGGCGACGACAGTCTGGACGGTGGGATCGGAAACGACATCATCGACGGCGGAGCCGGTAATGACATTTTGAGGGGAGGGACGGGCGATGACGTTTTCATCAAGCGCCCTGGCGAAAGCGACGATATAATTTTCGATTTCGAGCAAGGAGAAGATGGCGGCAAAGGCGACAAAGTAGATGTCAGTGCCTATGGCTTCTCTTTTTCTCAGCTCATTTTTGAAAGGATAGGCGAAGATCTTAGGCTGAATTTGGGAGCAGACAGCTTGCTGTTCAAGAATTTTACCGGTATCACGCTTAATGAGTCGGACTTTATCGGACTTACTCTTGAGAATAATGACTTTCCCGCCGTAGACCTCAGCCTCAGCACTAACTCAGGCAGTGAAACCGCTGGCAATGTCGTATCCCTCAATGTCGTAACAACAGGGGGAACAGTCAGCGGTGACCAAACCGTAGGCCTCGACATCAGCGGCTTAGGCATTACTTCCAGCGACTATGAGCTGAGTAGTTCCACTGTCACTATCCTCGACGGTCAAACTCAAGGAACCGCTACCCTCACCATCCTCGACGATAACGACATCGAAGGATCAGAAAACTTAACCATCTCTCTGATTTATCCCAGTGCTGGCTTAGTTCCCGGAACTAACACCAGTCAAATTTTGGCGATCGCCGACAATGACTTCCCCAATAGTCCGCCCACCACCACCGGCATTAGTGACATCAATGCCATTGAAAATGATCCAGCCCTCATCATTGACCTCTTTGCTGCCTTTGACGATTCTGAAGACCCCGATGCTGACTTAACCTACACCCTCAGCAACAATAGCAATCCTGAGTTACTCAACACCAATATTGATCCTGTAACTAGTGAATTAACGTTAACGTTTCTCACCGATCAATCCGGAGCCTCCCAGCTTACCGTTGTAGCGACTGACACGGGGGATCAAACTGTTAGCTCTAACTTTAGTGTGACAGTCGCCCCCTTCGATGCTAACAACGACGGCATCGCCGATGGCACCCAAAGCAACATTATCCCAGTTGCCACTCCCAACGAAGACTTTGTGACTTTTGTCGCCGATAGCGAACAGCCCCTGCCCACCATTACCGCCATTGAGAACCCTGCTCCGGCAACAGCGCCCCCCGAATTAGAATTTGACCAAGGTTTTTATGACTTTAACTTTAATGGTCTGACCCCAGGTGAAGCCACCGTCGTTACCCTCTATTTACCTGAAGGCAGCAATGTCAACAGCTACTGGAAATATGGCCCCCTTACCCTAGGAGGGGCCAATGAATGGTATGAATTCAGCTTTGACCCGGTCACCCAAACGGGGGCCCAATTCCAGGATCTCAATGGCGATGGACAGAAGGAAGTTCTTCTCTACTTTGTCGATGGTCAACGAGGGGATGATGACTTAACAGTCAATGGCATCATTGACGACCCCGGGGCACCAGCATTCGATCCTGCGGTGTCAAATTCGCCTCCCACATTAAATAATCCCATCGCCGATCAGCTTCTATTGGTCGGACAGCCTTTTACATACATAGTGCCCACTGATACCTTTAGTGATGCCGATGGCGAGCCCCTAGAATTATCCCTCGCTCCCAACACATCCCTTCCTGACGGGATTAGCTTTGACGACGACACAGGACTGTTTTTCGGTACCCCCACCACACTGGGTAGTGAAACAATTACCCTAATTGCCACAGATTCTGCGAGCGAAAGTACAGAAGATAGCTTTTTGTTGGCCGTCTATAACCCAATTCCTATTCCCAGTCGGACTAGTCGCATAACGGGAACCAACCAGAATGATTACTTTGATGCCAGCGGATCAAACAGCCGCCATCGCCACAATGGTCTAGATGGTGATGATATTATCCTTGGCTCTGATGGCCGTGAAGTTTTCTTAGGGGGAGAGGGGGATGATATCTTATTGGGAAATGGTGGAATTGATAAGCTTTTTGGACAAAAAGGTAACGATCTACTTGATGGAGGAGCCGGTATTGACCTACTTTTTGGTGGAGACGATGCAGACACATTTGTGCTCCGAGAAGGTGACGGAACTGACCGCATTCGTGACTTTGTTTTAGCAGAAGGCGATCGGTTTGCTCTCGACAATATTGAGTTTGGAGCTCTAACCTTTATCGATAATGAAATCCACTTGGGCAATGAAGTCCTAGCCAAGGTCTTTGATGGTTCCGGTGGTATAGTGACAGACTTTGAGCAAAGCTGGTTCACTTCTATTTAAAGGAGGCTCTAGTGGGACGTTTATCACAGCCATAGCCATTTTGAAAATAGATACTGACAATTTCGTTATTGCTAAAAACTCTTGCACCTCAATATATTTGGCAAAATAGCTCAGCTCTTCGGGAATTGGAGTGAGTCATAAGCTAGGAAAACACCAGTGATAAACACCAGCAACGCTGCCACAATCGCGATAAACGTCTGGAAGTTCGGCATCTTTTAACAAAGACTGATGACTTTATCTTAGTCAATCGAGCACGATGCAATGATCTTTCTTCTCCATCAATGAGTAACTTAATAATTGCCGACCATGATTGCCTGCGCCGACATTTGGAGCATTACACCAATAAAGCAATTACCACCTACACCCCGACTCGCTGTTTAGTGACCATAAAGAATCTTTTTAGATCGAGGTGAGTCGGAAGCCACTGCTCTGCTCATTGATATAGCGTTCTATCCCGCCATGCTCCCAGTCTTGAGCATCTTCTGAACTCAAGGTCTTAATAAGCTCCTGATACTGCTCGTAGGCCTGTTCAAAGGTCTTTGAAAGAGCCGCACCCTACTTAAAATTCGCCTAGGGGAATGCCTGACCCTGTTTGTTTCGGGTCACCGGATCCCCGATTTCGCCACTCGCTTTCTTCTCTGCGGATAATATCTGGGTCATTCACGGTGGGGCGATAGGTTTCATCATTCACTTCTAAGGCTTCTTCCTCCCACTGGGGTCGGTTCTGGGGAAACCAATCCTGAGTTTGACGCTCTTGTAATCCGTCCAGATCATTAATGCTACCATCAGCGGGGACAAACGTTTCTTCCACGCCGGGTGACAAGGATTGAGATTGTACGGATAGACCAGTGCCAAGCAAGAGACTGCATACCACTGAGGTCGATAGCAAAAGAAACCAAGATGTCAATTTCATGATGAATTAGAAGGAAGCATCGTGATGGACAGTTCAGTGTTTGACAGGGAGAGAAAGGGTTTAATCTAGACGACTATTCACTGCACAACGATAGTCGGACAAGTCGGACAATATCGGCGCGAGACATTAGGCATTTTGTTCTGGGGGTTAGTTACCCTATGCCCAAAGCCCAATCCTAATTAATTGTACTGATCAGAGCTTTAATTAAAACTTAAGCAGAGACTGATATGATTACTCCCTCTTATATGGTACAAAAGAAACCAAAGAATTGCCGCTTCTTATAAAGTTCCTTTAACCGAATGGGATGGGAGCAAGGGTTTACAATCTTGAGTTCCCAAGTATTTTTTCTGCTCAGCAATATCGACTTCAGCGAGATGGGCCATTATGATGGCCGACCCATAACTGAGGCTAAATCCCGCACACTGGGCGATGACAAGCCAAACAAAATCGGGCCGAGACGTTGCCATTGATCCTAAGGCGATCGCCGCACCGGCAAACAATAAGCTCAATAAACATTCCGTTTGGGTAGATTGAAACGCTCGCCAACGTTGGGGAAAAACACAAAACTTATTGGTACGCTGCCATTGAAGGGACTGGGGAGTCAAAACAGCCTTCAAGGCCCCCAAGGTCTTGGTGTGTTGCAGAGCCATCATCGCCATCATCGCCATGCCCATATCCCGCCATTGCCGACAACCCAACAAATAATAGGTGAGCCAACTCAACCCCAGCCCCGCGATCAGGGTGTTGACTGCACTGTACCAAACGAGGTTAGGCAAAGGAATAGTGACCTGGTGTTGCTGGAGATGAAAGAGCCAAGCTCCGGTTAAGGGCAATTGCACAAAAATAAACAGCGGAAAGAGCCCAGAAAGACTGTGGCTGAGTTCCAAAAACTTTTGTATTCCGGTTAGCTGGGTGGGGACGCTCCAACGGCGGGGCAGATATTGACGCCAATGCCGTCGTAATTGCTGGATGGGGCCCATGGTCCAGCGCAGGCGTTGCTTTTTGTAGCCAGCAAAGGTTTCTGGAATTAATCCTTTGCCAAAGCTTTCGGTTAAAAACAAAGATTGATACCCCCCGCTGTGGATGCGTACTGCTAATTCCGAATCTTCAGTTAAACACCACTGCGCCCAGCCTCCTAACTCCATCAGCGCCGCTTTCCGGATCAAGCACATCGTACCGATAATGTAACTCGCACTCCATTCATTAAGACCCGCTAATTGCAAACGAAAAAAAGACATATACTCCCAATAACATCCCCGCAAATACCAACTTTGTTGCCAGTCACGGTAATCGTGGGGAGTTTGTACAAAACCGATCGCCGGGTCATCAAAAAAACCGACTAACCGGGCTAAAAAATCCCCATTGACTTGATAGTCCGCATCCACCACCCCAATTAAGTCTGCATCGGTGGCCGTCCGGGCTAGGGCATAATTCAACGCTCCAGCTTTCGCCCCCGCGAGATTATCGACATGGAAGAAGCGAAACCGGACGTGCCCCGCCAGGATATTGAGCTCGTGGCAATAACGATCAATGGGTTCCCAGAGGTGGCGATCGGGCGTGTTATTGTCAACCACCAGAACTTCATAGTGGGGATAATCGAGGTCTGCTAACGTAGCCAGGGTGGCACAGATCACTTCCGGCGGTTCCGCGTAACAGGGTAGATGGAGGGACACCTTGGGGTAATGCTGGCGGGGATGGAGGGGAGGGGCCAGACGGGGGCGTTGCCAGTGGCGACGGAGTAAACAAGCAACGTTGGGTAAAAACGTGATTAATCCCCATCCCGCCATACCCCAGAACTACAAATAACTGACAAACCAGAGTCCCCAGCTGTAACCGGTTAACAAAAAAGGTTGTACATAGCATCCACTCCATACCAAACCCCCCAATCCACCTCCCCCGATCGCCAATACGATTAACCGACTGGCACTGTAGTACGGGGCTAGCCATCGCTGTATGGCAATATCCGCCAGGATCATAAATAGTGTGGTGAACGCAATAGCAGTGGTCAATTCAGACGGTGCAAAGCGACGACTGATCAACCCCGCCGTCAAAATTAATCCCAGTGGCAGCCCCCTCTGCTCAATGAAAGCCTCGGGATTAAATATTGGCCACCGATGACTCACCAGTAACCAACCGGTTCCCAGTGGCAATAAGGTACTAGTGAACCAAAGCAAGGCACTGAACCAGCCTTCTAAAACGGGAGTTAACATCATCAGCTTTTCGCCCTCTCGGAATTGGTTAGTAGATCCGACGATGGCAAACTGGATAAGTGTAGGGACGGACGGCCGTTCAACCAAGTCCAGCCACAGCCCACTAAAAACGGCAGCCAGAGGAGCGTGCGTTCAGGATTGGTCAAAAACCACCGTTCCGTTTCTAAGCCGGCAAACTGTCGATAAGGCAACCAGAAATAAATTAAGCTCGATGCCGTTAACCATCTGGTGCCCCAATTGCCTGTCGCGACAGCAAAGGGGATTAACCAGGTGAAATACCATGCATGAATGACTGGGGATAACAAAAATAGAACGATGAAATAGCCCTCTGCAAAGCGGGTAAATTGCCGACAGCGGAGTAATAATATTCCGGTGATTACAGCCAATGGCAGCACAAAAATCCAGTTCATCTGGCGGGATGCGGGCCAAAAATAAGTCAAAATATGGGGCAATAAGTCAGCGGAACGGGCTTGCACCACAAAGCTGGATTGGGCGGGAATCAATGGGCAACGGTCGAGGCGGCAAAATGTCGGCGCTGTGAGCAATAGGGGTAATCCGGCAAACAAGAGTAGTCCCGGCCATTGTTGGGGTCTACGCCGCCAGAGCCAAAACCCGAACAAGGGAAGTGAAATCCATTTCACGCCGATACTAATGCCTAAAAACAGAGCACTGAGTCCCCAATGGCGTTTTTCCACCAATAGCCAGGCTGCCACCAACGGCAAAATAAACCAACTGTCGTAATGGCCGCCGCCTGCAAAGCTATAAATTACCAGCGGGTTCCAGGCATAAATTTTGGCTCGTTGTACCCCAAATGCGATCGCCAGCAGAGCGCAGACGCCCAAGTCCGCCGCCACAAATCCGAGCTTGAACACGAAAACAGAGGGGTCGATCGCCGCTAATAAACGAAATCCCCACTGAGTCACCGGGGGATAGATGGCGGCAATATCAGGATGATTGATGGCTGACCACCAATCCGGGCGGAGAAATTCTAACGGGGGGGCATTGGGGGGTAACCCATAGGGATTAAACCCTTGATTTTGCAACCAGCCTTCCCATAGATAACGCCAAATGTCATCCCCTGGCGTCATGGGCAACAACCATAATCGACAACCAATGGCGACCGCCCAAAACCAGATGACCCCCATAGACCGGGGCAACTTGCCAAAACTCGCCCCCGCCCATCCCGCGACCATGACCCCAAAACCGAGACAAAATTGTCGAAAAGAACTGGTGTGGCTGAAATCGCCATGGGAGTGCATCATGCCAGCCCCCAGGAGGAGCAGAATACCTGCCAGTACGACAATGAGAGACTGTTGCCAGGGGATGACATTCTCCTCAGCCGCCCGGTTGCGTTGTTGCCATTTGCGCCAATACAGTTTGCCGATGGTGGTTAGAATGCCGTACCCTGCCTTGATAACCCCCGATAGGGTGCCAGAAATTTTCGACTGTCCCCCTTGGCGATCGCCGTAGGAAGTGGCAATTTCTTGAATGCGGAGTCCTTCTTCCACTGCCCGCACTTGCATTTCCACCGTCCAGCCAAAAGCACGATCCTGCATGGCAATTTTTTCTAACGCGGTGCGACGAATTAACCGCAACGGGCCTAAATCCTGATACTGAAAGCCCCATCCCCACTGGATTAACGTCACGGCCAGACCATTGCCCCAATTCTGGGCCGGGGTAAGCTTTTGCCGACTGGTGGCCACCGCCCGACGATTGGACAAAATAAAATCTGCTGTTGCCGTTGCGGCCCAAAAATTGGGTAACTGACTGAGATCATCACTGCCATCTCCATCACAAAATAAAATCCATTCGATGGATTCAGGTATATTTTGCAATCCCCGCCAGCAGGTACTGCCATATCCTGTTACGGTCTCTCGAACGACCCCGGCTCCCCATCGTCGTGCAATATCACCACTGCCATCATCACTATTGTTATCCACCACCCGAATCTGGGTTAAGCCTTGGGCCTGTAGCTGTTGAATGACCTTGGCGATCGTATCAGCCTCGTTAAAAACCGGAATAATGACGAGCACCCGTTCCAAGTCACCTACTCCCAAAGGAACATCGGTCGTTATCAGTGGAACCATTGCGACTTTGACTAAAGACTAGCCACACCATAACAATATCTGTTGATTTGCTGAGGAAGATTTTCCCTAGAAATCACTGAATTTTTGCTGAGAACAAAAATGGCAATGGCAAAAGGAACAGTAAATCTACCGAAGGAACCTTGGGAACCATTACACAGCCGTCCAACATCAGTTGTGAGCACAAGGAAGCCAATCGGTGAAAATCAGCGGCTGCCGATAACCTTTGCTGCGAGACCAACCAAGCTTGCTAGTCTGCTCAAACCGGGTTGTTAGGTGGCTTTGTTGCATGAAGGCCCACCAAGTGTAATAACTGGGTACTGAAAAGAGGAAAAAATAGAAGACAAGTACAGAATAAATCATTAAATCGTTAAATCGGCACTGGTTCCGTTGTCTGGGGAAGCTGGAAGCATTGTCTACAGCGAGTTAGATTGCATATCGCATCGTCAGAAGTTGCGACCAAGATATCCCAGTCTCCAAAATTCCTAGCTTTACAGCAGGGACAACTTTAGTGGTGAAATGAACTCGAACGAAATTGTGGATCACCCAAAACACATCGAGCGTTCTTTGTAGCTCCTTTCTGGATTTAGCATAGGTGTTGGTTTTACGCCGAAAGGTCGAATTTCGTCGCCTCATGGAGGCATTAAACGCTTCAAGATGATTGGCATGGATATCTTTGTGTGCCACATCATGAGTTGTTTTCGGATGTTCAGGCACAGGAGCCTGATACTTTTGACGTCGACGACCCGGTCGCTTTTTTGAGCCTTTGTTTTTAAGGCGAACTCTGACTCCTTTCGGCAGCCGTTTTAGGGGACGTCCTGGTTTTCCATTGCGAAGGACTTCGTGGCAAATTTCAAACAACAAGTTGCCATAGCGTCGTTCTCCATCAGTGAATAGGCTCAAACTATCCGTTTGCTCAATCACCTCCGCCAAGCAAGCTAAAGCCGTCTTAAACAGTTGCTTATTTTTGTGCCCACAGTGCAATTCCCATAGAAATCGACTCCCTCGCTCCATCAGAACAATAGTCCAGCCTTGAGAATCACAGGGCGGTTTGTTTTTACCAACCGTGGTGTACAGTTCATCTCCATCCATTTCCTGTTGAATAAACAGATGGAGTAAGGCATACAGCATCAGGGTTGGCTTGATGCCGGCTAAACGTTGCTCCCAATCGATAATGCTTTTCTTCGAAACGTTATGGGTGCGGGCGTGGCATTTAGACTCATCCCCTCACTCCTGGCTTTAAGGATCGTGATAATCCGGCTCAGAGGGGTTCTCAGTCCTGCAATTGGGGTCGCAAAGGTCTCACTAAAGTAAACGTCGCATTGACGACAATGGAGCAAACGCCTTGAACCATTCACCTGCGTTGAATAATGGGTATGGACATGGACGGCATTACTGGCACAGCAGGGACAAGGATAAGCAAAGAGATCCATGGGGAGACTGATTTTAGAGGACTACCCATTATTGCTCAAATCCGCATATGACATGGATTCTGACTGCCCCATCCTACGGAACCAGTGCCTAAGGGATTACAAGCCAGAAAATAGCCGCTTTATCCGTCAAATAGCGAACAGAAGGTCCCTAACTATCGGTTCCATTGAAAATGCCCTAACCATTCTTGTTACAATCGTTAACATCCAAGCCCACCGCATCACCGACTTTTTTCATGCCCCCCGTCCTCGTACCGTCTAGCACCACATTGTCTGAAGATGTCGTTGTGATTGAGACCATTCCAGATCACGCTGGGATAGGTCACGCTGAAGAGTTTCAGCCTCCCAGACTGCCGAAACAGCACATAGAAGACCTCGGCCCCGTTAGTGATATGTTTCCGGAAAGTTGGGAATACCATCCCGACTTGATTGCAGCTTTTACCGGAAACGGCCTTTTCAAGTCTTAGGACGCCTCTTTAACATTATTTTTCCATTGCTCAGCTTTGCCTTGAGTGTTTGGTGGTCAAAATTTCAAGGTCATGACCCGACCCAATCCCAAGATAAGGCTATTTATTTGAGAAAACTCCTCACCAAGCTGGGACCAGCCTACATCAAGATTGGACAGGCGTTGTCAACACGTCCGGATTTGGTGCCCCCCCTTTACTTAGATGAACTCACCACCCTCCAGGATCAGTTACCCTCCTTTCCCAATGAGGTTGCCTATCGTTTCATCGAAGAAGAGTTAGACGCCCCCGTCGGAAATTTTCGCTGAGCTTTCGCCGGAGCGAATCGCCGCGGCATCGCTGGGGCAGGTGTATGAAGGGCGGTTAAAAACGGGAGAAAAAGTGGCGTCAAGGTGCAACGCCCTGACTTGGTGCGTCGTATTACCCTCGACATCTACATCATGCAGTCCCTCTCCCTGTGGGTCAAACGGTCGGTTAAGCGCTTGCGGTCGGATCTTGTTGCCATCACAGACGAATTGGCTAGCCGAATTTTTGAGGAAATGAACTATTTCCAAGAGGCGGTCAATGCAGAGAAACTCAAAGAACTGTACGGACACTTACCGGAGATTTACGTACCGAAAATTTATTGGGCCTACACCGGACGGCGGGTGTTGACCATGGAGTGGGTGCAAGGAACGAAGCTCACCAATATCCGGGCTATCCAAGCCCAAGGCATCGATGCCACACACTTAGTGGAGGTGGGAGTTCAGTGCTCTCTGCGGCAATTACTGGAACATGGCTTTTTTCACGCCGACCCCCATCCCGGTAATTTACTGGCCATGGAAGATGGGCGTCTAGTCTATTTGGACTTCGGCATGATGAGCAATATTAAGCCCTACCAACGTTATGGCCTCATTGAAGCGGTCGTGCATTTGGTTAACCGGGACTTTGATGCATTGGCTCATGATTACGTCAAGCTGGAATTTCTCAAGCCTGACACGAATTTAAATCCCATTATTCCGGCCGCTTGGGTAATGGTGTTTGGCAACGCCATGGGGGCTAATATGGCCCGAGTTGGAACTTTAAAAGCATTACCGACCAAATGTCGGCGATGATGTATGAGTTCCCGTTTCGGGTGCCCGCCTACTATGAGTTAATTATCCGGTCGATGGTGACTTTAGAAGGGATTGACATTGGCATTGACACCCACTTTAAAGTGTTAAGCAAAGCCTATCCCTATATTGCCCAGCGGTTGTTGACTGACCCCTCCGAGGAACTGCCGGACATCCCTGAGGGAATTGCTCTTTAAGCTGAAGGAAGCTTTCGCTGGAATCGCTTGGAAAATCTGCTCCGCAATGCTGAAAGATTCCCCCCGGCTTTAACTTTGACTTTGTGCTGGATGAGGCGACCAACTTTATCCTGTCGGAACGGGGGCAATTTATTCGCGATCGCCTGGTGTCAGAAAGCATCACCGGGATTGATGAAATGGGGCGATCGACTTTACTCCAGGTCACCGATACTCTCCGTCAGGGCTTCAACCGCGTGAATGTCGCGGGGGGAATTACCATGATGGTACAACCGCTGTTATGGTAAATCAACCAACGATCATCTCGGAACCAGAAATATGGGAGCATCTCCAAACCCTGTGGCAAATTCTCAAAGGAACCCCCGGCTTTGATCCGCTAAAAATTGTCCCGGTTTTGAGTAAGGTATTGGTCAATCCCACATCCCGTCAGATGGGGCAACAAATTGCCGAAGGATTATTACAAAAGGCGATCGCCCGCTTAATTCGGAATTGGGCTCTGCATTGGACACTGAACCTGCTG
>CALNXU010000023.1:0-64040 GCA_942490695.1 Merismopediaceae cyanobacterium | reverse complement strand
CCTAAGGCACCAAACAAGTTGCCGGCGATCGCCAAAGCATCCTGTCCCCGACTGAAATGCCAAACCCGTCCAATCTCCCAGAGCATAACGGCCAACAGCAGCACCATCAAGACAAATCGCATCGCATAGTAACCCGCTAGGGGAAATAGGGCAATTAAGCTCGCCGCAAGGGAGTAGTCTAACGCCAAAGAACGACAACTTTTTTCATGGCGTAAACTTTGTCTCCACCCGTCTGTCATATCAGGTGATAAAGAAGGATGAGGGGGGCTTGTCATCGGTCAACGGTTGGTTTCTGGATAAGTAGAGTGGTGTAATGCGTTAGGGTAACAACCCATACAGGAAAGTTCTAGGGATTTGCCGCTATTACTCGCCCACTGACTGAACATCATTCTGACACTCTGACACTGCGGTCATTAACCGGATTGCCTAGAGTTGGGGCGATCGCCATATCGGGTTTCCTGCCAAGTATGGCCAATGCCTTGAATGATCCCCTTACCAATAAGACCAATGGCCCGTCCCACCACCTGAGTCAACACAAACACCAAGCCGTTACCGAGAAATTCAATCACTGAACGTAGGCGGGGTGAAATGGCATCCCGAAATTCCAGAAGCAGCGTCACGGCTAGGGGCACAATCTTCAGATCGTCCAACTCCTGTTGACGGGGTGCATACAGTTGGGCGGCGCTAATGCCCTGGGGGGTTAGATACACATCAAAGTATACTGACTTTCAAAAATTTTGTTTCGGAGTTAGCCAATAGCGACAGAGTTGATAGTGCCAGGTTAAGTCATTGCGAAAGCGTGCAACTGACGCGAAGAGAACATTGATTGTTCATAGAGTACAACTTTAATCCCTCTTGGTTGGCAAAATAATTCAAAATAAAAACCATTGCGGCATTTGCCAACTCAATGATCAAATTTTGGGCATATAAATCGCTATATTGCTGTGCTTCCGCAGAACTTGCCGGATAGATGGTTTGATTGACCGTTAGGGGCTCATCAAAGAGTAAATGCTCTAACAAGGGCACCACAAAGGGAATGTGATTTAATTTTTCTTGGGCAATGACAGGTCGATAGACCTCGACTAAATTCTGGATTTGCTCCAGACTAAATTCACTTTTTGGCTCACAATATTTACCCAAAAAAGCCAGGGTGACTGTCCGCCACATTTCCACGACAATTGATTGACTATTTTGGGACAACTGGGCTGCCTCAATGCGTAAGGCCCGCAGTTCCTCTAGGGTGGTTTGTAATTGCTGTTGACAAAGGGATAATAATTCCTGTCGCTTTAACGGCTGCAAAATGTCAATCTCTAGGGGGAACGCCGTCAAATTTTCCACCTGCGACGGTAACTGATTTAATGTCTCGCTCAGGCGGGCTAAATCCTGGGGAGGGCGCAGCGTCATTGCCCGGGAAAAAGACACGCGACGGGACATCGGTCGGGAGGGCGGAGCCATCGGTGGAGAAAGGGTCTGAACCGTTTTACGCCACTGCCGGAGTTTACGGGGCATCAATCGTTTAACGAGCCATTGTGCCAACTTCAGTTCTCGATTGCGTCCCTGCCAAAATAAACGATCAAAATCTGATAACTGGGGGGACTGTAATCCTCGGTGTACCCGCTGGAAACCCTGATCAATTTGGCTTAATCCATCGTTAAACAAATGCCATGCAGTTTTTCCCATTGACTCAAGGGGGGAATGGTCAGACGAGAGGCTCGGGCCAAGCCGTTGCTCCCTGTACTTTAAGGCTTCTAACTCCAGTCACCATGTCGGCGATCGCCGTTCCTTTTGGGAAATAACCGGCAATCCCATCGGCTTTAGCAGCCAGTAAACGGTCATACTCCAAGCTCGCCGTGATTAACGCAATCTTCAACTGAGGAAATCCCCGCTGTAATTCTCTCAACAATGACCATCCAGATTGGGCTTGTTGGGGAAACTGGGGATCTATTAACAACACACTGGGAGCCAACTGTTCTAGCTGCTGTCGCAGGGCCCCTAGTTGCTCGGCTTCCCCCACGATTTGAATGTGATCAAATGCTGTCAATCCCGTCAATAACCCCAATCGAAAAATGGGATCTTCATCGACCAGCAACACAGTAATGGGGCGATCGCTCACAATGGTAGGTAATGAAGAGACAACACCGCCTATTCTACTTCACTGGAGCCTGGAGAGGTGTACTCTCATTGAATCTCGCAGGGATACAGTCCCCATGGCTGGCGGCGGCTGCGGTCATGTTCCGCCAAAATTAAGGTTATTCGTTTTAATTGCGACACCTCCAACAATGCTGAAACTCTTATTGCTCAGTAATGCTTCATGGAGAAGATGCGATCGCCATCAACATTGCGAGTGCGTTGCAGTCTTTAGCAATTCCTGCCCTTACGCTGGCCGCATTACCTTTAGTGGGGAGGGTCATGGATTTCATTGCCCGTCAAATTCCGGGCCGTCGGTACAGTAAAGTCCTCTTTCTGGGAGGCTTTAACAATATGGACAGTCGACAATTTTGGCGGGATCTACGGGGAGGTTTATTCACCCTCACGCGGACCCAATTGATGACCGTGAAGCAATGGGCACAAGCTGGGGGGAAAATCCTCGCCATTGGGGATATTGTGCCCTTGGCAATGGCATGGCACAGTGGCGCAAATTATGCTTTTGTGGGAACCGCAAAATCTGAATATTATCTACGACAACCTTCAGGAGAATGGTTAGAAAGCACCCCACCCTGGGAAAAATGGTTGGGTTCTGCCTATTATCCTTGGGAGTGCTGGTTGATGCAGCGTCGCCGCTGCTATGGCGTGTTTCCTCGGGATCAGCTGACGCATCAAATCTTGAGCCGTAAAGGTGTTCAGAGCCACAACGTAGGCAATCCGATGATGGATGGGTTAGGGGAAGACGCATCGCCCAACCCCCAAAATATTCTAGAAAATTCCCATGCCCCCCTAGTTTTATTACTTCTACCCGGTTCTCGTTTACCGGAAGCTCTGGAAAATTGGCGTTTAATTTTAGAAAGTTTTCCCCCTCTTTTTGACCAATTTCCCAATCGACCATTAATTCTCATCGCGGCGATCGCGCCGGCCCTTGCCCTAGAACCTTTTCAAAAAGCCTTATCCCTTCATCAGTGGCAGGCGCTACCGAAAGCTAATTTTTTAGATTCCACTGCCCCCAGCTATCAATATCAAACCCATCAATTGATTTTGAGTCAGCATCATTACGCTGATTGTCTCCAACAAGCCCATGCGGCGATCGCCCTGGCTGGGACAGCAACCGAATAGTTCGTGGGCTAGGTAAGCCCGTTATCAGTTTTCCAGGGGGTGGACCCCAATATAATTCCCTGTTTGCCAAGCGCCAAACCTATCTTCTCGGCGAATCCCTGACCTTGGTCAACCATCCCGCTCAGGTCGGCACAACCCTAGCAGAAATTTTGCATAATCCCCAAAAATTAGCGGCGATCGCCAAAAATGGGAGAGAACGTTTAGGTGCGGGGGGCGCGGCATTACGAATTGCTCAAAAATTAAAGCCTTGGCTATCAACCAATACCTAAATGGACAAAGACCAAAAAGATTTTTGATTGACCTTGGCAAAGGGGAGAGAATCCGTTATGCTAACAAGGTCATCGCGGGATAGAGCAGTCTGGTAGCTCGTCGGGCTCATAACCCGAAGGTCGGTGGTTCAAATCCGCCTCCCGCCATTTTTCAAATTTTCATATAGTCTTTCCAGCCCGATACAAAAGACGGCAACTACTATCTTTTTTTGTCTGTTGTGGACTTTCTAATCAAAAAATATTTGCTGTTTGGAAGAGAAAGATTATTCTTTTAAAGTACATCACACATGAAGCCAGATGTAAGTCAGGAAGCGTACCAGCCTGACGAAGATAGGTACGTTGCATTTCTGCTTGATGCCGGAGTGTATTGAGTGTGGATCAAGATGCGGATGCAACGTTCTAGGCTACCAATGACATGCATTTGCTGTACATCTAACAATGGCACATTCTCCCAGTGGGGACGTTCCCTGGCGATCGCCGCAGGAAAAGTAACATCCAGGTCACGGGTTACAGAAAAGGTGACACTTAATAAATTTTAGAGATCATGCCAGACGATATCCGATTATATCAATAACCGCGAATGCCTTCGCGGAGCGTGAAAGGGTTAATTAACTATAAAATGAACAGCCCCACCGCATGTTCACATCAGAACTCAAAGCCCGTTTGTTAAATTATCACTTTTATGATAGCAGAGTGATATCCCCATGCCGCCTGATGGCGCGAACTTCATACGGGACTCATTAACACTTTTCTTCATTAGGAAAATCGGGCTTTTCTGGATTTATTTCTCAGTACTCAGGGACTGACTGGGGTACCACAGTGTTTCGATTTTCGATTTATCCCGCCCTGCCGTTAAGTCAGTCGCTGCAGTAGGTAGATTAGCCTTTGTAGACAGAAAAAGTAGGGGCCGCTATTTTTACTTGTATTGTTATCGCCCACCACAGCCATTGACCATAACTGAGGGACGATTGGGTTGATTCAGAACCAGGCAACAGGGAATATTAAGACCGATTAAAATATTTACGCTCTGGAAAGAGGGTCAGTAAAAGTTGATTGATATATACCTGACCCACGACAGGGGGCTTTTGGTCAGCTTCTGGTTGAGACGACTCACTGTCCATAATTTCAACTGGCTCAGTGTCATTTGGGGTAATGGTTCTTGAGGGGAAGCGTTATGACCGCGAGGGGGCGCTGGAACGTCTTGAGTCACGCTAGATCCATTGCTGGATTCATCCCAAGGAGACGGAATTTCTTGGTTCTCCGCCGGGGAAGCAGAATCAGTGGAGGTCGAGGCAGCAGAGAATGAAAGTTGTTGTCGTTTCCCCGTAGGTGCTGGCATCAATAAACTTCCCGGAGGAATCAGGGAGTGGGTGTCGATGTCCTGACCGCAGATACTACTCCGGGTTCCCACACAAGCGGCTTCCCCCAGGTTTGCCGGTCCCACAATGAGTGTGCCCGGTGCGAGGGTGACTTCTGCGGCAATGGTAATACTGCCATGGTGAGCGGTAATAACAGAACCCAACCCAATACAGACTCCCTCGCCAATGGTAATTTCCTGACCCGATCCGGCTTCAATCACCACGCCCGGTGCGATCGCCACCGAGGGATGGATTGTCACAGCACCACTGACATAATATTCAGTGGTTTCTAGGCTGTGGACAGGCGGCAACGTCATGGTGAATTTTAGGCTATGGGGGTCAGATAAATTGCCGTTACGGGCGTTGGATAATAGTTTCAACCACACGACGTTTAGCCGCCGCATCAATTCCTAGCAGTCGCACGTACTCACCATTGTGATCCGCTAAACAACTTTCTAACGCGCGGATAACCTCCGATTCCCGATTACTGTCAATGGGCGCACAAGTTTGCCAAGATTTTGCTTTAAAGCGACGTTTGTCGGTATGTTCTGTGCCGATTTTATAGCCCTGAGCAAGCAGTGAACGCACCTGAGAAATAACCCGGCTATCCAGGCTCCCAGAAGCGTTTTGATAACCATTGCCGTTACTGTAGTTCCCGTTGCTGTAACTGCTGGCGGTGCTGGTAGCAGGACGAGGGATAGAACCACTGGTTCCAGAGCCGTCTGGACGCTGAATGATTTGTTCTAATACCCGCCGTTTTCCTTGACGATCAATGCCGATTAAGCGGACATATTCTCCCGCATGATCAGTGAGACAAGCTTCGAGATGGGAAAGCACTTCTGCCTCGCGGGTACTGTTAATGGCAGGGCAAGTATCCCAGGATTTGGCGCGGAAGCGGCGCTTATCAGTATGCTCTGTCCCAATTCCATAACCAGCAGACAAAAGCCCCCGGACAGTCTCAATTACGTCTGGGGTTAGACCCGCACTCGTGGGCGCTGCATAGCTGGATGCAGCACTGGAATAGGTAGACGCGGCGGCACGACTAGAACGGGAAGAGGACTTAGCGTTACCGTCCGGGCGTTGAATAACGATTTCAGCAAGACGACGTTTTGCCTGGGGATCAATGCCAATAATGCGGACATATTCATCCGGATGATCGGCAAGGAAACGATTCAACTCCTGTAGTGCTTCACTTTCTCGGCTCGCACTAATGGTTCCCCCAGTCAACCAAGACCCCGTTTTGAAGCGACGGGCATTGGCATTTTCCAAGCCAATTTTGCAGCCTTGGTGTAGTAGCGCTCGAATTTGACTGGCAGCATCCCCAGCCGCATTACCTGCCACAGCCATACTATGGCCGTTACCGTTGTTGGTGTGGCGGGTGGTCGTGATTCCCCGACTTGGGGCTCCTGGTGCATCACCAGGACGCTGAATAATGACCTCAACAGCACGACGTTTTGCTCCCTGGTCAATACCAATCAATCTGACATATTCTCCAGCATATTCCCGTAGCCAGCCTTCGACGGTGGCCGTAACTTGTTCAGGACGGTAACCTTCAGCAATGCCACAACTTTGCCAGGATTTTGTTTTGAAGCGCCGTTGATTAGCATGTTCACCGCCGACGCTATAGCCCTGGGCAAGGAGAGAACGGATTTGGTTGCTGATGTCAGAATTGATACTCATGGTGTCTAAGGAATTTACATAAGGAGTTTCAGTAACAGGGGTAACGGCAGCCGAGGGGATTGCCGTCGTCGATGGTTTCCGGTGTTGGGGTTGTAACGTGCCAGAACTTCCCATTATTTGTTGTACAAATTGGCGATCGCCATCCTGCACGTCAGGCAGATTGTCAGCTTGACTCTGATGGATAACCGTGGCACCAGAAGGCACTAATTTGCCGGGGGGGATTTCAACGTTTTGCACTAGGGCATGCATCATCACGATTGACCCAGCCCCCACTCTGGCGTTAAAAATAGTGGAACGAAAGCCGATAAAGCATTGATCCCCAATGTAAGCTGGACCATGGATTAGGGCCAAATGTCCAATGCAACAGCCGGCGCCAATCCACACTGAATACTCTTGCTGGTCTGCCCCCAAAACATAACCCGACTCAAGTCCGTGGATGACCACCCCATTTTGAATAACAGTATGATCCCCCAGCCAGAAAGGAGTCCCTTCATCCGCCCTAATGGATGTTCCTGGTGAAACAACAACAGACTCTCCGACCCGGACATCTCCCACTAGGTTAGAAAAGGAATGAACGTAGGCGGTTTCACTAATTTTGGGATCGGTAAGGTTTCGTGACCACGGATTGGCTACCGTCGCACTCCTGGCTCCCATGAATAATTTCCTCCTGGATGGGCCGTATTTCGGCGATCGCCGTTTGATGAACGGGAAAATCAAGTATTAATCGACGACGCAACGGGGACTATAATCGGTCTTCCTGGCGCTTATCGTAAAGGGATTGATTCGCAACATTAACCGTGTCGATAATGCCAACCACGAGAGCATCCAAAGGACGGTCTTCGTTAGAGCGCTCTTTCCGAGCGGCACTCCCCCGTGAAACTAAAACCCATTCATTGTTTCCCGCTCCAACGACATCAGCCGCCACCTCATATTTATCTAAGGGTTGACCCTGAGCATCAATAAATTGAACCAGTAGTAGCTTCACCCCTGTCAAGCTGGGTGCCTTCGATGTACTAACAACTGTTCCCAGCACTTTGGCTAGTTGCATAATGAATGAGACAACTTAGCGGCGTGCCATGGGGTTGAGTTGGTCGCGGAACTGCTCTACTTCTTCGGTATAGCGAATCGGTAGGACATATTCCAGGTTTTCATGGGGACGGGCAATAATGTGATTAGACAGGGACTGTCCACCATTCACCCGCTTAACATTGTCCAACCCAGCCGAGACTGAAGCTTGAACTTCGGAAACATCTCCCCGGACAATGACCGTTACGCGGCCACTCCCAATCTTTTCGTAACCCACAAGAGTGACCCGTGCTGCTTTGACCATCGAGTCGGCAGCTTCCACCACAGCAGGAAACCCTAAGGTTTCAATCATTCCAACAGCTATAGACATAACGCTTTTATCTTAGATTAAGTAAATATTGAGGCTCGATACCGGGATGATTTAGTAACTTTTCGTGTAAATAATTACCGATCCTCCCGCTGACTCAGATTAATATGTGCGGAATTGTTCCACTTCTTCGGTGTAGCGGATAGGGAGAACATATTCTAAGTTCTCATGGGGACGAGCAATAATGTGGGTGGAAAGCACTTCTCCACCATTGACACGGTTAGCCGCTTCAATCCCAGCAGAAACCGAAGCCTGGACTTCGGAAACATCTCCACGAACAATTACAGTGACGCGACCACTCCCAATTTTTTCATATCCCACAAGGGTAACGCGAGCCGCCTTGACCATCGAGTCGGCAGCCTCCACAACAGCGGGAAAACCACGGGTTTCAATCATTCCAACAGCAATTGACATGGGGGTAGGGTCTCCTAGAAAAAACGTGACGAGAACAAAAATGTTCTAGCTAACAAAAGGTTAAACTGCGACTAGCCATGGGCAAAAAACCGAAACAACTGCTGCTTCGTTATATCAGCCCCTTAACACAGTATCAGCCAAGTGAACCGGATTTAAGGTTTTTGGAAAAATCGATTTAACGAGACAGAACAATCAAAGATTGTTTTTGTGCCGGGGGGACTAGGACTAAAAATTGGGTAAATTTCTAGCGTCTAGAGGCGATTTAGCCCACTCTATTTTTGATTCACTCTATGAAAAGCATAGGGAACCTTGGACGCTTTGACAATATAAAGAATAATGATATTTTTTGATTTGACACTTCAGCATTTATTATGAGTTTGACCGTCCGCTAGCCGTTTGATTGTTGCAGTTTTTGAGAACGGAATTGTGGAGTCACTAGGCTGAATCCTTAGCGTAAGGAAATCTTAATAGAGTCTTACCTGGCTCCCCCAAACTCAGCATAATTGCCTGATATAATCAGCGCCTGAACTCACCTATTTTTATTCCGTCTATCCCAGCACCTCCTTTGAGATTTCCGCTATGACTGATTGGCACAAAATTGACGGTAATGTTACGGCACCTAAGGGTTTCCAAGCGGCGGGTATCCGGGCCGGACTTAAGCCTTCGGGGACTCCCGATTTAGCATTAATTTACTCGGAAACTGAGGCGATCGCCGCTGGGGTTTTTACCACCAGTCAGGTCCGCGCTGCTTGTGTAGATTATTGCCGTCAACGGTTACAAGCAAAAGCTTGTGCCAGGGCAATTTTAGTTAATGCGGGTCAGGCAAACGCTGGCACGGGGAAACAGGGGTGGGAAGATGCACAAGAATCGGCCAACTTGATCGGACAAGGACTTAATTTATCCCCCGATAGTGTTCTGTTGGCATCAACCGGCGTGATCGGTCAGCGCATCAAAATGCAACCACTCCGGGAAGGAATTCCTCCCTTAGTCCAGGCCCTATCCCCTGACGGCGGTGATGCAGCGTCCCAAGCCATTGTGACCACGGATCTTGTCCCCAAGGCGATCGCCCTAGAAACGAAAATTGAAGGCCGGCCTGTCCGGCTGGGGGGAATTGCCAAGGGATCTGGCATGATTCATCCCAACATGGCCACCATGCTGGCATTTGTTACTTGTGATGCCGCTGTTTCGACCCAGTTATGGCAAGACATGCTGAGTCGAGCAACCGCTAAAACCTTTAACCAAATTACAGTCGATGGCGACACCAGCACTAATGACACCTTGATTGCCTTAGCCAATGGTCAATCTCGCACCAGTGCCATTACCGGAAGCAGTCCCCATGCCGCCACCCTAGAGGCAATGCTCACTGATGTTTGCCAATATCTTGCCAAGGCGATCGCCCGTGATGGGGAAGGAGCAACCTGCTTAATAGAAGTTTCCGTGACAGGTGCGCCGGATGATGAAGCCGCTCGCTCCGTCGCTCGGACTATTGCCGGGTCTTCCCTGGTCAAATCCGCCATTTTTGGACGGGATCCCAATTGGGGACGTATTGCTGGTGCTGCGGGACGAGCTGGGGTTAAATTTGACCAAAACGACCTGCAAATTAAACTGGGAAGCATCGCCTTGATGGAGGAAGGGCAACCTCTCCCCTTTGATCGTGATGCCGCAAGCCACTACCTGAAAAACGCCGCTGGAGGCAAATACTTAACTGCCGAAGATACAGTTCAAATTACCGTCAGCATTGGCAACGGCAGAGGGGCCGGTCTGGCATGGGGCTGCGATTTAAGCTACGACTATGTGAAAATCAACGCAGATTATACGACGTAGGAAGTTAATTGTGATTGACGGCGAATAGCACACAGAGAAATTTGTTATCCTGCTGTGAATCACTGTCCTGCATCGATCATCAAATCAATTTAAATTGAGATACTATCGGAGGCTATATTTCCATGTCTTTGAGGTTTGTGGCGTCTCAGTATAATTTCAATTAGTCATAAACTAAACCAATGTGCAGTCTAGCCAAAATTCAGGGCAAACCATCTGCATAGATTGACCGGGTAGGATTTTCTGCCTGAAATTCGTTAAATACGCTGCAAAATACTCCGGCCATGGCTATCCGTGCCACAGGTTCGCCACAGCTCATAGAGTTCACTTAATTGGCACACCTCTTCCATTTGCGGCTGCGAACTACACCAAGGTTTCGGGTTTCCGTAGGCGTAATAAGCTTCAACACCATCAATGCCTAAGCGTGCTGCCAAGGGAATCAAGTGAGCTGCAGATTTTTTGTAACGCGCCGGGTGGGCTAGTACCACTAATCCCCCCGCTGCATGAATTGCATCAACAACACACTGTGCCAACGCCATCTTTCCTACAGGGCGGTCGCCTTCCAGATAAAGCGAAAGTTCCGGATGTTCAGGGTCGAAGGCATAACCTAAAATATGAACCTCTGTTCCTGCCAGGTCGGCCGTAATTTCAACCCCCGTCCAAAGCTTAGGCGGAATAGCTTCATGATTTTGCTCAGCTAGCCAATGTTGAGCTTGATAATACCCAGAAACGCAGTGGTGATCTGTGATGGCTAGACCCCGAAGACCAATTTTTACCGCTTGCTGTATGAGTTCTTGCGGCGAGAGAGCACCATCGGAGCAGTGAGTATGTAAGTGAAAGTTGTAAACTTCAGGGCAACTCGAAGGTGTGAGAGATTCCCAGACTCGGGTAAGCTCTCGATTAAACGCTGACTGCTTAGCAGGCAATAGGGTCACAGTCATAGTGATTTACTATCCTGAATGGCGATAAAGCAGGGGAAAGAGCACTACAAGCGACATTTCCCTCTGGCTTCCTCCACGATAACAAAACTTAACAATATTGGAGGGGAGATTGTTAATCCTTGCGCCAATATAGAGATAATGAGTTTGGAATACCCCATTAGGGGGCATTTTGCCATTCAGGAGACAGTGTAACGAAGTCAAACTGAATCGCTTGGGGATGACACACAATACAGGTTTTGGTTGTTGTCTCTGCAGGCATTTCGACTTTGGGATGGAGTGCCTTAAAGTAGCGGGATTTTTCGGTGTAAACCGGAACAGGGGTATTTGGAGGGAGGGCACGGGAAAAGGTGCTGACATAATCCCAGATCAGTAACTGGGTCAAACGATTAATGTTGGAAATGCTGACACCGTAATGTTCATCGGGATTTTGTAAAATCTGCTGCCAAGTTTCTAGTGGTAACACTTCTGGGGGCAGCGCTAAATGGCAACCACTACAGGTTTCAATATAGGATTCAAAGCCCGGATAGTAGCGGGTCGGAATGGGATCAACTGAGCGGGGATTTTTAGGGATGGGGGTTCCCAGGCTGTTTTTGATCGCATCAGTGGGTAATGCTTGGGCTAGTTGGGGAGTAATTTCGGCTATTGTCGATAATTGGGGGTCTGCCATTGCTCGGGCTAATCCTATTCCCCCCAGACTACTTAGCACGAGGACACTAATCAAAAGAGACAGTGAGCGTCGAAGAATTTGCCGCAATGGCGATCGCCAACGGCATAAAAAAGGTGACAGAAAGTTAAACAAAGACACGGGACATTATCCTGCGTTAGTTTCTTGGAGCAACCAAAATCCCGCAAACGTATCGCTGTCGGGTTGGTCTTGGATAGCGAGAAAGTGGATGTTCTGGGCTGCAGCTTTAGTTGCCTCAAAGCCTTGAGCTTCTTGTTGGGAAGCTTCATCCGTAATGTTAGCGACCACCCAGCTATCACTAACCCCCGTTTCGAGTTTTAACATGGGTCGGAGACCTGATTGGTATTTAAGATAGCCCAATTCTAAACCAGAGAGCCAAGCCGCCAACGGTAAAGCGCGCGGGGAGAACAAAATCAATCCAGGAATACGAGTTTCGGGGCTAATTTGTCCCAATGTCAAAGGAAAACTCTCCCCAAAGCCAATGTCCCACTCCGGTAAATCATTAAAATCTGCTGCAGACAGACTGACTAATGCCCACCGGTCTCCCTGATCGCCCCGCACGGCATCGGGTAAAGGTATGGCATTGAGTTCAGGATATTGCACGGACGCTGACCGGGCCAGCTTAGCCTCATAGCCCGGTTGCTGCGGATAAAAGTCGATGATTCGTTCTGCTAGCCATCGTTCGAGAGCGTAGGTGCGACGACTAGGGGCTGGGGGAATACCGACATCTTCACAGGCCTTGCTGATCATATTGTTCATTTGTCGCCGAAAAAAACGAATTTTTTGGGGCGTTTGACCCGACTCGGCGATCGCCTGGGTAATGGCATCTTTTAACCAAACGGAGTTTACGGATGTACTGGGACAAAACTGACTATAACGAAACAAACGGGACAACGGTTTCTCAACGGATTGGGGAGATTCACAAATTAAGACTTCCCAGACTTTCTTGTTGTTATCGTCCAGTAGGGGACGGGAATAAAAATCAAGTTCCCAAATCATACTCATGCTCTATGTCTTGGCTGCGATTAGCGCCGTTCCTCACACTGAAAAAATTGTTGGGTCAATGGACAGTGACCTGACCTGGTTGGGGTGATGTGTCAGGGGTTATCTCCTGGTTATCCATGCTTTAGCTTAATCCTTCAGCATTACCCTACCATTCCAGTCCTATAGATAACAGATTGCCTGTCCCCCGGCCGAGTTCTAGCGCTAGTTTTTTGGAATCAATCACAAAAAAACCCTCCGCTTTAGGTGAGGGTTGTCTAGAAAAATGTCTTGTCCCCGCTCAACGGGTCATCCTGACTCAGTTCCTGTGTCCTAAACCATCAGCTATTCCACCCAGTCAGTGGCAATTGCCATTGACTTATCCGGCTGCACGGATTAGGAACTGCAAGACATCTGGTTCACAATCATCACATCAGATTACTGATGCCGGAGAGAAAAATTGCCATTGATGCTGACCAAACCATCTGAGTACAGCCTAAGTCTGGGCATCTGTCGATTATGGGCTCAGGCGGGCTAACCCCCATATTTCTCCGGCTATTGATGACAGTCTACAAATCTAAGATTCACTCTCAATATGGATAAACAATAGCCCCATTGCGACAGCCGGAAATAACCACCCCACAATGGGGATGAGAATCCAAGGTAGATAGGAAGCGGCGTATGCACCAGTCATAAATTTAACTCCTAAGCAAAGAATAAAAAACGTTGTGTTGAACTTGTACCAGAACGATTGGAGCTAATTAATTAAATAAGCCCCGGAAAATACCATCAACAACAGCGAGATTCTCCATCAAGAAATAGGCAACGAACGCACCACCCATTCCACCAACAAAGAATCCAGCCGCAAATTGACTCCAGCCATCCGCCGTTTGCAGAGAATCTGAACCACTGCTTTCCCCTTGGAAAGACACCAAACCATAACTACTGAGCGCAGCAGTTGCGACGAGAATCAGCCCCAGGGCTCCAATGAGACCCCCTAGATACTGTTGATCAGAATCCCGTAGCGGACCGAGCAACGTCCAGGGGCCCACCAAAAAATAGCCATGGGCCATACCGACTTCTAGCCCCCGGAGAATTGGCGACAAACCTTTACGGTAGGCGGGAAGATTCCCGATGAAAGAGCGGGTAAAACCAGAATCGGAAATCGGGGTCGATAAACGCCCCGTAAAGGGATCATCGTTAAACGGCTTAATGACTTGGGAATAATCAGACATTGTTATGAAGTTCTCCTGTAAATGGATTTTGTCATTAAAAAATCACAAAACTTAAGTTCCCATTTTACGCACGCAGGGACGTGTCGCTAGTTATTTGGGTGACTCAGTTAAAAAAAGTTTATGAACATAACGCTCTTTCAGCAGTTAATTGCTGATCGTTTTCTCCAAAACCTAACGTCCTAAACGCCGCACATCCTGCATTTCCACCGGGACAAAATCCAAGTGATTAAATAGCGTTGTGACGAAGGTAAACAAGAGAAATGGAAGGGTCAGCACCAACACGAGGCCGACCGTCGCCAGCGCATAAATTTGTCGTGTACTACTCCACAGCGCTAGGGCAGTGGCCAGGGAAATAAAGATAACGATTAGCCAAATAATGATCTGGCCATAAATATCCCCAAATTTTAAGGTGCAGACCATTCGATACTTGGGTAGTTCTTGTTCCATAGTTCAGTCCTAATGGGTGAATCGGCAAATAGTCACCATGGTTAACAATACAATTCAACAAAACTGATGAATTTTTCCTCCCCTACCTATGGTCTCCGGCCGGAAGATGTCCCCCCGAGCAGAACCACATTTTATCCGAGGATTAGTCTCATTCCTAACTTTTCTGTGCCTATCTCAGGTGAGTGAAACCGGTCACAATAATGAAAAGGATGGGCTGAAATATCAAAAATTTAGAGAGTGTTACCACAGACCGTTAACTGCCAGATAAATAACGGATAAAAAAAGTTCAGTTTGAAAAAGAATTTTAAGGGATATTTCCAGAGGGAAAATTAAGTTTTGAAACGGGATTTAATTTCAACCCGTCAAACTAGATCGCCAGTATTAAAAAGTGGGAGAGAATCAATACGCCTCTCAGCTTCGTTACATCCCATGGATTAGGGAATTTATCTAAAGGGCTTAGCTGTAATCTTCACCATGAAAAATTATGCTCAAAATTCACCAAAACAATGAAGTTAGTTAAAAAATCTTGTTAAGCTAATAATAACTTGGAAACTAGCGTGAGCTAAATTCCTCAATTCTTTGCCGCCTTGATTTAATTGCCCCTGCTTGTCCGACAGGAGATTTTAACTGTGTTACACCTCGCTTACATTCTGGCGTTTACCGTCATTGCTTTTTTAGCCGTCAGTAATCTTATCCGGAGCCTGGTCTCTGTAAGCATGGGCACACAACAACGTCCCTATCGCCAAAATACTAGCCGTAATAGCCACCCGGAATTGTTTGATGAAGATGGTGTCGCGATCAATGAGCCTTTAATGGTGATGCGGTCTGTGAATGTTGAAGACGCACGGGAACGTTTAGATGCACTTTACAATAACTCTTCCAGCACAACGACTCAAGATGTTGAAGACTAGCGAAATAATCTCATCATCGATTCTTATTGGAAAAATATAGGATACAACTGAGGTACGAAAAGCTCCATTAAAATCAAGGGTTTGGAGCTTTCGGGATGACCTCACATCTATGAAAACCGCTATAGGATAATTCAAGGATTTAAAAAAATTTTGGCTCTTCTTTCAATCTGATACACGAGTTGTTGGGACAAGATTCACACACAATCAGTGCAGGGTTAACAGCCATCACTGCCCTACCGTCCCCATGCCATCGCCAATCAAAATAAACGGTGACCAATTGAAGGGATGCTTCGCCACCAGTTGCAGTTTCGCCTGCCGCAGCGCTTCTGCTTTACCCATGCCGTCATTCAGGTTCTGGTAAAACGCAGCCATGATGGCGGCACTTTCTGCGTCGGGAGTGCTCCACAGACTGGCCACAATAGTTTTTGCGCCCGCCCGCTCCAAAATGTAAGCCAGCCCCGTTAAGCCAAAGTCGTTGTCGGGGGTGATGCGGGCCGTTTCACAAGCGCCCAGGACAAGAAGTTCGGTGTTATTCAGTCCCAGCAGTGCCGCTTCCGCCAGGGGATAGGTTTGGTTATTGGCAAACAGGAGGGTGTTGGGGGGCATACCCAGTTCCGGGCAACCGTCGGGATTAAAGCAGCCGTGAGTACCGAGGTGGATGAGGTCGGCGTTGAGGGCTTTTTGTTTGAAGTCGTCAAGGGTAGCGTTACGGTTTTGATACACTTGGGCGCTGGGGTACAGGCTGACAATTTGTTGGGCTTCCGCTTCGGTGCCGTCCAGCGGGCTTTGACTCGGTAGGGGGTTGGCGATGACGAGGGGTTGGACTTGTTGTCGGGATTGGAGCTGTTCCGGGACAGTCTTGCTTAAACGGGTGAGGTAATGGAGGGGATATTTTTCCAGGAGAAACTGTTCACTTTCTTGGTCAAATAGGGTTTCAAAAGGGATTTCCCGCAGTTTGCCTGTGGCGATGATGGCGAGGGTGCTACCGGGGGGAATCAGGTTTTGGTCTTCTAGGGGGCGGATGAGGCGGTCATAGAGGGCGACGCTGTTGCGGAGGTAGGGTTTGGCACCGGCTAGTTGGTCGCGGTAGGTGCTGAGTTGTTCAGTAAAGTCAGCGGGTAAATCCGTTTGGACAACATGAATGCTGTCTTGGGTAACGGCGAACAGCGCAATGCCATAGTTCTCACTTTTGCCTTCAAAGCTGTATTGCAGCGGGGCGGGCTGAATGACAATGGTATTAGCCGGAATGGTTTGTTGCAGTCGGGCAATGTCACTGGGGCGGGTCTCAAATAAGTCTGCAATTTCGATGTATTGATTGGCGATTATTTCCGCTTGTTGATTGAGTTCGGCTTCCTGGGTCAGAATCCGTTGAGCCAGCTCTGGATTGGGATCCTTAATTTGCTGTTGACGTAGGGCTTCAACAGCGGCAGCTTTTTGATTCCAGTCGTCCAATGCTTTTTGGGCTTCGGGATTGTTAACTTTCGCGGCCAGCAGGCGGTCATAGTCGGCGAGGTCGAACGTGGTGACCAGATTAAGCCATTCAAAGGCCTTTTGGGGTTGATTATCCTTGACCAATAAATCAATAAAGGCGGTGGTGGTAGAGGCTGATGTCTCTAGGAAGCCCGCCCGGAAGGTTTTCCCCACCGTTTGACGCAGATCGAGGAGCCGCTCGACGGATTGTTGGTAGTTATCGAGGGCGCGCTGCCGCTCTCCCAATGAATCGTAAACCGCCCCTAGATTGTTGAGGGTGATCACTTCGCCGGCACGTTGTCCCACAGCCCGTCTCAGGGAGAGTGCCTGCTCAAAGTAGGTCAATGCTTTTTGCTTTTCCCCTAAGGCATTGTAAAGTGCCCCTAAATTGTTGAGGGTAGAGGCTTCTCCCACCCGGTCGCCAACGGATTTAAAGATTTTTAACGCCTGATCGTAGGCCGTTAATGCCTGCTGCATTTGGTCTAATGATGCGTAAATAAAGCCGAGATTGTTAAGACTGGTGGCTTCCCCCGCCAGATCACCCACTTCCCGCCGTAGCCGTAACGCTTGTTCATAGTAAGTTAAGGCTGTTTGCTTTTCCCCCAGGGAGTCGTAAATTACCCCCATATTGTTGAGATTAGTCGCTTCTCCCCTCCGATCGCCAACGGCCCGCAGTAAAGGTAATGCTTGTTCAAAGTAAACTAGGGTCTGGGTTTTTTCTCCGAATGAATCGTAGATGACCCCCATATTATTCAGAGTGGCGGCTTGGCGGGCCCGGTCGCCCACTGCCTGAAACAAAGGCAACGCTTGTTCATAGGCTGTTAGGGCTTGTTGTTTTTCCCCGATGGCATCATAGACCGCACCTATATTGTTGAGGGTGGCCGCTTCCCTGGCCCGATCGCCGACGGCTTGGAAGAGCGGTAACGCCTGCTCGTAGTAGGTCAGGGCTTTGGCTTTCTCGCCAAACGAATCGTAAACAAAACCAATATTGTTCAGCGTTCCAGCTTCTCCGGCGCGATCGCCGATTTCTCGTGAGATCTGTAATGCTTGTTCGAAATAGGCTAACGCTTCCTGTTTTTGCCCTAAATCATCATAAACACTCCCCAGATTGTTGAGGGTGGCCGATTCTCCGGTGCGATCGCCAATGGCCCGTAGCAGCGGTAATGCTTGCTCGTAATAGGTCAATGCCCGCTGTTTTTCGTCGATGGCATTGTAGACAGCCCCGATATTATTCAGCGTCCCTGCTTCCCCGGCGCGATCGCCGGTCGCCTGTACAATCTGCAACGTCTGCTCATAGTAGGACAATGCTTTTTGTTTATCACCCAACGAGTCGTAAACAAAGCCGATATTGTTGAGGGTAATGGCTTCCCCGGCCTGGTCATCCATTGACTGCTTGAGTTGCAGCGCTTGTTCGTAATAGGCCAATGCTTCTTGTTTTTCCCCTAAATCATCGTAGACACTCCCCAAATTATTGAGGGTGGCGGCCTCCCCGGCGCGGTCTTCCACATCCCGTTGAATCTGTAATGCTTGCTTAAAGTAGGACAGTGCTTCCTGTTTTTCCCCCAATGAATCGTAAACAAAGCCAATATTGTTGAGGGTAATGGCGGCATCTTTTGGCTTGCCCAGGGCTTGGTCACTCTCCAGGGAAAGTTGGTAATAGCGGATCGCCGCTTCCCAGCGGTAAAGCTGTTGGTGACACAAGGCGAGCTGCCAACTGGTGATCCCCACTGCCGCTGGATCGTTGATGGCTTGGTAAAGTTGGAGGGCGGCTTCATATTGCTCGATGGCAGCGGCCCATTGCCCCGCATCAAAAAAGGCTTGCCCGGCGTTGTATAACTTTGCGGCTTGTTCTGTGCTTCCTTCTCCCTGCGCCTGGACGACCTGACCTACGGCTGGAGGAGTGAACAATAGGGACGGAGACAAAATCAAGGGAACGCCTAGGGCCACACGGAAAAGAATGGACAGAAAGGAGAGCCAGATCTTTTGGTTCATGATGTTGATGGAACGATACAAGCAAAATTTTCCATTGAAGCACTTGGGGGCCAGCCTTCCTGCTCGCGCTTTGCCGCAGCTAGGATCAGACGATCGATTTCTTGAGCCGCCTCTTTACATTGAATCTTGTCGGGGGCTTTTCCTGGTACACCTTCTTGCTTTTAATGACAATAAATTTATATGGTGTATCCGTTACGCGGCGCTAACATCATTGGGTTCAAGGTTGATCAACGTGGTGGGACTGACTCCATTACCCCCAGAAATGTCCGGTTGATAGGGGCTTAATGTCCCCTCAGTGGTCGCTTTACCACCACTGTCAAAGGGTCTTAATGCTTGACTTTCCCCCGCTTTTTAGCTAACTTCACAAGTGCTAAGGAACGGTGCATTGGCATCGTAGATTAACTGCTTTTGACCCGTTACGTTATCTTTTATCACTCCAGGAATGACGATGCACCTCCAACTCCAGTACTGTTTGATTCTTGCTGCGGCACTGTTTTGTATTGGGATTTATGGCTTGATCACCAGTCGTAATGCGGTGCGGGTATTGATGTCCATTGAGCTGTTATTAAATGCGGTTAATTTAAATTTAATGGGGTTCTCTAATTTTTTGGACCCGAGCAATATTCGCGGACAAGTGTTTGCGGTCTTTGTCATCACGGTGGCTGCGGCGGAAGCCGCCGTCGGCTTGGCGATCGTGCTGACTATCTACCGGAATCGGGAAACCACCGATATGGAGCAGTTTAATTTGCTGAAGTGGTAAGGCTCGCCTGGGCCAATTCACCATGGTTCACAAAAACATCATGGGTTATTGTAATAGAGCTGCAAAACGGCGATCGTGACGAATCGAATCAAAGGCAGCGTCAGTGCTTGCCCTTGTTCGGTTCTCCGGATTTAGCGCAATAGCCTTGGCCAAATAATTTAGGGATAGGTCGATATTGTCTTGGAGAGCAAACAGACAGGCCAGATTATAGTGAACAACAGCGTCATTGGGATTAATCTCCATCGCCTTTTGATAAGACTGAGCTGCCGCTTCATGTCTGCCTAAATTTTGTAATGCCACTCCTCGGTTATTCCAAGCTTGGTGGTCATCTTTAATTTTTAATGCCTGGTCATAAGCGGTGATCGCTTCTTCATACTTGCCTAAATTACCTAATGCCACTCCTCGGTTATTCCAAGCTTGGTGGTCATCTTTAATTTTTAATGCCTGGTCATAAGCGGTGATCGCTTCTTCATACTTGCCTAAATTACCTAATCCCACCCCTCGGTTATTCCAAGCTTGATGGTCATCTGGTTTAATTTTCAATACTTGGTCAAAGGCAACGAGCGCCTCCTCATACCTATCTAATTTAGATAAAGCCACCCCTCGGTGGTTCAAAGCTTCATGAAAGTCAGGTTTTAGTCTCAATGCCTGGTTAAAGGCATCAATCGATGCTTCATATCTGCTTAAATTCCCTAACGCAATTCCTCGGCCGTAGCAAGCTTCATGGAAGTCAGGTTTAAGCTGCAATACTTGATCATAAGCGGTGATCGCCTCCTCATACCTGCCTAACTTCTGTAACGCAAACCCTCGGTTAATCCAAGCTTGATGGTCATCCAGTTTAATTTTCAATACTTGGTCAAAGGCAACGAGCGCCTCCTCATGCCTGCCTAAATTCCCCAACGCAATCCCTCGATTGTTCCAAGCTTCATAGAAGTCAGGTTTAAGTTTTAATGCTTGTTCAAAGGCGGCGAGTTCCTCCTCATGCTTACCTAAATTTCCTAACGCAATTCCTCGGTTATTCCAAGCTTCATAGAAGTCAGGTTTAAGCTGTAATGCTTGGTCAAAGGCAGCGAGCGCCTCCTCATAGGCTTGTAGCGCATAAAATAAATACCCTAATTTCCATAGATATAAGTCCGTTAAAAAATCGGCATCATTAGTAACTTTTAATTTTTCTGCCTGTTCCTTAGCCTGCTTTAAATAAGCTAATTTTTTATCTGACAAACCGGTTTCTGATTGAATAAGTAACCAGCAAAACTCGGCAAATTTAGAAAGGTATGACTTGTAGCATTGAGCGCCTACCAAAAAATTCTTAAATTCAAATTCAACATGAAAAGGCAAGGTATTTGTGTTGTCTAATTGTCCGATTTCTATCAAGTCTCGCTTAATTGCATTTGACAAGAGAAATGATCGATCATCAGTTAAATCAATCTCCTCTTGAATCCAGAGAATTGGATATGCTAGCAATTGAGGTTTTCTAAAATAGAGAGACTCTAACCAACTGTTAATTAGTTGACCCAAGCTCTCCTGTTTTCCGCCATATAACCTGTAATATAAATTTTCTGCAAAACATCGACACCATTCATTGTTTTCGTACTGCTGACGGGGTGAACTGTCGGGGAAGACTTCCGCCTTTGCCTGGGTTTGGAAATGGTCTGCCAACTGTTGATTGACGGTTTGAAATAATGCCCGATCTTCCCGCCATAACTCTCCCCGAAATATGTCCCTGGCCACGTCATCCAGGCGATATTGGCCCCCCACATATTCCACAAACTCTCGATTTTGTAACCACTGCATAGGTGTAGACCCTTCCGGAAGACTATCGGTTACATTCAACTCCGGATGCTGTGTCACAATTGTCTGGATTATTCCCTGATTAAACCAGTGCCTGATTGGCATGGATATCTTTGTGTGCCACATCATGAGTTGTTTTCGGATGTTCAGGCACAGGAGCCTGATACTTTTGACGTCGACGACCCGGTCGCTTTTTGGAGCCTTTGTTTTTAAGGCGAACTCTGACTCCTTTCGGCAGCCGTTTTAGGGGACGTCCTGGTTTTCCATTGCGAAGGACTTCGTGGCAAATTTCAAACAACAAGTTGCCATAGCGTCGTTCTCCATCAGTGAATAGGCTCAAACTATCCGTTTGCTCAATCACCTCCGCCAAGCAAGCTAAAGCCGTCTTAAGCAGTTGCTTATTTTTGTGCCCACAGTGCAATTCCCATAGAAATCGACTCCCTCGCTCCATCAGAACAATAGTCCAGCCTTGAGAATCACAGGGCGGTTTGTTTTTACCAACCTTGGTGTACAGTTCATCTCCTTCCATTTCCTGGTGAATAAACTGATGGAGTAAGGCATACAGCATCAGGGTTGGCTTGATGCCGGCTAAACGTTGCTCCCAATCGATAATGCTTTTCTTCGAAACGTTATGGGTGCGGGCGTGGCATTTAGACTCATCCCCTCACTCCTGGCTTTAAGGAGCGTGATAATCCGGCTCAGAGGGGTTCTCAGTCCTGCAATTGGGGTCGCAAAGGTCTCACTAAAGTAAACGTCGCATTGACGACAATGGAGCAAACGCCTTGAACCATTCACCTGCGTTGAATAATGGGTATGGACATGGACGGCATTACTGGCACAGCAGGGACAAGGATAAGCAAAGAGATCCATGGGGAGACTGATTTTAGAGGACTACCCATTATTGCTCAAATCCGCATATGACATGGATTCTGACTGCCCCATCCTACGGAACCAGTGCCGACTTACCTAACTTCGCGCTCAACTTTTCTCGTCCAGGCAACCAAGTAGTCGCTCAATACTATAATTTCTTACGTTTAGGTAGAGAAGGCTATCGGCAAATTCAGCAAGCTTGCCAAGATACAGCGATGTATCTGTCCAGTAAGATTGCTCAAATGGGCCCATTCGCGTTAATTACTAATGGGAGTGACATTCCTGTCTTCGCTTGGAAATTAAAAGATGAAGTCGTCGCTGAAACTAATTTCAGCTTATTTGACCTAGCAGATAAGTTGCGAGAGGGAGGTTGGCTAGTTCCGGCTTACACCATGCCCAAAAATCGGGAAGATTTGACAGTACAGCGAATTGTCGTCAAAGAGGGCTTTAGTCGAGATATGGCAGATATGTTACTCCAAGACATGCAAAGGGCGATCGACTTCTTTAAATCTCAACCTAATTATCAGCCCAAACAGTCTGGTTCTCACTTCCATCATTAATCGTGAAGTGATCACTGGTCAGTGCCTCGGTGACTGATACAAGTAGCTGAGAATTAAGTCTGGACGGGGTTTCAAAAAAAAAGAGGCGTCCGAGTCGAAATTTAAAGAGTGACCCACAGGGAAGTTGACACAGATTTTGCTTTGAACTTTGGGCTATGTTTTCTTTGCATTTTTTGATTTTTAGAAAGAAGGCTTTCTTCATCTATTATCGTCCCATTTCTGGGAGGCACTACACCTAGCCTTCCTACTCCGATTAGCTACTGAGTTGAGCGATTACTCTGTCGTGCATGATAGTGGGTTCGGAAACCTGCACTTCCGAGAAACTAGGCCCCAACGTCACTATTAAGTATGTGAACACAGACAAGCTGTCACCCTGGGAAAATTTCGCCTGGGAAATTGTCGTTATCTATTGTTTATTGCTCTAGGGAGTTAAGCCACATTATGGGAAAAGTTGTTGGAATCGATTTAGGGACGACCAATTCTTGTGTCGCTGTGATGGAAGGGGGTAAACCCACTGTCATTGCCAATGCGGAAGGCTTTCGCACAACCCCTTCAGTGGTTGGTTATGCCAAAAATGGCGATCGTCTGGTGGGACAAATTGCCAAACGGCAAGCGGTCATGAACCCCGGCAATACATTTTATTCTGTCAAGCGCTTTATTGGTCGTAAGTTTGATGAAATCACAAACGAAGCGACCGAAGTTGCTTACAGTGTTGTCAGGGACAGCAACGCCAATGTCAAACTCGATTGCCCGGCCCAAGAAAAACAGTTTGCCCCCGAAGAAATTTCAGCGCAAGTATTACGAAAACTGGTTGATGATGCCAGTAAATACCTGGGGGAAACAGTTACCCAAGCTGTGATTACGGTTCCTGCCTATTTCAACGACTCCCAAAGACAAGCCACTAAGGACGCTGGTAAAATTGCAGGCATTGAAGTACTACGGATTATCAATGAACCAACCGCAGCTTCTTTGGCCTATGGTCTCGACAAAAAAGATAACGAAACTATCTTAGTGTTTGACCTTGGTGGTGGTACATTTGATGTCTCCATCCTAGAAGTCGGGGAAGGCGTATTCGAAGTACTGGCAACCTCTGGTGATACCCACCTAGGGGGTGACGATTTCGATAAAAAAATTGTTGATTTTCTGTCAGGAGAATTCAAATCCGCTGAGGGTATCGATCTGCGCCAAGATAAGCAAGCTCTGCAACGCCTCACTGAAGCAGCAGAGAAAGCCAAAATCGAACTTTCTGGGGTCAGTCAAACCGAAATCAACTTACCCTTTATTACCGCAACCCAAGATGGGCCAAAGCATTTAGATACGACCCTCTCCCGCGCCAAGTTTGAAGAAATTTGCTCTGACTTGATTGAGCGCTGTGGTATCCCCGTGAAAAATGCAATTCGTGACGCCAAAATCGATAAAAGTGCGTTAGATGAAATTGTGCTGGTGGGGGGATCAACTCGGATTCCGGCTGTGCAGGAACTGGTGAAAAAAATCCTTGGAAAGGAACCCAATCAAGGGGTTAACCCCGACGAGGTCGTTGCCGTAGGTGCTGCCATTCAGGGGGGAGTATTAGCCGGGGAAGTTAAAGATATCTTGTTACTCGACGTTACCCCACTCTCTTTGGGCGTCGAAACCCTGGGTGGTGTGATGACCAAAATTATTCCCCGCAACACCACTATCCCCACCAAAAAGTCGGAAACCTTCTCGACAGCGGTTGATGGTCAAAGCAACGTGGAAATCCATGTTTTGCAAGGGGAACGGGAAATGTCCAACGATAATAAGAGCCTCGGAACTTTCCGCCTTGATGGTATTCCTCCAGCTCCCCGTGGTGTGCCTCAAATTGAAGTCACCTTCGACATTGACGCAAACGGCATTCTGAATGTAACAGCGAAGGACCGGGGTACGGGTAAGGAGCAATCCATCAGCATTACCGGAGCGTCTACCTTGCCCGATACGGAAGTAGACCGGATGGTAAAAGAAGCAGAAACCAATGCCGCGGCCGACAAAGAACGTCGTGAAGCCATCGACCGTAAAAACCAAGCGGATTCCTTGGTCTATCAAGCCGAAAAACAACTCTCTGAGTTGGGCGATAAGGTTCCTGAAGCGGACAAAACTAAAGCGGAAGGCTTGATCAAAGACTTAAAAGAAGCGGTTGCCCAAGAGGATGATGCCAAAATCCAAACCGCGATGCCGGAACTCCAACAGATCCTTTACAGTATTGGGTCTAATGTATACCAGCAGGCCGGTGCTGAAGCCGGCGTCGGTGCCCCCGGTGCAGATGCAGGATCAGCCCCAGGAGGGGGAGCAAGTGACGGTGACGATGTCATCGATGCCGAGTTCTCTGAACCCGATAAATAAGCTACCCCGACTGGCTTAATTTAATTAAATTAGTTCCCCTTGACTGAACTTTACCCTGGAAGGTGGTTGGTCAAAGGGAATTTTTTTGCGCTTCTGCTGATGGGGAGATCACTGTCTTTACCATGCCAGAACCCTCTGAGCGCCAGACAAAATTAGTGCCAATGGAGAGTGTCAAAAACTCCCTCCCTAGCAGACCAGTGCCTTGAGACACAATCAGGGGATCTATCACCCTACGACCAAAACCCATCGTCTTTCATTCCCATTTCGTCTCAGTGGAATTTTATCTGCGGCTGTTTCTGCAGCAAAAATATTGATTCATTAAGTTTATGACCAATCCTGATAATCCGATAAAATTACGAAGGCTTGGGGGTTGTAAAAGCCACTGAAATCTCGACTCTTGACGCCACTGATTGACTAATTTTACTCTGCTAACTTATGTCCCAGTCCTATTGTGTCACGTTACTTCCTGGAGACGGGATTGGCCCGGAAATCATGGCGGTGGCGGTGGCGGTATTGAAAGCCGTGGCTGCCCAACATGACTTTAGTTTGACGTTCCAAGAGGCATTAATTGGCGGCGCTGCCATTGATGCCACAGGACATCCCCTTCCCCCTGAGACATTGAAACAAGCTCAAAACAGTGATGCCGTTCTCCTTGCGGCGATCGGGGGCTATGCCTGGGACAATTTACCCCGAGAACAACGCCCAGAAACTGGCCTATTGGCGATAAGGGAAGGGTTGGGGTTATTCGCTAATTTACGTCCCGCCACCATTTTTAAGCAATTGGTCGATGCTTCTAGCCTAAAGCGTGAACTCGTCGAAGGGGTCGATATTATGGTGGTGCGGGAATTAACTGGCGGCATCTATTTTGGCAAACCCAAAGGCATCTTTGAAACTGAGACAGGGGAAAAGCGTGGCGTCAATACTATGGCCTACACTACTTCTGAAATTGACCGTATTGCTAGAGTTGCCTTTACCACAGCCCAAAAACGACAAGGTCGGCTTTGCTCTGTCGATAAGGCGAATGTTTTGGATGTGTCCCAGCTTTGGCGAGACCGAATGATGGCGATCGCCCCAGACTACCCGGATGTAACGTTGTCCCATTTATATGTAGACAATGCCGCCATGCAACTTGTTCGGGAACCCAAACAATTTGACACGATTGTGACGGGGAATTTGTTTGGAGATATTTTGTCTGATGCCGCTGCCATGTTAACGGGCAGCATTGGGATGTTGCCATCGGCAAGCTTAGGCAGTGATGGACCCGGCTTGTTTGAACCCGTTCATGGTTCAGCCCCCGATATTGCTGGTCAAGACAAGGCTAATCCTTTAGCCCAGGTATTGAGTATGGCCATGATGCTTCGTTATGCCCTGGATCAACCTGCTTCAGCCGATCAAATCGAGCAGGCCGTTGATCAAGTTTTAGCTCAAGGTTACCGTACTGGCGATATTTTATCGGCAGGAACCCAACTTGTCGGTTGTCAACAAATGGGAGAGAAGTTGCTGGAAATCTTGACTGATCGCTAAGGTTTGAGATTGGGACTTTTCTCTAGTGCATCATCTCTTAATCCCACCCCACTGGTTATCTAGTACAAGAGGCTTTCAGCCTTTTTAGGGGCTGAAAAATGTCTAAGTTTCATGATTTGCCACCCACTGCTTCATCCTGCTCTAACAACATAATTCGCCGGGGCTTACTCATTTGTTCTAAACTCGGTTGGAGCTTTTGTAGCGTCTGTTGAACTTCCCCTAATACGGCTTCTAATGTGGCTTTCTCTTTCAGGGTTTTTAAGGTCTGCTCCAAGCTCGTTTGTAGCTGAGTAACCTCATTGATTTTGGCTGAGTGACGTGCTAACTGCTCTACCCGTTCTTGCAAAGTCCCCGCAGCCTGTTGGAGTCCAGTATTAAGACTTTCCCGGTCTTCTCGGAGGTTTACCTGTAGGATATCAAACTGGCGAATAATTTGCTGTACCTGAGTTTGAATGGTACTCATATCGTTACCGATGTGGGTAACAAAGTCCTTTGCTGCCTGTTCCGCATAGGCTTGTGCTGGTTGCACTAATGCTTCAGCGCTAGGGATTCTCGCTTCGAAAGTCGTCACCAATTCCTGTACTGTTCCTTGCAATAATTGGCGATCGCCTTGCAGGGTTTCTCTCAGGATTTCAATTTGGCTTAATAAGCCTTGTACTTGCACCTGGAGAGGCTGGACTTCTTGGGTAAAGCTTTGGGTTAACGTTTGCACCGCCTGGGTTGCATAAGTATGGGCAGGTTGTATTAATGCTTCGGCATCAGGAATGCGTTCTAAAAAGTCTTGACGATCAGCCTGCATTCCCTGTTGAAGCGTTTCCACACTAGTGAGCAAGCCTTGAACTTGAGCATGAAGGGGCTGTACTTCTTCAGTAAAATTTTGAGTTAACGCCTGAACAGCTTGTTCCGCATACGTTCTGGCCGGATGCATTAGCGATTCGGTATCCGGTATCCGGGTTAAAAATTCCTGGCGGTCAGCCTGCATTCCCTGCTGAAGCGTTTCCAGGCTGGTGAGTAGGCTCTGTACCTGTGACTCCAGAGGTTGGAGCTGCTGAATAAATTGCTCTGTCAACTTCTCCACGGCGGTTTTGGCATAAGTATCAGCTGGCTCTATCAACGCTTCTGGGGTCGGTAATGCAGCGGCTAGTGATTGGTCGATGACTTCTCGAACCTCTTCTGGATCCAGGGATGCTCCCCCCGTGCGATCCTTGAATCGTGGCAAGATTTTATCGTTGATGTAGATATCGATGCCCATCAATAATTGCGCTTCCATACGCTCCACCAGTACTAATGGAATCATCACCACCACACTAATTAACAAGGCCAATAACGTCGTGTCAAAGGCGATCGCCAACCCACTGGTTACGGTACCAATTCCTTCTTTAATTTGAGCCACATCACTGGACTGGCTTAAGAATCGGGAAAAACCATTAACAGCAGCACTAATCCCCATTACAGTCCCAATAAAACCCAACAACGGAATCGCCCAAATCAAGATGCGGGGTAACAGATAGGAGGATTCCGATTTACTCTGATAAAAATTGGCATCTTCAATGGCGAAATCCGTCGCAATCTGACGACTCCGGGAATAAATGTAGGCACCTAATACTCGACCACAACGACGTGCTAAAAGATTATTTTCCTTCCCTAATTGATCTTGTAACAGGGAGATCGCCTGGTCGGATGGCTTGAAGGCATGGTTTGTTGCCGGAAAATAATCTTTCTTGAGACCGCGCAATTCCTGTTGAATTTTTCTGACCTTGAGCCCCAAAAATGCCAAAACAAAACTTGCAAAGGCAATCACAAGGATCTGAGTAAAGCCTCGATCATAAACCAACGTCCCCACGTAGCTTGAACGCACTGGTAATAAGAGTAAATAAACCGCAACCGTCAACAACGCACTAAACCCCAAAATTCCTGATGTAGGAACGTCTAATTCACGGCGATCAGATTTAAGGGAGTTTAAGACCAGTTTTAGGTTCATAGAAATAGTAGTGAAAACACCTGAGCAGTTTGCCACCTTAGCACGTCAGGTCGAATTTAAGCATAAGTTTGGTGTACTTGTGGTTCTCTGCCCAATAGGCTCAGCTTCATCCACACAGAAACTTAGGGTATCAAAAGCAAACCATCAGAAACTAAAAAATTCATCCTGGGGCGATCGTAGCCGATTTGTAAAAACGACGGTGTGCTAGCCAGTCGAAGTTTAGCCGTTTTTTGCCATTTATGCGGGCAGCCGCTCAAAAACTATGTTAAAACTCGAAAAATATTGATGTTCAATTTGTGGAAATGAGTGATTCAATTATCTGGACACCGGAAGCTGAGACCTGTCTCAAAGAAATTCCTTTTTTTGTTCGCCCTGCGGCTCGAAAAAAAATTGAAAATTTTGCGAAAGAGGCGGGTGTCACCGAAATTACCGAAACTATTTACCGACAGGCTAAGGCAAAGTTCAATTAATTCTGCCATTCATCACGACTTCGACTCCTCTTTTATCTTGACTGCCCCACCGAAAAAATGAAGTACTGTTGTTAGATTTATCACTGCCCCACCCCTAGGTAACGGAAGCCCTGATGTTGTAATTTTTCCCTGTCTAAAAAATTACGTCCATCTACAATAATTGGCAGATGCATCCGAGCCGCAAGTTCGGCAAAATCAAGCTCAGCAAACAGTTTCCACTCTGTAACTAAAACCAACGCATCACAGCCATCCGCTAAGGTTTCTGGACTAGGTTCGATATGAACTCCTGATAAACCATGACTTACCCCGGATTGGGAAACAATGGGATCAAATGCCTTGACTTTTGCCCCAAGACGATTAAGCTCTTCAATAATTTTTAACGCTGGTGCATCTCGCATATCATCCGTATCTGGTTTAAAGGTTAGTCCTAGCAATCCAATCACTTTCCCCTTGAGAATTTTTAATTCCTGCTGTAATTTCTCGACTACCACTCGTTTTTGGGCACGGTTGACATCCACCACGGCATTGAGCAGCGGAGTCGCATAACCATAATCTCGGGCAGTATGAATTAAAGCGGATACATCCTTCGGAAAACAAGAGCCGCCCCAACCAATACCTGCATTCAGAAATTTGTGACCGATGCGAGAATCAAAACCCATTCCCGCAGCTACTTGGGTCACATCTGCCCCTACTCGGTCGCAAATGTTAGCAATTTCGTTAATAAAACTAATTTTTGTGGCAAGGAAAGCATTGGCGGCATATTTAATCATTTCAGCGGAATTCAAATCCGTCATCACCACCGGGATGGGCGGCAGCGAGGCATCCTCAGAAAACTGTCGCTCTATTAAAGGTTTATAGAGTGTCTGCATCTGCTCCAGAGCTTGGGAATTATTTCCCCCCAAAACAATACGGTCTGGATTGAAGGTATCGTGTACAGCCGATCCTTCTCGTAAAAATTCAGGATTACTCACAACATCAATATTAAGTTCACTGTCCGATGCGGTATGACCCTGGCGTTGTTCCATCCCTTCTCCAATGATCATCCGTACCCAATCACCCGATCCAATGGGAACTGTTGATTTATTGACAACAATGCGATAGCGACCGTCTAAATGCTGACCAATTTCTCGAGCAACGGCTTCCACATACCGAGTGTCGGTTTCGCCACTCGTTAAAGCGGGTGTTCCGACTGCAATAAATATAATGTCGCTGTCGGCTACGCCAGCAGACAAATCAGTCGTGAAGCTCAATCGACCGGCCTGCATATTTTGGGTCATTAAATCAGACAGCCCCGGTTCAAAGATGGGAGCTTGACCGGACTGCATGACCTTGATTTTTTCAACATTATTATCAATACAAATAACCTCGTGTCCGATGTGGGCGAGACAAACACCTGTCACGAGACCAACGTAACCCGTTCCAACAACACAAACATGCATATACTTACCCTGTAAATCGACGTGCAATTAATAGATGGCTTTACCCAGTGTGTAGCTACCAAATATATGAAAAAACGGCTTCTTTGGGAAGCCGCTTGAATTATTACAGTGAATAATTCAGCTATTTTCCAAGCTCCCCATGAAGCCTGGAAAATGTCAGACAACAGACAAGAAGAATTTGCTTTATTTGGCATTTGCCGCCAATTTGGCTACTTCGCTGAAGGCAGCTGGATCGAGAATCGCCAACTGTGCGAGCATCTTACGATTGAGCTCAATATCCGCTTTTTTCAACTGTCCGGTTAACTTACTATAGCTCATGCCTTCTGCACGGGCTGCCGCATTGATACGAGTAATCCAGAGCCGACGGAAATCCCGCTTCCGTTTGCGGCGATCGCGGTAAGCATTCCGCAAAGCTTTCATCACCTGTTGATTTGCGGTGCGGAATAACTTGGAGTGGGAACCCCGAAAGCCTTTTGCCAGTTTGAGGATTTTTTTGCGGCGCTTACGGGCAACATTGCCCCGCTTGACTCTAGCCATAATTTTTAGTTAAATAAACGTCTCTAATGGGAACGAAATAAAATTTCGTGGGGAATTAATTCCGTATGTGATTTCTGTTTTACTGCTTGCTTCAAGCAACATTTGATGAAGTTGAGTCGGCCATATCGGCTTAAGTTCTATTGTTTTAGCGCTCACATATAGGGCATCATTAAACGGACATTTTTCTCGTCAGCTTCATGGACTAGTGCTTTGTTGGACAAACGGCGACGCTTTTGTTCCGAGCTTTTATGCTCTAACAAGTGATTTTTAAAGGCTTTGCGGCGGAAGATTTTTTTTCCACTACCAGTGGGACGGAATCGCTTGGCAGCAGCTTTACGAGTTTTAAGTTTAGGCATAATAATTATAAATCTTGCACAGTCTTCCATAGTACCATGTTGGTCTCGTGAGTGTGCTTCTAAGTTTTCAGGAAATCGGTAGAGATTTTGTAGAAAAGTAATCACAATTTACGCACGGCATCCCGGGCCTGTTGAATCAGAGTCTGGGCCTTGCCGTGGACAGTCGTTCCCTCTTCCACTTTTTCCAACTGGCTAATAATTTGAATGATTTCTCCCCGCAAACGATTACGACCCAATGTATCACCGCTATCCGGCATATTTGTCAGTAGAGCCTTAATTTGACCCTGGGCACCATCAAACACCTGTACCGCACTCTGCTCCGCCGCTAATCGGGTGATGATTTGTGCTGACTTTTGGGTGTAGTCCGCGAGAAAGGCTTGAGCCTTGAGATATTGGGGGTCTTGGGATTTGACTTCTTGCAAGCGATTAATGGCTTCGGTATACATCGTCTGGGTTTCCTTCCATTGGTCAGGGGTCAACGGTGCTGTGGCAATAACCTGGTCAGCCCGATTGGCAAATTTCTGTGCCGCGACAATCATGGTTTGGGTTTGGGCACTCCCCGCTGCCCACCCTGCCACCGACTGGAAGTCCTGCTGAATAATCTTAAGCTTATTACGAGCTTGCTCCCCGGCGAAGGTTTTGGGGGGAATTAACGACAACTCATTAATCGCCCGCCGCCAGTCGGCGATCGTCACTTGTTTCGTTCCGGCATCCCCGGCTTGTTCATAGCGACTTTTGGCCGATTGAATTGTGGTTTCGGCAGACTGCAACGCGGTCAGCGCATTTTTTTCCTGAAAGATCCGAGCATCCATACGACCCACCCGGGCCCGGGCTTGTCGAAATTCATCAAAGGTAAAACGCCAGGAACAGCCCCCCATAAAACGGCACATGCTCCTGGGTTCATAGCCCAAAAACCAAACAGGCAGTTTATCTAGGTTGCGTTGTGCTAGCGCTACTTTTTTGGCACCGAACTCAATATCAGCGGCGCTGGTGGCATTGTTCACCAACTGATCCGCCTGTTCCACATGGGCAACGGCCTCCCGATAGTTACGATCCATGCTGAGATAACTCGGCAGCAATAACATCGGGGCTACCCTAGCAACGGGACGACGAATCATGGGATAGGGGAGGTTGACCAACCAAATCAGCCCGATAAATCCCACCACGCCGGCCCCTAAAACGCCCCCCTGTAAGCCACAGCCCCCAATTTTTAGCGAGGTTGAGGCGAGCCGCCTTGGCCAACTTTATTTCGTCAAAGTCGAGGAATAAATCAGTAATTTGTTCTGCAATTTCGGCTTGATTAAGAGGAGCACCTTCCGTTTCAGAAAGTTTTTTTAGCCGTTTGAGGACTAGGTCTAATTGCACCTGCAACCCTTTTTCGTTGGCTACTTGGCGCAGTTCTTTGGTCAGATAGGCGTATGCCTTGCTGTTTAAACGCATCACTTAATGCCCATAATGCTCAATGAAACCCCAGCAATGCGCCCGGCTTCCCCGACTCATTCTGAATGACGTAACGGGGAATCAACTTTGGCCTGAAGCGCTGGCTTGCTGTGCTACTGTCATTATTCCCAAATAGGTGGCATGGTTACGCAGAGGGTTGAAATCAGCATCTGCACTAATGACACGGTAATAGGTCTCTGGGTACCATTCCAACAGCTTACTTAAGGTATAAATAGCGGCTTCTTCTTCCCCTAGCTGGGCTTGGCAGCGGGCAATTTCACACCAAGCATAATCATCGTCGGGATCGATCGCCACTGTCTTTTGGTAAGCGGTCAGGGCAAACTGGGGACGATGCAATTTTTGCCATAATTCCCCCAAGCGGTAACAGCTCCAATAATCATGGGGACGGATGGTGATCGCCTGGTGAAAACATTCGATGGCGGTGGCATAGTGCCCTAATTCTCGATAGCAGCCGGCCAACCGATACCAGCACCAAAAATCTCCAGGGCGGAGGTCTAACGCCCGTTTAAACTGGGGAATGGCAGCAGTATATTGAGTGGATAGGCGCAAGGATTCCCCTAGCCGATAGGTGGCCCAGTAATCCTGAGGAAAATGTTCCAAGGCCTTTTCAAAACAGGGGATTGCTGACTCAAATTCGTCTAATTCATTGAGATAGGTACACCCCTGGTCATACCAACCCCAATAGTTATTAGGGCGGATTTGGTTCGCCGTGCCATAACTTTCTACCGCATCTTTAAAACGCCTGAGCTGTTCTAGGGTTAGCCCGCGTTTATACCAAGCCCAATAATCCTGAGGATAGTATTCAATTGCTCGGTCATAGCTCATCAGGGCATCGTTAAAACGATCCTGCTCCCACAGTTGATTGCCCTGTTGATACCACCCTTGATAACTGTCAGGTCGGCACTCAAGGGGATTAAAGATGGTGGCCTGGGCAACACGGTTCATGGAAGTTCCGAGAAATAAAAAATCATGGTGCAGGGATTGCACGTCCTACTTTAAATTCTAAGAGACCCACTGGCGATCGCCATGTAAAGATTCACGGTCAATTCAGGCTTGAGTGTCATCAGAAAACCATATTTGTTACCGAATTCCTAGCCAGAGAAGGGAGATTATGCTAAAGGTTCTTAAACATTGCTGACGAATACTGGGCAGAGTCTGTAAAATATCAGAGTGTACCCTACAAAAATTTGTTCATTTCCGACATTTCCTAATTACTTAGACTACCTGTGGCCGATAAAAGAAGAAGACCCCAACGCGACTTACCAAAAATCAACGAAAGAATTCGTTTCCCCGAAATCCGCGTCATCGATAGTGATGGCAGCCAACTGGGAATCATTACTCCCGATGAAGGTCGAGAGATTGCTCAAGAGCGGGAACTGGATCTGGTGCTAGTCAGTGAAACCGCCGATCCCCCCGTTTGTCGGATCATGGATTACGGCAAATACAAATTTGAACAAGAAAAGAAGGCACGGGAAGCCAAAAAGAAACAGCATACAGCCGATGTTAAAGAAGTGAAAATGCGCTACAAAATTGATGAGCATGACTATCAAGTGCGCATCAACCAAGCTAAGCGCTTCCTTAAATCCGGTGATAAGGTCAAAGCAACGGTCAACTTCCGGGGGCGGGAAATTCAACATTCCCACCTTGCGATGGCGTTACTGAAGCGGATGGCAGCTGACCTGGGAGAACTGGCGGACATTCAACAAGCCCCGAAACGGGAAGGTCGCAATATGATGATGTTTCTTTCCCCCAAAAAAGCATAATTTGTCCCCATGGCGATCGCCATACCTTAACCCTAATAATTCCAAGCTCCTGAGGGGGCTTTTTTTCTGGTGATGGGCATGAACTCTCCTCTCTTTTCACTCCTGTTAGCTGCTCGCCAGGGACTGTGGCCAAAAGTGCTGACAATTTTGGACGCATTGACAGAACCCAATGCTCACCTCAATACCGCCGATGAACGGGGAATTACCCTGTTGATGTATGCGGTTGTGGCGGGTCAGCGGGATGTTGTTAGTAAACTTTTAAGCTTGGGTGTTGACGTTAACCAAACCCGTCCTCCCCATGCCATTACCCCTTTGATGTTAGCCGCATCCCACAGTCAAATGGCGATCGCCCAACAGTTATTGTCGGCGGGGGCAGCCGTTAACCAAGGAAATGATGATGGCAGTACGGCGTTAATGATTGCCGCGTACCGGGGAGATCCGGCAATGGTCACCTGTTTGTTGCAAGCTGGGGCTGCAGTGAATCAAGCAGATCACACAGGTGAAACCCCTTTTTCCAGTGCCATGGCCCAGGGAAGAACCGGAGTGATGCAAGTTTTGCTGAAACACGGAGCGATGACTGACTTAGCCACCGGGTTAAACGCCGTGATAGAAGGACAGGAAGCTTTGATCCGTGTCTTTCTACAAGCGGGCTGGGAGGTGAACCAAAGGGATGACGTGGGGGATACGGCATTGCATCTAGCTTGTCTGGAGGGCCATGCCGCCATTGTCCAACTGCTTTTGGGGGCTGCCGCGACGGTTGATGTTGATGCGGTCAATGATGCCGGAGACACGCCCCTATTGCTGGCGATCGCCCAGGGTGAGACAGGTATTGTGGCCCAACTAATGCAGGCCGGCGCTAATCCCAATTTAGGGAATGGAGAAGAGTCCCCCCTTGCGTTGACGTTAACCCACCCGGATTTGAAGCCAGAGACACGCCCCAAGCTCCTCGCCCTGCTGTTGCAAGCGGGGGCCAAAGTTGATACACCGTTACCCAACGGGCAACTCCCCCTACAGTTTGCCCAGGAGCATTGTCTAGAGCAAATTATTTCGCTCTTGCAGAAATCGACTTAACGGTTTTGACCACCAATCAAATTTCAGCGTGGATTCTTCAAGATAGACACCGAAACCTACAGGGCCCCGATGGGTAAATGGGCTTCATAGGGTAACTCTTTGGTGGGAATCGGGGCTGCTTCCAACCAGGTGTCCGCATCCTCCCCAATCCGAAGGGTTATGTCTGACCCCAAATCTCCCGTGGAGGAAGCATCCACGTAGCCTCCCCCCAAAGATTGCTTGAGGTAGTGAGCGCCCGCTAGGTCCCCCTGTTGTACGACAATTTCTGTCTCGGCTAACAACTCAGGGGACTCGGAGACTTCATAAACATTCAAAAAGTCCTTTGCTTGTAAATAGCGCCGTACCCGTTCCACCATTTCAGGATCATCGGTGGCATTTTGGAGGGCAATGCGTAACTGCTCTGGCGATCGCCGTTCTGGCATCCATACGGCATCCGGGTCATAGACCACATCAAAATATTGCTGCATCACACGTCGTCCCCGGATGTTGGACATAATCCAATAGCTTTTGCCATCAAATTCTTCCAGGGAACTAAAGCGACCGGGGAGCATGACCATTTGTACCTGTTGCCGGTCCAACTGACGACCAAAGTTTGCTAAGGCCAAGATTTCTTCCATGCTTAGATTGCTGTCCACAGAAGACTGGAGCAATTGAATGACTTGGGGAATTTTAGTGATCATGGCTGGCTGGCTCAACTTGACCTGGAGAGCCTTCAGCAAAGTCTCTTGGCGTTGAACCCGGCCTATGTCGCCATTGGAGCCGTGACGAAACCGAGCAAATTGCTCTGCTTGATCGCCGTTCAACGTCTGTTTGCCAGCGGGCAAATCAATAAAAAGCTGTTGGGTCTTATCTTCGTACACCATCGGAGTCGGCACAAAAACTTCCACGCCTCCAACTAAGTCGATAAGTTCTTTAAACGTATCGGTGGTTACCCGGACATAGCGATCAATTTCTATATCCCCTAAGTTTTCTCCCACCACATCAGCGGCGAGCCTTGGGCCCCCATAGACATTGGCATCATTGATTTTGGTGTAACCCACCTGGGGGATTAGCACACGGGTATCGCGGGGAATGGACAGTAATTTTAAGGTTTCTTCTCGGGGGTCAAATCGCACCAGCAATAGCGTATCACTGCGTCCCCTGAATTCATCCACAATGGGCTCATCTTCTGTTGCTTCGACCCGGTCAACTCCCATAACCAATATATTGACCGGACGGGAAACACGGTACGGGAATAATGCGCCTTTATCGGGGTCGGTGGCGGTCTTTAAAGGGGAATTTTCTGGGACGAGGGCCGAGAGGTGTAGGCGGTGTAGCGGCATAAAAAAGCCCATACCAATGCCTAAAACCGATGCGGCAGCGGCGCTGAGACTAATTAGACCTCCCCACAATATTCCTTTGCGGAGTAGTGAACTCTGGCGATTATTCGATACAGGGAGCGGGCTAGATTGTGCAGATTGCACACCTACCTTAACCTTCCCCGGTGGGGATTTAACACTATTCGCCATAAGACCTCAACACCATAGAGCAGCTCTTGACCTAAGTTAGCATTTAATCTAAGCACATTGAGGAACGTTTGACGAAAATGGTTCCTAATTGTTGGCGTTTTCAGCCGGATAATTTCTCCCTTGGTTGGTTTAACAACATTTAGAGGGGATTAGCCACCAAAAGGGATCAATTGGCGATCGCCGGATGATCCCGAGTCTGAGTTTTTTGATCGAGCTAATCTAGGGAACGGTAAATCGCCCCGTTGCTGGCCGTCCATAATCACTCGTCTACAGTCAATAATCTAGGTTTGCATTCGAGTCAGGATTGGAGATTTCAGACAGACTTTAATCTCTGGGGTGTAATTCCCCGCTGCTTGCAGCGGCTTTCGATAAAATATTGGCATGAGTCAGTACATCCACAAAAGTCATAACGTAACAGTCTTGTTATATCACCTAGTTTTTCCCGCTAAATACCGGAAGGCAGTTTTTGATGAAAGAGTAGACCATGAGCTACGAAATATTTGCTTGGAAATTGAAAAACGATATGAAGTTAAATTTTTAGAGATTGGGATAGACAAAGACCATGTACATTTTTTTATTCAATCTGTTCCGACTTATAGTGTCACCAGTTTAGTCAAGATGATAAAAAGCTTAACTGCGAGAGAAATTTTCAAGAGATGTCCTCATGTCAAGAGGCAACTATGGGGAGGCGAATTTTGGAGTGATAGTTACTATGCAAGTACAGTAGGCAAGCACGGTGATGAGAATTTGATTTCAAAATATGTAAAAGATCAAGGAGGGGAATATTTACAATTACACCAATCTCAACAACTCAGTCTTTTTTGATGTCGATTGCTGCCCTCCCCATCGATACCCCCGTCAATATTTGGCACTGGCGGGGCTTTCCTATCGCCTATCAGCATCAGGGCGAAACGGGGCCGGCAGTGGTTTTAGTCCATGGCTTTGGCGCATCCTGGGGGCACTGGCGTAAAAATATTCCTAGCCTGGCTCAACATTGTCGCTGTTACGCCATTGATTTACTGGGGTTTGGCGCTTCGGCGAAGCCCCGTCCCAATGGAGATGTGAGCTACACGTTTGAGACGTGGGGGGCATTGGTGGTGGACTTTTGTCGAGAGGTGATAGGGGAACCGGCGATTCTTATAGGAAATTCGATTGGATGCATTGTGGTGATGCAAGCGGCGGTGATGGCTCCAGACTGGGTTATCCGCCTAGCGGCGTTGAACTGTTCCCTCCGCTTACTCCATGAGCGTAAACGTCAAACACTTCCCTGGTATCGTCAAGTCGGGGCAACTGTTTTACAGTCTCTCCTTAAATCACCGGCGATCGGGAACTTTTTCTTCCAACAAATTGCCCAAGCTAAGACCGTCCGTAAGGCGTTGTTACAGGCCTACCGTCGTTCTGAAGTTGTCACCGATGAGTTAGTGACCATGCTGTTATGCCCGGCTCAGGACGAGGGGGCTGCCGCAGTTTTTTTAGCGTTTACGGGTTACTCCCAAGGCCCGCTTGCCGAAGATTTACTACCCCAAATTCGCCAACCTTTGTTGTTTTTATGGGGAGAAGCTGATCCCTGGGAGCCGCTGGCGTTAGGGTATGAGCTAGCCGATTATGAATGTGTGACGGCTTTTGAAGTCTTGCCGGGGGTGGGACATTGTCCCCAGGATGAAGCACCAGAATTGGTGAATCCCCGCTTAATTGATTGGATCTTAACCTCCTAAAACCCTTTTAGAGCCATATCAATTTATCGATGCTGACTAGGTAGGACGATTGGGACTAAGATGTTCCTCGATAAAATTAGTGTAGACATCGCCCGCTTGAAAGGCTGGAGTTTGCAGAATTCGTTGATGAAATTCCAACGTTGTGGGGATACCTGTAATGGCACATTCTCGCAGTGCCCGTTGCATCCGTTTAATGGCAGCAGGGCGATCGTTACCCCAGACAATTATTTTGCCAATCAAGGAATCATAATACGGGGGGATTTCATAATCGGTGTAGACATGGGAGTCAATGCGCACACCAGGCCCCCCTGGGGGTAGGTACGCGCTGATCTTGCCGGGATGGGGACGGAAATTGTGCTCCGGGTCTTCGGCGTTAATACGACACTCAATGGCGTGCCCCCGGAAATCCACCTCTGATTGGCGGAACCGCAGCTTTTCTCCCTGGGCAATCTGAATTTGTTCAGCAATCAGGTCATAACCCGTAATGACTTCTGTCACGGGATGTTCCACCTGAATTCGGGTGTTCATTTCCATGAAATAAAAGTCTCCTTTCCCGTCCACCAAAAATTCTACGGTTCCTGCACCGACGTAATTAATGGATTTTGCAGCTTTGATGGCGGCTTCCCCCATGCGTTTGCGTAACTGGGGGGTGAGGAAGGGACTGGGGGCTTCTTCGAGTAATTTCTGGTGGCGTCGTTGAATTGAGCAATCTCGTTCGCCTAGGTGGACTACATGGCCGTGGCTATCAGCCAAAATTTGAAACTCAATATGGCGGGGTTTTTCAATGAATTTTTCTAAGTAGACTCCGGCATTCCCGAAGGCAGCGGCGGCTTCCCCTTGGGCAGCTTGATACAGCCGCAAGAATTCCGATTCTTCCCGCACTAAGCGCATTCCCCGACCTCCCCCGCCAGCAGTGGCTTTAATAATGACGGGGTAGCCAATTTCTGCGGCAGTGCGTAATGCAGCCGCTTCAGAGGTAATCAGTCCCGGTGTGCCGGGCACGGTGGGAATCCCTGCTTTTTGCATTGTTTTTTTGGCAGTGGACTTATCCCCCATGGCCATCATGGCTTCGGGGGTCGGGCCGATAAAAGTTAACTGATGGTCGGCACAAATTTCTGCAAACCGAGCATTTTCTGCAAGAAAGCCATAGCCGGGATGGATCGCTGTTGCATTTCGGGTCAAGGCGGCAGCAATAATATTGGGAATATTGAGATAGCTTTTATTGCTCGGGGGCGGGCCGATACAAACACTTTCGCTGGCTAGCTGGACGTGGAGTGCTTGGCGGTCAATGGTAGAGTGGACGGCAACCGTGGGAATGCCCAATTCTTCGCAGCTATGAATAATTCTCAGGGCAATTTCACCCCGATTCGCAATCAAAATTTTGGCAAATTGCATCGACACACCCGCCACTGGCGTTAAAAACTAGACGATAAAGCCTCTTTAGTAGAATATCGGGTTTTGTTGGCCTTGCCCTAGTGCATTAACTTTCCTCGTCTTCCGATGGGGGGCGGTCACTACTCCACGCCCACCAACCTTGACCGCATTCACATTGGTAGAATTCTTGCCATTTCTGCCGACGGCCTGCTTCCATCACGGGCGATCGCCGATTAATCCAGACCCGGATGGCATGGCGGGGACTGTGTTGGCATTGGGGGCAGCAGAAATTTTGCGCGTGAACGGTATCGTTAACCCATTCCGGGGGTGACGGGTCGAAGGCTTCCATGAATTAATTAGTGGGATGATAAAAAACAAGGTAAAAACGGCTGTCATTCTCTTCTTGTTTAGATTTGTCTAGATCCTTGATTCCGTATTGCGCAGACGAGCCATCATGCTGGAGTATTTTATCAACAGGGCTAAAAAGCTTACTCTGCCAGGATTTTACCATTTTTGTCCCATAGGGCTAAAAAGCTTACTCTGCCAGGATTTTACCATTTTTGTCCCATTGGCGATCGCCCACCCAAGCATTGATTTCTTTTGCCTAGAGGCAGTCTGGATTGGCATTATATTACGCTTTTTCAGAGGTGAGCTTCTTGGCCATGTCCACCAGATTGGCCACTCAGAGAGAAAGATTGTTCGGGTCAGAATCCCCGATGATATCGATCACTTCCTGATGTAGGGCTGGATGGGATGTCGCTAACACCTGGGTGGATCTGGCGGTTAGGGGGGCGTTCTGCCAGTCTGAAATGGTGGCTCCCGCTCCCTGCAAAATTGGAATCAGCGCACAAAAATCATAAAAATTCATGTCTGCCTCCATGATGACCAGGGGCATTGCGGTCCAGCCCGCCGCCAAGCTTAGGTAGTTTAAGCAATCACCGCCAAAGGCTGTCCGTTGGCAATGCTGATACAAAGTTTGGATAAGGGTACGTTCCGCCTGGGTGGTAAACATCAAGGGAGTGGTAGAGACCAAACAGACGTCGGCTAACGTGGGTTGCGGCGCTGGTTTTCGACTGCGATAGGGATTGTGGAGTGGTTGACCGTTGCATTGGGACGTTTGCCCTTGTACGCCCTGCCACCGGTCGCCACTAATGGGTTGATTCGCGATGCCAAGCACTGGGGTCATCTGGGCATCCACTAGGCCAATCAGAGTACCGAAAATGGTCAGTCCCCGGACAAAGGAGGCAGTTCCATCAATGGGGTCGAGCACCCAGGTATAACCCGATTGGCTGGCGATGTTTTCCCCTTCTTCCCGAATGATTCCATCCGCCGGTTGTTGTTGCTGGAGGTAGTCCACCATTCTGGCTTCTGCTTCTTGATCTGCTTGGGTGACAATGGCCGAGACGTCTCCTGTCTTAGTGGCGCTACTGAGGTGGGGACGACGAAAGTAACGCTGAATCACGCCACCGGATAAGTCGGCTAACTGGTGGGCCAACCCTAAGCGCTGGGTAAGGGCGGTCTTCATGCCGAGCACTCCGCTTTAATGGCGGCGATCGCCGTCAGGAGTTGGTCAATTTCAGCATCAGTGCCAATGGTGATGCGGAGATAATGGTCGATACGGGGACGGTTAAAGTAACGCACCAAAATTTTATGGTTTTTGAGGTGTTGCTGTAGGGTTGCAGCCTCAATCCAATGGGGCAGAGCAAAAACGAAGTTTGTTTCGGAGTCGCACACCGTAAACCCCAGTTTTTTTAGTTCGATGCTCAGCCGTTGGCGGGTCTGGCAAATTTTGTGCCACAAGGGGACAAATTCACTGTGGGCCTTTAGTGCGGCTATACCCAGGGTTTGGGCGAGGCGATCCAGGTTGTAGGAATCCCGGACCTTATCCATTTCTTGAATGAGAACCGGCGATGCAATAGCAAAACCGACCCGCATACCCGCTAAGCTATAGCTTTTTGATAAAGTCCTAGAAATAATGACATTGTCAAATTCCTGCAAAAAGTCCCAATGATTTTCATCAGAATAATCGCCATAGGCTTCGTCAATCAAGACAATTCCCTGGGCTTGGGCACAGGTTTGACGCAGCACGTCACGGTTAATGTGGGTTCCTTTGGGGGGATTGGGGGAAGCTAAAAACAGCAGCTTTGCCGCCGGGCAATTCACCGGTTCCGTCAACTCAAAGCGCTCATCGGTGGCAATTTTGGTGATGGTTGCCCCATGAACAGCGGCGATCGTTTCGTATAACGAGTAGGTTAAATCCAAAAAGCCGACCGTTTCACCCGGATTAACAAACGTCCGTAGGGCAATATTTAAAATGTCATCCGAGCCATTGCCCGCCAAAACCTGTTCTGGTGTTACGCCAAAGACGTTGGCTGCAGCTTGGCGCAGTTCAGTGGCCACTGGATCAGGATAGAGACGAATTTTTTCCAGTTCTGCTGCTACCCCTGCAAAAATATGGGCAGGGGGCGGGTAAGGGCTTTCGTTGGTGTTGAGCTTAATAATGTCAGGAATCTTCGGTTGTTCTCCGGGCACATAGGCCGGTGTCAGACGTACCGATTCACGAATAGGCAGCATAGATAACCCGATAACCGTTGGCAGGGGAGTAATTAACTCAGTGGACAAAAAGAGATGCCGTCAACCGTTAGCGCCACATCTGCTTGAAGACCATCGCTGGCTTCACATCCGCCACGTTACCGCTGGGGACTTGCAAGCCCACAATTCGGTCTTGGTCGGGGGGAATAATTTGTTGGGCAGGGGTAGACCCGAGTAATGCCACCGTAAATGTATCCACGGCGATCGCCACTTGGAGGGGAATGCCTTCGGTACAGATTACTAAGTTTGCCCCCGCCAGTAGGGCCGCCATTTTGCCCACATCCCCCGGACGAATCACCGTTAATAACGGATGGCTTTCCTGCATCCCTTGCACCCAGCCCGTATCTTCGGCCGGAGGAATTAAAACAATTTTTAAGTCAGGCTGTTTTTCCCGGATATCGTCCATAATGGTGTGCCACTGGGCAATGGGATAGGGAAAATCCCCTATGTCGGGCTGACGTACTGCTCCACCGTTGAGTACCAGGTACCCACTGCCCCCCAAGTCCAATTCTTTTTGTTTACTTTCCATCCATTCAATATCTGCCTTGGGGACGGTGACTTTGAGGGGAGGACAGGGCTGGTGGATCTGAAATCCTTGTAAGAGGTCGTGATACAGATAAGGGATGTATTGCTCCGGATTGAACGGCACAACATCAGAGAGAAAAAAGCTGGCCCCACTTTTATAGCCCACCCGTTGGGGAATCCCATTGAGCCACAGCAGTAGTTCAATAGACCACTGCCGAGTGGTGGTGACTGCCGCCTCATATTCCCGGTCGCGGATTACCCCCAATAGGTTCAAAAAATCCGCCAAACCATTGCGATCACGGTAATTAAATGTCAGGACTTCATTCACCTGGGAACAAAGACGATAGGCGGACTTAGCCCTCGGCTCCACAATGACATCAATCACCCCTTGGGGATACTGCTTCTTCAAACTGGTGAGGGTCGGAAAAAAGAATATTTGTTCAGTGATCCCACCAGGGACCAGGGCTAAGATGCGCATGGATTCAGAACCAGAAAACAGTAGCAAGGAATGGGAAAACAGGTTAATCAGCTTAACTATAGCAACAGGACGAACGAACGCATAATTCGATAATTGGTGCTGGAGTTATTGAAAGAGCCTAGGATAGGTTGGTCATAGTAAGCCTGAGTCGCATTTTCCGATGAGGGCCCCGGCCATGACGAAGTTCAAATCACCTCTTGAGCAGATTCATGACCCACGCAGTCCACGGTCCCAGCACATCTTGAGAATTGCCGTCTTTCTCATCAACAGGGAACTTCCTCCAAATATTCACTTACATAAAAATAAGAGGAATCCTGAGCCAGCAAAACATTAGTTCTATTAATGATGCGCTAAGGGCAAATTGTTTATGCCGTTGTTTCTATTGCTTCAATGATTTAAATAAATATTAATCTTATTTATATAATTGATAGAAATCATCGTATTGGGGCTGCAAGGTTAAGAGAAGTTTAATATATATGGCAATCCAAAAAGAAATCATTCTATAGATTTGAAATAGTTATCTATAAGAATTAGATACTCAACAGGAACACATGGCAGTAAAGCTTAGCTGGCAGGCACTACAGAGTGGTCTGTCGAGGATGATGAGCAGATTAGGTACCCTAAGTGTTGTTTGCCATAAATGATGTTAAAATTACCAATGGAAGAACCCTTTGTTGAGTTTAGATAGCTAATGCTTCTCAAGCAAGTCCAGACTCTTTATTTTCCTTTTTTGATCAATTAAATTCTTTCCTAATCCATGGTGTGAGGATTAATGTTATGAGTGGTTTAAGAAATCAACTGCGGAAAATGTTTCCGCTTGCTTTTAGTAGCTCACTGTTAATTGCCACAGGCGTCAATGCGTCTCCTGACGGTGATTTCGGTACCGCAGCCTCTTTCTCTAAGTTGGATGCGCCAAGCAACTCCTTGGAGTTAATGCGTCGTCGTCGTGACGCGAAAACCTTTAATGCGAATTCTGCTAGTGATGCGGGGATGTCCCAAGTTACCAGTGTGTCTGAACTCAGAGACGTGCAGCCTGATGCCTGGGCTTATGAGGCTTTGAAAAGCCTGGTTGAACGTTATGGCTGTATCGTCGGCTATCCTGACCGGACATTCCGGGGTAATCGTGCACTCTCTCGGAATGAGTTTGCCGCAGGGTTAAATGCCTGCATGAATGTCATGGAGCGACTCATCCAAGAGAATGTGGCTGTATTGCGTGAGGATATTGATAAGCTCAAGCGCTTAATGCAGGAGTTTGAGCAGGAGCTGGCTTCCTTAGGCGCTCGGGTGGGTAACCTTGAAACCCGTGTGGCATATCTCGAAGATCATCAGTTTTCGACCACAACTAAATTGAATGGGGTCACGGTATTCGCGTTGGCAAACGCTTGGGGGGGTCAACAGGCGATCGACTGGCGTCAGCAGGATAATGTTGATAATTTTGGTGCCGACAGGCCGGATTATGTGTCGGAAAACGCGACCCTTTCTAATCGGGTTCGCCTTAACTTCGACACAAGCTTTACTGGAAAAGATCGATTACGGACGCGACTCCAAGCCTCCAGTGTTCCCCGCTTGCGTGATGCAACCGGGACAAATATGACTCGTTTTGCCTTCGACGGTTCCAGTCGGGCAGACAATGACGTGGAACTCAATAAAGTTTTTTACCGCTTTCCCCTGGGTAACTTCACCAACTATGTCGGGGGTACGGGGCTGGCATTAGATGATGTGTTTGAGACCTACAACCCCTATCTCGCCAGTGGTGATACAGGGGCGTTAAGTCGCTTTAGTCGCTACAGTTCCTTCATTAACCGGGGTCCAGAAGGGGCTGGGATTGCAACATCCTACAAGTTCAATGACTGGTTTAAATGGAATATTGCTTATCTGGCGGGTAATGCCAACGACCCGACGCCAGGGGAAGGTCTGTTTAACGGCAGCTTCTCCGCTGGGACACAGCTAAACTTTGACCCCTGGGAAAACTTTGGGTTTGGTATTTCCTACTTGCATTCCTACTTTACTGCTGGTGATGCCAACCTCACGGGAAGTACGGGTAGTCGTATTGCCTCTGATCCGTTTTATGATGCACCAACAACCCGTGATACCTATAATTTACAAGCCAGTTGGCAAATCACTGAAAAATTTAATTTGTCAGGGTGGTTTGGCTATGGGAGTGCCAGAGCCCAAGGTCGCGATGGGGATGGGGTACAGCGTGATGGTCTCGGGGCTGACCTCTGGACATGGAATGCCGCCTTTTCTGTTATCGATGTCTTTAAGGAGGGAGCGGTTGCTTCCATCAGTGGCGGATTAATGCCCTATGCTCCCTATGCGGCAAGTCTTAACGGCGATCTCATTAGTAATGATCGGAATGCGCCCTACATCATCGAAGCCCAATACAAATTCCCGATCACCGACAATATTCAAATTACGCCAGGGGCCTATGTCATCTTGAATCCTGAAGCTAATGGCAACAATGACAGCATCTGGGTTGGGGTTCTACGGACCACCTTCAAGTTCTAACGTGTCTTTGATGCCCAAAAGACTTGCAATATTTGCCTAATTTAAGCGGCCTTCAATTCTATTGGATTGGAGGTCATTTTTTGTTGGGTTGATTCTTTTCTCGGAGCTGATATAGCCTAAACGGAAGTTTTGGAGAGAAAACTCACCTCAAGGACTTGCCTAATCTGGAATGGTTTTTCAGGAGTCAAAACCCTTTGGCGAAGACTGCAGCGATAGCATGATATGGCTGCTAGGGTGGAGAGGAAATTTAATAGGTCACTATGGAGATTGAGCAAGCAGATCTCGATTTAGCGGTGGATCATGGCCATCTCACGCAAGAACAAGCAGAGCAACTTTGGCAATTTTGGCTTACCCAAAAATCGGCGACAGATTTCCAGAATCGGACAACTTCCCCAACAGCTAATTCAGTCCGTTTTGATGTGGCTAATGTTGCCTATTATTTCGGGGCACTAATTGTCATTGCCGCAATGGGATTTTTGGCCACGATCGCCTGGGAGACATTGGGAGGTTGGGGAATATTTGGGATTGCGGTGATTTATGGGGTCGTCCTGACATTAGTGGGGCATTGGCTTTTTTTTCAGCAAAATTTACCCATTCCTGGTGGACTCCTAATTACTGTCGCGGTCTGGATGACCCCCTTGGCTATTTATGGCTTGCAGCGGGGGTTTGGGTTTTGGCAACAGGGAGATCCCGGCATTTACCAAAATTTCTATACCTGGATCAAAGGAAGTTGGTTTTTGATGGAAGTCGGGACGATCGCCATGAGTTTATTGGCGCTGAAAATTTATCGTTTTCCCTTCCTCACATTTCCATTGGCCTTTTGCTGGTGGTATCTGTCCATGGACATTGCCCCCCTGCTATATGGGGCGGACGTTGAATTTAGAACCCGCGCCCTCGTTACCCTCTGGTTTGGGATCATTTGTTTGGCGATCGCCTACATCATTGATCTCCGTTGCCGTCGTACCGGAGGGGATTATGCTTTTTGGCTCTATTTATTTGGGCTCATGAGCTTCTGGTTTAGCCTCCCGTTTACCGGAGAAGATACGGAGTGGCATCGTCTGCTGTATTGTCTGATTAACCTGGCGCTAATGGCCTGCTCTATGATCCTTAAACGACGGCTGTTTATGGTATTTGGTGGCATTGGTGTATTCGGCTATCTCAGCTACCTTGCTTTTCAAGTATTCGCAGATTCGTTGCTGTTTCCGTTCATCCTTTCTGGCTTGGGGCTAGCCATTATTGCCGGTGGCGTCGTTTATCAACGGCGCTTTCGACAGCTAGAGGCATATTTTGCTGATTTAATTCCCTCGACCTGGCAGGTATTACTGCCCAAAGACCGCTGATGTTTTGCTCTGCTGACCAGATTCATAGAGAGTGGGATAGATTCGCAGCCTAAATGGTGTTTTAGGAAGCTACTTTGAGTGCTGATAGGACAGCTAATTGCCATCTATCTCTCTACTCATTGTTCGCAATCATCCCTCGGATTTGCAGGACTTTATGGGCTCCCTCTCGAGTCCAGGGCATTTTTCGACTCTTCTTGTGTCGGGCATTGAGAATTGATTCAATGTGAGATTTAGCCACTAGACTTCTTCAAAAACAAGAAAATTGCGCAGGCTTCCCCGCCTCCAGTTGCAGAAGGCTGAAATTTAGACATACTGCCCCCTTCCTTAGTCGTACTAGCCCGCAGACACAGCCAATCACTTGCTCATACATTTTTGCTCTCATGCGAAACAGTTCTTTCGCGATACGGAATACTTTCACCAAATGAAAAATAAGAGTGTGTTTGAAAAGTTTTGCTGAATCCCTTATTTGATGGGGGATAGAGCCTGTTTTTAGCAAAAGTGCTCAAATCCTTGCCCAGCCTGAGTTTCGATGGACTTTTCAAACACGTTCTAAGGCGGAGTGCTTAGCGAAAGCTATACGTACTCATTGGAGTATCGAAAATTCACTGCACTGGGTTTTAGACGTTGCCTTTCGAGAAGATGAGTGTCGTATTCGTAAGGGACATGCAGACGAGAACTTCGCTCTGCTCAGGCACCTCGCCTTAAGCCTGTTAAATCAAGAGAAAACCAACAAAGTAGACATTCAATTCACAATCGGCGATTGCAAGCTGGATGGGATAACGATTATCTACTCAAGGTTCTCGCTCGATAAAACGCGATTGCCCTACACATCGACTTTAGTGAATTATGCCTCTGTTAGGAGCCTTTGGCTTATGGATTTTGCGTAAGTCCAAGTTAAATATTAAGCCAGAATTCTACTTCTCCAAAAATATACTCTTGTTATGCTCATTCATAAAATAGTCATGCTAATCCTGGTAAAGTACCCGCAGAAATAATCATCGAAGAAACTATTCTGATAGGATCACAAGTGTAGGTAATTTAAAGGATTTAATATTATTACTTATTCAAAAAAATATATTCAAAATTCAAAAGTTGTGCGAATTGTGCCAACAAAAATAGACCCTAATTGGTTACTATGCTCTGGATTGAGAACCAGAAAGAAACCTGGAGTAATAGTTATGTTGTCAACTGGCTCCCAACGATAAAAAACTTCGAAATGATGAGAAGTATCGGGATCTTCAAAATCCTTTCCTAATGTATTCTGGAGAACTTTAGGGGGTTGTCCCCAAATGATTCCTAATAAACTATTTTCTCGGAATAAATCTTCTATTCCTAACATGAATGCCCAGGTAAAAATATCAGCTTGATAGGTACCAGATGGCTCCTTGCTACGGGCTTGAATCCAACCAACTCTTGCCCCTAAATTGACCTGTGGTTGTAGCCAATAAGATAGTTCCCCTCCATAGCTATGCGCAAGCGTATTATCGATATCTCCGAAAGGATTTTCAGCAATCATACTTCCTGTTCCTGTTCCAATTTTATTTTTAATATAGCCATAAGTTAAGCTCCAACTGAGTCTTTGGTCATCAGCAAAAGTTAACTGAGAAATCAGGCCATAGGAATTTTGAAATAATCCTTGATCACTACGATTACTACCTTCATCGACATAACCAACAGTAAGATTAAAAATATCTCCCAAATTTTTTGACCAAGAAATAGCTCCTCCTTCCACTATTCGACGAATAGGATTCTCTCTTCCGAAAGTAGAAATGGCGCCCTCACCGCTACTACTAAAAAGACTGTTGACCGTAGGAATTAAATCTCCTAAACCCGCCCCCAAAAAATATACCCCAAATGCACTGTTTTTGCTTGGAGTATATATATACGTAATTTCATCTATTTCGACATCTCCTTCATCTTCACCATCAAATCCTAAATTAGCCATTTTACTCCCCGTAACTTCTTCTAATTCTGGAATATTACGTCCCTGCAAACGAAAATTTAACTCATCATTATCACTAAAACTTGTCATGAAATTCATGCGTAAACGAGTACCAAGAACAAAATTAGATATATTATTTTCATTCTGCTCAACTCCAATTGGAGCAATAATAGCTTCTCCTTCTAAGGTTAAATGTCTTCCTGAATTTACCGTTTCTAAATCGTGAACTCGATTTTCCAATTGTTCAATATTCGTTGATAATGGATTGAGAGAAAGGAGAAAATCTTGCTGTAATTGCTTGATACTGCTCAGTATTTCTGCCTTTAATGGTTTTCTTTGACGAGCAATATTTTGCAAACATGTATGCCATAAATAAGTAAGATGATCATAATCATAATCAATAGTTGTGATTAATAAATTGACAATTAATTCTTCTGCTAAACAGTCGTAGCGATTATTAATCTCATGTAAGATTTGTACTGATAATTCGCTGTTATCGAATTTAATATTTGTTTTTTTGAAGTCTACACTAGAAATAGATGGGAAAGTATAATTGACTTTTTTTAAATTTTGGACATTGGTAATTGGCAGAGATTGAACAGATTTTAAATCATTGAATATCAACTTTACAATAACAACGAATAGTAAAAAAAATAAATGATAATTTATCATATTTAAAAGAAAAAACTTTCTAATTGTTTCTCGCATAAATTTAGTAAAGTTTCAGTGTAGGGACGACGTTCTGGCAATAAATTACTAATATAAATGTGCCGTACCAAAGTCAAGATCTTATAAATAGTGATTTCCCGATTAAGAGTTATAACTTTATCTTTTTTGTCGCCAGATATAAAATAATTATTCTTATAATTTGTCATGAGATATAAAAATTCTTTTTTAAGAATATTTTCTCGATCTTTGAGCGCGTCGAATTTCCCAAATTTACGGATACTATATTCAGTAATATGAGCAATAAAATTACCAATATCCAAACAGGGATTACCCTGACAATATAAATCTAAATCAAGTAGATAAAAACGATTTTTATAAACAATTATTTGATCGCCATAAAAGTCCCGGTGAATTCCGATCAAAGAATGCTCACAAAAAAAATCAGCCAAAGTTTTACATTTAGTTAAAAGTGATTCAATACGAGAGTGCCAATGGGGATAATTTTGACATACTCGAGGTAATTTTTGTTGGAGAATATTTAATTCTTCAGTGATAGTATGAGAGCGATCACAAGGAAGGTTCACTTGATGTAATTTATGAGCAACATGAGCAATTTTGCGACTGATCTCAATACCTTTATTAGTGGATAATCCAGAAAAAGCAACCTGCCCTGGAACTTTTTTTTGTACCCACATATGCCATTGGGAAATAATACCGAGGGGCTCAGGTACACTGATACCATCGCAACTGTGGTCGTGAAAATCATGTTCCCAAAGTTGTTTTTGGATTTCATGACTTTTTAGATCTATTCCTTTCGCCCTAATTTTACCTATGATAACTAAAGGTTTTTCTCTTTGAAAATGATATTCAATTAAACAACGTTTTCGCGGTTTATAGCGAATGACATTTATAGCTAAAAGTTGATATTTATTAGTTATTAAATTGATATTATCTTCAAAAAATATTTTGACTTTTTCAGGGCAAATTACCTCTTCTAAAAAAGGCATTTTATCATCTTGGGTTATTTGATATGGATCTATAACGATACAAGTCATTTGTGATAATTTTTATCTTATATTTAGTAAAAAAAATGTCATCATTAGAAAATAAAAACTTATTATTTATTATTTATTACTTATTACTTCTCTTCCTTGACGATACAGTTGGGCGTAACGCCCATTTTGGCGAATTAAATCCCAGTGATATCCCTGCTCGGTAATTTCACCATTTTCCAGGTAAATAACCATATCAGCACGATTTGCCCAAGAAAGATCATGAGTAACTAAAAAAGTAGTTCTTCCTTGAGCCAATTTAGCTAATGCGTCAACTACGGCTAATTCATTTTCCCGATCTAATCCCGTTGTTGGTTCATCTAAAATCAAGATAGATGTTTGGCGAATAGCCGCTCGTGCGATCGCAATTCTTTGTCGTTGCCCTCCTGATAAGGTCGCTCCCTTTTCGCCTAAAATAGTATCTAATCCTTGGGGTAAACTGCTAATAAAGTTATCAAGATTCGCCAGATGAATTGCCCTCATAATCTCAGCATCACTTACTTGTTCTTTCCCATAAGCAATATTTTCCCTAATAGTCGCCCCAAACAAAAGACTTTCTTGTAAGACGACGCTCATCTGCGATCGCAAAGAAGCAATGGTATAGTTACGAATGTCTTGTCCATCAATTAAAATACCACCAGAAGTAGGATCATAAAGACGCAGTAATAAATTCATCAAAGTGGATTTCCCGCTCCCAGAAAGACCTGTAATCACCACAAATTGACCTGATTTAACTGTAAAATTAACCTGATGCAGTAATTTGCTTCTTTTTGGATAAGCAAAACTGATATTGGCAAAAGTAACCTCTCCTCGCAACGGAGGCGCATTTTTCGCCGATGGTAGATCCTGTATTTCGGGAATTTGCTCTAAAATATTTAAAATTCTTTCCCCTGAAGCTGAGGCTTTGGCTAAACGCCCTGTATATTTAGCAAAATTCTGGACAGGTTTAAAGGCATTTTTTAAATAGGTCAAAAAAACAATCATATCCCCTGCGGTTAAAGTATCGTTCAAAACTAGCCATGAACCATACCACAATACAAGAGCCATACCTAAAGCAATCACTGCATCTACTGTTCGCTCTAAGGTTGCTGATAAACGCTGAGTTTCCACATTTTGACGAAAACTAGCTCGATTTTGACGGGCAAAAATCCGAGCAAAAGCATTTTCTAGAGAAAGGGCTTGAATCAGTTTAATTGCTCCAATGGCTTCAGCGACGGTAGCGGCGACTAATCCTTCCTGTTGACGTTGTTGTAAGGATGAGGCTTGGATTTTTTGGCTCAAACGATTAGCGGCGAAAGTAAATAAAGGTAATGTTAGTAAAGCCAGCAAGGTTAACTTCGCATCAATCCAGAGCATAGCCCCAATAGTGGTTAATAAAGTTAAAATACTGACAATTAAAGGTAGGGTTGCTGTGAGTAAAATTTCTTGGAGACGATTGGCATCACTACTCACCCGCACAATTAAATCACCACTTCTGGCTTGATTGTGATAGCTCAAAGATAGTCGCTGTAAATGACAATATAGTTGTTCCCTTATTTGGGTCATGACTCGGCTGCTCACCAGAGCAAGAGAAGTTGTACTCCAATAGGCGGCTAAGGCCCTTAAGAGGGTTAACAGAAGTATTGACCAAGCACTCAAAGTTAATAACCACAAAGGAGAAATTGGAGCTAACAGAGGGAGAGTAGGAGGATTTTCCGTTAATACATAGTCAAAAACTAATTTGAGTGGTAAAGGTTCTAAAATTCTGAGCAAGACATCAGTAATTATAGTTACTGTGGCTAAGATGAGCCAAGATTTTTGTTGGTATAAGTACGGTGAAAATCGCTGTAAAATAGTTAGTAGAATAGGTAAAGCTTGTTGCAGCGATCGCTTTTGATTCATTATAAAAATACTGCTCCGTTGAGTTTGTAATGATGGGTTAATAGTAGGCAGGTGGCAGGGGGCAGCGGTCAGACCCCGCGTTGGTGAAAGACGCACCTGGTAGCTCACCAAGAGATAAGCCAGGAGGGAAGAGGAAGAACGGATTTACGAATAACAAAGGACAGATAATAATTAATCTTGTATTCCTTAGAACGTGTTTGAAAAGTCCATCGAAACCCAGGCTGGGCAAGGATTTGAGCACTTTTGCTAAAAACAGGCTCTATCCCCCATCAAATAAGGGATTCAGCAAAACTTTTCAAACACACTCTTAAAAAGAATATTGCTAAACTATTTGGTGAATAATAAAGACAAGATAGTTAACGACTAATAACAGTTTGTGGTTCAATCAGAGACAAAATCTGTTGTGTAACCTGTTCCCATGTATGATTAGTTAAGATTTTTTGACGGGCAGAATCTCCGAGTTGACGACATAGTGCAGGCGATCGCAATAATCGCTCTAAAGCTCTAACTAAAGCGGTTACATCCCCAGCAGGACACAGTAAACCGTTAACCTCATCATCGATAATTTGGGTTATTTGACCAATATTACTGGCAATCACAGGTAAACCCGCCGCCATATATTCATAAACTTTGAGGGGTGAAAAATAAAAATTGTTACTAGGAGGATAAGGAGCAACGGCTACATTCATTTGGCTTAAGTAATAGGGAATCATGTCAGGAGCAACTGCACCAGTTAAAACCACCGCTGACTCCAGATGGTGTTCCGCAATTTGTTGATTGAGAAAGTCACGCTGTTTACCGTCTCCCACAATTAACAGACGACTTTGAGGAAAACGATGATAAAACTGAGAAAAACTCTTAATTAAAGCTGATAAGCCGTGCCAAGGTTTCAAAGTACCAACAAAACCCACCGTGAAATCATGATCAATTTTGTTCTCTGACATACTGTGGCTAAAACGCTGGGCATTCACTCCATTGGGAATCACTTTAATTTTGTTCTTATCAGTGACATATTGACTCACATAATCTTTGATTGCTTGGGAAACAGCGATAATATAAGTCGCCGAATTAAATACTCTGTTAGCTACTTCTTCTGCTTGAGAGCGATTAATTAAACCCCGATGTTGATCTTGCTCTAGAATCAAAGGAGCATTTACTTCTAATATCCCAGGAATACCATTTTTTTTAGCATATTCCATCCCCCTGTAACTCCATAAGGAATAACGCTCATAAACAAAATCAAAGGGATGGGCTGAAGTTAACTCAACTTCTAAATCAGGGTTAATCGAATAGGCAATCTTTTCCCGAATTGCAGTTTCCACTTTGGGGATCGGAGGTAATTGATAAACTTTTACAAGTTCAAATTCTAGGGGGATTTCTCCACCTAGACGAGTCGTAAATAAAGAAACTTGAGCTTGTTTGTTTAATAAAGAGCGAATAATTTCTTGCACATGAATAGAACAGCCTTTTTGCCCAAAGATAGGAATTCCGGGATCAGCACAAACGTAGGCAACTTTCACAAATTCATACCTCCATAATTAAGTAGGTTCATAATTATTAATTGAGTTGATTGATTAATGAGAATTGAAAGTGGAAAATCAAAAATCGAGGTAAGGCGGATTTAACTTAGATTTACTATTTGATTGAATAAGTAACTCATTTTTTGTTCATTAGTCAAGCTATCTTTTAATCTGCCTAAACGGCAAACTTAACGTCTCTAAGCTCACCCATTTTGATCGAACTTGAAGAAGTTGAAGAGGCACATGATTTTGATGAAGAAGAAAATTTCTCAAACATTTGTCGTAATAATCTGCTATTTATTTGAACATCAAATTCGGCTTCTATTAACTGGCGAGCAGATGTCGCTATGCTGACTCGTAAAGCAGAATCTTGGAGTAATTTTTGTAAAGCCTTAGCTAAAGCTAACTCATCTTCTTGAGCTACAATTAACCCCGTTTGTCCATGGCGAATCAATTCGGGAATACCAGTAACATCGGTAGCGACACAAGGTGTACCTAAAGCCATGGCTTCCAAAAGTACTGTGGGTAATCCATCTCGGTTGCCGTCTTTACCAATAATATAAGGTGCCGTAAATACTGAAGCTTGTTGCATTAGCTTAAATACTTTGTTTTGAGGACAAGCACCCAAGAGGCTAATTTTATCAGTCAATTGATGTTGGTGAATCTGACTGCTTAATTGACCAGCTAATTCCCCTATACCGACAATTTGGCAACCAAATTCAACTCCCCATTGTTGCAATAAAGCACAAGCTTTAATTAAGATTGGTAGTCCTTTTTTTTCTACCAATCTGCCGACGAATAAAATTCGAGGGGGACGATGATGAGGAGATTGATAATCGAATTGAGTTAGGTCCAAACCATTGTAAATCCGTTGAACTTTATCGGCGACTTGTCCACAAACTTCCTGTAGATAGTTAACGTTATAGTCACTAACTGTAATTACTGCTCGGCTGTCTTTAATTTTCCTACTCATATCTTCACTATCAACACTATTATGAAAAATATCCTTGGCATGGGCAGTGAAAGTATAAGGAATATCGGCAAAGTGGGCAGCTAAACGAGCTACGCTGGTGGCAACAGAACCAAAATGAGCATGTAAATGGGTAACCTGACGTTGAATTATTGCTTTGGCTAACCAAGCTGCTTGATAGACAACGGTAGTTTTTTCTCCCATTGCCGAGGCTAATTTTGACCAAAAATCGGGAATAACGACAGCGGTTTCTTGTAGTTGTGCCCAAAAATAACTTGCAGGGGTTGGTGAAGTGCTTTGAATAAATTGACTGATTTGGCTTTGGATTGGTTTTGGGACATAACTTACCGAAGCTCGCACCTTAGAGATAATATTCTGAAAATGAGTATCGCAAGGAGGGCGCAAGGCAAAAATTTCTATATCTAACCCTACGGCTTCATGGGCTAAAATTTCATTGACTACAAAAGTTTCTGAATAGCGAGGATAACGTTTGAGCACATAACCAACTTTGATTGCTGATTGGTTCATAACTAATAAAATTCGTGGAAATATGAATTGATTTAAGTTTGGTAAATAACGTATCTAGGATAATTGTTGCAACATGGTGGCGAGAAGATTGGGAATTCGTTCTAATCCTTGGAGGTCAATTTTTTCTTTATTGTCAGGAGTTAACTTTTCTTGATGTAACCATTTACTGAGAGTTTGAGGATTTAAGTTATCTGGATGTAACATATCAATCCAGCCCATTTTTTGTAGCAGTTGGGCTCGAATTAATTGTTCTTTTCTAGGCTTTACTCGGGGAATAACTAAGGCTCGTTTTTCTAAAGAGAGAATTTCACAGGTGGTATTGTATCCTCCCATCGAGATTACCCACTCAGCTTCTTCCAGTAAAAAGGCAGGTTCCTCTACATATTGTAAAACCGACAAGTCTGATCGCCTCTGAGCATAGCTTTTCACTTGCTGATAAATCTCTTCTGGCATCATTGGCCCGGTAACAATAATGCCATGGGTATTAGCTGGAAATTTACTTTGGGCGAAAGCAAGAGCTAGATTACCACCATCTTGACCTCCTCCTAACATACATAATGCCAAACGTTTTGAGGGTGATTTGAAAATTGATTTCAATTCTTGTTGCTGGGCAAATTGTAAGCGAAGACGTTGATTGAGATAGCCTGTGTAATAAAGTTTCTTGGTGATATCCGAGCTAAAGGCATATTCTTTAATCGAGTCATAGACTTTTTGATCTCCGTAAACCCAAACAGCATCATAATAATGACGAATCGTCTCTTCATGGTTTTTCTGTTGCCAACTACGACGAATTACTTCAGATTCGTCTAGGATATCTCTCAAGCCCAAGATACATTGAGTTTTAGTTTGGGTTTTTAAATATTGCAAACTTGCATCCAGCTCACCCATTGCCCCCCTCGGTACGTTATCGACAATAAATATATCTGGTTTAAAGTTTTGTAAGGTTGTTTTAATAATCTGCGACCGTAGAGCAATAATTTCATCTAAAGATAAGCCTAGGCGCCGAGCTTGATATTGACCATCTTTAGTTTTATACAAAGCAGGTAAGGTTAAATAATCAATTCCCGAGGAAGTCGATAACTGATTGGCATCTCCCATGCCACTAATCATTAGAATATTGGCAGAAGGTGCCGAAACACCTAATGTTTGCGCAATTAATAGATTGCGTCGTTTGTGCCCTAAGCCCATTGTGTCGTGAGAATAGAGGACAATACGTAGCTTATTTTTTGGAGATATAGATAATTTGATGGGTTGAGTTGGTGGGCTGCTCTTTTTGCTCCTGGGGCAGACAAAGTCGGTATGAGTAAAACTTTTAGTCGAATGAATGGGAGTAACTATAGCCATAGTTTTTCTTCAGAATGAGATAACTCATAAAGCTTTTAGTGGTCATAGTTGATTGACTTAATTTTGGAACAATTTTGTTGTCATCAAAAAAGAAGATAGCTTAGCTAATAAGTGATCGGACAAAAATATTTACACACTGGTTTGACGCGATGCATGGCTTTCAGCCTTAATTTTGTGTAATTAATTCTGTCTAGGTACTTATAGGAGAAGCGGCACGAAAAAGACATGCCACTAACTAGTGTTCCATTTTCAAGGGAATCAATATAGATGGAGAGTATGCTTTAAAAGTCTTGCTACATTCTTCATTGAATGGGGAATAGGTTTTATTTTTGACGAAAGTGCTTAAAACGGCACTTCCCCTTGGTCTCGGTAAACTTCTCAAGAACGTCCTGGGAGAAATTACTCTTAGTGTAAAGAGTAATTTAAGAAAATTTAAGTTTCTATAATCTAATCAATAATTGTAAACTAAAAATGTGTCTTGCTATACAATGAGGCTTAAAGATTTTTCTGTATCGATCTAAATCTAAATGCGGTTAAGCACCCATAGCTAAAATTATTGAAAGTTCCTGTTTTTAAAGGAATGTAAACATGGGAGAATAAAAGGATTTAGGGTAGCCGTCTAGCTGTAAAAATAGCGATAAGTTCGTTTTCTGAGATTCTCGATGTCAACAATCCTCTGCCCCAGTTGTGATTCCGACAAAGTCGTTAAAAATGATCAAATCCATGATGGCAAGTAAAGTCACAAATGCACATCCTGGCCTCAGTGACGGACACAAGTAGTTGAAAGCCTCGCTAAGACTGGATTCTAAGAATAAGGCTAAAGTTATTGCTCTAATGAGAAAATTCACTTAGAATTCCCTTCACCACTGACTTCCGAGAATCGGTAGAGAGCGAGACTCTCAATAAGCGGATTAGATTAAAAACTTTACTGGATAAGTGTTTCAGCCTTTTGTACTTTTAAATGAACTAAAAGATGTGTCCGTCAGTGAGCATCCCGGCACTGGTCTGTAAAAGGAGTAAAATAGAACAAAGTTAAGGATTTATTAGACAAAATGCCCACGATGCAGAAATCCGAAAACGAGAAAGAAGAGAAAACGCAGTTTGAAAGATGGGACGAAGATTCAAAATTATAACTACGGCTAATGCTAGGCTCTTCTCTGAGGGCTTCCAATAATTGAGCCTGTTGCACATCATTGAGAAGAGTTGCCGCACCTCGGTTTTGGATGACGTCAATCTCCTAATGTGGCTGCGCCAATGCGATTGGCGCTGCGAACTAGTTCATAAATCCAAGGATGTACTATAACCAGTCGCAGCGGCTACTTCCTCGGCAGTACGACCTTGAGCTAATAACCAGATGATTTGATAGTGTGAATGTTCAATAGGTTCGTTTGCCTGACGGTAGCGTTGTTCTAGGGCGTCAATGGTGAGATGAGGGGAGGATGCTGATGCGTTTAGGCATAAATAATAGCAGGTAAAGTTGTAGTTCTTTTATACTAAGTGCATTCAACTCGACATTAATATGAATCAAACTGAGGATAAGCAGTAAAAAACAGGCCGATAGGGTTTAATCAGCCTGTTCTTTCTGGTTAACTAGGATTTAATCGATTAGCTGCCAGCTATCCCACAGGAGGGTTGACCGCAATGAAGGCTCAAGGACTAAGCCCAGCGTTTCGCTACAATTTCAGCTAAATCAACAACCCGCTGAGAATATCCCCACTCATTGTCATACCAGGCAATCACTTTAATCATGTCTCCTCCCATTACCATGGTCAGGCTACCATCAATAGTGGAGGAACAGTTGGTTCCCCGGAAATCGCTCGATACAAGGGGCAGATCAGTGTAGTCTAGAATGCCCTTAAAGGTGGTCTCAGACGCTTCTTTAAAGACAGTATTTACTTGTTCAGTCAGTGCACCTTTTTCTACTTGTACGACCAAATCCACAACGGACACATTGGGCGTGGGAACACGGAGGGCGATTCCGTTTAGTTTACCTTGTAATTCTGGAATAACTAGTGCAACAGCCTTTGCCGCCCCGGTAGAAGTGGGCACAATATTTACCGCGGCGGCCCTTGCCCGCCGGAGATCCCGATGGCTGGCATCTAAAATCCGTTGGTCACCCGTATAACTGTGGGTGGTGGTCATGGTTCCTTTGATAATCCCAAAATTATCATTGATGATTTTAGCAACGGGGGCTAAACAGTTGGTGGTACAACTGGCGTTACTGACAACGTCATAACTATCGTGGGTATAGTCATCCGCATTTACACCTACGACATAAGTACCAATATTTGTCCCCTTTCCGGGGGCAGTAATTAAGACCTTTTTTGCACCTGCCGCAATATGTTTAGTGGCTCCTTCATGGTTCACAAATACGCCTGTTGATTCAATGATTAAATCAACATTCCACTCCGCCCAAGGAAGATTAAGGGGGTTACGGTCGGAAACACATTTGATTGTTTTGCCATTAACCGTGATGGAGTTTTCGTCAGCGCTAATGTCAGCGTCCAACTTGCCCAGCATAGAGTCGTAACGCAGTAGATGGGCGTTGGTTCTGGGGTCGGAAGTGTCATTAATGCCCACTACTTCCAGCTGACTGTCTGTACGTCCTAGCCAACAACGGAGAAAGTTACGCCCGATACGACCAAATCCATTAATTGCAACTCTAATCACGTTAAATATGCCCTCAGAAGTTTAGTTCAGTTCATTTAAAAGTTAATTAATGACACCAATCATATCCTATTGATTGAGCACTTCGATCCAAAATTTTGGCAGAAGCAGAGAGAGTAATGGCGGTTAAATGTTGATCAATTACAATCAGGTGAATCTTTCTGACATTCAATAACGTCAGGCTTGGCATGGGATAATAGGCTGTGCCTATCTCTTGAGAGTGGCTTTTTGCTATGATGTCGCCTAATTGTTGGCGCAGCTAACCGTTAGGTAATTCAATATTTTTTCTCAACGTTTTGGCTTGTCGAGGAGCTTCGCTGTGGACAATGTAGATTTTAGTGGTCGCCCTTTCCATTTTGTCGGCATTGGCGGCATCGGGATGTCGGCGATCGCCTATATCCTAGCGAAGCGTCATCTTCCGGTATCGGGTTCAGATCTATGTACTACCCACATTACAGAACGTTTGGAATCCGTCGGAGCAAAGATATTTCACGAGCAAGTTGCGGAGAATCTAGATTATTTCCAGTCGCTGCAAGCAACGCCCCAGCCCCCCAACGTTGATCTGGATGGGCAGCCTCAACAAACCGCATTACCCCAGGTGGTTTGCTCAACGGCGATTAACTCAACCAATGCTGAGTACCAAGCGGCGATCGCCAAGGGATGTCCCGTTTTTCACCGCTCAGACATTTTGGCGGCTCTGATTGCTGAATCCAAAGGGATTGGAGTTGCTGGTACCCACGGAAAAACGACAACCAGTAGCCTTATTGGTTATGTCTTAATGGAAGCGGGGCTAGACCCAACGATCATCGTGGGAGGGGAAGTGGATGCCTGGGCTGGCAATGCTTATTTAGGGTCAGGAGAATATCTGGTGGCGGAAGTGGACGAATCCGATGGTTCCTTAACCAAGCATCACTCAGAAATTGGGATTGTGACCAACATTGAATTAGATCACCCGGATCATTACGCAACCCTAGACGAAGTGGTTAATATTTTTCATCAGTTTGAATCCCATTGTCAAAAGTTAATTGGTTGCATCGACTGTGACGTCGTTCGGAAACACTTTTCCCCCACCATTACCTACAGCTTACGGGGGCGTCCTGAGGCTGACTATCGCGCGACGGATATTGTGCATCAGGCCGATGGTAGTGACCTAACTGTGTGGGAGCGTGACCAGTGCTTAGGAACGATGACAGTCGGGGTTCCCGGAGACCACAATATTAGTAATGCCCTAGCCGCAGTGGCAGTGGCACGCTTGTTTGAGTTGGATTTTTCGATCATTGCCCAGGCGATCGCCAAATTTAATGGAGCTAAACGTCGATTCGAACATAAGGGGGCCTGTAATGGGATTACCTTCATCGATGATTATGCCCATCACCCCTCAGAATTGCTGGCCACCCTAGCGGCAGCCCGCCAGAAAGTCAACTATGGGAAATACGAACGGGTTATTGCCGTTTTTCAACCCCATCGCTATAGTCGAACTCACACCTTTCTGGCGGAGTTTGCCACAGCATTTGAAGATGCCGATTTGGTAGTTTTGACCGATATTTACAGCGCCGGCGAGACCAACCATCACAATATCCAGGGTCAGGATTTGGCCACCGCAGTCAGCCAACACCACAGCAATGTCATTTATTACGCGAATTTGGAAGATCTGAGCCAGTTTTTACCCCAGGTATTACAAGCAGGAGATTTGACATTATTTTTGGGGGCGGGCAATTTGAACCAACAGATCTCGTCGGTCTTAGCTGCCTGCACCTAACGCTTGTCAAATAATATCAACGCTTTTTTTGCCAACTTTGTCCTGGCTTTACCATGATTATTTCTCCCTCCACCCGACCCACCCCCAGTTCCTATGAGGCAATTCCCTTGGGTCAAAGGGGTTTAGAAATTCAGCCCCAAGTTGCCCTCGCCCCCAGCACGACTTATCGCGTCGGAGGGGCGGCAGAATGGTATGCGACCCCCCGTGATTTTGGGCAGCTTTGTGAAGTCATGGCTTGGTATAACACGCAGCAGATACCTTTAATGATTCTAGGAGCCGGCTCCAATCTATTGATTAGCGATCATGGTTTACCCGGTCTCGTGATCAACACCCGCTATCTACGGAGTCGTGAGTTTGACGAGGACAGAGGTCTTATTACAGTTGCAGCCGGAATGCCAGTGGCTAAAATTGGCTGGCAGGCGGCGAAACGAGGCTGGCGGGGCCTAGAGTGGGCGGTGGGCATTCCGGGTACGGTGGGCGGTGCCGTCGTGATGAATGCAGGGGCCCATAACCAATGCACTGCCCAAACCTTGATAAGTGTCAAGGTCATGCATCCGGATGGCTCCATAGAAGTTTTGACCAATGAGCAATTGGGGTTTGCCTACCGTACTTCTATTCTTCAAGGCGATTGCCGCGTGGTGATCGAAGCAACGTTCCAGTTGGAGACCGGGTTTACGCGAGATGAAGTCATGACGCAAACGACCCACAATCTTCATCACCGTAAGAGCACTCAACCCTACGATAAACCGAGCTGTGGCAGTGTATTTCGTAATCCCAAACCTTTATACGCCGCCAAGTTAATTGAAGGATTAGGATTAAAAAGTTTTCGTATCGGGGGGGCAGAAGTTTCTCAACAACACGCTAATTTTATTGTGAATATCGATAACGCTAAGGCTCAGGATGTGCGCGACTTGATTTTTTACGTCCGGGAGCAAGTGTCAGCCCACCACAATGTGGAGATGGAAACGGAAGTTAAACTCTTAGGAGAATTTAAATAAATGTGAAAATTAGCGTGGAACTATTTAGCTAATGCTTCGGTGGCGATCAAGGAATTTTTGATGACAGCTTCGCTATCTCTCCCCCTCTTAAATGGGATAGTTCAAAAAGGCAACCAAAATTTTTCCGTTGCTAAGACTAAGTACGCTAGAAAAAATAAGTTGAACTATTCAGGTCGTTGTCAGCACGAGAAAACGTTCATGTTATTTCTTCTAGACTCCTAAGCTACAAAGCCCCGATATAGTATATTTATTTCAAGATCTGGCTGCCTTCGACTCACACAAGGGTTTCTAGGAAAAGAGCGGAGAATCATGTGCTGTCCCTGACCCCAAAATTTATCCCCCAATTTATCCCCCATATCTGTAATTGGGTTGGCGATCACACCAATCAGAAAAATGTCGCATTGAAACTGTAGGTGTTGCAATCGCTTTTGGGTGATGATTACAGCCTTTTTGAGGGCAAACCTTTTGCATTTGGATAACGCGAACGCCAAGTTTCAAGATCCTGAAAGATTGTTAGCGACTTAATCCCTTTACCTGAAAAGAGCCGCACCCATTGGCGATCTTCCTTCGGAAGGGCTGTGCCATCGCCTGTGGCGAAAAATTCGTGACACTAATTGTATCGCGAAAGAACTGTTTCGCATGAGAGCAAAAATGTATGAGCAAGTGATTGGCTGTGTATACGGGCTAGTACGACGAAGGGTTCAGTATGTCTAAATTTCAGCCTTCTGCAGCTGGAGGCGGGGAAGCCTGCGCAATTTTCTTGTTTTTGAAGAAATCTACTAGAGAAATCCATGCTAATCACAATGAAGCCCATAATGCTGCCATTCGAAGGCGATGTAGTGCTTATTGATATCGCCAAAACCAC
>CALNXU010000022.1:0-252598 GCA_942490695.1 Merismopediaceae cyanobacterium | reverse complement strand
ATGTGTAATTCATCCGCACCGCTGTGGTAGTGGTACCGTGCACTCCGCGGCCGAGTTGGAGCGAGATGTTGCCAAACGGTGAAACTTGTTGAATGTTGAAACGTTTCTTCTACGGTCGCTTTCGTGCGATCGCTAGAGTTGTCTCGAAGGAGGAGGAATCGGACGATGAAGAAGATCAATTCCCGATGTTGGTTCTGACGTGCTCGGCGGGTCTGGGATGGCCGCCGGTCCGGTCGCCGGTTACGAGCCCGAAGGATCGGACGAACTCGACAAGCAGAAGGGCACATTCAAGACCACCCTGGTGCGTCCGGACGCGGATTTCTCGCGCTGGCGCACGAAGATCCAGCCGAACGGTCGCGCTGGTGATCTACGACGCGGCCGCGGCCAACGAGTTCTCCACCGGTCGGCTGCTCGCCAAACGGGAGAAGGAAAGTGTGGTGCCGGAGTTCGACGAGGTCGTCGAGTTCAAGCGCATCGTCGGCGACGTCCTCGCTTCGCAGATCTCGCAGGGCACCGATCTCGAGGTGGTGGACAGCGCGGGACCTACTACCTGATCCTGCAACCCGTGATCACCGACGGTCTTTTCAACGTCGTCCAAGAACAAATCCGAGGACGGCCGCGATGATGGCGTTGAAGGTCGGGCTCGGGACGCATCGCCTTGGTCGCGATCGCCGGCGTCGGGCAGGTAGTAGCCACCGAGGTCGACCGGCTTGCCCTGGGCGGCGAGGAGCTCCTCGATGATCTTGGCTTCGTTCGCCTCGAGCTCCGCGCGACCTGGGTGAAGCGCGCCTTCAGCTCGCCGCGTCCTTGTCCTGCGCGGCCAGGGCCTGGGCCCAGTACATCGCCAGGTAGAACGTGCTGCCGCGGTTGTCGATCTCGTTGACCTTGCGGGACGGGTAGCGCTCGTTCTCCAGGTACATGCCCACCGCCGCGTCCAGGGTCTCGCCCAGCAGGGCGGCCCGGGCGTTGCCCGTGTTTTGGGCGATCATCTCGAAGCGACGGCACCAGCGCGCAGTACTCGCCGAGGGAGTCCCAGCGCAGGTGACCCTCCTTGAGGAACTGCTGCACGTGCTTGGGGGCCGAGCCGCCGGCGCCGGTCTCGAACAGGCCGCCGCCTTCGAGCAGCGGGACGATGGATAGCATCCGGGCGCTGGTGCCGAGCTCGAGGATCGGGAAAAGGTCGGTGAGGTAGTCGCGCAGCACGTTGCCGGTGACCGAGATGGTGTCCTCGCCCTTGCGGACCCGCTCGAGGGAGAACGCATCGCGTCCACGGGCGTCATGATGCGAATGTCGAGGCCCGCGGTGTCGTGCTCGGGCAGGTACTTCTTGACCTTCTTGATGATCTCGGCGTCGTGACCACGATGCTCGTCGAGCCAGAAGATGGCCGGGGAGCCGGTGGCCCGTGCTCGCGTCACCGCGAGCTTGACCCAGTCGCGGATGGGGGCGTCCTTGGCCTGGCACATGCGGAAGATGTCGCCCGCCGCGACCTCCTGCTCCAGGAGCGTGGCGCCCGAGGCGTCGACCACGCGGATCACGCCTTCGCCCGGGGCCTCGAAGGTCTTGTCGTGGGAGCCGTACTCCTCGGCCTTCTGGGCCATGAGGCCGACGTTGGCGACGCTGCCCATGGTCGCCGGATCGAACTGGCCGTTCTCCTGGCAGTCGGCGATCGTTTCCTGGTACATCGTCGCGTAGCAGCGATCGGGCACCATGGCGATGCAGTCCTGCAGCTGGTCGTCCGCGTTCCACATCTTGCCGCCGTCGCGAATCACGTTGGGCATGGACGCGTCGACGATGATGTTGTTGGGCACGTGCAGGTTGGTGATGCCCTTGCGGGAGTCGACCATCGCCAGCGCCGGGCGGGTCTTGTAGACCGCCGTCGATGTCGGCCTCGATCTCGGCCTTCTTGTCGGCGGGCAGCCGGTCGAGCTTGGCGAGCACGTCGGCGAGACCGTTGTTGACGTTGGCGCCGATCTCCTTGAGGACAGCGGCGTGCTTGTCGAGCGCGTCCTTGTAGTAGACCGAGACGCAGTGGCCGAACATGATGGGATCGGAGATCTTCATCATCGTCGCCTTGAGGTGCAGCGACAGCAGCACACCGTCTTCCTTCGCCACGTCGATCTGCTCGGCGTAGAAGTCGCGCAGCGCAGCGACGTTCATCACCGAGGTGTCGATGACCTCGCCCGCCTGCAGTGGGAGAGCTTGTCCTTGAGCACGGTGACCTTGCCGTCGGCCATCGACGAACTCGATCTTGACGTCGCAGGCCTGGTCCATGGTGGTCGAGGTCTCGGTTTCGTAGAAGTCCTTGCCGGTCATGTGGACGACCGCGAGCTTGGAGCCGGACTTGGGCCAGGGCTTCATCATCTTGTGGGGTTCTTTCTGGGCGAATGTCTTGACTGCCGCGGCCGCTCGGATAAATCAAGATTGGAAATCGAATTAACTGCAGCTCTAATAAATTCGAAAATTGTCAATTACCAAAAGGATTTACTGACGACATAAAAGAAGCAACAGTATCATCAATAACAATAACACTTATAGATAAACTTAAAAAAGAAAATATTTCATTAAAGTCACATTTAGCTGAACTAAAAAAAGAGAGTCGACAAAATATCCCCAAGCAACAAAGATGATTCCAAGTTAATTTCTAAACAAACTCCTAGCTGCAGAGAAATAGGAATTAATCATGACTTTCTTGCAACTATAACTATTCTAGATGAAAATTTATTTTTAATAGATGAAAAAATACTTAATTATTTTCAATTAAAAAACTACCTTAAAGTCGACCTTGATATTGCTAGACAAAATAAACGTATCCAGATTAAAGCATTTACAAGCAATACTGTATCTGCTCAACAATATGATATTGCGTTGAGAAAATTAGAACAACTATTCTATATTAAAAGACTAGGATTTAAATAATTGTCTACAGATCCCCCCCCCCCCCCCCCCCCTCCATTTTCAATTTGAAGTCATTAGAAATAATATATTTTCTAAAAAGAAAATGTCAGAACTCTTGATGTTATATATGAAGACTTAAATAACCAGTCAAATAAAATATTGACAGAAACTATTTCGACCTACAAACGAAATTCAAGCAATGAGACAATACGCCTCCGAAAGAATAGTTGACCTTGCAACAATCAGTATTGAAGCAATTGCTTGTCAAGCAAGGTGTTAATAATGATATGCTAAACGCAAACTCTAATACTAATAGCATTATTTCATCTACATGACACGCTTCTTCTTCCTTCAAGACCGTGATAAAGACAAATAGGTATTCACCAATCAAACACGTTACAGCTTATGGAAAATTAGAAAAGACATACAAGATAAATTAAATTTAATTTTAGCTTTATTCGATTTATCTGGCAAATCTACTACCGAAAAACTGCATATTTAAACAAAACAATAGATGAATATGAGGCCAATTACCAAAAGAGAGAACAGGTACTCAACAAGGATTCATTAGAGAATTATCAGAAAACATTTTAGACGCATGTAAGATTGATTCTTTCCTAAGAAATGTTGACAAGTTATACACTATTCAATTGAGTAAACTTAGCAGGAATATTGATGATAGATCCACTTTAGAAAATGCAAAAAAATTATTAGAAGATTGCTATTCAAAATCAATTCAAAGAGGCTATTTCATCATTAAACCATTAAAACTCACTCATAAACCTTATATTCTTGATATAATATGAAATTATGGAGGAAATTATCCAAGTATCGATAGGAAGTCTGTAATTGTCAATAACTGTATTTAATCGAATCCAATACTTGTAATCTTTGTCTTTCTCCAATATTAATACAATTCCAGCTCTATTGCCTGTCTGAATTGAATAATAAAGCGATTGTCCAATACCCTCTGCCCATTTAGCGCCAAATTCTATTTCAACTGCATGTGTATCGGTAATGCAATCACATCTAGTTAAATCTGGAAGAGATATTCTTCATTCTTCATTATCACTGCACCATTTGCTTTGATAATAGCTCTCAGGATGTTGGTTTTTTGAGTTTACATATGATGGGAGTAGCACAGCAATTATAGTGGTGAGTATCAGTGCTCTTTAATTTCAATCACAGAATTTCTATTTATGCTGCTCCGATCTATTCATAACAATTATCTGAGTAATTTTGGGTATGACATCAAGCAAACTATACGTAACATATGATAGCACAATTGTTGAAATTTTTCTGTATATTGGCACTTAGTCCTACCATTCAAGTTAATTCAGACAAAGAATAAAATGATGCTATTGTGGTGAAGTACTCCTTACCTTCAAAGAAAATATCAGCTTGGAGATTAAACGATAAGTCCATCATCAGCGAATTCACACCATGTCTTAGCCATCTCTTTTTCCAAATAATTCCAGTCACTATCAAGGATGCCATTAAGATACTTATCTCTCAACAGTGGCTTTTCATATAAACACCACTTGGTATGAGAAATACCATATTTTGTGCCATCCATTGGGCATAATTTATAGCCATGTGATTCTTGGTAAATGCTACCTTTCCAGCATTGACAGCAGTGAAATTGAATGCGACACAAAAGCATAGTTTGAGTTTAGGTATCTCGCTGGGACTCTTTAAACAGGTACTGATTCAGACAGACTATAGCCATCTTTAATTCTTCTACTGGCAAAAGACAACCGAACTATAACCTCTATTAACATAGAGGAGATCGTGCAACTACAGAACAAAAGTGTCTAAAATCATATCCACTTCCATACATTCCTCTACTACGTCTGCATAAGCTTTTACCGACATTTCCCAACCGTAAATAAACCGAACAATGACATAAATGGTGCTGGTAACTCCATTGATGTATTCACATCCGACTTCATGTGACCGAAAACTTGTGCAATCGCTTCAAATAATCCCATGCCTTTTGTTGCCTCATGGGAAACTGGTTGAATAATACGTCCATTAGAATCAATTGCAGTCAAATTGCTTCGAAGAATATCAAACCCTGCAGATAAAACCTAAAATTGATCACATCAAGAGAGTGCAAACGATAAACCAAGAAGACAATCCATCAATACGAACTTTAGTATTTGATCCATTTACCTTGTCATAAGGTACTTTGTGCTAGCCTTCAAATTCTTCAATTTTCTCAGGGGGCAGAATTTTTATCGAAAAATACCATGAATGTAGGCAGGAAGTTTCTGAAAAAGATGCTCTTGTTGCAGTTTTTTGGGGTATTCCAATGAGCAAAATATCAATAACGGCTGATAAAACACCAGCCATCCCACATATTGTATAATCAGTCGCATCAAGACGGTGAATTGTGTCGAAATCTTGCCTCAACCTAGCTATGTACTTATCAGCAGAGCGTATCTCTTCTTTTGTGAAAATACTTGTTAATACGACATCATCAGGTCTTCTTGTACTTCCGCTAAAATTTCATTCCATGTCCTGAGAAATTTTGTTGGTACTATTCTTTTTGATCGGAAAACTGATGATGATTTTTCTGGTATTTGATGGAGCGAACTGATGCGCATGGAGAAGATTGATGCAAAAATAGCATTGTCCAATGTATCTTTGACTTCAGAGTCATGGGAAAGTTTTGTATTTCTTTTCTTATGAGAAAAAAGGACTTTCTTTATATCATTCTCATTTTCTCCATATTATCATTCTGAACAGCATCTTGTCCCAGCAGATCCTCTTTCATATCTTTTATAGCTTGAGCCAAGAGGATATTTAAGCCGTTTAAATATTCTGTTCGTTCTTTTGTTCCGTCATCTCATTGTTTAAAGCAACTAAGATAGCATCATGTTTTCTCGGTTTTTATACAAATGTGCTTTCGCTTGATATACTTTCTTATTTTTATTTTATTAGCAACCCCCATACCGACACATGCACAGACAGCAACAGGAGCAGCTAAAACAAAAATACCTGCTGTCATTCCTCCTCCCACTACTGCTCCTGCCATACCAGAGGTTATTCCAGCAGCACTAAGACCTATTGTTCCCGCCCCATACAAAGCCGCAAATGAACCAAAACCACCTATACTAGCCCCTAATGCACCAATCAAGACATCAGACATGCCACTCATTGCAATTGTTCTTGTTGTATCTTGAAGAGCTTCACCAGCCTCACCAATTATATCGGATACTGGTTTTAAAGAATCTAATGATTCGAATTTCATTCTAATCCGTTGTTAAAAATTTCAAGTTGAAACTAAAAATATTTGAAAAATTAGACGTAGGTGTCATTATCACAACAACCACCATTCTTTTGGTTTAAGTGATAAAAAAATAGAAGTCAAAATATTAATAGTCAGTGCTGAACGAAGATCTATCTTACCTATAGCTTTGAAATATTTGATAGCTCCTAAAACCTGTGCATAAATAAGATTAACGTCAAACAATCAATATACAGGGTAAACGATCATTAAACCCAAATCAACACATTTTAAAGAAATCGCTAATATCGGAACTTCATTCAAAGCAGTAGCCGAATTAATAGATATACAGTCAGATGCTACTAGAGATGCTTAAAGAATATGTCTCATCTGTGTAACTCTATAGGTGAAGTTGCTATGAAATATCTCGCATTTAGAGAAAATATCCATGCATAGAGCACCAACCCTAAGAATGTAAGTACTTGTTAACACGTCTTTAACTTGACATTTGAGTGGTTTAATGTATATTGCCTTCTTCTTAAATGCGTAAACCAGCAAGCAAATATTCCCCGATTATTCTACCAGCAAACATAATCTTCCTAACTCACTGGAGAACGATTGAGCATTAAAACTAACGACCTACTTATGAAATACGATCACGCTATAGACTCCAACTGGTATGGAACTCACGGTATAATTCACTGGAGACGTGTATGAGAATGGATTGATACTCTCTGCCCAACCAGGAGTAAATTCCAGGTAGTGCAACTTCAGTATCTTCCATGACAGTCAGAAGAAAATGAACATAAAGATCCTGCACATGGAAAACGTGGTGCTGAACTCGCTATTAAACTGCGTAAAATGATACCGCTAAATGATGGGGATTTTACCCTTTTAACGACAGCCTGTGAACACCATACCAATACCCTTGATCACTCTAACATTACTGTTCAGGCATGCTTTGACTAGTGACAGATTGATCTTGGCAGAGTTGGTAAGTATCCAAACCCAGAACTACTATGCACCCCTCTAGCAAAAGAAAAGAGAGTATAGAACAGGCATATGATCGGAGCATTGTCCATGAATTACCGAAGGGTCCATTTGGGTTGCTGGAACTTACTAAAGAGGAGTAAACAACATTTGTACAAAAAAACGTAAAAAACTACCTTTGAATCATTACCGAGGAAATATGTTGCTGCAATGACCCAGAGAACACGATTGTTGTGACATTAGAAGATGATAGCAATTGAGACATTAGTTATTCATCCACACGATAATACCACCGATTTTTTAAAGTCAATTTATGCAAGGGAAAGGATACAACGTCATTGATGATCCTTTTACTAGGAAATGATACTATTGAAGAACTCATAACAGATCATAACAGAATAATTGCGTTAGGTCATGGTTGTGAGTCTGGGTTTGTTTGGTGGCTTTGAAATGATGATTGATAGAAGTCTTGTATCTATACTGCGATAGATAAGGAGCTTAATTTTTATATGGTGTAATGCCGATCAATTTATGAAGGAACATCAATTACATGGGTTCTATTCTGGGATGTTTATATCTGAAGTTAAGGAGGCTCAATTATGCAATATCGATACAGATCAAGAAACAATAACACGCTCAAATAATCTGTTTGTTGCAACTATAGGGAAATACATTGACTGTGTGATGATGACATCTTAACCCATTTAAAAGAGGAGTATTATAACGAGAATGATCCGATTATCAGTTTCAATAGGGACAGATTATACAGTTCTCCTATCAAATAGACTTTCACAGATTCTGGCATCAGCATGGGTCATTTGATATTTTAAAAATCTTATCGTTAAGGAGAGTATATTGATTGGAGATAAAAAAGAAGAGTTTTGTATTATTTGTGATGAAGTAACCAACCACGAACAAGGCAACTACAAGTCTCAGTTCACAAAAGGATGAATTATTCCACTTTGACGTTTCAGTGGATGATTCTATTAAATCGCTTAGTTCAGGTTCCGTGATTTTGTGATGGAGAAACAGAATGGGATAATGGACGGTGATAGAGTCCATCTTCTATGCTTGGTAAACCTAAAAGTGGGGTCAGGTTTCGCCCAATTATTTGCCAAACAATACGTAGTTTAAAATGTTCCCAGTGCCATCACCTGATTAAACTGTCTCGTTTTCCTTAGTTCCGCAAGATCTTCTATTCCATACTTAAAATACAGAGGTGTTAATGAATTTCAAAAAGTAAAACAGTTTCCGAACTCTTCCATAGGTATCTTGCCAAAATATGCTCAGAGAGGGACTTGCAGAGGGAACATTGCTCATATTCTGAATGTTGTAGGTGACTATAAGGTAGAAGGTTACTGCATTGTGAGATCAACTATGCTCAACTGTAATAATGAGTTCCCCTTCTCTGATTGGGAAAGATGGTGCCTTTTTTTTTCCTTTTACAAGTGCTTTGCAATTGATTCAAGATAATCATAAACTTCTATCCTACAAATGGTGGAATCGAAGTTGAAAGTATTGCTATCAGAGAGGAACACAATTTTCCTTTCAGACAAGAAATCAGAGACGTTTTTTCAGGTAAAGAATTGAAATACGATACAGATTATGCAGACAAGGTGGTGGAGGAGTTTATGAAAAATTTGAAGGAGCAGGAAGCGAAAGTTATAGAGGTATGAAACAGGGGATGGTACTTCTCCCCCGTATAACTTGGTGTAAATTTGGTGTAAATCAGGTCATCCTAGTTCAATTTATTGAAGATATTGAACCTATTGAGCTACTTTTAAAATGTCACAACTACCTTGAAATAAGAGAAAAAGCCCGAAAACACTGCGAAAACTCAATTTTGCTTCATCGTACTCATAACCCGAAGGTCGGGGGTTCAAATCCCTCCCCCGCTACCAAGGTATTTGAAGGAGTTAGCCAGTTTCTGGCTAACTCCTTTTTTCGTTCTTGCTACCCTGATGCTGGCTGGCATAATTTCTTCTTTGATAAGTCTGATCTGAATATTTACAGGACTCCCGGGAATTGTTCCTCTTCCAACTCATCATTTTCAAACCTACTCTCCATGAACTTGGCGAGCATAAGAAGTGAAATCAACTGGTACTTCAGGGTTGGCTTTTGAGTAGCCTTTGCCCTTAATATCATTGGCCGCCGTGATCGTTCTTACCACATCTCCTTTTTTCCCACCGGAATAATCGTAAACGGTAATGACACTGCTGTTGTCACCGTTGGCTATGCCTTCATGAGGATTTAAACGCATGTACAATGTCGCACTCTCAATAGAGGCAGAAGCGGAAATAGAGGCAAGATCAGCTCGAAAATAACCAAGCCTGTTCGGTGATTCTTTGATGAGAAGTCCACCGGATTGTGAATGTTTATATGTCCCAAGACTGTGTTGGACAACGAGCTGTGCAGAATCAAACCAGATTCCGCAGCTGGGACACGCCTGATAGGTCTCAACAAAGAGCAGATTAAAGTCGTTGGTGGCTGCTTGAGCAGGAGCAACGTCTGTTTCCGTTGGTTCTGCCGCCGCTTCTGCCACCACTTCTCCACTTGTTGTTGCATGAGCAGGTAGAACACCGAATTCAACCAGAGGGACTGTCCATTTATCTGGCAGGACACTGCATCCAGCAAGGGCTGCGGTACCCAGAGCCAGCTTTCGTATTAAGGTTCTTCTTTCTTTGCTCTCCAATTCTGTGGCTACAGATTGATTTACCACCCCGGAACCGTCTTCAGGGGTAGTAATTTGCTTTTCGATCGCCATAGTCAGTTTACCTCTTTGATTATATAGTTTTGAGGAAGGGGCTGAATATTGAGAGAATATCTACACGATTATCACAGAAAATCAATAAATTTCAGCTAATTGACACGAAAAACGTCACTATAATGGATATTAGCCCATTATAGTGACGTTTTTTCGGGGCTTGCTAACCCGCTTGGTGGTATCTGTTCAATGTCTGTATTTAATCGGGTCGGTTGCCGATGTATGAACGCCAGTATGTTTTAAACCAGCGCCAAATTGTGCGAGGATGCTCAAAAAAGCGTACCTTGAGGTATTTAAAACCATTCAGGTGACCGTAATAGACTTGCATCCACCACTGGGGAGGGAGAAGTGTCTCTTTTACCATCGATGGTAACTCATTAATCTTAATATGTTTCAACCGGCGCTGAGGCCATCCGCGATAGGGAGTAGCTGGATTACCGGGTACATGGTCAATATCGAGGTTCAACCCATTGACAATATGGTCCTGCCACGGTGTTACGAAATGAAATCTTGAGAGAATATTGAGTAATAATGGATACTCAGTACAGACTCTTTGCCAATCAATTGATGTGAAATAATTCTCAACCAGGTTTACGATGTCTGCAATATGTATGAGCCTGAACGTTTCATAGGTGAGGGGCATCTGAAAACCGTGAAGATAGATATACCATAGGCTTTCTTCGAGATTGAGCGTCCGTGCCCTATAATTGTCCACGTCAATTATCCTCGCAGTGGAATACGATTTTATAAGCGGCCACAAGGGATATTGCTGATTAAGCGGCAAGAGATTGTGATGTAGTTCGATACTGACCGGGAGTCCCTCGACCGTTTTTATCAACGGAACAAGATGATAGTAATCAGGTGGAATATGGTGTGACGATTCTATTTGATAACCGAGATCGAGCAGTATTTGTTGAGCTTTTGCCAGGTCCTCTTTTTTGACAAGAAGGTCGATATCCCGCATCGGCCTGGATTCAGGAGAACGGTAAGCGAAATTAGAAAGTGCAATGCCTTTGATCAGTAAGGGGTCAATCTTCTCTAAATGGTAGTATTCCAGGATCTCAGTAATGAGGGTGTTCCTGATTTTATTTGATCTCCTGTTGCGTAGGTATAAAGATCTCAGGAGACGATTATAATTTTCAGGCAGGGGGAAACCAAGTGTCTTAAGGTGGTTATAAAGAAGAGATGCGAGTCCCTGGTTCTCTGCGTCATGGATCAACTTTTTCCATGATAATTTTTTGGTTTTGTAGTCTGAGAGCGCAAAGCTCAGAGCTTTATACATATCCTCGTGGCCATTCTCACGTGAGCACAGGCCTAAAATATTCCAAGTCATTGGGTCCCCATCTCATCGAACAGATTATCAAGCGCCGAATCAATTCCCTGAAAATCGCCATACCTGAATCTATACGCAGGGGTCGACCGGGCAATCTTAAGAATCTGGTCAAAACCGTGATTCTCTAGATTCCGAGCATTTACATGACACCCCATCAATAAACTACACAGGTGGGCTTTGGATATCTTTTCTATTTCAAGAGATGAGCAACCCTGGTAGTCAGGGATAATTATCAGTGAGGGTGAAGATGACAATGCCTTGAATTGAGGATTGAGCATACGGTGAGGTATGATTGCACCGTGAATGTCCTGGAGCAGTTCACCCGAACGCTCATCGTTTACAAATTTTCTTAAAATGGGTACTGAACCAGGCTTCAGGCAAAGAGGTCTGCTTAAATACTCTATCTGACCGACTTTCTCTTGGGGAATAAATATCAGTTCATCTGTTAAATAGGAATATCCCCGGGTCAAAAGCCAACCTGTCAATGTACTCTTGCCTGCACCGCTTTGCCCCGGAAGCAGCAGAACCCTGTCATTCATGGCAACCGCACCAGAATGAAGTGCAACACCATTTGCAGTAGTGTTAATAAGATGAAAAATTATTGAATCGTATAAAACAGCCGCGAAGCCCACTCCCAATTGACCGCGGTACAACAGCTTATGAGCGTCTGAAAAAACGTAAGCGTTCTGTTCCTCATTGTACTCCAGATTCAGGATATATTTTTTCCCATTCGCTGCTGGAACACTGGCCATGTCAGCAAACAAAAAAGACAAAAAATCGAGGGCTTCTTTCTTTCTGCAGCCTACTGAGACGGTTGATCCTGCAAATTCAATGGTGAATACGCTCATACCACTATTCTGTGGAAAGTGTTGCCAAAACAGGAATTTCTCTTAGATGAGATCGGCGACTTTGCGATCAATAAGTTTCCTGATGACGTTTCTGACATCTTGTTCTATCTGCTCGCGGCTTTCCGGATAGAGACCGGCCAATATTGTAACGATGTCTGGTATGGTCTTTTTACCATCACATAACTCCCAGATAAGCGCTCCTGTTTGGTTGAGATAAATTGACGTTGTCAGCGTTGGGTGATAGACGGTTATTTCTCCATCGATTCGCTCAAGCAGGTAGCCGGGTCTGAGTCGGACGGTTTTGTCTGTATTCATTTCCTGCTTGTCTCCTTTGTTACTTGAGGGTTTCAACAGTTGGTCAGAAGCCATGGTTGCAGGTCATTATCGTGCATAAACGACGTACATTTCCTTGACCATATACAAAGAGAAAAACCTAGATAAAAAGACAAGTCTATTCAAGTGTTATTTCAAGTTCTCCACTAGAGCTGTGAATCCTGCCAACGCTGGTTGACGATCTTATCAGGTTTGTCTGGGTATGGAAACAGTTGGACAGTACTACCAGAATTGGAATGAGAACCATTCAATATTCTTGACGTTAACACATGAAGCGAATGAAAACACAAAAAGGGGACATCCATGATAAGTTTTGTCAAACGATTTAAAATAAATCTGTCCCCTTTTCTTGGTCCCCTTTTCTTGTTTGGCTGCTCAATGTATAACGATAATCCTGTTTATCATCCACTGTATGGGTGATTTTCCACCCAATGACGGGCAATGTCAACACGGCGACAACACCATACGTCTTGGTGGGAGAGGACGTAGTCCAGAAACCGCTCTAACGATTTGATTCTTCCACCACGTCCGACAAGACGACAATGCAGACCCACTGACATCATTCTCGGAGTCTCCAGACCTTCTTCATACAGTGCATCGAAGGTGTCCTTCAAATAGGTGTAAAATTGATCGCCGCAATTAAATCCCTGAAAGGATGCAAAACGCATATCATTGGCATCAAGGGTATAGGGTACCACTAAATGAGGTTTATCTTCGACCTTGGTCCAGAAGGGAAGATCGTCATTGTAGTCATCTGAATCATACAAAAAACCACCATGTTCAACAACTAAAGGCCTTGTGTTGACAGATGTTCTGCCGGTGTACCACCCAAGAGGAGGTTCACCAGTCAGTCTTTCAATAATTTCAACTGCCTTTGCCATATGCTCTCGTTCAATATCCTTAGAAACATTGCGATAATCAATCCAGCGATAGCCATGGGAACATATTTCATAACCGGCCGCCATTGCGGCCTCAGCAACTGCAGGGTTTCTTTCAAGTGCCATCGCCACGGCAAATAACGTCAGGGGTATATTCTTCTTCTTGAAGAGCTTAAATATGCGCCAAAGACCAACACGACTCCCATATTCATAGAGAGATTCCATACTCATATGTCTCTGATTCTCGAACGGAACAGCATTTACTATTTCCGAAAGAAAAGTTTCAGACGCCTTATCCCCATGGAGAATGCAATTTTCACCGCCTTCCTCATAATTAAGTACGAATTGAACAGCCAATCGTGCTCCACCGGGCCAGTTTGCTTGGGGAGGATTCGGGCCATAACCTATGAGGTCACGTGGATATTGTTCTGATGCATTCATAATTGCCTATCTCCCAATGATATGGATGTATAGCTAGCTGAGCTGAAGCCCTAACTACTTAGAATACTTTATAATACGCGTTTCAGATTCATTAAAAAAAAACTCATCACAATTGTTCCCATCACCACCACGATCAACAACGAGGTAATCTTGTTCTTCCCTTAATCCGATCAAAGGAAAATGCCAGACACCGCGAGCATAATTGACACCCTGTCGACCATTCGTTACAAAGGCAGACAAGTTTTCAGGGTCAACCCTTTCTCCTGGAGGTGCAACAACAATCAGGAACGGATTTTTATGCAACGGTATGAATGCCTGACTCGCCAGCGGATGCCGCTCCATCATATGGATGGGTATGGGGATAGGTCTTGGCCTGCAACGAAATATATTGATAAGAGGGCGACCTCCTAATTCGTTAACATCAACACTGGCCAGGTCGTTATAACGAGTGGCATAGCCATCATTTATGGATATGCCTTCTACCTCATCGTCGACCTCTATAATGTCACCAAAAGGCTTGAAGTCGTTAGGAGTTAATGGTCTTACAGGTATCTCATCCATCATTAATTTTTCCTCTCCTCATGGAATATATTTCAACCGCGCCGTATCTATCGCTGCAAGACTAATTACCTTGAAGAAAAACCGTAACCGTCAGCCTCGGCAAATAGTTCTCATAACTTAATCACGCACAATATGGGTACCGGTTTCTCCACGGATTGCAGGCAAAGCCTCATTGAGATGGCCGATAATTGCCCGTTTACCACCTCCATCAATAAATTTTATTGCCGCTTCGATCTTCGGCCCCATGCTTCCGGCAGGGAAATGTCCCTCTTCAAGATACTTCCGAGCCTGCGAAACACTAATCGTATCAAGCTCCTGTTGATCAGGTTTTCCAAAGTTGATCGCAACACGAGAAACAGCTGTCAAGATAACTATCTCCTCTATTTTCAGTATGTTGGCTATATGAGCGGTTGTCAGATCCTTGTCGATAACGGCTTCTACACCCCGCCTCACCCCTCTTTCATCACGGACAACCGGTACTCCGCCACCGCCACCGGCAATAACCACGGTACCTCTGCTGGCCAATACTTCAACAAGAGAGATATCGCACACATGTTTAGGTTTTGGTGAACCAACGACCATGCGCCAGCCACGTCCGGCATCTTCCCGCATAGTCCACCCCAGTGTCTGGGCGAGGTTGTTCGCTTCTTCCTCGGTATAAAAATAGCCGACCGGTTTGGTCGGATTTGAGAAACTCGGATCATTTGGATCCACTTCAACCTGGCTCACAAGACCGACCACATGTCGCTGATTACCAATCTTCACGAAGTGCATTCTCAAATGCCTGAACCAGAAGATAGGCGGTTACTCCTTGAGTATTTGCAACACAGATATCCAGTGACATAGGTGCAACCTTTTCACGAGCCAGGGCCTGGCGCATCAGCACCTTGCCAACTCCCGGGCCATTTCCATGAGTGATGATCAACTCATTATCAAGTTCTAACAATGGCAGCAATGCCTTGGCGGTATCTCCGGCGATCGCAACCTGCTCTTCAGATGTACCTTTAATACCAGCAGGATGTATCGCGTTGCCTCCGATTGCTACTATGAGGCGGTGTGGAATATTTCTGGTTCAGTCATGGTGAAAACTCCTTACAAACAAGTGACTCGTCATTGAGAGGTGTTTGAGAATCCAATTTGGAAAGATAATTCATGCTACACTCGGCAGTTCGTGAGGATAAGAACCGAGTGAATCGGCTGATGATTTGGTACAGAGACGGGGATCAGGAACTATAAAAGGAGTCACGTACTTTGTCTGACATAAGTCCGCCGGTAGTATGGTCATCTATTCGGTCTGAGCAGCCAAACATCTGCTGTAATCCTGATCGGACTTAAATACCGCAGATATTGCCAACAGTGACATCCGAAGTGGTATTGAGAATCCGATAGCCTTGAAATAGACCTGGTGAGCTGTTTTATCGATGGCAAAATCAAACTCTCCTGCGTTTCTCGGCAGAGAATGGGAGATGCCGACTGTCTTACCGGTTTTCTTCTCTATATTCTGCAGTCCCTCGGCAGTGAAATAAAATTCGGCCATCTTTTTCAGAAAATCATCACGACCCGGATCTCCCTTCTTCACAGAACAGCCGGGCAGGTATACGTAATCAACATTTTCATCTACAATCAATTCCTCCTGCTGACCGATGGTCAGATCATTGACCTCGGTGAAGTTAGCATTCATGGCGGTGAGCTTATCGCGTACCACCTGTGGAGTTTCCAGCCCTGTAGTTCCTGAGTAAATGACTTTGGCACCCATACGGGCTAATCCGAGGCCGAAAGATTGTCCGGAACGAGCACGTGACAGATCCGGGGTGGCTATCATAACAGTCATTTTTGTGAAATCACCACCGAGTGCACGATACACTGCGTACATGTCTAGAAGTCCTTGAGTCGGATGAGTTACATCGCCGTAGCCACCGCTGATAATCGGAGCGGCATCACTGCCCAACTCGTTGATAACATCAATAACCCCCTCATCAGGATGCCGAAAAACGATTACATTGGCATACTGTGAGGTTACCCGGAGAGAGTCATATAATGATTCACCTTTGGCTGCCGATGAACTGACGAGCGGATTGGATTCGGTAATCACGTCTCCGCCGAGCCGATGCATGGCAGTTTCCATACTGAACCTTGTACGGGTACTCGGTTGGAAGAACTGCAGACACATCACCTTTCCCTGAAGCAGTGGAATGCGACTTTTCCAGAAAGGTTCAAACATCAGAGCCGTCTTAAAAACGTTATCAAGTTCTTCCGGTGAAAGATCGTCGATAAAGCTGAAATGACGTCCTTTTATATTTGTTTTTTCAACCTGTGCGTAAATATCCAGAGGTGCAAAATCGTTTGTCAAAGCCATGGTCAAATCTCCTTGTTGTGCATATCTTTTAATTTAAATAATTGCGTCCCGATTCATATCTTTACTGTAAATGTACCAGAAAGGCTCCCTTCCGGTTGCGTAGGTGCCCTGCTGTGTAAAAGGTCCGAACCAGATAAAATCTTCAGTCTTCAACTGTAGCCAGTCTTCTCCGAGCAGATACATTCCCTGTCCTCCGAGAACATACGCGCCATGTTCCTGGACATGTGTCTCTACAAATGGATGAGATCCGTCTGGCAGGAATTTCAGGGTGTGCATATTCATGTCAAATGCCATATCATTTGGCAGCAGATCACGGAGGAATACATTCTCCATGCCATCGTAGATAACCTCTTCAATTTTGTTAATGTCACCAAAAACAATCCACGGCTTCAGATCACCAAGGGGAACAAAGCGTTGTTTGTAAAGGAGGATTCGGACTGAGTCTGAGGAGGTTTTTCAAATGAAATACTATCTTCGGGTGGTGCAAAAACGTATCCACCTGCAGTTAACTCTTCTGTCTGATCCTTGACGGTCACAGTGAGGCTACCCCCTCCATCCATTACGTAAAGAAACGACTCCACATCCGGGTCGTCAATAAATGGAGTAGTGGTTTTGCCACCTGGCTCAACCGTACCAACATACTGGACAAAACTCGCACCATGCTTGGGCGAGGCGATTATTGTAAGTTTGCACCCTTCAAATCCAGGGATTGAGTTAATGACCCTCCCCTCAGGTGGTATAACGGTATACTGTCCGTGGTTGATAACTGCTCTGGTTTCAAGAAATCCTTGAGGATACGGCATATCTTTATCTCCTTCATTAGGTTGTTAGTTCAAACGAAAGTAAACTCAGTATAAAATACTACCCGTTACAGACATTTCTTTAGATAGATTATAAAATTATTGTTAACACGGTGACCGAAAGCTGAATAGCGACCAGGATCATTGTTGCAGTGCAGACATGGTCAAATCAACACCCGGTCCTGCCATCAACAATGCAACAGTAACAGCAATTACCAGACAGCGAGTTTTTTTCCAAGACCTCTAGAGGATATGCGTGGTATCCAACCGCCAAATTTTCAATATCGAAAACTCTCCTCGTAAATTACTGCTTAGATGGGGTAACCATACCCCCCAATTTTAGATGTTTTAACGTTCGCTGCCACAAGCCCCTCAACAAGGGTAACGGCACAGGTAACTCCGTCCAGGACAGGCAGGCCGAATTCATCGGATAACTGCTCCATCAGCTCAGTCATGCCCGCGCACCCCAGAACGATCGCTTCAGCCATATCATCAGCAATGGTATCTCTGATCGCACCCTTTATTTTTTCAAGGGTTGCCGGATCATTCTCCTCAAGCTTCAAGACAGGTATCTCGGTGGCAATCACCCGTGCACAGCGCTGGTCTAGTCCATAGCGCTGCAGGTTTGCCTCCAGGCCAGGAACAGAACGGCCCAAGGTTGTTATGACTGAAAATTTATTGGCAAGTATACTGGCTACATGGTAGGCAGACTCACCGATTCCAACCACGGGGACATCGACCGCACACCTCGCGGCATCAAGGCCAGTGTCATCAAAACAGGCAATGATAATGGCGTCTACCTGGGGGTGCGTCTTAATAACTTCTAAAAGATGTGGAACACACGTTGCGGCATCGTGAAACCCCTGAATACTTGGTGGACCAAGAGTTGGATTTGTCCCGACAATTTCTGTATCGGGTCGGGCAACGCTTTTTGCAACCGATTCAACCTTCCGAGTCATAGACTCAGTTGTGTTTGGGTTTATAATAAGAATACGCATACAATCTCTCCTTACATATCTCCGCCAAGATAGGCGGCTTTGATCCGGTCATCATTCAGCAGCTCCTTCGAGTCCCCGCTGATCACAACATTTCCCGGTAGTCATCGCATAGGCACGGTGAGATATACTCAACGCCATGCGCGAATTCTGCTCGACCAGCAGAACCGAAACACCTTCGTCCCGGTTGATCGCAACGATAGACCGGGCAATGTCCTGAACCAGCTTGGGTGCAATCCCGAGTGAGGGCTCATCCAGCAGCAAAAGCTTCGGCTTGGCCATCAGCGCCCGCCCGATCACCATCATCTGCTGTTCGCCACCGCTCAGGGTTCCGGCCGCTTGCGAATAGCGTTCTTTGAGGGGGAAAACGTTCAGGATGCTGTCCAGCGTTTCTCAATGTCGGCTTTGTCATTGCGGGTGAAAGCGCCCATCAGCAGGTTGTCTTTCACCGACATGAAGGGAAAAACGCGGCGGCCTTCGGGGACCATGGCGATGCCGCTTTGCGACGATGTCGGAGGCGGATCAGCCGTCGAGTCGTTCACCCTCGAAATGCACGGAACCGGCCGATATTTGCAAGCCCGGTAATCGCGCGCAGGATCGACGACTTTCCCGGCACCATTGGCTCCGATCAAGGCGACGGTTTCGCCTTCTATCGAGATCAATTGAGACACCCTTCAGCGCATAGACATGATCGTAGTAAAGCTCGACGTCTCTGAAATCCAACATGGCTGTCATGATTTACATCCCGATCTCATCGTCGACGCTGCCAAGATAGGCCTCGATGACTTTTTCATTGTTCTGGATTTCACTTGGTGTGCCTTCGGCAATCTTTTCGCCAAAGTTCAACACCACGATCCGGTCCGAGATGTTCATGACGGCGGGCATGTCGTGTTCCACCAGCATCACCGTCACGCCGCGTTCGTCGCGCACGGAGCGCACCAGTTCGACCATGCGCATGGTCTCGTCATGGTTCATGCCTGCGAATGGCTCATCAAGCAGTAGCACCTTGGGGTCCGTCGCAAGGCCGATGGCAATGCCAAGCGCGCGAAGGTTGCCCTGTGGCAGGTTGCTGGCCTGTTCACCGCTGATCGCCGACATGCCGAGGAACTCGAGCAATTCGTCGGCGTATTGGCCAAAGGCGACAACGTCGTCCTTTGCGGCCTTTGAGCCCCAGAAATACCCGGCAAGCGATGCCTTCGCGCGAAGGTGCTGGGCGACGATCACGCTTTCACGCACGGTCATGCTTTTGAAGATCGTGGTTTCCTGGAAGGTCCGCACCACGCCCTTGCGCGCCACGATGTGCGGCTTGAGGTTCGAAATCCGCTCGCCCCTTGAAGAGCACCTCGCCTGATGTGGTCGGCAGGAAAGACGAGATCATCTTGAACAGGGTGGATTTGCCAGCCCCGTTCGGCCCGATCACCGACAGGATCTCGTTTTCGGCACGTCAAAGAGATATCGTTGTTGGCGGTCAGGCCCCCGAACTTCTTTGGTGACGTTCTTGACTTGAAGAAGCGCGCTCATTTGTCACCCTCCTTTCTGCGAAAACGGAGGCTGAGCAGGCCGTTGGGCAGAACAAGCATCAGGGCGATCAGCAGGTCTGGAATAGACCAGCAGCTGGTATTTGCCGAGCTCGAAGAGCAAGGTCCCAGCCGAAATAGAGGACCAGTGTGCCAAGCATCGGGCCAAAGACATAGCCCAGGCCGCCAAGGAAGCAGTTCAGCATGAAATTCACGGAATCGGCGACCTGAAAGCTGGACGGATAGACCGATTGCGAGATGGCGACGAACATCGCCCCGCCGATGCCGCCGAAGAAAGAAGAAATGGCATAAGACGACAATCCGGAGATAGGCGATGTTGACCCCGATCGAAGAGGCCAGCTCCTCGTTCTGCTGCAGCGACCGGCACAGATGTCCGAGGCGCGAGTTGACCAGCCGGTACATTGCGGCAAAGGTCAGCACCATCAGGACGCAGGCGGTGTAGTAGAAGGCCAGCTTGGTACATTTTCCAGCGTCGCGAAATCCGGGAATCAGCGTCAGGCCGAAAATCGAAATCTCCCCGGGCAGCGGGATCGAGGACGATGCCCTTGGCGCCATTGGTGATCGGCAGCGCCAGCGCTGTCAGCGTCACCACCTGGGTCAGAACCAGCGTGACCATCGCGAAGTAGACGCCGCGCAGCCGCAGGATCGGCAGGCCGATCAGGATTGCCACGAGCGGCAGCAGAAAAGCCCGGCCAGCGGGCAGCGACAGCCAGAACGACCAGCCCGCCTTGGTGACCAGAATGGCCGAGACATAGCCGCCCGATCAGCGCAAAGGCACCCTGACCGATATTGATCCGGCCGATATAGAAGGTCAGCCAGACGCCGGCGCTGGCAATCGACAGGAGGGCCACCGAGGTCAGCGTGTAATAGAAGTCCCAGCGGCCTGTTGCGCATGAATCAGGCGGGCACGACCGACGAAGACCGCGAACAGAGAAGACAGCCGACACCGCCGAATATGTTTTAGTGGTGAACCCGTACATCGACTATCACCCCCACGGCTTGCCCATCAGGCCTTGCGGGCGGATGGCGAGGAAGACCATCAGCGAGGCGAAGATGACGAGGTAGGTGATGTCGCCGTATTGAGGCCAGGACAGCGAGGCCGATGGACTCGAGAAAGCCGAGGATGATCCCGCCCGCGATGGCGCCGGAGATGACGCCCGCGCCGCCGATCATGACCATCATGAAGGCCTTGATCGAGGTCGGACCGCCCATGCCAAGGTTGACGCCGGTGATGGTGACCAGCAGCCCGCCGACAAGACCGGCCAGCATTGCGCCCAGGGCAAAACCGATCATCGAGTAGCGGTCGACATTGACGCCCATCAACTGGGCGGCAGTGCGGTCCTGCGCCAGCGCCCGCAAGGCGCGGCCTGTTTTGGTGTATTGCATCAGCCCGATGAAGGCGACGATCGACAGGATCGCCAGAACGCAGATCAGAATGCGGTCATACGGCATGATCAGGCGGAAATCCCAGTTGAAGACCCCGTCGACGATCTTGGGCACGCCGCGCTGCTTTTCGCCGAAGACCAGCAGGATCACCGCATCGAGAAGAAAGGCGATGCCGGCAGCGAGCAGCATGGTGCTTTCTTCGCGGGAGGATCGTTTGATCACCGGCGCGAACAGGAACCTCTCGATCAGCGCGCCGACAACCGCCAGCGTGACGCAGAAGACATCAGCAGCGCCACAACAAACGGCAGCCCCAGCTGTCCGTAGAAGGTGTAGGTGACGAAGCCGCCGAGCACATACATCTGCCCATGGGCAAAGTTCAGCACGTTCATCAGGGCGAAAATCAGCGTCAGGCCCAGCGCGATCATCGCGTATTGGGCGCCCAGATAGAATGCCATTGACGATGATCTGTTCCATGCGAACAGCCTTTCCGGACGATATGCCTCGGGCCAAAACCCGGAACGGGTTCAGACGATGCTCGGCTATGCGTCAAACGTGGATAGGGGCGATCAATCGACCTCAGCGACGAACAGCGTCTCGAACTTGCCGTCCTTGATAGACATTCACCACCAGCGGCACCGAGACTGGCGCTTCTGGCCGAACGACGTCATGCCGACATAGTGCAGCTTCGCGTCGCCCTTCATGTAGGGGTTGGCGCTTCGAAACGTGTCCATGGTCTTCTTGAACTCCTCGACATTCGTCGATCGCCGCCGGATTGGCCTTCAGCGTCTCGAGGATGTACTCAAGCGCATAGACCTTGGTGTTGGACTCGTCGTTGTACTCGCCGAACATGTCCGTGTAGCGCTGAACGAATTCGGCCATCATCGGCGAGGCCAGTTCCGGCGTGGACGCGCCACCGACCGAAATGAAGCCATTGGCCAGATCGCCAGCCCCTTCGGCCAGAACGCCTGCATCCTGTGCGGTCTCCGTCGAGATCAGGCCCTGAAAGCCCAGTTCGCGGGCCGAGCGGATCAGCTGCGGCGCGTTGGCAGGCGAGACGCCGGACAGCACCAGCAGATCGGGTTGCGTCGCATGACAGGCGTCAGCACCGGGGTGAAGTCGGTGGTGTCGACCTGATAGGTGACGTTGTCGGAGAAACGACTTCGAGCCCGAGAGCCTTGGCGGCAGCAACGCCGCCGTCGCGCTGGCTGAGCGGATCGGATTCGTTGGCGGCGACGAAGGCCACGGTCTTAACGCCTTTCTTTCGTTGAGATATTTGTAGATGGCTGGGCCCGACTGGTAGTTGGCAACCATGCCCAGAACCGCATTGGAGGCAGGTGCGGTATAGAGCGCCTTGGGAAAGGCATAGGGGAAATAGATGATGCCGTTGTGCTCGGCCACCGGGCGCACTGCGGCCGCACCGTCATCGACATTCGGTCCGACAACATAGTGGATGCCGTCCTGAGCCATCTTCTCCATGCCGGCGATGGCACGCTTGGGATCTTTCTGATCGTCGAAGGTCACGATCTCGATATCGTAGGTGGTATCGCCGATCTTTACCCCACCAGTCTCGTTGATCCAGGCCGCACGGGTCTGCATTGAGCGTACGTTTGAGATGCCCCAGGCCGCGGCAGGACCACTCGTGACACCAACAAAACCTATCTTAAGCACCTTGTTGGCTGCATACAGACTCGTACTCACCAAAACTGAACAGGCCAGTATCGAAACAACAGCAAATACCTTAATCATAGTCTTCCTGTACATATCGCTCTCCTTTTTGTTGTGGTAATCTGGTTAATACTCTCTGTTGAAATCCTCCTCCTGACATATAGATGCCGAACAGCACCATAAAACCAATATAAGTATTGTTAACATTGATCGACAACAATTATTTTAATATCTAAAAACTAAATCAAACAATTTTGTGCAAAAATCTATCGAGAAAACTTGGGCAACCAGTATTTTCCTCATATTTTCATCGAATTAATGATACTAGTTGTTTCATCTCATGTTATACCAGCCGGTGCCCGCTTCTCATATTTCTGACGCCTCGCATGGTTCAACTCAAACACTATCGATCGAAACTACACACAGATAAACAATTATCACCCCTAATGTCAACAAAAATATATATATTGTTGACATTAGTTGCCGATGTCTGTAATCATTCTATGTAAGTTCAAACATATCGACTGATGAATAAAGATCCGGGTCCAAAGGACCAGGTTATAAATTCTAAAATAAAGGGGGGGCCGAATCTTTATGTTAATTCGATGAGAGATTGTACATGAACGTTTCTCTGGAGGTTTTGTGCTGTAACTTTTACTAATTAAGCATCGAGGCGAACACATCCCGAAGGTCATCAGGTTGAGAGTTCTGGGTAAAATTCAAACTTTGCTCGACAGCGTGCAAGTGTTTAGTCAGCAAAGCGGTTGCCTTCTCTCTGTCGCGGTTAGCAATAAAAGCTACCAGCTCTGAATGATCTTCATCAGAACAATTATTCTGACCTTTTAACTCGTATTTTTCCAGAATCAACGAACTGCGGGCAACCAGATGGCTGAGAAAATCCAACAATACCTGATTTCCAGCAATTTCAGCGAGTAGCAGATGGAATCGTCCCGTGAGATCAATGAGCCGATGACGATCTTGTTTGTGTCGGGCCTGTTTCTCTTTTCTCAGGTGTATCTCGAGTTTTTTGAGATCTTTTGCTTTTAGCTGTTCACAGACCAGATCCAGAACTTTCAGTTCGATACAAAGACGGGCGACAAATACTTCAGCAACATCTTTTTTCTGACGGCTCGGCAACAATTGCTCCTGTTTGGTACTATTTCAACCAACTTTCGCTGTTCCAACAGTAGTAAGGCCTGCCGTATATTCGAGCGATTCGACGATAGTGCTTTTGCTAACTGGGTTTCAACTAATCGAGTATTCGGCTCTAACCGTCTTTCGAAAATTGCCTGAAAGATAGCGCTACAAACTCTATCTATCTCTGCATGGGATGTAACTGTCATGGCTCTATTTTGATTGAAAACATAAATTTTAAAAAAAACTGCCTCCGAGACCTACACGAATCGTCTTCGACAAATGGTGATCAATTTACGAGAAGATTGTTTACTTGTAACCGCCTGTACTAAGCACTATTATACATAGGTATGCGGTTATCAGCAACAATTAACAAATACATGTTAGGCTTGCTGTTATTAAACACATAATCATAACAAAGACTTTACTTCTTAATTCGTATAATTGATTTCCGTAGTAAATTGTCCACTATAATCCATTAAATTGTTAAACTTCTTGATCACAAGCATTGCTTTGAGTTTAACGTAAAAATGACCTTAAAAACAATTACCTGTTCAACCATTATGAACTCTCCACATGTAAAACCGGCAAGAGCCAAGGATATAGATCAGGAGATCTATGATAAAATCTATCGAGCAATCATCGAGCAGCGATTACTCCCCGGAACCAAGCTGGGCGAGGAAGCTCTCAGCGCCACTTTTGAGGTAAGTCGATCTCGAATCCGACGAGTCCTGTTACTCCTGTCAAATCGAAATGTGGTTGAGCTCCGCCCCAACAAAGGGGCATACGTTGCTACGCCGGAACCACAGGAAACCCGTCATGTCTTTGAGGCACGTCGTTCAATCGAAGGAACAATCGTTTCCAGAGTCGTTGAAAGAATCACTGATGAAGGAATTGGTAAGCTTCAGGAAATCATTAAGGAAGAAAGTATACATTTGAAATCAGGTAATCGACACCATGCGATCCGGCTCTCTGGCGAGTTTCACATGATACTTGCTGAAATTGCAGGAAATCACGTATTACATCGATTTCTTGAAGAACTGGTCTCCCGCACTTCTCTTATAATAGGAATGTTTGGCACCTCCACCAACCTGGACAATTCTGAAGATGAGCATACCAGAATACTCGATGCCATTATTTCTCGTGATTCCCGTAAAGCCGTTGAATTGATGGAGGCTCATCTTCACCAGATTGAGGTATCAATCCGACTTCCTGAAAAGAAAAAATCCAAAATAGATTTCCATGAACTTTTTGCCAATGTCTAAAAACAAACCTCGGCCATGATCTTTTTCGGTGATCATTATCATCCAGATCTTTAATTCTTCTTCCATCTGCTAACGATCATTTTAACATGAAGGTCGCCTGCGTCTCATATTGCAAGACAGATTTTATAGAATAATTACTTGGGAGCCTGGTTCCATTATAGATCTGCTCATCAGAAATGTAAGAAGAGGGCTGACCAGGGTAAAAGAACTACTCTCCAGTGGGGTAAATATTACATATGCCTCAAATAATGTATGTGACGCACTCCGGCCAATGGGAAATTTTGATCTTCTCGAAGAAGGATTGATGCTCGCTTACCGTGCCCATATGGACTCGGTTGACGAGTTGAATACAATTATGAAGATGACACTTACAATGGTGCCTGCATGCTTGGGCTGTAAAATTATGGGTTTGAAGTCGGATGTAATGCTGATCTCGCCATTTTCGATTGTCAATCACCGTCAGAGACAATTGTCGGACAAGCAGAAAAACGTTATGTAACCAGATGAGGTAATGTTGTCGCTGAAAACCAGCGCATCTCCAAAGTATTGGTAAAAACAAATAGTTAAGTTAAAATAATTGCTCAGAGACACACTGATGACAATTCTATAAAATTTGCTGCAGCCAGATCATTAGGCGACCACAATTAAGACGAATATTGATAACAATATAAACTTCATTGACCACACCTTTTGTTTGTAACAATAATTTGCCTGTGTTAAAGCGTAAGATATTTTTTCCAGGTTTAATGGGGAACCTGCCGTCTATAACGTCAGAAAGCCCGGCAACGATAAAGTAAAAGTTGCTAAACAATAAAAACACCAAAAGGTCAGTCAATGTCCACACGAATAAAACAGATAATAACTTCACCTGATATCGATAGAAGAATATCAGTTAACGGCTGGGTAAGGACAAGAAGAGATGCCGGTTCGTTTTCATTTATTGAAATTAATGACGGATCGACACTCAACAATCTTCAAATAATTGCCGATCAAAGTTTGTTCAATTACTCCGAACAGATCAAAAAACTATCGACAGGCTGCTCAATTTTCGTTTCCGGCGAACTGAAAGAGTCACCGGCCAAAGGTCAGACTGTCGAGTTGCATGCTAACTCAGTGGAGGTTATAGGCTGGGCAAATCCGGAGGAATATCCTCTCCAGAAAAAGCGGCATTCATTTGAATTTTTAAGAGAAATAACTCATCTAAGGCCAAGGACTAACGCACTTGGAGCTATTGCCAGAGTGAGATCACGATTGTCATACAGTGTTCACAATTTCTTCCAGGAACGTGGTTTTCACCAGATACACACACCTGTAATCACCACAAGTGACTGTGAAGGCGCCGGCGAAATGTTTTCAGTATCGACCGATAATATAGAACGACATCAAGCCGATAAAGGTTTTTTTGGCAAAGCAGCCGGTTTGACAGTGAGTGGACAACTCCAAGCTGAGGTATATGCATTATCTCTAGGCGACGTATATACCTTCGGACCAACCTTTAGAGCTGAGAATTCGAACACCAGTAGACACCTCGCCGAGTTCTGGATGCTGGAACCAGAAATGGCATTTTGTGATTTGAGCGGGAACGTCCGAATTGCTGAAGAGATGTTGAAATACTTACTGAGAGACGCCCTTGAACATTGTCATGAGGATATGCTTCTTTTTGATACGTTTATCGCCAAGGGCGTAATTGGCAAACTGGAATCTGTAATAAACAATTCCTTTGGTCAAATAACCTATACAGAAGCGATTGACACATTGCTCAAGACAAACAAGAAATTTGAATTCCCGGTAAGCTGGGGGATAGACATGCAGGCGGAACACGAGAGATACCTGACTGAGGAAGTTTTTAAAAAACCACTTATCGTCACAGATTACCCTGCAGAAATTAAGCCTTTTTACATGAGAGTTAACGATGATAAAAAAACAGTTGCTGCCATGGACGTTCTTGTTCCGGGCATCGGTGAAATTATCGGAGGCAGCCAAAGGGAAGAACGGTATGATGTTCTTTACCAGCGTATGCTTGATGCCAATATTGATGTCCAGGAGTATGAGTGGTATTTAGATTTGAGGAAATATGGTTCTGTCCCTCATTCCGGATTTGGCTTGGGGTTTGAGCGACTTGTCCAGTACGTTTCTGGAATGGCTAACATCAGAGAGGTCATTCCTTTTCCGAGAACACCTGGTTTCGCTCCATGTTGATAGCAATCGACAACTTAACAAATGCTGAACAAGCTGCGACAGTACAGATACCTAAAAACAGATTCAGAAAACACTAGTAAAAGTCCAAAAACGTCATAACCGAAATTTACAAAGCAATACGAACGATACAATAATTCTGGAGAACTAATCTTGAAACGTGATTTCCTGCACATCACCGATTTTACTGCCGATGAAATTCATGAAACTTTTGCACTGGCAAAAGAAATCAAAGCACGCTTTAAAAATCGAGAGGACTACAAGCCATTCAAAGACCACACGATGGCCATGATCTTTGCGAAACCGTCTGCCCGTACTCGCATCTCGTTTGAAACTGGATTTTATCGGATGGGAGGCCATGCTCTTTATTTAGGCCCCTCAGACATTTCCATTGGTAAGCGTGAAGCTGTCAAAGATATCGCCCGGGTTATTGCACGCTATAATGATGTTATTATGGCACGCCTCTTTTCGCATGATCATGTTTTAGAGCTAGCTGAATACTCGTCCGTTCCTGTTATGAACGGCCTGACAGACTACAATCATCCATGTCAGATAATGGCTGATATGTTTACCATTCTCGAGCATCGCGGACACTTCAAAGATTTGAAAATTGTCTATGTCGGAGACGGAAACAATATCGTCACTTCTTGGTTGCGCATGTCTCAACGACTCCCCCTTCACTTTGTATGCGCCTGCCCGGAAGGCTATAAACCGGACAACGAGGCGGTTATTCAAGCTCAAAACTCAGGCCTGTCAGAAATAGAGATCAGCCACGATCCTAAGACAGCTGTCAAAGATGCAGATATTGTTTATACTGATGTCTGGGCATCTATGGGGCAAAAAGAAGAAGCCGAACAGCGTAAAATTCAATTTCAGGGATTTCAGGTCAACGATGAGCTGATGGCTGCCACGGGGAAGGATAGTCTTTTCATGCACTGTCTGCCGGCTGAGCGTGGGGTCGAGACCACTGACTCTGTTGTTGAATCGAAAGCATCAATTGTCTTTGATGAAGCAGAAAATCGCATGCATGCACAAAACGCGATTCTACTGAAGCTTTTCAGTATATCCTGAGGTCAAAAAGGGACAGATTTATTTAGTCATGATTAAAATAAAGCTGTCCCCTTTTTGTTTAAAGGAACACTTAAACAATTGAAATACCCTTTTTTTTTTTTTTTTTTTTCCCTCCCCCCCGAGAGATGGCCGTCTTCCAAGAAGTCTCTGATCATTTGCTTTAGCCGGACAGATGTATTTCTGACCACCAAACTCCCATCCTGAGTTAACGAAATCGTCGAGATCACTCTGTCTTTCAAACACCCAGATCAACCTGAACTTTTTAACTCCGATCCCAAGACCTGCCTGTACCTCCACCATTTTCATGAAGGCTTCTTTCTTGGTCTTGTTGTCTTGCATCACCCTGCCTGTCCCACCTCCTGCAAGTAGAATCTTAATCATGGCAGAATCTTTGGTCAAGGGTTGTGCCTTATAGAGTCTGGCAAGTGTTTCGTCTACCATTTTGCGTAGATCAGCTTTTTGCTGCTCTACTTTCCTTCGCCTCCCCGATACAGCATGGGAGCCGCGATCACCGCTTACCCATCTCTTCCCTTGGTTCTCCCCTGGTTTTGGCCCCCCCGTGTTTTTTTGCATTCCTAAACTTCACTTCTAATCATGGTGCTTTTTTTCCAGGGTTCCCCTCCTACCGCCGGATTTTTCCAGGCTTATTTTGGGTTGAGCTATCTAACCAAACAAAATCTATATATTATGTAAGACGATCTATGGGGATACCTGTCAAAATAGGCCAGGATAGTAAGCGAGTACTGCGATCATCATAATCGTTTTTTTCTCCGCAACATGGTACTTAAGATTACGTTATAATTTTCGCGGCAGTTTCAATTCAACAGCCGTTCCTGAAGAGAGGTCTTCATGTCAGATATCGTCATCAGCGGAACCGGCGTGTATACCCCGCCCCATGTAATCTCCAATGAGGAACTGGTCGCATCTTTTAATAGCTATGTCGACCAGTTCAATCATAACAATCGTGATGGAATCGCCTCTGGGTCAATTGTTCCGATGGCATATTCCAGCTGTGATTTTATTGAAAAAGCATCAGGGATTAAACAGCGATATGTGGTAATCAAAGAAGGGATACTGGAAACTGATCGAATGATGCCGCTGGTTCCCCGTCGACCCGATGATTCATTGTCAATTACTGCGGAAATGGCAATTAATGCAAGTCGAGAAGCTTTTTCACGCGCCGGTCGAAAGCCTGAAGAGGTTGACCTGGTAATCTATGGTGCCTCAACATCAGAGCGGCCATGGCCGGCCGTCGCTGTTGAAATCCAGAAAGAACTTGGCTGTGGCGGATACGCTTTTGACATGACTGTTGCCTGTTCGACCGGTACGTTTGCAATATCCACCGCTGTTGATGCCCTGCAGTCCGGCAGCGCCCGATGCGCTCTTGTTGTCAACCCTGAATACGCCTCTCCTCAACTGAATTACCGTGACCGCGACAGTCACTTTATTTTCGGTGATGTGGCAACTGCATGTATTGTGGAACGTCGTGAATCAGCCCAGGCAGAGCATCTTTTCAGGATTGTCGACCGAAAACTGGAAACACATTTTTCCAATAATATCAGAACGAATGCCGGCTTTCTAACCCGGGCTGAACCGGATCTTTCATATGAGAGATTCTTTGAGCAGGATCAATATTTTATCCAGAATGGCAGAAAAGTTTTTAAGGAACTTCTGCCGATTATCTGTAAGCTTGTCAAAGGTCAACTGCAGGAGAACGCTCTTGATATCACACAGATTCGGCGAATGTGGCTGCACCAGGCCAATATCAATATGAATATGTTTGTTGCCCGCGAACTGCTCGGGCGGGAACCTGATTTTCTCGATGCCCCGGTCATTCTTGATGAATACGCTAATACAGCCTCTGCTGGCTCGATTATAGCCTTTCATAAATATCACGATGATTTTAGCAGTGGCGAACGGGGAATTTTGTGCTCATTCGGTGCAGGCTATTCGATAGGCAGCCTGCTTTTGCAGAAAGTATGAAACCTTGAAAAGGAATGTGTAGAACGAATAACTTTTGAGAATATTAGGTTTTTTTGTGCTGCACAGAGGATAATCGTGATATTGTTCTCATTTACTCTATTGAAAAGGAGGTAACATGAAGACAAGAATAATTTCTCCTACCGATTCGGCATATAAATACCCCCTGCTCATTAAAAATCTTCTTTCAACCCCTCTCATCTTTTCGCCGCAACAGAAAATATCTTATCGAGACCGTTTTGAGATTACCTATGAACAGTTCGGAAGAAGAGTCTGCCAGTTGGCCCATGGCCTGGTAAAGCTGGGAGTAAAGCCCGGTGATACCATTGCTGTTATGGATTGGGACTCTCACCGTTATCTGGAGTGTTACTTTGGGGTTCCAATGATCGGGGCGATCCTCCATACTGTCAATGTCCGCCTCTCCCCGGACCAGCTGTTATATACCATCAATCATGCCGAAGATGATGTTATTCTTGTAAACAGCGAGTTTTTACCTCTGTTGGAAGCCGTTCGTGATCAGCTCACAACGGTTAAGAAAATCATTCTTCTCACCGATTCTGACCCCACTGTCGAGACATCACTTGTTATTGATCATGAATATGAGGTCATGCTTGGGGAAAATCCTGAGCAGTACGCGTTTCCTGATTTTGATGAAGACTCCATTGCCACAACGTTCTACACAACCGGTACGACCGGATTGCCCAAAGGGGTATTTTTCAGTCACCGCCAACTGGTTCTCCACACCTATGGAATCCTGGCAGGTCTCTGCGGGTATGACAGCCCTGTCGCTGTAAACTCTGCAGACATATACATGCCGATGACGCCGATGTTCCATGTTCACGCCTGGGGAATTCCCTATTTAATGACCCACCTGGGAGCACGGCAGATTTACCCTGGTAAGTATGAACCCGAAATGCTACTGAAACTTGTTGTCAGCAATAAAGTCAGCTTTTCTCACTGCGTTCCCACTATTATGCATATGTTGTTGTCCAGCCCGGCTGCGGCCGCATTTGATTTATCCGGCTGGAAAGTCATTATCGGAGGTTCGGCCTTATCCAAGGGAATGTGCAAAGCCGCTTTAGACAGAGGGATAAATATTTTTACGGGATATGGCATGTCGGAAACCTGCCCGGTTTTGACTCTGGCAACGCTTAAGCCGCATATGCTTGAATGGAATGGTGATGAGCAGATAATGATCCGCTGCAGAACAGGTATGCCAATTTCTGGTGTCCAGCTGGAGGTTGTTGATCTTGAAGGCACTCCTCTACCCCACGATGGAAAATCCACTGGAGAGGTGATCGTCAGAGCTCCCTGGCTGACACAGGGGTATTTTAAGGACGCGGAAAAAAGTGAAGAACTCTGGAAGGGTGGTTGGCTTCATACTGGTGACATCGGCTTTATTGATGCAGACGGTTATTTACAGATTACCGACAGGCTGAAGGACGTTATAAAAACAGGCGGCGAGTGGCTCTCATCCCTTGAGCTTGAGGACGTCATAAGTCAGTTGCCGGAGGTCGGCGAGGTTGCAGTTATCGGGGTACCTGACAGTAAATGGGGAGAACGCCCCCTGGTGCTGGTTGTACCCGCGGTAGGATTTGCTGAAAGCCTTACTCCTGAGACTGTTCAGTCCTTAGTGCAGCAATACATTGATCAGGGTAACTTGCCCAGGTTTGCACTGCCCGAGCGGGTACTGGTTGTCGACTCAATCGCCAAGACCAGCGTAGGAAAATTAAACAAAAGGCTGTTGCGCAAAGAATTCGGGAATCTTGAGTCTTAATCCCGGCTGATATAAGAGAGGCAGGAACTGTATATAAGCCATCAGCGGGAATTCGGCATTACCCGGAAGTTTCACCTATTTTTTTGAGTGGTCGGAATACAATTCCTCCTGCCTCAGAGGCAATATCTCTGATTCGTTTACTCATCAGCGAAAAGGCATAGACGGCATCACTTTTCTAATTGATTTTCGAGGGGACGTTTAATTTTTCTTTTTCCCCCCTGTTTCTGACCACCGGCGGCTCGGGCCGGCACTGGGGGCATCTGTAACCGACCTTCTGCCACCTCGGCTGTTCCCCTTTTTTTCCCCATTTTTTTCTGTTTTGAAAATACAACAATCCGTTGGCACAAGTATGAGCTGAGATAAGGAGCACATGGTGGCAATTATCAGAGATCCTATACTCATTGTCGAAGATGATCCCAATACCTCAACGCTCGTAGAAACATATTTACAGAGGGAGGGTTTTTCAACCATTGCTGCCTTTGATGGAGAACAGGCCCTGGCCCTCGCCCGCAGCCGTAAACCAGGTTTTGTCATCCTCGACGTCATGCTGCCCAAGGTGGATGGCTGGGAAATCTGTCGCCAGTTGAGAAAGATTTCAGATGTACCGATCCTTATGTTGACAGCCCGCGAAGAAGAAATAGACCGAATTTTGGGGCTCTCCCTCGGTGCTGATGATTATGTCGTCAAACCTTTCAGCCCGCGGGAGCTGGTGGAGCGGGTTAAGGCCATTCTGCGCAGACGCACCCCAGGCCTTCCCGGGATGACCAGATACTCTCCCATGGCGGACTCATTCTTGATCCCGTCAAGTGCAAGGTTTCTCTGGATGGCGAGCCTGTCAGCCTGACCTCCTCGGAATATAAACTTCTCCAGACCCTGATGTCTTCGCCCGGGCAGGTCTTTTCAAGAGATGCGCTTCTCGATCGTTTTTATGAACATGGAGAAACGGTTATTGACCGCGTGATTGATGTTCATGTCGGAAAGCTCAGGCAGAAAATAGAGGAAGATCCGGCCAATCCCCGCCTTATTCAGACCGTACGGGGGTTTGGGTATCGTTTTGCCGAACCGGGCGAGGAATGAGCTCATGAAAAATCGCCTTCTCTGGAAACTCCTTCTGACAAATGTAATCCCTGTGATCGGTGTTATTTTTCTGGTGGTCTGGCTGGCAGTTGATAAACTTGCCGCCAATTACTTCATGGCCCTGATGAAAAAGTATGAGATCTCACCGGATGATATTCACCAGATGTTTTTGACCTCTGTTCATCATTATCTTGTCTGGGCAAGCCTGGCCGCTCTGGGGGTTGCTGTTGTCCTCAGCTATCTCCTTACCAGAAGAGTTCTCAGGCCTCTGTCGGAAATGACAGCGATCACAAAAGAGGTCGCTGCAGGTAATTTCTCTCTTCGGGCCAAGATTACCACCGTCGACGAGGTCGGACAGCTCGGGATTGCCTTTAACCGCATGGCCGACAGTCTTGAACAGATAGAACAGCTTCGGAAGACTATGGTTGCTGATGTCGCCCATGAACTCCGCACTCCGCTTGACCAACCTGCGAGGGTATCTTGAGGCTATAAATGATGGGGTTATCCCGCCGACATCGGAAACATTCCAGATGCTGCAGCAGGAGAATCTGCGCCTGGTTCATCTGGTGGATAACCTCCAGCAGCTGGCCCGGGCCGATGCCGCCCGGGCCTATCTCAAACGTGAAGAAATAGCGCTCCCCGATCTTATCAACCAGATGGTGGATCTCAATCTGCCCAACTTCCAGGCTAAACAGATAACCCTGGAGACCCGCTTTCCACCCGGTGCGTCAAACGTCTCCGCCGATCGGGATAAGCTCCTGCAGGCACTGCGAAACCTTATTGAAAATTGCTGGAAATATACGCCGGAATCCGGCAATATAATAATCTCGGTTGCTCCTATTACGGAAGGGATCAAGGTCGATTTTCAAAACAGTGGAGATGGCATTTCGAAGGCCGATCTGCCCTATATTTTTGAAAGATTTTTTCGCGCCGATCGTTCCCGCTCAAGAGGGGCAGCAGGTGGGGCCGGGATCGGGCTTGCCATTACCCGGGAGCTTATTGAAGCCCATGGCGGCATGTCGGGGCGGAAAGTCAGCCTGGTGAAACCCATATCTGGTTTGTTCTTCCCGACTGAATTTTACGTCTCTTTTTCCTTCTTTACCTAATCTTTACATTTCCTTTAACCGCTCTTCACATTCAATACCTACTCTTCCTCTCAAGAGGAAAGAGCCTCTTGTCAAAACGCAACGAAATCTCAAGGAGGAACGGTAATGAAAATCTCAAAAGTGGTACTGCTGGCAGCGGGTCTTGTGTATCTGTTTTCTTTATCTCCGGAAATGTTCTTTCCGATGATACGGCTATGAAGAAAAAGCAGAATCATCCATGATGACGGAGGATTCCGGCATGAAAAAGCCTGTGGCTGAAGAAATGGGAAACACCATGAAAACAGAGATGGGAGAGCCGATGAAGGCTGGGATGGAAGACACCATGAACAAGGAGATGGCAGAACCGATGAAGGCCGGAATGGAAGACACCATGAACAAGGAGATGGCGGAACCGATGAAGGCTGGAATGGAAGACACCACGAACAAGGAGATGGAAGAACCGATGAAAGCTGTAATGGAAGGTGCCATGAAGGGATATGGTAGAAACCGATGGATAGTACCACAAATGATAAAATGTTATCCGCTGAAATGGTCGTTGCAGGATTTCCTGCTCCCTGTTTCAACATACAGTTCTTCTGCTTTGCCACTTGGCGAAGCAACCTTTGTGGTTGGCTGATATGATATCGGCAAAGCTGCCCTGGAAGGGCAGACAGGAATAGTAAGTGTTGAAAAAGGCTGGAAAAAAAGGAGTGAGATTAACCGAGTCGTTTTTAATCCTGCGAAGACCAGTGTCAATCGTATGGAAGAAATTCTGAAAGAATCAGGAACCTATATTCGTACAATTCCTCAACGAGATGGTCCGCAGAAGGACACAGATACCAGGTAGAATGAACCGGTAAGAGCAAAAGAGGTGAAGAATGAAAACACTATTGATAATAATTAGCTGTTTTGCGCTTGCGACAGTCGGAACTGTTGTGGCAAAAAATATGAGTCCAGACTCAAACCCTGAAAATTCTGCAGCAATACTGGATGAAAAAGGGCAAAAAGCAACGTTTGCCGGCGGCTGTTTCTGGTGTATGGAGAAGCCCTTTGAAGAACTTGACGGCGTAAGCGCGGTTGTTTCCGGTTATTCAGGTGGTACAACTGAAAATCCAAATTATAACAACTATATGCGCGGAGGGCATATCGAGGTGGTGGAGGTTGTCTATAATCCTGAAATAATCTCCTACCAGGAATTGCTGGATGTGTATTGGAGGCAGGTAGACCCCACTGATCCGGATGGACAGTTTGTAGACCGTGGACATGCCTACAGTACAGCAATTTTTTTCCACAATGACGAGCAGCGGCGCCTTGCTGAAGCATCCAAGGAGGCGCTTCTGGCTCAAAGTGGCATGTTTGACAAGCCCATCGTGACGCCAATCCTTCCTGCAGCAGTGTTCTATCCGGCGGAGGAATACCATCAGGACTACTATAAAAAAAGCTCTCTCAAGTACAAATATTATCGTTCACGGTCCGGCAGAGATTCATTTTTGGATAAAGTCTGGAAGGAGCAGAAAGGGAAAAAAACAATGAGCAGCAATGATTTGAAAAAAGGCTGACCCCGCTGCAATATCAGGTGACCCAGGAAGATGGCACCGAGCCAGCCTTTCGAAACGAATATTGGGATAATAAACGTCCGGGAATCTATGTTGACGTGGTTTCTGGAGAACCGCTTTTCAGTTCAACGGATAAGTATGATTCAAAAACCGGTTGGCCCAGTTTTACAAAGCCATTGATAAGCAGCAACATTAAAGAGATTGAGGACAATTCGTTTTTTATGAAACGTATAGAGGTGCGCAGCTCTGAAGCCGACTCACATCTTGGACACCTCTTTAACGATGGCCCTCAACCAACCGGGCTCAGGTATTGCATCAACTCCGCATCACTTCGGTTCATTCCTGTTGAAGAACTGAAACAGCAAGGATACGAGGAATATCTTAAATTGTTTTCCAGTAACGTTGTTCTGCAGGGTGCTGAGTAAGTGACCATCATAAGATAAAAATTCATTATTCTGCAGTTTCAATCCGGAGAGGAGGAAAACCGAAATGAAAGAACGGAGCTGTATCTATATCATCAACTGTTTACTGTTACTCGGATATTGCTGTCGTCGCTGGTTACTGTGGGAGTGGCAGCCGGCACAAGCTGAAACCAGGCTTCCAAGGCAAAGGAGTCATCTATGGACACAGTATATAAAACCGAATCTCAGGCTATTCCGCCAATTGATGCAGCCGTATCAACCAATTTTCAAACAGCGTCTTTCGGACTTGGGTGATTTTGGGGAATTGAATCCCAGTTCGGGGTAATTAAGGGCGTTATTCGCACTCGTGTCGGATATGGTGGTGGACAGGCGGCTTCACCGGACTACAATAATATTGGCGATCATACGGAGACGGTACAGGTGGATTATGATCCCGAAGTCATCTCTTATGATCAGCTGCTGGATATTTTCTGGAAAAGCCACAAGCCGACAAGGCGGTCAGCGTCGCGGCAATACATGAAAGCAGTCTTTTACCACAATGAGCAGCAGCGCTAGAGCTGGCAATGGCTTCAAAAACCGTCGCTCTGGAGCAGAAGATCGGCAGCACCGTCAAAACCGAAATGAATGCCGGTTCGATCCTTTACCATGGCAGAAGATTACCACCAGAAGTTTACCTTAAAGAATCATAATGACTTGAAAGATGAAATGTCCCTTATTTATCCGCAGCATCAGGATTTTGTCTATTCCACCGCTGTCACCCGCTTAAATGGATATGTGGGAAGACATGGCACAAAAGAGCAGTTGGCGGAGGAAATCGATAATCTGGGACTGAGTACTGAAGGGAAGGAAGTACTGATCAAGATGGTCCGAAAATAGGATTTCTCGTTAGTTTTGTGACTCTTCTGACCGTTTTATGTTTTTATAACATTACTGAGCCTTTCATGAGTGAAAAGGTATCTATTAAGCCATATTTGTTAGTGTAACATCCTTTCTATAAATTCACTGTGCCGGTACCGGCACAGTGAAAATGGTATTGAATAAAGTGGGTCAATTCGATAGGCATCTTGGTTCACCACAAACGTGCGTAGGCTTGTTGCAAGGAAGCTTTCCTTTCAGTAGCATTCATGAACAGCAGTGAGTAATTGCGAAAGGAAGCAGGCCTGACCCTACGGGGCAGGCCTGCAATTAATAGACCACTATTGTGAATTATTGCGCTTTTCCTATAGCCATCAACATTGCATCCAGCATCTCTGTCCCTTCACTTCCGAGTTTCTCATCAATGAGTGTACGCACAGCTGGCTGGGCTGCAGCCGCAAATTTCTTCAACTCCGCAGGAGTAACGACATTGACCTCCATTTTCTCGGAAAGAGCCGGCAAGCCTTTTTCCGATGCCTCTATCACCCGTGAAACACCACGGCCGGCCTCAGTTGCAACCTCAGACGCCCAGTCAATAATTTCACGGTGTTCTGCCGACAGGCCATTGTAAAAGTCCATGTTCATCGTCCAGATGTAGGGCGTTATGACATGGTTGGTAATGGACAAATATTTCTGGACCTCATCGAATTTTGCAAAGGCAATGATCGGAATAGGATTCATCTGACCATCTGCGACACCAGTTTGCAGTGCGGTGTAAACCTCGGCCCATGGCAAAGGAGTTGGTTTACCACCCAGAGAACTCACCATGGTCTGGTGTGTCGGCAGGGTCATCGTTCGAATTCTAAGCCCGTCCATATCCGCAACACTGGTGATAGGACGCTTGGAGTTCGAGAATGCGAAAAAACCGCCTGAATCGATCAGACCCAGCACTTTCAAACCAGTCTTTTTCTCAAGATCAGCAGAAAACTTTTTGCCGAATTCACTTCGTAGATCAATGACCCGATTGGCAACAGCAATATTCGGAAAGGCAAATGGAATATCGAATACACCAACCAGAGGATAATGCTGGGCGATGCCACCAGCCGAAGAAATCGTTGACTCGACGATACCGTCACGAACCTGCTGGATCACTTCGTTGTCTTTTCCGAGTTGTCCGTTGGGGAACAGTTTGACTTCGATCGCCCCACCACTTGCACTTTCCACGAGAGACTTGAATATCGTGGTCATCGCACCCGAGTGGCTTTCAAATGCCCCTTCCGGGTTAAGATGGGCAACGCGCATAGTCACATCAGCGGCAAAGGCAGTGGCTGACAGCATGACCGCCGCGATGACTGCCACTGCTAAACTTCCAATTTTATTGTAATATTTCATGAATAATACCCCTCCTTATGGTGGTTGTTATGAAAAATATGCCCTCGACATCTACAATCCGAGAAATCGAGGAATGGCCAACGTCATGTCCTCCCAAAATGCAACCATAAATAGGATAATGGTTTCTGCAAGTAAAAAAGGCCACAGGGATTTTGTTATGGCTTCGACTTTGGTTTTGGTTACTGACGCCAGTACAAACAGGCAGGCACCCACGGGGGGCGTCATCAATGAAATATTCAGCGCGAGAATAATCATGATACCAGCATGCACGGGCTCCATTCCAATTTTCATGGTCAACGGTGCGAGTACCGGTGCGAGGATGATAAGCGTGGCATTAATATCCATGAAAAGACCAATGAACAGCAATAGTCCGATAATCATGGCAATGATGACATTTGGATTATCTGATAAGGCCAGGAAACCTGCTGCTATCAATTGAGGAATCTGGTTAAAGGTCATCCACCAGCCGAGTATCGAAGCAGAGGCGATAATCAGGAAAATTACCCCGGTAATGCGGGTGGTGCGAACCAGCATTTCATAAATCCTTCCAGCTGATTCCACGGTAAATAAGACCGCCGACCACCAGCGAGTAAAAAACAGCAATCGAAGCCGCTTCAGTGGGGGTTGCAACCCCAAATAGTATAGACCCGAGAATAAACACCGGCAATACCAGGGCGAGGAAGCTCTTTCACAAAGGCGGTAAAAATACTTCTCGGAAATCTCGGTCTTTTATCTGCTTTGGGTAGATTCAGCCTCCTACCCAACCCAGCGATTACACCATACAGATTAAACAGATCAATAATCCAGGCAGTATTCCCGCGGCAAACAACCCCGCAATAGAAACCCCCATAATGGACCCATAAATAACCATCAGCGTCGATGGCGGTATGGTTGGTCCAATGATTGAGCCCGCAGCTGTCACTGCACAAGCAAATGGTTTCGTGTACCCCTGTTTGACCATTGCGGGTACCAGGGTGTTGCCGAAGGCTGCAGCGTCAGCAGTTGCAGCTCCGGTTATTCCTGCAAACATGACCGATGCAACCATGTTGGAATGTGCCATACCACCGCGCAACCACCCAACCAGTGAATCGGCAAATTCTACCAGGTGAGTAGTGATGCCGGAACGATTCATGATTTCACCGGCAAGAATAAAAAAAGGCATAGCAAGAAAAGGAAACAGGTCCAGCCCGGCAAACATTCGATCCGGTGCCATGGCCAGAAAACGCCCTCCACCCATATCGAAGATGCCGACCATTCCCGCGATGCCAAGCACAAAACCAACAGGCATATGCCGAGTATGAGTAATCCAAAAAAGATAATGGCTACAAGCCACATTCGATTAATCCTCCATCCGGTTTGCGCCGATAGCATCACCGACAGTATAAAAATCGTGAATAGCGACCAGGGCCAACTGTACACAAGCCAGTGCACCTGCAAGCGGAACACCCATGAAGGGGTACGCCTTGGGAATCGCCTGAATCATGGTGAAACGACTGAATCCCCGCTCTACCATGCCAAGTCCGTAATAAAAGATAATCGCAAAAAACGACAGCGCGATCAGATCAAATAGGACCGCAAGCCATCTGCGGACCGATGGCGGGAAGCGCTCAAATAACACCAGAACACCAATATGCTCGCGATGACTGATTCCGCTTGAAACAGCTAACAAGGCCATCCAGATCATCAGGTAGCGTGCCAGTTCTTCAGTGAAAGTAGCCTGAAATGGCAGTACATAGCGTGCAAGTACCCCGAGCCAGACATCCAGCACAAGCAGCACCATCAATGCGACACAGACCCTTTCCACAAACCAGTTAAGACGCCTGCTGGCCTTGATCGCTTTCGTTGCAATTGTTTGCATGAACTGTTTTTGTTTGCATGAACTGTTTCACCTCCCTCTAGCAAGAGAAAGGAAGGAAAGAAAGAAAAATCAAAACATGATTGTTGTGGTTTTGCAATATTTATTCGCCTGCCAAGTGAGTTTTGAGGACACCTGTATATCGATTTACTTTTTATTAAAAATCAAGATGTTAATTGGAAAAAAGTCTATCTTTTAGTTATTCTGTGACCGACTGAATTATTCCCTCTTTTAAAATAAACTCGATTACCTCATCAATCCCTTTTTCAGAGCGCATATCTGAGAAGATAAAGGGGCGTTCACCACGCATCTTTTCTGAATCTCTATCCATCTCCTGGAAGCACTCGCCATTTGCGAGGCAAGTCAGTTTTATTAATAACCAGAAGGTCAGATCTCGTTATCCCCGGCCCTCCCTTTCTTGGAATTTTATCGCCACCAGACACGTCGATTACATAGATGGTAAGATCTGCAAGTTCTGGATTATTGTCTTTCATAAAGGCTCGAGCTAATGGCTAACGCGGGGCAACTTCCTCCAAATTCATTGTCACTTCTGTTCATACTTTCAAGAATATCTTCAACACTGGACAGACTCATTTCAGCTAGTACCTGCTGGCTAGCTGCCTGACCAAAACATATTCGATTATTGTGACAAACATGTTTTGGTTAAGCCAAATATGTAGTGAAGTCCTCCTGCTGAACTCATAAAATACCCAACAGTGATTTGACGGCGGTTGCATTGTGTTAAACACTATTGTTAGGCAGACTGTTTTTGCAGCACCATTATTTTCTTGACCATATTTTTCCAGGAGCGCTCTTTTTGCTGGTGAGTATTCGATAATTTCCACCCCACTTACACTCTAGCAGCGGTGAAAATTCCAGTTTTCCATACTGAAAATTCTGTAATCCCCAGCTTCCATCCTCAAAAAGGTAAAAAAACGTAACAGTCTGTTATTATTGTCTTTTTTTAAATTGACTCAAAAGGTATAATTTTTGCACAAATAATCTTGTTATTTCCAGGAAAAAGAATTCATCCTAATGGAGGCATCTTCCATGTGGAGGAATGTACCTACAAAGTAGAATGCTTAAGAGAAAGAAAAACAGAGATTTGCCCTTTAAATGTTCTTGCTATCCCTCCGTAAAATGGTTTGCGGAGACGGAAGAAAAAGCGATAGAAGGATTAAAACACATTATCTCCGCCATAGAAAACAAGTTTATCACCTATTTTTATGCTCGATAGATAGAAGTTTTAAGGAGGTAACTACTCCTCGTATTGGAGTGGAGTGAGGCAGGCAGAGTCTCAGAAATGGCTCTGCCTGCCCTTTGTTTCAGCATCTGGTAAGCAGAACACTATAGTATCCGCCGCCCCCTCCAATTCCGTATATACAGATGTTCATGTATCACTCTTTTCATTAAGAATTATTTTCTTTGTACGCATCATAGAGCGTCAAATGCTCTTCTTTATGGTGTAACTACAAGAAATACAGTAATATCTTAGGGTATAAGGCGAGTCGAACAACTTGCGCCTACTAAGCCAGGGATTAGTAAAAGAATTTTAACCTGTTTGGAATGAAGAGCGGCCCTCTGCCCGATATTTTACTTCGATTGAAAACGGGCCAGGCTTGCTCATACCGTCAAAAGGATTAGATTAAGTTTAACATTTGATTGTGGATAAAATGTTTTACAGAAAAAATGGTGCTGTTTGGCAAATGCTGTATCGGGTTGTTCAGGAAGTGAGATCTTTCTGGATGGAATAATAGAGTATTTTTTTCTCAACAATTGGAATCAAAAAATGAAAATAAAAGATATACTGGAAGTGAAAGGAAGCAGGGTTGTCACTATTACGGAAGATACTTCAGTATGTTGATGCCATGACGGTTTTTGCAGCTAATCATATCGGTTCACTCATTGTTGAAGATAAAGAAGAAAACATCCTTGGAATCATTTGTGCCCGTGATGTCTTAATGGCAACACTGAATCATCTTGAAGATATCAAGACGATGAAAATCAATAAAATTATGACAACAAATCTGATTGTTGCTAATAATAACGATGATTTAGATTATGCCCGAGCTGTTATGACGAAAAATAGGGTTCGTCACCTTCCAGTTATTGATGATAATAAAATGATTGGCCTCATTTCCATAGGTGATGTTGTAAATGCTCAGGTAAATGAGAAGGATGTCGAACTGAGATACTACAAAGAATATATAGCCGACAAGAATCCTGGATGACCCACTGTGAGCCAGAATCCTGCGTTATAATTTTTTTTATTTTTATTATAGACACGACTGCATAAACGATGATTCCAGTCGAAATCTAATGTCTTATCAAAAATTTCGTTGCTCTGTTCTTCGTTGGTGGCTCGATGTGGAGCTATGACAGACAATAGTCGTCAGCTGACCGCATGCATGGCTCTACCACCCAGAATAACCCTTCTCCATATCTCACGAAAGCAGTGACTAAAAAATTGGCAATTGAGATGAATTACATGGTAATAGTTTTAACTCTTGAGAAAAATTTCCTATGGGTCTTTTGCTCGCGCTCTTTCATCCCCCTTTTCAGATCCTAGCCTTTCCCCCTCTTTCCTCCCCCTCTTCTGGGAGTGCAAAAAAACTCTAAGATGGATACCTGGACATGTACACAATCTGTGGGTATGTTTATGATCCGGCGGAAGGAGATCCCGATAATGGAGTAGCGGCTGGAACCGCCTGGGAAGATGTTCCAGAGGATTGGCTCTGTCCTATTTGCGGGGCCTCAAAAGACAATTTCGAAAAAGAATAACAGAAGAACACGCTCCAGAGCTCTGTTCTGTAGAAGCCTTAGGCCTTAAACAACTCGACAGTTACGCCGTGTTCTCTGACACCGTTATTATTGTAGCCGTGCTTGTTCCAGGTGCCATTCATGGGCTGTTCCTTTCCGTCGCTATCTATGGCGCGAGAGAGAATCGAGTAACTGCCAGGCTGTGAAACATGCCACACGTATTGCCACTGCCGCCATGCAAACGGTTCATGCGGCCCAATGAATTCTGCAGTCTGCCAGGATTCGCCTCCATCAGTTGATACTTCTACCTTTTCAACGTTTTTCTCCCCAGCATAAGCGGCGCCCAGAATCGTTGTATCTCCCACAGGTAAGGTTGCATCAGGCTCCGGTTGGGTAATAATGGATTTTAAACTGATATCAGTGACTGTCTCGCCAGTTTTTGGGTCCTGCCCCGCTTGATATATTCGATAGACCTGATCCATATAAAAGCCCGAATACGGCTCACTGAGAAGGGTGATCTTGTTTAACCACTTAACGCAGTTGGCTCCTGTCCAACCAAGAGCAAGGCCGCGAAGTGGGAAACCGTGCTTCAGCGGAAGCGGTTCTCCATTCATTTCATATGCAAGAAGTGTTGAAGACATTGCCTTTTCAATTGGAATACTGCGAATAAATTTAATCTGAGATTTGCCCAATGGCCTGTCAAAGCCCTCAAATGCGACATGCTTTGCGCTTGGCGTTGCACCGGCTTTTTCCAAAGATCTTTGAGCCAGACACCTCCCCCAGACCGCATTGCCGACTCCGCCAATTGTCCAGGGATTTCCCGATGCCTTTTTATCCAGAAGAGAACGGCTGTTGCCAGAGCATTCAAGAGTATTTGCCACAATGGCTTTCGGCATACTAAGAAGGGTCTCAAAATTAATGATCGAGTGGCGTTTCTACCTGACCTTCAATGGTTAGTTGCCATTGGGCCAGATCAATTAATTTTTCTGGTATTTCCCCCTGATTTCTATCGAAAAAGACACTGTTTGCGGTAATCCAGGATCTGAGGTAACGCTTTGGAGTTTCAGCATTTCTGGGCTTCGGACTCATCACACGCATCAATTCATCCATTTTTGAAACTCCCTCAATAACTTAAAAAAAGTCAAGTACTTGTTTTCTGTTAGCTGGTTCAGAACCATACAACAGAAAAGGTGCTGTCCTTGTCTGACGCCTAACATATAACTTGTTTTTATTTGTCAATCAAGTGATTCGGAACATGGGATAAAAGGAATATTCTCAAAACACTTGTCGTAACTGATTAAATTTCAATAGGCATGAGGGTGATGAAGTATACAACCATAGGTGGCAGAAATTGGAGGAAAACACAATTGGTGTATAGAAACCAATTTGTTAATAGTTAATTGTGTAATTATAGTATCGAAAAATTTAATCAATGGGCTGCAGCGACAGATAGAAACCAAGTTTAGATAAGCTGGCTAAAGGCGCATGAAAGTTACGTTAAACATCAATGCAATCAGTTCTCAGAATGGGAAAAAAATTCTTCATATTTTCCCAAGCAGCAACAATAGAGGGAACATGGATCTATCACGAACCCACTCGAACGTTCAATTCAAGGTGTATAAACCATGAGCTCAGTATCAGAAAATAATAGTAAAGAGAGCAGTTTACCGGCGTGGCATGTATTATCTGCGGAAAATGCCCTAAAAGATTTAGCCAGCTCAGCCAAGGGCTTGAATACGGACGAGGTGCTAGCAAGAAGGCAACGGTATGGGTCAAATTCTCTCCCTGTTCCTCCACGGCCCAGTCGCTTTATTCAGTTTCTTAATCAGTTCAATAACGTGCTGATTTACGTTCTGCTCGCCGCGGCCGTTGTAACCGCTCTTCTTGCCGATTGGGTTGATTCCATTGTTATCATCGGTGTGGTGCTCATTAATGCGATAATCGGTTTCATACAGGAAGGAAAAGCTGAGAAAGCAGTCGATGCCATTCGAAAAATTCTCAGCTATGAGGCTTTAGTTCTTCGGGATGGCGGTAAAGTATCCGTTCCGGTAAAGGATCTGGTGCCAGGGGATGTTGTATCTCTTCACTCAGGCGACAAAGTTCCGGCGGATCTCCGTCTGTTCCAATCCAAAGATCTACGCATTGAAGAGGCCCTCCTTACTGGTGAGTCGGTACCTGCGGATAAATCGATTACAGCGGTGAATATTGAGGCTACCTTAGGGGATCGAAGCTGCATGGCTTTTTCTGGAACCATGGTGAGTTTTGGCCAGGGAATCGGTGTCGTCGTGGCAACGGGGGAATCAACTGAGCTAGGCAAGGTGAGCGCCATGCTTGCCGGAGTAGAAAGCCTGAAGACACGATTGACCCAGCGCATGGACGAGTTCAGTAAATGGTTGACGGCAGCAATTCTGATTCTTGCCGCGGGTACCATGGTTTTTGGCCTGGCACTTCGTGACTATTCATTTACAGAACTGTTTTTTGCCAGCGTTGCCCTTGCTGTTGCTGCTATTCCTGAAGGGTTTGCCAGCAATCATTACCATTACCCTGGCTCTGGGAGTACAGCGAATGGCGAAGAAAAAAGCCATTATTCGCCGGCTGCCGGCAGTTGAAACCCTCGGTTCTGTCACCGTTATCTGCTCAGACAAAACAGGCACACTGACCCGGAACGAAATGACCGTGACCGATGTTTTAAGGGCGGACCAGGCATATCAAGTTGAGGGTGCAGGGTATCAGCCCCAGGGCTCTTTTCAGGTTGGTGGCGAATAAGTAGAAGAAGGCAAAGACACATTGTTGCTGGAGCTTGCCCGGGCCGGTCTGCTTTGCAATGACGGTTCTATATCCGAAAAAAATGGGAGTTGGAGTGTCCAGGGAGATCCTACCGACGGAGCGCTTATTACCCTGGCTATGAAGGCGGGCTTACATTCAAAGAAATGTAATGAGGAGTTTCCCAGGATTGATGTGATACCATTTGAATCCGAGCATAAGTTTATGGCTACATTGCACCGGGATTCTGCTGGTCAGAGCATAGTTTACCTTAAAGGAGCACCTGAGCGGGTTTTAGATATGTGCTCTACAGAACGCCACACGGATGGCGACAAACCCATCAATCTCGATTTCTGGCAGGAGCAGATTGAGGCTATTGCCAGTCATGGCCAACGAACCCTGGCAGCTGCAACCATTTCTTTAGATACACAGGAAACTATCTCAAGAGACGACGTCAAAAGTGGAATGACGTTGCTTGGCCTGTTTGGTATCATCGATCCACCTCGGGAAGAAGCCATTGCTGCTGTGAAAAGTTGTCTTGGGGCTGGGATACAGGTGAAAATGATCACAGGGGATCACGCCCTGACGGCTACATCTATTGGAGAACAGATAGGTCTTGATGTAACCGCAAAAGCGATCACCGGCCAGGAACTTGAGGCCATGGACGATGATCAGATGGAATTTATAGTCAAGAAAACCAATATTTTCGCAAGAGTCAGCCCAGAACACAAGCTTCGCCTGGTGACGGCATTGCAGGCCGGTGGCGAGATAACCGCCATGACCGGTGACGGAATAAATGACGCACCTGCACTCAAACGTGCCGATGTCGGCGTTGCCATGGGACTGAATGGAACTGAGGCTGCCAAGGAGGCGGCAGAAATGGTGCTTGCCGATGACAATTTTGCGTCCATTGTCCATGCCGTAGAAGAAGGCCGTACCGTTTACGATAACATCAGAAAGACGCTGGCCTTTATTCTCCCGACCAACGGGGCCCAGGCTGGGATTATTATAGCTTCTGTTATGATGGGAATTTCCCTGCCGATTACTCCCCTGCAAATTCTATGGGTGAATATGATTACCGCGGTAACCCTTGGTCTCTCTCTTGCTTTTGAACCACCTGAAGGAAAGGTCATGCAGCGGCCTCCACTCTCGCCTAAGGAGCCACTACTTAACCAGTTTCTTTCATGGCGCATAATGTTTATCTCGGCGATAATGGTAATGGGCACCCTTGGTCTGTTTCTCTGGGATCAGTATCATGGCGAGACACTGGAGATGGCCCGCACAACGGCGGTTAATACGCTTATCTTCTTTCAGATATTCTATCTTTTCAACGCCCGTTATCTCAAAGACTCAGTGCTTTCTCGCGAGGGCTTGACCGGTAATCCTGCAGTACTGCTGGCCGTTTCCGGAATAGCAATTCTGCAGCTTTTCTTTACCTATGTCCCATTTTTTCAAAATATTTTTGGAACTGCAGCGATTCCCCTGGGAGACTGGGTTCGTCTCATTAGTTTTACTTTTTCTGTGTTTGTTTTAGTCGAGATAGAAAAAATGATCATGCGGCATTTAGACAAAAAGAGAGTAGCATAGATTTTGCCCTACACCTTCGCCATCGTCGGCGGCGGCCTGACCGCCACCTCCATGCTATGCCAGCTTGTGGAGCTAACCCACCAGATGAGTAAGAAAGGGTATCATCTCGCCGATACGCTTACAATCGTTGTGTTTGAAAAACAAGCGGTGTTCGGTCCCGGCCTACCGCATAGTGACCAGTATGTGCTGCCTTTTCATATCACCAACATGTGCGCCAAAGACATGAGCGTACGGAGGAAGAACCCTGGTGAATTTCAAGACTGGGTGCAACAGAACAGAGAAGCATTAAAGATACGTCACCCAGAGCTGCCGATAAAACCCTCGCATCCCCTGAAAACCAACCGTCTCATTGCCTCCATTATCCGCGTGCAATGGGGGAATACCTCAAAGTCAATTTAGCGAGGCCGTTGAGGCCGCACGCGAGATGGGGGTACATGTCAAACTCTATCCCTATTGCGAAGTAACCGACCTCTACGAGCATGAGGAACATGTCTATTTAAAATTCACAGAGAATTCGGAAACAGCATCCAAGCGCTGCAAAGCAGATAGCGTGCTGCTGGCAACCGGACACTGGTCTGAAACCTCGGAGGCCAAAAACTATTTCTCTTCGCCCTGGCCGGCTTCAAAACTTCTAAGCAGCATTCCTGCTGCGGAAACGATCGGTGTTATCGGCACAAGTCTCAGCGCAATCGAAGTGGTACCGACCCTGACTCAGACGGGCATTTTATCCGGCCAACCGTCAGGTGAGTTATCATATTTTCCATCGGGTTCAACCAGAAAACTCGTTCTCTATTCTCGAAATGGTCTTTTGCCGCGTGTGCGAGGACAGTTGGGACCTTCGTCAAAACCGCTATTTGTCTTGTCAATATATCAGAAAACTGATCAAAGATAACCCCGGCCAGTTAACACTTTCAGTCATTTTCGAACTGCTTGATCGTGAGTTGACCGAAGCATACGGGCGAGCAGTCGATTGGCACCGGATCATAAGCCCAACGGGGGACACAATCCAAATCCTGCAACAGGATATCCGCAATGCCCAGCGCGGTGATGGTCCCGATGGAGCACTTATTTGGCAAACGATTCTCGTCCAGATTTTTCCTGTTGCAAGAGACATTTACCTCAATCTGACACTTGCTGAGCGGAAGCGTTTCGACCGTCCATTTTCACCACCCTCTTTTCATGCATGCAGCGACCCAGCCGATCATCAATGCTGAGAAATTGCTGGCCTTGATGCGATGCTGGCATCGTCTCCATTGTCAGACTGGGCAGCGATTATCAATTTGCCCTGCAACGATGCGACCAGCTACGTTTGAGTTCATCTATAAAGGCTCCTGTGGGCGATACAGCACAAAGTGATTCCTATCATTATGTCGTCAACGCTCGCGGCCAACCTCGATCTCTGAATTCAGACAGAGCTGCCTTGACGCGCAACTTGATACAAAAGAAGCTTATCCAAATTGAGGAAACCCGATTTGTCATGCCGGCTGAACATATTTCCTACAAGACCGGAAGTGCAGTGGTGGACCCAAAAACCCATCAGGTCATTCGACCCGGTTATCAGAGTGAATTCTTTGTCGAAGCCAGCCTGATTTGCCGTTGGTACGACGCGCGTAAATGATTGATGCCAGTATGGCATATGGCATCACCCAGTCAACGGCTGTGATCACTGACGACTTAATAACTCAGCTCTGTGCCGAGAATGACACATAACATCACGAACAGTTCAATTGCTAAAATCCATTTGAATCACACCCCAAAGAGGCTATACGCATGAGACTATATATTATCTTTCTATTTTTGATCGCAATCCCCGTAATGGAGTCACAGGCAGGAGAAGCTGACGTGGTCGCCGTAAACATAGTCGAACTGCAAGAAGGATCTTACCGGTTTGATGTCACCGTCTCGCACCAGGATGAAGGATGGAAGCACTATGCCGATAAATGGGATATTGTCGGACCAGAAGGCACCGTTTTCGGCACCCGGACCCTCCTTCACCCCCATGTGGATGAACAACCGTTTGAACGAAGCTTATCGGGTGTAAAAATACCCAATGACATCAACCTAATCACTGTTCGGGCACATGACCTGGTCCACCAATATGGCGGAAAAGTCATGGTTGTGAAAATCCCCCGACAAGCAGACCAGTAATGATTGGTCCCGACAACACTAAAGCAAACTCAGATGCCCCATTTCAGGGACTTTTACGGATGAAAAAAAATCTGGAAGGTCCAGCTGTTTCTGGCAGCTCAGTGAGCAAGACTAACTCCTGATTCTGGGTTTGATAGGCGCAGACTTACAAACTCCGGGGTTAAAGGAGAAACGGAACGTTCTTTCTTTGCCGTATAAGATGAAAAATCGTGGAACGGGCTCGCTGTTACTCAGTCGGCTTGAAAATCTCATAAAATGTTCGTTCTCCAATGAGACTATCGATTCGCCCCTGGATTTCTCTTCTCTCTTTACGCTTAAACCAGGCATCCCAGCTATCTTCTGTCTCCCACTCACTGATAACCAGATAATCTGCCTCGTCTTCTGTGCTTTGCAAGGTCTGTGTCGAGATGTACCCTTCCTGAGTTTGGGCAAGGTCATTCAGCTCGCTTAGGAGCGGGAATAACTTTTCAGGTTGATTCATTCTGAACTTTCTTTTAATGACGACATAAACAGGCATTTCAACCTCCATACAAGATTGATTGAATATCAAGCTGCTGCAATTGTATCTGGTCTGTAATAATATAACCGGAACAGTTCGGCTTAGGTACTGGTCCCTGGCTTTTACTGAATACCTCTATCAAGGCTCGTCCCTCGTTAGACAATATGATACCGTATCAGTGAAAGTCAAATAGCTGAAGAAACAGGAGTAGTCCTGCAGGAAAAATAACTGTTGAAGTGTCAGCAGAATTTTGGCCAGAAGCTTCTTTCGAAGTTTATGAGTTTTAAGGTTTAAGGCCCATGTCATTTCTCTCGAAACAATGGAGAAAAAGATTATAAAATTTTAATATAATAGAATAATATCATCACATGTATTATCCCTGAAGTGCATACAGGAGATTTTGAATGTTAGTAATAACTGATCAGTGGGAAGGGGCACAGGCAAAATTCTGAGAAGACATAATGGTGGTACTTTTTTTTTGTTTTTTTCCGTCCGGTACAGTAAACAATAAACAGTCAGTACGCTTTTTTTGTGTGTATCTTTAGCTATCTACAACGTCGTACATCGTGCCGCATTGGTTTTCAATACATGCTGTTTTACAAGTGGAGGATTTGATGAAAGACATGTCACTGGTATGGATCACAATTGCTCTCTTGGTTCTGAGTCTGCAAGTTCAGGCACAGGAATTGCCTCTCAGCGAACAGACAGAAGAGTGTCTTGGATGTCATTCTGAATTGCACCCAGGGCTCGTCGCATCGTGGCTGCAGAGCCGCCACAGCAAGGTATCACCAGCCGAGGCCCTGGAAAAACCGGAACTGCAGCGACGGGTCTCCTCCACCAATATCGAGGAGGATCTGCTGCAAACAGCAGTTGGTTGTTACGAATGCCACTCCCTGCGTTCGGACCAACATGCTGACTCGTTTGAACATAATGGTTTCCAGATCAATGTTATCGTCAGCCCGGCCGATTGCGCAACCTGCCATTTCGTTGAAACTGATCAATATTCTAGAAATATCATGTCCCATGCCTATGGTAATCTGGTGAACAATTCGCTGTATGCTGATTTTACCAAAGTAGTGAACAATCATTACAGCTACGACAAAGAGAGATTAACCATAGGAGAAGGTGATCAATTAACAGAATATGAATCCTGCCTTTATTGCCATGGAACCAAAGTTGAAGTTACAGGAATCGTTACACGTGATACCGATTTCGGAGAGCTTGATTTCCCAATCCTGGAAGGATGGCCCAACCAGGGTGTAGGCAGAATCAACCCTGACAGCGTTAAAAGGAGCATGCACTTCCTGCCACACTCGTCATGCATTCTCAATCGAAATGGCTCGCAAACCTTTTACCTGTTCTGAGTGCCACAAGGGGCCCGATGTGGCTTAAAACGCCAGTGTACGAAGTCAGCAAGCATGGCAATATTTTTAATTCAAAACACCAAACGTTTTTATTTGATGAAGTACCCTGGACCGTTGGAAAAGATTTTACTGCTCCAACCTGCGCGGCCTGTCATGCCAGCCTTCTCGTCTCAGAAGATGATACAGTCATTGCTGAGCGTACCCATCAGTACAACGATCGTCTGTCTTGGCGACTTTTTGGAGTCCCCTATGCGCACCCGCATCCAATTGATGCAGATTTGAAAGACGTCGTTAATTCGGCTGGCCTGCCGCTTGCTGTCGAGATGACGGGGGAGCCGGTGGCCTCGTTTGTTATTTCAAGCGAGCAGCAGGAAGAACGCACCGCTCGAATGCAGGCGGTTTGTCTATCCTGTCACAGCAGCCAATGGGTTGAAAACCATTTTGCCCGCCTGGACAATACCATTGAGCGAACCAACGCAATCACGCTGGAAGCAACCAAGATCCTCGAGGACATCTGGCTGAAAAACTTTGAAAAGGGGCTGCCCCAGGGCCAGAATATTTTTGACGAGGAAGCCGAGCGAATGTGGACGGGAGTTTGGTTATTTTATGCTAATTCAACCCGTTTTGCCTCGGCAATGGCTGGAGGCGGAGACTATGGCGTTTTTGCCAAGGGGCGATATCAATCAACCGAACAACTCAACAAGCTATTCTCAAAGTTACGATTGTATGAAGCGGTTGAAAAATAATATCGCAGCCTTTTTCTTTTTCAATACAGTCCTATCTTATAAGAAGTAATGGCTGTGAGCACGTGAGCTTAACAAGAAACAGGGAAACCATGAGCGTTGGGTCGTTATGTTTAAAATTCCCTATATCATTGAGATTTTGACACCAAAGCGATTTCCCGGTACCACCATTGACGAGCAACTCGAACGTTTTGCCAGACGTTTTCATCTGGTAATGGAAGCAGGCTGTGCACTTTCTGTTCCTGATAACCCAATGGGCCAGTTACGCCTCGGTGCACTTGAGAGCTTTGAGCTGAAAGGTCTGCGGTTTGACCCTGAGACAGTGATGATGAATCTCAGCACCTTTCACACCAAGGATGAACTTGATGCGTTGCTCAATAATGCAGCTGAAGTGGGACTGAAATACATTCTCGTGGTCAGAGGTGATGGCGGTCCAGATCTTCCAAAACTTGATCCGCACAGTATTGGCGGTTCTTACAATATCGCCACATCAATGGACCTTCTCAGCTATATCAATCACACATTTGGTGACACATTTGTCACTGGCGCCGCATTTAACCCCTACAAATCGATGCCCTTCGAACTCAATCGAGCCCGTCAGAAAATGGAAGCTGGGGCACAATTCATGGTTACTCAGCCGGTGATTGGCAGAAATGAACATATTGACAGCCTTGGCCTTATCTGTAAAAACGTCGTCGTTGAAGCGTGGATGTCAACCAATATCGACCTCTTCTATAAAAGTGTCGGCAAAAATCACATAGCACAGGCAGAACAGTACGATCCACTCAACAACCTCAGTGAACTTCATGAAGCCTATCCCCATTGCTGTTTTATCTGTCTATGCTCAGTTTCAAACAGGACTGGCGCAGAATGCTGCCAAGACTGAATCGCTGACAAACAATGCAAGATAGGGCTATCGAGTTTCCCGGTCCCGAATCTCATTCATAGTATCGAAAGAAGACTGGACAAATGGTGGATATGTTTCTGTAGCATACGCTCAACAATGCTGTCTCAAGAATTCCCCAGGCAAAATACACATATTGGAAGCATGAGCGCACAGGGCTGTAAAACTTCCTGTCGTTTTTTATTCAGAAACCCCTGAACAACCGTTTTTGCAGGGTGACCCGAGTGCTCTTCTCTTAAAAATAAACAACCCAGGTGTTGAATAAGGCTGCGGTGAATCCATTTTATTTAAGCCCAATACCAAAATCCGGTTGAAATGGAGCTCTTTCGACAATATTTTCTAATTTGGGATCTCTGCACAATTAATTGGCGCACCGATCCTAATAAATGTTTTTTAATGACACTGCCCGGGGATCAAGTCAAACTGCGGTAAATTGATGAACCAGATCGCAGCTAGTACTAACGTTTTGCCTTTGGGCTGCATATTGAATGGTTGTGCATGTATGAACTATTCACTCACTATTTACTACAGGGTATGAAGGACAAAGAAATTACACCCACTGAAAACAGGCTAAAAGCATATCAACAGAGATCATCTTCCAAAGAGATAAGCTCTTTTATCAAGGCTGCTGACAAGGCAGGCCAGGCCCAGAGTGGAAGACTGATTTTCTCACTGGATGCAACCATGAGTCGGCAGCCAACCTGGACCAGGGCAATGTCGATTCAGGCTTCGATGTTTGATGCAGTTGGCAAGGCTGGCGGTTTGTCGGTTCAGCTGGTATATTTTCGGGGCCTTAACGAATGTCGTGCCTCAAAATGGGTCATTAACGCTGCTGCCCTGCGTGACCTGATGCTCGGTATCGAGTGTCGGGGCGGCTATACACAGATTGCGAAAGTTCTCAAGCACGCCTCCCGTGAAACAGCGAAAGCAAGCGTCTCGGCAATGGTATACATCGGTGATGCGATTGAGGAGAATATTGATTTTCTCTGTCAGAGGGCAGGTGAACTTGGTTTGAAAGGGGATGCGCTGCTTTTTCTTTCAGGAAGGGCATGATGCGGTGGCTGAAAACGGTTTCCGTGAAATGGCCCGACTCACAGGCGGGGCTTATTTTCGGCTTGGGCCTGATTCTGCAAGGGAACTCTCCGAGCTCCTCGGTGCGGTTGCCGTTTACGCCAGAGGGGGATTGAAGGCTCTCTCAAACAGCGGCAGCACCAAGGCGCGTTTGCTCCTGGAGCAAATGAAAAAATGATTATCCCTCTTCTTTCTTTTGGACAACTGAATGACATTTTTGATTTTATCATTCTGTTTTTAACGCTTCTTCGTCGTTTTCTGGCTGATTCTTATCTATCCGGCCCATAAAAGTGCCGCGATTCTGACGCGATCGGGGCCCATTTTTGCTGATCGCGGTTGGAGGTCTGTTGACCCTTTTCAGGCGGAGTGCATCATTGGAGTGCCCATGATCATTCCTCGGACTCTCCTGGTGGCGCCGCATCCGTTCAACGCGATCAGCGTCATCCTCTGGTGGACAAAAATCAACTGTCCGTTCGGCAAACCTTGAAATGGAACTTGACCATGATACCGGGGAAATGGACGGCAGAGTGCTAAAAGGTGAGATGGAGGGAGCTCAGCTATCTTCACTCGATGAAGAGCAACTGCTGTTACTTTATCAAGAGATCTGTTCTGATCCAGACAGTGGAGCCCTGCTTGAATCCTTCCTTGACCGCTATTATCCCAACTGGCGGGAGCGTGCGGATGGAGACTCTTTCAGCGAGCGTGGAAGTGCAACTGGCTTCGAAGAGATGACTAAGGAGCAGGCCTACCAGATACTCGGCCTTGAACCTGGTGCGTCAAAGCAGGAGATCCATCAGGCCTGGCGGCGGCTTATCAAAGGGGTGCACCCCGATGGGGGAGGTTCTGCCTTTCTAACCGCCAAGATCAATGCTGCTCGAGATGTTCTCATGAACTAGTTTGTATCGATATTCGACTTTTTCCTCTATATGCTTACCTCTGCCCATACGACCCGTTTTTAACAAAGAGATTTGAAACATATTCAAAATGTGATGGACACACTATGTTGTCAATACTGAAGGTTCACGTAAGAGAGGGCGTCAGCGCTAAGGTACACTCCGATGATTTCATGACCTCCGGGCTGCAACTCTGGTTCTACTTTGCCACCACGTAATTTTAAGGGCTTATGACTTCTTGCCCCGGTATCATGAGGTAATTTTATCATACAGAGCCACTTGCAAAACGCCCTTTTCGCTCAATCTCTGAGTTATGCTTAAATTTCTATCCTCGGAATATCAATTATATGCCTGCGGTAAAAAATTTTTCACATGCCTTGACGCTGAACGAAAATCATCATATTGCAAAAGGCTCATACAGCATATTAATTTCCCTCAAAATTACTGCCTGACAGCAATTACACCTAAACTATTGTTGATTTCGCTTTTTTTGTATTTATAGTTTAGTCGAAACATCAATTAAAGTTTGCTTAATTGCTATTATTGGCAGTGGTGAGTCATATTGTTCGATGAGGTTTTAAACTAATGGAAAAAAACACCAAATTCAATATATGGTATGTCCTTGCAGCGGTATGGGGCGTTTTGCTTTTGCAGAGCATGATTTTCGAGCAGTTTCGTCCCAAAGTGATTCCTTACAGCGAATTTATTCAGGCTGTGGAGGCTGACAAAGTCCTGGAGATTGCCGTCGGGCAAGATAGAATCAGCGGTAAGCTGAGGGGCGAAGGTGGAGAAGATGAAGTGCTCTTCACAACGGTGCGAGTGGACACTGATTTATCAAAAAAGCTCGCAGAGCATAATGTGAAATTCTCCGGTCAGGTTGAAAACACGTTTTTAAAGACCCTGTTTTCCTGGGTCGTTCCGATATTCTTATTCTTCGGAATATGGTATTTCCTCATGCGCCGGATGCAGGGCAACCAAGCCGGTATCATGAGCTTTGGAAAAAATAAAGCCAAGATTGTTGGTGAAAAAGACATAGATACACGGTTTGAAGATGTTGCCGGTGCAGACGAAGCCAAAGAGGAGTTACAGGAAGTGGTTGATTACCTCGAAAAGCCGATGATGTATCTCGAGGTAGGTGGTCAAATGCCAAAAGGTGTTCTCCTGGTTGGTCCCCCGGGTTGTGGTAAAACTCTGATTGCCCGTGCCGTTGCCGGCGAAGCCGGCGCACCCTTCTTTTCCATGAGTGGTTCAGATTTTGTTGAAATGTTTGTCGGAATGGGTGCCGCCCGCGTACGTGATCTCTTTGTTCAGGCACGTGAAAAAGCGCCCTGCATCATTTTTATCGATGAGCTTGATGCCCTGGGTAAAGCACGCGGGGCAGGTGGAATGGTTGGCGGCCATGATGAGCGGGAACAGACACTCAATCAACTGCTCGTTGAGATGGATGGTTTTGACACACAGAAAGGAATCATAATAATGGCTGCCACCAACAGGCCGGAAGTACTGGATCCTGCCTTATTGCGCTCAGGACGGTTTGACAGGCAGGTTTTAATAGACAAACCGGATGTAAATGGTCGCAGATCAATCCTGGAGATACATGCGAAAAAAGTGAAGCTTGAAAATGATGTTAATATAGAGGTAATTGCGCAGAAAACGGCAGGATTTTCCGGTGCAGATCTTGCCAATGTCATTAATGAGGCAGCATTGCTGACGGTACGCAACGGCAGGAAAAAAGTCTCCACACATGACCTCGACGAGGCTGTTGATCGAATTATCGGTGGCCTGGAAAAGAAGAATCGAGTGATAAACGCCCATGAGAAAAAGATCGTCGCCTATCACGAAGTAGGTCACGCACTTGTTGCAGCGATGACACCGGGATCAGAACCCGTGCATAAAATATCGATTATACCGCGTGGCCTTGCTGCACTGGGATATACGCAGCAGCGGCCCACTGAAGACCGGTACCTCATGAGCACCGAGGAGTTGCTGGGCAAAATAGATGTGTTGCTTGGTGGAAGAATTGCTGAACAAATCTCCTTTAATTCGGTAACAACCGGCGCTGGAAACGACCTGGTTCGGGCAACAGATATTGCCAGGGCTATGATTGTTGAATACGGCATGGGCGAAACACTTGGTCTATCCTCTTACCCCAAACAGCGTAGCCCGGTATTTCTGCACAGTGACCAGGGTATGCCGACCGGAAAAGATTTCAGTGACGATACAGCGGCGAAGGTGGACCGGGAAACGAGACAGATCCTGGAGGAGCGCAGCAATCACGTAAGTGAATTGCTCACCCTTCATAAAGATAAGCTGGTGGCCATAGCCGATCGATTGCTTGAAAAAGAAGTGCTTTTTGAAGAAGAATTCATGCAGATGGTCGGTGAGGACATCTCTGGCGCTTGAATAATTGAGAGCAAGCAAGAGCAGGTCATCAGAAAAACCATGATCTTTTCAATAATCATTAACAGGTGAGCCTTTTGCAAAATGATGATTTTCGTTCAGCGTCAAGGCATGTGAAAATTTTTACCGCAGGCATATTATTGATATTCGGAGGATAAAAAATTAAAGATAACGTAGAGGTTGAGCGAAAAAGGCGTTTTGCAGGTGGCTCAGATTATATAATTTGTCATATCTTGTAGCCAAAAAACACGCTTTCATTTTTCCCAAGAGGTCTACAATGAATCCATACGATGAAGCGCATCTCTTTGTGTCCGCGGTCAGGCTCCTTCTCTATCAGAAAAATTCACCGCCAGGAATCGAGGACCTCTGTTTGTTACTCGACATATCAAAGGAGGCGGGGCTTGCGACCTGCAGGAAGCTAAAGAAATCAGGAATTATTGACATATCAGAAGATCCGTTTTCAATAAGACTCAGTATCGCAGATCACCTGAAGATCGAAGAACTGCCGAAAACCGCTGAAAATAAAGACGGCCTTGCCAGGGAGCTGGAACAGTTCATGAGCAAGAAAGAGGATTTCAACCGCAAGGTCGATGCCATCAAGGCGGATCTGGAACAAAAAAGAAAGCACATGCAGAGTGATATAGAAGAAAAACTGAGACAGGAAATGAAAAAGATGAAAGGGAAATAGTGCTGGAAAATCAATGGTTTTATCCTGCAAGAATCCCTAGACAACACGGTTCTGTTTCCTGTTGAGAAGATACAGCAATTTCTCCGACGGGTTGGAAAATCGAGCAAGAAATATCATTGCTGCAATGATATAGGGTTTATAGCTGGCTTCCCGATAAAGGGGATCCCGATAACGATCAAAGACAGAGCCCTCCACTTCTCCCTGCAGACAACTGACTCCGGAAATATCGGCGGGCAGACAATGCATATACAAGGCCTGTTTGTTTTTCGTAAGACTCATCAGCTCTTCCGTGCATTCCCAGTTTCTTGAATCTACCATTTTGGGCCAGCAGCTCTTTTTCCAGCTCCTTAATTCCTGTCATATCGTTGTTACCGTAAAGCTCCGTCCGCTTCTCCATTGCTCTGAAAGGCGCCCAACTCTTTGGATAAACAATATCTGCGTCCATGAACGCCTCGGCCATTGAATCAGTCCTGGTGAACGATCCGCCGCCGACCTTGGTATTCTGCTCTGCAATCTCTTCGACCTCCGGCATGATTCCATACCCTTCCGGATGACTCAGGACCACATCCATACCAAAGCGGGTCATAAGACCCACAATTCCCTGGGGGACCGATAATGGTTTCCCATAGGAAGGTGAATACGCCCAGGACATGGCAATTTTTTTCCCTTTGAGTTTCTCAATCCCACCAAAGTGCTGGATGAGGTGGAGGGTATCGGCCATGGATTGCGTGGGGTGATCAATATCGCACTGGAGGTTGACAATGGTCGGCCGCTGCTCGAGAATACCGGCCTTGTAACCCTGCATAACCGCTTCTGATACTTCACGCATATAGCTGTTCCCCTTACCGATATACATATCATCACGAATACCGATGACATCGGCCATAAAGGACACCATATTTGCAGTTTCCCGCACCGTTTCACCGTGCGCAATCTGAGATTTACCCTCGTCCAGGTCCTGAACGCTGAGTCCGAGCAGATTTGCCGCACTTGAAAAACTGAATCGGGTCCTGGTGGAATTATCTCGAAACAGAGATATGGCCAGCCCACTGTCAAAAGATCTGCTGGAGATATTCATCTTCCGCATAGTACGCAGGATTTCAGCAGTCCTGAAAACTGCAGCAATTTCATCGTCACTGCGATCCCAGGTGAGCAGAAAATCATCCTCGAACATCCCATCAACATCCAACGCTGCAAGCTTCTCGATCTGCTCTTGTACCTGTAATAAATTCATTATCGTTCTCCGTTCTATTGGTACTGGGTCAAAATGTATGAACTCGTAAAACGTCCTGTCTCAATTACCTTATTTTTCACCGCTTACCGGCTCTATAACAATCCTACCCTGCTATTAAATTCCTCTATTAACGCATCAATATCATTAACCTGGGCAAACATTGAATGCCAATAGCTGTCATGGTCATACCACTGGTCATTGAGCTCTTCAACCTGGCGCCCCTGTTGTTCTATCCAGGTATAATATTTGAGGTTATGAATCGCTTTTCTGTCGTAATAGGTCAACTCTTTGGTGTGATCTATGGTAATAGCCTGGATCATCTCAAGATCCCGCTGGGACTGGCTGTCGGTATATGTTCCGTGCTCCCGTTCCAGCTCATCAAGCGCGACTCGTATAACTGCATGGAGTCGGTGGCAATTGAGACAACCACGTCGTTTTCGGTCAGTTCATTGTATTTGGCAAATTTAACCGCTGCAACCATGTTGCCGATACCGGAAATACCAAGCAGGTCAAGATTTCTGACAAGATCTACATCAATACCTGCAGCTTTGAGTGCTTCTCTGCCTGTGGGTTCGTTGAACAACCGTAAGGCTCGCATCGGCACCTCATCATCAACAGCCACGACAAAGTCCGTTTCTTTGCAGTCGTGTACCCACGGCACGTGCTTATCCCCGATGCCTTCAATACGATGGGCACCGAAACCGTTGTTATAGAGGGTCGGGCATTGCAAGGCCTCGGCGACAACAACCTTTGATCGCGGATATTTCTGTTTCAGGTAATATCCCGCTCCAAGGGTCCCCCCGGAGCCTGATGATGAAACATAACCTGCCAGTTGCCTGCCACCTGTGAGATACTCCTGTAAGAGTGATTCAATGGCATGTCCGGTCACACTGTAGTGCCACAAAGGATTGCCCATCTCGTCAAACTGATTGAAGATAACCAGATCCTGTCCAGACTTTCGCAGCTCCCAGCATTTATCAAAGATCTCCTTGACATTTGACTCGCATCCCGGGGTAGCTATGACCTGTCCCGCGATCTGTTTCAGCCATTCAAAACGCTCCCGGGACATCTCTTCGGGTAGAATGGCAATAGCATTACAGGCCAGCAGTGCAGAAATATAAGCTCCCCCCCTGCAATAATTACCGGTTGACGGCCAGACAGCTTTGGTCCTTCGCGGATCAAACTGTCCGGTAACAAGAGCCGGCGCCAGACAACCAAAAGTTGCCCCCACTTTATGCGCACCTGTTGGAAACCAGCGGCCGACCAGCATGATGATCGTGGCCCTGCAGCCGGTAAGATTCGGCGGCAGAACAATGTGATTTACTCCGTTGTAGAGGCCGCCTGACTCTTTCGGTTCATTATTCCAGGTGATCCGATAGAGATTGGCGGAATGAAGATCCCACAGCCCGGTCGACCTGAGCTGTGTTTTGACTCTTTCCGGCACTGTCTCCGGATCCTTCATCATTGAAAATGTGGGCAGGGTAATACCCTTTTCCCGGCAATAGGCGATGTTGCTCTCGAGTGTTTCGGTATGGATGGTTAAATCAATCACTGGCTATTCCTTTGTTAGAGTGTATCGTCAACGGTATCTATCAGCATGTCAGGCACATGGATGCCAAGAGCTGCCGATGCACTGTCTTTGAGACCGTTCCCGGTAGTAAGAACCACGATAAGGGCCTCCGGGTCAAGGCTCAGCATGGCTTTCTGGAATCCGGCAAATGCAGCTGCACCTGCCGGCTCAGTAAAAAGACCTGTAGAGCTGGAAAGATAAGACTGTGCCATGATGATCTCATGATCTGAAACAGTCATCATCTCACCGTTAAAGGTCTTGAGCATGGAAAGAGCATGGACACCGTTACGGGGAACATCAACACAGATGGAATCCGCAACGGTGGAAGTTGGAATATTTTCAAATTTTCCGGAGGTGAAGGCACGGCAGAGGGCATTGGACGTCTCTGCCTGTACCCCGATTATGTGCGGAACCGAGGGAATTATCCCTAACGTGACCAAATCTCTAAAACCTTTGTAGACTCCGGAAAGGATACAACCATCCCCCACCGAGACAAAAACAATGTCCGGTGGTTGCCCGAGCTGGCTGACCAGCTCCAGAGATACGGTTTTTTTGCCCTCGATGGTCAATGGATTGTAGGCGGTATTGCGGTTCATACCACCTCTCTGTTCTGAAAATGTTATGGAGAGGTCATAGGCCATATCATAATTACCGTTGACCCGAAATACCCGGGCGCCATACTGTAGCGCCTGAACCAATTTGGCCGGTGGCGCCGTTTTCGGCAGAAACAAGGTGATGCTCTGGCCGGCAGCAGCACCAATACCAGCCATTGATGAACCGGCGTTGCCCGTTGATGCCAGGGTTATATCCTGAATATTAAATTTCTTTGCAGCTGCAGAGACCAGATACGAAGCACGATCCTTGAACGAGGCAGTGGGGTTCGAACCATCATCTTTCAAATATAGTTTTTTAAATCCCGTTGCCCTCCGCAGATTCTCCGGCTGCCAGAGCGGTGTATTTCCCACCGGTATGGGTGGAAAAAATTCCGATTTAATCGGAAGCAGATCAAAAACAGTGAAAGGAAGATCAAGAGATCCCTGGAGTTCAACCTCAAGAACGCCCCAGAGTGGCTGGTAGGTCCTTTGATCTTGCGAACAGTCAGGACAGAGTGTGAGATCGGGGGTAATCTCATAGGTTGCATCGCAGATGGTACAGCGATATTGAAACTCCATCGCTTGGTTCTCCTGATAGTCGCGGTCGTCTAAACCAGGTGGTCTATTTCACGTATTTATCAACATAGTGCGAGGGAATGACAGCATACATCGCACAGGCCTTTACCAGTTCATCCTTCCAGGTGCACTCATTGGGGGCATGGGCCTGGTCCTCATGGCCGGGCCCAAAGCCAATACACGGAATGCCATATCTCCCCATGATCGAGACACCGTTGGTTGAAAAGGTCCATTTGTCCACCACCGGAGCCTCATTGAATAGAGAGGTATAGGAATCAACCAGGGTCCTGCATGCAGCATGATCCTCTTCGATCACCCAACTGGGAAAATAGCATTCTGTCGGATAGACCAGACCTGTGTAAGAGGGGCGGTCATAGTTATACATGGAAACGGTCCCTCCTGCCGTTTTCACCGATGACAGTTGTCTGATTTCTTCAAGGGCACCTTCCCAGGTCTCACCCCTGGTGAGCCTTCTGTCTATGGAAATCGAACAGCCATCGGCGACTGCACACCTTGAGGGTGAAGAGTAGAACACTTCAGATACCGTCAGTGACCCCTTGCCCAGAAACGCATCATCTTTGAGACGATGGTGCAACTCCTGGAGTTCCATCAGGATTGGAGCCATCTTGAATATGGCATTATCGCCCCGCTCCGGTGCCGACCCATGTGAACTGATGCCATCAACCGAAACGCGGATTTCCATGCGCCCCCGCTGCCCCCGATACACACCCAGTGAAGTGGGTTCAGTGGAGACGACGAATTCGGGTCGAATGCCACTTTCCTCGATAATATACTGCCAGCAGAGTCCGTCGCAGTCTTCTTCCTGAACCGTCCCGGTGACGAGCAGTGTGAAGTCGCCAGTCAGCCCCAGTTCTTTAATTATTTTTCCTGCGTAAACCATGGAAGCCATCCCCCCTTCCTGGTCGCTGGTCCCTCTGCCGCAGATAATATCGTCATCTTCAAAACCGATATAGGGGTCGTGGTCCCAGTTATCCAGATTACCAACACCTACGGTGTCGATATGTGCATCCATGGCAATAATATGCTTTCCTTTCCCTATATAACCAAGGACATTACCCATCGGGTCGATTTCTACACGGTCAAAACCAACGTCTTCCATCTCCTGTTTAATTCGCTGAACAACTTTCTTTTCCTGGCAGCTCTCACTGGGAATGGCCACCATATCTCTTAAAAACGCGGCCATCAGGGGCCTGTACTCTTCTGCCTTTTGCACTACTTGTTTAAAATCTATGGTCATTGACACCACTCCGTTCGCTTCCTGATATGGTTATTTTGTTTTGTTCTCGATTGCTTTCAGTCGCTTCAGACTGCTCTGCCAGTTTAACCGGATTGCCGCCTGGGCTCCAGCCAGATCCCCTGACCTCAGCGCCTCAGCGATACGGATGTGCTCATCAAGGGAATATTTTGCACCGGCATGCCCTTCAAAATAGGTAACCTCTACCCGTCGATACTTGATTTTCAGATCCCTGAGTATTGACTCCAGGTGTGAATTTTTGGACCTTTTAATAAAAACATCATGAAACTGGATATCTGCCATCGAGGCTTTTACCGGGTTTTCCGCACTGAGTGCTTTGCCAAGCGCCAGGTTGGCCTGCTCCATTTTCTGAAAATCGTCGTCCGCTAAATCACCGATGGCGAAAGATACAGCCAACTCTTCAAGGGAACAGATGATCGGGTAGATCTTTTCGGGTTCCCGAATTGATACTTCCGAAACCCGAGTCCAACGGTTTGCCGATGACTCGACCAAATCCTTATCTTCCAGGCGCCGCAATGCCTCTCGAACCGGGGTACGACTTACGCCCATACTTTCCGCCAGTTCCTTATCAAGGAGCTTCTCGCCGGGTCGGAGTTCTCCCTCCATAATCCAGGTAAGGAGTGTTTTATACACCTCCTCCCGCATGAAAGAACGGTTGAAGGGCTTGGTCTTGAAAGGCACAGGCATTGTGGAAATCACTCAGCTACTCTTGTCAAAGTCTCTCGGTAGAGGGGCTTGGTAGTACTCAAAAGGTCAGGAGGAACCGTTTTGAGCTAACATATTGGATGTAATATATCACTTTGATTACAATGTCAATGCTTGTCTGCCGCTTCCATGCTGCTTCAGGTAATCTATCTTTTTTTTAACCGTAACGAACACAAAGCAACGATGAAAACTGCACTTTGGGCCACTCAAAGCGGCACCCCCGCCGGAACCTTACCAACAACGCTATCCTGCCCGGGCAAATGACATTGGGGAACACCTGCACGATCACAGTACGTTTTGCAGACGTATAGGTGTTGCACTGGAGAGACGCTCGGCAAGTTTTTTCCCACTTGAATCTGTACCACGTATTGGCCAGTAAGCAGGCTTAATACCGGTAATTTTATAAAATCGCTGTCGTGAACTCTTCTGGGTAAACACCACAATCGCATTATCGACAAACCGATATGACAGGATTCGCTGTGATTCAAGAAGCAATACCTTTTTTATTACCGGCGCAAACAATTTTTCAACACCGGCAACTCCAGAAAATCTGTCAGTATCAGCTCCTGGTGTCGGGAACGAATAGAATGTCGTCAAACCAAGTGTATAGTGTTTCGAAGCGCTTTCATTTAAGATCATGTTTCTGCGCAGAACTGCTTCCTGATGCCTGGTTTCCTGCCGGATACCCTGCATCAGCCCAGCTTTTGCTAATTTTCCCCAAAACCCGTGTCGATCACCATTATTTTTTGAGAAAAAAAACATTCCATTGCGAACACTGTTTATTGCCGGGTTGCCAAGGACCAGCAATACTTTCTGTTTTTCACTTTTCGTCTGAACAGGCAGCAGGGTTTCTGACTCGTACCGCAGTATGCCGTTTCTGAATGAGCAGATGTCAGCAAAATAGGGAAAAAGTGTTCCGATCTCCAGCAATTGCTTTTCCAGCAGTGAGATCTGATCTTTATGCAGTCCGAACTGAGCGCTGGTCAGATCCATTTCCACAATATAATTGTTGGTATGGAATTTCATCTATCCCCTCCAGAACGCAAAGACAGCAGTATTTCTGGTTACACGAATTCAGCCAAGATCACCCGGAAGGCAAGCGATCATTTCGAAAGCAAAGCAAATTCAAGTTAGGCAAAAGTTTAGAAAAAGTAAATTGTTTTCAAAAAACATACCCTGACAAAAAAAAAATCACGGGGAGATATCACTGGTTTTGAGGCGATTTTCCATTTCAGCGAGCCAGTCTTCCTGCTTCTCTTCATCGAAAAAGAGTGAGGTATCTTCGTCGAAATCTGTGTGTATTTCCAGTTCAGAACCCACAATTTCATGAACAGAATCCATGAGAACTTTCATCAAATCATCTCGAACTTCGACGTCTGTACCGCCAATCGCTGTATAATCTTTCATCTTGGCAGCCAACTCGTTTGTCACCCTGCGTGCAGTCAGTTCGGATATTGCAAAGTGAATCTGTTCATGCTGAAGAACGTAGGCTCTCTTTGAACCAGCGACATTGGGACTCCACCAGGAGCACGAGGGGACGAAAAGTGCTTCAAATGAGATGTGGTTAAAATTTCCGACATAAAGCGTATTTCCATAGTAGGGTACTTTCGAGATCTGAGCGTTTGTACTGTTGGTTGGGCGGATGCTGAGACAGGAACGGGCATTGATTGAATCATGATATTGCTGATAATCCGCCGGAAGCGATTCTGCCTTGAAGTCTTCAACGGTGAGTTCACGATACCTGAATCCCGATGTCACTGTGGATAGTGCGTCGGGAGATGTATGAAATCGCGGCTGGGCATACTCTGGTAACTGGGCACATGAAGAGAAAAGCAGGGCATATAACAGGGCAGCAACACTCACCGCTGTCTTGAGGTTCCGATGTGCTCGAGACCTGTTCAGAAACAGTAAAACCATAGCTTATACGGGATGCAGGAAAATAACCTATTCATGAAACACGAGCCAGAAAGCATGGAATCCGCTCCTTTGGCCAATCCAAAAAGACAGACAAGTCTATCCTCTCTTTATCCCGGCAGTTTTTGCAGGAGATGTTCATAATTACCTGACAGAGGCCGGATGAAACAACCACCGGCAGATAATAGAGTACAGATTTCAATGCTTTTGTGAAAAATAGTTAATCGGACCACCCACCAGAAACAGGTACGTTCCCACAATAATAAGAGACAGTCCCAAGTAAACGGTAACAGGTAGAAGCAAAATTCCAACTGTCCCCACAATAGCACCGAAGGTTGCGTATAGTATGCATGACCTCATATTCAGCCCCATCTTTAACCATCGGGGTCAATACTTTTCTTCGGAGTATTAAGCATATCGACCCCGCCTATCCCTAAATAATAAGCATTAAATCGATAAATGAACCTTCTATGTCCTGAGATCCCGACAAACATCGAATTGAAATAAAAATCGTCTACAATTCACTGTGGTTACAGATGATACTTTATTGAACCTGAGGCATGTGTCGACAGGAAAACAGCACGTTCTGGAAGATACGGTTACAAAATGAGTGCAGAGGATGAGGGTGGCCCGGACTGCATAGCCAAAGCTTAAAGACAATCACCCTCGTCAGGTTTTGACTTGAATCTAACCGGTTCTGTATAGCGTGTATCCCCATCCCTGGACCAACCATCAGAAATGGCAGCACTTCAAAATAATAAACCGGCCCGGCAATCTGTATTCCTTCATACCAGAAAAATACATATCCCAGGGGCAGTATAAAGATGCCACCCAACAGAAGCGGGGTGATGCGAGGTTTCCAACCAATCAGGACTAAGCTCACTACTCCGACAAGAGATCCCCGCCACCCCAGGAGCCACTGATCGAGAGATTTCAGATTGGCCCGTCTACCCGAAGGGATTCTCATTCGTACCCACACATAGATATATGATATTATATGATTATTTTAGTTAGTGTCGGGAAGATAGTATATTTGAACCAGGGGTCACAGGTAGCATTAAACTTCCCGGTTTGAAAAATAGCATTTACGGATCATAGTGCATATAGCTGACATCGAATGGCAAATGGTCAAACGTTCTGGTATCAGCAGCAACAAACCCTAAATCAGAATACCAACGTCTCAGTAGGTGGTGATCAGCAATAATGCCAATACTTACGGTTTTTACACTTTTCTTCCTGGAATAGTCGAGAACATAGTTGACCAAACTGCCGCCAATCCCACAATGCCGATAGTTTGGCAACACGGAAAGTCTGTTCAGGTAGGCAGTATTCTCGTCTGTCTGTTCGAAGGCGACACACCCCATTTCCACTTCCCCTCGCTTGCACAGAAAATATTTTTCACCTCTTTCAAGATCTGACAATACCCGGTTTACTGTATAGAAAGATGGATGATTGGGAGCATTCTTTATATTTAATAGAAACTTTTGAGCAATATCTTTATTTGCCTCTCTGATAATTAAGGCAATACGTTCTACATCACTTACAGTCGTTGGAACAACTGAATGCATCATATAATCGCATCATAGTGGGCAATGGACTCCCTCTCTTCAAGAGCTTCAGCAATCCATTCTTGCAGGGAGTCAAGTGACATTATTGCCTCCATATAACGGCTCTGAACATCACCAACTTTGATACCGTAGCTGGTAAAACGCAATACAATTGGCGTGTACATGGCATCGGCAATTGAAAACTGGCCAAACAAGAATGGGCCTTCACCTGCGAAACGTTTTCCTACAGGATTCCCAGATCTCAGCCATTCGATCTATTTCAGCCTGGAGTTCTAAGGAAATATCAGATAGTTCGATCCGCTTTCTACAGTTCATTGGAAGACAGTTTCGTATCTGGAAAAAACCTGAATGCATTTCATGACTGACGCTCCGTGCTATTGATCTTGCCGTCATGTCTGCTGGCCAACAGTTTTTTTCAGGGTGAAGGTCTGCCAGATATTCACAAATTGCCAAAGAATCCCATACCGTTAGCGTACCAGAACAAAAAGCTGGTACGTTCCCTGAGGGCGAATAGTTCAAGATTTTGTCCTTGTACCCCTGCTCAAACAGCGGAATCCGCACCTCTTCAAAGGGAATATCAAACTCCTTCATCAGAATCCAGGGCCGCAAAGACCATGAAGAATAGTTTTTGTTTCCAATAATGAGCTTATTCATAAGATCCATCAACCCCAGAGCTAGAGCTGCCCTTCAATAGGCAGCAACCCACCGAAAAAATCACCAAGACTCTGGATAAGTCCACGCGAAGGTTGGCCGGTCAGAATCTGTTCTCCAGCCTGCCACTCGATCTTTTTGTCATCTGTAAGCGAGAGGCGATAACCATTTTCCGGCTTCATAACCGTGTCGAGAAACACTGCAAGCTCGGCGGCAAGCTCCTCTGAGTCAATGAGCAGACCATTTTCTGAATTGATCACCAAGGCTCGAGGATCGAAATTCAATGACCCTATAAAACATTTACGCCGGTCAGAGACAATAACTTTAGCGTGCAACGAGATAAACGGTGCCTTCACCGGAACCACATCTGCGACAGCCCGCATATCGACTGAAGGTTGATCACGAAATTCATAGAGCCCCACACCGCTATCTAAAATCGGTCGTCGATATTTTTTATAATGACTGTTGACCAGGGTATGGTTGGTCGAGGCCAGGGAGTTGGTGACAATCTTTACATCTATACCCTCTTCATTCATCGCTCTTAATTCATCCAGCATGTTTCCCACCGGAATAAGGTATGGGCTCGCCAATAAAAATTCGTCTTCTGAAGGGTCGATCATATAGGCCACCATGTCGACAAGACGATACTCCTGTCCTTCAATCTTTACCGGGTCATCCTGGAGAAAGTGGGCCTCTCCGACAACCAGACTCTCTCCTCGTGCCCGAAGCCATGGCCGCCAGTCGACAGGAGCGAGCGGGTAAGCAGACAGTTGATCTTTATATTTTTCCAGATCAGAGGACATTTCTTCGCGCATCTCACTATAACTGCCTGGAGGCAGCACTACATTCCAGCCACCGACAGTGTATGAGGCCATGTGGTTCCAATAGTCATCGAAAGCATGGGAGCTTTCCTCGATAACAGCACCCAGAGAAAGCACATCGATATCGACAAAATTATATTTGTGACCCAGGCCGAAATAGGAATTACCGATGTTCCGCCCACCGGCAATTAACAGACGGTTATCAGCAATCATCAGCTTATTATGCATCCGTCTATTGAGCTCTTTCATGCTGGTTAGAAAATGGAGTGCACCACCAATCACAAAATCACGCGACGGATTGGGATTAAACACCCTGATTTCCAGATTGGGATGGGAGTTGAGAGCGGTGAGATCTCTGGTACTTGAGGCAAAACCGAAATCATCAACAAGAAGTCGGATTTTTACACCTCGATCTGCTGCCTTGAGGAGTCGATCAAAAAGGAGTACTCCAACCGCATCACTCTGCCAGATAAAGTATTGAATATCGATGGAACTCGTTGCCAGATCGACAAGTGCCAGTCGGGTCTCAAGCGCTTCCCTGGCACTGGTAATCAATTTGAATGCAGACATTTGACTGCCGTTTTTATGGGTAAAATCGACTGACAGCGCAGCAAGCTCACCTGACACGGCAGGGGGTAATGCGAACTCCGGCGGCAGGTCTGGTCGAGGCGGTAGTGAAGCACATCCCGATACCACAAGCGCGAAGAGGCAGCCAATAACGAGAGAATGGTAATAGCCCGTAAATTTGTTTTTCATAGTCGACCTGCGGCAAATACAGCAGTTATAATAGTAGGTTTTGATACTGACAACTTGGTTTCTCGCTTCAAAATAACAGATAGTGTGATAATGTGAACCTGAATATGTGGTTATCGGATATAATCCTGCGATCAATAAGATATACAGAGCCACTTGCAAAAGGCTCACAGTACGTTGTTTTCTATAAAAATTCCAGGAGCGTACCGGCCAGCCGTGAATAACTGTTAACCAAATCCCTGCATGCCGCCAGAATGGTTCTGCAATAACATATAAACAAATAAAAACAATCATTTAACAGAGGAAGATATCATGTATACGCTGACTCTCGAGCAGCAGCAGCAACTCAAGGAAATGGTCGGTCATGACTGCTTTACCACCGGTAATTCGAGCCTTGAACTTCATATTCGTGATATATCCCCACACACTGGAGTTCTTCCTTCTGCTATCCTCTGGCCTGAAAACACAAAACAAGTTGCCAGGATTCTTGAATGGTCATATCTCAACGATATGCCTGTTACACCCTGGGGAGCAGGAACAAGCACAGAAGGTAATCCGGTTCCCGCATTGGGCGGGCTGGTGATCAACATGACCCGGATGAACTCGATTCTTGCTATCCGGGAAGCGGATCTTCAGGTCGATGTTCAACCCGGTGTTTTTCGTAAAGAATTAAATAGAAAACTGGAGTCAAGCGGCCTGTTCTTTCCTGTTGACCCCGGTGCAGATGCAACTATCGGTGGTATGATTGCCAATAACGCCTCCGGGGTTAAAACCGTTAAGTACGGGGCAACGAAAGATTATGTGATGATGATGACGATTGTCCTCCCCGATGGCAGGATTATCAGAACCGGCAGTCGGGCTCACAAATCCTCTTCTGGATACGATTTGAACCGTCTCTTTGTCGGTTCGGAAGGAACGCTCGGTATTGTCGCCGAAGCCACCTTGCGTTTGTCCGGAGTACCGTCAGCCCAGCTCGCCGCAACTGCAGTCTTTGCTGATCTTGAGTCGGCCTCAGAAGCAGTAGCCCTGATTATCGCTTCCGGACTTGAACCGGCGGCTCTTGAGTTGCTGACAGAGGAACTCATCCATCTGATGAACAAAGAAAAAAGCTTGAACCTGATGGAAAAACCCTCGCTCTTCTGCGAATTTCACGGTATCAGCGACGCGGCCCTGCTGGAGACGGCAGAAATGGTCAAAGAACTCTGTGAGGATTGCGGCGCGATACATTACCAGCATGGCATTGAACCCGGGCAGAGAAAGAAACTCTGGCAGGCACGTCATGACGCCTGGGAGACCATCCATCGCGCCCACCCCGGTAAAAAGACCCTGATTGTCGATGCGGCCATCCCGATCTCAAAATATCCCGAGATGGTTCTCTTTTCGAAGAAGGCTGTTCTGGAGCAGGGAGTAGCGGGCTACGTATTTGGTCATGCCGGTGATGGCAATCTCCACGTGGTGCTGGTCGGAGACCCTGAAGACCATGAAGAGTGGCAGAAGCTCGAGACAATCAACCAGATGATTGTGGAACAGGCCATTGCTCTGGATGGAACCTGCACCGGAGAACATGGGATAGGCATTGGCAAACGTAAATTCATGAAGCTTGAGCACGGATCAAGTTATGATATCATGCAACAGATAAAAATGATGCTTGACCCAAAAAACCTGATGAATCCCGGCAAGATTTTTTTCTGATCATATCCTGCAATGATCCGAGAAAATTGACTTTCTGACCATACACTTTATTCATTGCCATTTCTTGTGCCTTCACAGAGCTTTTATGCCCCCATTGAAATCACAGCGTCTTGTTGTCCTGGTCGTCGCAGCAACACTGCTTAAACTCCTTCTCAACACAGGTCGACGGTTCATTTATCCCTTTGCCCCGGCACTCAGCCGGGACCTGGGCGTTCCCCTCTCCGCCGTTACCTCGATCATTGCCTCCAGCCAGGCTATCTCCCTGTTAGGTCTGTTCAGTGGTCCCCTTGCAGACCGTATAGGCTACCGGCTGATGATGCAGGCCGGACTTGCCATGCTCGCCGTGGGTATGCTTACCTGCGGCCTTGTCCCTGAATACTGGCCACTCTTTTTCGGTCTGATCATAGCGAGCTTTGGCAAGACAGTATTTGATCCGGCAATTCAGGCATTCATCGGCCATACGGTTCCCTATGAAAACCGCGGACGGGTGATCGGTTTTCTGGAAATGTCCTGGGCCGGCAGCACCCTGATTGGTATCCCCGCCTTTGCACTTATCATCGATCAGGCTGGTTTCCGTTTTTCATTCTATTTTTTAGCGATTTTAGCAGCAATTGGCTGGATCAGCATTGGCTGGATCATTCCAGCCGACAGCTTGGCCAACAGCGGTTCTCCAAAAAAAAACGGGCGCTATTATCAAGTCTCAAAGAACTCTTTGCCAGTCGACCGGCAGCAGGAATGCTCGCTTACGGTTTCTGGATATCACTGGCCAATGATAGCCTTTTTGTTGTTTATGGAGCCTGGTTCGAGCAGGATTTTCTGGCAACCATCATGACGCTTGGCTTCAGCACCGTTGCCATTGGCAGTGCAGAATTGCTCGGTGAATCTATGACAGCGCTTTTTTCGGACAGATTAGGTTTGAAAAAAGCCGTGGTGACAGGACTGGTCATGACCTCGGTGGCCTACCTGGTCCTGCTCCCACTCATTGGCAGACGCTGCCCCTTGGCGATGGCCGGCATGTTCTTCATCTTTATCGCTTTTGAATTCACCATGGTAACCAGTTTTTCTCTGTGCACTGAACTGATGCCCAGTCAATGGGCAACAATGATGGCCGGCTTCTAAGCAACAGCAGGCATTGGCCGCATGATCGGTGTGCTCGTTGGCGGTTTGCTTTGGGAAATCGGAGGAATTACTGCTGTTTCATGGGTCGCAGCAAGCGCAACACTCCTTGCGCTTCTGTTCACTTCTCTGGGGTCTCCAGCACTGGAAACAGGGGTCCGGCTCAGGAAAAACAGGATCAGGGGCGTAACAACTTCAGGCCATACGGAGGTTCTGGCGCCCGTACTGCGCCGGTCTCAACGATTTCCGAAATGATGACTTCCATTACCTGCCAGACAGCAACCCCTTCACGAATACAACCTGTTACTGTCTTCCCCCCTCTACCGCAGGCCAGGTGCATATGGAGAAGTGGCTGTTCATCATCCCAGAACAAGGTACCGACACCGCACACCTCATGTGCATTTTCCAGCAGATGGGTCATCGGCTTCAACACCGCTCCACGATTTTCCTCCGGGCCAACGACCAGACAACTGCCATCATCAGCTCCGCCGACAATTACCAGCGACGCCGCCTTGATATGATGATCTCTGGCAAACTGTTCGATGACTTCATGAACGATCTCACCGTCTTCAAGACGAAGAATAAACACCCTGCCCGGTTTTGCTTCGCTATATTTCATCTGTCGCCCTGCCTGTAATACTATTATTTTCATTTCAAGAACCAGATAAAGGTCGCCTCGTCCACGATCACTAGCCTGACCTTTTCCCCGAATTCTCAGTTTCTGTCCGTTTTTGCTTCCTGGAGGAATCGTGACCTTCAGTAATTCCTGACCAGCTGGTCCTGAGGCTGCCACCTGGATTACCTTGCCGTCTCTCAGCTCATCTGAGGTGAGTGGAGTCACATAGGTGATATCACTTGAAACGGGGGAAGGCGAAGCTCTATCTTCGGCTTCCGCGCCTTTAGAGCTGCCAAGCAGATTACTGAGCGTGCTTCCCACCGTTTTTAAGATTGATTTCTGTTTCGGCAAGGACTTCCTCGCGGATCGCATCAGGTGCGGGCCGGCAATCGAGCCAAGAAGGAAAAGACCACCGAAAAACATCCCACCTCTGCCACCAAAAAAACTTTTCTTGATAAAGTGCGGGCTCGCCCTGAAGCCGGATTTCTGAAATTCCCTGAGCAGTCCCTGGAAGAGCTGCTGAAACTTGGATCACCGAACAGGTCTTTGAGGATCTCTTCCTGGCTGTATTGAAACCCGCCATTGGCCTCCTGGTTGCGAGGACCACCCATCTTCTTCCAGGCGTCGTACTCTCTTCGCTTGACAGGGTCGGTCAGGACGCCATATGCCTCGGCTATTTCCTTGAACTTTTCTTCTGCCTGCGGGTCATCGGGATTCCTGTCAGGATGGTACTCCATGGCCAGACGACGATATCGGGTACGAATATCGTTTTCATCAGCATCTTGCTCGACGCCCAGTATCTGGTAATAATCTTTCATATCCCTGCCGAAATCGGAAATACCGTTTTATCCTGTCTCAACTCAAGACATACAGTGTAAAAGAATACCCCAAGACCTGAAGATTATGCCAGCAAATATCGCCGTTTTTATGAAATATTCCCCGCCACAGGCGGGGAAGGTGAAGCAGACACCAGCATGTATTTGGCACGGTTGCCTGTTCCAGATCCCTGTCCCTGAGCAATCTCACTGCTTGATAATAGTGCCTGCACTTCGCTTACATTTAAAGGAATCGACTTAAAAAATCATATCTCGACACTGGAGGATCAATGGTAGCCAAAAAACCGACCAAACAACCACAGAAATTTGATCTTGACAGTTCGGAATGGTACCTGAACCGGGAGCTGACCTGGCTCGCATTCAACAAGAGGGTTCTCGCAGAAGGCAGAGATGAGCGGGTACCGCTGCTTGACCGCGTCTTCTATATTGCCGTTGTCGGATCCAACCTTGATGAGTTTTTCATGAAGCGTATCGGAGGCCTCAAACAGCAGGTTGGCGCAGGGGTCAAGAAAAAGACAGTGGACGGGATGCTGCCGCAGGAACAGATCGATGCCAGCTATGTGATTGCCCAGGAAATCCTCGAGGAACAGAGGGTAATCGTACAGGATCTGAGAAAATTGCTGGAAAAGGAAGGTATTTCCTTCTGCAGCTATGAAGAACTCAGCGCCGCCCAGAAGAAGGAGATGGACTCTATTTCAATAAAGAGATCTATCCGCTGCTGACGCCCCAGGGCATAGACCCTGCTCATCCGTTTCCTTTTATCTCAAACCTGTCCCTGAATCTTCTCGTTGCCACCAGCGAGGGACCAAATGGCACCATTTTTCTCAACAGGGTAAAAATTCCGCACGGTGTTGGTGTCCCCCGTTTCCTAAAAGTTGGAAAACAGCACCTCTATCTGACACTTTGAGGAACTCATTGCCCATAACCTCAATGATCTTTTCCCGGATTGCATATTCACAGCTGCGAATATTTCAGGGTAACAAGAAATGCGGTTACCGACAGGATGGAAGAACAGGCCAATGATCTGCTCGTCATGATAGAGTCGGCACTGCGTGACCGGAAATTTGCAGATATCGTGCGTCTGCAGATCAGCAGGGATTTCAATCCGCAACACCGGGGCATGCTTGCCGCAGAGCTTGGCATCGATGAAAACCAGGACGTTTTCGAGGCGCCGGGCATCCTGGGCAAGTCCGACCTGATGGAGATTGCCAAGATAGATCGTCCCGATCTCCATTATCCGGTTCATCATCCCTGCGACCACCCGCAGCTTCTAGGGGATGAGTCAAATATTTTCCATATAATCAGGCAACAGAAGTCAATCCTCCTGCAGCACCCATACGAATCATTTGATTCATCAGTGGAGAACGATTCCTCAAAGAAGCAAGCGTTGATCCAAAGGTGCTGGTTATAAAGATGACGCTTTATCGGACAAGCGCTGATTCGCGCATCATTCAGTACCTGATCCATGCCGCCCAGAACGGCAAGCAGGTTGCAGTCGCTGTCGAACTGATGGCGCGGTTCGATGAGTCTGCAAATATAAAATGGGCTGAGGCGCTTGAAGAAGTTGGTATCCACGTAACCTTCGGGGTGGTGGGACTGAAGACCCATAGCAAAGTAATCTTCGTGGTCAGGCGCGATTACAGCGGCCTGCAGCGCTATGCCCATATCGGTACGGGAAATTACCATGCTGGAACCGCCCGGCAATACAGCGATATCGGGCTGCTCACCAATGATCCGATAATCTGCGAAGATTTGACCGAGCTTTTTAACTATCTCACCACCGGTTACGCACCCGCACGTAAATATCAGAAAATATTGCCATCTCCCAATATGCTCAAGCAGGCATTGCTGAAAAAAATTGATCGGGAAATTGGCCTCCATACCCCCGATGATCCTGGATTAATTCAATTCAAGAGTAACGCGCTTGAAGACAAGGATATTACCAGAGCACTCTACCGTGCTTCCCAGGCAGGTGTTAAAGTAGACCTGATCATCCGGGATAGCTGCCGCCTTCGTCCCGGAATAGATGGTCTTTCAGAGAATATTTCTGTGATTTCGGTGGTCGGCAGATTTCTCGAGCACACCCGAATTTTTTATTTTAAGAATGGCGGCAATGAAGAATATTTTATCGGCTCAGCGGATCTCATGAAGCGTAATCTTGAGTCACGGGTCGAAGTCGTAACACCGGTGGAAGACAAAAGCCTGCAGATACGATTGCGGGAGATTATCGACGTACAGCTTCAAAACAAACGCAGTGTCTGGGATATGCAACCAGACGGCTCATATATCCAGCGTCAAGCCGGCAAGGACGATGACCCAAGAAGTGTTCATGAGATACTGATTTCGCTTGGCCGAAAGCCGGCTCGCAGCCTCGCCGATGGCTAAAAAGAAGAAAACAAAAAAGAGAATGAAGTCAGAGGCCCGAAAGAGAAATTAGTCTCGTTCCAGCAGGCTGCTGTAAAGCTTAACCTCGATATCAACTATATGCCTCCGTAATTTATCGCAGCAGTCCCAGTGCTATTGGTTCTCTCGATGTGCACGTGCTGCTTACATGAATGTGCGGCAATGAGCCTACGATTGTAAGACCCTCGATCTTACGGTCTTTGGATTAAGAGGAGGCAGATTTGGTTTTGAGAGAATGTCACCAGAATTATGCCCATGGTCCAATGAAGCTCAGGACAAAGCAGGTCCAGGTTGAATACCTGGGAGAACAAATCACCTGTGATAAAACAGTCTATAGTTGTGACCACTGTGATTTCGAACTTCACCTTGACTGGATGAAAGAGAAGATGCAGCAAAATCTCGCGGACGCCTACCAGAAAATAAAACCTTCCAGCTGAAGAAAAGAGACGCAGACATCACTATCGCAACAGGGTCCGGGAAACGAAGATAGCAGGCTCAGCCCCAGGCAAGCCAACCTGGGCAACCAACGGTGATCAACACTGCTCTCCTGCAATTGACACCAGCCAATTCCTGACATACTGTAATATTTGCATTACCTCCCGATCAGGATCCGGGTCGATTTCATCAGATGTCAAACCACACAAGGAGGATACCATGGCAAAAAGCGTTTACAAAATCATTGAGCTGGTTGGAAAAAGCCCAAAATCATGGGAAGATGCGGCAAAGAATGCGGTTGAAATCGCTGCAAAATCTTTGAAGGACCTGCGAATTGCTGAAATTAAGAAACTTGACATGCAGGTTGATCAGGGCAGGGTGGTTTCCTATCGGGCACGAGTGAAGGTGTCGTTCAAGTTCAAACACGAATAGCTACTTACATTATGCTGTTGAGGTGGGATCGATATACTCATCTTTCCCACCTCAACCGAGTCAAGCGCTCAGGCAAGTTCGTCAAAACGGCAGCTGAGTATCAGCTCGCCATCTTCCAGCCGTTTTTCCACTTTATACGGTAAGGTTTTGAACAGGTTGATCATTCCCTGATTTGTCGGGAAGGTATAGGCTGTCAGGCCGGCAATCCCGCTCTCCCTGGTAGCATCCGATAGTTTACGCAGAAACAGTTTACCAAGACCCTTGCCCTGGAAATCCGGGCTTATGGAAAAAGCCACCTCAGCCAAATTTGAAGACTTCAGCCTCATACTCTCGGCGACCCCGACAATGCGACCAAAGCCGAATTCACCAACCACTGCCAACAGGGTCAGGCTGTTCACATAATCGCCCTGAGATCGAACCTCCACATCTTTCCGGGCAAAAATCGTCTTCTGACCAAAAAAACGGGAAACCACATCTTCCTTCGGCAAACTGTAATAGTGTTCCTGAATGCGCCGCTCATCAACAGGCTTTGCCGGCCTGATGGTAACCTGCTGTCCGTCTATTTCGATATTTTCTTCAAGCTGAACCGGGTAAACGGCCTTGACCGCCTCACCAAGATTGCGCTCGGAACCGATTAAGCCCCTGCTCCTTGGCAGCTGCAAAAAGTTCTTCCCTGAAATCGGGATGGGCAATGGTTATCATAGCCATAACCCGTTCCTGCAGACTTTTTCCGAAGAGATTGACCGCTCCGTATTCGGAGACCACATAATGAACATCACCCCTGGGAACAACCACCACGGTATCCTCAAGGCTCGGCACGATGCTCGACACCTGCTGTCCTTCCGGGCCATCTTTGGTCGAGCAGAGCATCAGGATCGATTTACCTCCCGGCGACCGTCGCGAACCGCGAACAAAATCGGGGATTCCAGAAACTCCTGCAAATCGGGTTGCAGCCGATGCCTCAGCAGACACCTGGCCGGTAAGGTCCATGGTGTGTGCGACGTTAAGCGAGACCATGCGATTATGGCGAGAGATGACAAACGGGTCGTTTACATAATCAGACGGGTGAAAATCAATTGCCGGATTATCATTGAGAAACTCATATAAATTGTGGCTGCCGACAGCCATTGAGGCAACCATCTTGCCATCATTGTAGCCTTTCTTCCGATTTGTGATATTCCCCCTGGCATAAAGATGCATGATGTCATCGGTCAAAAACTGTGAGTGAACCCCCAGGTCATTTTTATCTGACAATCCCTTCACCGTTGCCTGGGAGGCCGCATCCAAACCAATCTGCAGCGTTGATCCATCTTCTATCAGATGGGTAATATGGCTGCCGATCTGAGAAGGAGCCTCGGACAGGATCTGATTCAGCGGCACACAGAGCAGTTCTTCCTCGTGTTCGACAAACAGATGAACATAATTCACATGCAGAAAACTCTGCCCCATAACACGCGGCATCATCGGATTGACCTGGGCGATAACCAGATCTGCCGACCTGGCCGCTGCCATGGTCACATCAACAGAAATGCCGAGGCTCATCCAACCAAAATCATCGGGAGGAGAAACCTGTATCAGCGCAACATTGAGCGGCATCTTGCGGGTAAGAAACAGTCCGGGGACGTCGGACATGTTCATTGGCGTGATAAACCGTTTATGCTTGGCTATGGACGGAGACTTGGCCGAACCAAGGTAAATGGATCGAATGTTCAGGCTGGTATCTTCTGTACGATCGGCAATGGCTGTCAATGAAGCTGTTTCACGGCCGAGCAGACGAACAATTTCCAGGCCGCTGAAACGATTGGCACGTTCGGTCAGGGCCTGAACCAGATGTTGCGGTTCCCCGCAGCCGGAACCAATAAAGACCCGCTGGCCAGATCTTATTTTGGCAAGCGCCTTATCAGCACTTACCTTTTTCTGCAGATAACTGTCCGCCCAATATTGAGACGTTGGCATAATATGCTCCTCATGCGCCCCTTAATCAAGTTAATAAGAGGATTTTGTTGATAGCTGATCTGAATACTAAAAATTTCTCAGACATAAGATATCATAAATTATCAGCTTAGGGCACTTTTCCCTTGAAATTTTTAGTATTTTTAGAGCAACCAACGTCCATCAGGACTCTTCTCTTACGGGAGAAGCAGTCTCGGCAAAAGGGAGATGCAGACCAGTATCTTTGATTCGGTTCCAGCCACCGGTGCAGACAGACAGCAGAGGTGACCGGCAGAACTGTCAGAAGCAATACCACTCGGCTAAGCCGACCTTGCTGGTTTTATTTCAGGAAAACTCCTGGAGGATTGAGCGGGAGATTATCAACCGCTGTATCTCGCTTGTCCCTTCATATATTGTTGCTATCCGAGCATCACGCGCATACCTCTCGACCGGATAATCACGAGTGTATCCATATCCACCAAGAATCTGCACCGCATCGTAACAGGCCCTGTTGGCGGCTTCGCTTGCAAACACTTTCGCCATGGATGCCTCTTTGGCAAATGCTCGTCCCTGCTCTTTTTTATAGGCCGCACTCAGCAGCAGTAATCGTGCTGCCTCTAGTTCGGTATAACGATCGGCAATCTTCCACTGGGTCGCCTGAAATTCAGAAATCGGTTTACCAAATTGAGATCGTTCCAAGGCATATTTTGTTGCATAATCCATCGCCGCCAAACCGAGCCCCAGGCCGAGCGAGCCGATACCAATCCTGCCGCCTGCCAGTTCGGTAACCGCAACTCGGAAGCCATCATTTAGTTCACCCATCAGAGCATCGGCAGGTACCCGACAATCCTGGAAAAGCAGCTCATTTGTCGGCGAGGCATGCTGCCCCATTTTCTTTTCCGGTTTCCCGATGGTCAACCCTTCGGAGCATCGGGCTCAACGAGAAAAATGCTGATCCCCTTACCTTTCGGCGCCTGGGGATCGGTAACTGCCCAGACGACGAAGACACCGGCAAACGAGGCGCTGGAAATAAAAATTTTTGAGCCGTTTATGACCCAGGAATCACCATCATGCATGGCTGTTGTCGTCATCGCCGCCGGGTCTGAACCTGCTCCCGGTTCAGTAAGGGCAAAGGCGCCGGCAAGATACTCGGCACTGCATATCTTTGAAATATATTTATTTTTCTGTTCTTCACTGCCAAGGGCCTGGATCACCTCGTTGACCATATTGTTCACCGACACAGTCACTGCCGTCGATGCACATGCCCGGGCAATTTCAGTTATGGCAAGGCTGAAGGCAACAACACCAGCTTCTGAACCACCATATTCATCCCGATATTCAACCCCATAAAACCAAGTTCCCCCAGTTTCCTCAGGTTTTCATAAAATATTTCTTTATCTCCACCGTCATCCAGCTCAGCCGCAACCGGTTCAAGTTCGGCAATGGCAAAATCACGGGCAGTATCCTGTATCAGTTTCTGCTCTTCAGTTAAATCAAAATTCATGGTCTTCCTTTTCTACTGAAATTATTGTCCTTTAAAAATCGGGGCTCGTTTTTCCAGAAACGCTTTCATTCCCTCTTTCTGATCAGTAGCTGGCAAAACAGATTCCAAAAAGATCGGCTTCGTACATACAGGCTCTGGTCAGGTCCATTTCCATACCGCTGTTGACCAGTTCCTTACAGAGTTTAACCGCAACCGGCCCCTTCAATGAGATCTTTTCAGCAATGGTAGAACATTCAGACATCAATTGTGACAGTGGAACAACACGGTTTACCAGCCCGATTCGACACGCCTCCTCGGCATTGATAATATCGCCGGTGTAGAGCAGTTCGCTTGCCAGCCCTTTGCCCACCAGACGGGGTAGTCGCTGAGAGCCGCCAAAACCGGGGGTAACACCAAGATTCACTTCCGGTTGTCCAAATTTTGCGTTTTCACTGGCAATCCTGATATCACAGGCCAGAGAGAGTTCACAGCCGCCTCCGAGAGCAAAACCGTTAACGGCAGCGATAACCGGTCGCTTAAAGGTCTCAATCGTCGTCATCGCCTGCTGTCCCAGCCTTCCGAATTCCCGAGCGGCAAGCGTATCGAACTGGTCCATGTAAGATATATCGGCACCAGCAATAAAGGACTTTTCTCCGCTTCCTGTTACAATCACCGCCAAAATCGTGCTGTCCTTTTCCAATTCGGTGAAACAGCGGATAATCTCTTCGAGCGTTTCCCTGTTCAAGGCGTTGAGCGCCTGTGGCCGATTTATGGTTATAGTGGCTGTTGATTTTTCTTTTTCACACAGGATGTTGTTAAATTGCATACTATTCTCCATACGGTTGTTATTCCTGCACTCATCAATACTGAACTTCCAGGCACAATACCACTCAGCAGGGTGTTGATCAGGTGGACAGCCGAGACATTGGGTCTTAATACGACTGTCTATTGCCCTGGCAAAATAGGTGTATTCAACAAGACCCGCAGATTTACAGGGATAATCATCCAGCCCCTTGCGCGCTCTGGCCTCCTGCACCCGGCACTGGTTCATCTGAAAGACAAAACTGTTTTCCGTTTCATCGGTAATCGACTGGATATTAATACTTTCATATACCCGGAAGCCAAGGGCCCGTTTCAACCCTTCAAGCCCGCCATTATCAGGAATCCCGAGCAGCTGTTTTATGGAGTGCGCCTCAAATGGGGAGAAATGTGCCCAGCAGGAATCGTTACATCGCTTTGCATCGTTCATACCCTCTGAAAACTCTATTGACTGAAACCAGACACCGTCATTGACGAGCCAGTTCTTGGCGACCCGTTCCTTCAGGCTCCTCAGCTCGTCTTCACCCATTGCCAGCAGCGGAGAGGGAATTCCATCTTTCATCTCAAAGCCAAGAATTTTAGCCAGATGCTTCATCTGGATCTCATAACTTGTTCGAGAGGCCGACTGCAGTATTTCAAGCGCCTTGTCCATGCCCATCTGGTGTTTTACTTCGGTAAACCACAGGGCGTGGTGGATTATGATTCGGTGAAACAGGTCAATTACGAACCTGGCCGTATCTTCGTGGTTCAGTTCCCGCGCAGTCCTGGCATCTTCATTCATCTTCGTTCCTCCGCTTAACCTGAATATTTCAGACAAAGGTGATGTTGTCACTTATTTTGGTCAGGGGTTCAAGTCCCTGCTCTGTAACGACATGGGTATTTTCAATGCCGACCACTCCTTTTCCCGGCAGAACCGCCTTTGGCTCCAGGGCAATGATCATCCCTTTTTCAAGCGTCATTTTCTGCCCTTTGGCCAGGAACGGAAACTCATCGAGCTCGAGTCCGATCCCATGCCCGGTAAAGCGTATTTTACGATCGCCGGCGCCCATGAAATTCTCACCAATACCGACGTCATCAGCAAGAGAGATCATCTGTTCATAGATATCACCGGTAACCGCTCCCGGTAGCGCGATCGTTTTTGTTTTTTCCTGGATTTTTAGCATGATGTCATGTGCTTTGATCAGCTCATCGGGAAGTCGGCCAATACAGAAGATACGGGTGTGATCGGAGAGGTACCCCTTCCAGCCAAACACATAATCAAAGAGAATTGTCTCGTCCCGTTCGATCGTTTTGAACCCGGCACCCTGGCCTATGAGTGGACTGACCCCGGTACCTCCTGTTGGTGAGGCGAGATAACTCGGGACTGCTGCCGCTGGACCGGAGAGCAAATGACCATAAAATAACTCGCTCCCCCACAGGCGCATCCTGACAATTCCCTGGTGCCCAAGGCTTCTCGCATACCCTTCGAGCTCACCGGCCAAGGCCACTTCGCTCTTTCCCACCTCAAGAAAATCGACAACTTTAGCTGCAACCTGGTCAGAATAGTTTGCCGCCTGTCTGATATAATCGATCTCATAGGGAGATTTCACTGCCCTGATCAGCCTGATGTCAAGTGAAACATCAACGATTTTTGTTTGAGAAAAGATCTTCTGATACTGGGTGTAAAGATTAACCGGTAAGACATCAAGCTCCATCCCAAGTATCATGGGCAGCTCATAGCCTCCTTCAGCCAGCACTTCCGGAATTTTTTTCGGGCTGACAAGAGAGACGACCTGTTCCAGTGGTGATTCCGCCCGGGCCCGGTCAAATTCCTTGAAAATCATCAGCAGCGGTTTGCCTTCTGCCGGTATATAGAGCCACCCCTGCTGCGACGTTCCCGAAAAATAAAAAAGATCGGTTTTCTGGATAACGAGGCTGCCGCCTACCTCTTTTTCCTGGAGAATGTTTTGTAACCTGGTGATGCGTTCCTGTAATTCCTTTGCAGGTGTCGACACATCATAACCGGTCATCGCGGATAGAATCATCTGTACCTCTATAATCTTTTGATCAAACGCTAATAGTCATAGAACCCCTTACCGTTTTTCCGGCCGAACCAGCCCGCCTCCACATATTTTCTCAACAGCGGGCAGGGGCGATATTTGGAATCTTTGAAGCCGTCATAGAGGGTCTCCATGATCGCCAGACAGGTATCAAGCCCGATCAGATCAGCAAGGGCAAGTGGCCCCATCGGGTGATTCATGCCGAGTTTCATTACCGTATCGATGTCTTCTGCTTTTCCAACCCCCTGGTACAAACAAAAAATTGCCTCGTTAATCATCGGCATCAGAATCCTGTTGGCGATAAATCCCGGATAGTCATTTGCTTCTGCAGCTGTTTTGCCGAATTTTTCACAGAGCTGCCAGGTCACATCGAATGTTTCCTGGGACGTGGCCAGGCCCCGTATCACCTCGACCAGCTTCATGACCGGCACCGGGTTCATGAAATGCATGCCGATTACCTTCTCCGGTCTGTTTGTCTGGGCAGCGATCCTGCCGATCGGGATCGAAGAGGTATTTGTAGAGAGAATCACATGATCGGGACACACCGCATCAAGCTCACGGAAAACATTGAACTTGAGTTCTTCCATCTCAACAGCAGCCTCAACGATGAAATCAGCTGACCCCATATCGGCAAGAGAGGTGGATGTCCTGATCCGCGCGAGTATCGCAGCACACTCCTCTTCTGAGAGTTTTCCCCTGCTGACTGTACGTTTCAGGTTTTTTTCGATAGTACTCTTTCCCCTGGCTGTACACTCTTCGTTGATGTCATTCATTAACACCTCGAGTCCGCTCGCTGCTGCGACCTGGGCAATACCACCTCCCATCTGTCCGGCACCAATCACTCCAAACGTTTTGATATCCATACACGCTCCCATGCTTTAACCTTCGCCTTACTTATCTGTTGAGAACAAGTGCAACGGCCTCACCGCCACCGAGACACAGACAGGCCAATCCTCTTTTTGCATCCCGTCGCTCCATTTCATACAGCAAGGTCGTCAGAATCCGGGCGCCACTGGCACCAATCGGGTGACCAATGGCGACGCTCCCTCCGTTAACGTTCACTTTGGCAGGATCAAGACCCAAGACCTTGTTGATACCGACCGAAGTCCCGCTGAACGCCTCATTTATTTCGAAAAGATCAATATCATCAAGCGTTATACCCTCTTTTTTCAGCACTTTCGGAATCGCGAGAAACGGAGCCATAAGGCAGTACTTCAACTCGAACCCATGGGACGCCTGCGCCCCGATTTCGGCAATGACTCTGCAGCCCAGCTGCTTTGCCTTCTCCTCACTCATGACGACAACAGCCGCGGCACCGTCGCTGATAATTGAAGAATTGCCCGCCGTGCTAACCCCGCCTTTTCTAAAAGCGGTCGGCATGGCCGCCAGTTTCTCATAGGGTGTTTCGGTGACACATTCATCTGTGTCGAAGATCTTCGGCTCTCCTCTTCGCTGGGGTACTGACAGGGGGGCAATCTGGTCGCTGAAAACCCCTGCTCCTGAAGCAGAAACAGCCCGCCGGTAGGACTCTTCAGCAAACCTGTCCTGTTGTTCACGACTCACCTCCCAGCGATCGCAAATATGTTCGTTGGACATACCCATCGGAAAATCATTGACCACATCCCATAAACCATCATGGAGCATGTGATCCTCAATTGTGCCCGGCCCCATGCGATGTCCCCAGCGGGCTTTTTCGATATAATATGGTGCCATGCTCATATTTTCCATACCGCCGGCAACAATTACCTCAGCGTCGCTGCACTGGATAGCCTGAGCTGCCAACATAACCGTTTTCAGCGAAGATCCGCATACCTTGTTGACGGTAATTGCCTCCACCTCCTGGGGCAGCTCAGCCTTGATGGCGGCCTGCTTTGCCGGGTTCTGTCCATAACCGCAGGGCAGCACCATTCCCATGATACATTCATCGATTTCACGTTTATCGATACCTGCACGATTAATTGCCTCTTTGATCACGTGTGCTCCCAGATCGGTCGCTCCAATTTTCGAAAGAGAGCCGCCAAAATTTCCAATTGGAGTTCTTACCGCACTGACAATGACTGCCTTTTTCATGACACTCCTCTTTTTTACCTGTTAATCATCGAGATTGCAGCGAGTGGCTGCCATAATCCACGTAAGAAATGAATGAGACCCTGCCGAAACCGACCAAGCGCTCGGTCATATTCTCCTGATGTTTACCTACCACCAGGTTTTTGTCAATGTTTTTTACGCACATGCAGGTATCCTCTGGGGAGTGACTCCGATCAGCCTGCTCATGGAAACTATTTTTTCAGAGCCCTTTTTCCTGACAAATTCCATAGTTTTATATGGGAAAAAGACAGAACAGAGGAAGGAGCACAAGTGGCTAGAGTGCAACAATTTTTCAGTTTTCCCTGCAAAATAAATAAAAATTTCCTTTGACAAACATCATTATTTATTATCTAGTTGCCAGAAAGAACCGACCGAGCGCTCGGTTGTGGAGCGTCAATGGTTATTTGCCAGATCGTCTACAGTCTTTAAAACCGAATAAACATCTGCACAATGAGGAGTCATTATGGGTATGGAGAATCTGTATAAAGAGGTTATGGATCTGAACATGATGGACGACAACGAAGAAAAGGAAGTGGTCGCCAAGGCATTCTTCGAGAAGCTCAACAGTATGGACTTGCCCGAATACTTCAACTGGGCAGAAGAGATATTCGACAGTTTACACGTCACTGAGCGAGGTGACAAGACTGCTCTTATCTGGGCAGATCTGACTGGTGAAGACAAGAAGAGTTACACCTACAAAGAGTTTGCTGCAAATGGCAATCGCTGTCTGAACAAGATCCGCAGTGCCGGTGCCGACAAGGGCGACAATATGTACATGATGGTCCCGATCGTACCGGAGACCTGGTTTGCAAGTTATGCCTGTATAAAAGGTGGCCTCGTCGCGGTACCGACAGCAACAACCATGACCCTTCGGGAGATGGAGTTCAGGTTTGAAACCTACCCGCCAAACTGTATTATAGCAGACGAAACCTATACCGATATCATTGACGAAGCACTCGAGAAGACAAATAAACAACCAAAGATTAAGCTGGTAAGGGGGGCTAAGCCCGGCTGGATAAGCTATTCTGAACTGGCAGGTGAATCTCCGGAAGCAGTTGGAGCCAAGACGAAATCAAGCGACATGCTCTTCTGTTTCTTCACCTCCGGAACCACCGGTCTGCCAAAACGGGTTGGCCATACCGCCGCATCATATCCGATAGGGCACCTCTCCACTTCGGTGATGGCTGGCGTTCGTACCGATGACATCCATCACAACCTTGGTGCTCCTGGCTGGGCTAAATGGGCATGGAGTTCATTTTTTGCGCCGCTTAACGTCGGTGCCACCGCCTCCGGCTTCCACTTCACCGTGCTCGACGGCATGAAATATCTTGATGCTGTTATTACCAATAAAGTATCGGTTTTCTGCGCACCCCCCACCGCCTGGAGGATGTTTATTAACCAGGATACCACACAGTTTGATTTCTCAGGGCTGCGTCAGTCAATCGGTGCAGGGGAACCCTTGAATCCTGAGGTCATTTCCCAGTGGAAGAAGTTGACCGGCACCGAGATCAGAGATTTTTATGGCCAGACCGAATCAACCGCAATGATCGGCAACGCTCCATGGATGCAGGGGAAAATGCGAAGCGGTTCGTTCGGTCGCCCATCATTCATGTACGATGTTGCACTGGTTGATGATGATGGTAAAGAGCTCACAGAACCAAATGAGCCTGGTCATATTGTGGTCAGACTTGATCGCTGGCGCTCAATTGGCCTGTTTACTGAATATATCGGCAATCCTGAAAAAATGGCTGGCGTCTTCATCGGTAATTACTATTATACTGGTGATCGTGCCTCCATAGATGAGGACGGCTATTGGTGGTTTGTCGGCAGAAGCGACGATGTAATCAAGTCTTCTGATTTTCGTATCGGTCCCTTCGAGGTCGAAAGTGCGCTGATGGAGCATGAAGCAGTCGCCGAGACAGCCGTTGTCGGTGTACCCGATGAGAAACGCCATCAATTGGTAAAAGCGTTTGTCATTCTGAAGCAGGGACATGAACCATCCAAGGAACTGGCACTTGACCTGTTCAAACACACCATCAATATTCTGGCAAAGTTCAAGATCCCTCGAATCATCGAATTTGTGCCCGAGGTTCCCAAAACACTGAGCGGTAAAATACGGCGTGTCGAGCTCAGGGAGCAGGAAATCGAGCGAATGAAGAAAAATGAAACGAACCAGAGAGAGGAATATTTTTACTGGAACTTCCCGGAGCTGAGTTCAAAGAAATAACCTGGTCGGAAGATCAGGAGCAGTCCATGCTCCTGATCTTCCATCAAGACTGAAAAATGAGACTATATACTTCTCCCGGAGCAGCCTCATGAATTTTGAATTGAACGAGGAACAGAACCTCATTCGTGAAATGGTCCGCGACTTTGCTGAAACCGAGATCGCCCCATCTGCCAGAGAACGTGATGAGGAAGAGCGTTTCGACCGGGTCCTGATGTTCGACAAACTTGCAGAACTTGGCCTCACCGGCATTGTTTTTCCGGAACAATATGGTGGTGGTGATGCCGACTACATCTGCTACGCGATTGCTGTTGAGGAGTTATCCCGGGTCTGTGCTTCAACAGGTGTGACCCTTTCGGCTCATTTATCCCTGTGCGCCAACCCGATTTACCTGTTCGGCAGCGAGGAGCAAAAAGAGCAGTACCTTGTTCCGCTTGCCCAGGGAACAAAACTAGGTGCCTTCGGACTGACTGAGCCTTCCGCAGGATCTGATGCGGGCGGAACAAAGACCACCGCCGTCAAAGACGGGGACGAATGGATTCTCAACGGTACCAAGATTTTTATCACCAATGGAGGAGATGCGGAAACCTATGTGGTCATGGCCCGCACGGATAAAGAGGCCCAAAAGCACCATGGTATCAGTGCCTTTATCGTGGAGAAGGGAACACCCGGTTTCTCTTTTGGCAAAAAAGAACAGAAACTTGGAATTCGCTCCTCACCAACCTTGGAACTGGTATTTGAAAACTGTCGAATACCCGCAACAAACCTGCTCGGTGACGAGGGGAGCGGCTTCAAGATTGCCATGAAAACGCTGGATGGTGGACGGATCGGTATTGCCTCCCAGGCTCTTGGAATTGCCCAGGGAGCGCTCGATGAAGCAGTTAGTTATGCAAAGGAGCGTAAACAGTTCAATACTCCGATTGCAAATTTCCAGGGTATCCAGTTTCAACTCGCGGATATGGCAACTCAGATTGAAGCATCCAGGTTGATGGTTTACCTGGCGGCCTATAAAGCAAGTGCCGGCCAATCATATTCCCAGAATTCTGCAATGGCAAAGTTGATGGCCAGTGAGACAGCGATGAAAGTAACAACCCAGGCCGTACAGATTCTTGGCGGATATGGCTATACCCGTGAATTTCCGGTTGAGCGCATGATGCGTGATGCGAAAATCACTGAAATTTATGAAGGAACAAGTGAAATCCACCGGCTGGTTATCGGCAGTGCTCTAACCCGTTAATCACTTCTGAGGAACGTATTACAATTTGAGGTTAATCATGAAGATTCTTGTTTGCATCAAGCAGGTTCCAGATATGGAATCAAAGTTTAAAATAAACTCGGCAGGGACGTGGTACGATCATGCTGATCTCGCCTGGCGTATGAATGAGTATGACGAATACGGAGTAGAGCAGGCTGTCCGTATTAAAGAGCAAGTTGGTGATGCTGACCTGACGGTTCTCTGTATCGGTTCCGAGAAAGTCAAAGAAACCATGAAAAAAGCCCTGGCAATGGGTTGCGACAGGGGCGTTCATGTCGCTGAGGACAATCTATCTTCACGGGAGCCGTTTGAGATCGCCGCCATTATTGCTGAATTTGCCTCAGGTAAAGGGTTTGATCTCATCTTCACCGGCATGCAATCCCAGGATCGTGGCAGTGGTCAGGTTGGTGTGCTGGTCGCAGAGATGCTTGCCATTCCCTCTGTCACCACCATCGTTGATTTCACCTATGCTGACGGTACAATCAATGTCAAACGTGAGCTCGAAGGCGGGATCAGATCATTGGTAACGGTTACGACTCCGGCCCTGTTCACCTGCCAGCTGGGTCTCAACACCCCGCGGTATCCGACACTGCCAAATATCATGAAGGCCAAGAAAAAAGAGCTGCTCTCTATCCCTTCTGAGGAGCTGCTCAAAATAGAGCCAAGACAGCAGACCGAGAAAATTTATTTTCCGGAGAAAAAAGGCGGTGGATTGGTACTTGAAGGAGATGCTGCAGAACTGGCGGACAAGGTCATCCAGATTTTAAAAGAAAAAACCGGCGTTCTCGCCTGATCCAGAGAGGGTGAAATCATGAAAGTACTCTTAGTTGCAGAATTTCGTAACGGAAACCTCCTGGGATCCAACAATGAGCTTGTCGGATTCGCCCAGAAAATTGGAGCCGAAAGCAGCATGTTTCTGGTCGGCGATAGTAATACGCTGCCACCTTTTGATGGAACGCTCTACCTCGCAGACGCCTCCACCTATGATGAATTTAATCCGGACACCCACAAGCAGCTGCTGCTGTCGGTAATCGATACAGTTAAGCCGGACATGGTGGTCTTCAGTCATTCATCCTATGGTTGGGATCTCGCCCCTCGCATTGCCTTTGAGCTCAAAGCAGCCCAGATATCAGAGGTTGTTGACGTGGTGGACGGTCTTCCGGTGGTACCGGTCTGCAACAGCAAATTGCGCAGGCAGGTTCAGTCCAAAACTGAAATTACCGTTGTTACCCTGCAGGCCGGGGCTTTTGGCACTGCCGAGGAATTTTCCGGTAGTCCCGATGTTCAAACAGTGACAGCTGACACCACCAGCAGTTTCACTTTTGGCGGATACGAAGAAGCAGAGCAGGGAGGAGTTGACCTGAGCAAGTCTGAGGTGATTGTCAGCGGTGGCCGGGGTATTGGACAGGCTGATAATATTGAAATGATCGCCGCCCTCGCCAAGGCTCTCGGTGGCGAATATGGCGCGAGTCGTCCGGTCGTCGATTCAGAATGGGCTGAGCACAACCGTCAGGTCGGAACAACCGGACAAACCGTCTCGCCGAAACTCTATGTCGCCTGCGGTATTTCAGGTGCGATACAACACCTTGCCGGTATGAAAAAATCTGAATTTGTTGTGGCGATCAACACGGACAAGGATGCTCCTATTGGTGAAGTGGCCGATGTCCTGGTCGTCGCTGACCTGAAACAATTTGTACCCGCCCTCACTGAGAAAATTAACAACCTGTAATATTTTTATCTCCACGGTGCTTGATTGGGGTAGATCAGAGGTCGTGGAGAATACGAACATCATTATGCAACGAAATATTCTTATTTATAACGTTGAACGGGTGGTCGCACAATTTTACTCTGTTCTTGCTAGTTTTGACCAGTCTTCTGTTGATGTTTTTAATAGTTGAAATAAACCATTAAACCTCAGACAACAGAACTGACTCAATGAACTCATCTGACACCAAAGAAGTAGCAACTCAAATTAAAAACAAAGAACTGGTTATCGAACGGAGACGACAGATAGTCGATGCGGCGGTAAAGTTATTTATCCAGCATGGTTATCATAAAACAACAACCCGGGTATTGGCCAAGGCAACCGGGTTATCCATCGGCTCCATGTACGAATATATCTCGACAAAAGATGATATTCTCTACCTGGTCTGCATGGCAATTCATGCAGAGGTTGAATTTGGTGTAAAGCAGGCACTCGCCAAATCCCTTGAAGGGCCCGATGCTCTAGCCGAAGTTATCAGGGAATATTTCCTTGTCTGCAACAGAATGAGCGACCATGTACTGCTCATGTATCAGGCAACCCATTTTCTGCCGGTGAAATGGCAGAAAAAAGTGCTGGAAGCCGAACTCAGGATCACCGATATTTTTATCCAGGCCATTAATGAGTTGAAGGATAGAGGAGCACTTCCGGAGCTGGATGAGGCAACCGTCAACCTGATGGGACATAATATCTCAGTTCTCGGTCATACCTGGACATTCAGGCGATGGTATTATGCGAAAAACTTTAGTGTAGATCAGTACATCGAACAGCAGACAAATTTCATCATGAGATCTCTGGCCGAAAAATCAGGCTGAAATCCGTGCCACCCGAACACGCACAATTAAGCAGATTTTAACCGGGTCTTCTGTCTGTATTATAAACAAACGGTAGTTATGCCAGGTAATGAGTAGATAAACCTGATTGAAAGAGGAATATGATCATGAATGCACCAATTACTATCTACAAGCCACACCATAACGTCAGAATTATCACCGCTACCTCACTGTTTGACGGTCATGACGCCTCGACCAATATCATGCGCAGAATACTCCAGGACAGTGGTGTGGAAGTCATACATCTCGCCCACAACCGATCCGTCCAGGAGCTGGTTAAAACGGCAATTGAAGAGGATGCCCAGGGTATTGCGATGTCCAGCTACCAGGGCGGCCACATGGAAGCGTTCAAATATATGATCGACCTCCTGAAAGAAAATGACGCCTCACATATCAAGGTATTTGGTGGCGGTGGCGGCGTGATTGTTGCTGACGAGGTGAAAGAGCTTGAAGCGTATGGTGTTACAAAAATATACTCGCCTGAAGATGGAACCGTCATGGGCCTTCAGGGCATGGCAAACCACATGATCGAGTGCATGGATTTTTCCACCCTCCCCTTCCACGAACTCCAGGCGGAAAAACTCAGCAAAGAGAACGCAAAAGAACTCGCCGGTTTTATTTCTGCCGTCCAGCATGCCAAGTCAAACGATCAGGAAACGCTGGAACGACTCTTGTCATCTATAAAACCGATGGCCCAGCAGCACAATTCACCGGTAGTCGGCATTACCGGTACCGGCGGTGCCGGTAAATCATCATTGACCGATGAAATCATCGTTCGTTTTCTAAACGACAACAAGGATATGACCATCGCGGTTATCTGCTGTGACCCGTCACGACGGAAAACGGGTGGGGCATTGCTTGGTGACCGTATCCGCATGAACTCAATCTCAAACTTTCCCGAAGTTTTCATGCGCAGCCTGGCAACCAGAGATTCCGCCAATGAGGTGTCCGAGGCACTCCCCGAGGCGATTCAAGCAGCCAAGGCAGCAGGGTTTGATCTGATTATTGCCGAAACAGCCGGCATCGGCCAGGGAGACTCCAGAATCACCGACCTTGCAGACATATCGATTTATGTGATGACGAGTGATTATGGAGCACCGTCCCAGCTTGAAAAGATTGATATGCTCGATTACGCCGATATCATTGTTGTTAACAAATTTGAGAAAAAAGGCAGTGACGACGCAATCAGGGATATTCGCAAGCAGGTACAGAGAAACAGGAAGGGGTGGGAAAATTCCCCGGAGGATTTTCCGGTGTATGGCACCATCGCTTCAAAATTCAATGATGATGGAGTGACGGCACTGTACCATGGCATCATTGATCTCTTAAACGCACAGTCCGGGGTTACCTTCAGTTCAACCCTGCCAAAATCGGGGCAAAAGGTATCATCGTCCAAGGATATCGTTATTCCGACAGACCGGACCAGGTATCTATCTGAAATTTCCGATACCATACGAAGCTATCACGCAAAAACAGAAGAGCAGTCTGAGGCTGCTCGGAAGGTGTGGCATCTCAGTGAGAGTATCGGTCTGATATCTGCAGGGCAAGAGGGTGCGTCCGGAGATGCTATTTCCCTGCTTTCCTTAAAGAAAGAATCCCTCTCCCTCGGTGTTGAAAAAGAGACCGAAGAGCTGATTTCAAGCTGGCAGGGTCTCAGGGAGGCCTATTCAAAAGACGAACTGATCTATGAAATACGTGGTCGTGAGATCCGCGTACCACTTTATACCGAATCGTTGTCACACTCAAAAATACCGAAGATATCATTACCAAAATTCACAGATCCAGGTGAGATATACAGCTGGAGGCGCAAAGAGAACCTGCCTGGCTTTTTCCCCTATACTGGCGGCGTTTTCCCGCTCAAGAGAACCGAAGAGGATCCTACCAGGATGTTCGCGGGAGAGGGTGGTCCTTCCCAAACCAACCAGCGCTTTAAACTGCTCTCGGAAAACTACGAAGCAAAACGGCTCTCTACCGCTTTTGACTCTGTCACGCTCTACGGTTGGGACCCTGCAGAACGCCCTGACATCTATGGAAAAGTTGGGACCTCAGGGGTCAGCATCTGTACACTCGATGACATAAAGACGCTCTATGACGGGTTTGATCTCTGTTCACCCACCACCTCTGTCTCCATGACCATTAATGGACCGGCTCCGATAATTCTGGCAATGTTCATGAACACCGCCATCGACCAGCAAATTGATAAATTCACGGCTGACAAAGGTCGCGCCCCAAACGAAAAAGAGGCTGCCGAGATAAAAAAACTCGTTCTTAACCATGTCAGAGGAACCGTGCAGGCAGACATCCTCAAAGAGGATCAGGGACAAAACACCTGTATATTCTCCATCGAGTTCGCCTTGAAAATGATGGGAGATATTCAGGAATTTTTTATCGACAATGAGGTCAGAAATTTTTATTCCGTCAGCGTCTCAGGCTACCACATCGCAGAAGCCGGAGCCAATCCGATTACCCAGCTGGCCCTGACCCTTTCCAACGGATTCACCTATGTGGAGTATTACCTGGCCCGCGGAATGGACATTGACCAGATCGCACCCAACCTCTCGTTCTTCTTTTCCAATGGAATGGATCCTGAATTCACCGTCATCGGAAGGGTTGCACGGCGCATATGGTCGATTGCCATGAGAGAACGGTACGGTGCATCACCGACATCTCAGCGGCTGAAATATCATATCCAGACCTCCGGCAGGTCACTTCACAGCCAGGAAATTCAATTCAACGATATACGCACGACCCTGCAGGCACTCTGCGCCATTTACGACAACTGCAACAGTCTGCATACCAACGCCTATGACGAGGCAATTACCACCCCGAGCTCAGAATCGGTCCGGCGGGCACTGGCTATCCAGCTCATTATCAATAGGGAATGGGGTCTTGCAAAAAACGAGAATATGAACCAGGGCAGTTTCATTGTCGAAGAGTTGACCGATCTTGTTGAAGAGGCGGTTCTTGCTGAATTTGATCGAATTACCGATCGCGGTGGTGTTCTCGGGGCCATGGAAACCGGCTATCAGCGCAGCAAGATTCAAGAGGAATCAATGTATTATGAGCGGCTGAAACATTCAGGTGACTACCCCATCGTCGGGGTCAACACCTTCCGCAATCCCAACGCCAATTTTGATGAAGAAAATGCAACGCTTGAATTAGCCCGTGCCTCAGATGAGGATAAAAATGAACAGCTCCAGCGACTCGCTGATTTCCAGGCCACCCACAAGGAGCAAGCACCGCAGGCACTTGAGGCATTGAAGCAGGTTGCCCTGAAGGGTGACAATATATTCGAACAACTCATGAAAACAGTAAAACACTGCAGCCTCGGACAGATCACCAGTGCGCTCTATGAGGTTGGTGGACAATACAGAAGAAATATGTAGAGACGGAGTCCCGGATGACCATTACACTTGGATTTGATGTATATGGCACGCTCATCGATACCGCGGGTATCACTGAGGCACTCAGAAAGCATACAGGTGAAAACGCTGCAACGTTTTCCAGTCTCTGGAGGGATAAGCAGCTTGAGTATTCCTTCAGGAGAGGGCTTATGCAGAACTATCAGCACTTTGCTGTCTGCACCAGAAACGCCCTGGATTATGTCTGTACTGTTCTCGGATATGACATCTCATCCCAGGACCGGGATGAACTGATGGCCCACTATCGAATTTTACCGGCCTTCCCTGACGCACTGGAGACACTGGTCGAATTGCAGAAAAGCGATTTGAGGCTGTTCGCTTTTTCCAACGGGAGAAGAGCAGATGTCTGCAATCTTCTGGAACAAAGCGGCATCAGTAGCTATTTCAGCGATGTGATAAGCACCGATGAGATAATGAGCTTCAAGCCTAACCCGGCCGTCTACGCCCACTTTTTGCGACGAACCGCAGCTACAGGCAAGGAGGCATGGCTGATATCCGGAAATCCTTTTGATGTGATCGGTGCCATATCGAGCGGTATGCGGGGGGCATGGGTCAAGCGGACGAAAACTGCCTGTTTTGATCCATGGGAGATAGAGCCAACAATCACAATCAGCCATCTCGGCGAACTTAAAGACGGTATCCAAACAGCACCCCGATAAGCCCAGCCATAAACCGGAGACAGATCCATGGTTCGACTCGAAGCGTATGGAGAAGAGGAACGGGAACACCTTCTGAATCTGCCCTGCCCGACATATGACACATCCCCATATGTTACCGGAGTTACGGTCAAAAAGAGCAGGGTTGCGATTATCTCAACCGCTGGCCTGCACAGGATATCAGATCGTCCGTTCAACGTTGGAGAATCCGGGTATCGGCTGATTCCAAAAAATAGTCCAGCAAACGAGTTGGTCATGAGCCACATCTCAACCAATTTCGACCGCACCGGTTTTCAACTTGATCTCAATACGGTGTTTCCCCTGGATCGCTTGAATGAGATGGCCGAGCTTGGCACCATCGGAAGTACTGCCGAATACCATTATTCATTCATGGGGGCGACCGACCCGGTCCAGATGGAAGAGGAGGCTCGTAACCTTGCTTCTATCATGAAAAAGGACCATGTTGACGCTGTTCTTCTCATACCGGTTTGACCAAACTGTACGCGCGCTGTAGGCGGGCTTGCACATTACATTGAGGCAGAAGGAATTGCCACCACCCAGATCAGCCTGATCCGTGAGCATACCCTCATCATCCGGCCTCCCCGAGCTCTCTGGGTTAGCTTTCCACTTGGCCGACCTCTGGGAAACCCGGGCGACCCTCGGTTCCAGACCGCAGTCCTGGAAGAAACGCTGGCTCTGCTCGAATATCCGACTGGACCAGTTCTCGTCGATTACCCTTTTGTTTCAGACAAGAGTTCGCAGACAACGGAGTCCCTCGCCTGCCCGGTTAATTTTCAGACACGTTCGGAAACAAAAGCAGTCAGCAGCAAAATTATAGAGGAGTTCAGAAGAGAACTGTCAACCATGCAGACCTGGCATGACCTGGCAACTGAGCAATCAGCCCCCACAACCACCGGATTAAGTGGCCTTTCTGTCCAGCAGATCACAGATCTCTTCGCAGATTTCATCTCCGGTACAACAGACAACCTGGAAGACAGTGATCAGAAGCTTTCCGACCTGCTCAGGCTTGGTGCTGAAGACTTGAAAACATTCTATTTCAAGGGTGTTTGCGCTCAACCGGGACAATCGACAGATGTGACGGTTCTGGCTGACTGGTTTTGGGGTACCACCTATGCTGCGGCCTGCATCAACGAGGTTAGAAAGGTCTGTTTAACCAGGGAGGGTAAGGGTATGCAGCTTGCCGGAAAATTATTGCTCATTCCCCGAAATCAGATGCACCGTTTTAAGCAATAAATCTCAGGCAGCAATGAGGGGGAGTGGGCTGACTAGCGCACTGGTCGCAGGGGATCAAACAAATGTTCGAGGCCATTTGTCTTGATTTCATAGACAATCCTGAGCATTTCACCAAGTTTTCCACGGGGAAACCCCTTCTGGGAGAACCAGACAACATACGGTTCAGGTAAGTCAATCAGCAGCCGTCCCGCATATTTACCAAACGGCATCTTCATGCGGGCAAGCTCCATTAACTGCTGAGCTTCCACAGTCCCCATATCGACCATAGCCTCTCCCTTTACGCTAACTGCTGCCGTGCCGCTATCTTGGCGTTAATCATTTCCTTGTGGGTCAATCGAAGCAGATTTGCCAGTTTATGGGCGAAATGGTCCTCGTGGGCTTCCAGCCGGCCATCGGTATGAATCACCCGCCAGACCGATTCCATCACCTCAATCTTCTCCTGCTTGCTGTAATTGTTATTCAAATAACGGGTAAAACGAAAAAGATCGATGGCATTTTCACGTTCTTTATAACCGGCCTCAATCACGGTTTCGATATCCTGTTTGGCGACACCAAACTGGTCGGTAAGGGTTGCGATAAGATGATCCATTTCCTCATCAGAACACTCACCATCACTATGTGCGGCCTCAAGGAGCAGGACACAGAGTGCAACCTTGGTATCCTGTCCATCCTCGCCGGGTATACGTTTATCTCTTTCCTTACTTCCCATTATTTTCTTTACCAAATCAAGCATAGTTTTCTCCGTACAGATCACCAGAGCAATGATGAAATACCTATTTATTCCTCGTTTCTGTTCTTCGGTTAACAATAATAAGACCGGCAGCAATGAGCAATAGTGAGGCGACAAGGTTGTAGGTTACCGGCTCCTTGAGCAGAAAAACGCCAAGAACGACGCCGGAAACCGGCATGATATAGACAAACGAGTGAAGCGATGTAGCCCCATATTTACTGATCATCGTATTCCAGGCAACCATACCAAATGAGGCCGTTACAAAAATCTGGTAGAGCATCGCCTTGATAATGGTGGCATCGACCCTACTCACCATCGTATCATCAAATATGAAACCGCTGCAGAGGAAAAGAATTGAGGCCATCATAAGCGGGTATAAGGTTATTTGAATAGGATGGTATCCGGCAATAATCCGCTTTGTGTAAACGGCATTAAAACTCCAGACACTTACCGCCAGCAAAATCAGCAAATCCCCGGTAACCATTTGTGAAGTAAATCTGGCACTATCAAAAAATAATAATAAGACGCCGCAGAAACCGAGGATCAGCCCCACTATTTTTTTTAAAACGATCGTCTCTCCCGGGACGAAAAAGTGCGCCAGAAGCATTACACCAAACGGCAGGACGTTGGCAATCAGTGTTCCATGGGAGGCTGTTGTTCTATTAAGACCTGCATAAAACAGGGAAAGCTGGGCAAAGAATATCAGGGCAATAAAAAGTAACTGGGGAAATTGTGACCTCTTGATTGCAAGCGGTTTTCCTGCAAGCCGGGCCCAGAGGTATATTGTCAGCGCCGCCATCGAAAAACGCAGGCCGGCGGAGGTGAATATCCCCAACCCGGTAAAACTGATTTTAACAGCGACCGCATTGGCGCCAAAGAGTATGCAGAGCAGTATCGTGAAAAGAGATGCGTTTACCGGCAGCCCGCTGTCACCTGCGCCCTGAATTAAATCTTCGTTCTTGTCGTTCAACGAGCCGCCTTATCTCCTTTGCCTGTCGGTTGCCATCACTGTCACGTCAGGATGGCACCACTGCAAGCTGAGGCCTGTTCCTCACACCAGTTCGATTTCCTGGCCATATTCCAGGACAATGGCCTTTTTACCCAGTGCTTCAACTTTTGCTTTGAATTCCTCCGGGTCAGCTTCTATAACCGGGAAGGTATTATAATGCATCGGTATTGCCACCGTTGGATCAGCGAGCTCAACCGCCTTAACTGCATCGGTGATGCCCATGGTAAAATTATCACCGATCGGCAGCAGCATGTAATCAATCGGGTTCATCTCCCCCACCAGTTTCATGTCATAAAACAGTCCGGTATCTCCGGTGTGGTAGACACTCTTTCCATCGATGGTGAGCACAACACCGGCAGGCTCTCCCCCATACGTGTTGTCCGGTGTCATAGATCCATGATGGGCAATGGTAAACTTAAGCGTACCAAAATCGAAGGTGTAGGAGCCCCCGATATGCATGTTATGAGCCCTGAACCCCTTGGAAATGCAATAATTGGCAAGTTCATTGACGCAAATAAATAAGGGGTCGGTTCGCTTGGCGATACTGAAAGCATCGCCAACATGGTCGCCATGGGCATGGGTAAGAACGATAAAATCGGCAGAAACATCGGCAGACTTTACCGGAGATGTCGGGTTATCGTCGAGAAACGGGTCGATAAGCAGCGTGTAGCCGCTATCAGTTATAATCTGGAAAGAAGAATGTGAAAAATATTTTAGTTTCATACCACCTCCGCATTCTCTGCTCACCCTGTCAGGTGAAGCCGTTTAAAAGTAATAGCCCAAAGGGCCCCCTGCTCTAACGAGCAATAATCGTCATGGTTATCAATTAATTCTTCCCGTACCGGCAGCTGTACCGGCAGCTTGTCAAAACTCAATTCGTACGATACTGTTACCCTGCTCATTTGTCTTTAATCATTTCAATCAGCAACCGTATAATGGACACATACAGCAATTTCAATGAACTTAAATCGTCCGAGACGAAATGGTCCATTACGCTCGAAAACCGCCGCTCACCGATCTCGATTCTAGCTCCGCACGGCGGAAATATCGAGCCGCACACCTCGGAAATTGCCACCATGGTTGCAGCAGACAGATACAATTTGTTCTGCTTCAACGGCCTGAAACAGGACAACAACCAGGCGCTTCATATTACCAGCCATAAATATGACGAACAACAGGCGTTATCACTGGTCCACGATTCGCTTCTGGTTATCACCATACATGGCTGTACTCACAACGATCCGATGGTATTCATCGGCGGTCTGCACAACCAAATAAAAAAGGAGATCGCTTTTTCGCTTGAGCGTTTCAAAATCCCCGCCACCATCTGCGACAAGGGATCTGCTTACGGCGGTCAGCACCCTGATAATATATGCAACAGGGGACAAACCAGCAGGGGTGTCCAGCTGGAGTTTTCCAGGCCACTGCGCGATTCACCTCAGGCGTGGTATACCATTGCTTTGGCAATAAGGAAAGCTCTGGCTCCACTGAACCGAAACTCCTTGCTGGAATCGGATCAATGAATTGATTAATGTCAGATTATTTCTGACAGACAAGTAAAACTGCCAGCTCTGCAGGTCCAATGAATTTTCCTGCCTTCTCACGGGTCTCTCTGTGAGTGCACATTCCATATTGTTCATCTCCTAACCCCCTTTTGATAACCTCGCTGTACCATTCCCCTGCCAGCGTCGCCACCCATAAAGAGAACATCCCAGCGGTCGGTATTAAAAAAAGTTAGACATATGGTGAAACTATCCGAACTTAATTAAACTAATATCTTGAAAACGGTTAACTTATTAAATACAATGAGGCGAAAAGCCTAATAAAAAGAAAATTTATTGGTGGTTTAGCAAAACCATGTGACCAGAGTAGACCGAACATCTAAAAAACATCCAGAGTCGGAGGAATTGATGACCACAACCCGATTAATTGACATCCTGTGGGCAGGTTTGCTGATTGCTATGCTCTGCCTGCTGGCGATACCTGCAGGATTTGACATTTTTGCACGGCTGTCAAAATCACATATTTACCTGATGGCCTTTACCAAGTTTGCTATCCTTGCCACCATGGGAGAGCTCCTTGCTATAAGGCTCTTAAAAGGATATTGGAGTCGACCGGCCGGTCTGCTCTGGCGAGCTGCGGTCTGGGGATTACTCGGTGTACTTATTGCCCTTGTATTTTATATCTACGCAACAGGAGTCTCCGGTGCACTCGCCAACGGGCTCCTGCCAACCCCCAGTGGCGAAAGCTTGGCCGCCCGGGTAATTCACGCACTCTTTATCAGTGTACTGATGAATCTACTGTTTGCTCCGACATTCATGGCATTTCACCGCATCACCGATACCTACATTGACCTGGGTAACGGCAGGCTGCAGAGGATTTTCCAGGTAAAACTTGCTGATGTCCTTGAACGAATTGACTGGAACAATTACATCGCTTTTGTGGTCTGTAAAACCATACCTCTTTTCTGGATACCCGCCCATACCATTACTTTTATGCTTCCGGCTGAGCACCGGGTACTCGCCGCAGCATTTCTGTCAATAGCCCTTGGTGCAATCCTGGCAAGTGGGAAGCGCACAATGGTCGAGCCGGGGCAATCGAAATACAGTGGAATGACTGCTGCCTGATACGACCTGATCAAGTTCAATAGCCGATATTCTGCTCGAACTCCCTGAGTCGTTTATGGATAGACCGAAGTTCAGTAATGGTTGTCCAGTTCGAGATAAAAATGGAAAATGACTCGCGCACCTTGCTGAATGCATTTGAGACCTGAACGAGTACACCAAGCGTAATCAGACCGGTAAACAACCCAGGCCCCATGATCAGGTAGGGAACGATAATCATCAGTTGTTCAAATGAGTTTACCCATATGTCAAAGTAACCATAGTGCATAAAGAGGCGATGATAATTTAACTTGAGACCGGTGAACAGCTCAACAATTGACTCTGTCTTGCCATAATTGACTTTATCGTCCTCTGCATACACCAGCTCCTTCCTGAACGCAGCCTCCACCTTCTGGTTATTGTACTCCAGCCCGGGAAGCTTTATACCGACAAACCAGGAGATTAACAGGCCACCTAAAGAGACAATCAGGGCAACCCAGACCAGGCTACCGGGAATCTCCCTGATACGGGGCAGATCAACCCCTGAACTCAGTTCCCACAGTATCGGCAGAAAGGCAATCAGGGTCAGGAGTGCCCGGACCACCTGCAATCCAAGACTCTCAAAGATTCTGGCAAAACGATAGATATCCTCCTGGATACGCTGGCTGGCTCCCTCAACTTCTTCACTCACCCCCTGCCACTTCTCAACATAGGAAAAAGTCATTGCCTCTCGCCACCGAAACGCATAGATTCTGGTAAAATAGGCTGTCGCTGTGGCAATCAGCACATAGGGAAAGGCAATGTAGACAAACTTCACCATCTCTGCCCAAAACTCACTGATCTCATGCTCTGTTGCTTTCTGGAGGATATTGTAAAACCCCCCATACCATTGATTAATTTTTACCGTCAACTCCACCTGCACGAAGAGCGAAATCAGCAGAGTGAGACCACCGCCATAGGCCCACAGAAACCATCTCCTGCTTTTAAAAAAAGAGCGAAACATAGATTATACCTTTCAGTATTGAGAATGTATCTTTACCTTCGAATAGTTGCTGGATAGTGCCGTTGGTAATCTGGAGATTCGCTGGACTAAAATAAGTTCCAGGAAACGTGATATCGATATCAGTTGTCAATGAACTGATATTTCAAATTCAGGAGGTTCCAGGATATGTTTTTTGACCACGCACTGGTCCATCGCCTTGATAATCGCTCCACGGTACTTTTCAGGAAACCCCTCAGGCAGGCTCAGGTCGATCACCATCTTGGGATAGCGTTTCAGGTCCTTATCCCATTCATAGGTCATCTTGAGACTCATACCAGCGGTGTCAATATTCCTGGAACGACAGAACTTGAGTGCGAAATAACCGGCGCACGTTGCTATGGAGGATGTAAAAAGCTCGAACGGACTCGGCCCACTATTGTCCCCGCCTGACTTTTCAGGTTGATCCGTAGAAAGAACAAATCCTCGGATGTTAGCTTCTACGGCCAGGTTACCGGGAAAACTCACTTCTATTTCAACTGCCATCTTTTCTGCTCTCCTTCTATCGTTAAATCAAACTGATCTTGTTATTGTTGCAAGCTGCTTGGCTATCGACACCCTATCAAACCCTGACGGATCGAAATTGGGAATTGTGGCGATATCGAGACTCACCTGCCCATGTCCCTTACTCCGTTCAGCATCAGCCAGAAGCAGTTGATACTGGTGAATATCTCCGACCTCGGTCGGGGGGCAGGCCCGATCACCATCAATCAGCACAGCAGCATCATGTTTCAGCCCGCTGTGGATTGTCTCTTCCAGGGTGATTTCCAGCTCCCATCCCTCGCCACCATCATAGAGATAGGTAAAGAGGAACTGCATACCTTCTTCCAGTTGATGAAGTTGATAATTGTTTTCATCGTACTGCGGCTCCTCTTTCATGTCTTTGATGCCAAACCCTGACTGGTAGAATATTTTTCCAACTAGAAATTGATGAGTATCGTTGTCGTCCCACCCCATGCAGATCTGGATTGCCTCATGCAGGCCAGCCAGGGTAAAACTTCCGGGGACCTCCAGGGTGCGCCAGATAAGAGGGTCGGAAAAAGCGACGGCAAGTTTCAACCGATACCCAGGTATTACCTCTTTGCTGGATTGCTGTTGTCTGGAATCGCCTTGTTTTCTGGAAAAATCACCCTTAAGCACCTTCGCCATACCCTCCACCTCTGGAAGTCGTCCGCCGACACTGACAAAACGTGCCAGTGCGCATTAGTTATCAAAGTAATCGACTATGGCTACTGGTAACCATTAATTTCTATTATTCCAGTGGCGCTGCTAGGTAAAAAATCTGGTGAAAGAATCAACTGGCTCACGGATTGTTCGATAATTATTGACCTTTGCCTCGGTATCTTCATATCCAAGTGCCATGCCACAGATGAGAATCGCCTCACCGGGGTACCCCAGGACGTCCTTAACGAGTTTGGGATACTCGCCAAGGGCCGCCTGTGGACAGGTGGCAAGTCCTTCTTCCACTGCTGCCAGCATCACCGATTGAAGAAACATCCCATAGTCCATAAATGAACCGGTTTCCATTCCCGGATCCATGAAAAAATAGAGCATAACCGGTGCATCAAAGGCCCGGTAGTTTGCAACCCACTGCTCCAGCCGTCTCTCTTTCTCCTGGCGCCTGATCCCAAGGGCCTCATAGAGCTGCAAACCGCACAGAAAGCGCCGGGTCTTATAGGGTTCAAGCCACTTTACCGGATAATATTGATAATCCATCTGCGGTTTGTCGCCGCCTCTGAAGGCTTCTTCAATCATCTTCTGCAGAGCCTCTTTGGTCTCGCCCATTACCACAGCGATCTGCCAGGGCTGGGTATTAACTCCTGATGGCGAATTCCTGGCACTGTCCAGGATTCTGGTAACTGCTTCCCTGCTGACAGGTTTATCAAGAAATGCTCGCACAGATTTTCGAGCGGCCAATGCTTCATGGACATTCATAGTAACTCCTTCGTGAAATTAAACACACTTTCGTTAACTACACGCCAATCGATTAAAAATAGATCTCATTATGGCCAACCAGGCTTAACCGTTTACGCAGTCGATTAACCTGACTGAAAATTTTTTCAAACAACTCTTTTTCCATGTGAGTTAGCTCGTTTATATTAACATGGTTATCGGGTGGCTCCCCTCGATCAATCATGCTTACCTGGTGCCTGAAGCGCAGTTGCATTAGATAATTGTAAGCTTCAACAATCTCTTCGTGGGTCACCTTATTCAAAACATTCTTTTCCAGCAGTATATCGATTCTCTGCAGGGTATTTGTGCTCTCAATTGAATAATTTATCGCGTAGATTCTTGCAAAACCAATAATCTGGGCCATAACGTGCTTGACGTTGAAGGTGTTGGGATGATCACCACCTGACTCGACAGTGATCTTACCAAAGAAGTCTATCGGTACCTTGAACAGCAGCGTATTCTGGGCAAGATTATAGAGGAATGGGGTTTTGTTTTCGGCTCTGCTGCCAATGTGTTCCCGCAGCTCATCAACAAATCGATGGTCCCCATACAAACAGCGGAAATCAAAAAAGATACTCACCTCCATCAGATCTTCAGGACTTGATTCGACAATCCACCGAGTAAAATACTGCTTCCACTGAGAAATTGGTTGACACCACTGGGGGTTCATTGCCATCACCTTTCCGGTACAGAAGGCGTAGCCAACCTGGTCAAGCCAGGTACAGACCGTTTTACTGAACTCATCAAAATAGGCGTGTACAGATTCACTCTGAGCTTCTTCAATATCTTCGAAAATTATTGCGTTGTCCTGGTCGGTGACCAGTGTCTGCTCCCCTCGCCCTTCACTCCCGAGACTGATAAAGGCAAAACGGACCGGCGGTTCGCCGATCTGTTCGATGGCAAAGTCAATCAAACGTCCCAGAATTGTATCTGATACGGTCGTGATGATACGGGTAATATTTTTTGCATGTGCTCCGCTGTCAATCAATGCTTTGACAATTCTTGGCAACCGCTCATGGCTTGCTGAAATGTCATCAACGGAGCAGGCCTCCCGAATCTCTTCGATCAGAAACGCCGCCGAATATCGATGAACATCAAGCAGCTCTTCATTGCTAATCACACTGATAACTTCACCGCTCTTATCCCGAACGACAAGATGTTTAATCCCTCGTTCCTGGAGCAGAAGCACTGCTTCAAAAATGAGTGCGCTTGCTTCAACATCGATCAATGGAGAACTCATCACCTCGTTTACCGGGGTATCTAGAGAAAGATTACCGACCACCACCCGTTCTCTGAGTACAACATCGGTGACGATTCCGACCGCAGAACCGTCTTTAGCCCTGACCAGGATCGAACTTTTCTGACCATCGGTCATGATCTGTGCGGCTTTTTGAATCGAATCCTCAAATTCACAGGAAACAAAATCCGCAAGAGCATTTCTTACCGGCTGGTTGAGAAACATCATGGAGGTCTGGAGTTCAACGATAAGGTCCTCCCGCTCCTGGGCACTTTTCTGCCGCTTGCTGATATCTTCTATCAGGCCATCACAATAAAGGGGCTTGCCCCTGCTATTTTTCGTCAACACCATCGAAATGGATACAACTCGAGACTCGCCCCCTCGGGTCTTCAAGGTAAACAGCCGCTCTTTTATAAAACCATTCTCACTCAACTGATCCGGCAGTTTTCTGTCTTTGGGATCCTGGCTCACCACATCGAGGAGGTCGAGATCGGTCAACTCTTTCTCATCGGCCAGGCCAAGTAACTCGAGAACAATGTGATTTGCCTCCAGGAACTTGAAACCGGCCTCAGCGGTTGTCCGGAAGACCCCGATATGGAGACGGTTGGTAAGTTGACGGTATTTCTCCCGACTCTCATCAAGCGCCTCTTCAATCTGTTTTGTTCCGCTCTGGTCCCGGGCAGTCATCACGATTACCTTCTGACTGCCGAGATCTTTTCGGGACATGTTCATTAAAATATTAATTTCGCTTCCATCTTTTCTCACCAATGATACTTCGTGCGATCCCAGCACAACATAGCCATGCAGTGCATCCGTGAAAATTTGGCCACTACTGCCACTCTTATTCTGCTCACCTTTTGGAAATAGATCGATAAGCGGCATTGCTTCGAGCTCTGCAGCCGAATAACCAACCAGGCTCTCCATGCTCTTATTGGCATAGATGCACCCGCCATTGTGGATCATCATTATCGGGTCGACCGCTGACTCCACCAGAGTTTTATATTTCTTTCTCGATAGTTCCAGTCTTTCCTCGGCCAAACGCCTTTTACGTTCAATAACCAGGCTATGATGGGTGACGTAGAGCAGAAGCAGGGTAAAAATAACCCCCGTGCCATATATCATTTTTGTTAATCGGCTGGTAATCTGTGCTGTTTTCACCTCCACGTCATCGAGAAACACACCAGTGCCGACAACCCAGTCCCATGGCTCAAATTTTTTCACGTAGGAGAGTTTGGGTACATATTGTTCAGTGGTATATTTCTTATTCCAGATATAGTCGATGAAACCGCCATCACCCTCCGATGCGGCTTCGATAAATTCCATGAAAACGCGTTTGCCATTGCTGTCCTCGTAGCCGCTGAGATCCGTTCCGATCAACTCCTTGGAATAGGGATGCATAATCAGTTTTGGCGACATATCGCTGATCCAGAAATAGTCCCGGAATTCATCTCCGTATCGCAGGTGTTCAATATCAACAATAGCCTTGTGCTGTGCCTCCTCTCGGGTCAGGCTGCCGGTGCGTTCCTGTCTTTCATAAAGTTCCATGATGCCCCAGGCAACCTTGGTAAGCTCGCGGATCATCTCACGCTTGCTCTCAAGAAAGCTTTTCTCAAAGGACGGGATAATGACCAGATAGATTGATGCAATGGCAATGAGTATTGCCATTAAAGACGGTAAAATGATCCCGAGAACAAATTTCAACCACTGTTGTTTACGCGTTTCTTCAAGCATGGCCTGTACACGGAAATAGTTGAGAATAGCCAGGGTTCCTCCCTATCAGGTACCCAGGAACCCGGCCGGGATGTTGTTATCTCCTCTTATCTTCTAGAACATCGTAGCTCAAATAAAAAACTGGGTCGGCTGGCGAGAAGCATTGCCGAGTTTCTGCTTATAATTTTTCAGGCAGGTAAGCGTCGATCCGTTTTCGTTAAAAGCAACGAGGTCAGGCTTCTTGAGCAGGGCTGTGAAGAGCGCCTCCAATATTTTCGGGTCGAACTGGTGTCCTGCTCCCTGCTGGAGATTTACAACCGCATCCTCCAGCGACATCCTGTTAAAATGTTTCCTTCCAGCCAGCATTGTTTCAAAGGCATCGCATACCGTCAGAATTCTTGCCCCCATCGGAATTTTATCACCCTTGAGCCCATCGGGGTATCCGCTGCCGTCAAACCGCTCATGGTGGTGGAGGATAAGCGGCACAACATCATCGAGAAATGACAGCGGCTGTGCTATTCTCGCGCCAATTACCGGATGCTGCTTGACGATATCCATCTCACTGCGCGACAGGATTCCAAGTCTTTCGAGAATATCATCATTCATGCCGATCTTACCAATATCGTGGAGCAGTCCCCCGTGATAGATTCTCTCAATCTCCGGGGCCGGTAGACACAGTTCTTCAGATATTAATTTTGCAAACTGGGCCACCTTGACCGAATGCCCATGGGTGCTCTCATCCTTTGCCTCAAGCGCAAGGGTCAACCCTTCGACCATCTGCCGGAGGTTCTGCAGCATTTTCTCATCGTAGCTGCGGGCTTTATGAAGCGCAATCGCACCCTGTTCGCCGAGTGCCGTAATGATTTCCAGCTCACTGGCGCTGAGTACCCTGTGATTGTAGAAATAAACTGCCAGAATTCCAGAGAAAGAGCCAACGATCTCGAAGAACATTCCGGCTATGGAACCAACACTTTTCTTGCCGATACTGTCAAGTTCCGGAATCCTGGGATCTGTTTTGGCATCCTCGATGAATACCACAGCTCCCTCAGTCGGATCAAATATCCTGTTGAGAGTCTGGTAATCAACATTGGTGAGATTCCGGTACGGAAATCCATCGGAAATCATCGTTTCTATTCTCTTTCCGGCATGGTCAACAATCCAGTAGACACACCCCTTTGCACCAAGTATTTCTTTTATGTTTCTAACAATATTCTCAAGTATTTCTGTCGTGTTTTCACCGGAATGAATTGCCTTGCTGACCTGTGAAAAAACTCTGAAAAATGTCGTATAGTCTTCAGCCATAGAGAGCTCCTGGCCCCGTCATGAGCCTAACGAAAGCAATTATCTCTTTTTGTAGAAAGATCCTGTGCTGTTAAATAACACCTTTCCCTGCATAGTTGTCTATCTGCTCCTCCAGATACCCCAGTTCACGTAGTATTTCAACGGTATCTGCTCCAAAGTCAACCGGTTTTGTACGGATGGAACCAGGTGTCTCACTCAGTTTAACCGCAATACCAAGCTCCGGGATGATTGTTCCATCAGGTTCATGTCTGTCGACTATCAGCTCCCGGTCACGGAAAAGTTGACTGTTGAGCACATCAGGGTAGTCCTGTACAACACTGTAACATACTTCCTGATCGGCGAGAATCTCATTCCACTCTTCAGCTGTCTTGCTGCTGAAACACTGTTTCAATCGCTCGATGATTTCCAGCCGCCCGCCCTCATCATACTGCAGCTCTGCATACTCGTCCATTTCAAGTATTCTGCAGAGATGCGCCCAGAACCTGTTTTCTACTGCTCCAATGGCAATAAAGCGGCCATCTGCGGTTTCATAGGTGTTGTAACACCCATAGCGATGGGACAGAAGATCGTTTCCACGGCAGGGGTTCCTGCCCGATTTCTGACTGAAAAAGTGGGGCAGGCTGAGATAGCCAAGCAGACCATCTGTCATTGATATGTCGATATACTGCCCTTTTCCCGTGGTCGTTCTTGCATAGAGCGCCAATAATATGCCGATAACCGCATTCATGCTGCCACCGCCAATATCTGCAAACTGTACTCCCGGAATGGAGGGTGGACCCTTTTCAGGTCCAATAAGCCCCAACAGACCTGCGGTTGCCATATAGTTGACATCGTGTCCAACCCGGTCACGATAGGGACCGTCCTGACCATAACCGGTAATCGAGCAGTAAATGATTGCGGGGTTGATGTTTTTAATGGTTTGATAATCAACGCCGAGCCGCTCCACAACACCTGGCCTGAAACCTTCCAGCATCACATCACATTTCTCCGCCATTTTCAGAAAAATTTCTTTTCCCTCATCACTTTTCAGATTGAGAGACATGTGACGTTTATTCCGGTTGATGGAATTAAAAAACAAGTCATCTTTTTTAAACCGCCGATCTTCGACTGCGATGACCTCGGCACCATGGTCAGCAAGAATCATTGAACAATAGGGCCCGGGCAAAAGCCGGGAAAGATCCAACACCTTTATTCCTGTCAGACTGCCTTTATTTTCCATATCTGTCTCCAGAGAAAGAGCTATCTATACCAGGCGAAATTCAGCATATCGGCCGCCCCAGATACTTAGTACTCAACGCCCTTCTGAGCCTTTATACCTTTCTCATACGCATGTTTTACCGCTTTCATCTCCGACACCGTATCGGCAATTTCAACAAGTTCAGACGGTGCGTTCCTGCCGGTGAGTATCACATTCAGCCGGTGAGGTTTATTTTTCAGCATCGTCACAATATCTTCGACAGGCAGAAAATCATATACTGGCAGGTAGGTTATCTCGTCAAGAATGACAAGATCATAGGTATCTCCCTCAATGACACTTTTTGCCAGAGCAAACCCTTCCCGCGCCACCTGTCTATCCTCTTCGATATCTTTTTTGTTAAAGACAAAACCCTTCCCACAGATATGCCAGTCAAGCGTGTCAAACTTTTTTGCCAGAATTCTTTCGCCATACGTTCCCTGGCCTTTTAAAAACTGAATCACACACACCTTCTGACCATGACCAAGCGCCCTGAAGGCGGTTCCCAGGGCCGCAGTCGTTTTTCCTTTTCCATCACCGGTATTTACAATTATTCTTCCGCTGTCACTCATCTTTTCTCCAAAAATTTCAAATAAAAAAATCTTCTTTTATCCGCTTCGCTCTGATCGGCTAATATTATTTTATTTCAGCATTTTACGATCATTACTCTAGCGCATTGACTACTGTTTCGTCAGATAAAAACGTTGACAAACCTGATGCAATGAATTTAATATCATCGCATAATCAGACCGAGCGCTCGTTCAGCCACCTGTTCTTTTTACCCTCTATCAGGCTAAAGCGCTCATAATTTTTCATTACAATGGAGAACGAAACGCTGAGATTTTCAACATTATGCTTCTCTCTTCCAATGAGAGTCGTTGTTTTAGATATTTGCACGAGATAGTACAAGTGGTAACCCATCAGGGGTGATACTGACGGTAAAAACGATCGAGCGCTCAATCTTACAGCGTTTTTTGTCTGGTACTATTGAGAAATTTCGTTCGGGACTCGGCTCCGGACGACAGTATAGAACTATCAGATTTTTTCGTTTAGGTAACTGAAAAATTAACCAAAGGAGGTACCCCATCACTGTTGCCACTGGCATCATTCAGACAGCAGTTTTGTCCTTTTGCCAACTGAGTGACCAGGCCAATCAATTCTGTTCTACAGATCCCATTTGCAATTCGTTGATGACAATCAGAAAAATGTGTTTCATCAACAACAGACAGATAGGATAACCGAAGTAGTCTTATCAAGGAGGAGAGAATGAATAGTGCGTACAAGAAAGAAGTCAGGTACACGCTGATTTTCAGCGCCCTTTTACTCATGTCGGGTCATCTCGGTTTGGTATTTGTTGCCTTTCCCAGTTTGCAGGGGCATATGGTTTTCGGTTTTCCATCCCAGTATATTATTCCTGTGGTCATGGGCTGGCTCGGCCTCATGGCTATTGTTGCAGTTCAGGCAAAGCTGACAAACGATCTCGATGACGAGATTGAACAGCTCAGCGGTACAGACGAAAAAGCATGAAAAGGGGATAATAGACCATGGAACAACAGCAATGGGCTCTTGAAAGCCCCACTCTCGGTATCATTTTTGTAGGTGCTTCATTTATCATTTTTTATCTGATCGGCTGGTACTCCCAGAAGATGGCCAAATCTTCAACCGACTACTGGACAGCGGGCAGGTCAATCGGTTCGATTACCAACGGCCTGGGTATGGCCTCAAGCTACATGAGTCTGGCAACGTTCATGGGTGTTACGGCACTCATTCTCAATCTCAAAGTACCGTTTGTCTATATGTGGATTCAGTTTGCCCTGTCCATTCCGCTCATTACCCTCTGGTACGGTACCCCGTTGCGACGGATGGGTGCCTTTACACCGGCGCACTTTGTTCGTGAGCGCTATGGGCTCAAGACATCTTATATCACTGTCGTTTTCATGATTCTCATCATGGTGATGTACGCGCTGGGTCAGATGATCGGTGTGGCAAAAGTGTTTGAGATGCTCTTTGGAATCAACTATACAATCGCCCTTATCTGCGGTGGTGCCCTTATCGTCGGTTATGTAACCATAGGCGGCATGTACGGAACCAGCTACAATGCAGCCTTCCAGATGGTTCTGATGGGTATAGCATTTGTCGTTCCGCTGGGAGCGATCATGAAGGCAATGGGCGGTACCGGCTGGTACTTTCCACCGCTGCTCTATAGTGATATGGTCCCGGCCATGCTCGAAGCCGTGCCTGACTTCTTTGACATGAAATACGGTCTGAAGTGGTATGCATCCCTGATCCCCTGCTTCACCCTGGGTGCCATGGGACTGCCTCATCTTGGTATGAGGGTTTATACCGCTGCAAACCTGAAGTCGGCCAGAGGAGCAATGGTCTGGTTCACCTTCTTCTGTGGTATTGTTTTCTGCTCAACCTACACCATGGGATTTTCCGGTGTCTACTTTCAGGCGACCTCAGCTACCGGTATCGCCCCGACTGATTTTGACAAGATCACCCTTATCCTGAACAGTGTTTACAACCCCGCCTGGGTACTCGCATTTGTCATCGCCGGTGCGATTGCTGCCGGTCTTTCGACCATCAGTGCCAACCTGATGGCAATTGGTGCCATGATCGCCCAGGACATTATCGCTACCATCAAGCCTGATCTCTCAGACAAGACCATGAAGCTTATCGGCTACCTGGCCATTTCTGGTGGTGGTCTGGTGAGTGTTCTCATCGCCCTGAATCCCCCGACCTTTCTGGTTGTCAGCATTCTCTGGGCGTTCGGGCTCGCGGGTGTAACGGTTGCGCCACTGGTTATTCTCGGTGTCTGGTGGAAACCGGCGAATCGCTATGGAGCCACGATTGCAATTCTTGGAGCAGGTCTGACCTACATAGCCGTATCGCCTTATCTGTTCCCAAATATTGTCATCGCCGGAGGCCTTCCCGCCAAAGTTGGCATGTCCGGATCACTGCTTTGTGTTCCGCTCTGTTTCTTCCTGCATACAGTTGTTTCAATGATCACTGACCGTATGCCTGCCCTGATGGCAAAGATTCCACACCAGAAGGACAAGGAGCTGGTTGACAGTATCCATGGTTGGTCTGATTACAGCGATGAACGATACAACAGCTACAGTGCTGGAATGATTGTTGCTGCAGTAAGCTTATTCTTCTGCATCTGGGCGGTATTGCCAGGTGGTTGGTAATAGGTTATAAAGAAGTAGATATTTTCAACAGATTATCCCGTTCTGCAATCATATCGATTGCAGAACGGGTTTTTTTTCCTTTTACCTTAACCCCGGACGTATGAGCTATCTAGAACTCTGGCCTGCCATGTTAACCGGTCAGCCGCAGATTTTCCAACGCGCCATTGATGGTACAGCAAGAAAACATGCGATCATCAATATTGTCGTCACCGGCATATTATTTGGAGTCTCCAATATCATTGGCGCGCTTACCATTGACCCGACCCTGCCGCTGAGTGGAAAGTTTGCATTTATTACCCCGTTTCTCTTCTGTTTAGCCGGGATCATGACGATCTTTGCTGCACTTGCCGGCTTCTGCCTGATCTATTGGGCTGCAGCCAGAGCATTCGGAGGACCGGGAGGGTTTAACCTGATTATTGACCTGATTGGCATGAGCTCGATACCATTCTGGATCCTGGCTCCGCTGCTCAACTATTCCTTGAGATTCAGGAGCACGGAATCAGTACCATTAACACTTTTGATTCCAATGATCGTGATATTTGTCTGGTCTTTCAAGATCATCAGGCAGAGCCTGGTGACCGGTCAGGGTTTGACCGAAGGGAGGGCAACGCTGGCACTTGGGTGCATGTGGATATTCAGTATCAGCGCAGTCTATGTTTTCATGCCGTGACACGCCTGCTTATGTCTGCATGATCCTGAAGACTTCTATCTTTTCCTGTACATTTTTATAATCAAATCGTCCCATCCGCTCACACCGGTAATGATCACTCAGAAACGATGTTGTTTTTCTTGAAACACATATCTCGCCACCGGGACAGCCTCTTTCAATGCGGGCCGCAATATTGACACCTGAGCCAAGAACGGTATAGTCGCAAAACTCTTCCGAGCCGATGGTTCCAACAACTACTTCATCGGTGTTTATACCGATACCAAGATTGATATCCACACCCAGTTTGTTCATCCATTTACGACGCAGGTTTCTCATCATGGCCTGCATCTCCAAAGCCGCTTCAACCGCCCTTTCAGCATGATCGGGCTGCGGTACCGGGTTCCCCCAGACCACCATCAGGGAGTCCCCGATCAACTTGTCGATAATGCCCCCATGTGTTCTGGCGATCGGAATCAACCTCCCGAAGCATTCCCGCATTATTGTAATCAGCTGTTCCGCCTCGGTAATCTCACAGAGTTTGGTAAAACCGCGCATGTCTGCAAACATAACCGTAATAACTTTACGGACCCCATCTTCTTTGAGCATATGGGGGTTATCAATGGCCATGGTGGCAATACTTGGCTCAACGAAATGACCAAAGGTCTCCTTTATATCGTTTTTTTCTTCCTCAAGAACGGTCGATCCCCAGGCCAGTGCCCGTATCAGCGCGATAAAGGTGCCGATAAGCGGAGCTGAAAGCGGGACAAAGAGCTCGAAGGCAACAGAATAGGAATGAATGAGCACCGCGTAGAAGAACCAGGCGACAACCGTATAAATAATCCCCTTAACCGTTCCTTCTTCAAGAATGATGATACCTGGAAAGAGCGTAAAAAATAAAATAATGAAAAAGGACACGCTTACCGGTACCGGCGATGAACCGGAGAGCGCGTTCATCTTGAAGAACAGCATATCAAACGGGGTAAAAATACCGGCATATTGGACGATACAGAGGGTAACCCCAATAAGAGCTGAGACCAGAAAAAATACTTTCAGTTCTGGATACTTGGTATACTTAAAACGCATCTTGACCATATCTGTTGCCGGCTGCCCGTTCCTGTCTGCTTGAAGGATTCCACCGATGAATCGATCTCGTCAGTTTTTGATAGTATCCACCTGAATACCAGATAAGCTTATCAAAAATGAGGGGTCGAAACAAATCGGAACAACAGAATTTTACTCTCAGAGAAAAAAACTTTTAAAAGGAAGAGCCTTTTGCAAAATGATGATTTTCGTTCAGTGTCAAGGCATGCGAAAAATTTTTACCGCAGGCATCGTTGATATTCCGAGGATAAAAATTTAAGCATAACGCAGAGGTTGAGCGAAAAGGGCGTTTTGCAAGTGGCTCAGGAAGACTTAGATACTTTTTCCAGATACAACTGCACATCAAATTTGCGGCGGCAGCCCGCTTCGTTCATGTATCGGATTTTGCCAAAGACAGCTCGCTCCCGCCAGGCTCGATCATGAACCCCGCCAATTGCCCAGGCTACTCCGTTGTAACCGTTCGGATCATTGCCGTCTATGGAATACGTGTCATTCAACTGGATTGCATATTCCAGGGCTTCTTCAGGTGAAGGACTCCATTCGAGAATTTTCTTAGCCCAATACATTCTCAGATATCCGTGCAGTTTGCCGCGGCTTACCAAATCCATCTGACATGCATTCCATAACGATTCATGTGTTTGGGCCTGTTCAAACTGATTCAGCGAGTATTGATACTCGCGCTTGTCGTTTCGATGTTCTTCAAGCGTCTTTCTTGCCCAGTCGGGAAATCCCTCGAAACGATCGTATGATGATTCGTAAAAACAGAAATTATCGGCAAGCTCCCTGCGAACAATCAGCTCTTCCAGGTAACTCTCCCGTACTTCTGTTGCAAGATCCGATTGGTGCACTTCCCAGGCCAGCCTTTGGGGCGAAAGTTGACCAAAATGCAGATACGGAGACATGTTCGACTGACCATTTTTTGTGGGGTCGTTTCGATTAACTGCATAATCACCAAGTGATTCCAGGGCGCGTTGCAGTGCAGCCTGTGCTGCATTTTCACCGGATTTCAGCCAGGACAGCTCAGCCGCATGCTGGTTGCTCGCCTGCCCCGCGAGACGGGTGACATTGATGGGATCGGGATGCTGGAAATTTGGTCGCAGCCGGGGATTGAATTCTGGAAAATCTGTGAGATATTCAGGCAACAATCTGTTTATCTTCGGGCGTATGGTATAGGCCCCATACTCTTTTTTTTCTGAAATGACCCAAGCAGGAATAATATTATGACTGTCTATCTCGAATATTGGAACAGAAAGCGTGTCACAAAGGTACTGAAGCTGACGCTGTTTTGTTCGGAGCGGGCTGAAATCGGTGGCCAGCAGATGGCAATCAGAAGATGCCAGATGCTGCGGTATGGTCTCAACCGGATCTCCTTCAAGCAGAACAAAATCGATAGTATATCCTGCAAAGCTCTGCTGTAGTTCAGCCAGCCCTTTCAGGGCGAACAGTTCCTGCCTAGCTGATGAGCAATACCGAGTGGGGTTATGGCAATAGAGGACCTGCACAGGCTTATCCCGATCCATCGCTTCCTGCTGGGCCCACAGCAATGCCCAGTTATCGGCTGCACGCAGGTCGCGACTCATCCAGTAAACGACAGGTCCCTCGCCCCGTTTTCCAGCACGCAAGCGTCTGCTTCGCCTGTCTATATCATCGTTACGTTTCAGCATTAGTCACCATTTCGCCTCCCATCTATACCATAGTACTCCCCCCGCCATTGTCTACCCTGTGGCAGAATCATTCGATCGGGTAAAAGCTACTCATTTGATAACCGGATAAGGCTCTGAACAGAGAGAAAAAACATACTGGTCCAATCGGCCTTGATTGCCTTTTACTGCTCATCTGCTTGCAAATGTGTCGACTATCTCTTTTATCTTTATGAACAAATACAAAAGGTGTATTGTTGTGGTCCTTAAAATTGTGATCGCTGTAGACAGTGCTTCCAGCTTCCCCAGACAACGGAACCAGTGCCGAAAACGTCGGTGTAATCACCCAATTTAGGGATGATTGTAAGGAAATTTCTTTATATCACTCCTAAAAGCATGTTGGGCGATCGCCCCAACAGTTTTCGGGTTTATAACAGTGCCACTTGGATTTCGAGGTCGGCGATCACTTCGGGATGCAGTTTAATTTGGGCTTGGTAGAATCCAGTTTTATGGATATCGGGTAGGCTGATTCCCCGGCGATCGACCGATTGATTAGTCGCCGCTTCAATGGCATCAGCCACTTCTTGGGTGGTCACTGTACCGAAGATGGCATCAGCTTCCCCGACTTGCTTTTTGATCACGAAGCGACCAATCGTTTTCAACGCCGTTTTCCGTGCTTCTGCCGCATCTTTCTCCGCTTTTAACCGCTCTAATTCTTTGGCACGACGTTGTTTCACCTGGCGGAGTAGTCCAGGGGTGGCAATAACGCCCAATCCTTTCGGGATTAGATAGTTGCGGGCATAACCAGGGGCAACTTCCACGAGATCTCCGGTAAAGCCCAATTTATTAATTGTTTCGTTTAAAACGACCTTGACACGTTTCGCCATAACCTTAAGTCCACTGCTAAATTTTCATCATTGGCACAGTCTTTAATAGTAACCCGAATCTCGCCGGGACTTAAGGGCTCAGAGTGCCAATCGTTAAAATCATGACGTTGAAAGGTCTCACCGACTCCACTGTGCTGCTGTTTGCCGATCTGCTATGGTGCCCCGCCCCGTGATTTTGCTTGCCCCCGATGCCTTTAAGGGCACGTTTACTGCCCCCGGAGTTTGTGCCCGCTTAACGGCCATCTTGGGAAAAGATTTCGACTGTGTGAGTCACCCGTTAGCGGACGGTGGGGAAGGTACCTTGACGGCGATCGCCACTGTTCAGGCAGGGGTTTGGCGGCAGGTCTCGGTCCAGGGGCCCTTGCCGGAACAGACAGTGACAGCGTCCTACCTCTGGTTACCCCATTCCCAGACCGCAGTGATTGAAATGGCCACCGCTAGCGGCTTAACATTAATCCCAGCGGCGCAACGCGATCCCGAAAGAACCACCAGCTTTGGCACAGGACAATTACTCCGCCATGGGGCAGACCAGGGGGCACGACAAATCCAATTGGCGATCGGGGGATCTGCCACCAACGATGCGGGGTTGGGGGCACTCATGGCCCTGGGGTGGCAATTTTTAACCGCCGGGGGGGAGTCGGTGGGATGGGGGGGAAGCGCCCTGGCCCGAGTCATGAACATTGTGCCCCCGCCCCATGGTTTTTCCGTTCCTATGACGGTGTGGTGCGATGTCCGCAATCCGTTGTATGGCACCCAGGGGGCAGCGTGGGTTTATGCCCCCCAAAAAGGCGCAGACCCAGCGATGGTGTCCCGTTTAGACCAGGGTCTACGTCATTTTGCCCAGCAGGTGAAGCAACAATTTGGTCAAGATCTCCAATTTCCAGGAGCCGGGGCCGCTGGGGGGATGGGGGCGGGCATTGTCTGGGGTCTGGGAGCAACGTTGCAATCCGGTTTCTCGGCGATCGCCAACCTGACCCAACTAGCCGAAGCCATCCACGCAGCCGATATGGTCATCACCGGAGAAGGCTGTTTTGATACCCAATCAACCCAGGGAAAAGTGGTGGGGGGCGTAATGACGTTGGCCCAGGCGGCGAATAAGCCGGTGGTGGTGCTGGCAGGAAAAACGTTACTGGACAGCTATCCAGGCATTACCCAAATATTTGCCACGATCCCTCCCCATACCCCTGTCCCCACGACCTCCCCTGAGCTGGAAGCCCAATTTGACCACTGTGCTGGGCAACTTAAACAGTTTTTGCACCAATACTTTGCCCCGTGGCGATCGCCAACCTAAGCATCAATAGGCATCAAAAAGAGGAGGCGGGAAACCCGAATCAGCCTTTATGCTGATAACACTGACCCGAATCCGCCTTGAACGTTTTATGACCCACATTCAATTTGCGCCAGCCGTTTACTTTGTTGGGGCGGGGCCGGGGGATCCGGATCTGCTGACGGTTAAAGGACAAAAGTTGTTGGCCCAAGCGGATTTAATTTTGTACGCCGATTCCCTCGTTCCCCGACAAATGCTGGCGGGGGTAAAGCCCGACGCGCAATGTATCCCCACCGGCAGTCAAACCCTAGAGACGATTCTGCCGCAGATGATCACCGCTGTCCGGCAACAACAAATCGTGGTGCGCCTCCATTCGGGGGATTTAACCCTGTACAGTGCCATCCATGAACAAATGCTGGCCCTGAGCGAAGCTGCCGTCCCCTTTGAATGTGTCCCAGGCATTAGTGCTTTCCAGGCCGCCGCCGCCGCCCTCAACTGTGAGTTGACTGTGCCAGAGGTGGTGCAATCCATCATTCTGACCCGCATTAGTGGGGCGGCTTCCGCCGTTCCAGAACCGGAAGCGTTAGCTAGTTTAGCCGCCCACCGTGCAAGTCTCGGACTGTATCTGGCGGCCCGCCATGTCGAGGCGGCCCAAGACCAATTGTTGGCCCATTACCCGGCGGACACCCCAGTGGCCATCTGTTTTCGGGTGGGATGGCCTGATGAAAAAATATGGCTGGTTTCCCTGGCTGAAATGGCATCGGTCAGTCTGCGCGAAAATTTAATCCGGACTACACTCTATTTAGTCAGCCCAGCGCTCCAACCATCGCTACAGCGGCGATCGCGCCTCTATCATCCAGAACATTGCCACCTGTTTCGACCCCATCGTCCCCAGTCAGCGTCGGTGACCTGACGCCCAGCATTTTTTTGTTACGTTTAGACCCTTGTCATTTCCCCATGAGCCCGACCTCTTCCCCTTCCCTCCCCTTACCCCCTGGCAATTTTGGCTTACCGTGGCTGGGGGAAACGGTCAGTTTTCTCAATGACAAGGACTTCAGCCAAAAACGGCAAGAACAATTTGGCCCCGTTTTTAAATCCCGTCTATTCGGCAAAAATGCCATTTTCCTCCACGGGGCGATCGCCAATCGTTTTTTATTTTCCCAAGAGCAAGAAACCTTTAAAGCAACGTGGCCATTGAGTACCCGGCTCCTCCTGGGGCCCCAATGCCTTGGCAACCCAGACGGGTGATATTCACAAATCCCGCCGTAAAGTCATCTTCCAAGCCTTTGCCCCCCGTGCCCTAGCGGGTTATTCCCCCAAAATGGAACGCCTTATTCAAGGTTATTTAGACCACTGGGCGGCCATGGGTGAGATGACATGGTATCCCGAATTGCGTCGCATGACCTTTGATGTGGCCAGCCAATTGTTTATGGGCCTGGATGTCACCGGAAATCCGGCGCTGTTTGACTGGTTCGAGACCTATGTTCAAGGATTGTTTAGCCTGCCCATTCCGCTTCCCAATACGCGATTTCGCCGTGCCCAACGCTGTCGTCAATTACTGCTGACAGAACTCGAAAAAATCATTGTTGCCCGTCAACAGTCCCCCGCCGCTGCAGACCCCACCGATGCCTTGGGGATGCTTTTAGCTGCCCGCGACGATGAAGGGAATTCCCTTTCCTTGGCAGAACTCAAGGATCAGATCCTACTGCTGCTGTTTGCGGGGCATGAAACCCTCACGTCGGCAATTAGTTCTTTCTGTTTAATGTTAGCCCAACATCCTGATGTCCGGGACCAGGTGCGGGCGGAGCAAGCCAGCCTCGACCTCTCATTTCCGTTGACGCCAGAAATGTTAAAGCAGATGCCCTACCTCGACCAGGTACTCCAGGAAGTGTTGCGGCTGATTCCGCCGGTGGGGTCTGGGTTCCGAGAACTGATCAAAGACACGGAATTTCAGGGCTTCCGCTTTCCCAAAGGGTGGTTGGTGTTGTACCAAATTGGCTTGACCCACACCGACCCCAGCCTATATCCCGACCCGGAACAATTTAATCCCGACCGTTTTGCACCGACGGGCAGTGCCGCCAAAAATCCGCCTTTTTCCCATGTCGCATTTGGGGGCGGGATGCGGGAGTGCATCGGCAAAGAATTTGCGCGCTTGGAAATGAAGCTGTTTGCAACCCGCTTGATTCAACAATTTGATTGGCATTTACTGCCCAATCAGGATCTCTCGTTGATTGTGGTTCCCAGTCCCCGACCCACAGATAATCTCCGGGTGCAACTCACCCGACAAACCTCTTTATCGCCGTCCGTTATTTAATTGCGTGACTAGTCAATCAAAATTGATGACCCCTATCCTCAAATTTAATATGAGTAATAATTTTTTCAAGCAGGCTTGGGTTCGTGTTGGTGCAGCACTTCTAATCGTGGGGGGAACAGGCCTCGGCGCTTATATTGTGATGGCCCCTGCCTCTGTTCAGTACCAAGCGATCACCGACACGCTTCCTCCTGAAACCCGACAAATTACGGCCTACCGCAGTCCTACCTGTGGTTGTTGTGGGGCGTGGGTTAACCACATGCAGGCTCAGGGGTTCCAGGTTCAGGACAATATCGTTGAAGATATGGAAGGTGTGAAACGAGGGCATAATGTGCCGGAAGGTCTGGCCTCTTGCCACACGGCGATCGCCAATGGCTACGTTATTGAAGGTCATATTCCTGCGGCTGATGTGAAGCGACTACTAACTGAAAAGCCTGATGATGTGGTAGGTATTGCCGTGCCTGGCATGCCGATTGGATCACCAGGGATGGAGTCAGGAAATATCAAAGAACCCTACACCGTTTTTACCTTTAATCAGGCAGGACAAACCACTGTGTTTGCAGAACATAATATCTAAGCTCAGAGTCAGCCAGTTTTCTTATTTTTTTTCTTATTTTTACTCACATCGATGTAGCTCCAATCACAATAGATTTCATGCAGATTTCATCATCTCGTACCCTAATCAAGAAGAGGGTTTTTGTCTTGTGGTTGTAGTACGGTTAGATAAGTTGCAAGTCAAGAGGGGAAACAGATGCGATTACTCAACCGGAGACAATTTTTAGCTCTAAGCGGTGGCGCTGGATCCGTTTTGCTTTCCCAATGCGGACGGGGGCAAACTCAAAACCCTTCAAAGCCTCTGGTTGACACATCAAAGCGACACACCAGTAGCGGCGGGCTATTAGAACTGGATCTTGAATCCAGCCTGCGCCAGATGAAAGTAGGAGGTCAAACGATTGACCTGTTGGCCTATAACGGTCAAATTCCTGGTCCCCGACTGGAGGCACAACCTGGTGATACTGTGCGGATTCGATTTCAGAATAATCTGTCGAACCCAACCAATCTTCACTACCATGGCCTCCACATTCCACCAACAGGAAAGGCCGACAATGTGTTTCGAAGGATCGATAGTGGGGAACAGGTCACCTACGAGTTCTCGATTCCTCAGTCCCATTTGGGAGGACTAGCCTACTACCATCCCCATTTACATGGCTATGTTGCAGATCAAGTTCTAGGAGGGCTAGGTGGAATTTTTGTGATCCGGGGACCACTGGATAACATTCCTGAAATTCAGAGGGCAGAGGAGATTTTTCTATTTTTGAAGGACTTTGTAGTGGAGTCGCGTGGATCCATGATGGGCCGAATGGCAGGACGAGAGGGCGATCTAGTAACGGTTAATGGTCAGGTAAATCCTTCGTTTTCAATGCCTGCTGGTGGGTTAGCTCGATTGAGGCTGGTGAATGCCTCCAATGCTCGATTCTATCGCTTGGCGCTGGAACAGCATCCTTTTTATCTGATTGCCACCGATGGATACCCCTTGTCAGCCCCGGTTGAGGTGTCGGAACTACTTCTATCGCCAGGGGAGCGGGCGGAGGTACTGGTGCAGATGCACCAAAAAACTGGACAGTATCGACTGTTAAACTTGCCCTACAGTCGTGGCCAGATGGGAATGATGGGACGAGGCCGTATGAGATCAGGCATGATGGGTAATCGCAATCAAACTTCTCCCCAAGTGCTGGCAACGCTGAGGTATTCGGGGCAGGTGCAGCCGCAACGGTTACCCCAGCAATTAATTGAAGTGGAGACGCTGCCAGAGCCAAAAACCGTGCGTCAATTTGCCCTCAATCACGGTATGGTGCCAGGACAGGGCATGGTGTTTGTGATCAATGGCAAGTCGTTTGATCCGCAACGCATGGATACTGAGGTTGTGCTGGACACCGTAGAAGATTGGGACATCATTAATACAGGGGTAATGGATCATCCCTTTCATCTACATACAAATTCATTTCAAGTTGTGGCCCGAAACGGACAGCCTGTGCCTTATCGCGCCTGGAAAGATACGGTATTAGTCCCGACAGGCGAGGTAGTGAGGATTCGGATTCCGTTCAAGGATTATCCCGGCAAAACAGTTTATCACTGTCATATTCTCGACCATGAGGAGTTGGGAATGATGGGGACTATCGAGATGAGTGCGGCTCTTTTCAAGTCAAAAAATTAAGTCGCCAATAATCTTTCAGGAGCTTGAAACTTACTGACATGATTGTGTTTGAATTCCTGCAGTTTGTGAAGCTCCCAATACTCATCGAAATCACCACTGGCTTTGGGCGCTCTAATCCTGGGGACTGCCTCAGCCCGGTTAAGTCGCCAACGAGCCCCAGTAAGGGCCATACGGTCATTGACCCAATGTCGGCAAGCCCCTTCAATCACACCTGAGGCGATCGGATAGCCCTACTTTGAATACTGGTCATAGCGCAGCAAGGGGCGATACTTCAACAAATAGTCGGCACTATGGCTCCAGCTCAGAAGCTGAGCTTATTTCCCCATGCCAAACTTAGCGGAAACTAGAGAATTTACTCAACCATTTCAAAAAAAACCGGCTACGGGGCGTTAAGAGGGTGCGCCGATAAGCATCGGCTGCTTTTTTAATGGCTTCTGCTTGGGTCGGGTAGGGGTGAATAACGGTGGAAAGGGTATTGAGTCCCAACTTGCCCACGATCGCCGTTGTGATCTCGGAAATCATGTCCCCGGCATGGGGTGCCACAATGGTTGCCCCCAAAATTCGATCCGAGTTAGCGGCGTGGAGCAATTTTAGAAAGCCGTTGGTTTCACCATCGGTGATGGCCCGATCCACTTTCGCCAAGGGAATGGTGATGGCGTTATAGGCAATACCTTGATTTTTGGCCGTGTCTTCATCCAATCCCACATGGGCAATTTCCGGGTCGGTGTAGGTCACCCAGGGCATGACCAGATCACTCAACTTGGCTTTACCCAACCCAAACGGCGCAAAGAGGGTGTTTTTAATCACAATGCGGGCAGCGGCATCGGCGGCATGGGTAAACTTCCATGCCATGCAAATATCCCCCGCCGCATAAATATTGGGATGGCTGGTCTGTAGATAATCATTCACTTTTACCCCCCGACGGGCATCGTATTCGACTCCGATCGCCTCCAACCCTAACCCTTGTACATTTGGCGATCGCCCCGCACCGATTAAAATTTCATCCACTACTAAGGATTCATCCGCATCTCCCCGACGATAGTGGAGTTTTTTGCCTTGGGGGGTTGTTTCAACCGACTGTAGTTGGACATTAGTCACCACCGTTACCCCATCTTCGATCAGGGCTTTTTGCACAATGGCAGCAGCTTCTGGAGCCTCTTTATTTAATAAATGGAAATGGTTATGCAATAGGGTCACTTGGCTCCCCAAACGCTGGAAAGCCTGAGCCAGTTCACAACCAATGGGGCCGCCCCCAATCACCGCCAGGCGTTCTGGCCGCGTAGTTAAGCTGAACACGGTCTCGTTGGTCAAATATCCCGCCGCCGGCAGACCCTCAATTTGGGGACAAAATGCCCGTGCCCCCGTCGCAATCACTGCTTTTTTGAACCGTAGCGTTTGTTCCCCGACCTTTAAGCTATCGCCCGCCGTGAACGTGGCACTGCCCAAAAAGACATCAATCCCCAACGCGGCAAACCGCTTGGCCGAGTCGTGGTGACTAATATCTGCCCGAATCTCCCGCATTCTAGCCATCACCCCGTCGAAGTTTATGTCCACTGTCCCTTTTACTTCAATTCCATACGCTGGCGATCGCCGTAACTCGCCGATGACACGAGAAGAGCGAATAATGGCTTTAGAGGGGACACAACCAAAGTTGAGACAATCCCCCCCCATCAAATGCTTTTCCACCAGGGCCACCTTAAGCCCGATGCCTAATCCCGCTGCTCCAGCCGCCGCCACCAAGCCCGCCGTTCCCGCCCCGATCACCACCAAGTCGTAGCATCCCTGAGGCTGGGGATTTTGCCAGTTCGGAGGATGGACATAAGTCACTAAACGTCGATTATGTTCATCGCTCGGGGAGACCGTAACAGCTTGCGGCAAAGAAGGGGTCACAGATTTCACCTCTCAAACAGGTTAGGGGAGAACACCTTTCTAGCCTAGTCCCTCCAGCTTGTGATGGTCTGAGCCTGCCCTTAGGGCTGACTGAGAGAAGTTTGTAAAAAAGGAAAATGGGCGACTCCGTCCAATGAGGAGGGGGAATATCAGAAGGGTTATAGTAAAAGCAATATTCTTTTTTCCGTCCACTTGCCCCCCATGACTGACGTTCCTGCCTCTCGCATCCGTAATTTTTCGATTATTGCCCACATCGACCATGGTAAATCGACCCTCGCCGATCGCCTGTTGCAGGTGACCGATACGGTGCAGCAACGTCAAATGAAGGAGCAGTTTTTGGACAATATGGACTTGGAGCGGGAACGGGGCATTACCATCAAGCTACAGGCAGCGCGGATGAACTATACCGCTAAAGATGGTCAGAACTATGTGCTGAATTTGATTGATACCCCCGGCCATGTGGATTTTTCCTACGAAGTTTCCCGTTCGCTGGCTGCCTGTGAAGGGGCATTGCTGGTGGTAGATTCATCCCAGGGGGTGGAAGCTCAGACGTTGGCCAATGTTTATTTGGCGCTGGACAATGACCTAGAAATTATCCCGGTTCTGAATAAAATTGATTTACCCAGTGCGGAACCGGAGCGGGTGGCCGAAGAAATTGAAGAGGTGGTGGGGTTGGATTGCACTGATATTATCCAAGCATCCGCCAAAGCGGGCATTGGGGTAGACGATATCCTTGAGGCGATCGTGCAGCAAGTTCCCCCACCGGCTGACACCATAGACCAACCCCTACGGGCCCTTATTTTTGACAGTTATTATGACCCTTATCGCGGGGTGATCGTCTATTTTCGAGTGATGGATGGCCGGCTGAATGTAAAAGATAAAGTCCGGTTGATGGCTTCTAGAAAAGAATATGAACTGGATGAAATTGGTGTACTCTCCCCCAATCAAATCCAAGTGGAGGAACTTCATGCAGGCGAAGTGGGTTACTTTGCGGCGGCCATTAAGGCGGTGGAGGATGCACGGGTCGGAGATACCATAACCCTTGCCTCTTGTCCGGCCGCTGAACCCTTGCCGGGTTACACCGAGGCCAACCCGATGGTCTTTTGTGGGTTGTTTCCTACCGATGCGGACCAGTACGAAGATTTGCGGGATGCCCTGGAAAAACTGAAGCTCAACGATGCAGCGTTGTCCTATGAGCCCGAAACCTCTAGTGCGATGGGGTTTGGTTTCCGCTGCGGCTTTTTGGGTCTACTGCACATGGAAATTGTCCAGGAACGGCTGGAGCGGGAATATAACCTAGACTTGATTACCACGGCTCCGTCAGTTGTCTACCGGGTCACAGATATTGAACAGCAGGTGGAAGAAGTGGATAATCCCAGCTTGCTCCCCCCTCCCCAAAAACGGCTCAAAATCGAGGAGCCCTATATCAAGGTGGAAATGATCACCCCGGAAACCTATGTGGGCACGTTGATGGAATTGTGCCAGAGTCGGAGAGGGATTTTTAAAGATATGCGCTACTTTACCCAAACCCGCACAGCGCTGATTTATGAATTACCGCTAGCGGAAGTGGTAACCGACTTTTTTGATCAACTGAAATCCCGCACCAAAGGCTATGCCAGCATGGAATATCAACTGTTGGGCTATCGAGACAATCCCCTTGTGAAGCTGGATATTCTCGTCAACGGTGACAGTGTGGATGCGTTAGCGATGATTGTCCATCGGGATAAGGCATACCATGTGGGTCGGGCGATGGTGAGCAAGCTCAAAGAACTGATTCCCCGTCACCAGTTTAAAGTGCCAATTCAAGCGGCGATCGGTTCGAAAGTGATTGCCAGTGAGCACATTCCCGCTCTCCGGAAAGATGTGCTGGCTAAATGCTACGGTGGGGATATTTCCCGGAAGAAAAAGCTCTTGAAAAAGCAGGCTAAAGGGAAAAAACGGATGAAGGCGATCGGGACGGTGGATGTCCCCCAGGAAGCCTTTATGGCGGTACTGAAGCTGGATCCCCAGTAGATATAGTCAAACTCGTTTAGATTGAGATGTAATCAAAGGATTTATTGCTAGCTCAGAATTTCGATGGTGTCTCAGTCTAATTTCTCCAACTAGATTATTGCCCATGAAATCTTGGCCGCTCACGGCGTTAACCGTAGATAAATTTTGGCAGCGGGCGATCGCCAGCGGTTTACTTGTCTGGATCTGCTTAACGGGCTGTGCGGCCCCATCGGATACGCCATCGAATAGGGAGTCCACTGCCCTCAACAGCATTATTACTGTCGGCACCATCCGGAATCCCCGCACCCTTGATCCAGCGGATAGCTACGAATTGGCGGGGTTAATGGTGATTTATAACCTGGGGGAAACCCTCTACCGCTATCGCCTGGGCACTACCGCCTTAGAACCCGGTCTAGCGGTGGATTTACCCCAAGTGAGTGAGGATGGACTCACCTATACCATTCCGCTCCGCCAAGGGGTGCAATTCCATGATGGAACGCCGTTCAATGCCGCTGCCATGGCCTTCTCCCTGCAACGGTTTATGGAAAATGGGGGTAAGCCATCTTTCTTGCTCTCGGATACCATTGCAGCCCTTTCTGCCTCCGGCGAGTATGAACTCACGGTGACGTTAAAGGAACCCTTTGCGGCCTTTCCGGCATTGCTGGCCTATCCGGGGGCCTGCGCCATTTCTCCCCAACAGTACGAAATTGGTGAAGGTTCTTTCCAACCCCAAACATTTGTCGGAACAGGGCCCTACGAATTAATAGAATTCACCACGAGTGCTTTAAAGTTACGACCCTTTAACGATTATTGGGGCGATCCCCCCCGCAATAACGGCATTAACCTACAGCTTTTTCCCAGTAACCCAGCGAACTTATTTAATGCCTTCCGCACCCAGTCCATTGATGTTGCCTATCAATCCCTGGTAGCCCAGCAAGTCAAAACGTTACAAACTGGAGCCGCAACGGGTAACTATCAAGTCGTTGAAGCGGCCGGTTCCGTCATTAATTTTATGGCGCTGAACGGACAACGCCCGCCCCTCGACCAATTGCCCCTCCGCCAGGCGATCGCCGACTTAGTGGATCGACAATTACTCATTGACCGTATTTTATTGGGACAGGGTAGCCCGCTATACAGCATGATTCCCACCAGTTTTGCAGAATCACGACCCGTGTTTGAACCTCTCCCCTCTCGGCGGGAAGAACGCTTAGCCGTTGCCAAGCAATGGCTTGTCGCCCAAGGATATTCTGCTGAAAACCCGTTAACCATTGAACTGTGGCATACCTCCAACTCTATTCCGGCAGGCTTGGTGGCCACGGTGATGCGAGCACTGGCAAAACGGGATTTAGAGGGCTTATTGGAGTTCATCCCCAACGGCATTGCCTCCGCCAGTTATTACCGTAACGTTGGTTTAGGTCTATATCAAAGCTCCTTGTCCAGTTGGTATCCCGATTTTTTAGACCCGGATAACTACATTTATCCCTTTCTAGATTGCGCCCAAGGCGATCCCCAAACAGGCTGTGTGGAGGGAGGGGCCCAGAGTCAGGGGTCATTTTATTTCAGTGGCGAAATGAATCAGCTCATTGCCCAAGAACGATCCCTGTCTAACCCCCAGGAACGTCGCCAGATCTTTACCAAAATTCAACAACGGTTGCGAGAAGACATTCCCTATATTCCCCTCTGGCAGACGAAAGAATATGCCTTTGCCCACAATGGTATTGCTGGCGTCACCATTAACCCGAGTCAAACGTTTCCCTTTTGGACTATCTATCGCGGCGAATCAGGTTAAAGACCCTCTTTCTGTTGAATCATTATTTCAAGTAACATCAGGTTTGGGCCGGGGTTATCCAAACCATCACAGTGAATGGGACGTTAATCGTCCCTAGCTTCCAGAGCAGCGAGGGAGTCAGAGAGGACAAAACCCTGGCTGTAAATCTCCGATATAGGCCAAGCCGTTCCAGGCTTTGTAGACCTATTTGGTCGTTCTTGTTGCTGCGATGAGTCATCATATCCCTGTCCCGCCGTATTCAACATTTGCCAATCCTTGCCCCCTATTGCATGAATGACTTTGTCTGGCTCCGTACATTTTTTACCCTGTTCAGCAGTGGGCTGTTGCTCTCTATTCCTTGGCTGTTGCTGGGCATTACGTTGTCCAGTGCATTCCTAATCTGGACGGATGAACAGCAATGGGTGGCGAATTTTCCCCGTAATCGTCTGTTGAGCACGTTGGTGGGGAGTGCATTAGGCTTTTTGCTGCCGGTGGGACAATTGGGGAGTATTCCCGTTACGCGCCGATTATTGCTACAGGGAGCCCCCATCCCATTGGCAATCAGTTTCTTGATTGCTGCGCCGACGTTAAACCTATTCACCTTGGCCATGACGGTGTTTCGCCTAGACTATCAGCCTCTCCTGATTTTTCTTCGAGTTGCCCTGACCTGGTTGATGGCGATCGTGATTGGCTTAGCTTTCAGTGTTTATCGGGTACCCCATTGGGAAGATAAAGCAGATATCAAAGCGCCCCTGGCCAGTATTCCTTTGCTTCGATCCGGCGCCTTAATTCCCCCAGCAACTGAAAATGAACCCCGCAAAGGAGGATTGGTTTTCCGCAGTGGGGTTAATCCGGTGGCCTCCTATGCCCTTTCTCGGAAGCTACAATTGTTTGGCCGCAATATTATTGAGGAATTTCAAGAATTTGGCGGCATGTTAATTCTGGGGACGGCGATCGCCGCTGGAATTAGTGTGTGGCTATCTCCGAGTGAACTGTATCGTTGGGCTGAATTTAACCCCACAAAACAATTGGCGTCCCTGTTGTTACTCGGACTCACCCTACCCATTGGCGCATTCAATAATGTCAGCCTGGTGGAACCGTTGACGGAGCGGATCTGGCTTGGTAGCCTAGTGAGTCTTCTGTTGCTCGGCTCCTTGCTCAACCTGCAAAGCCTCATGCTCTGGATCACGACATTTCGCCTCCGTCCCTTACTTTATCTGGTGCTGCTCATTGTGTTACTGGTGATTCTATTTTCAGGTGTTACCAACTTTTATCTCACTTAACTACACCCTCGAAAAAGAAAAAGGCATTGTTGTCCAATAAACCCCTAGAGGGCTTTTCGCTGATCCTCTTTTGACCGCCAACACCGACATTCGGACTCATTGCAGAGCCTAGGAGACACCCAATATCTCACACTGAATTGCCTCCACAGTAGAATTTTGAAATAACGACTCCCGATTAACAATCATTCTATCGCTATGAATATCACCACTTCTTTATTATTGAGTGCTGCCACCTTTCCCTTACTGGTCAGCCTGGATTTACTCAAACGTGGTTCCCAACAACTAACCGAATTGGGGGAACTGTCTGAAGAAATTTTCCGGGGCGATCGCCTGCCGCTTCTTCCTTTTCCCAAGCCTGACACTACCCCGGAAGACTTGGAAGCCTAGAGGGGTGTGCCGATGAAGATCCACCCACTTTACATGGGGTAAATTATTTTCTCCAAAAATCTTCAACGCTTCGATAGGGGCCGGGGTATAAAACGTCGAGCTGGGTTGAGGAGACGGGGATAAAAACTCAAATAAATTAAAAGATTCCCGCCCACCACCAACGTCAAGAGGAAATAGGCCTTTAGCCAAGACCACTGCTCGAAATCCTCTCCAATGCCGACCGAACAGGCACTAAAAATAAACACCATCCCAATCAACCAGGCGCGTTTATAGCGTCCTAATCGTTTTTGCTGGGGAGAAATAGGCATCCGGCTTAGCTCAGGCAAGGGGCATCATGGTCGGAAATTGGGGGCAGTGACTGTTGTGTTAATCGCGACCCCAACCAGACTCCGGTAAACATCGAGATGGCAAAGATTTTCTGGCGAGCATAGGAGTGATTTTTTTAAAGGCTGAGGTGTTAAGCACCAGCCGCTTCCTTCGCGGCGTACATTACTTCCAAGGTGATTTCTGAGAGACCACGCTGACGGGCAAATTTTTCTGTTTTTCGTTTGACCTTGCCCCGGACGAAACCGGGAATCCCTTTGAGTTCCCCTTGAGCTTCTGGATGCCAGTTCAAATCCGAGTCGCTGGAAAGGGTCTGGGTGATGACTTCTTTGGTGTCGTGTCCACCAAAAATTTCCAGCAGATGATCTTCCATGCCCAGGGTAAAGGAGTTGTAAACCAAATCAGCAATGTGATTTGTCCCCTCATAGCCCAAGAAGGGTTTGTAGCCTAAAGGAAAATTTTGAATATGGATCGGCGCGGCGATAACTCCACAGGGAATGTCTAATCGTTTCCCAACATGGCGCTCCATTTGCGTCCCAAAAATAGCGGCCGGCTCTAACCGGGCAATGGCATCGGCGATCGCCCCGTTATCTTCGCTGATGAGAATATCGTCACAGTATTCGGCAATTTCTGCCCGGAACCATTCCGCATCATAGGCACAATAGGTTCCCGCTAAGATAACCCGGATCCCCATTTCCCGCGCCAGAATTTTGGTCATCGCCGCCGCATGGGTACTGTCCCCAAACACCACCGCTCTTTTGCCGGTCAGATTTTGACAGTCGATGGAGCGGGAGAACCAAGCGGCTTGGGAAAGATCGCGGGTTTTTTCCTGGATTAAGGCTTCATAATCCACCGTGTAACCCTGGTCATTGAGGACTTGTTGAATCTGTCGGATACAGCGCGCCGTTTCCACCACCCCCATTGGCGTAATATCCACAAACGGCATCTCCCATTCGGCCTGTAAATATGCTGCTGTTTGTCGTCCGACTTCCCGATAGGGGCAGAGATTAAACCAGGCTTGGGGTAGGGTCTCTAACTGGGTGACGCTGGCTCCCTGGGGAATCACTAAATTCACCTGAATGCCCAACCCTTCCATCAGACGTTTAAGCTCGGTGCAGTCGTGTTGATGGTGAAAGCCCAGGGTGGTGAAACCAATTAAATTGACCGATGGTGCGGCGGTTTTGGTGACAGAGCCCCCCTTCTTGTGGAACCGCTCCAGATAGAACTGCACAATTTGCTTAAGGGTACGGTCTGCGGCTTGTAGTTCATTGAACCGATAGTGATTGACATCGGCGAGTAAAACGTCCCCCTTGGCATCCATTTGGGCACGACTGACAAAGTTTTGCAGGTCTTCTTGCAGAATGCTGGAGGTACAGGTGGGGGTTAACAGAATCAAGTCAGGAGTGACTTCTTGGTCTTTGCGGACAATGTTATCCACAACTTTTTCCTGGGAGCCGCCCGCCAACACGTTCCGATCCACCACACTGGTGGTCACGGGGGTAAAGTCCTTTTCCCGTTCCAACATGGAACGCATCACATTAAAGTAGTCATCCCCCAAGGGGGCGTGCATGATGGCATGGACATTTTTAAAGGAACTAGCAATGCGTAAGGAGCCAATGTGGGCGGGACCCGCATACATCCAATAAGCCAATTTCATACAGTTCGTTTCTCCTAGGGGGCATTCTCCAAAATTGTCGATAATCCTTCCATTCTTGTCGAGGTCACGCTTTACATTCTGGCGATCGCCTGGAGGGGTCTAAAGTGACCGCAGAGTGACCCCTTACAGCTAAGTAGTCAGGACAATTCATCTTCTATGGGAGACATAATTCTTCATGCTTAGCAACTTGATTTGACTGTTTAGCCTTCTACAAACTTTGTTTGGCTCTTCTTCTCACCCAAGAACACGGGACGGGGCCGCCATCATATTTTTTAGTGGTGTAGTTGATAGTTCAAAAGACAAATGGGGAATGGAGCCAAAGCCAAGATCCCGATAGCTCAGCGTGGACCCATAACGTTGAGTCCAAACTATTTACTGCAAGGTAAGCATATTTCCCCGTAGGAAGCTTGAACTTAAAGCCCAATATTTTCCTGTTTACGAGCATTAATTGAGGCATAAAGCCAGATCGAACCCGACACCAAAGAAGGAGCAAGCACAAATATTGTGCCGGTCAGAATGGGGTGAGCACGGGCTGCCGCTGAAGATAGCATCACCGCCAAAATCAAAGCACAATAGAGGATTCCGAGTAGGGGTACACCAATCACGAGTAAGCCAAATTTAGTATCGTTATCCATCTGTAAATCTCTTTGGGTAACTTTAGCCAATTCATTCTATCCCGAGCAAAAAACAGCAGAAAAATAATGAGATAGCTCTTTACATTTGGAATATCTAGATTTTGGGGCGCGAACAAAAGTAGTCGCCAACGCTTTTCAGGGATTGAGCTAACTGCCAGACTCCCCGATCATCACTATTGATTGGCAATTTCATCTCGTCAAATGTGATAAATCGAATAGGAACCCAATCTAATGTAAGTTCAAACAATCCTTGAATGAACTTAGGCGGATATTGAGCCGTCACATAGTCCATCACGTCATAAAGGGTGATGCGCGTTCCTGCGGAGGGAGCAGAGGTGTGAGAAGCCCCTTAGATAATTGACTCCTTGCTAAATCACGGCCCAGCTTGCCGGTCAAAATTCTGGGTGGACTGGATATTACCCGTTTGTTCCGTCGGATAAATCATCATCAGAGAAAAATAAGACAAGGAAAGTTGAGGCGGTAGCGGGTTAATGATGCGCTGCCGCTGAGTCGTTGCCTGTTCAACAATCCAAGCCCGATGTAATAATTGCCGCTGGGATAGAACTTGCCAAATCTGACTATAAACTTTGCGGAATTTTAGGAGTACGATCACCTCTGCCCAATCCAGCGTTTTTTCTAACTCTGCCCGGTGGTAAAGCGCCGGTAAGATGGCTAACCGTTGTTGCTGACAGGTCAGGGGAAATTGCAACACTGAGGCGGCGGCGAACGGAGAACTCACACCGGGGATGTAGATAATTTCTATCTCTGGATGTTTTTGTCTGAGTGTCGTGGCTAAGTAGGTGAATGTACTGTAAAAGCTGATGTCCCCTTCACAGGCAAAAGCAACATCTTGACCCTGGCGGAGCGATCGCCAAACAGTTTGGGCGGCGATGTCCCATGCCTCGGCTAAAACGTCTGGGGTCTGGACGTAGGGAAAGTTTAGGGGCAGACGTTGCTGCTGGGGAGTTAGATAGGAAGAGATAATCTGTTCCGCAATCCCGACTTTCTGCTCCAATCCGGCAGGAAAGGCAACCACCGGAACTGATTGCAAGGCTTTTAGCCCCTTCACGGTCATGAGTTCAGGATCACCGGGGCCGACACTAACACCATAAAGCTTGCCTAGCGTCACAGATAGGTTCATAGAATTGCAGAGGACGAAAACATATAGTATTGAGTCAAAGTTAAATACTTTCCTCCCTGAAAAACCCGGAAAACTTAATTTAGGCTAGACATTAAAGAACAATATTTAACGGATACAAAAGGTAACAAGATCGCCGTTGTTATCGAGATTGAAACCTACCAAAAATTAATGGAAGAACTGGACAAATTTTATTGTTTGAGACGAGATATTTATCGGTAAGGGCGATTGATATTATTTTTGACTTTGGGGAAGGGGGCGAGGGTGCATCCCACTTGAGATAAATTGTATGAACTAATTGCATGAACCATATAAATAAAAGTGCAGGGAGAAAAATACATTGCACCTCCCACCCACCAGACTACGAGACTAAACCGAGGTTAACGCCTTCTCCCCGGCCAAGCCCGCTTCCCCATTCGCCTCAGGAGAATCCGCTTCGGAAGGGGGAACCGCCTGCCAGAACTTGCCGAGATAATCTGACCAGTTGGCGAGAATGGTTTTCCCCTTGGGACTGCCGGTGTGTTCCACATGGGCAGTGATCATGGCTTTTAACTGTTCCTCTCCTTTAGGAGCGGAGACCCGTTGCAGTTTGATAATTTCCGGGTTGATTTTTTCGGGTAAATCCCCCGCTTCATCGAGGAAGTAAGCTAAGCCCCCTGTCATGCCAGCCCCCACGTTTCGGCCCACAGGGCCAAGAACCACAATCACGCCGCCCGTCATATATTCACAGCAGTGATCGCCAGCCCCTTCAATCACCGCTTTACCCATCGAGTTCCGTACTGCAAACCGTTCCCCCACCCGACCATTCGCATAGAGACTGCCGCCCGTGGCACCATACAGACAGGTATTCCCTAAAATGACGTTATCTTCGGGGGCATAAGTAGCAGCAGCCGGGGGCACAATGACGATTTCGCCGCCGTTCATGCCCTTGCCGACGTAATCGTTGGCTTCTCCCTGGAGGTGCAGGGTGAGTCCATTGAGGTTAAACGCCCCAAAGCTTTGGCCGGCGACGCCCTGGAAGTTGAGGGTAATATTCCCCGCAAAGCCTGTGTTGCCGTATTTCTTGGCGATCGCTCCGGCAAGACGAGTCCCAACAGTGCGGTCAGTATTGACCAAATGATAGGTTTTGGTGATGGTGGTTTGATGAGCGATGGCTTCTTGGATATCGCTATCGGCTAAGATTTCATCGTCTAGGACTGGGCCGTTACTGTGGACGGTTTCATGGTCTAGCCATTCCCGGTGTTGTTTGGCATCGGGGAGGTTTAACAAGCAGTCTAGGGTGAGGTTTTGGGTTTTGCTCAGTTGTACATCGGGACGTACTTTGAGTAGGTCAGTGCGACCAATCACGTCATTCAAGTGACGGAAACCGAGATGGGCAAGGATGGAACGCACTTCTGCCGCAATGAAGTAAAAGAAATTCACCACCTGACCCGGAACCCCTTTAAAGCGCTGCCGTAGCCGTTCTTGCTGGGTGGCTACCCCGACGGGGCAGTTGTTGGTGTGGCAAACCCGCGCCATAATGCAGCCTTCCGCGATCATGGCAATGGACCCAAAGCCATATTCTTCGGCTCCCATCAGGGCGGCCATCACCACATCCCAGCCAGTTTTCAGCCCGCCATCCGCCCGGAGGAGCACCCGGTCGCGCAGTTGATTTTCCATTAACACCCGATGCACTTCAGTGATACCCAACTCCCAGGGTGAGCCAGCGTGTTTGATGGAGCTGAGGGGAGATGCGCCCGTACCGCCGTCATGACCTGAAATTTGAATGACATCAGCATTGGCTTTGGCTACCCCTGCGGCAATTGTGCCAATGCCAATTTCCGCCACCAGTTTCACCGACACTTTGGCTCCGGGGTTGATTTGATGCAGGTCATAAATTAATTGCGCCAGGTCTTCGATGGAGTAAATATCGTGGTGGGGCGGTGGGGAAATAAGGGTAACACCAGGTTTGGAGCGGCGCAACATGGCGATATAAGAACTGACTTTTTTGCCAGGGAGTTGTCCTCCTTCTCCAGGTTTTGCCCCCTGGGCCATTTTGATTTCCAACTGCTTGCCACTCATTAAATATTCGGGAGTAACCCCAAAGCGACCAGAGGCAATTTGTTTAATGGCGGAGTTGGCGGTGTCCCCATTTTTTAACCCCTGCAAGTGGGGCAGGGTGGGGGAATTGCCTCCGGAGTCCACATCATCCAGGGTGAGGTAACGCACCGTATCTTCGCCCCCTTCCCCCGAATTGGATTTTGCCCCTAAACGATTCATGGCGACCGCCAAGGTTTCATGGGCTTCCCGCGACAGGGCCCCGAGGGACATGCCCCCGGTACAGAAACGCTTAACAATACTTTCTACGGATTCCACCTCTTCAATGGGAACCGCAGCTTGATCGGCATTGAGATCCAACAAATCCCGCAGGGCAGTAACCGGACGCTCCTTGAGTTGTTTCCGATAAAGTTCGTAAAAATTGTAGGCTTCAGCCTGGTTGCCATTGCCTCCTACTTCATAGGCCGACACCGCTTTGTGTAACGCCTTCGCCATTTCGGGGGAGTTCATGTGGTACTCACCACCGGGACGGTAATTGACAAAGCCATAGTTCTCCAGCTTTTTCGCCATTTCGGGGAAGGCAATGCGGTGGAATGCCATCACTTCTTGGGCCACATCTTCGATGCTCAAGCCCCCCACCCGGCTGGTGGTGCCAGCAAAAGCATATTCCACCAATTCTGGCCCCAAACCGATTGCTTCAAAGATCTGGGCTCCGTGGTAGGAAGACAGGAGGGAAATGCCCATTTTGGACAGAATTTTAAACAGTCCCGCTTCCACGGATTGACGATAATTTTTTAGCGCCGTCGGCAGGTCAACCTTGTCCAACCGCCCATTGTCCATCAGCTTCCGGGTTTTGGGGTTATGCCACCATTGGCGGACGGATTCCAGCGCGAGATAGGGGCACACCGCTGAAGCGCCAAACCCCACTAGGCAGGCAACGTGATGGGTGCTCCAGCATTGGGCGGTATCCACTAACAACGAGGCTTTTAACCGCAGCCCGGCCCGGATTAGGTGGTGATGCACTGCCCCCACCGCCAACAGGGGTGGAATATAGCTCTGCCCCTCAGTTAAGGCGGCTACGTCGGAGCGATCCGACAAAATTAAAATCTTTGCCCCGTCTTGGACGGCGGCGATCGCCGTTGCGACCAAACTATCTAACGCCGTTTGTAACGCGGCGGTGTCATTGAGGTCGTAGAGAGTCGAGAGGTCAACGGTTTTTAAACTGCCCGCTTTGATTTGCGCCAGTTCCAGTTCATTCACCAATGGCGATCGGACTTTTATCATCTTGGCCGCTGCTGCCGATGGCTCCAAAATATTGCCCCGTTCCCCCAAGCTCATGCCCAAGGACATTACGAGGTTTTCCCGTAGGGGATCAATGGGGGGATTAGTGACCTGGGCAAAGCGTTGTTTGAAATAGTCGTACAGTAAGCGGGGTTTATTGGACAGCACGGCGAGGGGAATATCGTCCCCCATACAAAACGTCGGTTCCTTCCCCTGGTTAGCCATCGGGACAATCACCATTTCCACATCTTCCGCGCTATACCCAAAGGCGGCTTGTTGTTGCAAAACCGTTTGGGCATCGGGAAATAAGGTCGCCTCCTGAAACGTTTCGGAACCCATGTCTTGACGATGGGCTTTTACCCATTCCCCATAGGGATGCCGTCGGGCAACTTGTTGTTTAATTTGATCATTTTTCAGAATTTGCTTCCGTTGCAAATCCACCGCAATCATTTGGCCGGGGGCTAACCGTCCTTTCTCAATAATGTCCGCTTCCGGTAAAGGCACTACGCCCGCTTCCGACCCCACCACAATGGTGTTGTTTTTAGTGATGCAATAGCGGGCCGGACGCAAACCATTACGGTCTAACCCTGCTCCTACGGTTTTTCCATCGCTGAACACCAATAGGGCCGGGCCATCCCAGGGTTCTTGTAGACCACTGTAGTATTCGTAAAAATCAGTAATTTCAGGATGGTCTTTTAATGCGGGTTGATTTTTATAGGCTTCCGGGACCAAGACCATGGCCGCTTCGAGGGGACTACGACCCGTCCGCACCAATAATTCCAGCACACTATCTAGGTTGTAAGAATCACTATTACTGGCATTGACAATGGGCGTTAACGAGTCCAATTCGTCATGACTCCAGCCAGATACCTGTAATGCGGCTTCCCGTGCCGACATCCAATTAATATTGCCCAGCAAAGTGTTGATTTCGCCGTTGTGACCCAGCATCCGCATGGGTTGAGCCAACGGCCATTTTGGCATTGTATTGGTGCTAAAGCGGCGATGGTAAACAGCAAAATTACTGGTGTATTCAGGATTTTTTAAGTCTTGATAAAACTCCCCTAACACCACACTCCGAACCATGCCTTTGTAGACAATGGTGCGACAGGAGAAGGAACAAACGTAAAAGTCTTCCGCTAGGGTTTTGCCAATGATTGACCGAGCAATGTACAGTCGCCGATCCAATTCATCTCCGGCATCCCCTCCAGGACAGGTAACAAAAATCTGCTCAATGTGGGGCTGATTGTTCCGCGCTTGCGTGCCCAATACGTCCGGATTGACGGGGACTTCCCGCCACCCCAGCACCGTTAATTTCTCTAGCCGTACCACTTCTTCCACGTAAGCCCGTGCCACTTCCCGTGCTTCTGGTTCTTGGGGCAGAAACACCATGCCCACCCCCAGTCGCTCTCCCTCTGGCATCGGCAGGTTACGGGTCACAAACCAACGGGACAGCAATTGCCGGGGAATCCCCGTCATGACCCCTGCGCCATCCCCCGAATCATTATCTGCACTACAGCCGCCCCGATGTTCCATACAGCCTAATGCCTTTAAGGCTTGTTCTATCAGCATGTGTTGGGGGTCACCCTGAAGATCGGCAATAAACCCAACCCCGCAGGCATCACGCTCTTCAACGAGCCAGGGTTGACCCAAAAAGGGGGAGGAAGCGACAGAAGAGTTATGCATAGGAACGGATGGCAGATAAAAATAAATCGTCGGAAGAGCACACACGCTAACTAACGGTTAGCGCTGTTACTGTAGCCGGAATGTCTCTCTAGATTGGTTCATCTCTGACAGTCGGCGAAACATCCCTAGGTTTCGAGGCAGTAACAAATCCGGTATGACTTTGCTTGTAATTACTCTTTAATATTATTACGGAAACCTTAAGCGCTTTCAATTAAGGGAAAAAATCTGGCTTCCCTAATGTCTCTACCGAGAGCAGCTTTCTTTGAGATTAACGGCTTCGGCTTCAGCGGACGGACATAGTACTTGCATGATGAACCGATGTCGTGTTGCTTGTTGCTCTGTGCCGATGCAAGCCTGGGCTAGACTTTACAATGCTTGAGGGTACTACCTCGAATTGGGTGGGATTGGTAAAAATCTCTCTTTTCAGCGGCTGGCAGCTAATTCGGCAAGTTTAGATTCACCTCCAATCACGATCCCTAGCATTCCAAATGCTGATTTTAATGTTGTCTTAACGAAAGAATGTTTGAGTAGGGATAGAAGCGATGAATAAAGTGTATCTAGAAATTATTGACACCTGACGAATAAATTAGGATTGTGGTAATCAAAAGTTTATTTTTCCAACACGCTCTAGGCTCTTTTTTGTCCGTAGGGTTTGTGTGGTATTGGTGTAAGTTGAATCCATTGGGTAAGATTTTTATGGTTATGCTCAAACACCAGGATAAAGTCCGAGATTTTCAAGCATCGTCTTTGGGTCATCAAATTTTAGTGGTCGAAGATGATGATGTAATTCGTGACTCTATTCAATTTTCCTTGCAAGAAGAAGGTTATGAAGTACTGGCCGTCGCTGACGGCCGGGATGCATTAGCTATCATGCAAGAATTTAAGGGGAAGGAAAGCAGAGGAGGATTTGACTTGATCATTTTGGATCTTATGCTGCCTCAGGTAGATGGTCTTGATATTTGTCGTACCCTACGCTTTGAGGGAAACAAAACCCCAATTCTCATTGTGAGTGCGAAAAGCAGTGAAACTGAAAAAGTTACCGGTTTAGAAGTGGGAGCAGACGACTATCTTGCGAAACCCTTTGGCATGAAAGAGTTAATCGCTCGTTGTCGAGCAATGATTCGTCGTCAGGGTTTTGCCGGAAATAGCCCCGCCCCTTTCCTTAAGCTTCGAGATTTAGTGCTTTATCCCGAGGAATGTCGGGTAGAAATGCGGGGAGAAACCATCGCCATGGCCCCTAAAGAATTTCGCCTTCTGGAACTGTTTATGAGTCACCCTAAGCGGGTCTGGTCTCGGGAACAGTTAATTGATAAAATTTGGGGCATAGATTTTTTAGGGGATAGTAAAACCGTCGATGTTCATGTGCGTTGGCTCCGGGAGAAATTAGAATTAGACCCCAGTCAACCCGAATACTTAATTACGGTTCGAGGCTTTGGTTACCGCTTTGGTTAGGGTTAAGTTAGGGGAGGAAGACTGTTGTCGTCTCTGCTATTGTTGACAGTGGTCTAGCCGGTCTTTCGTTGCCCCACACCGTTATTATGTCCTCTCAAACTTTCTTACTTGAAATCGGTACTGAAGAATTACCTGCCGATTTTGTTACCAGCGCGATCGCCCAGTGGCAACACCTCATTCCCCAGAGTTTGGCGGCCCATTTTCTCGTGCCCGAAACCATCGATATTTATGGGACGCCCCGACGGTTAGCGGTCTATATCCAGGGGTTACCCGGTCGCCAACCTAATCGGGAAGAGGAAATTAAAGGGCCGCCTGCCAGTGCAGCCTTCAAAGAAGGGGAACCGACAAAGGCAGCGATTGGTTTTGCCAAAAAGCAAGGGATAGCGGTGACGGAATTGGAGGTACGAGATACGCCAAAGGGTGAGTTTGTCTTTGTACAGCGACAGGTTTCGGGTCAAGCGGCCCGAGCCCTCTTGCCTGACTTGCTCTTAGCTTGGTTTAAAGGACTAGAAGGGCGGCGATTTATGCGGTGGGGAGATGGTGATCTCCGGTTTCCTCGACCAATCCGCTGGTTGGTTCCTCTATTAGATGATCAGGTGCTCCCCGTGAGCCTAAAAAATGGGTCTACCCATCTCCGTGGCGATCGCCATTCCCAGGGGCATCGGATTTTATCGCCTGGCTCCATCACGTTATCGACCGCAGAAGCCTATGTCACGACCTTAAAAGCAGCAGGGGTTTTAGTCGATCCGGGGGAACGACGGCAGGTTATCCAGGCACAAATTCAACAATTGGCGGGCACCGTGGGGGGAGAAGCCCTAATTTATGAAGACCTGTTGGCAGAAGTCGAACAGCTAGTGGAATATCCCAGTGCGGTGCTGGGAGCGTTTGAAGCGCAATATTTGTCCCTTCCCCCGGATGTAATTACCACCGTCATGGTGACCCATCAACGTTATTTTCCGGTAGTGGATGGGGAGCAAAATTTATTGCCCCATTTTATTACCATCGCGAACGGCGATCCCCAAAAAAATGACATCATTGCGGCGGGAAATGCGCGGGTCATTCGTGCTCGTCTAGCCGATGCTCAATTTTTCTACCAGGCTGATTGTGACGATTCTCTAGATAGTTATTTGCCTCAATTGGAAACCGTCACGTTTCAAGAAGAACTAGGGACCATGCGGGATAAGGTAGACCGCATTATGGAAATGGCCCAGGCGATCGCCACCCAGCTAGACGTTACCGAGTCGGAGCGCGTGGAAATTGAAAGTACCGCCATGCTCTGTAAAGCAGACTTGGTTACCCAGATGGTGTATGAATTTCCCGAACTACAAGGAGTCATGGGTCAACAATATGCCCTGGTCAGTGGAGAATCTGTAGCGGTTGCCGGAGGGATTTTTGAACATTATTTACCCCGCCACCAAGATGATGAGCTTCCCCAGGGCCTCTGTGGCCGTGCCGTGGGTTTAGCAGACCGCCTTGACACATTAATCAATATTTTTGGTTTAGGGCTACTGCCGTCCGGATCCTCCGATCCGTTTGCTCTCCGACGGGCAGCCAATGCCATTATCACGATTGCCTGGGATGCGAATTGGGCGATTAACTTGCTCCAACTCCTTCAATTTGGTTGTGAAGCATTTCTGACAGCCCATCCCGATAAAGCTTCCCCTCTTAATGCCCTCAAGCACTTCTTTTATCAACGACTCCAAACCCTACTGCAAGATGACTTAGAGATTGATTATGATTTGGTTAATGCCGTGATTGGTGAAATTAATCCAGTGGAAGATCGCGATGAGTGCCATGCTCTCCAGGATCGTTTGCTGGAAGACTTGCTAGATGGACGACAACGGGCAGAGTTTTTGCAACAGTTACGGGACAGTCAACAATTACAAACTATTTATCCCACGATTAACCGCTCCACAAAACTCGCTAGTAAAGGGACATTACCGACTGACGTTTTTGATCCGCGGCCGGTCATTACCCCAACGCTGTTACATCAGGAATCCGAGAAAGCTGTTTATCAAGACCTGTTGAGTTTTTACCCAAAAGTCGTCGCCGCCCAAGCTGATCGCAATTATCCGAGCCTAGTCAAGGCTTTCCAAGCATTAGCACCCACCGTTGAAGTCTTTTTTGATGGCCCCGACAGCGTTTTAGTCATGGCGGATGACGAGGCAGTTCGTCAAAACCGCTTAAATTTGTTGGGGTTAATTCGTAACTATGCCCTGATGTTGGGAGACTTTGGCGTTATTGTCAAAGGCTGATGTCTAACCCATGGCTCCAACCCATCAATAAACTTTCCCTACCGGGCAGTCGGTAACGGGATTTTATTGGAGTACTTCTTCTAAGGCTTGTTGCTCCCATAGGGACTGATACAAACCACGTTGATTTAACAAATTTCCATGGCTCCCCATTTGTACAATCTCTCCCTGATCCATCACAAAAATACGGTCTGCTTGGGCCGCAGCAGAGAGCTGGTGGGAAACAAAAATGACGGTGTTATCCCGTTGGGCCAAGTGGCGCAATATTTGGGTGGCCGTTTGATTATCCACACTGGAAAGCGCATCGTCTAGCACAAGGAGGGGGGCATCCAAAATAAGAGCCCTGGCTAGAGCGCCCCGTTGTCGCTGTCCCCCCGATAGGGTAATGCCCCTTTCTCCGACGAGGGTGTGGTATCCCTTGGGAAAGGTATCAATTTCTTGGGCGAGATAGGCTTGTTCCGCCGCCTGCTTAATGGTGTATGGATCTTCATGGGGTGAACCATAGGCAATGTTCTCGGAAATAGTGGCGCTAAACAAAAAGCTTTCTTGGGGGACAAAGGCGATCGCCTGACGCAATTCGGGTAATGGGACTTGGGTGATGTCATACCCATCGATAAAAACCTGTCCAGGGGCAAGATCGAGTAAACGGGGAAGCGTATTAACTAAGGTGGATTTTCCTGAGCCGATGGGGCCTACGATCGCCACCATTTCTCCGGGATGAATCGTAAAATCCACTTGATTTAGGGCGGCCCTTTTAGCCCCAGGATAGGTATAGGTCAGACCCTGGGCAGACACTTTGCCTGTTATTCGGGAGGTTTGAAATGGTAAGGGGTGGGATACGGTTTGAATTTTGGATTCCGCCTGGAAAATCGCCTCGATGCGTTTGAGGCTCACCTCACCCCGTTGATAGGCAGTAATGGTAAACCCCAGCAGCGCAGTGGGGAAGACTAACCGTTCCACCAAAATAATCAACGCAATGAAATCGCCAATGGTGATTACCCCGGTCTGGATGACCCGCGTTCCAAAGGCTAACAGTAACAGCAAGCTGAGATAGGACAATCCCTCAATTAGGGGAAAGAGGAAGTTTCTAACCCGTGCAAGTTTTAAATTAGCTTCCAATAACTGCCGATTTTTATGATTAAATGCCTGTCGCTCATTGTCTTCTTGGGAATAAATTTTAATTAAACTAATTCCACTCATATCCTCCTGCACTAATTCACTCAGTCCGGATAATTTCTCTTGCACTTCCAACTGATAGTCTCTGAGCCGGCCACTGAAAATATTCACACTCATAAACATCAAGGGATAAACGGCGATCGCCATTAAACTCAGGGGCACATGGAGGGCAAACATCGCCGGAATCGTTAAGGCATAGGCAAAAAACGTATTAATCAGACTCAGTACTGCAAACCCCACTAAGCGGCGAATATTATCCACATCACTCGTGGCTCTGTTAATTAAATCCCCAATCGTATTCTGGGCAAAATAAAGGGGGTCTAATGTCAGTAAATGTTCAAAAATGCCTTGTTTTAACTGATACTCCACCTGCCGCCCCACCCCAAAGATCAGGAGGCGTGATGCCATCCGAATGACCCACATCAAAGAAGCCAAGCCTATCATTAAGGCAACGATCCAAAAGATTTGACTGATCTCGAATGGTGGCTTTAGATCATCGACACTATCCCGGATCAGCAGGGGAATATAAACCCCCAACCCATTCGCCAAAAATAGCGTCCCCATGCCAGTGATGATGGTACGTCGATGGGGAGATAGGTAGCGAATCAGTTGTGTAAAACTATTAGAATCGGGGGTCGCCATGCCACTTACTAGCCAGAAATATTGATCGGATCGTAACCCATTTTCTGGTTTTCTCTATCTGGTCTGGCGTTGAACGGATGCTAGTCCGGGTTCCCAAACTCGGGTGTGTGAACCATGGGGCGGGGGGGGACTCCTTGGGCGAGGATTTCTCGTAAATTAACCACGGCCCCAATCACCGCAATAGCCGGTGCTTCAAAGCCCGTTTCTGCAATCTGGGTTTGAATGGTGGCTAGGGTTCCGACTAATTCAGACTGGTCAGTACGGGTTCCCCAACGAATTAGAGCGATCCGGGTTTCAGGTTCTTTCCCGGCTTGGAGCAATACGTCAATAATGTGGGGTAGGTTGTGAACCCCCATATACACCACAATGGTCTCTGCTACTGCGGCGATCGCCCCCCAGTTGACCCCGGGTTGATATTTTCCAGCGGCTTCATGGCCCGTCACAAAAAAGGCGGATGAACTGTAATTTCTGTGAGTCAACGGAATCCCGGCATAAGCGGGTGCAGCAATACCAGCCGTCACTCCTGGCACAATTTCCACCGGAACACCGGCCGTAATCAACGCTTCCATTTCTTCGCCCCCCCGCCCAAACATAAAAGGATCCCCCCCCTTGAGCCGCACCACCACAGCTTGCTCCTGAGCTTGTTCGATTAAAATACGATTGGTTTCTGATTGCATCAATGAATGACGCCCCCGCCGTTTTCCCGCATGAATTTTTTTTGCGCGGGGATTCACCATCGCCAAAATTTCTGGGCTGATGAGCGCATCATAAACAACAACATCAGCGGATTCTAGTAAAACCTTGCCTTTTAACGTTAATAACCCCGGATCACCCGGCCCAGCACCGACTAAATATACTGTACCGACCACGTTGGCAGAACTCCTTGAAGTGATGTGCTGATGAATCAATGAATGGTGAACTTAAATGACAGCGAGACGATGGAAGTTGCAAGGTCAATGACATTCGCCCTTTAAGTTATCTCAATTCTAGTGGGATAATCTAGGATTGCTGCGATCGTAGGTTTAACATGATTCTATGTAGTTCTAACGTTTTGTTAAGATCTCCGTGGTTTGGCTAAATAACCATTGAAATTCAAGCTATCATCCCCCCCCCCAGCAACGGGCAACTCGAAAGACATTTTTTCTGTATTCAAATGTATTCAAACTGATTAGGGTAGAGGGTCATGTGCTAGTGGGACGTTTGTCACGCCAGTAGCCATTAAAGTTTGCGAGACTATAAAAGTAGAGCTCAATACCCTGTATCAGGGTAAGGCAGATGACACGCCGGCAAAAAGCGCCGCTACGTCCCTTGATGGAGCAAGAACGTCAAATTTTGGAACAATTGGGTAGAGCGAGACGAGAACCCGCTATCCATGTCATACGAGCCCAACTATTGCTAGCAGTGGCTGATAGTTACAGTTATACTGATGCGGCCCATTCAGTTGGGAGACGCTCTGGAGATGCAGTGTCTAAGTTGGTAAGTCGATTTAATGAAGAAGGCATAGCAGCTCTTGAACCTCGTCATGGAGGTGGTCAGCAAGTAGTGTATGACTGTTCGAAAAGGGAAGCCATCCTGGCTACGGTCAAGCAGCCTCCAGAGCGGGAAAAAGACGGGGCTGTGGTGTGGTCATTGAGCCTACTACAGCGCCATCTACGAAAACAGCCAGAGTTTGCGAAGATAAGCACCTACACGATTTGGCGAGTATTGCATGAAGCGGATTGGAGTTGGCAGGCTAATCGCAGTTGGTGTCATACGGGACAGGTTCTGCGCCGACGTAAAAGCGGTATCGTCGAAGTCACAGACCCCGATACTGAAGCAAAGAAGAGTTGATTGAGCGCGCCTACCGCTTGGGAGAGCAAATGGGGTTATCGGTTTGGGCTGAAGATGAAGCGGGACCCTATTCGACACAACCCTATCCAACGTCGGATTGGCAACCTCAAGGTGAGCCGTTGAGACATCCTCACGAATTTATCCCGAACGGGACAGCCAAGATTCTGACGCTTTTTCATCCTGTGGATGGACAAGTTTATGTCAAGGGGGTTGAAGCCTGCCCTAACCGCGTCTTACACCCTTGGCTAAAGGAATGTCTGAGCAAGATACTGCAAGTGTTACCGGTTCAGACCAACTCGTTGTCAAGGGAAGCGACCCTGGCACTCTGGGAAAGCTGGCGTCAGGGATTAACGGTCAAATTTACCCTGCCCGAACAGTTGCCACCTTTGCGAATGCTGCTGGTCAGCGACAATCTAGCAGGCCACAAAACGGCTGAGTTCGTCTTGTGGCTGTGTGAACAGGGAATTCTGCCGTTGCATACCCCGCTCGGCGGCAGTTGGCTAAATATGGCTGAATCGATTCAGAAAATCCTGAAGCAACGGGCGCTAGGCGGACAATATCCAAGGTCTCCTCAGCAAATCATCGACTGGGTTGAAGCGGTCGCCGACGCTTGGAATCAGAACCCGACGCCCTTTGAATGGGGAGGTAAGCGCGCTCAGCGCCGATGGCAAGCACGTTTACGAAAACGCTATCACCTAGGCGGCTCAGGCGCTTGCACTCGATTTCCCATTCGCAGGTATGTTACCCCCTTAGGAAAATGGCGATGTCAGTGACAAACGTCCCACTAGCCTTTGTTACTGTTAAATCAACTACAAATATATGTCTGTCAGTTAAGACCTTTTCTCTGGCAGTTGGACGAACAAGAAATCCAGAGTTTTAGGTCTTTCTCAGTAAAGTGTACGGACTGTTGAACGATAAAGTTATCAAGCCAATAAATTTTTATCCTCTACAATAAAACATTTTCCGGCAAAAGCATATTGCTGATAAGGCTCAAGATGCCACTGAGGGCACTGGTTCCGTTGTCTGGGGAAGCTGGAAGCATTGTCTACAGCGAGTTAGATTGCATATCGCATCGTCAGAAGTTGCGACCAAGATATCCCAATCCCAGTCTCCAAAATTCCTAGCTTTACAGCAGGGACAACTTTAGTGGTGAAATGAACTCGAACGAAATTGTGAACCACCCAAAACACATCGAGCGTTCTTTGTAGCTCCTTTCTGGATTTAGCATAGGTGTTGGTTTTACGCCGAAAGGTCGAATTTCGTCGCCTCATGGAGGCATTAAACGCTTCAAGATGATTGGCATGGATGTCTTTGTGTGCCACATCATGAGTTGTTTTCGGATGTTCAGGCACAGGAGCCTGATACTTTTGACGTTGACGACCCGGTCGCTTTTTGGAGCCTTTGTTTTTAAGGCGAACTCTGACTCCTTTCGGCAGCCGTTTTAGGGGACGTCCTGGTTTTCCATTGCGAAGGACTTCGTGGCAAATTTCAAACAACAAGTTGCCATAGCGTCGTTCTCCATCAGTGAATAGGCTCAAACTATCCGTTTGCTCAATCACCTCCGCCAAGCAAGCTAAAGCCGTCTTAAACAGTTGCTTATTTTTGTGCCCACAGTGCAATTCCCATAGAAATCGACTCCCTCGCTCCATCAGAACAATAGTCCAGCCTTGAGAATCACAGGGCGGTTTGTTTTTACCAATCTTGGTGTACAGTTCATCTCCTTCCATTTCCTGGTGAATAAACTGATGGAGTAAGGCATACAGCATCAGGGTTGGCTTGATGCCGGCTAAACGTTGCTCCCAATCGATAATGCTTTTCTTCGAAACGTTATGGGTGCGGGCCGTGGCATTTAGACTCATCCCCTCACTCCTGGCTTTAAGGATCGTGATAATCCGGCTCAGAGGGGTTCTCAGTCCTGCAATTGGGGTCGCAAAGGTCTCACTAAAGTAAACGTCGCATTGACGACAATGGAGCAAACGCCTTGAACCATTCACCTGCGTTGAATAATGGGTATGGACATGGACGGCATTACTGGCACAGCAGGGACAAGGATAAGCAAAGAGATCCATGGGGAGACTGATTTTAGAGGACTACCCATTATTGCTCAAATCCGCATATGACATGGATTCTGACTGCCCCATCCTACGGAACCAGTGCCGAACAGACCTTTGGCTGGACACTTGAAGTCGTTAGGAAAAAAGAGGGACAAAAAGGGTTTGAGGTTTTGCCTCGACGTTGGGTTGTTGAACGCACCTTTGCTTGGTTTGGTCGTTATCGTCGTTTGAGTAAAGATTATGAATATTTACCCACCACTAGTGAGACAATGCTTTATGTAGCTATGGTTAATCTCATGCTCCGAAGGCTTGCCTAAAACTTTTCAAACATACTCTTAGCGTTGTTTCATTGATGCCACATGGATTAATGCAAGTAAATCTGACCCATGTTTTCCCTCTTGGCTCCTGGGTTCAAAAGAGCCGCTGCCAGCTTTTTCAACCCGCTAGTTTTTCCTGATGGCGATCGCCAATGGATACTGGCTCGTTTATTTTCTGTCCTTTTCCAAACAAAAATTGCTCAAAATCTATGACTAGTCCCTCAATAAATGCGAATCCTGTTAAACGACTTTTCAACAACAAAGTTGTTAAATGGTGGATTGTGGGGCTGGGTTTTATGGCAATCAATATTTTGATGCTGGATTGGTTTAAGCAATCCCTGGGGTGGAGTTTGACTATATCTTCTGTGATGTCTGCGGAAATTTGCACCATCCTCAGATATGGGGTTAATGACCTCTGGGTATTTGGCAGTCCCAAGCTCTCTTGGTTACGGTGCTGGGAGTACCATGTAGCCAATTTCAGCAGCTTTTTTCTCTGGAATTTTATTATTGTGGTTTTGGGGGACAAATTACAGTGGGATCATCGGCTGGCTGCAGTTATCGCTACCATGGTGTCGGTTAGTTGGAGCATGGTAACCAACTTCCTCTGGGTGTGGAAACAGCCTAGCAAGAAAAAGAAGGCGGCGTTCAAAGAGTAGAGAGAGATGGAACCGGTTTATTGGTTACCTGAAAAATGACTATTTTCTACAACCATCACATAGTCAATCGTCCGAGTGTCACTCAACGTTCTATTTAAAGCGGGACTGACATTCTCTTTTGGCAATCCTAAGCTGTAATTACTGGCAATCAGGTGGTTGTTAACGCAATATCCCACCGGCTTGTCATCATCTTGCTAAATGTTGCTTAGGAGTGTTTTGGTGATGTTTTATCAATCTTTCAATCATTGTTTGACGGGTCAAAAGTTTTCCTGTCGGCCCATGGCTATGGTAACCACTGCGCTGATAGTGGGCAGTTTGCTAGCGACGGCGATCGCTCCGGTGGAAGCCAAACCTCGTTACCAACGTTATGACCTGAACTCCCGCCAAGGATATGGCCGTGTTAGTAATCCGTATCCTTATGCACCGCGAGCAGACTATCGTGTGAGTCAGCAATTTGATCGGGCCGGTCTAGAATTACCCCGTGATACTTTAATTCCTGTGACCTATGGCCAGGATAAGAAGATTACCCTCAAAAAAGGAGAAACCCGTTCTTTAACCCTACGAACTGCCGAAGATTTACGGCAACGGGATGGTCAAGTCGTCGTGGCTGCAGGGAGTGAAATTGTGGGGCAATTTCGTCCTACCCCGGACGGTGAGGGCCTACAATTTATTGCGCAGCAGTTAATTCTCCGTAATGGTCAGTATTTTAATATCAACGCCCAATCGAGGGAGTTGGTGGGTTTTCAAACCCAAAACCAAGCCAGTACTAGTGACATTGTTACCGGAACCCTGGCGGGGGCCGGGACAGCCACCGTCATTGCTGGAACCACAGGCGATCGCCGCATTGATGCCCTGGAGGTGTTGGGGGGCGCTGCGGTCGGTGCTTTGGCCGGATGGGGATTACCGACAGCAGGCATTTTAGGAGGAGGAGGGGATGACGTTCTCACCATCGATCCCAGCCAAGACCTAACGTTGATGCTGCAATCCCCCCTACAGATCGATGCCAGACTGGCTGAAGAGGCAAATTACAACCCACGTCGCAGTCAAAATCAGTCACAACGAGAATGGTAGGGGTCTGATTTAGGCAACAATCGATCTCAGCGTTAATTCATATTCCCGTTAACTTCGTGCTCAATCAGCTCCTCTTGTTCTGCAGGAAGAGCTTTTTGTCAACATAATTGGGTAGACTTGTAATAAGTTGTAACAATTTTGACGGATTGCTATAACAAAAGCTCTTAATCTGGCGTTTAATTCATTCACTAGGAATAAATACTTATGAGTATTGCCGCTTCTGAAACCTGTCCCGTTTGTGGCGTCACCATTGAACAGGGCTCGAAGGTCATTTTTTCAACGGGTCCTGCCGGAACTCGTTCCCGTCTGTGGGCTCGGGTTTGTAACTTTGCTCAAAATGAAAGTTGCATCAATCAGGACGAAGGGACAATCGGTAATGTCTCTAGCCAAGATTATTACGATTAGGTCGAATGAAGCGTCAAGCTCAAGATTGATATACTCTGCTTTTTGAATGTGCATTACGCAAAGAGTTTGGATAATTTCCTCGCCCACACAATCAAGGCAGACAGCCTATTCGGCATCGTAAGCTTAAGCTATCTGCTCTAGTCCTAATCCAACAACTTTCGCCGTAGTACCTTTCCCTGAACCTGTAGTGCCCAGTTACCCGGTAAAGTCGGAGAGGTGCTCCGGTTGGGGGCCTGGAGCAGCATAACGACCGATTCAATATGTTCAAAGCTAGGGGCATGGGAGCTGTGGTGTTGTACAAATAAACGAATTGCCCGCCGTTGAATGGCCAAAGGGGCTTTTTGTAATATCTCGCGATTAATTTCGGTGCGATCACCATTGCTACATTTACTTAACCAGCGTCGGGCTTCTTCCTGTAGATAATCCACTTCTGCACTCAGAATTTCCACCGTTTGGGCCAGACATCTCTCTACCTGGGGATTGAAATGGCGTTGCAGATAAGGCAGTAATTCCTGGCGGATACGATTACGGCGATACTTTAACGACTGATTTAACACATCTTCCCAAATCGCTAAATTGTTTTGTTGACAAAACTTTCTTGTTTGCTGCCGTGTGGCAAAGAGAAGGGGACGCAAGAGGGTAACCGTTGGAGATAACGGCCGCTGCCAATCCATTCCTTGCAAGCCATCACTGCCGCTGCCCCGCATCAAATTAAATAAGAGGGTTTCTGCCCTATCGCTTAATGTATGGGCAGTCATGACATAGGGAAATTGCTGTTCCTCGGCGATCGCCGTTAAGGCTTGGTAACGCCATTTCCTGGCAGCAGCTTCCGTCTGGGGGAGATTTTCTGTGCGTTGTAGATAAAACGGTAACTGATACTGTTCACCCAGTTGGGCGACCTGATCGGCAATGCCGACATCGGTGGGCCAACCATGGTCACAATGTCCAACGGCGAGTTGCCATCCCCACTGGGGAACTAAATCCTGGAGTAATTGCAGCAAACAAACCGAATCTTGCCCCCCTGAAACGGCGACTAATATCCGTTGATGTTTTAATTGTGGCGATCGGGATCGTAAAGATTGGTGCAGTAAGCTGTGGAATCCAGACCAGGAGCCAGAAGACATAAAATTTCGATGTGCTTCTAAGAAGCAAAGTTGATATTTGTTGCTTATTTTCTTGATTCAGTATGGGCTTTAATAAGGCAAAGGAGTGACGGCACCAAACAATTTGACTAGCCAATATAACTTGTTCAGCTCCGTCGCCCCAGGTAACAATCAACAATCACTTCAGGTGGATAATCCAACACCCGATAAAACTAACTTAAGCAGATTATGGGGCAACGCTTTTTTGTGACCGGTGGGACGGGATTTGTCGGGGCCAACTTGATTCGCCACTTACTCCGAGAAGGGCATGAAGTGATCGCCTTAGCCCGGCCCCAAAGTCGTCGTACCAATCTCGCCCACTTACCCCTGCAAGTGGTTGAAGGAGAGTTAACCGATTCAGCTCTGGGGAATTTAATGCAGGGTTGTCAGGGGGTATTCCATGTTGCGGCCCACTATTCCCTGTGGCAAAAAGACCGGGAGATCCTGTACCGCAGCAATGTCTTAGGAACGCGAAATGTATTGGCTTGTGCTCGTCAAGCAGGGGTAGAGCGAGTTGTACATACCAGTTCCGTGGCGGCGATCGGGGTACAGGGCGGAGAGAAAGGGGCCGATGAAACCTACCAAAGTCCGGTGGAGAAATTGATCGGAGCCTATAAGCAGTCGAAATATTGGGCTGAGCAGGAGGCGATCGCCGCTGTGCAATCAGGGCAAAATGTAGTGATTGTAAACCCCAGTACCCCGATTGGTCCGTGGGATATTAAACCCACTCCCACTGGCGATTTAGTATTGCGTTTTTTACGGCGACAAATGCCAGCCTACGTTAATACGGGGTTAAATCTCATTGATGTGAGAGATGTGGCAGCCGGGCACTGGTTGGCGTGGCAACGGGGAAAGACTGGGGAACGCTATATTTTGGGTCACCAAAATCTGAGCCTGCGGGAAATTCTACAATTACTCTCCGACATTACGGGCCTACCAGCACCCCAACGAACGATTCCCCTCTGGCTCCCTCTTACGGTGGCGTGGGTAGAAGAAATGATGTTAGCCAAGTTGGGGCGATCGCCATCGGTTCCCCTGGATGGGGTCAAAATGTCGGCTCAAACGATGTATTACGATGCCAGTAGAGCAGTTAAAGACTTGGGATTACCCCAATCATCGGTGAAGCAAGCGTTAACAGACGCAGTGGAATGGTTCATTTCCCAGGGCTATGTCAATTAACTGATTGAAGGGAATATAGTCAATTTCACCCCAACACCTTGATGCGCACAGTTACCTGAAAACACACTGGAAGAACTTTTTGTGTCACTTCTGGGTACCCCGGTTAATTGTTTGTAATTGCTCAACTGGGGCAAATTGACAAAATTCCAAAAAGGGCTAGTGGGACGTTTGCTTCGAACATTGCCATTGTTCCAAGAGAGTAACGTGTCTGCGGAGGGGAAATCGAGTGCAAGCACCTGAACCACATAGGTGATAGCGTTTTCGTAAGCGAGCCCCCTTACCGCCAGTCATACACTACTTGCTGACCGCCTCCACAACGAGGTTCAAGAGCTGCTCTGCCTTCTTCATTAAATCGACTTACCAACTTAGACACTGCATCCCCCGAACGCCTCCCAACGGAATGGTTCGCATCAGTACAGCTGTAACTATCAGCCACCGCTAGCAATAGTTGGGCTCGTATGACATAAATAGCAATTCCTCGTCTCGCTCTACTAATTTCTAGTTTGGTGAGAGTACTATTATAGCAGGCATTCCAGAACTTATGGGTAAGGCATAGATATTATGATTCGTCGCCTTGCCTAAAATTTTTCAAACATATTTTTAATATTTATCATGCGCAATTGGTCTAATTTTAAGCAAAAGAAAACTATCATATTTTAATATAGCGGTTTGCACTCAACTAAGGTACGGTAAATCCCTTTAAAATCGATGGTTTTGAGCTTCTGAGGTAACCTCACATCAATGAAAGCCGCTATATAAATTTCAAAAATAGCGTTCTGTATTTTAAACTAATAAAAATTAAACCAATTAAATTTAGATTTTCCCATGACGACGCAAGATCCCGTTTTTTTGGTAGGAGCGCATCGCTCAGGAACGACACTTCTTAGATTGATGATAGACTCTCATCCTGATGTTTTTTTTTCCGGGAGAATCGGAATTCATCACAAGTGCTATGAGCGATGAATGTTCAATCCCGGATATTCAGACATATCATGAGTTTCTTCAATATGATCGAATCTTTTTAGGGAGAAAATTAAAGATCGATAAAAATTTAAATTTCACAGAATTAGTTCATAGTTTCTTGACACAAAAAAATACTGAAAACAAAAAAATATATGGTTCAACAATTCATATAAAATTTGCTTGCCTTGCTAAAATTTGGCCTACGGCAAAATTTATTTATATTGTCAGAGACCCAAGAGATGTGGCAAGCTCATGCGTTAAGTTTGGCTGGGCTGGTAATACATGGTTTGGTGTGAATGGTTGGCTAAGAGCTGAGGAATATTTGACCCGTTTAAAAACGATGATCTCACCTGAAAAACTATTGGAAGTGCGGTATGAAGATTTAATCCGTAATCCCACTGAAATACTTGCAATAATCTGTGATTTTTTAGGTATAGACTATAGTGAGGACATGTTTAATTATGTTAAGAACAGTCCCTATAATCGTCCAGATGCTAGATATTTATGTCAGTGGAAAAGGAAATTATCACCTAAAGATATTCAATTGGTCGAATATCGAGCTAGAGATTTAATGATAGCCAAACAATATGAACATAGCGATTATCCTTCTCTCTCACCTACTCCATTCTCCCTCACCTGGCTAACAATTGATGATTTCTGGAAACGTTTAATTGCCCGAATTAATCGTTATGGTGTCAGCACAGTCTTGCAAGATATGATTGGTAGAAGACTTAATATCCAGTCCATGAGAAAAAAAGCAAAATTAAAAATGAATTTGGTCAATATTGAACGTCTGGATGAAGGTACAGAAAGAAAGATGACTGCCAAGCGTTTAAATCAATCAACCGAACCAAGGAGATAGGGCAATCGCGTCATGTCAATAATCTGCGGCTATTCGCAATAATATTGAGGATTAAGTCAATAAGAGGGCATTTTGGTTACTAGTCTGATACAGAAAAATCTTCAAAAGTAAGATTTTTGAGGGTCATCCGATTGCCCTGCAGCCGTACTTTGTAAAAGAGAGTGTCAAGAAATATTGTGTAAGCCAGAAAATAGTCACGAAAAATAGGCAAGAGTAGCTTGCCAATGAGGAATTAGGATAGTTCCTTTCTTCATGACGCGCAGGAGGGCTAAATAAAGCCGATGCGCTTACGGGCTTCTTTATAGGATGTACCAATTTTTTGTAAGCCTGTCTTCAAGAGTTGCTGCTCTAAGAGGGCAAAAAAACGACGGCGATCGCCACCCCGCACAACCGCTTGATTATGGGCTTCTGCCAGGGCAACCGGATAGCCAAATCCTTTATCCACTTGAGTGAGAGTAAGGCTTAAGGCCTGCTGGAGTAGGGTGTCATCTTTTGCCACCCACATCGGAAACTCGACCCGTGCCACTTCTGAGCCTACATGGACATAGCAAAAGCAGACCCGATGCTCTGGCGGATAGGTCCCCAGAATTTTTATGGCACTCTGCCACAACGGACTCCGCTGACCGGGGCTGAGGTGTTGCTGCCAGAAGGTTGCATCCCGGAGAGGATCAAAAACCTGGCAGGGAACTTTTTGCTGAGTGGTTTGATGCCCTTCACAATGTTGGGGACAATTGGGGGTGTCATGGGGGCAAGCCTGTAGCCGCATCAGGTTTAACGCCTCGATACTCCGAGAAGCACTCACATAACTGACCAATGGGATTCTAGCCTGGCGGAGCTTTTCCCACGCAGCCAAAATGGGGAAGAGAATTTCCTCTCTTGCAGCTTGGGGCAGTGTTTCTAAAAACCAATAAATCAAGGATCCATCCATCATGGCCAGATTTGGTTCTTTGTGGGCCCCCGGCGGTTGTACCCACCGACAAGCCATTTCCGCTAAACACTCTGCTTCCAGTACTGTGCGCCGGTAACCCAACCATTCTTCGGTGCGAATTCCCCACCGACGAGCCGCAAACAAATCCTCAGCGCGATAGTAAACTTCAGGCAAGCTATCTAATAAAGGATGGAGGTTTTGCCCATAGTGCAGCATCACTCGTCCAATGTTCAACAAATAACAGTAGGCAATTTCATGGTGGGAAGGGGCAATTTGAGAGCCGTCCGTGGCAAAGACACTGTGACTATGGCTGGGGGTACTAATGGTCTGGCGCGTTGTTAATGGCTCCAATGGTTTGGCTGCCGCGAAAAAAAGGCGATCGCCCCAGGCATCAAGTTGTTGCACTAGGATCTCTTGCCTGTGCTCTGCTTGCCTAAACAAATTTTCGGCACGCTCCAGACGTTGCTTCCCAGCCTGGGCTTCCCGTTGAAAGTGTTGGCTCATACCGGGAATTTGATCAGCAATTTTGGTGAGGTCAAGCACAATAAGTCAACTGTTTTTAAACGCGGTCTTCTCAGGGAAATAATAGTATGGAGCGATTGGTCTGGTGTTCTGCTCAACTTAAAGCGGGATTGGTTCACCGCCGCTACATCCAGCGATAAAAAAGATTACATCGTCCAATACCTTATTGTTATGAGTCATCTAGGATTGCTATATCGCAGCGGCTTAATAAAACTTCGCTTCATCAATACGAACTTTCTCGAAAAACTTGGGCAGAATGGAATTAAGCATTCCTATGTCCAGACTTGAGTATTAGCTAGATTTTTCCCATGTTCCCTATTAACACCCCCAAAGGTAAGCGCACAAATCAGCCAACAATACAAAAATTGTAGACAAAGCTAAAACCCCCTTGCTGCCTAGATCATTGATTCAACTAATTGCAACAACTGACCCTACACGGTGGGGGCGTGGGGCTGAATCGAGACCTTAAAGAGACGGTTAACTCAATGTTATTTCACTCGGCAAATTTGCCCTACTGGCTCATTTTGTTTGTTGGCCTTGCCTGTTTCAGTTTGGTCATCCTGAGTGGGGATGGAGATGATGATCTGGATCTGACGCCGGGGCTGGAAGGGGGGACTGACTTTGAGTTAGATGCAACGGAGCTGGATCTGGATTTGGATTTCGATGACATAGGTGATGAGGGTGAGTTGACCACCAAAGGGACAACCTCAATGCCTTTGCAAGTCTTGGCTTTCTTGGGGGTAGGGAAAGTCCCTTTGATGATTTTATTGGGGATTGACTTTAGCCTCTGGGGGACGTTTGGTTGGCTATTGAATGTCGTCATCGGGAGCTTGACCGGAACTTTGCCGAGCCGTTTCTTTGGCTGGGCTGGGGTGATACTACTGGGATCATTGGCGGTCAGTCTCTGGCTCGGACGGCTTTGTTCATTCCCCATTTCACAGCTGTTTAAAACCTTTAGCCAGGATGTCACGTCAGAACGGGTAATTGGGGCGGTGGGAACGGTGACATCGAAAAAGCTGCCCTATTTGATCGACGGCAGAATTGGCCAAGCCCATGTGTCTGATTCAGCGGGAAATCTCTTAACGGTCAGTGTCAGTCTGCCCGATTGGGCTACGGTGATCCCCCATCACAATCAGCAAATTCTAATTATTGACCAGTCTCCTAAAGGCTATGGATATTTGGCGATCGCCAAAGAAAGCACCGATGAAGATAAATGGCTCACTCAAAGCTTTAACCCACCGCCATCACGGCCTGGGGGTCGAGAGCAGTAATCATCTTCAGTTTTTTTAATTGACTCAATCAACACTAACGAATTAACCCTCTGTTTTGCAGGAGAATAACCATGGACACAAAATTTTGGTTGGAATTTTTACAAACGCTACCGCCGGTCAAAACCGATGTCACGTCAGATTGGCGGGGGGAAGTCTCTCCTGCGACCAACCTTGACACACGACAGTATGTAATTGCCCAAAATCCTTCAACATCAACGGAGCCATCTGATTCTTTTTTAGGCAATTTATCCCCCCTGATTGTTTTTCCTGGGGTAATCGTCGGGATCATCTTCCTGCTGCTGGCGACTGTTTTTCTCTACACTCGGTTTTACGTCATTGCCCCCAATAACCAAGCCCTCGTGCGTACTGGTGGTCCATTTAAAAAAGAACACATGGTCATTTTAAATGGGGGCTGTTTGGTCATCCCTGGTTTCCACGAAATAACACGGGTCTCGTTACGGGAAATTTCCATTGATGTGGTACGAGCCGGTAACTTAGCAGTGCGGACTCAAGACTATATGCGCGCCAATATGCGGGTGACATTTTATGTTTGTATTACCCCTAACCGAAATGACATTTTAACGGCAGCCGCACGGCTTTCCAAAAAGGGACAAATTTCTGAAGCGGACGTGAAAGATGCACTGGAGACGAGGGCCGATGATGCGATTCGAGCGGCAGCGAAAAAGAAAAAGTTGGCGGAGTTGGATTCGGATAAATTAGGCTTTGCTGATGAGGTTCTTAATCTAATTGAAGGGGATTTACGGAAAGTGGGGTTAACGCTGAATAATATTGCGATCTCCGAAATTGAAGAAAGTGATACCTATGATGAAAATAACTTTTTTGATGCCCAAGGTGTTCGCTTACGCACCGAAACGATTCAACGCTCAATTCAACAAAAACGAGAGGTGGAATTAACCACCAAAGTGGCGATCGAACAGCGGGAGCTAGAAGCAGAAACACAGAGTTTAGACATTTCGCGGCAACAGGAAAATGCTCAAATCACGCAGGCAAAAGAAATTGAGTTACTAAAACTGGCACAACGAAAAGAAATTGAGTCCCAACAGGCCCAGCAGCAACGGGAAATTCAAGAGGCAAAAGATCAAGAAGCGGCAAAAATTGAGCGGAATAAAATTTTGCAAGAGCAGGCGGTGGAAGAAGAACAAATTCAAAAACAACTGACGATTCAGAATAGTCAAATTACGTCCAATATTGCCCTCGAAGAACGCAATAAGGCGCTGAAAGTGGCACAAACTACCCAGAAAAAAGAAGCTGAGGTGGCTGAAATTGAACGTTCCAAAGTGATTAAAGCTTCCCAGTTGCAAGCCAAAGCAGAAATTGCCCTCGCTGAGCAAAAAACCCAGATTACAGAACAAACTGCGGCGATCGCCATTGCGGACAAACAAAAAGAACGGTTAGAGGCAGAAGCGCTGAGGGCAGAGGCGGAATCGGCAGTTATTACGGCTACAGAAGTTGAAGCGGCTGAACGGTCACAAAAGCTAGCGGTGATTGCGGCCGAACAAGATGCCGAGCAGGAGCGCATCGCCCAGCAAAACGTGGTGGAAATTGATGTGTTCCGTCGTAAACGCCAGGCAGAAAGTGCGCGTCAAGCTGCCGAATTAGAAGCGCAATCCATTTTGACCCTAGCCGATGCTAACCGCCATAAAGCCATGGCCGAAGCGGAAGGAAAACAGGCCTTGATTGAAGCTGAAAATAGCCTCAGCAATGCCAACCGGACAGCAGAATTACTCAAAACAATTTGGCCGGAACTGGTGACCCAACTTCCTGCCCTCATGACGGCGATCGCCCCCCAACCAGGCGTGTTAGGAGAATCTCGAATTTATTCTTTTCCCGGACTCAATGGAGCCGGGGACAATGGCAATGCGGGCGACATTAGTAAGTTGCTACTTTCTACCAGCGGCATCACTTTGCTTAATAGCTTGCTGAATGAAGGCAAATTGGGAACAGTGGTGGGGCAGGTGAAATCTCTGCTCAATGACAATGCACCTAAACCTCCAGCCCCAGAGACGACGGAGGAATCAGAAGACTCCTCCCGGTCTGATCTGTCCGGCACTGGTTCCGCCATATGGGATAGCTCAAAAGCTTATACTGATTGAATCAGAAGGATAAAGGATAATAGTGTGAGTCTATCAATTCTGATTTTGCCTCGATGGACTTGATTCGCCGCCACTGCCCAGTCGAGCAATTACTACTTTTTTTTCGTTGAACGTCGTTTTTTAGCGCTCGCTGGCGATCGACACCAAGGGCTTTGAGATTCTCGGTTACGTCTAGACACTACATCTAGCGGTGACCACCCGAATTCCCGAAGAGCCGCTAATCGCTAGCTTGATGTCCCGATGTTATGCACCGCCCTCTTTATCTCGATAACCATGCCACCACCCCCCTGGATCCTTTAGTGTGGGCAGCCATGACCCCTTACTTTACAGAACAGTTTGGGAATGCCGGCAGCGCCCATCAGTATGGTTGGGAAGCCGATGGCGCGGTGAAAGCAGCCCGAACCACCATTGCAGAGGGAATAGGAGCAATACCGGCGGAAATTATTTTCACCAGTGGGGCCACAGAGGCGAATAATTTAGCCCTTAAAGGGTTGGCCGAAGCCTATTTTCCCCAAGGTAAAAAACATCTTATTACGGTGGCAACGGAACATCAGGCGGTGCTGGAACCTTGTCGGTATCTGGAATCCCTCGGCTTTGGGGTGACCTATTTACCAGTGACAAAGAATGGTTTGGTGGATTTAGGGGCGTTAGGGGCTGCCATTAGACCCGATACCTTAGTAGTGTCGGTCATGGCGGCCAACAATGAAATTGGGGTGTTGCAACCGTTAGCCGCCATTGGTCAACTGTGCCGAGACCGTCAAGTCTTCTTTCACACTGATGCGGCCCAGGCGATCGCCAAAATTCCGTTGGATGTGGTAGCCCTGAACATTGACTTACTGTCCTTCACTGCCCATAAGATTCATGGTCCCAAGGGTATCGGGGGACTGTACTGCCGTCAATCATGGCGTAGTGGCTTACCACCAGTGAAGTTAGCACCCCAGATCCAGGGAGGGGGACAGGAACAGGGACTGCGGTCAGGAACCCTCTGTGTGCCCCTGATTGTGGGCATGGCTAAAGCGATTGAATTGGGCTTAGCCACCATGGCATCGGAGGCCGAGCGGCAACGACACCTCCGCGAAAAACTGTGGGCTGGGCTGAGCCAGTTGCCGGGGATTTATCTCAATGGCGATCGCCACCAACGACTTCCGGGCAATTTAAACATCAGCATTGACGGAGTACAGGGAAATGCCTTGCTGTTAGCGCTCCAGCCCCACGTTGCCCTGTCTTCGGGGTCCGCCTGTGCGGGTCAGAGTGGCCGCCCCTCCCATGTTTTAACGGCGATCGGTCGGGATAAATTCTTAGCCCAAGCCAGCCTCAGATTCGGGCTCAGCCGATTTACTACGGCGGCAGAAATTGACCAGGTGATTGTCCTGGTGACCGAAACGGTGCAAGCACTCCGGGCCGGTTTTTCTGGCTGACATCAGTGCGGATGAAGTCAATAATTTTTTCTGCGATGGCAGACTCTGTTGCCATCTATTCTCAACGTCGCTTGAGGATTTTGGAACACAACTCTGGCATAAAAAGCTGAGAGCTGTTTTAAGATCCCACTTAAGCGTGGGATTATTTTTCGCTGCGTTACCGTCTGGGCTTCTAGTCTCAAATTGGCAGATTGGGAACCATAGAATTGTTTAATTCACGATTTATTCCATGCCAGGGAGCTCCTCGGAATCAATCTGTCGCTGTAACAAGCAACCTCAGTATTACCTGATCACATTTTTTGTTGTCTTGATGACTATTTCAGACCGCATTACCCAATTGCGACACCAACTCCAAAAAGCAAGCTATGCCTATTATGTCCTGGCTGAGCCGGTCATGGAGGATGCTGTTTATGATCAGCTTTACCGTGAACTCCAAACCCTAGAGGAAAGCCATCCTGAACTGGTGACGCCAGATAGTCCCACTCAGCGGATCGGCGAAACGCCCGTCAGCCAATTCCATTCCGTCCAGCATCAAATTCCTTTGTACAGTTTGGAAAATGCCTTCAATATCGAAGAGTTAGCACAATGGCAGAAGCGCTGGCAAAAACTGAACGACTCAGCAGCAGAGGGAATTCCAGAGGATTATGTTTGTGAGCTAAAAATTGATGGTTCCGCACTCGCGCTGACCTATGAACAGGGTCGATTGATCCGGGGGGTAACACGGGGAGATGGAAAAACTGGCGAGGAAATCACTCAAAATATCCGTACTATTCGTTCCATTCCTTTACGGCTCCAGGCTGACCCACCGCCCCAAACATTGGAAATTCGTGGCGAAGCTTTTTTGCCCCTCTCGGAATTTCATCGCCTCAATCAAGAACGGAAGGCTAACGAGGAAGCCCCATTTGCGAATCCCCGTAATGCGGCTGCTGGCACCTTGCGCCAACTAGATGCACGGATTGTCTCCCAGCGACGGTTACAGTTTTTTGCTTACACGTTGCACTGCCCGAGCGGCGAATTAACCTTGCAGACCCAATGGCAAGCGCTGGAATATCTCAAGCAAATTGGCTTTTTGGTTAACCCCCATGCCGAACATTGCTCGGATCTACAGAAAGTCATGGCCTACTACGAAGACTGGCAAGGGGCACGGCAACGTCTGCCCTATCTCACGGATGGGGTGGTGGTCAAACTCAATCACTATGAATTGCAAGCTCGTCTGGGGTTTACGCAAAAATTTCCTCGGTGGGCGATCGCCTTAAAGTATCCGGCGGAGGAGGCCCCGACCCGAGTTAAGGCAATTACAGTCAATGTGGGACGCACGGGTGCGGTCACCCCTTTGGCGATCATGGAACCCGTGCAGTTAGCGGGGACGGCGGTACAGCGGGCGACGTTGCATAATCAAGACCGGATTCAGGATCTCGATATCCGGGTAGGAGACACCGTTATTATTCGTAAGGCGGGGGAAATTATTCCCGAAGTGGTGCAAGTCATCAAAGACCTGCGACCAACGGGAGCCGAGCCGTTCGAGATGCCGACCCATTGCCCCGTATGTGAATCCCGCTTGGTGCGCCCCCGGGAGGAAGCCGTTACCCGATGCATCAACCATTCCTGCCCGGCCATTGTTGAAGGCAGCCTGATCCATTGGGCAAGTCGTGATGCACTGGATATTCAGGGGCTGGGGGAAAAGGTGGTGATAACCTTGCTGGAAAATGACCTTGTCCAATCCATTGCCGATTTATATCGCCTGACGCCAGCAATGCTCATGCCGTTAGAACGGTTTGCCCAGAAATCTGCCGAAAAGCTGGTTAATGCCATTCAAGCCAGTCGACAACAATCCTGGGCACGGGTTTTATATGGCTTAGGCATCCGCCATGTGGGCCAAGTCAATGCCAAGATCCTAGCGGAAAAATTTGTTACCGTTGAGGCTTTGAATGCAGCCACAATCCTACAGCTCACTGGCGTATATGGTATCGGGGAAGAAATCGCCCAGGCTGTGTTTGATTGGTTCCGCAATCCAGCCAATCAGGCCCTAATAACTCAACTACAGGTGATCGGGTTTGATTTGTCCCAGCCTGCGCCCTCCCATTCAGTAATGACTGACGGCAATGATCAAATCAAAGGAAAGACATTTGTGTTGACCGGGACGTTACCCACCCTGAGCCGCCAAGCCGCCCAGAATCAGATTGAAGCCGCTGGGGGCAGAGTCACCAACAGTGTGAGCCAAAAAACTGATTATTTAGTGGCCGGAGAGAAGGCTGGCAGTAAGTTAGCCAAGGCAGAAGCATTAAATATTCCTATTCTTTCTGAAGTTGAGCTCTTAGCGCTGGTGGGTTAAAAAAATTACTTGACGAGCAGGGACTCCAAGAACGCCTGAATGGAAAAAGAGAGCTAGGTGCGAGTGTGGCGCTGGCGCTTACGGAATATGGCCCCAATACCGACAGCAACCAAAGACCCCAATAACGTCATAGGCTCTGGAGCTGAGGTGTACGTGACATCGCCAGTATCGAAAGTATCGGAGTCAAAATAACCTCCTACAACCGTCTCTTGGTCGAGATTGCCATCACCAAAACCGGGAATTAAAACAAAGTCATTGGTAGCAGTGGTGTCGAAATAGGCAACACCAACGAACTCAAGTCCGACGAACTCTACAAAGACATCCGCAAGGTCAACTGCAACCGATGACCCGTCAATAGAAAAGGAGAAGTCACTGGCTTGAAAGAAAGCATCATTGGTAACCAGAGCGTCATCAAAGGTAACAGAACCTGCCAAGTCGAATCCGAGATCAGTGATACCACTGATGGAGAAGGTTGTGGCTGCAACGGGTTGGCTGGCCAGCGTTGCCGAGCCAATTACTAAGCTGCTAATGATGCTGAATTTTTGCAGTGTATTCATGATTTTTTCTGCGTAATAGTGAAGTTCTGAAATTTTAAAATTGTCGAAAAACGATTTAGTTAGCTGGGGATTGGCGCTAGTCTGAACCAATCCCCCATTAGACGGGACTTATGGCAGTGCCGAAACTTCAGTAACAAAGCTGTCTAGACCCAAGTCGCTCACACCCTGCAAGCGAATGAAGTTCAAGAAGCCACGGGATGGTCCTTCCCCATCAGGATCGATGCCGACAATTGTGTTGCTGCCCAGCGGGCGAATCTTGATAAAGTCTTCAAGATTGTTCCCGGCTGAGTAGTTGGTGCCATTGGCTAGAAGTTGGCTGACGTCGATCTTGTCCCCCGAATCAAAGTCAAAGATCCGATCGCCACCATCCCGTAGCGAATTATAGACATAGGTGTTATTGCCTCCCATGCCTCGCATAATTTGTGTCCCGCCCCCAATAATCGTGTCATCTAAGGTCGTTCCATTGAGAACACCCGTGCGCATCATCCCGGAAATTGACATTTTGGATACGCTCATCCAGGTTACGTCCGGTATCTGCTTGGTCAAATGCTGTCTCTTCTGTGTTGAAGTTATCGACAAGGTACTCCGCTAGGGCATCTTGCTCTGTACCATCTGCGGCAAATATGGCATCTCCAGTTAAGACGTTATCGTCTTCCCCGTCGTTATCGAGGTCGGATAAATCAACCCGGTCAGCGGTGTCGCTGGTGGGAAAGGGATAGCCATCGCCGCCATCAGCAAGGAAGCCCAGGGTCACGATGCGGAAGGTTTCGGTTGCGTCCCCCACAATTTCACTGTCGCGCACCAATTCAGCGATGGGGTTATCGTCCCCATCGAAGATACCGGCACTGATGAGGCGACCGCCAGCGGGAAGATCCGAATCATAAGAAAATTTTATCCAGGAAATCTGGGGGAACCGACCTGCGAAAATGGAAACTGCGCTGACTCCGTGCTCAAGAACCGCTACCAATTCAGCCTTGGTCAGTGTCAACAGCGTCAAGCCATTGTTAAACGCCAAGGTGGTTTGGATGTCGTTCTGACTGATGCCCCCTTCTGGTTTCACCCCATTGCCCTCACTATCAACCACCGATTCGTTGGGCAGTCGCACCGCCTCGGTGCCGCCCGGTGGGACAATGGTCTGACCAATGGAGGCTCGGATACCACCGCCGTTCTTGATAGACAAGACCGGCACTGGTTCCGTAGGATGGGGCAGTCAGAATCCATGTCATATGCGGATTTGAGCAATAATGGGTAGTCCTCTAAAATCAGTCTCCCCATGGATCTCTTTGCTTATCCTTGTCCCTGCTGTGCCAGTAATGCCGTCCATGTCCATACCCATTATTCAACGCAGGTGAATGGTTCAAGGCGTTTGCTCCATTGTCGTCAATGCGACGTTTACTTTAGTGAGACCTTTGCGACCCCAATTGCAGGACTGAGAACCCCTCTGAGCCGGATTATCACGATCCTTAAAGCCAGGAGTGAGGGGATGAGTCCAAATGCCACGCTTCCGCACCCATAACGTTTCGAAGAAAAGCATTATCGATTGGGAGCAACGTTTAGCCGGCATCAAGCCAACCCTGATGCTGTATGCCTTACTCCATCAGTTTATTCACCAGGAAATAGAAGGAGATGAACTGTACACCAAGGTTGGTAAAAACAAACCGCCCTGTGATTCTCAAGGCTGGACTATTGTTCTGATGGAGCGAGGGAGTCGATTTCTATGGGAATTGCACTGTGGGCACAAAAATAAGCAACTGTTTAAGACGGCTTTAGCTTGCTTGGCGGAGGTAATTGAGCAAACGGATAGTTTGAGCCTATTCACTGATGGAGAACGACGCTATGGCAACTTGTTGTTTGAAATTTGCCACGAAGTCCTTCGCAATGGAAAACCAGGACGTCCCCTAAAACGGCTGCCGAAAGGAGTCAGAGTTCGCCTTAAAAACAAAGGCTCCAAAAAGCGACCGGGTCGTCGACGTCAAAAGTATCAGGCTCCTGTGCCTGAACATCCGAAAACAACTCATGATGTGGCACACAAAGATATCCATGCCAATCATCTTGAAGCGTTTAATGCCTCCATGAGGCGACGAAATTCGACCTTTCGGCGTAAAACCAACACCTATGCTAAATCCAGAAAGGAGCTACAAAGAACGCTCGATGTGTTTTGGGTAGTCACAATTTCGTTCGAGTTCATTTCACCACTAAAGTTGTCCCTGCTGTAAAGCTAGGAATTTTGGAGACTGGGATATCTTGGTCGCAACTTCTGACGATGCGATATGCAATCTAACTCGCTGTAGACAATGCTTCCAGCTTCCCCAGACAACGGAACCAGTGCCCCTGTTGTCGGGGAGGGTATAATTCGCGAACCTCATAACCAAATCCGCGACGTCGTACCCCATAAATGAGGGTATCGGCGGGAAGGCGTATCGCCCAATTCCAATGGCTGGCGTTTAACCATTTCATTAAATTTTGATTTGCAAACCCCCTATCGGCGAGCAGCATAACATCGGAAAAAGAAGACAAATATTTCTGGGCTTTCTCCAACAATGGAGCGTATTTTTCCCAGGCTACACTCGCACTTGAATGTTCCAGTCCTAGCCACAATAGCGGCAGCCCTCTGCCTCCTACAATAATCGACAGATAGACAAAGCAATATTGGTTCCACAACAGGGTTGTATCCAATGCCACGTAGAGTCTTTTCTCCACTAGCCCTGATATTGCCTTGAGAATTAGCGGCACATAGATGTCTTCTACCTTTATGCGCTCATTTTTGAAAAAGCGCCGCCATCTTTTTTGGTTGCTATCTTCCTTTTTGGCTCGACTTTGAACGTAACTTCCCCATTCTGCTTGATTGATTGTTTGGCTTCCTAGCAGCGCTGCCACCATCCATGCCAGAGTCACCATATGCCTCTGGTCTACGAATTTGCTCCCTTGTTTGAGATATTCCTGAACTTCCTTGTAGATTTTTTTCTGGGTCATTTTTAGCCTCCCAATTATTTTCCTGTGTTTCCCCCTTTCACCTCATCTCTGCGTTCCTTGCCATACAAGCCTTTTTGCTACTTGTGTCCGTCACTGAGGCCGGGGGGACAAAGAAGCCCAAAAGCTTAGCTAGCAAGGAACAGAAGGAGGTAAGCTTGTAAAAAACGCCCAAGAGCAACAGTACATTTGATTAAGCTTATGTTACCAAGTGATTACGACAAGCATTTAACATCTTGTCTGAATAAGTCAGAGTATTTGATATTCTCAATATAGCAATTTTCATAACACCGAGGTTAGTACTGGAGACTCGCCAGTCTCAACAAAAGGAGAATCACAGTAGCAACCATGAGTAAACCAGTTGTGAATATCTTCTAGAGAAATCTCTTCAATTGCATAACAAACAGCCTCCCTTAGCTCTAAATAATTTCGAGGTTCTAGTTTCTTTAGAATTTGTTTGATTTTAGACCAGCAATTTTCAATAGGGGAAAAATCTGGGGAATAAGGAGGAAGAAATATTAATTCAGCACCTGCTTCTTTTATCAATGGACGAATATATTCTTCTTGATGAATTTTGGCATTATCCATAATTACATAGGAACCAGTCCACAAGAGTGGCACTAAAATATTCGCAATGAATGCCTCAAATTGAATTCCTTTTGTTGCCCCTACTACTTGAACTAAAGTAAGCAATCCTTTCAAGGCAATAGCCGCAATAATCGTAATATTTTGACCTCGATTACAGGGAACTGAACTATATGCTCTCGTTCCTTTTTCAGACCGGGCATAAGGTAGAGTCATTCCTAGGTTAGAGGCGCTTCGTCAACAAAGACAAGGTCTTCTCTGGAATATCTCTAACCTTTTCCCAATACTCAGACCTTAGTATCTGAACTCTGTCTGTATTGCGCTCACTTGCCTGTATTGTTTTTTTTTACGTGTTAAATTTAAGCTCTGTAAGGTTCGGCAAACAGTCGATATACTTACCGTGATACCTTCTTGTTCTTCTAATTTTCTGCTGATTTCTTTGAGGTTATATCATTTTTTTATTTACCCATCTCCCACAAGAATTATCTGTCTGGCATAGCTTGAGAGCTTTCCTCCTATGCTTTTTCGGATTTAGATCTCCTGTCTCACGCCATTGCTTAATGAGCTTTTGAATGAAGCTTTTTGCCACCTTAAATCTCTCACTATTTACTATAATAATTTTTCCTCCTCGTATGTTTCGATATTTTTTGCCGAAAGTCTAGTGATATGCTTTCATTTTTACCCCTTTAAAACAGAGTTGCCGATCCCCTACCTTTATACCTCACTTCTGCGCAAACCGCTATATTAATCAACTTACTACAAATATATCGACAAGCAAAACTGGAGAAGCTAGCAGCAAAATTCCCCCTTCCTATTTTATTTGAAAGTAGAAGGAAAAAGCTTAAGCGGTTTTTAGAGAGTGACCGATTGACAATTGAGATGATCTGGACACCAATAATAAAAAAGTGGATCGAGGAAAACTTCAAGGCGAAAGAAGTTATTTATGTTGCAATTGACAGAACCCAATGGTCAATGATCAATATATTGATGGTGAGTCTAGTAGTAAATAATAGAGCTATTCCTTTGTATTTTGAGTTGCTTGACCATAAGGGGAATAGCGATCTGGAGTCACAGAAATCAATATTAAGTCGAGTCTTATATTTTCTGAAAAAATATAAAGTTGTCGTTTTAGGAGATAGAGAGTTTTGCTCTGTAGAGCTGGCAAGATGGCTAAATGCGCAAAAGAGGACTTACTTTTGCCTTCGATTGAAGAAAAGCACTTATCTCGAGCTAGAAAAAGAAAATTGCTTATCGTTGAAAGAATTAGGGCTTATACCTGAGCATGTCTGTTTTTTATCAAGGTACTAAAGTCACTAAAACAAAAGGTTTTTCTCCAGTCAATATTGCCGCTAAATGGAAAGGTAATTACCGAGGGATATCCAACCAAGGAAGCCTGGTTCTTGGATCACTAACTTTAATAGTCTTGAGCAGAGTATTTTTGCTTATAAAAAAAGGATGAGCATTGAAGAAATGTTTCGTGACTTTAAGCAAGGTGGATATGATTTAGAGTAGCTTTTCAGGGGGGAAGTAGAAAAATGGTGAAAAAAATTGGTAAGTTAGAAAAATGAGCAAGATGATTCAAGTGGGCGGATATGAGGTTCCCAAGGAGGATTGGGAGTCAACGCCAGCGAGCGTGCGGGAACTGGTGATGAAATTGGTGAAAGGAAATGAAGGGCTAAGGGGAAAAGCGCATCGGTTAGAGGAACGAGTAAACGAAATAGAAGAACGTTTAAATCAAAATTCGGGGAATTCATCCCGTCCGCCGTCAAAAGACGAGCCAGGAAAAAAAGGGAGAAAAAAATCAGTCAGATAGGAAGTAGGAAGCGTGGAGCCAAAAGGGACATCAAGGAAATCAACGATATTTGTATAAACCGGAAGACTGCAAGGCAATAAAGGAGGTCAAACCGGAAACGTGCGGTCATTGTGGGAATGAATTGAGAGGGGAAGACGAAAATCCATATCGGCATCAAGTGGTGGAAATTCCGCCAGTGAAACCGGAGGTAATAGAGTACAGACTGCACAAGCTAACATGCCCGGAATGTGGGCATGGAACCCGAGCCAAGTTGCCGAATGGAGTTACCCAGAAAGGTTATGGAGAAAGATTAACCGGGTTAGTGGGTGTGTTGAGCGCTCACCATCATCAAAGTCATGGATTAGTGCAAGAGCTACTGAAGGAAGTATTTGGCGTGGTGATATCGACAGGGGGAATAAATCGTCTACGCCAGGAACTCAATGAGGCGGTAGGGACAAGTGTAGAACAGGCAAAAATTTACGTCCAGAGCCAGGAAGCGATGAATAGTGATGAAACTGGGTTCACACAACACAATGGTGATGGGAAAAATCCCAGCAAGAAGAGGGGGTGGCTATGGGGATTGGTAACCCCCCTGGTCTCATTTTTTGAGATAGTACTATCGCGTTCCCAGGATACGGCGAAAAGTCTTATCGGGACTGGGTTTAAAGGCACTGTCACTTCAGACCGGTATGGAGCATACAATTGGCTCCCCCTGGAGCAACGTCAAATTTGCTGGGCGCATCTGAAAAGGGATTTTATTGCTATTAGCGAACGGTCTGGGGTATCAGCAGAAATTGGTAATGCTTTATTAAGAAGACAACGTCGCTTATTTCGATGGTGGCACCGGGTACGAGATGGAACCATGAGTCGTGCCCTGTTTGTGGAAGCAGTTTCCCATCTTCGGCGGGGTTTTCAACAGGAATTGGAGAATGCGGCGGCATTATACGTTGATCCAAAGGAGAAAACTCCCTTGGCTAAAACGGTGCGGACTTGTCGTCAGATTCTTAAGGTCGAACCCGCCTTATGGACTTTTGTTAACCATCCTTCACTTGTACCAACCAACAATGCCGCTGAGCAGGCTCTAAGACCCGCCGTCATTTGGCGTCGCCTTAGTTTTGGTTCTAAGTCTCAGGGTGGCAGTGACTTTGTTGCCCGTATGCTTACTGTGACCACTTCTTTACAGGCACAAAATCGCTCCGTTCTTGATTTCCTAACTCAAGCCTGTCGCGCTGCTCGATTTGGTCTTGAGCCTCCTTCTCTTCTTCCCGGTCTTCCCCTTTCTCCTTTTTTCTTTACTCCTGAATAATTACGTTTTTTTTAGACCGGGGCTGTGAATTAGTCACCACAGAGGCAAGGGAAGAGAATCTTATTTTTCTTAGGCAAAGATTTCCTTATATTCGGGTTGAGCAGTTAGACTTAGAAAATCCTTGGCAAAATAACACCGAATTGTTTGATATTGTTTACTGCTATGGCTTACTATACCATCTAAAAAATCCGACTGAAGCCATTGAGTTTATGGCAAAACATTGCACAAAGATGTTGTTACTAGAAACTTGTGTTTCTCCAGGTCAGGACAAAGCCATTAACCTTTGTGAAGAAGTACAAGAAAACCCGACCCAAAGCTATTCAGGCACGGGCTGTCGCCCAACCCGCCCTTGGCTACTGGAAACACTAAAGCGTTATTTTGATTATGTATATATCCCTAAAACCCAACCTAGCCATCCTGAATTTCCGACTGATTGGACAGATAGTAGCCTTGATGATTCGACCCATCTCAAACGAGCAATATTTATTGCATCTCGGCAAGAACTAAAGAATCCTCTATTGCTCACTGAGTTACCTGATACCCAGGAGCAAGCCTGATACTAAATCATGACTTTGTCATCATTCACGAGAACGACCAAGTTTGTTCTATCTATTCTTCATTCCGCAGGGGCATTGTTAGAAGGCAAAGGTGCATAAAATTTTAGTAATCCGTTACTAAGATTGCTTTTAGATTGACCGGAGAAGAAGGATGATCTTGTTCTTTAATCCACAGCCTCGTAGTCACACGGAATCGTTTCATCAGGATCAAAATCATATTCTTCATAATCATGATCTGACCCAGATACAGGGGCAGGGGCAGTCTCAATATAATCAGACAAAATACTGGGTTCTCTGCTGTTATTGTGCAATGTATCCGGTAAAATCGTCTCAGCTTCGGTAGATTGATCGAGTTTTTGGGGAATTCTGAGTCGTGTTTCGATGGGGGTGCGGATCTGACCAGCGTCCGGTATGTCTTGGATTGAGTCAAAGTTACTCGGACTCTCTGCGCTCGCCTGTTGATAGACGTCTGTCCCAATCATCAAGATCAATTGTCGAAATTCTTCCACTAAAGTTTGTATTTTTTCTACCGGTGCATCGGGTGTTCGTAAGGCGATCGCCAACTGGTCTCTTTTTTGCTGACTAGACGTTTTGAGTTTCGCTCGAATCAAATCACCATTTTCTTGGATCGTCGTTTCATACGTGCTGAAGAGACTATCAGCCTGATTACGTAGCTCCATCATGCGCAAACGGAGTTGATCCTGCTCAGCAAATTGTTCGGCTTCCTGGCGCATTCGCTCAATTTCGTGGCTTTTCAAGCCCCCTGTGTTGCTAATGACAATGCTCTGCTCTTTTCCTGTTCCTTGATCCTGGGCCGCCACTCTGAGGATGCCATTCACATCAATTTCAAAACTCACCTCAATTTGGGGCATTCCTCTGGGGGCTGGTGGAATTCCAGTCAGCACAAACTTGCCCAGGCTTTTATTGTCTTGTGCCATGGCACGTTCTCCCTGGAGAACATGAATTTCCACAGAGGTTTGGCCATCCGTCGCTGTGGAGAACACCTCTGAGCTACTAGTGGGAATCGTCGTGTTACGTTCAATAATTTTGGTGAAGACTTCTCCTAAGGTCTCAATCCCCAAGGATAGGGGGGTTACATCTAGTAAGAGTACATTTTCCACTTCTCCCCCCATAACCCCCGCTTGAATGGCTGCTCCCAATGCCACTGCTTCATCGGGATTAACAGAACGCTCTAGCAAACTGCTGGGAAAAAACTCCTGAATTAGTTTTTGCACTGCTGGAATGCGGGTAGACCCCCCGACCAGAATGACGCGATGCACATTTTCGGCTCTGACTTCACCGTCGTCTAACGCTCGGGTTAGGGGAATACGGGTATCTTTTAACAGTTGTTTCGTTAGCTCTTCAAAGACTGACCGCGCCAATTCCATTTCTAAGTGCTTGGGCCCACTCTCATCCGCTGTAATAAACGGTAAATTAATGGAAGTACTCAGCATACTGGACAACTCAATTTTGGCTTTCTCTGCCGCTTCTCGGAGTCGCTGAATTGCCATTTTGTCTGTTCCCAAATCAACTTTCTCCTGGGCTTTGAACGCTTTAACCATCCATTGCACAATGCAATTGTCAAAGTCATCCCCACCAAGATGGTTATTGCCGGAGGTCGAAACCACCTCAAAAACCCCATTCCCCAGTTGCAAGAGAGAGACATCGAAGGTTCCGCCGCCCAAATCAAACACGAGAATTAATTCTTCTTTATCTTGATTATCTAGTTTATCTAAGCCGTATGCCAAGGCAGCCGCCGTTGGTTCATTGATGATTCTTAATACTTCTAGTCCGGCGATCATCCCTGAATCTTTGGTCGCCTGACGTTGAGCATCGGTAAAATAAGCTGGCACAGTAATCACCGCTTCCGTGACTGTCTCACCTAAAAATGCCTCGGCATCGGTTTTGATTTTTTGTAAAATCATGGCTGAGATTTCCTGGGGAGTATATCGCTGCCCCCGGATATCGACATTAACGGTTTCATCCCTGCCTTTTATACAGTTATAAGGAACCCGAACCCTCTCCTCCGTTGTGTCGTCCCAACGCCGACCAATAAAGCGCTTGATACTGAAAATAGTATTTTCAGCATTCGTCACTGATTGTCGTTTAGCCAGTTGCCCAACTAAGCGCTGAGACCCCTTCCCAAACCCCACAATACTTGGTGTTGTTCGTCCGCCTTCTGTGTTGGTGATAACAATGGGTTTTCCACCTTCCAACACTGCCGCGCAGCAATTAGTTGTTCCCAAATCGATGCCAATGACTTTACCCATAATGATTTATTTGAGGCGTGGTAGTACAGAGAGAACGTTCAGCTAGGCACTAAAGATTGACTTTAATCCATTGCCATGATTGTTTCAGCCTATTCGCTAACAGCATAATGGTTATCCACCCTGATTATTTTTGATCTCTCAACCATCGACGAGCCGTCACGCTTAGAGTCATACAATTCAAAAATTTGCCGAATTGAGGAATGAAGTTAAATACTTGCGTCCTAACTCATCTTGCTGTCGGGCTATCTTCTGCTGTTAAAAGAGAACCCATGGAGATGGATCTGATGGCCTGCTAACTTTCACCCGCAACGTCACCATGATTTGGATCCGAGGCTACCTCCGTCGCGCCTGGGGAAAAATCCTCTGGGGCAACTGCGACTTTTACCATTGAATGACGTAAAACCAGGTCATCTAGCAAATACCCACGAACTAATTCTTCGATGATGGTATCTTCTGGATGGTCGCCTGTCTGTTCCCGTAGCATCGCTTCATGATACTGGGGGTCAAAGAGCTTGCCTTCTGGGCGCATGGGGGAAACGCCTAATCGTTTAAGGCTGTCCACCAAACTTTTATATACTCCTTGATAGCTTTTATGAATATCATGCTCTCCCTCAGTGGATGGCTTAATTTGGGTTCTAGCTCGCTCAAAATTATCAACCACCGGTAAGATTTCTGTGATGGTTTTGCACTTGATTACTTTTGATTGCTCCTCTTTCTCCCGTTGTGTTCGTTTACGGAAATTATCGAATTCAGCCGCTAAACTAACATATCGGGTTTTGAAGCTGTCTAGTTCTTCCAATTGTTGGGCTAGTTCTTTACGGTAGTTAGCCAATTCTTCTTGTAAGGCGCTGACTTCCTCTGCGGGATCAACTGTTGTGGTGTCTGTTGTTTTAGTTTGTCCCTCAGCATTATTGGTCTCTAGGGTTTCTGGGGTCTCTAGAATCGCTGAAGCTGCATTTTCATCCGAGGCGGCTGTTTCAACAGTCACGTCGGATATGGCTTCTGGATTATCAGATGTTGTTACTGGTGGGTCGGACACGGGAGTATCAACGCGAGGTTCTACCGTGTTAGGTTGATTGTCTTGGGAAATGTGGGTTTCGTTCATTGGATAGGGAAAAACCTAGTATGTACACTTTTATACAAGATTAACCTGAACCGCAAGTGGCTTCAGCCGTCAGCCTTAAATGGTATTCTTCCCAGACATAAAGACTCTCGTCAAATTGGGTTTTGTCGGTGACCATAAACGACGGTGAGCCGGACAGGCTAACCCAGATAAATTAATCAAGTTAAATATAGCCACTCTAGATTACTCTCTGGGCATACTTAATATTATCGAAATCCTATCAAGTTGAGTTATGACCACTTTTTCCTCCTCTAAAAAAAGCCGTGCAGTTGCATTACGCAATTACTTCTCCCCATTCGGCAATAAATTAGTGGCAGGAGGACATATTGAACCAGAACAGCTTCGACAAGCATTAATCCAAGTCAAAAGAAACGGGCGATCGCTCCCGGAAGAGATTAAGAATATTACGGGTCAAGCGCTGTCACCGGAGTTATTGCGACAGTATAAGAAAAACCAACTATTTGAGCTCAAGATTCTTTACGGTGTTGACAGCATTGACCCAGATGTCGCGCCGGTGGGAACCAAGGAGATGGCGCAACTGGTAGAAGAGTTTTTTCCCCTTGACACTTGCCGTCGCTATAAATTTATTCCCCTATCGCGTCGGGATTCAGATCCCCCCTGTGTCCTGGTGGCGATGGTTGATCCTGACAACTTGGATGCTCAAGATGAACTCAATCGAATTTTACGAGTTCGAAACTTGGAGTTACGGCGACTGGTGATTACCCTGGAGGATTTTGGGCTGTTAATTGACCAATATCATGAAATTCAGGGGGAGATCGATGAGCTGCGGGAGAAAAAAGCCAAAGATAAGGAACTGCAACAACTTGGGGATTTAACCGATATTGTTGGCTCCATTGATGGCACCGTTCGTGAGGATGTCAGTGAGACGGAGAATGCTCTAGATTCCAATGATGCTCACCAAGCCCCCGTCATTAATTTGGTCAACAAAATCCTGGCTAAGGCCTTACAAGAAGGCACGTCGGATATTCATGTGGAACCCCAAGAAGAAGCGCTGCGCATTCGGTTTCGTAAAGATGGAGTTCTGCATCAAGCCTTTGACCCTCTGCCGCGCAAAATCATGCCAGCTGTTGTTGCTCGTTTTAAGATTATGGCGGATTTGGATATTGCAGAGCGCCGTTCCCCTCAAGATGGCAAAATTCGACGTATTTTCCAGGGGCGGAAGGTTGATTTTCGAGTTAACACCCTCCCTAGCCGCTATGGGGAAAAGGTATGCTTACGGATTTTGGATAACTCGGCTACCCAGCTAGGTCTAGACTTCTTAATTACCAATGAAGAAACCCTTAAAACGGTTCGAGAGTTGGCAGCTCGCCCCTATGGTCTTTTGTTGGTGACGGGGCCAACGGGTTCAGGAAAATCCACTACCCTCTATTCGGTGTTGGCGGAACGCAACAGTGCTGGAATTAATATCAATACGGCGGAAGACCCCATTGAATACGCCCTGCCTGGCATCACCCAGGTACAAGTGATTAGGGAAAAAGGCATGGACTTCCCCAATATTCTGAGGGCATTTATGCGGCAAGATCCTGATGTAATCCTCGTGGGCGAGACACGGGATAAGGAAACCGCCAAAACGGCGATTGAGGCTGCGTTAACCGGCCATTTGGTTTTAACCACTCTCCACACCAATGATGCCGCTGGAGCGATCGCCCGTCTAGATGAAATGGGGATCGAACCCTTTATGGTGTCTGGTTCACTTCTGGGGGTTTTAGCCCAACGATTAATGCGGCGAGTTTGTACAACTTGCCGCATTGCTTACCATCCATCAAGGGATGAACTCTCCCGTTTCGGTTTTTCCGTATCACGGGATGAAACGGTAACCACATTTTATAAAGCCAATACCTTGACTCCTGATGAAATTCATGAAGCGCGAGAACAGGATAATTTGTGTGAAAAATGCAGCGGCAGTGGTTATAAAGGCCGGGTAGGGGTTTATGAGGTCATGCGTAATTCAGAAAGAATTGCAGAGTTAATTAATGAAGGAGCAACCACAGACCGTATTAAAGACTGTGCGGTGGAAGAGGGCATGATTACCCTGCTGGCTTACAGCCTGAACCTTGTACAGGAAGGGTACACAACCCTCGAAGAAGTTGAACGGGTTACATTCACCGACACAGGGTTGGAGTCCGAACTCCGGGCGAAACGGAAGAGTGCATTGACCTGTTCCGTTTGTCAGGCGGAGCTCCGACAGGAATGGCTTGATTGTCCTTTCTGTATGACTTCCCGTTTCAATGCATAAGGACAGAATATGCAAGCGATCTTGACTTTTTATCGTTGAAAATTCTCTGCCGTATAAGGTGTTGGATTTCACGAATTCACAAGTAGGGCGGCAAAATGGCATTTAGCGATCAGGTTCATGCATTGATCATGGCCCCAAGGCGGACTCAATTTGTCACCCCTACTTCAAAAAGTTATGCTGTTTTAAAGACATTGTTTCTCCTTTTTTTCTGAACTCCTAACTCCGTCTATGTTTGACGCACTCGCCGACCGCTTAGAAGATGCCTGGAAAAAGCTCCGGGGTCAAGACAAAATCAGCGACAGCAACATTAAAGAAACTCTGCAGGAAGTACGGCGGGCATTATTAGCTGCGGACGTCAATCTACAGGTGGTTAAAGGCTTTGTTAAAGACGTTGAAAAGAAAGCATTAGGGGCTGATGTTATTACAGGAGTCAATCCTGGCCAACAGTTCATCAAAATTGTCTATGACGAGTTAGTTGTCCTGATGGGGGAGAGCAATGTGCCTCTGGCTCAGGCGGAGAAGGCTCCTACGGTGATCTTGATGGCGGGGTTACAGGGAACGGGGAAAACGACGGCGACGGCGAAGTTGGCGCTTTATCTCCGTAAACAAGACCGAAAAGCCTTAATGGTTGCCACTGATGTCTATCGTCCGGCGGCGATCGATCAGTTAAAAACCTTGGGAAAACAGATTGATGTCCCCGTTTTTGAGTTAGGCACTGATATCAATCCCGTCGAGATTGCCCGGCAGGGAGTGGCCAAAGCGAAAGAATTAGAGGTAGACACCGTCCTCATTGATACGGCCGGGCGGTTACAGATTGATCCTGCTATGATGGCGGAATTATCCCAAATTAAGCAGGCGGTGAATCCTGACGATACCCTCCTGGTGGTGGATGCCATGACCGGGCAGGAAGCAGCGAACCTGACCCATACCTTTCATGAAGAAATTGGAATTACCGGTGCAATTCTCACCAAACTGGATGGGGACACGCGGGGAGGGGCAGCGCTATCGGTTCGACAAATTTCTGGGCAACCCATTAAGTTCGTGGGGGTTGGAGAAAAAGTAGAGGCACTGCAGCCGTTTTACCCTGACCGTATGGCCAGTCGTATTCTCAATATGGGGGATGTGCTTACCCTTGTTGAAAAAGCGCAGGAGGAAATCGATATTGCCGATGTGGAGCAATTACAAAATAAAATTCTTGAAGCGAGTTTTGATTTTGATGATTTCATTAAACAAATGCGTTTGATGAAAAAGATGGGGTCTTTTGGTGGCTTACTGAAAATGATTCCGGGGATGAATAAGTTGAGTGGCAGTGATATTGAAAAAGGGGAAACGGAGTTGAAGCGCACAGAAGCAATGATCAACTCGATGACGGTGGAAGAGCGCAAAAATCCTGACCTACTGGCTAAGTCGCCTAATCGTCGTCGTCGTATTGCTAAAGGTTCTGGTCACCAGGAGTCCGATGTGTCTAAATTAATTTCCAACTTTTCCCGGATGCGTTCCTTCATGCAACAAATGGGAATGGGGGGTGGTATGCCTGCTATGCCGGGGATGGGCGGCGGTATGCCAGGGATGGGCGGAATGGGTGGAATGTTTGGTGGTGGTGGGGCTCCCCGTCCTGGTTTCCGGGGCTATAAGACGGGGGGGAAGAAAAAAGCCAAGAAAAAGAAAAAGAAAGGTTTTGGCCAACTTTAAGGCGATCGCCATCGGGATTCCTTTTTTTTCTGCAAGCATTGTAAATTTCGACTGAAAGGGAATCCAAAACATCGACTTTTCAATGACCCCGGCTTTACAGATGACCTTAAAAGTGGAGAGCTAAAGACCAGCAGGCGACATGATAATTGTTCGGCTTTCAATCACAAAATTATTCCTTTTCCCTGATCATGGAAACCAGTAATCTCGATTGGCTTTTAGGTGGCTTCGCACTTTTAATTCTCATTGCGGGACTAGCGATGTTGCTAGGCGGCGTTAAAGAGTTGGGAGATAAATAAAAGGGAATTTTGAAACCTACATTCCGCAGGTTCCGACTTCTCCGAAACACCTTCTTGATAGCAGTTTGAGTGGTATTAAGTAAGTAGGCTCAATCATTTGTAGCATAAATCGCCCTGTAACCCTTGCCCAGCTTGAATCTATATTCAGTTTAATTACGCCTACCGACTTATATAATCTGGAACAAAAAAGACTGATCTATGTGAGTGCGGCATGTAGGTTATCAAGAACTCTTAACTCTTACTTAGCAGACCAGTGCCTCTCGGTTTTGTTGGGCTTGACGACAATAGGGACAGTCGCCATTAACAAAACAGCCGCCCCTCTGGTAAACAGTTCCCGCGGAGGGAACTGCAATAGAATTTAATACGCAACGGACGAGGAAACTGACGCCTTCTAGCTCAGAGCTGCACCACTACGATCATAGTCGTTGCGGAAACCCGATTGGGGTTTGCCTTGGATGGTCGTCCAAAAGTCTTTTTCTACTTCCACACTAATTTCAGCCGCAGCACGGGATAGCATGGATTGTTGACGATTTTTTACGAATTTGTGGTGACGCATCATGAGTGCGCGTGCTTGTTGTTGGGTAGACATAATTAACACCTCCAAAAATGATTGCTAAAAAATTGATTTAAATTACCCTCACTACTATTTATAGCATAAATTCTGTAACATTTTATACAAAAGCTGTTGCATCACGAGATCTTTACCAATACTTCTAGGATGAAGGGCAGGGTCACCAGTGCAAAAAAAGTAGAAGCAACCACACTCCGGGAAACCTTGGCCGCATCTCCCCCAAACTCCGTTGCCAACACGACGGCGTTAATGGCCACAGGCATGGCACTTTGCAGTACAACCACTTTCAAATCCAATTGCGGTAGCTGTAAGCTCCAGGCCGCGACAAAGGCGAGGGGCCAGCCAATTAGCAGCCGTAACGGCAAAACACAGAGTTCAAATCGCTGTAATGAAATTGAGGTATGACTGAGTTGAACGCCCAGCAAAATTAAACAGATAATGATTGATGATTGCCCCAGTTGATGCAGGGTAGCTTCCAAGGTATCCGGTAAATTTACGGAAAAAACACGTAGGCTCAGTCCGCCCAGAATGGCCCAAATTAATGGCAGTTTTAACGTTGTACGGAGGGAAGTCTGGAGGCGATCGCCAAAGCCCCCTGAATGCTCCACATTGGCGAGTAATGGGGGCATGACACCAAACAATAAAATCGAGGAGCCAATGAGATAAATTACCGCCCGCTCCAGTCCCGTTTCTCCTAAGGCGAAGGCAACTAGTGGCAAGCCAATATTGCCATTATTCGGCAGCATGGTAGCCAACATAAAACTTTTTTGCGTCGGAACAGACTGGGGTCGTAGCCGTGTTAACCCCCAAACAATGCCATATAAAACAATGCTCGTAATCGCTAAAACCCCTAAAATGGCGATCGCCTCTTCCCAAGACAATTGAGTTTGATAGAGACTATCTACAATTAAGGCAGGGGAGAGAATGTAGACAATTAATTTAGATAGGGTCGTCTGGTCTGGATTTAGGGTTCGTCCAACGATAATCCCTAAAAGAACGACAAAACTGACTGCCACAATGGCGGGAAATATGGCGGCCATAGAAAAATGGATCTTACTCCCCCAAAATTAGCGCATTCATTTCCTGGATGCTGGGGCTAATAATATCCAATTGATCCTGCAAGGGTTGCAAAATCTTACGCAGAAGAAGATTGCGGGCTTCGAGATGAATGATTTCGTGGCGAACGGCCTCCAACGCTTGGCTTTCTTGGTCAAAGATCACTTGTTTTTCTTGTTGCATCTGATCGAATTGAGTAATCATTGACCCAATTTCATTTAAGGTTTGTTGCGCACTCTCTAACTTGACTTCCAGGTCGACCTGTTCTTTTTGCAGGAGGTGTTTTCGGGATTCTAATTGTTGGATAACGGGCTCCAAGTCAATGTTGGGAATTCCCTCGTCGAGATCGATTACTCCCTGTCGACGGCGGAGAACTTTTAAGTGCTGGAGAAAAAAACTTTGGCGTTCTTTCAAATTATGGCGCTGCCCAATTAAGGTTTCATTGAGCATTTTTTGCTGTTCTTGAGCTTCACTCAGTTCTTGCTCCAGAGTGATACGACTATACTCATCGGTAGCCACTAAATTTTGTCGAATCGCTTCTACTTCCTCGTACTTATAGGTGAGTTCCTCTTCTTGGTCATTCACAAAATTAACTAACTTGTCTAGATCTTTTTGTAAATCTTGCACAGTTGTTTCCAGTTCACCTAAGGGGATTTCTTCGAGCGCTTCTAGCCCAAATTGAGACTCTGGCTCTACCGCTAAAGCCCCTGTCGCTAAACGATACAGATTAGTTTGTAGGACATCTGCTGCAGTAATTTCATGGTTGAGTTGTGCCAATAATTTTTGGTCATTGTGTACAACCTGCTGCTCTAGCTGAAATTGAATCTTGGCTTTATCCAACTCTGATCGAATGTTGTCCAATTCCTGTTGATGCAGGGTAAATAATTCGCTGCGTTGCTGTAATTCCATCTGCTGTCTCTCTAGCGCAGTTTCCGTATCAGACAACATCTGCCACTGTTGATTAAACAGAGCCTGCTGTTCTTCCGAACCCTGACGGGCAGCGGCAATCACTTGAGTCAACTTAGAAACGGCTTCTGGATAGGCACCTAAGCGCTGTAGGAGCGCTTGTAACAGGTCTCGATTCTCTGGGCTACTCTCCAGCAATGAACCAAATTGCTGCTTAAGTTCAGTTAATTGACTCTGCTCTTGATCAAAACGCTGCCAAGCCTGATCGACTTCATATTGTTGCTGTTCGATTTGGGTGACAAGCGTAGATTGTTCCTCCAGTTCCGACTCGCGCGCCTCAATCTCCACTTCTCGTTTATGTAGCTCTTGAGACTGAAAGGTGAGGGACTCCCGCCAGCTATCAATTTTTCCCTGCTGATCCTTGATTTTTTCAGACAAACGAGACAATTTTTGTAATTGTCGTATGAGTTCTGGTGCCGCAAAATCCGGTGCTCCCTGGAGCGATCGATTATGACTAAGATTAAGCATCCAAAGCGTTCCTTCTTTGGCTTCCCAATTCATTTCTTCCGTTTGGAAGACTTCCTCCGTTGGTACCGCGCTCCAGGTCTCATCGCTGTGCTTACAGGCTAGGAGTCTTAGCTCAGTTTTATAGCTACCCAAAAAATTTTTGGTTTGTTTTTTCGTTTCAGCCAGATAGAGCACAAGTCGTTATTCCTGAGCAGAGTGAGTTTCAGCTATTGGGCAAAGTCGCTTTCAATATTCTACTTTTAAGCTCAACAAAAGAGGGGGGGATTCTTGTCCCTACTCTCCGTTTTTAGCGGGAAGATGGGAAGACCGTCAAGTACGCAATTAACACTCCGGTAATTCTTGGGATGGAATTTTCGGTCAATGACTCAACTCTTTTTAAATATCATGCTTTAGGATCAGCAATCAACACCTTCAAAACATGAATTTTATCCTCGAATTTGTGGGGATAAAATTACGGCACCATGCCCCACACCGCTTGCTTTACCCACACCGCAGCATAATTATTAAATTCCGCCAGCGACAAACACGAATCATAATTTTAGTTGGCTTTGCCCGTCTTCATCCCCTCCAACAAAAAATAAGGACAGGCCGACAAGAGCCTATAGATCCCTTGACCCGACAGAGTCAATATCCCGCGCTGCTATCAAAATCGCCCAACGGCAACAGAGTAAAGTCCGTCGAGGAAAGTTACTTTTTCCGATTGTGTCGATGGTGCAAAATCGTAAACCCCCGTAGCCCCAGGAAATAAGCCGCCATCCCAACAACGGTTCCGGCGACAGTTGACCCCACCAACAAGACGATCGCCGCATTACTGGTGTATTCCAGCAATTCCCCAGAATGCCAGTCCAGTTCGGCAAAAGCTGGTCCATCCCGACCCAAGAGCGATTGCCCTAACTGATAGTTAAACCAATAGAGGGGCACATAGGTCAGGGGATTACTAATCCAAGTCGCTGCTGCGGCCAGCAACTTATTGCCCTTTAACGGAATAGCCAATACCAAGGCGATCGCCGTTTGCAGCCCAAAGAACGGAAACATTCCCGCAAAACACCCGATTGCTAATCCCCGGGCGAGGGCATGGGGAGTACTCTGGAGACGAATTAAGCGGACATAATAATAGCGAAACTGTCGCTGCCACTGCGACCCACGCCCCACTCTCCGGGACGTAGCGGGTTGGGACTTGATGGGGATACCCGGTTTCACAGCAACAGGAAGTTTAAAAATCACAGTTAGGGAAGAAAATAATCAGCGGACAAATTAGGGGTAATCATTAGCGCCACTAGCCACTATGACACAGACAAAACTGTCCTCTGTAGGTTGATCATAACAAGGCGCAATTCCGAGGGATTGCATCTGGCTAAACCGGGCGATCCATTGAGACCGGTTATTCCAGAAACCCAGGATTGTGCTTCAGGAAAACAATTAGCAAAGTTTGAGCCAGTCTAGTGTCAGCACTCAGAGTATAAGCTACCAATTATTAACTATTGTAAAATCTTAAACAATTCTTTGGTAATTTATTGCCGTTAATTGTCTGTCATTTCCCCCTTATTATGCCCACCGCCCCCCTGTCTTGGTCAGAATTTGAAGCCCTTCGTGACTATACGACCGACCCCATTAATGGCCCCACCAATGCCCAAGCCGACATAAGACTTTTTGGACAATCCGAGTCGGCGGTGCGCGTGACCCTCTATCGCGATAATCACGCCTGGTGCCCCTACTGTCAAAAGGTCTGGCTATGGCTAGAGGAAAAGCAAATTCCCTATCGGGTGAAAAAAGTCACCATGTTTTGCTACGGCGATAAGGAGACTTGGTATAAACGCATTGTGCCATCGGGAATGTTGCCCGCTCTCGACTTGGACGGCACCCTGATTACCGAAAGTGACGATATTTTAGGGGCGCTGGAGCAGGCGTTTGGCCCATTGGTCTGGGGTCTGCAACATCCAACAGTATTGCCGCTGCGTCGCCTAGAAAGACAATTATTTCGCGCTTGGTGCAACTGGCTTTGTTACCCTCCCATGTTGCCCGGCTCAGATAAACGAAATCGTCTGGCCTTTATGGACGAGGTCAGGCAAGTGGAAGCGGCGATCGCCGACACCCCGGGGCCTTACTTTTTAGCCGAATTCAGCACCGCCGATGTGGTGTTTACCCCCTATGTCGAACGGATGAATGCGAGCCTGTTTTACTACAAAGGTTACGCCTTGCGGGAAGAAAATCCGGTTTTCAGTGCCTGGTTTGATGCCATGGAAAGCCGTCCGACCTATCGCGGTACCCAAAGCGATTTTCATACCCATGTCCACGATTTACCGCCCCAAATGGGAGGCTGTTGGTCGAATAATTCTCCGGAAGCCCATCGTAATCAAGAATGGGTGGATCAAGGGCCGTGGTCTGGCTTGCCGGATGTCAAATACCCAGAACCGGCCACGGCGCGACAGGAAGCCTTAGCTCGGATGTTGAAGCATCGAGCCGCGATTATTGCCGTCAACCCCGGTGGTGCAGAAATCATTGACCCCGCCTTGAGAGCTGCCTTAACCCACCTCATGACGGGGGAAACCTGTCATCCCCCGACAGGGAGTGATAGCAGTCTGCGTTATTTACGGGACCGCGTGAACGTTCCACGGGACATGTCGATTTATGCTGCCAAGCATCTCCGCCAAGCCTTGGAAAATACCGCCGCTCTGGATGGCGATCGCCAAAGTGAGCCCATTCCAGTCCGACACCGCCGAGATCAAAACCCCGTTAGTTTTAAACGCTAGCTTTAAGTCTTGTCAACCTTCCTTGCGGTCGTTGGGCTAGCTGATTATTTCGCTCTACGCTAGTATTCATCCAATTCGTCCAAAACAAAAAGATTGATTGGTCAATATAGTGGCAAAGATATGGGTTAATAGGGTCGGAAGCAACCAGGACATAATCCGGTCATGGCTCCAAAAGTTTGTCATTAGAAATGTAACGTCATCAGAGTTATGGAAGGCTTCATTGAACTGCTACAAGATGTCTGGGGCTTTTTGCGGGAACGTAAAAAATATTGGCTTTTACCCCTCATTCTCACGCTAGTTCTCTTAGGCGCTCTGATTGTTTTCACCCAAGGCTCGGCGATCGCCCCCTTCATTTACACACTCTTTTAGCTCCTAGCAGATGGAACCAACAAGCCCGGGTTCGGGCTGTTTCAGTAGGAGCGCTACCACCCCAGCCTCAATTTTTTTTACCCATACCCATCCTTAACTTCACTGGGATTCATCGCCTGATGGAGTGGGCCTTTCTAACCCTGAGAACAGCATTCAACTGTTAGAGTCTAAGGAACCGTATTTTAAACCGCTACCGTTTCTGTAACTCATGAATATTTTTGGTATTGGCTTACCCGAAATGGGGGTAATTTTTGTCATTGCGCTCCTCGTCTTCGGCCCGAAAAAACTGCCTGAAATTGGGCGTAGCCTAGGGAAAGCACTGCGGGGATTCCAAGAGGCATCAAAAGAGTTTGAAACGGAATTCAAAAAAGAAGCCCAAAAGATTGAGGATTCCGTCAAAATGCAGGCGCAGTTAGAGGAAGGGGAAGCCCAAGAGTCCGCATCAGAAAAAGTGGGTTAATTCTGCATCTTCTGGTTGGCGGGCAAAGATAAATCGAGATAGCAATCCCTGACACGCTGTTTTTGCCAGATGTCTGAATTTGTCATTTTTTGCGACTCTACTCAGGTGGCGATCGCCTGGAGTGGGGGCGACTTCTTCATCCCCTCTAGAAGTCATTGGTTTCAGGCCGTGGCCCGACGGCTCCTGGTTGATTAGTGAAGAAATTGCCTGCAGCTTCATTTTGATAAATGCAATCAATCTTGGGGTTGCCTTCTAAGGGGCCGGTGAAGCCAAAGGTATTCATCCGGTTTTTGCAATCACCCACCTGGCGAGAATCTACCAATTTCTGCCGTTCCAAAATACTCCAATTATTGCGCCGCAATACACAACCTGGTTGCATGATCGGCTGGGAGACATAGACATTAAAGGGGTTTAATGTCACAAAGACCCGCATATCTGTGACGATCGCCGAAGCCCCAAATTGAACACAAACATCAGCATTGGGGGCACTACGGTCAATCACTTCCCTCGAAGCCACATTTTCTGGGTTAAAGCTGGCGGTTGAACTAAATCCGATACCGACTCCAATGCCCAACACAAAAATCCCGCCAAATAAGGCGATCGTGCCATAGTTAAGGTTGAAAATTCCTTTGGAGCCACCACCGGAGACAGGGCTATATTCTCGATCACGGTCGTAGGGCGGTCGGGGAGGAGGATTGTAGCGAGGAGGGGGTCTACGGGGCATAAATGCAAGAAAAAATCCAAAAAGTTTAGGCTTGATCCTAACCGATAGTAGGCAGCAGCTAGGATCGAGAAACTGAAATTATTTTGTGTCTTCCCTGGCGTTTGGATGGCAAAGGTAACCGTGATTTTGAGGAAAGAACGATTCGTCGCGTTTCAAAAATTCGGTGGTGTAGATAACGCGACGAATTGCATGGGGATAGGACTGACGCAGAGCCTAGAGTCAGGGCGGTTAATCGCTGACAAAGGACTCCATCTGTCGTGTATTTCAAGCTGCAAAGAGTATAGTGAGTCTGCGAAGATCTAGCGGCGCGAGAATAGCCAACTGCCGTCGATCTTGATGACCCCAAGGGGCTGAAATCCAGACATTTCCATCAATGCATCCTATTCAGAGACTAACTCACTATTAAATTCATTAAATGTGCGTTGTTTTAGCTCTACCGACTCTTCTCGAGGAAGTAGATCAAATAACTCTCGCAATGTATCATCAACCACTTCAAATTTAACGATGCCGGATTGATCAAAAATTTTATTGCGGTTCTGATCAAGGATGACGGTCTGGGGAACGGAGCCAGTGTAGTAAAAGCCGGGATCAGTTTTGGAAAACTTTCCTTGGTCGGGAATGCTATCTACGGAAATGGGAATGATACTAGCGGCCCTACCGTAAAATTCTTGGATACGGTTAACAATAAACGCAAATTGCTTACAGTCTTTACTGTCGTCGAGGTAGTAAACCAGAATAACGGGCAACTGGCGCTGAAAGGATTCCGCCAGAGTTAAACGGGGCGGAACCAAGGAACCGTTGCCGGCATATACGACAAAAATATTGCCATCGTAGCGGTCATCATCCAGGGCGGCGATCGCCAATGAATTGTGATGAAAGTGAGACAGTCCGCTACTCCAGAGTCCAATTACCAGAAGCATTAACAGGAAAAATTGACGAAGACGACGAGTCAACGGAAGCAAGCAGGACTGAGCGCGGGCAATCAAAAAACTCATTTAAAATAAGTCAAACTCAAATGGCTAGATTTTTTTACTGTCAATTTACTGTAAACCTTAACCTGTCCTGTGTCGTCCCCGTCCCGTCCCTCTAACCAAGCGAACCTACCACCCCAAACCCGCTTAGCCGATAGTTACTACGCCGTGCTCGGGCTACACCCGGCTGCGACGCCGTTGGCAGTGCGGCGTTCCTATCGTGAACTGAGCAAACGCTATCATCCTGACACGACCCAATTAGCGCCCGACATCGCAACGGTTAAGTTTCAGCGTTTGAATGAAGCCTACGCAACGTTGAGCAATCCCGATCGCCGGGCTATCTATGATTTACAAATTGGCTACTCCCGGTGGAATGTGATCCAAGCCCCCCTGGAACCTACTGCGGCCACGTCTGAAAAAAAAGTTTCTAATTCTGCTTACCTAGACCCCAGTGACCGCCCTTTGTCAGCAGGGGAAATATTTGCCTTGGGATTACTGGGCATCACGTTACTGGGATGTCTCGGGTTGGCGATCGGGGTGGCATGGCTCCGGGGAGATCCGTTAGTCATTCCGGCTTGGCTAATCCAATTTTGACGGTTCGTTTACGAACGACTGAGACGCTGACCCAGCCGTAAAATTTGTCCGGCCAACATGGCTGCCCCGAATCCATTATCAATATTGACCACGCCAATTCCCACCGCACAGGAGTTCAACATGGTTAACAACGGTGCAACACCGCCAAAACTGGTTCCGTAACCGATGCTAGTGGGAACCCCAATCACTGGACAATCCACCAAGCCAGCCACCACACTGGGTAACGCGCCTTCCATCCCCGCTACAACAATCAAGACATCCATTTGCTGGATCAATTCCCGGTGGCTCAATAGCCGATGAATTCCAGCCACCCCCACATCCCATAGCCGTTTGACCTGGAAACCGCACAGCGTCGCAGTGACGGCCGCTTCTTCAGCAACGGGGAGATCCGCCGTCCCTGCACTGAGGATTCCCATGACCCCCGGATGATGAACCTCAACGGGCGATCGCACCACGGCACAAATACGGGCTTGGGCATAGTAATTCAACAACGGAATGCGCTCCGTCAATAACTCCGCAACGGTAGGCTCAATACGGGTGGCCATAACCACCGGATTTTTTGCTGCCATCACCTCCATGATTTGTGCAATTTGTTCTGGCGTTTTGCCTGGTCCCCAAATGACTTCGGGAAATCCGGTGCGTAATTGGCGTTGATGATCCACCTTGGCAAACTCATCGATCACTTCAAAGCTGAGATTTTTTAACTGGTCGTATCCCGCCGTTGGTGTGATTTCCCCGGTGGCGATCGCCGACAAGAGGTGCTTTAAAGAATCCGGAGTCATAGAAGAAGGGGAATATAAATGTGTCGATTTCTTGAAAAAAGTCTGCGTATTGTAAGCAACAACACTAAAATTAAGGGAGTTCATTTACCGCTGCACATAGCGAATTTTCCTGTGGTTGCATCCATTCCTAAACCGTCTGACGCCGTTTCCCATACCCCGCCGATGAGTCAAAAACGGTCTGGCGCTTATGCGCTGATTGACAGTCTGAAGCGGCATGGGGTGAAACATATTTTCGGCTATCCCGGTGGGGCAATTCTGCCCATTTATGATGAATTATATCGGGCAGAAGCGGAAGGCGATATTCAACATATTTTGGTACGCCATGAACAAGGGGCATCCCACGCGGCAGATGGCTATGCGCGGGCAACGGGGAAAGTGGGGGTCTGTTTTGGGACTTCCGGGCCGGGAGCAACCAACCTAGTGACAGGCATTGCCAACGCCCATTTGGACTCCATTCCTATGGTGGTGGTTACCGGACAGGTGGGACGGGCCATGATTGGCAGTGATGCGTTCCAGGAAACCGATATTTTCGGCATCACGTTACCGATTGTCAAGCACTCCTATGTGGTGCGCCATGCGAAAGATATGTCCCGTATTGTCGCGGAAGCATTTCATCTGGCCAGCACCGGGCGGCCAGGGCCAGTTTTAATCGACGTACCCAAGGATGTGGGCTCAGAGGAATGTGATTATGTCCCCATTGAACCGGGCAACGTCGATATCCCCGGTTACCGCCCCACCGTCATTGGCAATATTCGTCAAATCAATGCAGCCCTGAGTCTGATAGATGCCGCGAAACAACCGCTACTTTACGTCGGCGGGGGGGCGATCGCTGCCAATGCCCATGCCCAAGTCGAAGAATTTGCTGAACGGTTCCAACTCCCCGTCACTACTACCCTGATGGGATTAGGGGCATTCGATGAGCATAATCCCCTATCAGTGGGCATGTTGGGAATGCATGGAACAGCCTATGCCAACTTTGCCGTGAGTGAGTGTGATTTATTAATCGCCGTGGGGGCACGATTTGACGACCGAGTAACGGGCAAACTCGATGAATTTGCGTCCCGTGCCAAAGTGATTCACATCGATATTGACCCAGCGGAAGTGGGAAAAAACCGTAAGCCTGACGTTCCCATTGTGGGGGATGTGCGCCATGTGCTGGAGCAACTATTGCAACGGGCACGGGAATTGGATTACCCCAGCCATCCCCACCAAACTCAACCCTGGTTAAATCGCATTGAGCGCTGGCGGGTGGATTACCCCCTGGTGGCTCCCCATTACGAGGGTCAGATTTCTCCCCAGGAAGTGATTGTGGAGTTAGCGCGGCAAGCCCCCCACGCTTTTTACACCACCGATGTGGGACAACATCAAATGTGGGCTGCTCAGTTTTTAAAAAATGGTCCCCGCCGTTGGATTTCCAGTGCTGGCTTGGGCACGATGGGGTTTGGTCTACCAGCGGCCATGGGGGCCCAGGTGGCAGTGGAAGATGAGCCAGTGATTTGCATCAGTGGGGATGCGAGCTTCCAAATGAATCTCCAGGAACTGGGAACCCTGTCTCAGTACAACATCAAGGCGAAAACCATCATTCTCAACAATGGTTGGCAAGGAATGGTGCGGCAGTGGCAGCAAACCTTTTATGGGGAGCGTTACTCTGCATCCAATATGCAGCAGGGGATGCCTGACATCAATCTACTCTGCCAAGCCTATGGTATTCGTGGCATTACGGTCAGTAAGCCCGATGACCTCGCCCCGGCGATCGCCGAAATGCTAGCCCATGATGGCCCAGTGGTGATGGATGTGGTGGTTAAAAAAGATGAAAACTGCTATCCGATGATTGCTCCCGGAAAAAGCAGCGCCCAAATGCTGGGATTACCGGAGGTGTCGCTAAAAGATGCGGATCAACGGTTGTCAGAATGTGCCCACTGCCACACCCAAAATCCCATGACCCACCGTTTCTGTTCTAGCTGTGGCACAAAACTTTAATTAAGTCGTTAATCCCAATTCATCAAGGCCTATCGTTGGGGCATCAAGCCCCTCATTTGACCCACCATTTTTTGTTCCCGTTGCCCTATCTAAACATCCTACAAAAACTTCTGGGGGCAGTCATCGGTGTTACGGCTGTTGCTTATCCCGTGGCTGCTGCCTCGTATTTAGGAGAAGGGGGCATCAATAGTCTGTACCTCCGGCGATCGCCTTATTCCTTAACGGGGCATAAGATTGCGATAGGACAGATGGAAATGAAGCGTCCAGTGCAATATCACTGGGATAAATTGGGGCGATGGAATCCCCCCTATCGTTTAGCGGGTTTGTTTCACTTAGAGCAACTTGTTCCGAAAAATCGTCATCTGGACAGCCATGCAGGGATGGTGGCCCAAATGATGATCAGTCAGGATAAACGGTATCCGGGCGTTGCCCCCGGCGCTAAGCTATACAGCACAGCCCTGAGTCCCCTAAAGCAAAATCAGCAACCCCAACAGTGTCAGGCAGCCCAGTTTCTTAGTCAACGGAACGGCGGGGATGTGCGGGCTATTAACCTGAGTTATGGGGAAAAGCTGGAGCGAGATGAACGGGAAACCCCTACGCTGGATGGCAATGCTCTATTAACCTTGTGCTTAGATTGGTTAAGTCACCGTTATGGGGTGCTGTTTGTTGTGGCGGGGAATCAGGGGACTGGCGGCATTCCCATTCCCACCGATCATTACAACGGTATGACGATCGCCTTTTCCATGTCTTCCCAGCAGGGGAAAGGGCAACGTGATCGTGAGGGAATTTATAACCGATTGGGGTTTTCAAATTTAAGTCAGCGTCCGGTGGGGATTGGCCGGCGATTAATCCGCAAGGAGATTAATACTCAGGAGCGCCAAGGGGTCAATCTGGTGGCACCAGGAAGCAACTTTCCCCTGTACGACATCAATGGCAAGCTAGATATTCAGACTGGCTCCAGTTTTGCAGCTCCGTTGGTCACGGGAACGGTGGCACTTTTACAGGAGTATGGCGATCGCCAATTGACCCAGCCGGCCCCATCTTCCCAGTGGACAGTGGCCACCCGTCGCCCGGAGGTAATGAAAGCAATATTGATTAATTCTGCCGTTAAAATTCGTCATGCTAGTTTAGGGACAACCTATACACTTTTTGACAAACACAATCGTCATTGGCTAGAAAAATCAGCATTTATCAATGAACGCATTCCCCTCGATTTGCAGTTAGGAGGGGGGCAGCTCAATGCCTTAAGAGCCTTGCAACAATTCCAAGCCGGTTCCCACAGCCCTGACCAACAATCCGTTCCGGCGATCGCCTGGCATTATGGGCAAATTTCCACCACTCCCCAGACCTATTCATTGGTAGCTCCTTTGCTTCAAGGGAGTTACGCCGTAGTAACCCTCGTTTGGCCCCGACAGGTAAATTTGCAGGACACGAATGGTAATCAACAGTTTGACCCAGGGGAAACATTGCAGGCAGCTTCTTTAACCAATCTTGATTTAGCCCTCGTCCGCACTGATGGAGGGAAATCAGTCACCTGTGCGTCCCGCAGCCGTGTGGATAATGTGGAACATTTCTTTTGTCCCATTCCCGCCACCGGACAGTATCAAATCCAGGTGCGATCGCCGGAGGGAGGGCGCATTCAAACCCAATCCTATGCCCTCGCTTGGTGGACTATTGCTGCCCCCACTTACTTAGGCATTGGTTCACAAAAGGGGCGCGATCGCCTGAAATGATTGCCAGGTAATGATTTCAATGGATTGCAATAACTCGAAGCCCTAAATTTTTGCCCAGTAATGATTTCAGCGCCATATCCTTCATTAAAAGACCAATGCCGTCAACCAGCTATATGACTAGACCGAGCCAATGACTCGGGCCGGAGGAGTGACTTTTCTAAAACTTTGATTTTGGTAATTCCATATCCACACCTCATCCCCTTCATAGGAAAACTTCCAGTAATTTGGTGAAATCTGCTGAAGAGTTTGACCATCCCAACTAATTACTAATTCTTTTTTTAGGGGAATGAAACGGGTATTAGACGGTAATGCATAAGAATAATTCATGGCAGAATTAATGTCCCATTCGTTTTCGAATACTATGACCCCCTGATAATATTGGGGATAACCCTCAAGAAGAACAAAAGAATTTGCTTTTATTTTTTGCATTTTATTCAGGGGTGCTGATGCTAAAATATCTTGCTGAATATCCCAACTTTTTATCCAAGATTGTAATTGTATTGTCGTTGCGCCACTCATAAATAATAGTCCACTGATGGCAACAATTAGACCAGCTCTCCTAAGAAATAGGCGCGAGTTTATGATGATAAGTGACGCTGGGATCAACATTAAAATCAGCCAAAAACTAAGACTTAATGTGACTCTGGATGCTAAACCAATACCAAACATTGGATAACCTGCAACACTATAAACCGCAACTGCAATTATGCCACCTAACATAAACGAAAGTAGTGCTAAAAATGCTTTAATAACCGCTATTTTTTTCTGTTGCGAATGTCCCATGAACTGCTCAAAGCAAGCCAAGATAAAAACCAATATCCCTATCACTAAGATGACCGTTACAAAAGATCTAAGGGTAGTAAAGCTTTCTAGTAAAGTTGCAGGTAAATTATTTAATGACGAGAGCCATAAATGGAGCCAATCTTTATTTAACGTTTTCCTCACTGCATGTTGAATAAGTACACCACCAAATCGATTAAATAGAATGACAAGGGCTTGGGAAAAACCAAAACCCAGTAATGGCAGCATCAATGATACTGCGCCATTTTTCTTGTGTATGCCATAAATGAAGCCGATTAGTATATAAATAATAAACTGACCATAGAATGACTCATAGCTTAAACAGCTCAGTAAAAAAAATAAAGCAGGGCGAAACCAACCGATTTTATGATCTTTCCAAGCACCAAACAAAAAATAACCACTCAAGCTAAAACAAATAATTGTTAACTGATTTGGAATTAAGGTCGGCCAAGTATTAATCGCCATTGACCACGGCAAAATCAACCAAAATGTAGCGGCAATATCCCCTAAATATTTCTTATTTTCATCAATTAAGGTTAAAAAATTTCTGACTAATAAACGAATAGACCAAGCCGTTGCCAAATTAGTCAGAATAACGGCAAAATGCCATTTATATGGTGAGTCATGGCAAATAAAGGAAAGAAGCCAGCTTACTAACCCTGTTAGGGGCCTATTGGAATAGAAATTAATAAAAAAGTAAAATCCGGGATCTGGAAAACTGGGATAAACCTGAGAATAGGTTTCAGGATAAAACTTAAGTGGCATATAAATTAATATATTCCAATCATCATGATAGAATCCCAAAAAAAACGGACGATATACATAGAGTAATCCCCACATGACGAGGGGAATAATCCATGAGTATTGAGTTATTTCACCTTTACCTTGAATAGATAATTTATTCATTGTAGTTTTTGTTAAAGTATAAAGTAATTATTTGAAATCACTGATATTTACATATCAAAAATCATCCACATTACTTGCAATTCTGTAGTCATTAATTGAATCTCTAAACAATAAGGGAATTCGCGGTTTCTGCTCACATCAAAATTAGGTCACACTCGGACGATAGGAACGATAGACATACCATGGTTTGCCTTGTAATTGCTGGGTCAGTGCCCTACTGTATTAACTTATTCGCGCGACAAGGCTTTCAATAAAGATTGAATCTGCTCTGGCGTATGGGTTGCCATAACAGAAAAACGTAAACGACTGGTCGGCACGGTGGGGGGACGGATGGCGGGAACCCAAAACCCTGCCTGTTGCAACTGCTGAGAGAGTTGGATGGCTTGGGGAGCAGAGTCTAGTCCTAGCCACAGAATGGGGGAAGCCGTCGGTAATTGTTGCACTTTAAAATTAGTGAGTGCCTGTAGACCCCGGGCTAGGGTTTGGCGATTACGTCGCAAGCTGACAAGTCTTTGGGGGTCGCGCTGGATGAAATGAATGGCGGCTAATGCAGCGGCGGTATCGGCCGGGGATAGTCCGGTGGTGTAAATCCAGGTGGGGGAACGGTTGCGTAAAAATTCAATTAATGACCGACTGCCAGCCACATATCCCCCCAAGCTACCCAGGGCTTTGCTTAATGTTCCCACCTGAATCCAGTCCCCAGGGGGAAGTTGAAAATGTTCCCGACAACCAGATCCGGTTTTGCCTAATACGCCGGTTCCATGGGCTTCATCCACCAATAACATGGCTTCATATTGATTGGCGATCGCCACCCATTGGGGGAGGGGGCAGAGGTCTCCATCCATACTAAATACGCCATCAGTGACAATCAAACAACGGCGGTATTGCTGGCGGTGCTGTTGTAACAGGGAGGCGAGCGCGGTTGCCTGACAATGGGCATAATTCATGACCGTGGCCCCACTCAATTGTGCCCCCCGCTTCAAACTAGAATGATTGTATTCATCAGCCACAATCAAATCCCGCTTTCCCGCCAATGCGGCCAGGGTTCCCATATTGGCTAAATAGCCCGAACTATAGACCATGGCGGCCTCGGTTTGCTTCCAACGGGCGATCGCCATTTCCAGTTGCTCGTGTAAAGGCCGGTGGCCGCTCAACAACCGGGATCCCGTGCTCCCCGTCCCCCATTGCTTAACTGCGTTACAGGCTGCCTGTTTTAAAGCAGGGTGATTGGCCAACCCCAGATAGTCGTTACTGGCAAAATTGATCAACGCCTGACCATCACGCTCAACGACTGCACCGGGCGGACCGGTGATCATTTGGGGGCGACGATACCAATGGGCCCGTTCTAAGGTGTGCAACGATTGGTCGAGCCAAGCATAAGGATTGAAGGATTTTTCCATCGCATCATCCGAGAGCCTAACGCTCGTCTTCCAGAATCAAAAGCTGACGGCGTTGGAGGGAGCGAATAAGGGCCAGATCGACAGGCGTTGTCGTTAAAACGTCTTTCACCGTCGGGTTGGCATCGGTGTCACAGGCTTGCAGAAACGTATATTCATCTTCTGTTAAGGTCACTGGTCGGTAGTTGTAATCAAAGAGGTCCGGGCTGGGCAGCCAGTGAGGCAGGGATAATCTGGGGGATAGCGGCCAGAAGTTGCGTATCGTCGGACCAATCCGTGATGACGAGGGGGGGCTTACTCAAAAAGAATTCATAGTGGGTAATTTCTGGGTCTAGCAGTTCCACCAATCGATATTGCTCCTGCGGTGATAATGTTGCCGCCCTGGCCATCAACTCCGGCGATCGCCCCAAAAGTCTCTCTAGTTGCCAATAATCCGGATTAGAAAACCCCCAAAAGTCTAAGCCGGAGGCATCAATTAACTCAAACAAGGTCTCGATGTTATAGTCCGTCTCCTGGGGGTGGACATACATATCGGCAAAGGAGGCATCCCGATGATTCTCTAGGGACCAGCGTTCCTTTTCCCGCTTCAGCAAGCGATTTTCTGGGGGTAAGCTAGAAAAAATATCCCGACCCACGGTCACCCCATCTTCATAATTTCCTTGCTTTTCACCCTGCAATAAGGCGATCGCCTGTTGCATTAGCTGAATTTCCCAGCGACCCAATTCCGCATAGACGAAAATGTGAAACAGACCACCAGGCGCTAACTTGGGGGCCAGGGCCTTAATCCCCGCAATGGGATCGGGCAAATGGTGCAACACCCCGACACAATTTATGTAGTCGAATTGTCCTGGAATCGCGTCTATCGTTTCTAGCGGTGATGAAACGTGACCCCTCTCTCGCCAGACCCCGGACTGTTGTAACCGCTGTTTGGCGACGGCGATCGCCCCTCTGCTCAGATCAACCCCATGCACCTCGGCATTGGGATTTAAATAGGCCAAATATTCAGTGCCAACCCCCGTACCACAGCCCGCATCTAGAATTCGAATGGCAGTCCGGGAAGGGGCCCGTCCAGTACAAAAACTATGAACAGCCCCCCAATGCCAACGCCAGTTATATCCTGGTGGCGGTTCATTGAGTAACGGTTCCGGAGGAAATGGATAGGTATTGTAAAGGGATTGAACCGCTTGATGTTGGTCAGAATGGGTAGGGGTGGACATGGTATCAAGAATGGGGCGGCAACAGACAAAACGGCAGACAGTTTGCCCCGATTATCTTAGGGAAATGGGGATGAAAAGCGCCAGGATAAGCTAGTAGAAAATTTGGCTTTCAGAGATTCTGAAAAGCTTCTTGAATACCTGCTTGGGGAAATGGCTTGGTTCTTCTGGGGTCGAGACGTTTGAAAAAAAACTGGATAACTAACAGTTTCGACTACCCCTGCAAGAGGGGACATGGGGGCAATCTTCTAAACTTTGGGCTGTTAAAGAAGCGAATTCCGGTGTGTTCATTAATTAATTAATTAATTAATTATTCGTCCAACCCCAACACCCTAGCTTGCTTGCCAATGAGCCCAATCTTGGGGTACCAAAAATTTCTCCGTTAGGGCTGCTTCTGGGGAGCCAGCTTCTGGCTGATAAGCATACTCCCATCGCACGAGGGGCGGCAACGACATCAAAATTGACTCTGTACGACCATTGGTTTGCAGACCAAAAATTGTACCCCGGTCATAAACTAAATTAAATTCCACATAACGACCCCGGCGATACAGTTGGAATTGTCGTTCCCGGTCGCCATAGTTTGTCCCCCGACGCTTTTCCACAATGGGGGCATAGGCCGGCAGAAACGCTTGGCCGCAGCGCTGGGCAAAATCAAAGAGGTCTTCCCAGCCTAAAGACTCAAGTTCAGGGAGTTGGGCACTCAATTGGGCCGCTGCTTTATCCTGGTGGGGGCCCCGATACAATGGCGATCGACCATTTTGGTAGTCAAAAAATATCCCGCCAATGCCCCGCATTTCCTGGCGATGTTTAAGGTAAAAATATTCATCACACCAATGCTTAAACACCGGATAAAAATCATGATGGGTGTGATCGCAGGCATCTTTTAATGTGCGATGGAAATGGGCCGCATCTGCCGCAAAGGGGTAGTAGGGAGTTAAATCAGCCCCGCCCCCAAACCACCAAACGGGCCCTGCTTCAAAATAACGATAATTCAAATGCACTGTCGGCACATAGGGATTATGGGGATGGAGAACCATAGAAGTTCCCGTGGCGTAAAACTCATGTCCTTCCGCTTCCGGACGCTGTTTCAAAATTGAGGGAGGCAGAGATTTCCCCCAAACTTCCGAAAAATTAACTCCCCCCTGTTCCAGCAAATCACCATTTTTGATTACGCGGGAACGCCCACCGCCCCCTTCTTCCCGTTCCCAACTCTCTTCGAGAAAAGTGCCGTTGCCATCTAATTGCTCTAGACCCTGGCAAATTTCATCCTGGAGAAACTTCATTAAAGTACTCACCCGCTGTTTTGCATCCGCTGGCGGCAGTGTTGCTTTCTCGCTCGATTTAGGCTGAGCAGTATTAATCCCAGAAGAAACGGTCATGGCTTAGAATTTTGCTGAATTATTGTAGTAAGGAAGAGAAAATCAGCCAAAAACGGAAATGGCGTAATGGCGACTTTTTCCTGTTGTTGCTTGGGCGATTCCCCTCACCCAATCTAAGGTCTGCCCAGACGCAAAGTAAATTGTGCACAACGTATCTTAATAATCACCCAATCGACTTTATTCATCCGTCAAATACGCTGGCTTTGGAGCCGACCCCAGACATTTTAAAGCCTCCGAACGGTTGCGGTAAGATGATCGCTCCGGTGATGGTTTGACTTCGATCATCGGCTTATTCTACCGACAAACGCACAACTAAATTCCCCCGATCGCCGTTAAACTCATAAAAATTCGTACCCCTATCAATGACTAATCCATCGTTAACACCAGAAGCCCTTATACTCTGGCATCAGATCCCATCCTCAACCCAAGCCAAGATTCTGAAAAATGTTTGGTGTTGTCGTTGCCACCAAGGAGTTTCCCTATCTTTGAATTCAATGCGAGAAGAAAATAATGACCTAATTCTGACGGGGACTTGTCAAATCTGTGGTAGTACCGCTGTCAGGGTCTTAGAGCATGATTAAAACTGCTCGCCGCTAAACCCCTGGTAAAAGTTTGATTACCAAGTCCTAAAATGCTTGCTGCACAATCAGTTAAAGCCGATGTGAAAGATTTTACCCGTATCTCGGCACGGGGGGCTTAACGTGTGTGTTTTTCCGTTTTCTGTTGTGATTCCTGCTATGTCGCCTCATGTGCCTTTGTTGGGATTAACCCTATGTCGCAGAAAGTTAAATCTCTTAGACACTCATTAAAAAATCTTTTCCTTGAAGATACAAATACAGACGAATTGTTAGTGATTTTAGATCTTTCTCTTGATCTTAGTGGAAGAAGATATAGAACTTCTTTGAACAAGTTTCCATCATTTGAAAAAAGCCATTTTTTTGCTTCAATTAAAACAAGATTGTTATAATTTTCTTGGCCAATCGCTCGTTAATTTCTCGATGTCTGGGGACAGGCTCAATTTTGCCGTTGTTCGGGTTGTGGGTTGTGGTAAATATCATGCTTTGCTCCATGCCGGATCAAGATACAGCCTGCTTGTTTCAAGAGCACGATTAAGTCTCGCCTTTTCATACCAGTTCAAATTCTGCTACCCGCTTGATTGCTGGTATGTCTTCTTGGGTAAATGTTCTATATAAGTCAGCCAGGTTTTCGATCAGGTCTTCCATGTCAGTGCCTTGTGTCCAATGGTCAGGGAATTCATTTAAATACCCAAAAAACATACCATCAGTTTCTTTCCAGTAAGTGTAGGTGATTTTCATGGATTTGTTGTTGCTTTGCTTATTGTAAGTGTATTCCATATTTTATAAATAATTATATAATCCCTGACAGATAATCAGGTAGTGAACTTTCTCTCAATTCAGTTCCCGATGCATTTCTAATATTAGTTAGTTCTTCAATTTCTCGGATTTTTTCTTATCAAAATTCTTATCAACGCTCCACGTTCATCAAGTTCTAAAATATCATCTTTGTCCAAGACAACAATTTTTTTTCCTGTCTTTGCAGAATAAATTATTTGTAATAATCTCGCATCTTTTATACAAGACCTTCTTTGGGAGTTAGGCTTTGGAAATCCAGAAGCACCATTTAACGTAAAAAAAACACCAAGACCTATCAAAGAGTTTGCAAAATCAACATTCAGTAAACAGCATAAACGAGAAAACTGTGAGCAACTTACACTTTTTTTAATAGCTTTTGCTTCCACTAAGATTCCACGATAGTTGGGAGATTTAGGCATACCTCTTAAATAGAGACGCTCACAGGTAACGTCCCATTTATCGTCATCTCCCGTTATCAACAAATCAATTTGGTGACTTGATGATCTGTAGCTTTTCAAATTTGAATAACCGGAGAGTCCACTAAATGAGCAGACCAAAATCTTTTCTAATAGATACCCTGCATTTTGCCTTTGTTTTTTTGTTGGTTGTGATAGCTCTAGAAAAGACCTAAGCTCAGTTATCAAATCAGTCAAACCTTGAGGTGGTTCATATAGCCAAGTAAGTAGTTCATCCGAGCCTTTAGAATTCTTGTCTAAAAAATTGAAGCCATTTATGATAGCATCTTTTGCCTGCTGAACAGTTTTGTACATAATTAATCAAATAAAATTTTATCCGTAGCTTCTATTGCAAAATCGAACTTAAGTTCTTTGAAATCTTCAATTGTATACTCACAATACGGACATTGATAGGGCAACTTAATCATTCCTTCATTCAAAGGTCTTTTATCAACACAAGTATCACAGCAGTCATGGTAAATCAACAACCAATTTTTACAGAAGGCGCTGGCAGATAAAATTGTAATAATAACAATAGCTTTTGCCTCTTCTATTCCTAAAGATGCTGATAGTTCATGAGTTTGTAAAAATATAGGTGGATTTTTCAAAACGCTCGTTTAAAATAAGCTTGTGATTAATATCTAGAAAATCTAAGTGATTCTCACGAACCAATCTATGTTTCATTGTCTTCATCCTCATCTAATAATTCGGAAAGAAGAAAGTTTAGTGTCTGGCTGCTCCCTCCATATTGTTGGATAAAACAGTGTAAATGCATAAATGAATCTTGAGGGTAGCAGAACTTGGTGCAGTACCGAAGTAACAGTGGGCACGAAAAATATGCTCTGTTTTTTTCATTATTATCCTCATCATAAGATGTTTTATCTAAGCTAAATTCGTATGATTTTGTGCCCCAATCTTTCATCAATGTTTTGAGAAGAGCTTGACTAATTTTCCCTAATAAATCATCATTAGAAGGCATTTCTAGAGTCTGAATTGCCGTTTCTGCAAGGTGACCAGATAAAGCTTCTAGTCCTTTCATTTTGCGTTCATCGCAATCCATAGCTCCAGTACTATGAGCGTTTAAAGCAACTCCCTGACTATCCGCTCTGATGCGTAAATGCTTCCAACTATAACTTTGATGAATCATATATTTATCCCAAGTTTGATGTAAGATCAATTGCCACATATTTGGGGATGTCCAATCTCCACCTATCTCTTGTTTGATTTCTGTCATATATATAGGGATATACCTCCAATAAGGATATTGTTTAAATTGTTCGACAGCCTCATCATTATCTGCCTCTTCATCGGAGTTATATCGAAAATTATTCCAACTTAAAGCAAGACAGTTATCTCTGATTTCAGCTATGACTGTCCATCTAATTGCATACTCTGACCTTGGATTGTAGATGTTGCTAACATTTCCATCTCCATCTAGTTCTCTCTGAGCTTGCACAACGTTCTCATAATGAGGAATTTTTTTGATCTTTATGAAAAAAGCTCTATCTTTCTCTTTGATGGAAATTTCATACCAGCTTTCATTTTTGCCAAATTCAAAGAGTAAATCACACGCTGCTTCCTTCTGCGGAAGACTCTGGTACTTTCCACTCTCAAATGTTAGCCATTTTCTTGATTGTTTACAAAAAGCTAACAATACATCTTCTGAGGATACACTCTTGTCTATGATCAATTGGCTGATCATCTTTGCTAATTGTGGCTTTGTTTGGCTTTTTTTCCCAGAAGGAGCAATACTTTTTAGAGTATTAATATTAAATTCATGACTATATAAGAACTGAAAGCAAAAATCACTAGGCTCGCTGTACCCTCTATCAATAAAAGCTTCAATCATAATACTTTATAAAAATGTAACTCTGAGGTGCTGAAGTCTGTTTGAAAGTGTTTATTACAGACTTCAGACCACCCAAAGCAATTTCTCAGTCTCAGTCTTGTTCCGCTATTTTACTGATCCGCCCCTTCAATCGGCGCAAACCCCTGCCGTTGAATATTCTCCGTCACATGACGTGGTTCCAGGAACTGTAACAAATAATCTGGTCCGCCGGCTTTGGAGCCGACCCCAGACATTTTAAAGCCTCCGAACGGTTGTCGTGAGACGATCGCCCCGGTGATGGTGCGATTAATGTAGAGGTTGCCCACTTCAAACTCGGCGGCGGCCCGGTTGATGTGATCGGGGGTGCGAGAATAGAGACCTCCGGTGAGGGCATAGTCAGTGCCGTTGGCGATCTCTAATGCTTCATCAAAATCGCTAGCACGGATGATGGCAACAACGGGGCCAAAGATTTCTTCCTGGGCAATGGTGGCATGGCGGTCCACATCTTTAAACACAGTGGGGCCAACAAAATAACCTCCGCTGGGGGCTTCACAGGCGATCGCCACCGCTGACTCTGCTTTACCATGTTCGATATATTCTTGGATGCGGGCTTTGGCTTTGGCATCAATCACTGGACCCACTTGGGTGCTTGGATCATCAGTGGGGCCAACGTTGAGGGAACGGGTAGCCTCTACAAAGCGTTCAATAAAGGTATCGTAGACCGGGGACAGCACCACCACACGGGAACAGGCGGAACATTTTTGCCCCGTGTAACCAAAGGCAGAATAGACTGTGCCCGCGACGGCTTGGTCAAGATCAGCACTTTCATCAATGATGATGGCGTTTTTGCCACCCATTTCCGCAATCACCCGTTTAAGATGTTTCTGTCCCGGTTGGACTAAGGCCGCATCGGCATAAATACGACACCCCACTTCCCGCGATCCGGTGAAGGCAATGAGGTGGACATCGGGATGGTTGACCATGTGAGAACCCACCACCGACCCCTTACCGGGGACATACTGGAACACGCCAGGCGGAACCCCGGCAGCAATTAAAATTTCTGCGATTTTAGCCGCAATCACGGTGGAGGTTTCAGCCGGTTTCAATAACGTGCAATTCCCCGCCACCAAGGCTGCTACCGTCATACCAACGGCGATCGCCATCGGAAAATTCCAAGGAGAAATGACCAATGCAATGCCACGGGGTTGATAGATATAACGGTTGGTTTCGCCGGGAATATCCAGGTTAACCCCTTGATCCAAGCGCTCCATCTCATCGGCATAGTAGCGGCAGAAGTCGATCGCCTCCGAAACTTCTGCATCCGCTTGGGGAATGATTTTCCCCACTTCCAAACAAATCCAAGCGTTTAACTCATGACGACGTTCTTCCATGATGTCCGCCGCTTTGCGTAGGATGCCGCACCGTTCCCGTACAGGGGTTTTCTTCCACACCGGAAAGGCCGCCTTAGCCATCTCCAACGCATGATCCGCCTGTTCAATATCAATTAAACCCACTTTACCGATCACTTCGGAGGGACGACAGGGGTTTACCGAATCCACATAATCCGTCGTTTTGACAAATTCGCCATTAATGTAGGGTAAGTAAGTTTTTCCCAGGGAGTTTTTAACGCGGGTCAGGGATTGAAGCGCCTGTTGACGTAATTCTCCATCGGCATAATCCGTATCAGCCGTATTGGGGTAGCCCTTATTGGGTAAATCATCAATGCCTTTTACCTGGGGGGCGGCAATAAGGTCTTCCACTGGCCGCTCTTCGAGGTTTTGCCGCAGAAAAGAACTGTTGGCGGTGTTTTCCAGCAACCGTCGAATCAAATACGCCATCCCTGGTAGTAACCGTCCATAGGGAGCATAGACCCGCACCCGGTGTCCCCGTTTGACAATCGCCCGTGCCAAGGGTTCCCCCATGCCATAGAGAATCTGCATTTCGTAACGCCGCTTGGGGATGTTTAATTCCTCGGCGATCGCACAGGCTAGGGCTTGGGAACGGACATTATGGCTACCAATAGCGGCATACAAATATTCATGATTTTCCAGTAATAATCGCGTCATCCGTTCATAGTTGGCATCGGTTTGGGACTTTTCGCAGTAAACGGGAATCTGCCAATGGTGTTGTTGCGCTTTGATGGTTTCTTGATCCCAGTAGGCCCCTTTAACCAATCGAACCGTCACCGGATAACCGCGATGCTTCGCCCAAGGAATTAATGCTTCTAAGTCCTCAGCGGAATCCCGTAAATAAGCCTGTAGGGTGATCCCAATATCGGTGCGGGAGCGGAACTCTTCTTCCAGGAGTAATTCCTTGAGAATATTTAAAATCAAGTCTTTATATTCGTACTGCTCCATATCGAAATGCACCGCGACCCCCAACTCCTGCGCCCGGTGTAACAAGGCTCGGATGCGCTCACACACTTTGGCTTTACTGCCTTCAGGATCGAGGGGATCGAATTGGGAATAAAAGGCCGTCAATTTCACTGAAACTTGTACCCGGGGTAGCAATGCTCCATCCGCTTCATCAATCTGCGCCACCTTTGACCAGGATTTTGCCTGTTGGGATAATTGCGCCATCAACTCCAGATAGTTTTGCCAATAGCTTTCCGCTTCCGATTCTGTAATGACCGCTTCCCCTAGTAGGTCAATGGTGAAGCCCATTTTTTCCTTGCGTAACCGTTCCACCGCTTTGATCACCTGGGATATGGTTTCCCCCGCAATATATTTAAACGCCAACTGTTCAGTGGCTTTACTCACCGTTCCCGCCGCCAATTGCGCCGGCGCTGATTGGGCATCCGCAAAGTTCAATAATTTTTTCAGCGCCTCTGGTAGCTCCACCTCTTCTTCGCCCATGTACTGTTGCAGGTGGTTAGCAATTTCACTGTTACTTTGCAACGCAGGCAGACAGTCAATAAATTTGAACAATTGCACCCGCAGCCCCGGATGGCTCATGGTCCAATCCAGTAGTTTATCGTCTAGCCGTAGGTTATCGCCGAGCTTATTCCAGAGGGAACGTTTTTCCCGCGTCTGGGCCAGTAATTCCCTGGCGATCGCCTGGGTTTGCGCTTCGTATTGTTGTTTTGAATCGACTTGTGCAACCATGACTTTTCTCCCCGATCAAGTTGTGAGGTATCCTCAATCTTTGATCTTACCTTAGTATTTAGCCCTCTGGCGGTCGGCGTTGACCATTGCATCTTTTTATTTTATAGTATCCTCTAACAAATTTCAATAAATTTGAATTTTACTGGTAATATAGCAAAGTTAGAACCTCTTCTAACAGATGACGCACACCGTGACCTTTGTGAGAATTTTCCATGTCTACATTCAAAAGTCCTCTTATTCCAATTATAGATGAGGGAGGTATTCATTCAATATTCAACTTTTTCATGGATGAATTTGCTTAACATTACATTGTACTAGGATATTATTCAAGAGCAGAAAAAAATATTAAACCAAGACAAGCCAACAGGAATAAGTTAACAAATCAAGAATTTGATCATGATCATGTTAAAAAACAAATCGGGGAAATTTTAAATTATCGACAAAGTGCATTGCATTGGAATACTAATCTTTTTAAAACAAAATTTACTTCGATCTTCCACATGGCATTAAAGAGTTACACAGGAATATCAAGCAATACAAAAGTGACAATTCATGATCAACTTAAATTAAAAATTATTTACAAAAAATCGAAGAAGACTTTGAACAATTTCGAAATATTTCTCTGTCAGGATCACAACAAGCAAGTCATAGAGAGTCTAAAACATATCATTGAACAACACATCAGAGCGAGCTTTTGTATTAAAAATACTTAGGTGGAACATATTACTGCTGATGAGGTTTTTTATGAAAAGAGTCATTAATAATCAAGAATCTAAAAAATCAACAAAAAACTTCCTAGTTTGGATAATAGTGGTTATTGAGTAATTTATATATCTAATCTGAGTCATATGTCTTGATAACAATGAAGTCGATTTTTTGACACGATGAAACTAACAGGCTCGGGAATCGTAGGTGGAGTAAGTCTTCCATCTGATAGCAATGAAATTGAAGCTTTTATAATAATCGGGGCAATATAGCAGATGAAGAGACTATAATCTCTGAATAGAGAAGTAAGTAATAACAGCAAAATCTCTATTGAAATACATCTAATAAAATTTGAAAATTTAATATGTCTAAAATAAAATCGTTATCCTGGCGGAAAATCAAAAGCAATCAAACAAATTCTTCCAAATTTACCCACAAAATTCAAAGAATATCGCGAGCCCTTTGTGGGAGGGGGTTCTGTCTTTTTTGCCATCAAGCAATTATTAAGGGATAACATCAACCAGTATTGGCTGAATGACTTAAATTATGATCTTTACTGTTTTTGGCGATATGCCAGTCGAGATATTGACAAACTGGTTCAGCAAATTGAGCAGATTAAACACCGATCGCCAGATGGTCGGACATTATTTTCCAGCCTCACCCAGAATAATTTAGGGCTAGATGATTTTCAGCGGGCTGTGCGTTTTTTTATCTTGAACCGAATTACTTTTTCTGGAACTGTGGAATCTGGGGGCTATTCCCAACAAGCTTTTGAGAATCGTTTTACCGACTCATCCATTCAAAGAGTCGCGGCGATCGGTGAATTTTTAGAATCTATCAAAATCACCAACTTTGACTATGAACGAGTGATTCAGGCACCCGGTCAAGACGTATTTATTTTTCTAGATCCTCCCTATCTCAGCGCAAAAAAATCTAAACTTTACGGTAAAAAAGGTGATTTACATACGGCTTTTGATCATGAACGTTTTGCAGAAAATATGAAAAAGTGTTCCCATCAATGGTTGATTACCTATGATGACTCGGCTGAAATTAGGGGTCTATTTGATTTTGCGAATATTACTGAGTGGGACTTGCAGTACGGAATGAATAACTACAAACAAAGTAAAGCGGCCAAGGGCAAAGAACTTTTCATTAGAAATTATTGATCTAAGCTGTTAGTCATTCAAACTGCGCTAGTACAAATGCTGTAAAGGACTTACAGCAAGGGCTTCACAAAAGCCACCATGCAATTTAGATGCGCGACAGCTTATCGTTCTTGTCTCGGAATCATTAGAGTGAAACATCGAGGCTGAAATCTAAGCGCTTAAAGAAATTGACGATCGCCAAGCGAGACCCAAGCAACCATTCATCATGGAGTCTAACTCCCCTCAGGCTGCACTACAGGAGCCGGAACAACAATGTACCCAGTTTTTATGTCTCCAAGCACCCAATTGCGTGCCGCTCCCCAGTACCACCAGTAAGCACCAACGTAAGCGCAGATCAAGCTATCTAGCTGATCTTCTAGAGCTTTTAGGTCTTTACCTTTCAAATCCATTGGCGATCGCCACAAGGGCTGAATGGCAGCCAATTGGCAATCAATGGCAGGCGTTAATGTCGATAAGTGCTGTTGACAGAGAGTTTGAAACCGCATCAACTCCGGCTTTTTCTGGGCAAGAGAGCCTTTTTTGTATTTGATAATTTGGTTGAGCTGAAAAAGATGCACCATCGCAGGATGGGGAAACACCTCGATTTGTAAACGCCCAGGCTGTTGGGGAATGATGGTAGGGGAATGGCAGAACCCCCGGCGCTCAAGTTCTAATCCCACCGTGACAGTACGTTCTGCAAACGGTCGTCCCAAATTAGCGGGGTAACAGCCCGCATGGTATTTACCAAAATATTGATGGGTCATGCGATCCGGCAACCGCGTCCCAGTCGCATTGGGAATCAACGTCGGGGCATCCACCGCCACTAAACCATTCTTTTCGGACGGTAACCAATCATCAAGCCAGGCAAAAATTTCCGTTAAGCTCAACCGCCGCGTCACTGACAATAAATTCAGCTGCAAACGCTCCGCATCAAGCTCCAAGCAGCATAACCCACTTTCACCCGTGCGCCACCCCAGATCAATACCAATAAATCTTACGTCATCCGTCACAGTCAAAAATCAACCATACTAAAGGCCTCTCAAAAGATACTGATTCTATTCAAAAAGTCTGATATCCGGTAGACCGCAGTTATCAAGATCTCCCTCCTTAACAGACCAGTGGCCCTAGAACAGGCTCAGATTTTATGCGCTCACTACTTCCATCTCATCACCAATTTCTTCTTGGACATCTGAGTTAACTTGACTCCTATAATACTGACTTCCCTTAGTTTTGTGCTTCAAATCAAATCTGACAGAGGACTCGATTCGAGACTATGGGATCAGGCGAATAAACCTTTTTTTTCCCACCTGCAACACTTTATCAATCAAGTCGGCCGCCGTTTCATAACTCTGATTCCCATCGGCTTGCCGATCGCCATCTAGACGAACGGCTCCCCCTTGAATTTGCCGCCGTCCTTCGCTGCTACTGGGACAGAGACCACTGGCACTGAGTAGGTAAGCTAATTTACAGGGAAAAGCCACCCCGGCTAAGGAAAATTCCGGCACACTGTCTTTATTAACCGCCTTCCCTTGGGTCACGATCGCCTCGGCTGTCTGTTGAGCGGCGATCGCCTGGTCGAGACCATAAAATTGAGCCGTGATTTCACGGGCTAGGATTTTTTGGCACTCCCTGGGATTGGAGGGCAACTGGCTCAAATCCAGATTGGTGAGGAGCTCAACATAGTCTTGGAGTAAGGCATCGGGCGTTTTTTCTAACTTTGAGTACATCGATAGAGCATCTTCCTGCAGCCCCACGTAATTATTCAAAGACTTGGACATTTTCTGTTGACCATCGGTGCCGATCAGAATGGGGAGCAACAAACCAAATTGGGTCGGCTTGCCAAAATGCCGTTGCAAATCCCGTCCCACTGCAATATTGAATTTTTGATCCGTACCCCCTAGCTCCACATCGGCATCCACCATCACCGAGTCGTAGCCCTGCATCAAAGGATAAAGAAACTCATGTAAAAAAATCGGATTTTCTTGGTTAAACCTTTCTGCAAAACCTTCTTTGGCTAACATCTGCCCCACCGTCATGGTGGCCAGTAGCTCCAGAATTTGATCCAGCTTTAGCGGCTGCAACCATTCGGAGTTGTAACGAATTTCGAGCCGACCGGGGGTGTCGAAGTCCAAAATTGGCTTGAGTTGCGCTAAATAACTGTCCGCATTGACCTTTACCTGTTCGGCGGTTAACTGCTTACGAACCTCTGACTTGCCAGTCGGGTCACCAATCTGGGCCGTAAAATCACCAATAATGACCACCGCCGTATGCCCCGCATCTTGAAATGCCCGCAGTTTACGAAACGGGATGCTGTGTCCTAAGTGGATATCAGTCCCGGTGGGGTCAATGCCTAATTTCACCCGCAGGGGGCGATCACCCATAAGCAATTGGGGTAAATGTTCGCGGGGATTATCACGATCGGGATGGTCGGGAAAAATTTCTGCTGTGCCCCGCAGGAGCCAATCAGGGTTGGGAGTAGCTGGCATGATATGAATAATGACAGGAAAGCTGTGATTTGGGAGGAATGCAACGGGGAGCCAAATATATAGCCCGCTAGGGAAAAAAGTCCCTATTCACCCGCCGATTCCCTCCTGAGGTTGATTCAAAAACTTTAAAGCTTGGCGGAGCCACCGTGCTGACAATAGGAGATACTACCCTAATTTTGGTCGGGGCAAAACGGCTATGGTTAATTACCCAGTGTGATGTGTTGCTGGAGTTAATAGTGGCGATCCCGCTCTAAGTCAAAAATGGCTTTTTCCCAGTACCATCTCTCCGATTGTTCCGGATGCTTAAGGCGTAAGTTGTTGACCAATCGCTCTGCTACCTGGGCATTACCCGCAATCCGAATTAATTCTTGTCGTAAGCGACGCGGCACAGAGTGAGCGGCAGATGTTGAGCGTCCACGTCCAAAACGCCATCTCCGGCCAACCCGGCGACGTTGTGTCCACCAAATTAAGCCCACAATAATGGCGATCGCCAAAATCACACTAGCCACAAGAATTGTCTCCCGAAACCCAACAACAAACCGTATCAATTCTTCCTATTGTGTCCCATGGGGGCAAAGGCTGAAGCTTTCCTGATTTCGTTGTTCTACGGATTGCCAGTCTATTAAAAAAAGCTGCCCCTCCAAAAAGGGACAGCATCTAAGTAATTTAGTGATCAGTATTGATATAAAGAAAGCAGAAGCAGAACGATACGTTACTCCCCCCCCCCTATCAATTCCGGACGCGGTAGTTTTGATTAATTCGGCATTAAGCCAACGGGTTACTTTTTAATTTGCTTCGCCATTTGGCGGAACATATCTAAGCTGTTGTCGGAGGTGCTGCGCTCTGTTTTTTTCGCTTCTATTTCAGCGTTTGTACCAGAAGTACCTGTACCACTGGCCGGTGTAGCAGATGGTGTAGAGACAGGTTGCCCATTTTTTCGGAGCTTTTTGACTTCCGTCGCAGAAATTTCTTTAACGACTTCAGCACCATTGGAGTTCAACGTTTTCGGAAAGGTGCGTCGGACTTTAATAGGTGTACGCATATATTCCGTATCACCAAGGCTTTTAGCATCGTCCGTCCCAAGAAAATATGCGTCGTTTTGGGAATTTGAACTTTGAGATGGTCGTTCTGCTTTACCGGCAGACTTGTTTTTTTTCCCGAATAAGCCGAAGAAACCTGCCATTGTTCTACTCCTGTAGTTAAAGAATGAGATATTAATAAATGTATCTATTCATTTAAGTTTATCAAGTTTATGGCGTTAGCGCTATGGGTGATGGGGGATGGCGATCGCCAATAAGGGGCTCAAGCTGGTCAATCCTTAAGCAATGTGGAAGAAATTGAATTTTCCTTGACCCATGATGTTAGCGTTTAGTGACAGAGAGTTGGTTAAGCTAAGAATCAGGTAAATTCCGTCTTTTGTTGTCATGACTTAGATAGTGTATTCACCCAAAAAAACACAGATTTAATAGTAAATACCTGGGGATCAATTCTCGATGGACTAAAAAAACAACCTTGATTCGCTTTACTACCGATTGCTAACCGACCTATTTATTGAACTGCTTGAGAAAATTTTGATGAAACCAACCTTAAACCTCGTCTCCCCTTCCTTGCGGCAGACTGTATATTGTCCCAACTGTGGTAAGTGTGCTAGCCGTAAGCAGTATCGTCGTGGAACTGACACTGTGGTAGAGACTGCGTGCCCCGCCTGTGATTATTTACTGATTAACTGCCAGGATACGGGGAGAGTCATGGATTCCTATCTATCTGCTATACGACAGACTTAGATCGACTGCATCCATTCAATGAGCGTAATAAAGAAGTTGAGACCAGATATTGAATAAGTGGGCAACCAACAATACCGATACGGTGTTGTTGGTTGCCGTGTGAAAAGTCTGAAATTGACGAAATTGTTGACGTGCGAGTGCCGGGGCATCAACAAAAGTAACGCCAACACATCACCATCGATATAAATAAACCCAACCAAATTCTTTAGGTTTGGCTGGGTTTGTCGTCCACTGTTGACGGTTGTCAAGCTGGAACCGGGTAAATTAAATTATCCGCCGACTTTTACGGCAGGGGTAAAGCTGGGCACAACAATTTCCTTATCTTGCTTCGTGAGCTTATTGTAAAGCCGTTCCGTGTTGGGGAAGTTGGCTGCGGGGAGGGTGGGAAAACGACGGTAGGGAACCACATCCTCACCAAAGTTTTCTAGATACTCCATGCAATTTACCATTGCCCCAATAAAGGCCCGCAGACCCTGGTTAGCCAGAATTTGGTTGTATTGCTGGATTTCTTTTTGGTTCAGAGGCGCACGACCGAGGAAGTGCTTCGTACCCATTTCGATCACTTTTGTGTTGGGATAAGGCGCATAGAACTCTTTGAGGTAAAGGTCGGAACAACCTAGCCCCTCAATGAATTCCTTGACGGTGATTTCGGTGTTACCGAGCTTACTTTCCAATGCGGTAAACTCGGCTTGCACTACATAGGGTTCTAAATCCCGCTCAAATATTTGCCGATAGGCAGCCCGAATTACATTTTTGACGGCGACTTTATCCGCAGTGGATGTCAATTTGAAGGTCTTGGTTTGTTGCCGTTGTACAGTCACCCCTTGCTGACGACGGAAATTAATTTCGGGTTCAGTGCGGGTGCCTTGGGCTTGTCCTAGTTCAACAAAACGAGGGGGCGCTTTTTTGTCCACCCGTTGCCCAATGTCTTCCCGTAACGTGCCTAGTCGCGCCGAACGGAGTTGTAAGCCGCCAGGGGTGAGGTAGCGTTCGTAGGGAACTGTATCTTCACCAAAGGCTTCTTCATACTCTTTACTGTCGATCATGGCATCAACGACGGCATAAAATCCTTTTTTCGATGCCAAGTCAAAGTATTGATTCATTTCCTGGCGACCATAGGTGGGACGACCTAGTAGACGACGGTGAATATACTCGATCGCCTTACAAACGTAGTTCGGTGTCCAGTAGAGCTTGAGGAACACTTCCGATTTAGCCAAGCGCTTGATAAATTCACGAACTGAAATGTCGCCATTTTCTAGCTTAATTTCAGGGACAGAGAGACGTTGTCCTTCATAAGGTAAACGACCAAAAACCTGACGATAAGCAGCCCGAATCAGGGTTTGGGTGGAGCTTTCACCAAATTTAACCCCAACGCCATTGCTGGAACCCGGCAATTCATTGTTGAGGCGGAAAACCTTCGCCCCCAGACTACCTGGAAATTCGCCCCGGGATTTGGGATTACTGACTTGGTTTTTGATCCCTGCCCCACGGTGGATCAAGATTCGTTTGGTATCTTTGTTGAACGGAGCCGGACGCTTACTAGGATTGCGAGTTTCTTTCGGGAAAATGGCCCCAAATTGAATTTCCAGCGGATCGTTTCCGGAGCCATAAACATGCTGGTCGGGTAAGGGGCGATCGTACTGCGCAAAGGTGGTGACAAATTGGGGGACTTTGCGGAAGGGAGCACTGTAATTAAACAGATCCTGCTGCATCCCCCAGTTCCGACATTCCTGAGCTTCAACCCCTAAGCCTCGAATATAGGGGACGGTTTCTTCGCCAAAATAATCGGCATACTCTTGGCTATCCACCAGAGCATCCACTAGCGCAGGTAGTCCCCCGGTAGAGACAATCGAGAAATATTTTTGGACTTCCTCGCGGGAACTGGGGCCCCGTCCTAAGATATGGCGGAACGCAAGTTCCAGTGCCCGGCTATTAATAAACGGTTCAAAAAATTGTTTGCGGTAGAGGGGAGACTTCGCCAAGCGCCGGACGAATTCCTTCATGGAAATGTCGCCATTGCGGACTTGGGATTCCAAATAGGAAATGGACTGACTGTAAGCGCGGGTAATATCCCGTTCAAAAATTTGACGGTAGGCTGCCTTGATGGTGTCGTTTTTCTCGACGGTCGACAGGCCCGGTTTCATGGCATATTTTTGCCGTTTTGCCGCAGCGTTAAAGTAGCTTTGGGGCAATTCTAGCCCTTGAATATCGTCAGAAGGGGACTGGCGGACTTTATTAGCCGGCGTGGGGGCCCTAAATTCATTTAAGAGGATGTCAAAATATTGCTGCACCATTTCTTTGGCGGCAGCATTATCTCGGAAATAATCGGACGATGCCGCGCGCATTTCTTGGATGGCGACAATGGTGGCATCAATGGAACAAGCATTTTCAAGGACTTCTTTTAGACCCCTTGTGTTAACCACGATGATATTGGGGTCACCAGCCACAATGGCATAGGTGGTGTAACGCAAAAACCAGGACATGTCCCGCAGCGATTTTTGCATGTTGCCGGGGCCGTAGCGGGCAATGTTAATGGGGCGAAAACCAGGGGGGGTCGGGCCAGAGCTACTGAAAACAGACCGTAACCCTCCAAAGAAGCCGCCGCCACCGCTTTCGGAGTAGGTGACCGTGCCCATGGTAGAGCTATTGCGGGGGTCACTACCTGCCGCCACCATGGGTTCTGCCTCCGCCGGCTTCTCCAAATAAGACATGGGAGATCCCCCCGTAAAGATACGGTTGGCAGCTCTAGAAACAATTAAATCCGCGTTCTCGGTTAGCGTTTGCGCAATCGTCAAGCGCAATTCCCCAGACTGGAAATAGGTAGTCAATTCATTGAGTTCTGCCGATGCTAAAAACCGGTCTTGCTGTTCTGCCTGGCTAATAGCAGAGACGGGGACGGTTTGATAAAGTTGGGGTCGCGCTAGTGAGCTGCCACCACTTGCCTTAACACTCATTGGTTTTCAGTTATCTCCCATTAACAAATTGGCGATCGCCTAATGACGAGGGGGCAAAAGCCGCCCGGTCAGGCTTCTTATAAAAGATTGTTGATTAAATGTATCTAAACAGCCTCTAGCGTAAAACGTTTCGGAGCCGTTCAGTAGATTTGTTAACTTTTGTTTACGGGCAAGGGGCAGCGGGATATTCGGACCAACGAAGTGCCCATTGAATGGGCTGGTCTCTGGTGGCGATCGCCATTGGATTCGGTCAAACGGAAAGATATAGTTAAAAGTCGGAGAAAAATTGCTGCTAACGTGGCAGGCACTTGATTGCTAACTCCCCTTAACCTTTATTTGGCCTGTTAGCACGGGCAATATATAGAATCCATGCTAGACCTCAGTGGCAAACACGCTTTTGTAACCGGAATCGCCAATAATCGCTCCATTGCCTGGGGCATTGCGCAGCAGCTCCACCAAGCCGGTGCCGAGTTGGGGGTGAGTTATTTGCCGGATGAGAAAGGTCGTTTTGAAAAAAAAGTACGCGATTTAGTTGCCCCCTTAAATCCCAGCCTGATCTTGCCGGGTGATGTTCAGAACGAAGCGCAAATTGAGGCGTTATTCAATACAGCGAAAGAAAAATGGGGCAAGCTGGATATCCTGATTCACTGCCTAGCCTTTGCAGACAAATCGGGGCTGACAGGAAACTACACGGATATTCCCCGTGATGCGTTTACGAAAGCGATGGAAATCAGCACCTATTCCCTGGGGCAAATGGCTAAAGGAGCCAAGCCATTAATGACCGACGGCGGCAGTATCATCACCTTGACCTATTTTGGCGGCGTAAAAGTGATTCCCAACTACAATCTGATGGGCGTGGCTAAAGCCGGCTTGGAAATGACGATCCGTTATCTTGCCGCTGAACTCGGCCCCCACAATATTCGTGTTAATGGTATTTCCGCCGGGCCGATTCGCACCCTAGCCTCTTCTGCTGTGGGAGGGATCTTAGACATGATTCACCATGTTGAAGAAGTCGCCCCTCTGAAGCGAACCGTCACCCAAACCGAAGTGGGTAATACGGCCGCCTTCCTGGCCAGTGACCTTTCCAGTGGTATTACGGGACAAATTATCTATGTGGATTCTGGCTATGAAATCATGGGAATGTAACAATATGTAACGTCAGCCCTGTCCATTATTATCGCCATGTCCGATCCTCCACCCATTCCCTTTGAACAGTCATTTCAACAAGGAAAAGAGGCGTTTGACCGGGGACTGTATCGCCAGGCGATCGCCGAGTTTGAAGCGGCAATGAAGGCGACAACTGTGGGGTCAAGAAAGGGGGGAGAGGCGCAGGTGTGGCTGGCCATGGCCTATCAAGCGGCAGGGGATACGGATACCGCCAAAAAGCTCTGCCGTAAGCTGACCCATCATCCCCATCCTGACTGTCGGAAAGAAAGTCAACAGGTTTTGGCCATTTTGCAAGCGCCTAAATTAGAGCGTCCAGCAGAATGGATGACCCCCATTCCTGACTTAAGCAATCAAGTTAATCAGGACCGGCCCCGGCCCCAAATGCGTCGTCCCCGGAAACCGAAGCCCCCGCCATCCCCCATTCAATTTGAAGATACCAGCCGCATGAATACCCGCGATAATGGCTTTGTCTTTGTGGCGATCGCCTTTTTATTATTGCTTTTGGGCGGTGCTGTGTGGCTTAGCTGAATCCGGCTATTGGGGAGAGACTCCAAGCAAAAATTTAATCAAAAAAAGCGATCCAAGCGTTGAGAGTTAGATAGCGAGAAGAGAGTGATAAGTTGAAGTTAATTTTGGGTGGTGGAATTGGGCAGTACTCCCAACGTAATCGTTAATGTTTGCGGCTTACCTTCCCGTAAAATGTCAATTTCCAGTTCCTCGCCCACCTTCATTTTGCTGACCAAGGATTGCACCTGTTCGGCGCTGGTGATCGTTTCACCTTGGATGGATTGGATAATATCTCCCGATTGGAGATTACCTCGGGTAGCTGGAGAATTAGGCATGACTCGCATCACGGCAACCCCTTGATCGGCTTGAAGTTCGGTGCCAGTTTTTTCCTGAATTTCTGCTTTTAAGGCGGGGGTTATGGTCACCATTTGGATGCCGATATAGGCGTGTTCAACTTTTCCAGTTGTAATTAATTGCTCGGCAATTTCTTGCGCTTTGTTAATGGGAATCGCAAAGCCAATACCTTGGGCATTTTGGATGATGGCGGTATTCATGCCAATCACCTCACCCTGGGCATTAAGCAATGGACCACCGGAGTTACCCGGGTTGATGGCGGCATCGGTTTGAATAAATTCCACCCGTTTATCGGGTACACCAATTTCCGCACTGCGCCGTCCGGTGGCACTCAAAATTCCTGTGGTGACTGTATTATCTAGTCCCAACGGATTACCAATGGCGATCGCCCATTCTCCTACCTGGAGTTTTTCCGAATCCCCCAACGTGACCACAGGTAAAGCCTCCGCTTCGATCTTGACCACGGCCACATCCGTGGAAGAATCACTGCCCATTACCTTACCGGGAAACGTCCGCCCATCCTTGAGGGTTACGGTGACTTCATCGGCTCCATCCACCACATGGGCATTGGTCAGAATTTGTCCTGCCTCCGTCATGATGAACCCAGACCCCGCCCCCCGTTGTACCCGTTCATTGGGAATAGGCGGCATTTGGTTGCCAAAGAAGCGCTGGAAAAACGGATCATTGAAAGCTGGTGGGACTCCGGTTTTGACGGTTTTTTCTGCATTGATTCTTACCACGGCGGGGCCAGTTGCCCGCACCACATCGACAACAAAATTATTAGGTTCTGTGGGGAGAATCGCCTGGTTGGTTTGGGTTTGTGCTCTATCTTCCACCGATGACAGCAGGGGAAGCTGTTCAGCGTTTTCAGTGACCCGTGCCAACCATTGGGGATTGGATAACGCAAACGTTCCCCCCACCCCGATGCCCATACCAACGAGAACTAGACCGAGGTAGGCAAGGGTGGCTTTAGAGGTCGTTTTTCTTGGGGCATCAAAGGAGTAGTCTTTCATAGCAAATAATCTGGTCTCTCAAAGAAAAAAAGTCAGCCCGGTGAGGAGCAATTCGGAAAACGGTTGGGCTGACATGGTTTTAATTTAGGGGGGGGAGTTGTCAATGGTGTGACAGGCAGATGACGTTTTGATGGCCTTTTTTTTCGCCCATAAATTCTATAGCGGTCTCAAAGGGATTGTAAGGGGCTGAGCCTTGCTGGTGAGGGACTTTAGGGACGGTTTCTTCTCTGATGTGGATATTAAAAGATTACGAAAAAACATTGTTGGCTTACCATTCTTCCTGAAGAGAAGGGGGGGGCATTTCCCAATCGGCATAACGAGTTGGCACAGGTTCTGAGCGGTTATTGGCAACCAGCTCCATGGGGGTCAAGGGATGCAAATCCGGGAGCGGTTGACCGTTACCGTCATCTTTCCCTACAGAGTCGACTTCAATTTTAGGCTCTGGTTCAGTTTCCCACAGGGTTTCTAGCGGCTGGACAACTTGGGCGATCGCCTGTTTGACAAAGGCTTGAATAAATTCATCTTTGCGGCTGAGTTGAAACTGTTGTTGCACCACTTCCGTAATGCCGCCGTCTCCCCAATCTTGATCCTGCTGAAAATATTGAATAAAGCTTTTTCCTGCAATTCGTGTTAAGTATGCTGCGGTGACTCCCTGAATCGCTTTTCCAATCAAATAAGTGGTGAGTTGAAACTGTAACGCTTGGGCCAATAGCTCTACCGCCCCTTTAACAATCCCTAAACTGACAAACGTTTTACCCAACGACAACGCCAATTCCTTGCCCCGTTCTCCATCAATTTCACAGCCATAGACCCGACTAATTTCCACCACCATCTGGGCATTCACTGCGGTGGTGGCCAATAAATCCACCACCGGTAAGGGGGTGACGGCGATCGCTCCAGCCCCGAACCACTGGTAACGGTCAATGATTTTAAGCGCTTCCCGCTGTCGCTGCTGGGTAATTAAATGCCGAGCTTCTTCTCCTAATCGCTGGGATTGCAGCAAAATGTTATCTGCCATTAAATCCTCGCCCTCGCTACGGAGTATTGCCACCAATCGTTGCACCAACGGCTCAATTTCCGGGTCAGGCTTCATCATTAATCCCGGTTGAATGGGTACATCCTGGGGACAGGCGGCGATCGCCAGGACATCTTCCGGGGGTAACAGGCCCTTAACCCGTTGTCGGAGGGTCTGGATTAATTGGTTGAGTTCTTCATCAGGGTATAAATCTTGTTTATTGACAATGAGTAGGGAGCGTTTACCAATTTTTGCTAACGCTTGGAGGGGAGCATACTCCGACTGACGCAGATCATTATCAATCACAAACAGCAATAAATCCGCCTCCGTGGCCAACTGTCGTGCTGCTTGCTCCCGCGCTGTCCCCGCCACACTCGCTTCTAAAATACCAGGGGTATCGACAATTTCCAATCGACGCCCCACCCCCGACAACGACAATTCATAACGTTCCCCGGCGATCGTGGTTCCCATGGTGGGGGCAACCTTCCCCTGCATCCGGCCTAACAGGGCATTCACCAACGAAGTTTTTCCCGCCGACCCGGTGCCAAACACCACCAACGTCAAATTCCCCTGTTGCAATTGGGCAGTAATTTGGCGTGATCTTTCTAGCAGTGCCTGCTGAGCCACCTTGTCCTGAATCTGCTGAACTTGTTGTTGGATCGCTTGCAAATTGGCCGCAGCCGTTTCAGTTTTTTGTTCCGGGAGCTTGATGCGGCGGCGTTTACGGTTGGTGGATCTGCCGGAGCGAGACAGATTGAAATAGTAAAAAAAAGCGTAAATGAGTAATCCCAACAACCCAATAACCAACAAAATTAAAATATTGGCTAAAAAAGAAGACGTCCAGGAAACTTGAAAATAAAGACGCAAAATGGCATCAATCAGCCAGATCACCAAACCCAATATCAGGCTCAGTCCCCCAAACATCGTAAGCAGGCGGGGCAATGGCAAAGAAAGAAAACGCATCAGTTAAACACTATGGAAGCAGATTCAATTATAGAAACTTATTTTTTGGGTCGGCAGCACAGTTCCCTGGGTTTAGCTCGCTAAACTAAGCCATGTAAGCAAGCTGATAGCCATTGAGTCTGGTCGTTCATGGCTCGACCAATCCATTTCATTTTCAGGAATCTAGGTAACGTGAAAGTATCCACCATCATGACCAAAAACGTGATCACGATTCGGGGTCACCAAACGATTGCAGAAGCCGTTAATTTAATGAAAGAGCATCGGGTCTGTGCCCTCATTGTCGAACGTCGTCACGAAGAGGATGCGTTTGGCATTATTACCGAGACAGACATTATTAAACGGGTGGCCGCATTTGGTCGAGACCCCCGTCAGATTCGAGTTTACGAAGTGATGAAAAAGCCCTGCATCGTCGTCAACCCTAATCTTCGTGTCGAGTATGTCGCACGTCTTTTCGCCAATGCCCAAATCCGATGTGCTCCAGTCATTCAAGACCAATTACTCGGCATTGTGACAGCCAGCGATATTTTAAGCAAAAGTGATTTTTTAGAAACGCCTAAGGAAATTTACTTTGAGCAGGAAATTGAAAAGGCCGTCATCAAAGCTCGTACAACCTGTCAGGAGGAAGGTCACAATTCAAACGCCTGCAAAATGGCGTGGGATATGGTGGAAGAACTACAGGCGGAGGCAGCACACCAACGAGCAGAACGTCCTGAAAAAACTGCCCTAGAGGCTTACTTGGAAGAATATCCGGAGGCTTCTGATGCCATGGATTTAGACAATTGGTGTAGCGGTTAGGTTTCGTCCATACTACGAATTGCTAGCCATTGTATCAATGACCATTGCAAACTAAACAAGGCGATCGCCAATGTGTGAGGAGCTAGAGCTAAATTCATTTTTCCTTTTCCAGACAGCTTTACACGCTTGCCCGCAGGGGGAATTAGGGTAATTCTACAGAGGTCGGCTTAGCAATGTGGGGCAATCCCCACCCGAGTTTTTCTCGCAGAATCCGGAAAAATTCAGGATTATTTAAGCGAATGAACTTTGCTGTATGGGGTGATTTTTCCAAATAAACTCGGTCATCTGGCAAGACATAGCAACCACCATTTCCATCTACAATCAACACCAAACGGTTGGGCATGGCGGGGAAAATATTAACTGTTTCTGTATCAGAAAAAACCAGCGCCCGTGAGGCTAAGGAGTGGGGACAAATTGGAGCCAGTTGAAAGACGGGGACATCGGGCGTGACGACAGGACCTCCGGCACTGAGGGAATAGGCGGTTGATCCCGTAGGGGTAGAAATAATGACGCCATCAGCAGCAATATCAACGGGGGCATGATGTCCGATTTGAATTTCAAAGTGACACATGCTGGTCAAAGGTTCGCGGTGCAACACCATCTCATTGAGAGAGAGCGCTTCCCATAAGGGCGTATTTTGGCGCAACAGACGAATTGTCATCATTGACCGATGTTCGATTTGATAGTCTCCCGCCAACAGTTTGGCGATCGCCTCCGGTAATTGGCTGAGGTACAATTCGGTCAGAAATCCCATGTGCCCTGTATTAATATTCAATACAGGAATCCCCAAGGGGGCCAACTGACGAAAGGCAGACAGGACTGTACCATCTCCCCCCAAAACGATGGCAAAGGAAATATCAGGATCGAAATGGGGGGGAGTTAATTGTTCAACACGGGTAAAACAAATTGGGCGTTCCGGCTGAGAATAGCCCAACAACCCTTCTGCGCCAGTCCCCACCACCACAGTAAATCCCTCCTGTTGTAGCTGTAGTTGCAGTTCCTCGGCAACGCGACAGGCAATGGGTTTATCGTCGTTAAAAATAATGCCGACTTTTGGCACAATACTGTCTTCCTAATGAAACAGACTTGATCTGGGGAAAGGCGTTAGAAAAAAAAGTCTTTTTTCTTCTTTTTGCTGGATTTTTGAGTTTGAGACAGTTCATAATCCAGCTCTTTTAACTTTTTCATAATACGCCCGAAGTATTCCTGTAAGTAGGATTCTACGGTTGTTGTCTCTTTGGGATCAAGGCCAAAGATGGGGTAAATCTCGTCCATTGAAGCGGTCAGTGCCTTCCCACTGGCTAACACTTCGGCAAAGGCTAGGCGATCCGAGGCATTATAGGTCCACTGGAAACAGCGGGTCAGTCCCCGCATAAACCGTAACACCGGCATTGGCACTTGGGAAATGCGGGCATCATTGCCTGACATGCGTTCACAAATTTGGATGATTTCATCCGCTGTCCAGGCTCGAGTCCCCACCACTGGATATGTCTGCCGAATCGTGTCTGGAATGGCGATCGCCTTGACCGCAAATTTAGCGACATCTTGGGTGTTCATGTAGGCGATCGGTGTGCTTTCCCCCGTTTTCCACACAGACTGACTGTCTAAAATAGGAATGGCATATTGTCCAATTAAGCCCTGCATAAAGCCCGCTAATTTGAGCACCGTGTAGTCCAAATCTGTCTGGGCTAAGTACTTTTCAGTACAAGCCTTAATATCCATTAAGGGCACATTAGGATATTCAGCGGCCCGGAGGATAGAAAAGAAGATCAAGCGTTTAACGCCAGACTCGCGCATGGCCTGAATTAAATTTAATTTACCTTCCCAATCCACTTGCCGGATCGATAATGAGTCCGTAGCCCTTGCTGTTGCGGCATCAATCACCGCATCAATGTTATCAAGAGCTGGGGGGAGGGTTGCCGGCTTACAAAGACTGCCAGAGATTAAGTGTGCTCCCCACTCCTTTAAAAACGTTGCCTTGCGTAAACTCCTGACTAAACAAACTACCTCATGACCTTCATCGATCGCCTGCCGGACAATCTGCCGACCTAGCGTGCCTGTGCCACCTATCACCAAAAGACGCATTTCAGTTTCTTAACATTTTGTAATAGTTTTCTCGATATTATCAGACTCTGAACCCAGTCAATGAACGATTGAATCTCTTCGGGTACATTCCCCGCCGCTTGCGGCGTTGAAATAATGGGTGGTGAAACAGAGAAGTGTGGGATTGGTAATCTACGCTTGTCGTTCCACAGTGAGTATGGGTATGCAATGTCGGGTCGTGCATCCAATTGTTGTGGGCAAAGAGCCGCACTCTATTGGGATAGGGATGATTCCCTCGTGTCTGATGCAGACACTGGCCACAGGTAAATTCCCCCTGAGATGACGGTTAAGATGACTGATACCCAGAATATTCCCAATCCAATCTGGGGGTAGGGTCGGGGTAAGGGGGCCAATAAAATGGCGATCGCCACGATTTGAGTGACAGTTTTACTTTTTCCCCACCAGTTGGCACCAGAGATGCTTTGGCCAGATAGAGTGGGGGAAACCCGCCAACCGGCAACAACCAATTCCCGCGCCAAAATAATGGCTACTCCCCAGGCGGGAACCCATTGCCATTGCACCAAAATCAACAGGGGTGAGAGCACCAGCAGTTTATCCACCAGTGGATCGAGAAATTTCCCTAATTCCGTGACCTGGTTTAGTCGTCGGGCCAAATAACCATCTAACCAATCCGTACTTGCCGCTAACAAAAATAATCCCACCCCCCACCACCGGGCTTCCGATTGCGGTGTTGCTAGCAAAACAAAAAGAAACGGAATCCCCGCTAGCCGAGAAACGGTAATCCAATTGGGTAGATTCATGGCGATCGCCCCCGGTCAACTCAGTTGGGAAATTAGATCTACCCTGACCTCATTGGGCGCTGTTTCTGCCACCGTCACCGTGAGATCAGGCCCAAAATATTTGGCAATCTTTTCTTGCTTTTCCTGCCATGTTGCCAGCGGAATAAAAGGAGATTCAAACGCTAAGGACAGCACGTAATGTTCGTCTTGGTCTTTTTCAGCCAGACTAACTAGGATGGGACGTTCTTCGTCAGTCGGACTCAACCCTAACCGCTCTAGGGAATCGTCTAGATGGGCTTCTTGCCCATAACGGTAACGGGTGACATCCTTGCGGATTTGGTTTTGGGTCGGGGTCGCTGAAGCCTCCCGGAGTTTAATCACCGCGTCTGGTGTGGGTTCACGGAAGGGGATGGGCTTTAATTCAGCTGCTTTTAGCGCTAGACCTCCCAATAGCAAGGGAACTCCATAAAAAAAACCGGCCAGATTGAGCGTGGCATAATCGAGGGCATAGGCAACAAAGCCGGTAAGGGTCAGGATGCTGCCTACCGTCAAACCAACCGCCGCCAAAGAGATCTTACGGAACATTTCTGTTAACAATGCTTAACAATCTATTCCAGTGTGGCATACTCCCTGCGCCAATCAACGAAATTATCAATAGTAATCCCCTGAGAGTACGACCGAAAAAGTTAAGAAAAAGTGAGGGGAGTCGATGTCAAGTTGCTTTTGATTAGGTGATTAAAACATTTTCCCTTAACGTTTTTTCTAAGTCCAAATGAAAAGGTAGCTTCGTGTTTAAATGATGCCAGGCATGGGGAACCGTTTCATGGTCAACGCTTAAGCGTGAATTAATACCGCCAAACCAATCAACTTGACCGATAAATTGATGAGTCCGTTGAAATTGTGGGGGTAAATCCGTAACCGTGCCGACGGTAACAATATTTAAGTCTTCAAAATACTGATGGTGATTAGATTCATTTAATTTAGCAAATTTTTCTAACGAATAGTCAATTAACAAGTCCCCTTTACTATGACCTAATAAGAGTGAGAGGTTAGGAGGAATATCATTGAGAATAGCATTTAAGGCATTAACATCACTAAATCTTGAATAACGCTTCCGACTAATACTTGTAACTTGTGCTCTATCAGCTAATGCTTCGACACTTTCAACATTTGCTCGTATTTGTTGCTGCCATTGATCTAATGCACCGTAAAAGAACCATCCCCCCAATGCTTCAGTCACTATATCAGTGGCACCATAGCCAGTCACAATGCCTGCCACATCGATTTGATAAGTGTTGGCAACATTTCTCGCTAATGCTGCTGTTCCTAGGGTAGAACTCCCGACCCCTGCGACAACAAGGGCTTGGATTGAGTCCCTTTCTGAAGCCAAAAAATCTTCTGTTGATTGGTAATATCTTATTTTTTGAGACGAATCACCTGGAGGTACAACAATCAGTTTTCCTTCTTGACTGACATCCGATAATATTTTTTCCCTCTCAGTTAATGAGAGTTTAGTAATATCATAAAACCATGAATCATAAAATGTATTCCGTGCTGTAAATGTTCTGTAGAGTGATTGTAATAGCATGATGTTTTTTAAAAATGCAATCACAATGCTAACAATTATCCTGAGATTTAAAAGTTCAATGTCAACACTTTTAACTGTCTCGATAAAAGGAGGGAAATCATTAGTTCTTAACTCGACTCCACTCCCTCTTTCTGTAACCTCAGCCAAATGAGTCCACTACCACCGAGTAACAGCGGGGTTAACCAATCTCCCCAGCGAACAAAGGGGGTCTGGGTTTGGCGACGATAAATGGTATCTAGGTGGATTTGATACTGATCGAGTAGGGAGAGCCAATGGGTTTCACCCGTTGGGGAAATGATGGCGGACAAGCCGGTATTGGTTGCACGAGCCAGCCACCGCTCGCCTTCAATGGCCCGCATCACGTCCAACCCATGATGTTGGGCAGGCATGGTGGCACTGTAATGGGCATTGTTGGCACTAGAAAGAATAAATTCCGCCCCTTGTCGTAATTGTTGTCGCAATAAATGGGGAAAAGCGGATTCATAGCAAATGGTCACGGCCGCTAGACCAAATTCTGTCGGTAATGCCTGGGGGCGATCGCCAGGCAGGAGTTGTTCTTTGAGGGGGGACAAACGTTGAATCACTTGTCCCAAGACAGCGGACAAAGGGATGTATTCCCCCAGGGGAACCAGTTGGACTTTGTCGTATCGACCTAAGAGTTGCCCCTGGGCATCAATGCTGAGCAGACTATTGGTGTAACCGTCATGCTTGCGGGCGTAAGCCCCTAACCAAACGGGGACCTCCAAGCGTAGGATGGCCTGATAAAAGGAGCTGTTGCGGATCATCGTTTCCCATAGATAAGGAAATGCACCTTCAGGGGTGAGCACCACCGCTGCCCCTTGGTTCACTAAGGATTCATAGCCTTGTTGATACCCAGCGATCGCCAAACGCCAGCCAGCGGTATTAAATTTAATATCATTACCGATGTTGCCTTGGATCAGGCCCACACGGATAGCGCTGGACGGTAACTCCGTTAAAGGTCGATGGTATTGCCAATATCCACCACTGTACAGACATAGCCATAGCAACCCGGCGATGATGCCATAGCGCCACCGGAGCAATATTTTCGATTTCTCCGGGGAAAATACCATTAATGTTAGTAAGCCATTCACCAACATAATGGCGGCAGTAATGCTGCTCGTACCACTGAACCGGAGCCATTGCAAGAGGGCTAACTGGCTGGGACTTTGGGTGTAGGCGAGGGGACTCCACCAGAGGATGGAGTGACTCCACAGGGCTTCGAGTCCACACCAACTGGCTGTGCCCCACAGTAATTGTCCGGCTTGGATTAACCCCACCTGTTTCGGGGTCAGCTTGTCTCTCCCCCTTGTTAAACTGTGTTGCCAGGCTGCAAGGCCCAGTAACCAAAGGAACACTAAGATAATTCCCCAACCCGTAATCGCTGACCAACAAAAAATGGCGACCGCCAGACTAGCCAGCCACGGAACCCCTAACCAGGTCATGGGGTGAATGCCTGTAATCCAAAACAAAGCGCCCCCATAAAATCCGCCGCCCCAGGCGATCGCCGCGAGTAATTGCTGCCTCAACCATCGAGTCCGGGGGAACCAGACGGGCTTCATGCCCCATCGCCATAGTGGAATCAAGGTTATCCAAGCGGTCCATGTCCAGCCCATGGGAGCGGTCGCGAGACTACAAAGAATTCCGGACAGTAGCAGCAGGCCCCAAAAACGCCAGGGGGTCGGGGTGACGGTATTACCCAGTATATTAGGTCGAGAACGGTGAAATTTCATGGCAGCGACGCTGAGGGGAAATTCGCGATGGCTAGCTTAGCTCGGGAGGCGGGGGAACTTGGGGCAGTGTGAGGGTAAACTGGGCCCCGCCTTCCTGGGGATGATTCGCCGCCGTTAGTTGGCCGTGGTGAGCTGTCATAATTTCTTTGGCGATCGCCAGCCCTAGTCCGCTACCTTGTCGTTGGCGGTTGGGATAGAGCCGGGCACGGGAGGGATCTCCCCGATAAAGCCGCTCGAAAATATAGGGTAAATCTTTCGGGTTAAACCCTTCCCCTTGATCCCGCAGCGTCATCACAATGTGGGAATCTGATACTCGGCCCGTTACCAGAATGGTGCTTCCCAGAGGACTATGCTTGATGGCATTGTCCAGTAGATTCATGAACACCTGCATGAGTCGATCCCCATCTCCCTCCAGGGGTAATGTCTCTGAACCTTGGTACTGCAATTGGAGTTGCTTCTCTGTGGCGATCGCCTCCAAGCGTTCCCAGGCATAGTCCAAGACACGACGTAGATTAATGGGTTCTATTTCCAGCAAGACATTAGGATTATCAGTGATTTCAGTTAAATACAGCCAACTTTCCACCAGGTTTTGTAGCCGGGTAATTTCCTTAAGGAGCCGCTGTCCCCAGGTTTGTTCTGGAGACGGTAGATGGGCCTGTAATCGTTCCGTAATTAGTGCAATGGCGGTTAATGGGGTTCGTAATTCGTGGGCTAAATCAGAAAACGCCCGATCCCGCCCCTGTCGGAGTTCTGCCAGTAACTGCTGATTTTCAATAAAAATAGCCACCCTCCCCTGGGTCAAGGGATAGCCGGTGGTTTGAATGGCGATCGCCTCTGGAGAAACCTGCGTTACATTGCCTTGACGGGTGGTTAAGGGGGGAAAAAAATGCCATTGTCGGCATTGGGACCTTTGGGACTGCCGGGTGGATTCAATCAACTGATCTAGTTCATACGACCGAATAAATTCCAGAAATAACCGCCGCTCACCAGCCCGCCAATCGCGAATTTGTAGCAGTGATTGAGCCGCTTGATTGCACCATTCCAAGTGATTTTCAGCATCGACTAATAAATAACCCAACGGTGATAAGTTCATCACCTGTTGCCAATAGGCATTTTCTGCCTCTGTTTCCCGGCAACGGCCCTGTAAAAAATTAATTTCACGACGGACTAATGACGCGAGTGATAAGGTATCTGCGACTTCGGATGTATCGGGGAGTGCGGTTAACAAGGATCGAATCCGTCGGCTTAATCTTAGTCGTTCCAGGGCAGCCACTCCAAAACCGGCAGCGCCGCCCATGACAAGGGTTAATAGTTCCATCCCATCATTTACCCAAATTTGTCTGGGGTCGATCGCTGGTATTGTCGCAGTTGGCATCTACTACCATCTCGACGGGGTAATTTGCAAAGCAAACCATAACCGCAGGATATAATTAACTGGCTAAAATGTTGTGCTTGGTAATTCACTTATGTCTGACGTGCTGCGTGTCGGTCACATTGCCCCTGACTTTAGGGCAACGGCGATTATTGACCAGGATTTTAAAACCCTTAGTTTGCAAGACTATCGCGGCAAATACGTTGTTTTATTTTTTTATCCCCTTGATTTTACCTTTGTTTGTCCTACCGAAATTATTGCCTTTAGCGATCGCCACTCGGAATTTACAGCCTTAGATACAGAAATTTTAGGCGTATCCGTGGACAGTGAATTTTCACATTTGGCTTGGATTCAAACCGAGCGTAAGTTAGGGGGCATTGGAGACATTAATTACCCCCTCATATCGGATTTAAAGAAAGAAATTAGCCAGGCATATAACGTCTTGGAACCAGACGCTGGCATCGCGTTACGGGGTTTATTTATTATTGACCCCGATGGCATACTCCAGTTTATGACCATTAATAATTTCTCCTTTGGGCGCAGCGTTGACGAAACCTTACGGGTTTTAAAGGCCATCCGTCATGTGCAATCTCACCCCAGTGAGGTCTGCCCCGTCGGCTGGCAAGAGGGAGACAAAACCATGATTTCTGATCCAGTGCAGTCTAAACAGTATTTTGCCGCTGTGGCCGAATAGGGAAACATAACATATGTGCGAATTTATACGCGGATAGGAGAGGAGGTAATTTGCCGATAGTAATGGTCACGGGTTTTGAGAGAAGCAAAACAATGGGCATCAGTCAAAACAGGCAGATGGTCAAAATGAGACTTTTGACAAAATGGGTGCGCAAGTGGCTCTACCTTTGCTGAATGTAGAGGCTGCGACAAAGGGAAAGCGAAGTTGAAACTGAGAAGAATTAAGCTACAAAACTGGTTCCGTGCAGTGGGATAGCCCAATAGATTACATTGCATAATGTTGAAGGATAATAGCTACTTTAGTGGCGATTTTTCTCATGGTTTTGGGACTCAGTGCCGGACACAAGTGTCCAAAAATCAAGCGTGATAGAGAGTATCAAAAATAGTCACAATTGTTAATATTGTCTGGTCTAATTTCGTATGAATATGTAGGTGGAGACTTGGCTAAAAAATGATAAAAACAGTAGATATATTAAGAGGACTTTCTCAGTATTCAGTAAGTAGGAGAGAGCAATTGAATGTAAAATCCTTTCGTCCCTTCACAAAGCTCAAAACCCTTAGACAGCATGAATTACGCTTCGCCAATCAATCTTAAATTTAATCCAGCCTACTTACTGATTAGTCTGGTTGCTGCTAACTTCGGGTGTGAACTAACTTGAATTAGCAAAATCATAGTTTATTTAACCTCAATTTCACTTGAAGCAGTACAGGAGGAACTCATGGCAGGAATTTATCAAGACATTTGGAATGCCGATCAGTCTCATAATGGGATCGAAGCAATTCTGGATACTGAAACGGGTTCAATAGACCAGGGTTATGTAAAAGTGAATTCTGCATTGGATGAGAGTTCAAATCCAGATCTGCGAGTGTTGACAGAAGTCCATATCCCAGAACAGAAGCTTAAGACCTATGAATTGTGCCGTAAACTTTTCAATAACTATGCATTGGCTGAACCAATGCCGGAGTTTGATACGGCCATAGAGCGTCAAGAGGTTCACGATTTCGTAACGGCTATTGTTGAGACTGAGCCGATGGAAGTGGCACGGCATTATGTTGCTCGTAAAACAGGTTCAGTTATTTCAAGAGAGCGCTGGTACAACACCATTGTTGAGATGTGGTTCCGTCGATTTTCTTCAGGGGGTGATCCTGCACTATCAGGATTTGAGCATGTAGTGGTGGGTGAACAAGAGAGATCGAAAGTCCAAGGCTATCATTTTTGGTGGAAATACTACCTCGATGATGGTTTTGCTCGTAGAGTAGATGATGGCATATCTATTCCCACAGCATCTAGCCGTGCCAATGATCGGATTAGCTATCATGGTTCGAAACAAAAAAGAGACCAGCTAAAATTCCCAGAGAGCGTGACGATTTCATACCGTTGGCAAGCCCCTGATTATGATGCTTTAGTTTTTCGTCCTCTCTTCAAAAAAATCGGTGGTTTTTTTGTTGGTTGTAGCGTTGAAGGTTTAATGGCTTTGGGCACTGTTCGGGCACATAAAGGTATTCAAGCACCACGAGTGGCTGTGATTGAAGGTGCACGCTACGATATGAAGCTATTTCATTCACCGAATGGTCAACATATTAGAACTTTTTACCCCATCTTTATGGGAGCTACAGATCCCACCGATGGTGTAATACGTGATCCAATAGATGACGACGATTCACGCAATATTGATGATGATATTCCAGTAACAGACATAAGTCCTGTACGAATTATTGCTGCGATGGTTAATCCAAAAGGCAATGATGTTGGTTTGGAGGTGGTGACCCTGGTGAACGTAGCACCGATTGAAGTATCAATAACTAATTGGAGTCTTCTCGATAAAAATCATAAAGTTCATAAAATTGAGGAGAAGATTCTAAAACCCGGAGAGTTTTTCTCGGTTCGATTGTTCGGGGATAGTGTGCAACTATCCAATAAGGGCGGTGAAATTCGCTTACACAATGATCAAAATAAACTCATTCATCGTGTGAGTTATTCTAAAGCTCAAGCACGAAGCCAGGGTATAACTATATTATTTTAGTTGTAAGTAAGGTTGATTGGACATCTTTATTTAATACTCTTGAGGCGCTATGGCCTTTTATCACCGTATAAAGACCTATGCAAATGATCCAAACTACCCGGATAAACAAGCATGGACTGCAGCCAGGCTATTAACCCTGCGTCACGATTTATACGAATCCATCAGAAAAAAACGCCAACCCAACTCACTCATCATCGGTTCTTGGAACATTCGTGCTTTTGATGATGGCGTGCCGCGAATGGATGAAAGCTACCATTATATTGCCGAAATTATTGACCATTTTGATATTTGTGCCATTCAAGAAGTCAAAACCAATTTGAGGCCCTTGCACCGTCTGAAAAAATCTTTTGGTAGCCTCAACTGGGACTTTTTGGTCTCTGATATTTCTACGCATAAAGGAGGCAACAATGAACGTATGGGCCTTTTTGTTCAACACCGACCACGTGCTTTTCCCGAAACCTGATCGGCGAAATTGTTCTGGCAAAGGAAGATTTGACTACCGGGCGACAGCCCGCCCGCTCACCATTTTTTGCATCGTTCCAGGCTGATTGGTTCAAGTTTTCTCTCTGTTCTGCTCACATCGTGTTCGGTGATAGTCGCAAGATGCGGGCTGAAGAGATCGAAGCTATCGCCGACATATTGGTCAAGCGGTCGAAGTCTGAAGATCAGGTGCATATTTTTCTGGGTGATATGAATATTGGCAGAAAAGATGATGAGGTCATGAAGGCTTTAAAAGATTCAAAGTTGACAGTTCCCGACTTTGGCCTGACAAACTTAGCCGGAACCAAATGGTTCGACCAAATGGCTTTTACTACAGACGGCAAAGCAGACCGTAAAACTCGCCTTCTCCGTCACGGAACATTTGACTGGCGGCATTCCATATTTGGTTCACATCCCCAGCACAGTCCACCACCATTGACAGCTGAAGACATCCGCATGGGTAAGAGCCGTCTCACTACCGGAGAGTTCCTCGATCACTATGAGCTAATTGTAGAAAAAATTCGAGAAGAGCACGGCAAAGCTCCTTATGTAAACTGGGCGAAATCCTACAAAAATTGGACAACTTTCGAAATGTCAGACCACTTACCAATTTGGATGGAATTGGAAATTGACTATTCAGACGATTATTTGCGTCGCTTTTTTTGAATGCTTCATGCTGGTTAGACAGATCTCAGATAAAGCATCAATGAAAATAGAACGTAGTACGAGTAAGACTATCTATTGTTAAAGCTAGAGTTATTTTTTACCGAACAGCGAGATCGACAAACAACCGAATGGTTACAGTTTTCTTTTACCCCATGTCGGCGATCGCCTGGCGTGCCATGGAAGCAATGCCTTGATCAGTCGCCTTCGGGAGTTGATAATACTTGCCTCCTGCCTTATTGGCTAAGTCCTTACCGAAGCCAGTGGAAACAAACTTTTTCTCTGTATTAATTACCAGCAGTTGCATCCCCAGCCCCCGGACTTTAGCGGCAATTTCCAATAATTCGCCTTTAATATCGGGCTTTTCTCCTTCCGGCGGCGGATCCCCCAGGGAACGACAGAGGGGAATATTACCCCGCCCATCCGTAATCGCCACAATGACCACCTGACCAATATCACCAGATATGCGGGCATTGACCCCCACTTGCACTGCCTGCACAAGGCCATGGGACAAGGGCGAGCCGCCACCACAGGGTAGGGTTTCCAGCCGTTTTCGGGCCATGGCAATGGAACGGGTGGGAGGCAGTAACACTTCCGCATTTTCCCCTTGAAACGGAATCAGGGAAACCTGGTCTCGATTTTCGTAAGCTTCCGTCAACAGTTGCATCACAGCCCCTTTTGCCGCCTGCATCCGGTTGAGGGCCATCGACCCCGACGCATCCACGAGGAAAATAATTAAAGCCCCCGCTTTTCGCACCATTTTTTTACCCCGGATATCTCCCTGCTCCACAATCACTTTGCGGTCGGGATGGCGGAGGCGGCGGGATTTTTGATAGGGAGAAGCTGCCCGTAGCGTGGCATCCACAGCAATCCGTTTCACTGAACCCTTCGGCAAAATGGGCTTGTAGTAGCGTCCCCGGTCGTCGGAATAAATGACGGAACGACTGCCGGAGTGGCCTTGTTTTTGGGCCATTTGGGCAAAGTAGAGCACCGATGGATCGAGGCTGACCCCTTCTGGATCAAAGATAAATTCTTCCGGGATGCTGGGGGGGTCTTGTTCTGCGTCGGGTTCGTCTGGGTTATCGTCATCATTGTCATTATCCTGCTGATCGTCCTGGTCGCTTTCGTCTTCATCTTCATGGGGGGGGGGCGGCGGGGGGGGCGTGTCTTCCGGGGGAGGATTGTCCATCAACACACTGCGGGGCACAATGACTAACTCCACCGCTTGTCGCAAATCGTCGGCATTGACATCACTGCGGCCATCCAAGGCGGCGATCGCCTTAGCCACCCGGAGGGCGTACAGTTCTCCCCGATGCCCCTGTAGCCCGCCTCGAATGGCTTCTTCGACAATGTAGCTGACCTGCTCATTGGTAAGGGAAACTTCCTTCAGCCATTCCCGCGCCAAAATAATGGTGGTCTTGAGGTCGTCGATTTCCCCTTCGTATTGGTTGATAAATTCCTGGGGTGATGCCCCATAGCCCAACACCCGGTTCACCGCCGTCACCCGTTGATCCATACCCAATATGCCATCTGCGGACAAGGCGATCGCAATCCGGTCCAGTAAATGCCGTCGCAGCGGCCCCTCTTCTGGGTTGTAGGTGGCAATCAATAGCGGTTGGCAGGGGTGCTGAAAGCTAATGCCTTCCCGCTCGATTTGGTTCCGTCCTTCCGTCAATACCGACAGTAACTGGTTGGCGATTTGATCATCCAATAAATTAATTTCATCGATATACAAGACCCCCCGATGGGCTTGGGCCAGCAATCCCAGCTGAAACACCGCTTCCCCCTGCTGGACGGATTTTTCCACATCCACTGAACCCAACAGGCGATCCTCTGTTACTCCCAAAGGAATTTGCACAAATGGAGCATGAATGACTTCTGTTTCAATAGCTTCACGGGGGCGATCGCCAAATTTTTCGCGGGTCTCGTCATCCCAAGTACTGGGAGCCTCCGGGTCACATTGGTAGCGATTGCCCTTAATAATTTCGATAGGGGGCAACAACGTATGAATTGCCCGTGCCATCACGGATTTGGCTGTTCCCCGTCTGCCCGCAATCACAATCCCCCCTAAGCCTGGATCGATCACCCCCAACAGGAGCGCCAGCTTAATGGCTTCTTGTCCCACGATCGCCGTGAGGGGAAAATTGAGGACATTGGCAGGGGTTAGGGTGGTCATGAAAAGTCGGCGTAACCCGAGGACGGGTTCGGTGGAAATGCTCCCCTATCATGACGGTTGGGCTCCAACTTTTGCAACTGGAGGAGACGATGGGTAACGGTGATAAATGGGGGAGCTCATAATTCCCAGAGGATTGGGGGATAGACCGCTGGGATAGGTTAAGGAGTCTAGAAGAAATAACCTGAACGTTTTCTTGTGCTAAATGCTAAGCTTAGAGCAGTATAGCGTTGGCAGCATTACAGTGCTTAGTAAAGAGATTGAGGAAGCGATTCAAAGGAAATATGAACAACTTGCTCCCTATCTAAATGAGTCGAGTTTACGAATGTGGGCAGCATCAGAAGCTTTGAGTTGGGGGCATGGTGGCATTACCAGCGTATCCCGTGCTACCGGCTTGTCTCGCACCACAGTTCACGCTGGGATTGCTCAATTAAAACAAACACAAGTAATTGCCTCATCTCCTGCCAATCATGGAGGTATCCGTCGGTCAGGCGGTGGTCGAAAGCGTCTGAGTGAGACTGACCCGACGCTATTGAAAGACCTTAAATCCTTGGTAGACCCTGCCACCCGTGGCGAGCCAAAATCTCCCTTATGCTGGACGAGCAAAAGCACCCCGAAACTGGCCAAAGAACTCCAAGCAATGGGGCATCAGGTCAGTCAACGAACTGTTTGTAGCCTTCTTTGGGACTTAAGGTACAGTCTACAGTCGAATCGAAAAACTCAAGAAGGAAAGAAATCACATCCTGAACGAGATGACCAATTTCAGCATATTGCCAACACCGTAAAAGCTTTTCAACATCGCCAGCAACCCGTCATATCAGTCGATGCCAAAAAGAAGGAATTGATTGGCAATTACCAGAATGATGGTCAAGAATGGCAACCTAAGGGCAGCCCTGTGCCGGTCAAAAGTCATGACTTTATGGACAAGCAATTAGGCAAGGTGATTCCTTACGGTGTCTATGACCTGACTCAAAATCAAGGGTGGGTGACGGTTGGCATTGACCACAATACTGCCCAGTTGGCGGTAGCCTCGATTTTTTAAGAATGGGGTTCACCAAAAAGGACAAAGGAGCTAGAGATATCCTGCACAATGCGGTCTGTTATCTCACTCAGGGTGACTCCTCCCACTGTCCGCCGACGAAAAGAGCGCAAAATTACGAGGTCAAAGGTGTGGGAAGCGCGGATAATGACCTTAGCCGCATCGTCGTGGCAAATAATTTTGATGGGACTGTCGCAAACTTCATCGGAGCGATGAAAAAATTCTGTGATTCCATTTTTAAACGCAGCAACTTGCTCTGGTGGAGTGTTGGTGGGGCAGACGTGCAAAAAGGTAATGATGGCCTGGTTCGTCTCGGCAAGAAGTCGCACGAACCGATACAATTTCAGCACATCTTGGTTGAGTAGTTTAACCGGAAATAGAATCCGATGAAATGCTTTGGGGTTCGATAATAACCGCATGACAGCAACGGGACAGTGGGCTGACCAAAACACATTATCAATCGTATTTCCAAATAATTTCGCCCGGAATCCTAAAGATTGCTCACTCCAGCCCAGAATAATTACATTGGCATCTTTTTCCCTAGCGGTTCGACTGATGGCCCGCGGAATATCGTCATCAATACGAAGTGCTGGATAAACTTCCACTGACTGATCGGAGGTCATAGCTTCCGCTTTATCAAGTAGGGTATAGTTCTTCCCTAAACGTTTTTTCAATTTTGGATCGTCCATGTGTAACGGCGCTTTGGCGATCGCCAAGGGAATAACGCGGCCCTCTTCATGACGAGCAATGAGACTTGCTATTTGTAATAAATAGGGCAGGGTTGTGGGGTTTCTGATCGGAACCAGCACGGTGAATTTATCTGTCCCCCGTCGAATAGTGGACGGATTGGGCTCTACATTTTCAGATGTAGATCGAGAGAGAGAAACGGAGCGGACGTTACTTAATGGAGACAAACGGGGGGCAAAGCGGGCAGTCAGGATTGGTCCCAAGATGGCCGTTATTAGCATCAATACAATGATGGTGTTGAGTATCATCTCCGACAACAGGCGTTCTCCATTCGGATTTATGGACTCATATCCGGCCAAGGCCGCCGCCAGGGTCGCCGCAACCTGTGGTAAAGAAAGCGACCACATTGTCAACCCTTCTGCCCAGCTATACTTTAATGTCCATTTGGCGATCGTCGCAGCAATTCCTTTCGCCACAATTAGGCCCAACACCACAGTGAGCACGAAAGAAAAATGTTCCTGGAGCGTGGTAATAAAAGCGGGTACATCTAACAGTAATCCCATCCCGACGAAGAAAAATGGGATAAATAGAGTACTCCCTAAAAACTCGATTTTCTCTTTAACCGGTCCATTCCCCACTGCATCATTGACCGCTAGACCTGCGAGAAAAGCCCCGACAATTTTGTCAACGTTGATCATCTGAGCGCCCACTGCCGCCAAAAAAACCGCTAACAAAACAAATAAAAATTGGTTACTCTCTTCGTCCCCCGTGCGCCGAAAAAATTCTTTCCCAGCCCAATCAAACCCGACTAAAATCACCCCACAATAGATGGCGATCACCAAGAGTTGAAGCATCAAACTCATCGCGGAAAAGTTACCACCATGAATAGCAATACAAACGGCCAAAACTAAAAGGGCGGTGATGTCTGTAAAAATTGTTGCCCCAATGGTGACCATGACAGCCTCATTGCGAACTACCCCTAATCGCTGCACAATCGGATATCCCAACAGGGTATGGGAAGCAAAAAGTGACCCGAGCAAGATAGATCCGAGCCAGGGTAGACCAAACAAGCGACCCACTCCAATTCCCATCACTAGTGGAACAGAAAATGTCAAACTACCAAAAATTAATGACCGGCTACGATTGCGGCGAAACTCTTGGAGATCAATTTCCAGACCTGCCACAAACATCAAATAAATCTTGCCAATGTCAGCTAGCAGATTAATACTTTCCGACTCATAATCTAGCAATCCAAGACCATTCTTTCCGAAGACGACTCCAGCAAACAATAAACCGACTAGCCCCGGTAATTTGAGCCGCTCAAATAGGGGAGGAAGCGTCAGAATTACTAAGAGTACAATCGTAAACCCAGTTAACGGGTTATTGGGAATGGACGACAACAGGTCTGTCATTAATAGCGAAACAGGGTGAGAATGGTGGCCCCTTAATCATAGTTTGGTGGTGAACGGTTCAGATATATTTAGGGCTTACGGTAAGGAGCCGAAAAGCACACTGGAAGGGAGGTAGAAGAGAATATAGGAAGAATAGGATGGAAGGAAATGGGTATATAAAATAATTTGTGTAAGCGGTCAAAATGGTTTAAAAATGGAGACTGCCAAAATGAGTAAAGTACTGGAGTCTGGCAAATTTTAGCGCGAAAAGCCTTGAGAACAAGTTGTTTTTTGCTGCCTTAAGCAGCTCAATTTTGTTCTGAGACCAACAGGTTCAGAATTCTCGATTCAGTAACAGATTGACCCTCAATGCCTATGCTTCTACCTCAGTCTTGGTGATGAAGCGTTTCACAACTGTTTCGACATTGCCATCATTGATCGCCTGCTGCGTTGCAGTCAGCAATACCTCTTTGGTATGAACCTGCTGCTGATGCTGGATCACTTGAGCAATCGACGATAACAGTTGATCAGTCTCTCTGGGATTGATGCATCTGCCAGTAGAGGAAAGTCAAAGCCAAATGCACAATCGTTGTACCACTTGTGAATCGCTTCGTAGCTCTGCACGCGAAAATCGCCTAATCCTAGGCACTCCTTTGAGGTACCAATAATCCTGCCCACATGGGCCAACAGATTGAGATAACGTTGGAGTATTCGTGAGACATATAACGCGAGTATCAGTGCTCAGAGAACACCTCTGGGCGAGGAGCCCGAGGTGCCGTTTTAAATAATTACGCAAACGTCAAAGGGAATATGATTCAACCGTCCACAGACCTGGCGGGTGTAGAAAGTTTTCCGCTTGCCGTTGGCAGTGCTGACCTCCACAGAGGTGTAGCGCTTTTAGCTTGAGTCGTCGGTTCCATTCAGACAGTTTGACCCCAACGAGAGTGCGATTCGATTTAATCGCACACAGACTATACCAACCCTGACGAGCAATGAATTTGAGCAGCTTAGCCGAGGCATACCAACTATCAAACAAGACGTAGACCGTCCATCCATCCGGCAACTGGTCTTTTGAGTTCAGTGAGCATTTCACGGGTTAACCGGTACTTGCTTTTAACCCTCAGCGCTCTTCTTTGAGACGACTTCGATTCAATCGACGCACGGTTTTAGCTCGCAAATACAGTCGCCATGCAAACGGATAGCTGTAAGCTCCGACTTGTATGCGGCAACTCACATGCACCATCCCCTGGCAATAGGCGGCTCGACCATTGCTCTTGGCATTGTGGTCATGATGGATATCTACCCCTTCAAGGGCATGAGTCCCTTTATCTTTATGGGTTAGTGAATCATCTATACTCACATAAAGCACTGGCTCAATACCCTCTAGCTCCGCTTGTCGTAGCAAGTCTCGCAAGGCAAACGACGAAACCGATTGGTTCATCTCATCATCTGACCAGACTCGCCTGGAGAAAGTCACTCACGGCAGCTTTGTATCCGGGGCATCTGGACCCATTGACGGAATAGTCCTGCGAGGGTTTTGCGCCCATTGCTCACGATCATCCCCTCTACCAGTCTTTGGACATGACGCTGTTGGGGGGAGCTCAGTGTCAAATGTAGACTGAGCAGAAAGTTGATCAACAAGGCTGTAGGGCGGATAATCTGTTTTATCATCGCAGTCACACCGGGGCTGGTTTTGCTGATTAGCCCAAATCTACTACGGTGTGACTCTTTTTTCTCGTTTTAGGCTATTTTTGCCAGACTCCAGTAAAGTAGAAACCCGAGAACGAGTCAATCAGTTGATTGATGGGGTCAGCTCACGAAACGGGTTACCTAAGCCCAAGGGTCACCCCCCAGACTCGGCTGCAAAACCGGACGTGAATCTTTGAATTCATCCGACTTCTTAACAAAACGGTGGTTGTCATCCATACAACTGTGAACAAGGTCATGACAATGTAGATGCAGTAAACTCAAATGGTAGTGCGCTAGCAAAGTGTGGGATAGACGGCAAAATCATGCCAAGTCCATAGCTGCGTCGTTAATTGTGTCCTTTGAGCAGCAGTGTCATAGGTGCGGGTTATGACACCAAATCCAGTGGAAATAGCTTGCTACTAAACGTGCTGTCACAGTCGTTTGTTGCCAAAGCTTGCCAAACTTGTTCTGAAGACGATGCCATCGTCCTGTTTGCCGCCGAACAAAAATACCATTGGTGCGTTCAAGGCGTTGGGTGTTCTTCTTGCCGATGACATGGAGCACTTCAGGAGACAGGACTCTTTCGGAGCCTCCCCAATCATCGGTATTCCAAAGCTTGCAATTCGTCTTGCCCTCAGTGCTAACTACCAGTTTACGAAAGAAGGCATCCGTGTGTTTACCGACTCAAAGACTCAAAATCAAGTCACTGTCTTTGGCTAAACTCAAGCCAATCCAACAATTGCCCACCTCCAGTGCTTCCGGCAGGCATTGCTTCTGTTTTTTTCGACAAATGACCACATCTCACCGGCACTCACTTCCTCTGTTTCAACAGCTTGAACTTCAGCGTTGTGTACGAGTTGTGCTCTTTGACTGGCTGCCCTAATAATACTCAATAATACTCAGTAAGCAAGACCCGTTATGCGGCTAATTCCCCGTAAACTGCATCCCTTACTATGAGCTTGCAGAACCTGACGAATTTGCTCTTCGCTGATGTGACGATGATAGTACGGGGTCTCAAATCGTTCATTAAAGGGCCCTTCAAAGGCAAAGGACGGCCAACCGATTCGGGTGGGTTGCTGGTAAATACGATAGAGGGTTTTGAGGTCTCTGGCCGATAGCGGCGGGACATTGGGTGTTTGGGATGGGTAGAGGCAGTCCTGGGGGTCGTCACTGTGGCCCCAAATCCCCAGGGCATGACCCAATTCATGGCGTGCCGTAGCTGTTAAAGATAGGGGAGCTAAACCCGGCTTAATATCAATATCCATCCGTTGGCGCAATATCGCGAGTTGTGGCGTGTCGCGGGGCTGCCAATAAAACTGATACCGGGTTTGGGCTGTCCGGGCCCGACCAAAGCGCACTAACCCAGTGTGTGGGTCGACTGTGCGGGCAAGGGGCGGCTCCCGATAATGAATCCGGATGTCGGCCGCGTCTGGCATATCCACTAAGGTCAACGGCAATGCTTGCTGCCAGTCGGCGATCGCCTGCTGAATACTGGCTTGCCAACGGGAGTAACGATCCGCCCCGGCACTGTTGGGGAGCAAGTCTGGGGGGATTTCTACATAAATTTTGACCGGAAACTGTGACCAAATCAGGTAGCCCAGCGGCGATGGTTTGACTCGATCAAAATAATCACTGGCAGCAGCAACGGTGGGTGTTAAGCGTTGCAGAGGCGCTGGGAGGGGATGAACCGCTGGTTCCGGTAAGGACAGAGAGGACAGAGGCTCCACATTCTCCAACGCGGGCGATCGCCCATATAGGGGCAGCACCGGACTGAAAATTACCACAATAAAAAGGCTGATAGTGAAAAGCCACCCCCAGCCCCAAAAACGTTTAACTCTTGCCATCACGAGTATTTTGCGATCGCTGCGTCATTAATTGGCGAGCCAGCCTGCACTCAAAATGACAGTCAGGGCAATAAAGACTACACTGAGCGTCCAGGTCACCTGATTGAGGGTTTTTTCTGCACTTTTCGCACTGGTAAACAATTGTGCTTGTCCGCCAATTCCGGCTAGTCCATCCCCTTTGGGACTATGGAGCAATACTAAAACCGTCAGCAACGCCGCTGAAGCAAGCCAAATAATCTTAACGAGGGTAACTGGGGTCATGGCAACTTAACTTTGTAAATCAGAAATCGCGCAAAAATCGACAAACCGGATATCCATTGTAAACCGTTAACTCCGCTAGCGGTTGAGATTTACCGGCGTCCGGTTGGGCTTCGTTTCGACACTGGATTTGATAATCAGGGTTTTTCCCGTCATTTCGGTGGGTTGGGGTAAGCCCAGAATATCCAAAATGGTGGGGGCAATATCCGCCAAACAGCCCCCCCCTCGCAACGCGACATCCCCACCATGACCCGGAATTTTTCGTCCTTCCCCTTCCACTAAAATCAAGGGAACTGGGTTCGTGGTGTGGGCGGTCCAAGGGTTACCTTTTTCGTCACTCATATATTCCGCATTGCCGTGATCCGCCGTAATCAGGACGGTTCCCCCCGCTCGGGAGGCACTGGCCAGTAAATGTCCGATATTAATATCAACAGTGGTAATGGCCTCCGTTGCCGCCTCTAGGTTGCCCGTATGGCCCACCATATCGGGGTTGGCATAATTGACCACAATCAGCGAGTAAATTCCCTTGGCGATCGCCCCGCAAACGGAATCTGTCACCGCACTGGCGGACATTTTGGGAGCCCTATCGTAGGTCGGCACCATCGGACTCTGAATTAACTCCCGGTCTTCCCCTGCCAATGGTTGCTCTAGACCGCCATTAAAAAAGTAAGTCACATGGGGATACTTTTCCGTTTCCGCTGTGCGAAATTGCTTTAAGCCTTTCTGGGCAATAATTTCCCCCAAAATATTATTCAAGTTCTGGGGTTCAAACGCCACCACCACCGGCAGCGCCGAGTCATATTGAGTAAACGTTAAAAAGTCCAGGGGCTGAATGCGTTCGCGGGCAAAGCCATCAAAACTAGGGTTGAGCAAGGCGTAACAGAGTTGGCGGGCCCGGTCGGGGCGGAAGTTGTAAAAAATAACCCCGTCACCTGCACTAATGGCCCCTGGTGCTACACGGGTCGGGGGAATAAATTCATCGGTGAGTTCATTCGCGTAATAATCGTTAACCACCTGTACTGCACTGCGACCATCTCCGACCCCATCTTCCGTGAGCACCCGGTAGGCTTTTTCAACCCGGTCCCAACGGCGGTCTCGATCCATGGCATAGTAACGACCACTAACGGTGACAATCCGTCCGGTGCCGATTTTATCGAGGTGGGCTTGCACCTGGGCAATGTAATTTGCCCCTTCTGTGGTGGGGGTATCGCGGCCATCGGTAATGGCGTGGATGCAAACATCACTGAGACCCTGGAGCTTGGCCAGGTCAATCAGTCCGATCAAATGCTCCAGATGGGAATGAACTCCACCATCCGATGTGAGGCCAATTAGATGTAATTTGCCGTGTTTTTTTCCTATCTTTTGGCAAAAATTGACCAGGGCTTCATTTTTAAAAAAACTGCCATCTTCAATCGCATCACTAATCCTGACCAGTTCCTGGGGCACTACGCGCCCCGCCCCCAAATTGAGGTGACCCACTTCCGAGTTTCCCATTTGCCCCTTGGGGAGACCCACATCTTTGCCGGACGTATTAATCAGCGTGTGGGGATAGGTTGCAATAAGGCTATCCATGACAGGCGTTTTCGCCAGCGCAATGGCATTGGCCCGCTCATTGGGACGATAGCCCCAGCCATCTAGAATAACTAAAACCACCGGGGAAATCGGTGTGTTTACCATAGTTATTGCCTCATTGTTGTCGGTTTAGCAGTACGCTTTTGTTGCCCATGATAATACCATCCCCCTCTGAGTTTGCCTACTGGGGTCAACTAAGCGGCAGTTAATCGGTATTAGCTTAAAAAATCAGGCAGAAATCGGGATAAATGCGGGCAAATAACCAATCTGATTTCGTCTTACGCTGTTAATCCCCATTGTTCATCGATTCTAGCCTAATGTCTTCCTCCTCGACCAAGACAATCCCCCCCGTTTCTATCGCGTTACGCCCTGCGCTTATCGCCATTGTGATCAGTTTGGGGATAGCAGGAATGCTGCTGTGGGGACGTTTTGATGGGAATATTACGGGCTTTTTTCGTATTGGTTCCGAGTTGTCCCTGTCACCGTTCCTTAATCCTGACAAAACCTTTATTTTTTCTGGAGAATTGGGCTACGACGGGCAGCAGTTTTTAACGATCGCCCTAGACCCGGATCTATCGGAGCCGGGCAGCATCGCCGCCCTCGATCATGCTGCCTATCGCTACCGTCGCATCTTATATCCCCTGTTGGGCTACTTATTGGGGCTGGGAAGCCCAGTGCTCATTCCCTGGGCATTGGTTGCCATTAACATTGTGGCCATTGGGGCTTGTGTGGGATTGGTTGCCTGGATTTGGCAAACGCAAAACGAACAAACCGGGGCAACAGTTCCTTTCCATGTTCTTAATAATTCCCTCTGGTTGCTCACCATTCCCGGACTGTGGATGGTGCTGACCCTCTCAACCGCAGATATTTTGGCAAGTGCGCTGGGGCTGGGGGCGGTCGCCTGGGCACAGCGGCAGCGTTGGTGGGGGATGGCACTGTGGTTAGCGCTAGGCCTCTTGACACGGGAAACCTTATTGATTCTTTGGGTTGCCCTACTGCTGACCCAAGGGCGACGAAAACGGTGGCGGAGCTTGAAAGCATTCGGGGTGAGTTTATTGCCTTTAGTCGCCTGGCTGGTATGGATCGAGATGCGGCAGTTACCCGGTGGTGCTGGTCGAGCAAATTTTGGTTGGCCGTTGATGGGAATGGTCGAAAAGTTTCAGGCGTTGTTCATCCAGGGTTTTACCAGTACCAATCTTTATGAGGCTTACCTTTGGGGACTGCTGGGACTCGCCTTGATCCTGCTGTTTTGGGGTAGTTGGCGATCGCCATTAACGGGGGAGTTCACCGCCATGGCACGGTACAGCGCGGGGTTATATTTGGGTCTCCTCTGCGTTGCTAGTTTTTATATCCTCAACTATTACCTCAACTACAGCCGCATTTTTCTAGACGTTTTTTTGTTGGTCTTCTGCCTCCCCTCATTACCGCTGACCATACGGGGCATTGGGATTGGCTTAGGGGCGATCGCCAGTCTGGCGTTTTTAGGCTTGCAATCCTAAAGTCAATCACGGAACAATGAAAATGAAGCCTATTCCTGGGGTCGCCCCTCCCGATTGAGGTTAACCCCCAATGACATGGCGATCAGGTTTCACTCCTTCCCTTTTTACTCAACGTCTTTACTTAACGTCCTCCCCGGTGGCATGACTGTAGCACCCTCCCCATCTCCGTTAACCCAACTGGGTCGTCAGATCCTGAAAACCATTGCCGATCTCCGCCTGGCGATCGTTTTATTATTGTTGATCGCCATTTTTAGCATTTCAGGAACGGTGATTGAGCAGGGGGAAAGCTTGGCCTTCTATCAGCAAAATTATCCCGAAGATCCTGCTTTATTTGGCTTCCTCAGTTGGCAGGTCATTCTTAAGGCTGGACTCAACCAAGTTTATCGAACCTGGTGGTTCCTGAGTTTGTTAGTGCTATTCGGCTCCAGTTTGACCGCTTGTACGTTTAAGCGGCAATTGCCTGCCCTGAAAGCCGCCCGTCGCTGGCAATATTATCAACAACCCCGACAATTCAAAAAGTTGGCGTTTACCACCACCCTCCCCCAGACTGATCTAGACAGGGTCATTGCCCGACTCCAACAGCGGAACTATCGTCTTTTTCAAGACGGCAATCAGGTTTATGCCCGCAAAGGATTAATCGGCAAAATTGGCCCCATTGTGGTTCATGCCGCCATGTTGATCGTTTTAGGAGGGGCAATTTGGGGCACGTTGACCGGCTTTTTCGCCCAGCACATGGTTCCCAGTGGCAGCAGTTTCAAAGTCCAAAACATCATCGAGGCGGGGCCCCTATCCCAAAGCCAGATTCCCCAGGATTGGGGCATTCATGTCAACCGCTTCTGGATTGACTACACGCCGGAGGGGGGAATCGATCAGTTTTATTCTGACCTCTCCGTGGTGGATAACCAGGGGGAGGAGTTAGACCGCCAGACTATTTCCGTTAACCATCCCCTTCGTCATGACGGTGTGACCTTTTACCAGACCAATTGGGGCATCGCCGGGGTTAAAGTTCAACTCAACAACAGCCCAATTTTGCAACTCCCGATGGCTCCGTTACCGACAGAAAATGGCGGCCAATTGTGGGGAGCCTTTATTCCCACCAAACCCGATTTAAGTGAAGGGGTGGCGCTACTGGCCAAAGATCTACAAGGCACCATGATTGTCTATGACCAACAGGGAAATCTGGCCAATGCGGTGCGGGAAGGAACGGCGATCGACATTAATGGCGTAACGCTCAAAATTATCGAGTTAGTGGGTAGCACCGGGCTACAAATCAAAGCGGACCCCGGCATCCCCTTCGTGTATCTTGGTTTTGCCTTATTAATGATTGGGGTGGTCATGAGCTACGTTTCCCATTCCCAAATTTGGATACTGGCTCCTGACAGCGGGTCAGCCGCCCCAGACGAATTCCTCATTGGCGGCCGCACCAATCGGGCACAGGTTACCTTTGAGCGGGAGTTTTTGGGGCTGGTGGCGACGGAGAAGGCCCTGAGTCGTGATAAAGAACTGGCAATCCGTCGATCTGAAACCCATTAAAGGAAACGCTGAAACTTAATTGTAGTGAGGATTTCAGAGCTTAGGTTCCCATAAGAAGGCAAAGTCAAAAAACTTATTAAGAAATGTTACTGCCTTTCGAAGAAGCCTAACAGCTTCTCAAGCAGATTCTTTGTCCCCGGTGTCGGTTCTTGGGGAATAAACTTCTTGACGAAATTGAGGTATCCCTGCCGTCCTCCCTTCTTCGTCCACAACTTGACTGAGGATTTAATCCGCTTGAGACAGGTGACTATCTCGGATGGGGTCTTGCTCCCTATGTCTAACTCAACGGGATTCCCTTTTTCATCTGTCGCTTCCAACTTTTCTCGCCCCAAACGCCGGTCACACATTACTTTCACCGATTCAGCCACCTGAGCTGAATTCCCTTTGGGTTTTCGATAAGCGCTGGTCTTTCCCTGAGCTTCGGCACGGTAGCACCTGACCAGCCAGTCCAGTGCTGCCTCTACCTCAGCATCAATCAAATCGGGATGTTCCCGATAACACATGACGATGGCAGTTTCGATGTCATAAAGCACATCTTGATATTTTTCTTCTATACTCATTGTTCTTGACCTCCCTTCTGGTCTATATCTCTTCCTCTTATCCTACTCAATGCTGGGTTAATCCATTGTGCAGGTGAATGTGGAGACGGCCGGTTGACTGACAAAACTTATTAATTTGAACTGTCGTTATGCTGAAAGAAGTTTTTTGCGTCCCCTCTGTCATTTGTTACTGATGACCGCTAACCCCTTCCGACTCCATGCTCCATTTCAACCCACCGGTGACCAACCCACGGCGATCGCCAGTTTAGTTTCCTCGTTACAGGCAAACCATCACTTTCAGACCCTGTTAGGGGCAACGGGAACAGGCAAAACTTTTACCATGGCGTCTGTGATTGCCGAGCTGGGACGGCCCGCCCTCGTTTTAGCCCACAATAAAACCCTAGCGGCGCAACTGTGTAACGAACTGCGGCAATTTTTCCCGGAAAATGCGGTGGAATATTTCATCAGTTATTACGACTACTATCAGCCTGAAGCTTATATCCCCGTCACCGATACCTATATTGAAAAAACCGCCTCGATTAATGACGAGATTGATATGTTGCGCCACTCGGCAACCCGCTCTCTATTTGAACGACGGGACGTGATTGTGGTGGCATCCATCAGTTGTATCTATGGATTGGGGATTCCCAGTGAGTATCTCAAAGCCGCCGTGACCCTGGTGGTGGGGGAGGAATATGACCCCCGACAGGTCATTCGGGATTTGGTTAATGTGCAATACAGCCGCAATGACATTGAACTACAGCGGGGACGCTTTCGGCTGAACGGAGATGTGTTGGAAATTGTCCCTGCCTACGAAGACCGAGTGATTCGTGTGGAATTTTTTGGCGACGAAATTGAAGCCATTCGCCTACTGGATCCAGTAACCGGTGAAATTCTCCAAAGTCTGCCACAGCTCAGCATTTACCCGGCCCGTCACTTTGTCACCCCCGATGAACTGTTAGAAAAAGCCTGCCAACAAATTAAAGCCGAAATGGACGCTCAGGTGGCTTATTTAGAAAAACATAACCAACTGATTGAAGCCCAGCGCTTGAGTCAGCGCACCCGCTATGACTTGGAGATGCTGACGGAAGTGGGGTACTGCAACGGGGTAGAAAACTACTCTCGCTATCTGGCGGGACGGCAGGCCGGGGATCCCCCCGAATGCTTGGTGGATTATTTCCCAGATGATTGGTTATTAATGATTGACGAATCCCATGTCACTATTCCCCAACTGCGGGGGATGTACAATGGTGACCAAGCCCGAAAAAAAGTATTGATTGATCATGGGTTCCGCCTGCCCAGCGCTGCCGATAATCGTCCATTAAAGGCTGAAGAGTTTTGGGGAAAAGTGAAGCAGTGCGTGTTTGTGTCTGCCACCCCTGGTGCCTGGGAGTTGGAGCAGTCCGCAGAGCAGGTAGCAGAGCAAATTATTCGTCCCACAGGGGTGCTGGATCCAGAAATTTTTGTGCGTCCCACCACGGGACAGGTGGATGATTTATATGGAGAAATTCAGGAACGGGTCCAGCGACAGGAGCGGGTTTTAATTACCACCCTGACTAAACGCATGGCGGAAGATTTAACAGAATATTTCCTCGAACGGGGGGTCAAAGTACAATATCTCCATTCTGAAATTCAATCTATCCAGCGCATCGAAATCCTACAGTCCTTACGAGAAGGAGAATTTGATGTGTTGATTGGGGTCAACCTCCTGCGGGAAGGGCTGGATTTACCAGAAGTGTCCCTCGTCGCTATTATGGATGCCGATAAAGAAGGGTTTTTACGGGCCGAACGTTCCTTAATTCAAACCATTGGTCGTGCTGCGCGTCATGTCCGGGGTCAAGCGGTGCTCTATGCCGATAACCTGACCAAAAGCATGGAAAGGGCGATCGCCGAAACGGAACGTCGTCGTAAAATTCAACATGCCCATAACGAAAAACATGGCATTACCCCTAAACCCATCAATAAACGGGCAAATAATGCCATTTTGCAATTTTTAGACATTTCCCGCCGACTCAATGCCCAGCAACTAGAAGAGGTGTATGAACAGGCGGAGGAGTTACCGCTCGAAAAAATCCCTGATTTGATTCAGCAGCTAGAAGCCAACATGAAAGACGCAGCCGCAAAGCAAGAATTTGAAGCCGCAGCAAAATATCGTGACCGCATTCAGCATCTGCGTGACCGCTTGTTGGGTCATTGAACTTGACTGGGTGGTGAACCTTGTCCCTCAGAATTTACGCTCATACCCCAATGTTTTGAGCGCTTGTGCCTTATATTTTTAACCCACGACCTTGGGAGCTAGGCGGCAAACTTTGCAGAGGGCAACAAATCTGAGTGGGGAGCGGAAAAGCACGTATGATTGAGACTCAGCTTTCAGCCAACCTATCGTTGATCGTTGTTTTCTAGACTTTTAAAACACCTATGTCCCGTTTACGCACCTTATTTTCTGTCCTACTAGCTTTAGTCGCTACGGTACTCGTGAGTTGTAGTATCTCCTAAGGTGGAGGTTCCCACCACGTACAGTCCAGAAAAAATCGCACAGCTCCAAGTCTATGTCAAACCGATAACGATCGCCCGCGAACGGATGGATACCCTCCAAGAATTGATTGCGGAGCAGAACTTCTGGGTCGATACACAAACCTATATTCAATGCACCGTTGGGTCAACTCCGCCAGGACATGTTGGGGCTATCCCGCTCTTGTTACCGAAGGATCAAGATACGGCGGACAAGCTAGCCAGGGAAGTTTTTGGCCCATTTAGAACAACTGGATGCGGCAGCCAAAGACCGGAGTGTTTCCCGGACTCAATTGCAGTTCAAAGAAGCTTTAGCGGATTTTGATGCCTTTAGACTTGGCTCCCCGACCTGAACCCGACACCCTGCTCCCCTCAGAAGAATCAGCATAGTAGGGCAAATGTGGCAGGCATTCCAGTTTCCCCATTTAACGGAACCGATGCCACCTGCCTAGTCCGGTTTGATTTTGCGTGAGACAGAAATATTTTCCATGGGGAGGGGCTATTGACTCAGATAGATGGGCTGGATGCGTCGAAGACCCATGGGGTGATTGCAGCATTATTTCGGGCGATGGCGACTCCCCATTTTTTTTTGAGATGGAGCGGTTGGCGCTCAGTATACCAGGGTATCCGTATGATGTGCCTGGGGTGAATACTTGGGGGGCGATCGGGAGGCAATGAAAGAATCTGTCAATGGTAATATGATGTTGCAGATTCTTAACAATGTTATTCTGTCTGTATTCTGGACTCCCTTGTTCTTTTATGATTCAGTGCCGTCACCCCCGCAAGCCCATCGACATTAGGCGCTCTGAATCACGTTGTGCACCGCTGCTTACCCGGTCAAAATATTGGCTCAAAACATTATAGAAGAAGAAATTATTGAAATAGATCAAACCACGGTGGAAGAGATAGACCTAGAGGCGAGTGAAGACAATCCAAGGAATTGCGTCCCCTCAACCAAGACAATAGTGTGTTGAGTATTGTCGGAGGGAAAAAGTTGATGGAAGAGGCCGCCGCCGCCGTGAACGAAGAGCAATATGACCTCGCCCTGGATAAGCTAAAACAAGCCCGTCAAGTGTTTAACCAACTGTCCAATTTCCATCTGCAACTGGCGAATAGCTTTTCTGGTATCAACACAGTTATTTTTGAAGAACAACGTTTAGCCGCGCTGGAGGCGGGGGAACTACGGGATGAATCAACCTATCGCTTGGCGCTAAAATACCAGGCTAAAAATGAGGCTGAGTTAGCGGAACTCGCTCTTGGTACAAATTATCCGCTCCCCAAACCCCACATCTGGGTTGGGTCTGAAGTCCTATCAGCAGCCCCATGAACTGGGCTTTGTGGAGTCAGCCTTTGAAGGCAGAAGTCCCACTGGCTCTGATGCCGTACTTTGGACTCCTGTGGTGAATTAACGAGGGCTTCCACTTCCGGAGCAGGAGTATTGATCTCAGGCAGGTTTTTTTTGCCTGGGGTGCTGAATTTTTCTGGGGTGAAGCCAAGGTACATCAAGAATATTGACTCCAGTTCATTGCCAACCAAATCTGCTGATTACGGAGTGTCGAAAATCTTAGTGTATGAGCCTCAATTCAAAAACTTTATTCATCAGTGGTTGTGATACGGATGTGGGAAAAACCGTGGTGACATCGGCGTTATGCTCTCCATTGGCAAGCACAATACCCGGCACGGTCTCTGGGACTGATGAAGGTGATGCAAACAGGAGTGGGGGATGACGGAACAATATCAGGCACTGTTTGCCCGCAAAAGCATTGGGACAAGAGGACACCCCTAAAATTACCCTTGCCCCTTGCCCCGCCGATCGCCGATCAGGTCGGGGTCACCATTGATTCATTGCCGATTCGTCAAAGGTTGGAGCAACTGCAACATCAGCATACTTTTGTCCCAGCGGAAGCATTGGGGGGATTAGGCTCACCGGTTACCCACGATTTAAGCTGGTGATGGGCTTTGCCGGACAATGGCGACTCAATACAGTGCTAGTGATTCCAGTTAAACTGGGAGCCTTCGTTTCAGCAGATCGCCCAAGTTGCACTAGCCAAGGAGAAACAAGTCAAGCTGAAAGGGTTTGTGCTGAATTGTGTGAACCCTGTCTCAAGGGAACAGGTGGATAATTGGGCAAATGTGGCGTTACTCGAAGCATTTACGGGATTACTGGTTGCTGGGAATTAAGCTCTTTTTTATCCCCTGAGCAACGTCAGAATACCCACTATTTAGCCCAGGTAGCTGGCAGATTATGATCTAGATCGTCTGGGGCTTTGATGGTTTCTACCGATAGGATAAATACTGGTGGCAATTCCCTGACTGACTTTTGCCAGTCGAGGCGAATATCAATCAAGCCAGTAGGTAATAAGAATCGCCGTGAAGCTTGCTTCTTGTCTGGCTTACAATGTCCATTGACTGTACCAACCGACTAGCCAATTTAGCTTATTAGCGACTTGTCACCCCCCTCCTGCTTCCCCGCTGCTAATCCCCCGTTATATTCTCGGATTGATCCCGGCCGGGATAAGTGTGGTGTGAGCCAGTACCCTTGTCCAACCCGATGGCGATCGCCAGGTAATGTACTACGAGGTTTTAGCCTCTGAACAGGTTGAAGCGCAATTACCCCGACTGGTTCAGCAATATGGGGTAACCCAAGTGGTGATGGAACCGAAACGACAGCGAAGCAATGGCAGCAAAAATTACAGCACTGCTTGGACTATCAAATGGCGATCGCCTTGGTGAATGAGCGTAACAGTACCGCAGAAGCCAAGGAACGCTATTGGCTTATGTATCCTCCCCAGGGATTAACCAAACTCATTCCTGCGGGGTTAAGAACCCCCCAGACCCGTGGACGATATTGTGGCGATTTTACTGATTGAACGTTATCTCGCGGCAGAAAAGTCTTGAGCCGGTTTAACGTTCAGCTTCTGGGATGGGAACCGAGTTGAGTCCCACCGGAACCATCATTCATTGAGTGAATCAAATTTGAGCCTACGTGCCACTCAGCGCCATGACTCCGGCACGACAGGCATCGCCGACCCCTGTAGGCTGCCATCTGGCGTTAGACCCACAGCATGGACTCCCCCAAAAAACATATTTTGATCAGTCAGTAGGGTGACTTGGGTGTTATCGCTAAAGTGGAGCTCAGCGGGATCAAAGGGCTGGGGTTCCAAATCCAGTTGTTGATCCTCCCAATGTAGACGAGGCTGGGCTGATCGCCTGGGTTAGGGGAGGTTGGTAATCCAGACAATGGCAAATAACTTGCAAAATCGCGCTACGGATACGATTTGACCCACCGGAGCCTAAGACCAGGCGGGTTTGACCCTTGTGAAGAATTAAGCTGGGGGACATCATGGAGGCAAGGCGTTGATTCGTCGGCCACTGGTAAAAACCACGGGGATTGAGATCGGCTTCCCCCAACATGTTGTTAAGCATGATTCCGGTCCCCGGGATGACATGAGAAGAACCTTCCCCGTTGGAACTGGTAAAACTGACTGCGTTCTCCTCTTCATCCAACACACTGATATGGGTGGTGCTCCCCAACTTATTACGGGGGCCGGAGTTTGCCTCCTGTTGGATTAAGTCCTGCAGCAAGCGTTGGTGCTTGTTTAGGGAATCCCCTCCAGAAATTTCTGGCAAATCCCCGCTTCATATAACGCCCCATCCAGATCAGTTTTACGGAGCTTGGCTGGTGACGGCCCATCACCTCACTAAATAGTTGAATTTGCTCAGCACTACCGAGGGTATATTGGGAAAGATCACAATCCTGGAGCAACTGTAAGGCAAACCCAATCAAGATGCCGCCAGAGCTGGGGGGAGGGATTGGTCAACAGTTGAAATTGTCGGTAGTCCACCGTCAGGGGCGATCGCCGAATGACTTGATAGGCTGACCAATCCTGCTCGGATAAAATGCTGCCATCCGCCAAGCTCTCCAGGGCGTAATGGGCAAATCCCCCCCGGTAAAACCAATGGGGGCCGTACCGGGCCAGTTGCTGTAAAAAGTCGGCAAATTGGGGTAAATAGGCCGTGCCCCCCGTTTCCAACCGTTTTCCCCCAGGGGCATAATGGTCGTTAAGTCGGGAACCCG
>CALNXU010000021.1:0-49773 GCA_942490695.1 Merismopediaceae cyanobacterium | reverse complement strand
GATCCAACCGTGGGAGGGGTGCAGCCGTCGTTGATGTAGCTTGGAAACGGACAATGGGAGAGAGTCTCATCAAATTTTCGAGTTCAGAGTGAGGATGGTTTCCTCTACGGTCATCTCAATCAGTTCTTCTCCCTCTACATGACTATAGTTTTCGCGAATCAAACGGCGGGTGGCTTCGGCATGTTTAAGCCAGTCAAACACGAGGGGGAGCTTTTCCTGAGAGAATTGAGCTTTAACAGCCCTTTCATGGCACCACAATGGGAATGGCTAAACGATGGTTGACCGATATCCAGTGCAACTAAGGCGTGTTCTAAAGCAGCCCCCTCTCCGCCGTTGGCAGCCCCATAGGGCGGAATAATATTTCCTGGCATTGCGGATAACACATAATTCACCGACCTGGGCTTGGGTGATGAGGTTCGGATCAACCCTGGAGTCGGAACAGGCGATGAACAGAACACGGGGATGTTGTCCGTGGGACAGTTGCTCAAAGAGATCTTGGTGGGAGCGGAAATATCCCGACTGAAACTGTTCTAATCCCTCAATGAGCTTTTTCATGCGATCGCCCCTGGCTATATTGCTAGCCTTTTATCCTACCATTCCAGAAAGGGCTAGATTGTCCCACCCTCCTCTTTGAGCCGGGAATAATTTATGCCAAAAACTGGGTGGGGTAGCTGCCAAAATTTTGAGGACATGGGTGTACTGTCGCACTGACAACGCCTCTTGGAGTGCGGGGGAGGCTTGACAGGCTTCCACGTCCATAAAAAACACATAGTCCCCCAGGGAAAGTTTTGTGGGACGGGACTCAATGCGGCTGAGGTTGATGTCACGACTGGCCAGGACTTGGAGGGGGTTGACCAATGCCCCTGGTTGATTTTTGGGCACGCTGAAGGCAAAGGTGGTGTGACTGCCTTGGTTACTAGGACGATTGGCGATCGCCCAAAAGCGGGTGCAATTCCCGGCATAGTCCTGAATATTTTCCTCCACGACTGGGATGTTATATAAACTGGCAGCCCGGGGGAGGCGATCGCCGCTGCCGTGGGATCATTTTGTACTCGTTGAATCGCTTCGGATGTGGAATTACTGCGTAAAACCTGTGCATCCGGCAGGTGTGCCGCGAGCCACCGTTGGCATTGCCCCAATGCTTGGGGATGGGATAGTACCCGTTGGATGGTGGCCAAGTCCGGCTACAACTCACTAGGCAATGCACAATAGGAAGAACCAACGCCTGTTGAATCTGTAACGTCTCAGCCATCCAGAGACTATCGAGCGTGATAGCCACACTGCCTTCTGTCGAATTTTCCACGGGCACAATGGCCACATCCGCTAGCTTTTGCCGGACAGTTTCCACGGTTTTCCCGATGCTGGCACAAGGAACATAGTCCACAATTTGGCCAGACTGGGTCTCTATTGGTTGCCCATATTGCACCGCAACAGTTTCGGAATTGGTGCCGAGGGGCCCCAAGTAGGCAACGGTTAACGCCATAAATAACCAAACCCTGAAGTCACGGGAACCTCGATTAATCGATTAGTCTTCCAGCACGTTAACACCCACTTCAACGGCATCCACATCAATAGTTCCCGGCGGGGTGGGTCGTTGGAATTTACCATTGATGACCGACAAACTTTCGCCACAGTTGGGACAACGGCAGTCTTGATTCTCAAAGCCAGTAAATGGGTAATGACAACTGGGACAATCGGATTCGATGAGATGACGACTCAGCCACCACCGTAAGCCTAAAAATCCCAGCACTGGAGCTACTACCGATATAACCACTAAAACAGCAATGCTATTAATAATCCATTTCACCCCAAACAGACTGATCAGTACCACCAACCCCAACACCGATAGCCCACAGCCCCAGCCAGATTGGTTGACGATCTTCACATTTTGGGAAAATTGATTCACGGGTTGCTCCTTTCAACGACAAGGTGAGCGAAACGATATTGACCATTCCCCACTGTCTACCATGCTAATTTATCGTCCTTAGTTTGTAATGAAATTGACGAAATTCCAGTCAAAACCAAGAGGAAGGGTCAGGGGATTAAGCCACCACACTCCGTTCGTTAAAGACTCGGATCAGAGTCCCTTCTTTGGGTAAATTTTGGGGGCGTATTTGGAGTTGGTTGCCTCCGAGAAACTGGATATTCATTCCTTTGACAAGGTCTAAGAAATTTTTAACGGGTTCTAATTCACAAGCACTTTTGTCGGCCGCCGCCGTGATGTACTGGGTGGGAACCATCATGCGGGGATTCAGCACTGCCATGGCGGCTTTCGCTTCCGCCGGATTGTAATTTTTGGGCCCCCCACCGACTGGAATTAAGGCTAAATCAGGGCTGCCCAACAGAATTTTTTGCTCTTCAGTAATGGGAGAAGCCGCCCCTCCCATATGCACAACCCGGACGCTTCCCTGAACCCACCGCCAAGCAACATTCGTGCCAAATCGTCTGCCTCCTTGGCGATCATGGGGCGCACCAACCCCCTGAAATCTTAAATTGCCCACTTCATAATCCCCTGGTTCAAACAGAATTTTAGGCGAGCCGGGTAGGCCTTCTGCGGCCCCTTCATCCCACAACTGAGAACTAATCAGGACGACATCTGCGGCAACTTTCGGTAGGCGATAACCTTTGGTACAACCAATTGTCCGAAACGGATTGACCAGTACCCGGACACCGCCCCCGGCAAACAGAAAAGCGCTGTGACCCAGCCAAGTCACCTGGAGTGAGGCGGTATTCTGGGCATTAACGGAGCGGTGCTGGGCACTGAGTTGACTTCCTGCGAGGGCAAGAATGCCTGCCCCGGCAGTGCGAATTAAGTGACGACGTTTCATAAACTAGCGGTGTCAGGCAGCGGCTTGGCTGTGGAACAATGCCTATAGATAATAGCAGCAATGATTTCCTCGCCCTGGAGAAGCTACCTGTGTCCTCCCCTCTACTAGCGGTCAATCATTTGACCATTTCCTATGGATCTGCTGACTCGCCTGTGGTAAAAAATGTGTCCTTTGCGGTCCGCACCGGAGAAAAGATGGCCCTAGTGGGGGAGTCGGGGTGTGGCAAGTCCACCATCGGACGGTGTTTATTGGGGTTACTACCGCCCAGTAGCCATATTCAGGGAACCATTACCCTGGCAGGGCAGACCCTTACGGCACTGGATGTTCAACACCAGCGACAATTGCGGGGGACGGTGGTGTCGTTAGTGTTCCAAGATCCCATGACTCGCCTCGATCCCTTGATGACCATTGGAGATCATTGCCTCGAAACTTTGCAGGCCCATTACCCCCGACTCAGTCGTCAGGCAGCTAAGCGTCGAGCGCTGGCTTGTTTGGAACGGGTCAAAATTACAGCCGACCGATGGGGGCAGTATGCCCATGAGTTTTCGGGGGGGATGCGTCAACGGGTGGCGATCGCCTTGGCTTTATTATTACGGCCCAAGCTGATTGTGGCTGATGAACCCACGACAGCTTTAGATGTGACGATCGCAGCGGAAATTCTCACCGAATTAACTCGCCTCTGTAGCGAAGATCAAATGGGTTTACTATTGATTTCCCATGATCTGGCCTTAGTCGGAGAGCGGTGCGATCGCCTAGTGGTTATTGAGCAGGGAGAAATTGTGGAAACGGGGGTCGCATCGTCTCTCCTCCGGGAGCCTCAGCACCCCTATACCCAGACGTTGTTGCAAGCAGCCCTAAACCCCGTTCAAGTATCCGTCGTATTTCCCGACCTTGATGTCACTCCCCAGCCCCTATTAAGGCTCCAGGGGGTCAAGCAGTATTTCAGTTTGGAAGGAAATTTCCTCGCCAGTTTACTTCGACGGCAACCACAATGGATTAAGGCGGTAGACGGGATTGATTTAGATATTTATCCCGGTGAAACCGTGGGATTGGTGGGGGAATCGGGCTGTGGTAAAAGTACCCTTTCCCGGACAATACTGCAGTTACTCCTCCCCACCGCCGGCAAGGTGCTTTTTGATGGCGTCGATTTAACTCAACTGTCTTCCCTACAACTGCGGGAACAACGGCGACACCTCCAGATGATTTTCCAGGATCCCAGTGCCTGCCTCAACCCCATGATGACGGTGGCACAAAATATAGCCGAACCCCTTTGGATTCATGGCCTAGGAAATGCCCAAACGATTGCAGCCCGAGTGCGAAAATTACTCGAACGGGTTGAGCTAACCCCGACAGTTGATTATATGAATCGTTTTCCCCGTCAACTATCCGGCGGTCAACAACAACGGGTGGCGATCGCCAGGGTGTTAATTACCCGACCCCGGTTAGTCATTTGTGATGAGCCGGTGAGTATGTTGGATGCCAGGGTACAAAGTCAGGTTTTGACCCTAATGCAGGGGCTCAAAGAAGATTTTCAGCTGACCTATTTATTTATCACCCATGATCTATGGGTTGCCCGTGCCTTTTGTGATCGTATTGCTGTGATGAATCAGGGAAAACTGGTGGAGGTAGGAGCCACCGAAACCCTATTCACCCGACCCCAACATGCCTACACCCAGAAACTGCTGGCCGCTGCGCCGGCTTTGTTGGCGGCATAAGGGAGCTGCCGATAAATAAAATACCTTCATCGTTTTGTCTCCTGCCGTTATGGTGGAGGTCTACTGGAAGATTGGGGCTGTTTGTTGATGAATAATTCCATTGTCATGGGATTTGTCGCTTACTTAACGATCCTCATCATTGGTTATGGTTGTCCGGCTCCAGTGGCGATCGCCGCCATGGAACGGACAGCGGTGGTCGAACTTTCTGTGGGTGAGTGGAATCAAGGGTTGAGTGCCTCTGACCGCCAGGAAAAATATTGCCGCATGGCTGCCAATCCGTTCACATTTTACCGGGGCAGTAATCACCTCTTTTGGTCAGACTTTGCCAATGACCCCCGTCTAGCTTTATTTAGTTCTCCCCAAACCCAAACTTGGCTGCAGGGGGATCTACACACCCAAAACCATGGCAGTTTTCAAGATGATCGAGGGGAGATCATTTATGACTTAAATGACTTTGATGAAGCCGTAATCGCCGATTATCAATATGACCTCTGGCGCATGGCCACTAGCTTACTCCTGATGGTGCGCAATGACGAACAGGTTAATTTTGATCCGGAGCAGGAAGCGGTGATCGTCAATGGATTTAGTCGGGGTTATTGGGAGGCCATGGCGGATTATGCCATCGGAGACTCAGAAATCACTCAAGTGTTTACCGCCCAAAATACAAGCGGGAGACTGGATGAATTTCTTAAAACCGTGGCTGCTGATTCAAAACGCCGCCGCAAAATGTTGAAAAAATGGACGAATCGCCGAGGCAAACAACGGGAGTTTGATACTCGTCTGGAAACGTTAGCCTCCGTTAGCCCCCGCATCAAAGCGGAAATTTTAGCTGCCTGGCCCGACTACCTCGCCGACTTAGCGGGGAAATGGTCAACAAAAGAGCGCTACTTTACCGTTAAAGCCATCGCTCAACGGCTGGGAGCTGGGATTGGTTCCTACGGGACTGACCGCTACTATATTTTGATTGAAGGGGCTAGTCAAAGCGCTGACGATGACCGCATTTTAGATGTAAAAGCCCAACAGACACCCACGCCGTACACTTTCCTGGGGCCGGGTTTCCAACGCCGTTATGACCAATGGTTTCCCAATGATGCGGCCAGAATGATTACAGCCTACCGAGCCCTCATTGCCAATGCCGAGAATCATTTGGGTTGGCTTGATTTTGACCAGCAAACTTTTTCTGTACAGGAGCGATCGCCGTATAAAGATGATTTGCCTGCGGATGAGTTGGATAGCGTCACTCGCTACCGGAAGCTTGCCACCCAATGGGGCATCATTTTAGCCACAGCCCATGCCCGTGCTGATGAAGATTACGCTCCCCAATATGTGGGGCATTCTGTTGATAACGGTATTACCATTGCCATCGACGATCAAATTGCAACTTGGCAAGCTCAGATTTTAACCATTGCCCAGGATTACAGCGAGCAAGTCAAGCTGGATTGGGAGAGTTTTACGACCACTCTGGCGGCACCTAATTCGTGTTCTTCCCCTGACAAGTGAGAAAGACAGTCTAATTTTACCGCGGCTGTCCGACAGGGGATTCCGGTGGCGGTGACTACGGTTATCCCGTGCCACTGTAAAGCTGGAGGTGGCCCCATTACTCCTACCGGTCCTGAGGAATTGCCGGATCCAGCGTCGGTTCTGCTGGAAATCCTCCAGTACCTGGGGATGGTGCGGTGTCGGATGAAGAGGGTGGCGTCGGGGTCGGACGGACTTCTCCAGGCATTAAAACCGGGATTGGCGTACCGACTAATGGGGGCGGCGGTGGTGTTGATGTTTGCGGTTCAGCATTAGGGGGAGAGGGATTCACCGGAGCAGCCACCGATAACTTTTGGCGAAAAGCAGGAGAGGGAAAGAGGGATTGAAACGCTTGCATCCGGGCCGTTTTATCTTCGGGGGCTACATCCCACAAGGTCTTGAAGTAGAAAAAAGCTGTCCCTAATCCTTGGGATCGAGCCGCTCTAACTTTTTGTTGTACGAGGGGCATGGCAACTTGTTTGGTCGGTAATCCGGTTAAGATGCCCACGGCGGTTGGTATTTGTTTTTTGGCTTCTAAAAACTCTGGGCGCTGAATCGGTTCGGTAAAACTCGGTAAATTGGTGCGATATACCTGAACCACGACTTCATCGACAATGTCCTTGCGAATCCAGTCCAGCCAGTCTTGGAGATAGGTATTGTAAGCCAGGCGATAGGTGGCGGGGGAAAGGGACACCCAAACATCAGGCTTTGCCGCTTTGATGGTTTTATTTAACTGCGCCATAAATGCGGTGATTTTGTTTGCTCGCCAGCGTATCCAGTTGGAATCTTTGGGATTTTTGGGCGGGGGTTTATTGGTTTCTCGACGATATAGGGCAATGGTGTAGGGATCGTAGCCGAATTCATTGGGCAGGGCGGTATGGTCATCAAACTGTACGCCGTCAATATCATATTGACTCACCACCTCCATCACTAACTCAGTCATAAACCGTTGCACCTCCGGCCGGAAGGGGTTAAACCAAACCACTTCCCCCGCTCCACTGATGGAGGTTTTACTGCCGTCTTGACGCTGGGTTAACCAGGTGGGATGTCGTTTCACTAGCTCTGAGGTGGGGGGAGCCATAAACCCAAACTCGAACCAAGGCATTACCAGCAAGTTACGGCGATGGGCTTGGGTGATAATGTCTGCTAAAACATCCTGATCCTGGTCCCCCCGTGGACTAAAGGGTTGAATGCCCTCTCGTTTGGCGATCGCACTTTCGTAAAGAACATAACCCGAGTTCCAGACAACGGGATACAGGGTATTAAAATTCAAATCTGCCAGGGTATTGACCGCTGCCTCGGTTCGACCTTGATCCATAAAATGAACCGTATCGTTATTGGTGATCCACACCCCGCGAATTTCCGTGAAGGCAGACTGGACGGGCTTAATCGGCACTTGACTTAAAAATCCAGCGCTGACCACAATTAACAAGACGAATCGAGAGAGCCGTTGCCAACGAGGGGATTGAGATAATGCGGAAAAACGAATCATGTTAAATCTGGTTGATTGCAAACTCTGAACGAAGGCCCACTGAGCGCCCATGAAAGTGGTTTAAGCCCGGAATAATGTCTTAGGGTTTTAACCGAGTTTGGCATCGTCGCGAAAAATATTTATCTTTTTAATCGGATTTCATATCACCATTCGTCATAACTAGGCAGAATAGCAGTGTAACAAAGGAAAAGATTAGTGTTAGACCGCCCATCCAGTCAACCAATGAATATTGGGATGCGAGAAGAATTTATGTCTTAGACTCATGCCCCCTAGGGTGTCTTTGTCCCACCTAAAAGCGTTGTTGAAATTCCACCACGCCCCGGCTATCGTCCTGAAAATTACTGGAACCCCGAATAAGCGTATTTTCGTTGAAACGATACTGCAACCCCCAACGGACGGGGCGATCGGAGTTGATGATTTTTTGAACGGAAACCCCGAACTGCGGGGTTAGATCGATACCCGCTTCGGCAGCAATACCAATTTCATTAGACCGAATACGGTCTTCGTCGTCTAATAATGGTGTCGAAAATAGACGAAATTCACTCAGGCCCAGCGCTTCACCAATGCGACCTTGAATTCCTCCCAAAACGGCTGAGCCAGCAAGGTTAGCTAGGCCCACGGTGGTTTGGGTGTCATCTTGACCCAACGGATTAATGAAACCGCCACCGAGTAAGCTGACAATTTCTTGGTAGCTACGGCTGGGGATGCTGCTGAGTTGCACGATGGATTTTTGATTTTTTTGACCGTCTAGGGGAATTTCACTGGCAAAACCCGAGACTTTGGCACGGATGCGGATGGTTTGTAGATTTTCTTGATTAGCGGTAAAGGGCTGATTAATTTCAGCGGAGGCTGGATTCGGGGCAATCACATTCCGTTTGACTTCGTTGGCAGAGCTCACTAACGATAAATCCAATAGGGGGTCAAGCCCGCGGCCCGGCAGAAAATAAACTTTATTACTGGTTTGATTGCCGTCTATCCGCAACTGGCTGGAAAACAAATTCAGCAATCCACTTTTTAGGTTAATTTCGCCTTGGGGTTGGAGGTCGTCGAGGGTATTGTTCAAGGCGAGATATCCCGTCGCCTTAAAGTCCAAGAAGGGTAAACTTTGTACCCGGATATTGTCTTGGAAGTTTAGCATCAGGTTATTAAATGCGACCGGGGAGGCATTCTGGGTATTACCGGCGAATTGGGGAAGGCTTTTGCCGAGCAAGATGCGACCATCGGAAAAATTTAGTTCCCCACCTATTTGCGGGGCGATCGCCGTTCCCGTAACGAATAAGTTTCCTTGTAATGCCCCCTGGTAAAGTTGGGGAATATCGACAGCCAATTGGGTCAAACTAATCTGTAGCGGCTGGCCGACAGTAGGTAGCTGTCGCTGGAGAGGTAGGGTGCCGGCAATACGAATGCCACCGCCACTGATGCTACCGTCTAAACTTGCCACTAACTGACTGAAATCCCAATCTATCTGACCATTGACATTGGTAATGGGTTTATCAGGTAAAACCTTTACCGCAAAAGCCGCTTCTTGGAAAGAGACATTTCCGCGTCCGTAAGCTTGTTGAATTTCATGGGTTTGGGGATCAATGCGTCCCAATAGACTCAGGTTTACTTCCCCGCCGCCACCGAGCCACGTCAACTCTTGATTCGTGAATAAATCGAGCAGGCTAAAACTATCATTTTTAATGCGTAACGCCACTGAAAATTGATCACTATCTGGTTTTTGGGTCGCAAACGGTAGCATATAGGGGGCAGAAGCCTTCAGTCTTAGGGGTTCCGTACTTTCGTTGACCACTGTTTGCAGTTCTAGGTTCAGCCTGCCCGTGTGGTAATCAATCGAGCCCAACGTTTTTTGTAAATGAAGGGTATCAATCCGGCTGTCTTTAACTTCTAACTGGCCTTGAAAACGGGGGTCGTTGCGAGTGCCGTTCAAAAGAAAGGTGGCGTAAACATTCCCTTGGGGCGTCAGACGAGGCGGCAGATTAAATAAGGGTTGGAGTAGAGTGAGGGGAATTTTTTCCACTTGAATGCTGCCCCGCTGGGTACTGGGGGTGAGCTCGCCAGCCAATTTGAAATGGCGATCGCCACTGCGTAATTCCAGAGGATGGAGGGCAACGGTTTCTCCCTGCCAACGCCCGGCCAGGGTGAGAGCCTCCAATTGATATGTGCCCCACTGCCAGCCATTGCCCTGGAGATTGAATTCTGCCGCCATCGGACTCTGTCCGTCGCTACTCACTTCAAGGGTTCCCTGGATGTCGCCAGTCAGTTCTTGGAGGGAGGGGAGAATAAAGCCAGGCTGTTGCACCTGGTTGGCGGCGGCGGCGTTTTGCTGGGCGGTGTTGATGGCGGTTAACTGTTCAAAATGGGTCTTTAAGTCTGTCGGATCCGCTCCAATGGCAGCAAGGGGGGGCAAATTTTCTGGATTAAGTTCCTCCGAGGAAGCCTCGTAAAGGTCTTGGGCTTTGGCATAAATGGGGGCGGCAAAGCCGCGAGTAAGGTCTTCCCAGTCAAAAACTTGCAGGGTTTCCAGTACATCTTCGATACGACTTTGGCGCAGTGCCACCTTCCCGTGCCATTGGGGGCGATCGCCCGTAATATCCAGTTGACCACTCAATAAAACCTGATTTTTTTGGTGGCGGAAGCGACCGTCTAACAATGCAAACCGACCGTTGGCAAACTGGAAGTTAGCCCTGAGATCATCCCCCCGAAAACCACCCCAGCGGGGGTTCTTGACTATCACCCGTGATCCCTGGATCCCATGGGTTGCCAGATCAACATAAAATTCCCCCGATAAATCCCCCGCCATGGGCTGCTGTTGTAGGCTTTGCAAGCTGCTGCCTAATGCTGGGGCGTTAGACGGTAACCACGTTTGGGTGAGGGGCAACAGCGTTTGCAGGGTGGTTAACGGAACCGCTTGGGCCGATACGGAGAGATGATTCTGCTGGCGTTGGCCAATGACTCGGGTCGCTCCCTGTTCAAATACCAGGGCAATGGGTTGCCGCTGGGCATCTAAGGCCAGTTCCAAGCGGTCTTTTTCCCCGGTTCCCTGTAGTGACAATTGTGAGCCGCCGATGGCGTGGTTAACATGACCGGTTAAGCGGGGGGAAAATGCCAAATCCCCTAACTGTAGACCGGTGATCGCCACATTGCCCTGCAATTGGGGGGCGCGGCCGGTGCCTTGAATTTGTCCGGCGAAGCTCAGTTGTCCTGTAACGGGAGCTGTGGTGGTGGTGGCAAGGAGTCGAGTTAAAGGAATTTGTTTGGCTTGAACCTGGAGGTTCATCGCTTGAACCTGGTCAGCCAGGTTAACCCCGGGGGTCAATGACGGTAAGGGCATCGAGACTGTCCCTTGGGCCAACAGCCCCTTGCTCTGCAATTGGTTAAGGGCTAACTGATTGTCTTGCCAATGGAAGGCGGCTGAGATGGGGTCAGACACCGTTTGCCAACCCTGGGTACTGGTCAGATTTCCTTTCACTGTAGTGAGCTGGGGCTGGGTCGTTGTCCATTGCCCCGTCACCGTAACCTGTCCCTGTATTTGGCCCTTCTGGGTCGGCTGGAATAGCGTCCAATCGACACCAGCCGTCTGTAGCGATGCCTGAAACCGCTGGTCTTGCAATTCAATGTTGCGGACGGTGAGTTGACCCTTTGGCGACCGCCACTGCCCAGCCCCCAACATTTGCCATTGGTTCAGGGGCGTATTTAAGTCTCCCTGCACCGCCAAGCGCCCGTTGATTTCCCCAGCGGTGAGGTGAGGGAGAGCCAGAGCCTCCGCCGGAAACGTTTGGGCATGAATTTCCCCTTGGAACTGATGCGGTTGCCACTGAAAACGGGAGAGTTTGATCGTCCCTTGTTTTTTTTGCCAACGGGCTGACCCTGCAGCCTGGAGACTGGATTGGGGGTTTTCTACGTGACCCTGGGCAACGAGTTGGGCGTTGAGGGTGCCGCCTTTGATCTGAGAATGACGGATAACTGCGTGGGTAGGTAAATCCTGGGTTTTAATGCTGGCCTGCCATTGCCGAGAGCGCAGCGAAAAGCTGGGGATGGTTATTTGTCCCTCCGGCAGAGGGATGGTTCCCGTTCCTTGGGCCGTTAACTGGGCCAGGTCTCCCTTCTGTCCCTCCAGGGTGACTCGGGCATTCAGCCGACCATTTTTCAGACTCGGCGCAATGGTGGACGGTAAATCGTTGGCGATCGCCTGAAGCGGAAGCTGTTGGATCTGAAAATCCCCCTGCCAGTCCCCCCCTTGATAACGGATGTTTTGACTATCAATTGTTCCCCCCAGTAACGGGAGGGTAACGTTAGCCTCCGCTTGCCAAGATTGGGGATCGGGAAGTTTTCCGGTGACAACGGTGCGGCCACTAACGGGAATGGTGGTGGGAAAGACAGAAGAAACGTCCTGGGGTAACCACGGTCGGCTGTCAACTTGCTGGGCGGTTAATGCTAACTGAAAGTCTTCCCACCGGGGTTGGCCTTGGTGAATCACACTGTCAATGTGACCTTTGCCGACAATTTGTCCACCACGATCGGGGGTGAGTTGCAGCGTGGCAATTTCTATACGGTTGGGCTTGAGGGCAACTGTTCCCTGCCAATCTTTGAGGGTTAATTGGTCTAGTTGAAACGGGGAGTCGCCAGCCTGCCGGAGATTGACCTGAATATCTGGATCCTCTAGCGGCCCGGTGAGGGCGATCTGGGAGCGGAGTTGTCCCCGCAGTGGCACCTGGGGAGCCGGAATTTTGAGGGCAGCTAGCGCCTGGTTAACGTCTGTCGGTTGGGTGGCGATCGCCAGGTTAAACCCTTCCTGCCAAAAAATTTGTCCTTGGGCACTCGCTTGGATCTGGCCTAACTGGCCCTGGACATTTTGTACGTCGATTGCTTGCCCCCGAAACACGAGACGACCATTAACTTGTTGGAGCGGATTGGCGAGTTGGGGCAGTTTAAGCTGGGTCTGGTGGAGTTGCACGCGACCGTCAATACTGGCGACGGCTTGATTCTGGATGGCGATCGCCAAACGACTGTCCAGATGTCCCGCGGGTAAATCCAGGGGTAACGGCAATAGGGTCGTTAACGGGGCTGCCGCCAGTTGGTGGGTTTTGACATCCAGATTTAATGTCTGATGTGCAGCAACAAATTCTCCTTTCAGATCTAGCTGCGAGCCTCGCTTCGGGGTCGGTAACAGTTTGCCCGATAGAGCAAAGGTCAAATTTTGATTCCCACGGCCGGGGGTTACGTGACCCTGTTTTACTTCAACCCGCACCGGTGGATTAAGGGTCTGACCGGGGGGACGGGTGACCAATGCCGCTCGGGCCTTTTGAATGATGAGCCGCTTCAGTTGCAGAGGAAAATCGTCCCCCAGTTGATCAACTTCTGTGTGTAACCAACGTCCGGTTTTGTCTTGCTCAAAATAGGCTTCAGGTTCAATGGCCGTGATGGTGAGGGCTAAACGGCGATTGTGCAAATATTGGAGGGGATTATAGCCAATCCGCAATCCTTGCAGGGTGACCCAATTCGGATCATGGGGGGTTGCCGGGATCAGGGTTTTGCCAAATTCCAAATGGGTTAACGACACACCAGTCAGTTTTCCCAGTTGCACCGGCCGATTCAAAAACTCTGTGATTCCCTTCCCCACCAGGGGAGCCACTTCTGCTTGTACCCAGTAATGTCCATAGCCAATCCCCACGGCGATCGCCGCCATGCCGCCACCGGTCAATACCAGCGGAATTGGCCGTAAAAATTTGTTCCTCAAAGCCAGCACCAGCGGCAAACCAGAACTAGATTGAGATGAACTTCGATCAAGTACCATTGACCATGCCGTTGCTCACACCACCCACGCAAGGTAACACATTGCCATTTAGAAACAGACCGGGCATTTAGCCAGCCATTACAATGTCACTGGGTTCTTTGACGGGGACTTGCTTGACCGGGGTTCCAGTTTTGAGTAATTACACCAAATAGCTAATGGCGGTTAGGGGTTGAAACGACGTAGATCAACCCATGGAGACGATTAAGACGCTTGCTGTTGTGCCGCAAGTTCTGCCAGGCGATCGCCATGGTCGTCAAGGACTAAATCCACCGCTGCTTGATATTGAGTATCAATCTCTGTCCCGATGTCGGTGAAGGTAATGTCCGGCTCGGTAACCACCTGGTCTGGCATAATGCCCTGTTTGTGAATATTGTGATGGTTGGGGGTTTCGTATTTGGCAACGGTGATGGCTAAGCCGGCCCCATCAGAAAGCTCAAACAAAGACTGAATTAAGCCCTTGCCAAACGTTTTGGCTCCCACTAGTGTTGCGCGTTGATTATCTTGGAGAGCACCGGCCAAAATTTCACTGGCACTGGCTGTTCCCTCATTGACCAACACCACCAGCGGATCATCGGTTAGGGCTTCCCCCGTGGCGGTAAAGCTGCCTTGAACCCCTTGGCGGTTCACCGTATAAACAATGGTGCCTCCGGGCAACCACAACCGCGCCACGTCAATGCCCGCTTGGAGCAGTCCCCCCGGATTATTGCGTAAATCCAGCACATAGGCATCGGCTCCCTGTTGTTCGCATTGAGCCAGGGCGTGGGCAACTTCCTCATAGGCATTGGCGCTAAATTGCGTCAGGCGAATATAGCCCACCGTATGGCCAGGATGGGAGGTGTCCAACTGGGCAATCACGGGGCTCAGGGAAATAATGTCGCGGGTGAGGGTGTAGCGTTGGGGGCGATCGCCATTGGCCGGATCAATGTTAACCACCACCTCGGTTCCCGCCTTTCCCCGTAACCGATCCGCTGCTTCATCAAGGCTGAGGGTCTGGGTCTCGACGCCGTCAATTTCTAAGATCTGATCATGGGGTTTCAACCCCGCTGCCTCAGCAGGAGACCCTGGCAAGGGCGACATGATTTCAACACGATCCGTATCAGGGTTGATATTAATCTGTAAACCAATGCCCGACAGCTCCCCAGAGGTGGTAACCCGCAGGTTGCCATATTGTTCGGGCCGCAGTAAACGGGTAAAGGGTTCATCCAGCGTTGCCAACATTTCCTCGATCACCGTGTAGGTTTCTTCTCGATTCCGCAAAGGACGCTTCACATATTTTTCCCGCAGCAGCCACCAATTTTGGTCGTTAAAGGTTTCGTCGAGATAGGAGCGGTTCACCAAACGCCAGGACTGTAACAGTAGCTTTTGTTCCTCCGTAAACCCATAGGCAGCCTGGGGCGTTCCCAACCAACTACCAACCATCAACACCAAACACAATAGGCCAATCCATAATTGACGTGGCATGGACAGAGCGGGAATTTTCATAAAAATTAAATAATAAATATAGTGTCAGGAAAGAACGCACCGTCAGGGGATTGGGCTTGATCAAATCTCAGCCATCGCGATTAGTCGGCTATCTTTTACTCAACGTAAATTTTTTATACATCATTACAACTTTAACAAGTCCTAACGTTCGGTTTATACAACTCTGGGGCTCAAATCCAGTGAGAGGGAATCTTAAACCTAGTTTCCGCCTTTCAATGAATGCGGATAACGTAACCTCTCCTACGCTATGACTGGCAAGCACCTTGAGCGCTTATTGCGTTTTGGAACGAGAGCTTGACAAACAAACAAATCTACAAGAATTGTCCGTTGCCACTGGCGATCACTAACATCAGTATCGTAAGCTTGTCTTTGTATCATGGTGATTATGGTGAAAATCATGCATTTTTCACTATTCTCTCTCCTCCTAGCCTACTTTTCAAACACGTTCTAAGACTTATGGGTAAGACATAGCTTGACCAGAGGGGGAGACTTTCCCCTAGCTCAGTAAATGTCTTGACTGCATTTTCAGCAATTTTTATGGCAATTATTGACTCCCAAGGAAAACTATTCGGCAAAATTAGTCTGCTCGACTTGGGGGCAGCAGCCGTTATTTTTATGGTTATTGTCGGTATCTTTGTGCTTCCTGGCAGCTCCGGTAAAAGTATTGTGGCCCAAGCCAACGCCCGTTCGATTGAATTAACCGCCTTGGTACGGGGGTTGAGCGTCCAAGATCCTCAAGTAATTCTGAATGAATTTCAGACCGTGAAGAAGTCAGATATTGTTATCCGCAACCAGCCCGCTGGTTCCGTTGATATTTTACGGGTCGAAGAACTACCCCGAAATTTAGCGATTCCCCAACCCGATGGCTCCGTCAAATCATTACCCGATCCCCGTCCCGAATCCGCGTATAGTCGAGATATGCTAATGACGCTCCGGGGCAAAGGGGATGTAACCAGTTCTGGTGTTGTTTTAGGGGGACAAAAAATCAAAATTGGCACAGTACTGGAACTGGAGGGGAAAAGTTACAGCTTTAATGCCAGCGTTATTAATATTCAAGCCGAGGATAAGTCATGATTGATCAACATAAGGGGGGAGAATTTCAGGCTCGAGCACAGAGGTGAGATATCGATACCAACCGTTGCCTTTACGAGTCTCAATCAGTCTGACTTGGAGAAGAGGATTCCCCTGCTTATCTTTGCCAATCTCAATTAATCGGTCTTTCAAGTTGTGGGTAAGGCCAAAGTCGAGGATGACCAGATTGGATTTTGTCGCACTGATAAATTGAGTCCCCCGAGCAACCAACTGTGACCACCAATCAAAGTCATAGAAACCACGCTCTAGAATCAACAGGGTTTTGGTCGTGGCCAAGTTCAAGAGATTCTTGAGAAATTGAGTGTCATGAGCTTTAGCATTCTCAGTGAACCAAATCTCAACCGGAAGCTGACTCCCCAGTTCGATAACTGTGCAGATTTTGCCTGCCAGTTGACCCGCAGGAAAATCACGCAGGCTATCGAGCTTGCGAAACAGAGCTTCTAAGACAAAACCATCAACTGCCCAAACATTCTCAAAGTGCCTCATCGCATAGCCTACACTCCTGGGTAGCGGATGGCGGCGTTGCGCCCATCGCTCTCTTAACTCCGGTGCGAGTCCCTGGAATACCTCCTCAAACAACTTGTGGGAAAAGCTCAAAAAACGTTCACTAACCGCCTGCCGGCTTACCTTGACCGCTTTTGCCCACAGCAACCCTTTACGGTTTAGCCTCCGGAGTTAACTCTGTTACTGATGGAACCTGATTCCAGATTAGCGTTACTCTCGCCGGGGTCCCCCCCTCCCCCCCCCCCCCCCCCCTCCCGCTGCGGCCGGCTCCTCATCGCCCTCCCGTGGCTCTTGGTCTTCGGTATCTCTGTGTCGCTCGTGCCCTCGCTGGTCGGGGGGGCGGGTTCTCGCCCATCCCGTGTGTGGGCGGGTCCCGCCCGGGGCGGCGACCCCTGTGCCCCGTTCGGTCGGCTCCCCGCCCCGCCGTGACTATGCGGGGGGTCCCCCTTCCCCCCCGCGTCCGGGATGTGCCCGCGTGCCCCCCCCCGTCGGGTCCCTGTCTCTCCTCCCCTTCCCTCCTTTGCTCTCCTCGCTCTTTGCGAGGCTCTCGGGTCCCTTCTTTGGTCACCCCTGTGGCGGTGCCTCCGGGTTACTCCCCTTCCCCTTCGGAGGTCTCTGGGTTCGTTTGGTTGTGCTATGGAGGGAGCCTCGGTGCGCGTTCTGTGGGCTGCGGCGTTGGCGTTTTCCGCGCTTCCCTTCGTCTCGGTGTCGCCTTTCCGTGCGTTGGTGCCGCGGTGCGTTGTTCTGGCGTCTGGTGGGGGGATATCGTGCGTGGCATTGCGTGCCCCTTATCTGCGCTCCCGCGCGATATCACTATCGCTACCATTACCGGCAACGTCAATATCCGCTCTCGCATTCCTCGTTCTCGATAGTTCCCTTGTTGACTATCGACTGCTGGACTTATTAGCTCTGTAAGGTGCTGGTTAATGGCTTCATTGTCTGGGGATGGCGCATTCCTTTTTCGGATATGGTCTGGATTTCGAGAATATCTATGACTCATCAGCAGAAGTTGTTGGCTAGAAGACTAACCTTTTTTTGTCTTTATTTCAGGCCTCTTGACTAATCAACACTCACCTTAACTTGTCACGCATCTGATAAATCATCTAAGATTGCCATTTGCTCGCCCATTATTCGCCTGTTTAGGTAGTTAAATTATTTCAGGCGGATATATACATAAAGAACAATGCTAAGATCAATAGCTAAGCTAGGGGTGCCTAAAGACATAGGCTGAGAAAAACCCTTAGAACCTGAGACTGGGTAATACCAGCGTAGGGAAGCTCACCATTGAGGACAATTGTATGAGAACTGCTTGGGTTGCAAAGCGCCAGGGACAAGCCAATGTTTCCCAGATGCACTATGCCCGTCAAGGGGTCGTTACCGAGGAAATGGATTACGTGGCACAGCGGGAGAACCTGCCAGTGACCTAATTCGGGATGAAGTGGCTCGGGGTCGCATGATTATCCCCGCTAATATTAACCACACCAATCTCGAACCGATGGCGATCGGCATTGCATCCAAATGTAAGGTCAATGCTAACATTGGTGCTTCGCCCAATTCCTCCAACATTGATGAGGAGGTGGAAAAACTAAATTTAGCGGTGAAATATGGGGCCGATACGGTGATGGACCTCTCGACCGGGGGAGGAGATTTAGACATCATTCGAACCGCAATTATTAGCGCCTCTCCAGTTCCCATTGGGACGGTACCTATTTACCAAGCCTTGGAAAGTGTCCACGGTAGTATCGAAAACTTGAAGCGCCGATGACTTCCTGCACATCATCGAAAAACATGCTCAACAAGGGGTGGACTATATGACCATCCATGCTGGTCTGATGAAAGAGTATCTGCCGAAGGTGAAATCTCGTATTACCTGCATAGTTTCCCGTGGTGGCGGCATTATTGCTAAGTGGATGTTACATCATCACAAACAAAATCCGCTTTACACCCACTTTGACCAGATTATCGAAATCTTTAAAAAGTACGATGTCTCCTTCAGTTTAGGGGATTCCTTGCGTCCTGGTTGTACCCATGATGCCTCTGATGATGCCCAATTCTCGGAACTCAAAACGCTGGGTCAATTAACTCGTCGGGCTTGGGAACATGATGTTCAGGTAATGGTGGAAGGCCTCGGTCATGTCCCGATGGATCAAATTGAGTTCAACGTCAAAAAACAAATGGAAGACTGTAGCGAAGCACCTTTCTATGTTCTTGATCCCTGGTTACGGATATTGCCCCCGGTTATGACCACATTACGTCAGCTATTGGGGCGGCGATCGCCGGTTGGCACGGGACGGCGATGCTATGCTACGTCACGCCAAAAGAACATTTGGGATTACCGGATGCAGAAGATGTCCGAAATGGTTTGATTGCCTATAAAATTGCGGCCCATGCAGCGGACATTGCCCGCCATCGTCCGGGAGCCCGGGATCGGGATGATAAATTGTCTGAAGCCCGTTATAACTTTGACTGGAATCGTCAGTTTGAGCTCTCGCTTGACCCGGACCGTGCTCGGGAATATCATGACGAAACGCTACCCGCTGATATTTATAAGACTGCTGAGTTTTGCTCCATGTGTGGACCTAAATTCTGCCCTATGCAAACTAAGGTAGATGCGGAAATGTTAGAGGACTTAGAGAAGTTTCTCGCCCAGGATAAGGAAGTTGCGGCCCAACGCTAACAACTATCAAGGCGATATTCTTTCCTTGGAAATCGAGCGAATTTTTCCCGTTCACCCGACCTGATTAAACGGTTTCTCATTTTGAATGGTGCCTTTTTTTGCGCCTTCTGCGAGTCGAGTCCCCCTGTCTCAGGGGGATTTTGCGATCATTCAGCTCCAAAATCGCCAATTCCCGTCTCCCCAGGTTTCGGGGGCAGCAAATCTTGCCCTGAAACAAATTCAACAGGGAATCGCCTGGACAGTCGCCGCTGAGCTAGACGGACAAGCGGGAGAATTTTTACTGGATACAGGGGCATCATTAACCCTATTGTCGGCGGACTGGTTACAGCGCTTCAATTTACAGCCCCAAACTCTCCCCCCTGAAGCGGCAGAGTTTGCTGTTGCCGGTAGTGAGTGCCAATTTCCGGCAGTGGAGCACTATCAATTATCGCAACTACAGCTTGGTACAGCCCTGGTCAAAGATTTACACGCACTACAATTGCCTTCCACCATGATTCCGGCTAACTTGGATGGGGTGTTGGGGATGGATGTATTGCAGCAATTTGACCTCTTATTGCACCCTGGCGATCGCACCGTTAAGCTATTACCCCATAACAACGCAAAAATCTTTCCGACTGGCACTAAAATTTCCTTGACCCCTAAAAAAGGAGTCATGCTGGTTTCGGTTAATGTGAATCAGCAAGGGCCGTTTCTCTTCTTGGTGGATACCGGAGCCGAAAGCACTTTTATTTCTCCCGATCTGGCTAAACAGATTGGATTAACAAACCGGAATCTTAGTCCAATTCAAATTCAAGGCTTTTTGTGGACTGGAGCCAGCACAGTATGGCACGGCTGTCTGCCGTAACCGTTGGCAAACAGACCCAGAAGCAGGTTGAAGTGGTGGTGTTGACCCAGACCGGGGTGCTGGATTCGTTAGCCGTATCTGGCATTTTGGGGCAAAATTTCCTCAATGCTTATCAACAATATTGGCATTTTGGGGCAACCCCTTGGCTACAGTTGAACCCTATCTCCCATAAATGAATGAGGCACATTGAAAAGGGATAATGACTGACACGGCTTAACGGTATGCCACTGACGGAATGTTTATTTCGACTTGAAAACGTATGATTTTCAGAAGAGCCCGTTGTTAACCGTTGCTTGAGTCAGTGCCATTCATTAAACGGGAATTTAACCTCCACCTAATTTCTCGGTTTTGGATGCTTTCTAGGAGCCCAATTTAAACGCTTCCAAAAATAAGCTATAAATGACCCCAATTTTGAAGATATTGACGACCTCTGCCCATAGCGCTATCTTCTGGGGTCGGCGGTAAACCCAACGGCTAATCAATTCGGCAAAAATCAGAACCAATGCGGCACAAACTACATCCCATTGAGCATCCTGCCCTGCCGTCGTGGAGACCGCGGCCCCCACGAAGAAACCAAACAAAAAGCCCAGTAAATTAAGAGAAATTCGCCGCCAAGGATTACTGAAATACTGATTAAATTGCTCTCCTCGGACTTCGATGAAGGTGTTGAGTCGGGTACGTTGCATAGAGATGAGACGATATTGGGTCTTTGTTTATGCCATCACTCAAGGCTGGTGGAGATTAGATAACACTGACTCACTCCCTACTATTTACCTCCAAGTCAGAGGATATGAATTGTCGTTGCTGTTAGCCCAATCGATAGGAGTTCACAGGAATCGCTGCTTGAGGATCAATTATGTCGTCAATATTTTCTTCCGAGTCTTCTGTCAATACGCCAAGGCGAGGCAGTGGCCAGAAGCGAACAAAGGCTTTGCCGATTAATTTTTCTTGGGGGACAAATCCCCAATAGTGGGAATCATAGCTATTATTGCGGTTGTCTCCTAACACAAGATACTGATCCGGGGGCACTGTCACTGGACCGTATTCATAATTAGGGGGTTGATCAATGTAGTCTTCGGTCAAAAGTGTACCATTACAGAAAACTTGTCCTTGCTTGACTTCTACTACGTCACCGGGTAAGCCGATGATCCGTTTAATGAAGGCGTCATGAAAATCTTTGGCTTTTAGAGCATCGGTCGGGTTGAAGACAACAATATCTCCCCGGTCTGGAGACTGAAAACGGTAGGTGATTTTTTCAATAATTAGCCGGTCATTGATTTGTAACGTCGGCTCCATGGACGATGAGGGAATATATCGGGCTTCCGCCACGAAGGTTCGAATGCCAAAGGCTAAAATTACAGCCGTAATTAGGGTTTTAATCAACTCAGCCCAGGTGTTTTCTTCCTGTGCTTTAGGATTCTGGGGAGCTTTAACGGAATTATCGGTCATAACAAAAGAGTCAATACAAGCTGAGACGCAGCACGGTGTGAAGAATCGTTTCAATCCAGGGAAACGACCCAAGACTTCAGCGGTGGTGCAAGCTTAATTTACAAAATTACAGTTCATTGCTCCAATAGTCTAGCGAATCGATGAGTTCAATCGCAGGCTCACCCGTCTCATCCGGACGGATGATTGCCAATCTTAGGTTTGTTGTAGATAACCCGTTGCTACGCCCATTAAAATTAAAATCCCAAATCCTAAGCGATACCAGACAAACACCCAGGTGCTCCGCTTTTGAAGAAATTTAATCAGCCAAGCGATCGCCAAATAGGAAAAGATTGCCGAAGAAATAATCCCTACGATTAGGGGTAGCAGGGCATCGGGACTGACGCTGGTGTCCAGTAATCCTTTCAGTTCCACTAATCCGGCCAGCGTGATCGCGGGAATTCCCAATAAAAAAGAAAACCGGGCGGCGGCGGCCCGCTCTAAGTTGACAAATAGCCCTGCTGTGAGCGTAGAGCCGGAGCGGGAGACACCGGGAATTAGGGCCAACGACTGGGCACATCCGAGTAAAACGCCATCTAACCAACGTAATTTTTCAAAGGGGCGTTGATGGGTGCCTGTTTTTTCTGCCAGTGCCAACAGTAATGACATCACAATAGAAGCAATGGCGATCGTGGTCATACTCCGTAGCGGCGAGTTGTCTAAGTCGGAGATAAAAATTTTCATCAACAACCCGAAAAAGACAATGGGTAGGGTTCCCAGACCAATACCCAACGCTAACTTGAACTCAAAGGAATCATAGTGCCGGGTTCGAATGGCTTTCAGTATCCCGGTGGTGATGGCGGTCAGGTCTCCCCAGAAGTACCACAACACTGCTGCGATACTGCCTAGCTGAATAACGGCCGTAAAGGCGACGCCGGGATCTCCCCATCCCAATGCCACGGGAACCGCCTTAAGGTGTGCAGTGCTGCTGATGGGTAAAAATTCAGTTACCCCCTGGACGAATCCTAAAATAAACGCTTCAAAAATATTGGGCCCCTGGTGGAGTACGGCGCTGGCTTCTAGTTCTAGGGGTTGCGCGGGGGTCCAAGCTTGGTGGTAAAAAATGGCGATCGCCGTGCTCAGACCAACAGCACTGAGGAAATTGAGATGACGGGAGGACATGCGGACTCTGAGGGGGGGGATCAGGGCAAAAATAACAGCCTACCGTGGTTTGGGCAAGTTACCCCAGGGATTCAAGGATTCAATTCCCAATGATCCAATTCCGCCGGAAAAAGCGTGCCAAAGAAGATTCATCTAGGGCCAAATAAATGGGACGACCGTGGGGGCAGGTTTGGGGCTGTTCACATTGCTGCCATTGATCAATTAATTGCTTATAGTCCTTTGGAGTCAAGGGCTGTCCATTTTTGATGGCACAACGGCAGGCGATCGTCGCTTGGGCTGTTACCAAACTGGTGAGTTGACTGAGTTCTTGTAAACAATCAATGGGATTTTCTTCCTCCTGCAATAACTGGGGTAAACTCCTCACGGCCCAAGTCCCCTCCCCAAATACGTCAATTTCTAGGCCAAATTCCTGCAGACGCTCGACCTGTTGGGGGGTCAAATCAGACATTAATAGCGGCTTGACCAGAGCCTGGCAGCTCCATTGCTGCTGGAGTTGTTCAAATAGCACCCGCTCATGGGCCACATGTTGCTCCACTAACCACACGCCTTGGTCATGTTCCACCACAATATAGGTTCGATTAACCTGGGCGATCGCCTTGAGGGAAAAGGTCGGCTGGAGGACAGTCGCCGTGAGGGAGGTTTGGGGGTCCGCCAGTTGATAGCTACCAGCGGTATCTGCCGCTTTGAGGAGGGTTTTCGCCCGAGACGAAACCAGTGGAGACAGTCGTAAGCATTGGGTTAACGTTGCTTTCAGCTGGGCTTGCCAGTGCTCTAAATCCTGGAGATACAATTCCGTTTTTGCCGGATGACGATTCCAGTCAATCCAGCGGGGCGGTAGGTGTAAATGGGCAAAACAGAGGGGGAAGCGATGACGGGGCAAGCTACGGTGAAAGATCCCCATCAAGGTTTGTTCCAGTTCAGGGAGGTGAACCGGACGGCCGTTAATAGCCACCAGCACCCAATCGGGACGATGGCGATGGTAACGGTCAGGGTAGCCCAGGGTGAGGGTCAACCGAGCCGGTTCGTTGTCATTCTGGGCATCGCTGGGAGGGGTCAGGGACTGCTCCACAGTGGTCAAATCCTGTTGTTGTAGGGCTGGTAAACATTGCAACAGGATGTCTTGGGGGGTGCTACCGGGACTGACTTGCAGCTTGAGACGATCCTGTTGCCACAGTTGCCAAGTCACCCTGGGATGGCAGAGGGCCATGCATTGGAGATAATGCTGAATCTTGATGCGTTGGCGTTGGAGATTGCCGATGGCTTGACGACGGTGGGGTAAATTGGCGAACAGCGCCCGTACTTCTATCCGAGTTCCCACGGCCCGATCGGCACCATAACGGGGGCGATACCCCTGGGCAGAAAAGCGTAATCCTGCTGCCAACCACAGTCCGTGTTCCCGCCGGTACGACTAGCTACCCGTACCCGACTGACTTGGGTGAGGCTATGGAGTGCTTCCCCCCGAAACCCCAGCGTTTTGATGTTATGCAGGTCATCTAACTGCGCAATTTTACTGGTGGTGTGGGGCAAAACACAGCGGCGTAGGGCGACCGGATCCATCCCGACGCCATTGTCTAAAACTTCTAGTCGCCACTGCTCCAACCAAAGCCGGACAATAATTCGATCCGCCTGGGCATCAAGGGCATTTTCCACCAACTCCCGCATCACTGCCAGCGGGGAGTCAATCACTTCCCCCGCCGTCATCAAATTAACGAGTTCCGGTGCTAATGCCTGGAGCATTCTGTTATGGAGTCTATTTAAGATCTTTTGTCTAATGCGAAAAAATGACGAGAGTCCTCTAACTCCCGATAGTATGACGTATTCAAGTAGGCTGATTGACACCGAATGGAAAATCCTCGAACCCCTGCTACCAGATGCTCTACCCTCGAAAAAAAAGACAAAGCCCCTGAGCTGGAGCTGCCGAGAACTCATTGATGGGATGCTTTATCGGCTCAAAAATGGTTGCAATGGGCAAGACTTGCCCAAAGATCTGCCTCCCTACTCCACAGTTTATTGGCACTATAATCAATGGCGAAAAAGAGGGGGAGTACTGAAGAAGCTGATGACAGTCTTGCACGAAAAAGTAAGAGAGCAAGCCCCAAAAAAACAAAGTGGACAAGGTTAATGATGGCAGACTCACAAGCAGTCAAAAATACCTGTAATGCTGGTGTCGAGTCGAAAGGATTTTGTCGCTACAAAGCCACAAACGGAATAAAGAGACATGTAGTAGTTGATACATTGGGCTTTCCATTCCCTTACCACAATAGTCCGGACATTTTTCTGAGCAAGCGCTGTAACCCTCGATTTTTCGTTGGCCAAGTCACTGTGGGAGAGTCCTGAAACCCTCACTTTACCGTTGGCATCAAAAGCTGTCCGGAGTGTTGCTGTAGCCGATCGCCAATTACAACACTGTCCTTAAGTTACCCGGCTGAATTTCCTGATGGCGTTTTCATGGTGAGTAAATCGGTGGAGGACTCGACGACAGGAGGATGGCGATTAGAACTAGTCTGGGCGCGATGCTGATGCTCGGTATGGTAGTTCACGGAAGCTTTCACAAACCCGGCAAATAGAGGATGGTCGGCGTTAGGGCGGGAACGAAATTCCGGATGGAACTGGCATGCTAAGAAAAAAGGATGCTGGGGGTACTCAATAATTTCCACTAAGCGTCCATCGGGGGACGTACCGCTCACCACAAATCCACTCTCTGTAAATTGGTTGCGATAGGAGTTATTAAACTCATAACGATGGCGATGGCGCTCGTAAACCACCTCCTGTTGATACAACGAAAATGCCAGCGTATCCGGTGCCACACGACAGGGGTACAACCCTAGCCGCATCGTGCCGCCTAAATCCACCACATCCTGTTGTTCGGGCAACAAATTAATCACAGGATTTTCTGTTTCCGCTTCAAATTCCGCACTGTTGGCTTCCGGATACTGTGCCACATTCCGCGCCCATTCAATGACAGAACATTGCATCCCCAAACAGAGCCCCAAAAAGGGAATTTTTTGCTCGCGGGCATAGGTTATTGCTTGAACTTTACCATCGACTCCCCGGATGCCAAACCCCCCCGGCACGAGTAGACCATCCACCATGGCTAAAAATTTGGCGGCTCCTTGGGCTTCAATTTCTTCCGCACTGATCCAGCGCAAGTTTAGTTTACAGTCCAGACTATTCGCAGCATGTCCCAGCGCTTCCACGACGGAGAGATAGGCATCACTCAGTTGGACGTATTTCCCCACCAGCGCTACGGTGATTTCCTGTTGGGACGATTTCAGTCGGTTTACCCACGCTTGCCATTGACCCAGGTCTGGCGATCGTTGCTCCATTTTCAGTAAGTCCAGGGTTTGGCAGGCTAAGCCTTCCTGTTCCAAGATGAGGGGCACTTCGTAAATACTGCTGGCATCGGGGGCGGTGATGACGGATTCAACGGGGACATCACAAAATTCAGACAGCTTTTCTTTCATGCCAGTCATGAGGGGACGATCGCACCGACAAACCAACACGTCCGGTTGAATCCCAATGGAGCGCAATTCTTTGACGGAATGCTGGGTCGGTTTTGTTTTCATCTCCTTCGCCGCAGGAATCCAGGGGATCAGGGTAACGTGCATATATATGACATTGTGGCGACCGGCTTCTTTGCGGAATTGTCGAATGGCTTCTAGAAAAGGCAATGATTCAATATCCCCGACTGTGCCGCCAATTTCAGTAATTACCACATCAGGGTTGGTATTTTGGGCAACGCGAAAGATCCGTTCCTTAATTTCGTTCGTAATGTGGGGAATCACTTGAACAGTTCCCCCCTGATAAGTGCCCCGGCGTTCTTTGTTAATAACGGCTTGATAAATTGACCCTGTAGTAACGCTATTCAAGCGGGACATGGAGGTGTCGGTGAAGCGTTCGTAATGTCCCAAGTCCAGGTCGGTTTCTGCCCCATCTTCAGTGACAAATACTTCTCCGTGTTGGAACGGACTCATAGTGCCTGGATCGACGTTAATGTAGGGGTCGAGCTTCAAAATAGAGACCGAGTATTGCCGCGATTTAAACAACCGTCCTAAGCTGGCGGCAACGATGCCCTTCCCAATGCTAGAGACAACACCGCCAGTCACAAAGACAAATTTAGTCATGGGTACTCCCTCTGCCCAATAATCCCAAACCATCTTAGCCCGATTTTTTCGTGCTCCCATATCTTCTTCATGGCCATAAGCCCATCATGTTATTTTCCCAGGCGTTTCGATTTCTTTCACATTCTGGCGATCGCCAAGATGCGAGAAATTTAATGAGACAATTTATCTTTTTCCAGGTAATTGGCGTGGCTCAACAGACCCAAATGGTCAGGTACGGTTAACCGGACTGTCGATGGAGGGAATTTACCGCCAAAGGAAGAAGCGGGGAACTTTATCATAGGGGGCAGACAGACTCCAGCCAGTGTGCCTCATCTTCTGTCGCATTAATTTAATTTTTACCCATCGATACCTATGGCAGTGCTTGAAAAAGGGAATATTACGATCCATACCGAGAATATTTTCCCCATCATCAAAAAATCGCTTTACACCGACCACGAAATTTTCCTGCGGGAACTTATTTCCAATGCGGTCGATGCCATTAGCAAACGGAAAATGGCGGCTTTTGCGAGTGATCGCCAAAGTGATGTCCCTGAGCCGGAAATCAGCTTGGTGGTGGATAAGGTGAATAAAACATTGTCAATTACGGACAACGGCATCGGGATGACTAGCGATGAAGTGAAAAAATATATTAATCAAGTCGCTTTCTCTAGTGCAGAAGAATTTATCGAGAAGTTCCAGAAAACTGCAAATGATTTAATTGGACACTTTGGCTTGGGATTTTATTCCGCCTTTATGGTGTCGAAGAAAGTTGAAATTGATACCCTCTCGTATCAGGAAGGAGCCCAAGCCGTTCACTGGAGTTGTGATGGCTCCCCAGAGTTTGAACTCACCGAATCGGATCGTCAGCAGGTGGGAACCACCGTTACACTGACCTTACTTGACGATGAACAGGAATATTTAGAAGCCGGCCGCATCCAGCAACTGGTCAAAACCTATTCCGACTTCATGGCGGTTCCCATCCGTTTTGAAGGAGAGACCATCAACAAACAACGGGCTATCTGGAAAGAGTCGCCCCAAAATCTGACTAAAGAAGATTATTTAGAGTTCTACCGTTACCTGTATCCATTCCAAGAAGATCCCCTCCTCTGGGTTCACCTCAATACCGACTACCCTTTTTTGCTCAACGGGATTTTATATTTCCCCAAACTCCGTCCCGATGTTGATGTATCGCGGGGACAAATTAAGCTGTTCTGCAACCAAGTCTTTGTCAGTGACCACTGCGAAGAAGTCATCCCGGAATTTCTTATGCCCCTCCGGGGAGTCATCGACAGCCCAGATATTCCCCTGAACGTTTCCCGTAGTGCCCTCACGAACCACCGCACCGTTCGCCGTATTGCCGATTACATTGCCAAAAAGGTTGGTGATCGCCTCAAGTCTGTGTATGACGAAAACCCAGAAGAATACCTGAAATGCTGGGAAGACATCGGAACGTTTGTCAAATTTGGCTCATTAAATAACGACAAGTTTAAACAGCAAGTCGAAGAATTATTGCTGTACCGAACTACCTTTAAAGCAGAAGCTCCGGCCACGGAACCGATAGTAGAAGTTCAAACAGAAGACAGCGATGCTTGGGCTGGGGTTAATCAAGACAATGATGGGTTGAACCCCTATGAAAAAGAAAGCTTCACCAGTCTCAAGCGTTACCTGGAAAGGAACAAAGAAAAACATGAAAATCGTGTTTTTTATTGCACCGACCCCAGCACCCAAGCCACCTATGTAGAACTTTATAAAAGCCAGGGTCTGGAAATCCTGTTTATGGATTCTTTCATTGATAACAATTACTTCATTCCCTTCCTGGAGCGGGAATATAGTGAAGTTAAATTCCAACGGGTGGACTCGGAGCTGGATAGCAGTTTGGTAGAAGAAGACAAAGCCAGTGAAATTGTTGATCCCGCCACTAATAAGTCCCGCAATGATCAAGTCAAAGAGATTTTTGAGCGAGCCCTCAACAATCCCAAGGTTAATATCAAGACCCAATCCCTGAAATCTGACGACCCCCAAGCCACCCCCCCGGCAATGGTGCTACTGCCTGAAGCCATGCGGCGGATGCAGGAAATGGCCGCCATGATGCAACAACAAGCCATGGTTTTTCCGGAGGAACATGTATTAGTCATCAATACTAGCCATCCCTTGATTCAAAATATTATTTCCTTGAGTCAAGGCAGCATTGTCACCGGCAGTGGTGAGTCACCTTCTGCTGAATTAGCTAAGTCTCTGTGTCAACATGTGTATGATTTGGCTTTGATGGCACAAAAAGGATTCGATGCCGAAGGAATGAAAGGGTTTATTGAACGTTCTAACTCCGTACTAACCCGTCTGACCAAACAATAGATGTTAGTGCGCTAGCAGAGTGTGGGATAGACGGCAAAATCATGCCAAATTCATAGCTGCGTCGTTCATTGTGCCCTTTGAGCAACAGTGTCATGGATGCGGCTATGACACCAAATCCAGTAGAAATAGGAGTAGATTACCAATCCCACACTTCTCTGTTTCACCACCCTCTATTCCTTAGCAAAAAAAGCGACCCTCTTGCTCATCCTGATGACCTCCAGACGCGCTTTATTGGTGTTTAGCTTAACGCTAGGGATGTGTTGTCTATCGGGATTGATGGCGACGCGAAAACTGAGGGATGCTGACCCGGCTGATATTTTTTAAACTCTAGGCATTGACTGCATTTGCGATTGTTAGACTAGAAATAATTACTGAGCCTATTCGAGAGGGTTACTGCTATGGCGATCGCCACGATAAATCCGGCAACAGGTCAAACGCTCCAAACCTTTGCTCCCTACGATGCGGCGACGGTGGCAAGCAAGATCGACCAAGCTGCGAGTACCTTCCCCACCTTTGCTCGATTCCCCATAGCGCAACGGGGTGAATGGTTACAAAATGCAGCCAGACTCCTAGAAGAACAACAGCAAGACCTGGCCCAATTGATGACACTGGAGATGGGCAAACCGATTAAACAGGCGATCGCCGAAGTCAACAAATGTGCCCTGGTGTGCCGATTTTATGCCGATAAAGCACCGGAGTTTCTGGCGGATGAAATGGTGGAAACCGATGCCAGCCAAAGCTTTATTGCTTATCAACCATTGGGGATTATTTTGGCGGTGATGCCGTGGAATTTTCCCTTCTGGCAGGTCTTTCGCTTTGCCGCTCCGGCTTTAATGGCAGGGAATGTGGGCTTACTCAAACACGCCTCCAATGTGCCCCAATGCGCCCTGGCGATCGAAAAACTTTTTCAAAAGGCTGGCTTTCCGGTGGGAGCATTCCAGACCTTATTAATCAGTGGACAAGCTGCCAGTGCCTTGATGGCCGATGACCGGATTAAAGCGGCCACCCTAACGGGCAGTGAACCAGCGGGGGCGAGCCTAGCCAGTGCGGCGGCCAAGGAAATCAAAAAAACTGTATTGGAGTTGGGGGGGTCTGATCCCTTTATTGTGCTAGAGGATGCAGACCTCGACGCAGCACTAGCCGTAGCGATACCGGCCCGGATGCAAAATAATGGTCAATCCTGCATTGCGGCGAAGCGGTTTATTGTCCAAGAAGCGATTGCGGAAACGTTTTTCACCCGGCTCACAGAAAAATTCCAGGCATTAACCGTGGGGGACCCCGCCCAAGCAGCGACCGATATTGGTCCCTTAGCCACAGAAAGTATTTTTAAAGAATTAATCGAACAAGTAGACAAAACCCTAGCCGCCGGTGCCACTTGTCGTTTGGGAGGAAAACCCTTGGCAAAACCCGGTTATTACTATCCCCCCACCTTGCTGACTGATATTCCGACAACGGCTCCCACCTACCGAGATGAATTTTTTGGCCCCGTGGCATTAGGCTTTGTGGTTCCCGACCTGGATGCGGCGATCGCCTTGGCAAACGATATTCCCTTTGGCTTGGGAGCAAGCGCTTGGACGAATAATTCCAACCATCAACAGCGATTAATCCGAGAAATTGAAGCGGGCGCAGTCTTTATTAACGGCATGACCAAATCCGACCCCCGGATTCCCTTTGGCGGGATTAAGCGCTCTGGCTTTGGCAGGGAATTGGGACGAATGGGGATTTTGGAGTTTGTTAACGCGAAAACCGTCTGGGTCAAATAATGTTTTTCGTCTCCAGCGTAGACGGCAATACACGCCAAATTTGATCGCCTGATGCTGTTAGTTGGCAGTCAGCGAAAATTTTTTAATATTGCTGCATCAGTTGTTCTAATTGGTTCAACGTTTCAGGGTTATCCTGCAAATAATTGGTTAGACTCCGGCCCTGTTGTCCTGTAAATTTGCTGGATCAGCTCCGGATCATTCTGGATGTCTTGGATCAGCGTCGGGTTTTCCTGCAAAAGCTGTTGCATGGTCTGCTTTACCAAGGCTGGATTTTCCCGGAGTAATTGCTCTGCTTGTTGGAACAATTGTGGATTCTGTTGTAGCTGACGTTTGACTTCTTCGAGATCAACACTCTGTGCCTGTTCCGTTGCAATCTTTGCCCCGGGTATCTGTAGGGATTGGGCAGCAGCGGGGGCGATCGCCACTCCCCAAACAGATAAGCCTAAGGCGAGGGATGGAAACAGCGATTGCCAAAAAAGTCTTTGCATCATGGTGTAGTTTGGGAAATTGAATGACTCCATACTAAGCTTTCCCACTTGTGTCGTTAATGTTTTCTTGCAATCGGAACCCAAGTGTTTAAGCCAAAAAATCAAAATGGGCGATCGCCGCTTGGATTGCAGCGGCATATTTCGCTCCGGCCAGATAATGACGCTCCGTTCCCTTTGCTTCATACCATTGCTTCAACTCCAGTTGGCAGTTTTTTACAATAACCCCTCTGGAATTTGTTTCAAATAAGCTAATGTCATTACCGGAATCCCCACAGACAAGGGTATTTTCAGGGGGCATCGCCAAGGTTGTTTGTAAATAGCGGGTTGCATTGCCCTTATTGCTTTGGGGCGGCAGCAAGTCCAAGTCCTTACCACTGCTAAAAATCACCTGTACAGACAATTCCGCCTTCTTGAGTCTCAGGGTCAACTCTTTAATAACTTGGGGATCCGCGTCGGGGTCAAGATGGTAGCTAATTTTCCACGGATTTTGCTCCTGTTCCTCCTGCATCGCCAACACCCCATACTGGTCGGCGATCGCCTGAACCTGATCCCGCTGCCAATCCTGGGAAGATAATCCGCCCACCCCTGATCGAGATTATCCTGGTGAAAAATTTCTGTTCCTACGGCAGTAATCCAATAGTCCGGCTCCATTAACCCCACTTCCTGTTGGAGGCCCCGTGCCGACAGGAGCGATCGCCCCGTGGCATAGATGAGATGAATGACTTCCCGATGCGCTGTCAACAGCTCCTGCAATGACTCCATCGCCACCGGATCACCTACATAGGTATTATCTAAATCCGAGACCAGTAAAAGTTTTTTCATCGCTAATTTGTCTTAAGTTCTCCACTTGAATAAGGTTTTCGTCCAAATTTTACTGGGTCAAACGTTGTTGATGATCCTGAATAAAGGATTCCACCAACTTCACATCATCCGGACTGCCAATAATGACCGGGGCGCGCTGATGCAACTGATTGGCTCGGCGATCCAATAGGCGCTGCTTACCATCACTCGCTTTGCCCCCCGCCTGCTCGATCAAAAACGCTAGGGGAGCGGTTTCATACAGTAACGGAGCTTACCGTCAGGATTTTTCTCTGTACCCGGATAAATAAACACCCCCTGCATCAAAATACGATGAAAATCCCCCACCAGAGCCCCACTATATCGGGCGGTGTAACCTTCGTGACGATGCACGTAGCGAGTAAAGTCCTGCATCGCATCATCCCACTGCCAAAAATTGCCCTCATTGGTACTGTAAACGGGACCATGGTCTGGAATGGCGATATTTTCTTCCGCTAAAATAAACTCTCCTAAACTCGGGTCGAGAATGAAGGCATGAACCCCGGAGCCTATCGAGTAAACCAACACCGTAGCTGGTCCATAGAGAATATAACCCGCCGCAATTTGGTCATCCCCTGTTTGATGCAGCAAGTCTGTGGCATTGCCATCTAAATCATCCCCCTGTTGCTGACGAATAGCAAAAATAGAGCCCACATTGAGGTTAATGTCCACATTGGACGAGCCATCAATTGGGTCATAGAGCAAGGTGTAGCGACCAATGGGACAATTTTCTGGGATGTAATAGGGTTTATCCATTTCCTCCGATGCCAAGCGACACACTAAGCCACTTTGTTTGAACACTGAAATAAAGACATCATTGGCATAAACGTCCATTTTCTTAACCGACTCCCCCTGCACATTCGTCTCCCCGGTAAAGCCCAACACATCTGCCATTAAACCAGCTCGACTTAAACGCCGGGCAATTAACTTTCCTGCCAGCGCGATGCGGGTCATAATCGCACTTAAATCCTGGGCATCGGCACTAAAACTTTGTAGCTGTTGCAACACATGGCGAGATAGAGTCGTACAGTCACGGTCGAGAAGAGATTCAGGCATGGAAAAAACGGGAAAGATAACGCTATGATTCTAGGCCATTGCTCAAATCTGGCTAGTCAATAAGAAAGCGCCGCCCCCATTTATCAATAGAGAGCAACGCCAAATGCTTAAGAATACTGAGTGTTAGTCTTTAACTCAAACCGGACTTGAATTGAGTCAACAGACTTTTACCACATTCCGCGGATGGGCATGGGAGCCGGAGCGGGGGCCGGAGCCGGGCGGCTGACGGGGGGTAAACCAACGGGTTCCGATGCTTCAAAGTCAATTTCAGACATTTCAACTTTTTCCACTGGTTTGAGGTCAAGACGGCTTAACCAAGCTGGGCCTGCTAGGGAAACAAATTCGGTTCCGACATAGTTACCATCATCGTCATACATGGGACGGAGAATCACATCATCACCCGGCTCAGCCGCACCAACACCATCCCAATGATATTTACGGGTATCGTCGTCGATTTCGATGTAGCCGGGGAAACCGCCATATTCCAGTAATCCGACTTGGAGAATACTCCCGACTTTCCCGCGCACCCGACCGAGGGCTAACCCTTCCATGGATTCCATCCCCAGGGGTTCGATATAGGTTTCATGACCGGGCATAAAAGCTGGCAGTCGTTGAGCGTGGGCAGGAGCTGCTACGCTAATTGCCGCTGCTGCTAATAATGTTCCAGTGAGAACTTTTGCAGATTTAATAAACACGATAACCTCGTTAAAATTCACGAAAATCATTAATGCCCAGGGAAAATAAGAATTTTCCCAGACGCTAAAATTATAATATAGTTCCTTGGGGACGGGAAAAAATGTGTCCGTAAAGATTAACTTTTTTTACAATTTAACAATAGCCTAACCCAGGTATTGAAGACGCATTATATGGGCGACATTCAGCCTCTGTAAATCAGAGAATTCCCTGAGTTAATCCAGTCGATTCGCGAAGCGTTTATATATATTGATTTGCACTGCTTTAGCACTAAACTCACATCAGGCTTAGGGTCAGAAAACAATATCGTCAATTGACAACACGTTACCAGGTGCCATGGGTAGCAACGGTGTCAGATAGTTTCTCTAAGACGGCGGAGACTGGCAATAAACCCAATTCCCCTGAGGCACGAGTACGGATACTAAGACCATCAGCTTCAACCTCTTTCGCTCCTACCACCGCCATGACCGGGATTTTTTGTTTTTCGGCATTGCGGATCATTTTTCCCAAACGTTCACCGCTGGTGTCCACTCCGGCCCTCAACCCCACCGCCTGCATCTTTTGTACAACGGATTGGGCAAAGGGCAAAAATTCATCGCTGACCACCAATAACCGGGCTTGAATCGGAGCTAACCATAACGGAAAATCCCCCGCATATTCTTCAATCAGAATTCCCATCAGCCGTTCCAAGGAACCAAAAGGGGCACGGTGGATCATGACTGGGCGCTGGCGAGTACCGTCAGCAGCGGTGTATTCGAGATCAAAGCGCTCTGGTAGGTTGTAATCCACCTGAACAGTTCCAAGCTGCCATTCCCGTTCTAGAACATCCTGAAAAATAAAATCTAGTTTTGGTCCGTAGAAAGCTGCTTCCCCCGGCGCCTCAAAGAAGTCCATATTCAATGTCTGTACAGCCCGTCGAATCGCACTTTGGGCTTTTTCCCAAGCATCGTCCGAACCAATATATTTGTCCGAATCAGGGTCTCGGAAGGAAAGGCGGGCTTTGAAATTTTTTAGTTGCAGACTTTTAAACACGGTCAAGATTAAGTCCACAACACTTAAAAATTCGGCATCTAATTGTTCTGGGGTCACAAAAAGATGGGAATCATCCACAGTAAAACCCCGTACACGGGTTAATCCCCCTAATTCCCCCGATTGTTCATAGCGATAGACTGTGCCAAATTCGGCTAAGCGGAGCGGTAAATCTCGGTAGGAGCGTAACTCACTTTTATAAATTTGGATGTGAAAGGGGCAGTTCATTGGTTTGAGCACGAATCCTTGTTCTGCTGCCGCATCTTCGCTGGTTTCGGCCATCATGGGGAACATATCTTCCTGATACTTTTGCCAATGTCCTGATTGCTTAAATAGATCTACCCGGGCGATATGGGGGGTGGTGACAGGCAAGTAACCCCGTCGAATTTGTTCTTGTTTCAGAAAGTCTTCTAGCGTTGAGCGGACAATGGTGCCCTTGGGAGTCCACAAGGGGAGGCCTGGACCGACAGGATCGGCAAAAATAAACAAGCCTAACTCTTTGCCTAATTTACGGTGATCCCGTTTCAAGGCTTCGGCTTTACGCCGTTTATATTCGACAAGTTGCTCTGGCGTTTCCCAGGCAGTACCATAAATCCGTTGCAATTGAGCATTGTTAGCGTCCCCCCGCCAGTAAGCCCCTGCCACCGTTTCAAGGTCGATCGCCTTGGGGTTAATATCACCTGTGGTCTCCACATGGGGGCCTGCACAAAGATCCCACCATTGATCACTCAGATAGTACAAGGTAATTGGTTCATGAATGCTATCGAGAATTTCTAATTTATAGGGTTCTTGGATTGCTTTAATCCGTTTTTCGGCTTCTTCGCGGCTAATTTCTTCCCGGATAACGGGTAATTTTTTCTTGATAATTTTAACCATCTCTTTTTTGATGGCTTTTAAATCCTGCTCAGTAAAGGGTTCTGGGACATCAAAATCATAATAAAAGCCAGTCTCAGTCCAGGGCCCGATGGTTACTTGAGCGTGTGGAAACAGTTTTTGTACCGCCATTGCCATGATATGGGAGGTGGTGTGCCGGATTTTCTTGAGTTGTTCAGACTCACTGGTGCGCGGAAGGGTAATCGACCCTGGAGGAGAAACTGTTTGCTGAACCATGGAATAAGGGGAACGGAAACCGTCAAAAAATTTAGCAGCGTAGGAGTCTCTATCATAGGCAAAAAATTGGACGTTTTAGGCTGTATGCCGGGGGACAGAGACCGTGAAGCCCTCTCAAACCCAGTGATTCACCATCGCAATTCGTGGTAACTATGGCGATCGCCACTGTTCAAAAAAGAGAGTGTCAAGAAATTTGTGTCAGCGAAGAAATTAGGAAAGCTGTAAGACTTGTAACCGGTATAACAGTTATCTGTGGAGCGTCATATTCTGTAGTGATTTTTTATATTTGACCGCTCGGCAGATTATAGTCAGGTTCTCAGAACGGAAGATTTAGAGATGAGACATCCCAATAAATGTGTCGCCGATGTCATTGAGACTGAAATACGATATTCAGTGTATCTTAGAGTTGGGTGGAATGATGTAGCTCCATCGCTTAACCTGTTCAAAATCCCTACAGATCTCACCAGCAATACAATTGCACTATGATAGAACCCCTGTTGCTCGGCATTGTACTCGGACTGATCCCAGTAACCCTCTCTGGCTTGTTTGTCGCAGCTTACTTGCAGTATAAACGAGGCAATCAATTTAACTTGGATTAAACTTTATTAATCATCTGAAATTTAGTTTAAGGATCGGGGAAGACTTTTTCCCTGATTTTGGCTGCTGCGCTTGACTGTCCTAAAACGAAGTTATCATGTCCCCAGATTTTACGCTTAAGCTTTTGTTTATTCCGTTTTCCCTTATTCTCATGCATTTAATTGCGGGAACTGAAAAAGACCAAAGTCTAAGTGAGTTAGCAACTTCAGTGCAATATCAGGCTCTCCGGAATGTTGCTGACACTGAATATCAAAGATCAGAATTTAATAGCTCAGAAGACGGGCTAGAAGCCTCCAACTTTGAATTGGGCGGGGGGAACTACCAAGCTCCTATCGTCTATTTCGATGTGGCGGGAATTGGCGGCGAAGATGGACTCCGAGCACAAATGTTTCTTGCCAAGCTTGAAGAATCGCGTCGTTTAGGATTTTCTATCATTGATGACAGCATCGCTCTAGGTATAGAAGGATATGAAGAAGTGTTAATCCGTGGAGGGGAAGCCATTGAAGAAGATGGAACCTTTTTTGAGCAAGCTCTGTGGAGTGATGAATTTAAAGGGGATACTTTCGCGCCTGGTCTGGCGGGACTTGTTGCCGGGAATTTGGGCAATATTGCTGGGGGAGAATGTGTAAATCCTACCGGAAGTGTAGTCATTGCGGCAGCCGCTTCTGGTCGTCAACCAGGCATTTCAGATTCTGACACTATACAGTCAGAAATAGGCACAAGTCGTCTTGGAAGTCGTCTAGTTGACCCCAATCAAGACGTTGCTCAGCAAGTTGGCGATGACAACGTTTCCCCGGTTTTAGCTGCTGAATCTGAGGAATTAGTGAAAACCGTCACAAATGCAAAGTTATCTTTGGCGGAAGTTTATGATATTGGGCTAAGTCAACCGATCGATCAGTGCTTTATTGTCCGAGCCAGTAGCACCCTAGAAATAAATACAGCCTTCTCACCCGTTAAAAGTTTACCTAACCTGGAGTATCATGACTTTTTCTTTGCATCCAAAGAAGAGTCGGAAGCAGCAGCCATTGCTTTGAATGATGAATCCGCAAATTACTTCTTTACCCGTGACGGTAACGAGAATAATCGTATAACAGAAGAAAAACGCTTAGAATTATTGACGCAGGCAAAAAAAGCTAAAAAGAAATGGGGCATCTACTAAAGTTTAACGTCCTTGACGGAATGTCAAAATTGGCATTAAGAAACAAGTCTTTTCGGGGAGTTTATCTGTAAACCGATACTCAACTCAGCCAGTGTCGTTCCACTAAAGCTCTTTAATTGACAGTTTTCGGCAACCAGCGGCTGATTTCCTGCCATTCATGGAGTGTTAGGGGTTCACAGATAAGCTGAATTTTAAAATGATCTTGGGCACTCGTTTGTAGTGTGCGTAAAATTTTTGCTTGGGAAGGTTGCCCGGCTAAGCCTATTAATGTTTGTTTCCAGGGGGGAGGGTGATGAAATACTTGTTTAAAGATCTGTGGTTCATTGTTGATGACCATCGAACCATGTTGCAATACGGTTGTCTCGGTTTTTCGTTGGGCACTACCGATTAATTTACTTCCATCATTTGCGACTAAATCAGCGCGGGTGGCGGTGTTGAAGCAACTGGTGTGATTGATGTATCCCCGCCCTCCTTGTCCAAGGGCTAACTCTACTTGGAGCGATCGCCAGCCGTTGATCAGGAATTGACAAATAAATTCGTAAATCTCTCGTTGCTTACCCTGTCCTCTGGGGAGCACCACTGCATAGGTGAGGTCTCCTTGGTGTAACACGGCTCTACCGCCACTGGGCCTACGGACAATTTCAATGGGTTGATCTTGCCACCAAAGATCACGCCAATTCGGTGGAGAGGAGCGCTGAAAACACCCTAGAGAAATCGCGGCGGGAGACCAGCGATAAAATCTCAACACAGATCGATGGGTTGATGGTTGGTAGACATTGAGCAGCCAGGCATCGATCGCCATTTGTAAATTCCCTGGAGCTTCAAGGAAAGGAATATAACGCCAAGTTAAGCCGTCTGTCTTTAACATCAATCAAGAATATTTCTAGAAAATGAGATATTTCACCTAAACTCCAGTCACTGCAACAACGAGAAAGAAACAAACCCGATACAATCAAGAACATTCCCCATTTTAGCGAGAGAGATAAAACAGACTTTATGAAATATCGTTTTATGCATAAGCTGGGAACCCTGCTCTCGGTACAGCTAGCGCAGATGATTGAATATCGAGCCGAAATCTTCTTTTGGGTTCTGACCGGGTCTCTCCCCTTAATCTTAATGGGGGTCTGGCTCAAAGCCTCAGCGAGTGGCAATTTTAGCTTGAACACCATCCAAATAGCGCGCTATTTTTTTGCGGTATTTGTGGTGCGCCAACTCACCAGTATTTGGGTGATTTGGGAGTTTGAACGGGAAGTACTGGAGGGGATTCTTTCTTTTAGATTACTACAGCCGATTGATCCTATCTGGCATCATGTTTGTCGTCATTGGGCAGAGAAAATAACCCGCTTTCCGATTTTAGTTTTATTGACTGTCCTCTTTTTTAGTCTTTATCCCCAAACTTTTTGGGTGCCAACGTTAACTCAATGGTTGCAAGGAATTATCGCGATGGTGTTTGCGTTCATATTATATTTTTTGATCCAATACACATTTGCCTTGTTTGCCTTTTGGACAGAGCGGGCTAGTGCCATCCAAGATCTCTGGTTTTTGTTTTATATTTTTTTATCAGGAATCGTTGCCCCGTTGGATATGTTTCCAGAATCAATCCGGCAAATTGTCCTACTCACTCCATTCCCTTATGGCGTTTATTTTCCTGCCGCCGCGTTGACTGGTATCGGCTTACCCTTTTTTAGAAGTCTGTTAATTATGAGTTTGTGGATCGTGGGAATCGGTCTGATTAATCGCTGGGTTTGGCGTTTGGGACTCAAGCAGTATTCTGGCATGGGAGCCTGAAAATCATGGGTCTATTGCCCATCGGTGACGGTTGATAGACAAGGATGGAACTTACAGTTACATAAGTGGTGACTTAATTGACGCAGGGCTAAATTCTCCATCAGATAGATGGCTTGATAATATGCGCGTTTGTTTTCGCGTCGCAAATTGATGGCAGCAACCCGCCTAAATTGTGATTTAATGATTAGTCGTTGATAAATATCAATGTCTCCCTACACGGGGGGTGTGGCGGAATGGTAGACGCTGCGGATTTAAAATCCGTTGAGCCTTATAAGCTCGTGAGAGTTCAAGTCTCTCCACCCCCATTTTGAATCGCTCGTGTACGCTGAAGAAAAGCAGCTAACCCTAACTGCTGATTTAAGTATGAGATCGAGCATGAAACCAACTGGTTGGGATCAATTTTTACTAGACATTACCTACGATTATGATATCCGTGGCAAGTTGAAAGAGGTCTTTTTGGCCCGCTTTGCCTATGAGAATTGGCGCAAGTCGGATTTGGATGTGTGGGAAATTGCAGAAGCGGCCAGCCATGAAACCTATAAAAAGCAGATGACCCAAATTTATGGGGTGTTTGCCAGCGACAAACCCAATGGCTGCCCGGAACTGAACGCGAGTAGCCGGGGGCCGGGAAAATTTCAGTTACTCCGGGATTGGTTTAAAGAAATTAAATATCCTGAATGGCAGTCCAATCAAGGGATCGCTCCTTCTGTTGGAGCGATGCTATCCCAGATATTACCCAGGGCAACCACCTTACAAAATGCCCCTTACATTTTTCGTCCCCCTGTTGAACAACAGGGATTAGAGGAAATTGCCCGGCCGGGTGGATTACTGCGCCTTAAAGCCCCCACCAAAATGGGAAAAACGACACTTTTACAGTGGCTACTCCATGCTGTCCAGGAGTCTGGCGATCGCCAAGTGTATTTAAATCTGCTCACGGCGGAAAGTGCCATGTTGAGTCAATTGGATAAATTTTTACGCTGGTTTGTGGCCAATATAAGTCGGGAATTGGGGCTCAAACCGAACCTAGATGACTACTGGGACGAAGAACTCTTTGGGAGTTTGGTCAGTTGCAAAACCTATATGCAGAATTATGTCCTAGCGGCCTCTGAACAACCCTTGATTCTGGCGATCGATAACCTTGACCGTCTGTTTGATTTTCCGGCGATCGCCAATGACTTTTTACCGATGTTGCGCTACTGGCACGAAGAAAGTAAAAATCTACCCCAATGGCAGCAATTACGTTTGGTTATAGCCAACTCCACCGAATCCTATATCAAACTGGACGCCAATCAATCCCCTTTTAACGTTGGGCGGCAACTGAAACTCCCTGGTTTTACGTTAGAACAAGTCCAAACGCTGGTGACATCACTACAGTTACCGTCTGAATTGGTCACCCTAGACCCTTTGAGGAATTTGGTGGAACTCGTGGGAGGTCACCCCTACCTTGTTCAGTTGGCATTAGCTGCAGTCCAACAAGAGAAGGTTTCCGTGGGAGAATTGTTGACCACCGCAGAGACCCAAAGCGGTATTTTCAGTCCCCATCTCCGTCACCAATGGGGGTTAGTGAATCAAACACCCACATTAATTGAGCCCTTGAAGCAAGTCGTCGGGGCGACGGAACCACAACAGCTCGATCCTTTTGTGGCCTACCGCCTCGAAAGTATGGGGCTAGTGACACTGGTGGGGGATACCTGCCAACCCAGTTGCCGATTGTATCAGCACTATTTTCAAGAACAATTATGAAAAGAGAATCAAGCCATCGATGGAGTCTTTTGGGGAATAGCATAGTCCATTTCTTCATGATGCCCTGGAGGGCTAAATAAGTTTGGGGCAGACTCATAGGAAGACAAAAGACTTTTATCGTAGTGATTTTGTGGAGGGAATGATTCAAAGATTCGATGGTGTTAGTGGTGCAGCTGATTGACTGACAGAAGTTTAGTCGCCTCCCCATAATTCAGGAGAATATCGGAAGGTGGAGACGTTGAATTCGAGGCAATAAGTGCGTGTTTCATGCTGCTGGCGCGAAGCGATCACCGGGTCAGGATCGTGATTGGATATGAATCTAACTGGCCGAATTAGCTACCAGCCGTTGAAAAGAGAGCTAGCCCCCATGGCAGACTCCGAAATAGCTTAAAATGAGGAGCGATCGCCAAAGGGAAGACCTTTAAACTATGCAGTTTCTGGAATTTATTGACGCTTGGAAAGGAAAATGGTTATCCCAACGAACCAACTATAATTTTGAATGTAACGAGGCGGCCAATGCCAAATCGGAGATTGCGATTACCCGTCTCACTGACAGTCCGGTGACCCTTGCGTTTCAAGAAAAATTGGGCATTCCGGCAACAGAGACCGAAAAATTAATTGTACTTATCCTAGATTGGAACACGTCGGTGGATTGGGGACAACCCAAACAAACGGGACAAGTCGTGTATGGTTTTCTGCCCAATGCCACAGTCCCCGAAAAAGGGCAGCTTTGGCGGGGAACCGTGGACAACAAAATCCCCTGTCTCGCAGGGCATTATTATTTGGCGGAAGACGAATGTTTAACGCTCCATCTCCAGGCAGAACAAACCAAGTTAACAGAACGACACTGGTACGCCAGCCCCAACCTCCGCCTCCGGACAAGCTTAATTGAACAGGCGGGGGGCTATAGCCATAGTGCTTTCTATTCCGATATCCGCCGATTACCACCGAAGGAATCCCCCAGCAGCGGAGCCTAAGTCGCCGGCGGAGAGGCTGAGACCAGATAAATGGGGTTGAGCGGTGACAAACGGGTGAGGTCTGCAAAGTGCTGAGATTGACTGATTTGTAACTGCTGCACTGTTACGCCCCATCCCCGCCCCCGAAACCAGGTTAATGCCAACGTGAAATGTTCTAGGCTGGCGATCGCCAACACCAATTTACCCGAAGGATTCAACCGTTGGGCGCATTGCTTCAAGATGGCGGGTAATTTTCCGCCGCTGCCCCCAATAAAAATACGATCAGGGTGGGGTAAATCTGATAATCCATCAGGTGCTGCGATGGGAATGACTGTGAGGTGATGAATCTGAAAACGGGAACAATTTTGGTGGATGAGGGTTTGGCCCGCAGCCGTTTTTTCAACGGCATAAATTTTTCCGTCCGGCACTAATCGCGCACATTCGATGGCAACGGAGCCCGTCCCGGCACCAATGTCCCAGATGATCTGACCCGGTTGCAGGGCCAATACCGCCAGGATTTGTACCCGAATGGCCTGCTTTGTCATCATACCGGGACGATCTGAAAAACTGGCAAAGTAGCGGTCGGGAATTCCCAGCAAGGGAAGATCGTTGGGGTCGATGGGTCGCTCTGAGCATATTTGTTGTTGCAGTACCACCAGGTTCAATTGCGCAAAATCCGTAGCCGTTAACGCGGCGAGGTCTGGTAACGAAAAAGTGCGAATTCGCTCCTCCTCTCCACCGAGGTTTTCACAGACCCAGCCTTGGTACTGGCCGCCATGTTCCAAGCACCATTGGGCGATCGCACCGGGATGGTTCTGGGCATCGGTTAAGACGGCTAACGGAGATTTTCCCTGTTGAATGGCGGTTTTTAATAACGTTGGCGATCGTCCGTGGGCACTGATGAGGGTGACATCTTGCCAGGGAAGCTTGAGTCGATTTAAGGCCAACTGTACCGCACTGACATGGGGATAAAACTGTACTTTCTCCGGAGGAAAATGGGCCAGAAGTAGTCGTCCCAGTCCAAAAAATAGGGGGTCGCCGGAAGCCAGCACCACCATATACTGCCCGTCGGTTAATTGCCTGAATGCCTGCTGGAGCTGTTGTAATCCCTCAGTTAGTTGGCCAATAACCAACGTTTTGGGATGGTCAGGAAAATAACTGACATGGCGACGACTTCCGGCTAATAGGGTCGCCTGGGTCACCATCGTCACTGTGGCAGAGGGAGTCCAGCCGCTCCATCCAGTCCAATGCCCACCACCCGGAGTGGCAAAAATAGTTCAGCGTTCATGCCGGGGTTGCAACGGTGGCCGCGGGGCGAGATGCCCGCAGTTGACCACAGGCAGCATTGGCTTCTAGACCACGGGAGTAGCGTACGCTGACGGCAACACGATGGGAGTCTAGAATTGCTGCAAACTGGTTAATCTGGACTTTGGCGGGACGTTGGTAATCCACTTCTGAAATGGAATTGTAAGGAATGAGGTTCACATGGCATTGAAATCCCTGTAGCAAGGTGGCCAGCGCTTCCGCATGGTGGGGGTAATCGTTGACCCCAGCCAACAAAATATATTCAAAGCTTACTCGCCGCCCAGTGGTTTTGACGTAATGCTGACAGTCCGCCAATAATTGGGGGATGGGGTAGTGGCGAGCACTGGGGATTAACGCCTCCCGCAGGGATTGGTTTGGTGCATGGAGACTCACGGCAAAGGTTATTTGTAACTGATGCGCCGCTAAGTCCCGAATTTTCTTCGGTAGCCCGACCGTCGAAATTGTTAACGCGCGTTGCCCAATCCCTACCACCTGGTTGAGGCAATGTACTGCCGACACCACTTCAGTTAAGTTAGCTAGGGGTTCCCCCATCCCCATAAACACCACATTGCTGACCCGTTGCTGAAATTCTTCCTGCACTGTCAGCACCTGATCCACAATTTCATGGCTTGCCAAATTCCGAAAAAATCCCCCTTTGCCCGTCGCACAAAAGTTACAGTCCATGGCACAGCCGACTTGGGAAGACACACACACGGTCAGGCGCTTTTGGCTCGGAATCCCCACCGCTTCTACAATGAGACCGTCCGCCAAGCGCAGTAAATATTTCCGGGTTCCATCCGGGGCGATCGCCTGGTGATCAATGATGGAGCGCCCGACGGGATAATTCGCAAATTCCGTCCGCCAGACTTTAGGCAAATCAGTCATAGAAGCTAAGGTGCGGGCCCCTTTTTGGAACAACCATTGGTGAATTTGTTTGGACCGGTAGGCTGGTTGTCCCGTTTGTTGAACCCAATCGGTTAATTCCGCTAAGGACATGGCCAAAAGAGGCGGAGGAGAGACGGTCATGGCTTTCTGCTCGCAAGGGGGATTTCTTCAGTGTAGGTCACAGCCTTTTCCTGCTTCATCAATCGGCGTTAAATTTTTATTGATGGAAGTTGACAGTCGAGAACTTCTTTGACATGATGAAAAAAGTCTAAAATTTGCGGGTATAGCTCAGTGGTAGAGCGCAACCTTGCCAAGGTTGATGTCGCGCGTTCGAATCGCGTTACCCGCTTACAAAATGAGCAGTTTAATGTCGGCTGCAAGCCCTTAACGATTCCAGAAATGGCTGGTTTCGACTCCGTTGCCTAAAAATGACATCAAACCTTCGACATGAGAGTATGTTTGAAAAGTTTTAGGCAAGCCTTCGAACCATGAGATTAACCATAGCTACATAAATCATTGTCTCACTAGTGGTGGGTAAATAATATTCATAATCTTTACTCAAACGACGATAGCGACCAAACCAAGCAAAGGTGCGTTCAACAACCCAACGTCGAGGCAAAACCCTCACTGACGGACACATCTTGTAGTACGTTTAATAGGACATTCATGCGACACAATTATATTCGCGGATAAGAGAGAAGGTAATTTGTCGATAGTAACGGTCACGGGCTTTGAGAGAGGGAAAACAAGGGACAGAGGCCAAAGCCAGATTAGCCTGAAAGCGAGCATCCTCCCAGACCTGAATATTGTGATAAAAAAGTGCCTGTTGTCGGGGAGGGTATAATTCGCGAACCTCATAACCAAATCCGCGACGTCGTACCCCATAAATGAGGGTATCGGCGGGAAGGCGTATCCGCCAATTCCAATGGCTGGCGTTTAACCATTTCATTAAATTTTGATTTGCAAACCCCCTATCGGCGAGCAGCATAACATCGGAAAAAGAAGACAAATATTTCTGGGCTTTCTCCAACAATGGAGCGTATTTTCCCAGGCTACACTCGCACTTGAATGTTCCAGTCCCCCCCCCCCTCCTCATATCGCTCGGGGTATTCTAAATTTATGGCAGTTGAGTGGCTGAACTCTTATTATTTCGTTCACTTTCTCCGTGTGAATTTATTTAATACCGGCAGCCCTCTGCCTCCTACAATAACGCCGACTCTATCGACAGATAGACAAAGCAATATTGGTTCCACAACAGGGTTGTATCCAATGCCACGTAGAGTCTTTTCTCCACTAGCCCTGATATTGCCTTGAGAATTAGCGGCACATAGATGTCTTCTACCTTATGCGCTCATTTTTTGAAAAAGCGCCGCCATCTTTTTTGGTTGCTATCTTCCTTTTTGGCTCGACTTTGAACGTAACTTCCCATTCTGTTGATTGATTGTTTGGCTTCCTAGCAGCGCTGCCACCATCCATGCCAGAGTCACCTATCCTCTGGTCTACGAATTATGCCCTTGTTTGAGATATTCCTGAACTTCCTTGTAGATTTTTTCTGGGTCATTTTTAGCCTCCCAATTATTTTCCTGTGTTTCCCCCTTTTACCTCATCTCTGCGTTCCTTGCCATGCAAGCCTTTTTGCTACTTATGTCCGTCACTGAGCCGTAAAGCACTTGAGTGGGATTGCAGGTTCCAGCGATCGCCTCTTCGTATTTCTCTAAGTCATCTAAAACATTGCCCAGATTGTTGTAGGCAATGGATGCCACAGCAGAGGATGGATTTAAGGCGATCGCCAAGTTTTGAAGACGCCGCTGGCGGTGGGGGAGCAGAGGATGGAATTGAGAGCATATTAATCTCCAGACGATAGAAATCCAGAGAGGGATCATGGCAACATGGCAACCCCATTCCTGACTAGTCCTGCATGACGGAAAGAAACATATCCTGAAGAGGTCGGTTATTACTGCCTCAATCCTATGCCTCGTCAAAGTGACCCGCCAATCCATTTAAGTGAGCCAGGGCGATCGCCTAATGGTAGTTATCCCATCGAGTCGGGAAAACAGGGCATTATCGAAGACCAGTTACCAGCCTATCCTGATCGACTGGATCAAATTATCGCCATTCCAGTCATCCACCCATTCCTCCTTCGATAATCCCAAGATTGCTGCGGATTTTCATGCCCCCTAACCCCGACTTTGTTGGCGATCAATGCAGTATGTTACTTTTGCCCTTTGATGAGGGCATAGCTTCAGGAATAACTTTGGAAAACTTTTTGCGATCACGCCATTCAAGGGTGATATGCGAAAACTTTCCGTATCGGGCGATCGCATTGTCCAAATCGGGGTTCAGCTTATCTTCCACCTCACTATATGTCCCATTCGAAAGATACTCAAACAAGCCAGAAGAAAGGCTTGGGATTCACTTTACCTATTCTCTACATGTTCTAAGAGATGCTCGATTCATGAAGCGACTGGTCGAACTGTCAAATGAAGAGGCAAAACAGCACTTCATAAAGGGGAGTAGCTACTTTAATGGAGATATGCCAAGCTACATCAGCTTTGATCCAATTCTGAGTGATGTTGACGCTGTCTTAGGGGGGCGCAACTATCCTGAGCTTAAGAATACTAATGCTAATCCGTGTGATTTTCAAAACGTAAATTATAACTTCATCGCAAATAAAGATGGCAGGTTTGCTTGGAGACCTTTAGAGCTAATGCACCCAGCCATCTATGTTTCATTAATAAATGTGGTCTGTGAATCTTCCAATTGGGAGCACATTACTCAAGTTTTTTCGGAATTTGAAGGAGGAGCCGTTGATTGCTGTAGTGCTCCAGTGATATCAGTGTATTGATAATCAAACAGATATAGCAACACAGATTAAGAATTAGAAGGTGGCGAAAAGAGTTTTGAAAAAAAGCAGCAATCTCTTTGCTACTCCTCCTACCCCCGAATTTAGTCATGTTCTCCATACTGATGTAACCGATTGCTACGGGTCTCTCTACACACATAGTATTTCTTGGGCTCTTCATGGTATAGAAGAAGCCAAACAGAACAGAAGAAGAAATGGCCTACTTGGAAACAAGATCGATTCACATATACAAGCAGGTCGTTATGGGCAGACAAACGGCATCTCACAAGGCTCAGTCCTGATGGATTTCATAGCAGAAATTGTGCTTGGCTTTGTAGACCAACAAATTACTAGCAGTCTTGGTGAGCCAGAGGATTTTCGAATTCTGAGATATCGTGATGATTATAGAATTTTTGCTAATAGTGATGATCGAGCCGAAAAAATATTGAAAATCATAAGTGACGAATTGCGCTCGGTTGGTATGAAGTTGGGTGTTTCAAAGACTTTCATGAGCAAGAACGTTATTGAGGGATCGATCAAGCCAGATAAGTTAGCTGGAATTGATTTAAATGATCTTGGAAGCACCAATGCAAAAACAATTCAGAAGCAACTCCTACGGCTGCATTCATTCGGTCAGCGTTTTCCAAACAGTGGTGCATTACGTCGTTTGGTGAGTGATTTTTCCATAAAATTATCTAAGCCAATAAAATTATCTGAGCAAATAGAGAAACCAGATGATTTAGAAGTACAAGTTGCTATTGCTACTGACATTGCCTTTGTTTCGCCCAATACTTTTCCAGTTGTTGCAGCAATTCTAAGCCATCTAATATCGCTTGCTCCAGGCGATGAAAAAACTTATTTGTGGGAACAGGTACTGAAGAAGATGAAGCGTGTGCCTTACAACGGCTACCTTGAGATATGGTTGCAGCGAGTAACGCAACCCCAATCTGTAGGTATAGCATTTTCTAGTGATGAAAAAATTTGTCAAATTGTGAATGGGGAGTATCCAGATCTATGGGAAAATACTTGGATTGCTAGTGGTGATCTAAAAGCAGCATTGGATGTCTCAAAAATTGTTGTGGGTTCAGCGAGTGACGCTGAAGAAGTTGTCAGCCCAGAAGAAGTCGCATTGTTTCAGCAAAACGCATGGGCATACTGATTTATCTTTATTTGATACAGGTGATCATTCTATGGAGATCTTAGTTATTGATACGGAAACAACAGGACTTGATCCCGAAAGCGATAAAGTAATAGAAATTGCAGCAATTCTTTGGTCATTAAATTATAGAAGTGTACTTGTTCAGGTGAGTACTCTAGTCAAGTATGATCGAGAAAATCCTCAATCCCGCAGAACCAATAAATAAGATTTCACCCGCATTACTAGGAAAGGAATTTCCATATCAATCAGCTCTAGATCTTATTAATCAAGTATCTCATTCAGCGAAATATATTTGCGCTCACAATGCTGATTTTGACAAAGAGTTTTGCAAAAAAGTTGTTGGATTAAAAATCCCTCTCTCTAACTGGATTGATACGCAAGATATACGCTATCCAAATTCAAAGTATTGCCGAGGAACTAGTTTAAATAATTTGGCTATCGCACATGGAATTCCTATCATAGAAGCTCACAGAGCATTAGATGATTGTAAAACCTTAACCAAGCTCTTGTCACTAGTGCCAAATCTCGAAGAAGAACTAAAAAGAGCCTCTCGACCAAAAGTTCTAGTCAAAAGCCTTGAAGAAAAGCCGGGAGCCTTGAGTAAAATGCATGGATTTAAGTGGCACTCTATAATTCCATATTCGTGGGCTAAGTACATGCCAGAGCAGGATATTGGGACCTTGCCATTTAGTGTAGTCAAAGTATTTCCAGATGAGAATATCAATACTCAGGAAGGTGGAAGCTAAAATTCCAGCTAAGATATCTAGCTTAGTAAACACATAACAACTCAGGTGCAGCGGATTGACCGCAACCGCTTGGGCGAAATGCAAATGGTATTGACAACTTTCTGGCAACGGCTAGAAACCTTTCAGTCCACAGGGGATGTGGCGTTTGACCCCATCTCGTCAAGGCTCAGCGGTGGCTTCGCGATAAAACTCCACATAAAAGCGCACTCCCCCCGTCGGCAGGACAACTTCGTGCGTCATGGTCGGTTCGATAACACCGTAACACCCAGGGGTCAGAAGGATCGCCTCAGTCACCGGCTCAAGGATGCGATAAATGAGGGAACCTTCAAGGACAACTAGCTTGCCCCAAACGCCCTCTTTAGTGCTGTGGGCATGGAGTAAGCCACGGGGCACCGATGACTCGGTAAACTCAGCCGTTCTTCTGTAGGGCACCATGGTCTTGGGTAAGGCTTTCATCAAACGATAATGAGACCCAACGTTTACAGGGTAGCTCTAACCTAGGGCCTCCGGAGTGATGGCGTAACCCAAAAGGCGATGGGCTCGCTAGCCGGGGGAAAGGTTCGTTTAGGTGACGGCAGGTGCTTCAAATTTGTCGGGACAAACTTT
>CALNXU010000020.1:0-56913 GCA_942490695.1 Merismopediaceae cyanobacterium | reverse complement strand
AGCGGTTTAAGCAGCCATTTCTGGGGCTGGGGATTCTCTCTGGTTTTTTCTTTGCTGGGCCATGGCAACACGACGCAGGGGCGTGACTATCTCATGCTCATCGATAGCAATCCAGGCAATGTCAGTCGCTCAGCGGTTGCCATCCGGGATTTGACCGAGACGTTACAACGCAGTGGGGCCAGTAATATTATTTTGATGCTAGATGCCTGTCGAGATGCTGATGATCGCGGGGGCTGGGATTGGCGGGGATCGAACAAAAGGGAGTGGTGGCATTTTTATTCCTGCAATCCAGAGGAACCCTCGTATGAAATTGACGCGATTCAACACGGCGCATTTACCCATAGCCTGTTAGAAGGGTTAAGCATTCGGGGGGCAGGTAACTGCGCCACCGTTAAACGTTTGGATGAGTATTTATGCAGACAGGTTCCAGTGCTGAATCAACAATACGGAAAACCTGTTCAGACCCCCTATACCAGCATTGAACCTCTAGCAAAATCGAACTTCGTTCTTCTCCCTCAACGGGCAGTTCCACAAGATGCAGGCCCCTTGAAACTGGAGGCGCTCAAGGCTGAGATAACACGGAATTTTGAGTTAGCAGAACAATTTTGGACACAAGTGCTCACCCTACTGCCAGCAGATCCAGATGCGATCGCCGCGCTGAAGCGAATCGGTGGAGAAAGTAGGGAATCTATTCCGGTGCAACCGCCGCTCCCCACCGTTGAGTTTGAGGTCGTGACGGTCGATGCGAAAGGCACGATTACGGATCGTCGCAGGAATCAGGCGGAATGCCGTCAGGAAGATCTAGTGAATGGCGTGTCGATCGACCTGGTAAAAATTCCGGCGGGTCAATTCCAGATGGGTTCACCGACTACTGAAGAAAGTCGATATGACAGAGAAGGGCCACAGCATGGGGTCAATGTGCCTGGCTTTTGGATGGGTCAATATCCAGTAACCCAAGCCCAATGGCGGGCAGTTGCAGCGTTGCCGAAGATGGAGAAGGATCTGGACGCCGATCCGTCCCGTTTCAAAGGGGATAATCGACCCGTGGAACAGGTTTCCTGGGAGGCGGCGGTGGAGTTCTGTGCCCGCTTATCGCAGAAGACAGGACGGGAGTTCCGTTTACCCAGTGAGGCAGAGTGGGAGTATGCCTGTCGTGCCGGGACAACAACCCCGTTTCATTTTGGTGAAACAATTACGACTGACCTAGCAAACTATCGAGGAACAGACTGGGAATACGAAGGAACGACCTATCCCGGTAACTATGGCCAAGGGCCCTATGGAAGCTATCGAGAGGAGACAACTGAGGTTGGGACTTTTAAGGTTACCAACGCTTTTGGGCTTTATGATATGCACGGCAACGTGTGGGAATGGTGTCTTGATCATTGGCACGAAAACTACAAGGGTGCGCCGGCAAATGGCAGTGCTTGGGTTACGGGAGGAGATTCTTCTTATCGAATGCTGCGGGGCGGTTCCTGGGATGACTTTCCGAGGAACTGTCGCTCTGCTTTCCGTAACTGGTTCAGGCCAGACCTCAGGTACTACGACAACGGTTTTCGTGTTGTGAGTTTCTCGGCGTGGACTCTATAGCCCTCTACCCTCTTGCGCTTTTGCCCTTTTCCCTTCGCGCGCAGCGCGATCAAATTTTTTTGGCTATGGCTTAACGGTAAGATGATTGATTTTGGAGCATTCCAGGCGATGCAAGACCTTCCCATCATTCAAAAAACGTATGATCTTATTAAGTGGTATGTTCCCATTCTCAACCGGCTCCCCCGCGATCACCGTTTTTTGCTCGGCGACCGGATCATCACGGGACTCTACGACCTGCTCGAAGTCCTGATTACGGTACGCTATCAGCAGGACAAATTGGATCAATTAATAGCATTGAATAGCAAGCTCGACATCCTGCGCCACCAAACCCGATTACTGCTTGATTTTAAGCTGATGCCCGCCCGCCGCTATGAATATGCCGGACAACTCCTGAATGGCATCGGTGCCGACCTGGGGGGATGGATCAAGCAACAACAAAAGCGGAAGCAGCAGTCATGAAACGTTACGGAAATCTGTGGCCGCAGATCATCGATTTTGAAAACCTGCTCCAAGCAGCCCGGCAGGCTCAAAAGGGAAAACGGTTTTGCCGTAATGTCCTGGTCTTTAACTATGACTTAGAAAAAAATCTGGAACGCATTCAGCAGGAATTGGCGTCCCAAAGCTATCGCCCCGGTTCCTACCACACTTTTGAAATCATGGAACCCAAGCGTCGCGTGATTTCCGCTGCACCATACCGAGACCGGGTTGTGCACCATGCCTTGTGTAACATTATCACCCCGCTCTTTGAACGCACGTTCATTCATGATTCCTATGCCAATCGGGTCGGCTACGGCAACCACCGGGCACTGCGACGCTTCACCCAGTTTGCACGATCCAGCCGCTATGTTTTGCAGGGCGACGTCAGAAAATACTTTCCGAGTATCGATCATGACATCCTTAAACAAGTGATACGCCGCAAAGTTAAATGCCAGGCGACGTTATGGCTGGTGGATACCATCATCGATAACAGTAACGAGCAGCAATCTATCATCGAGTATTTTCCGGGCGACGACTTGATCACACCAGTTAGCCGGCGGCGGGGTTTGCCGATTGGTAACCTGACCAGCCAGTTTTTTGCCAATATTTATCTGAACCCCTTTGACCATTTTGTGAAAGAGCACCTAAAAGCGAAAAAATACTTAAGGTATGTGGATGATATTGCCCTTTTTGCTGATGACTGGGGCTTCCTGGCAGCGGCCAGACCCGCAATTGAAGAATACCTGAAGCCGGACTGCGACTCAAAATCCATCCCATCAAAAGCCAGCTTTTTGAGACTCATCAGGGAGCAACCTTTGTTGGCTTCCGCGTGTTGCCCACCCAAGTTCGGGTACGGGCTGAAAATTTACGTCGTTCTCGACGTAGGCTGAAACAATTACAGGCTGACTATGCCAAGGGGTTGATCACCAGGCAGCAAGTGGAACAGTCAATTCAGAGTTGGTTCGCCCATCTCCACCACGGCACAACCTGGCATTTGCGCCAGAAAATCGCGGACAATCTCGCTTTTACGCAAGAATAGTGGGGTAGCATTTCCCTCTGGGAGGCGACAACGGGACCGGCACCTCCGGCTGCGGGGCGGTTCCTGGAATAACAATCCAAGGAACTGTCGCTCTGCTAACCGTAACAGGAACAGGCCAGACAACAGGAACAACAACAACGGTTTTCGTGTTGTGAGTTTCTCGGCGCGCACTCTTTGGTACCAGAACTGCCAGGTGGGAATCTGGTGGGTGTGTCAGCAAAGAGTCCAGACTGGTCCCGGTGATGTTGGCAACAGCATCCGAAAATCCCCCCGGATTGGGTATCCTGGTAGGCGACGCCGAACGGTTGCCCAGTCCCCCTTATTGCACAGGTAGATAGACAATGCCAGACGAAGATTTCAAACTTTGGGTGATTACCGAAGACATTCCAGCAGAAACCACTGTCCCGGATGGAGCAAGGGAGGCAAAGGACATCGGGGGAGGATGGGGCAATCAGTCCAGAGGCGGTGGTCAGACTATGGAGGGTGGCAAAAAGCGAGTGCCGTTGGATGCGCTAGCGTTAAAAGCGCAAATGGCGGGACTGATTCAGGTTGTCGGGGATCTGTTTACCACGGCAGCAGCCAAGACCGGAATGCAGTTGGACGAAGTACAGCTATCGGTAGCGATCAGTGCAGATGGAAAGGTGAATATTCTGGGGATGGGGGGCGGTGGCCTGACCAACAGCGGGGGCATTACCCTAAAATTCATTCGTCAGCCAGATAGTCCAGAGGCATAGCCCTCACTCTTGACCTATGGGCAAAAACTGGGCAATTACGATCGGCATTAACGGTTACAAAAATCTGCAACCCCTCCAGTGTGCGAAGCGGGATGCAGAGTCATTGCACGCTTATTTTCGGGATGAGTTGGTCGCCCAACAAATCTACCTGTTCTCGGATGATTCGCCGCCGATCCCGCAGGATTATGGGCCTGACATGGACTCGCGGCCCGACTATGCCACGCTGCGTCGATTTTTGCGGGTACGGTTTGAACAACCGTTTCTCAGTGCCGGAGATAATTTGTGGTTTTTTTTTGCTGGGCATGGTGTCCGCTACGAAGACCGAGATTACCTAATGCCCATTAACGGTGATCCGGGGGATGTGGGCGCGACAGCGATTTCTCTCCATTACATCACCGAACGATTGCAACGCAGCGGGGCCGATAATGTGATTCTGTTGGTTGATGCCTGCCGGAGTGGGGTGGGGCAACGGGGCTCGGGAGTAGGGCAGGAAACGCAGCAAGGGGTCATCACGCTGTTCTCTTGCAGCCCCCGCGAGTCCTCCTACGAAATTGACGTGCCGCCGATTCAGCATGGTGCGTTCACCTATGCCTTACTCCAAGGACTCCGGCTCCAGGGAGCAGGCAACTGTGCCACGGTGGAGCGCCTTTATCAATACCTGCGCCTGACGGTGCCGCAAGTGAATCGACAGCATGGCAAGCCTCCACAAACCCCCTATGGTCGGGTGGAGCCACCCACCAAGAATTATTTGATTTTGTTACCCCGCCGAGCAACATTGGTGGACGTGATGAGCCCTGAAACAAGCGGCAATGACGGCCGAACTTAAACGACAGTATCCTGTCGCCAAACAATTGTGGCTCCGGGTGTTGGCTGTCTCTCCGGCAGACTTGGAAGCAGTGGAAGGCATTGAACGTTTGGTGCGGGTACCGGTATCCCCGGAACCGCCACCCACAGAACTAGAGCAATCGGCCGGTCGCAGCGTTGAGTCTGAAGTAATTGCCCCGGTTCCTCGGTCACCCACAAGCCCGCCTTCAGTTCCTGAGTCGTACCGTGTTGAACAGATCCAAGCATCCCAACCATCACCCAAAAAATCGATAGCGCCCACCCCGGAACCGTTGCCTGACCCTCCCCCCCGGAGTCGTGCTCAATCACCGTCTGCCCCAGCACCGTCACCGACCCCTGCTCCAAAATCCTCCACTAGGGCTGAGACTTTTCCACGCTCATTATCACGGCGACGGATAATCCAACTCATTGGCTTAAGCGGCGGTGGGATTGGTGTTGCATTCCTTGTCCAAAGATTACGGCCTTGGGTGGTTCCTAACTTAGAACCGGAGCGAATTAATGGTTCATCGGTTGAATTTAATGTGGCAACCGTTAACACTCAGAAAAAAAGTATTTCTATCGCCCGAAAAAGTTCAGAGTTTCGTACCGAAGAGCTGGGAAATGGCGTGACCTTATGCCTGATGGTGATTCCCTCGGGTTCATTTACGATGGGCTCACCAGATACTGAAAAGGAGCGAGAAAAGGATGAAGGAGCCACAGCGTGAAGTTAATGTCCTGCCTTTTTGATGGGTCAATATCAGGTGACCCAAGCCCAATGGCGGGCAGTGGCAAGGTTACCCAAAATTGAGAAGGATCTGGATGCCGATCCCTCATATTTTAAAGGGGATAATCGACCGGTAATCGAAACAGGTTTCCTGGGAGGAGGCAATGGAATTCTGTGCCCGCTTGTCGCAGCAAGAACGGGACGGGAGTACCGTTTACCCAGCGAAGCAGAGTGGGAGTATGCCTGTCGTGCCGGGACGAGAACCCCGTTTCATTTTGGTGAAACAATTACGACTGACCTAGCAAACTATCGAGGAACAGACTGGGAATACGAAGGAACGACCTATCCCGTCTAGGCTATGTTGGCTATGGAAGCTATCGAGAGGAGACAACGGAGGTTGGGACTTTTAAGGTTACCAACGCTTTTGGGCTTTATGATATGCACGGCAACGTGTGGGAATGGTGCCTGGATCATTGGCATGAGAACTACAAGAATGCGCCGACAAATGGCAGTGCTTGGGTCACCGGAGGAGATGCCTCTAGGCGAGTGCTGCGGGGCGGTTCCTGGTTCAACGATCCAGGGAACTGTCGCTCTGCTGTCCGTTTCAGGAGCAGGCCGGTCTTCGGGGACGACTACTACGGTTTTCGTGTTGTGAGTTTCTCGGCGCGGACTCTGTAGCCCTCTGCCCTCTTGCTTTTGCCCTTTTCCCTTCGCGCGTAGCGCGATCAAATTTTTTTGGCCATGGCTTGGCGGTAAAGCAGATTGTAAACTGAGTCGAATAAGCGATGTCTAACCATTGGTAGAAGCAATCCCGGCTCTGTCGATCCCCCCGGATTCGGTATCCTCAGTACTCCGCAATTAGGAACAATCTGTTCAAAGTTCAAAACTTTTGAACGGTTCGCAACCCCAGCCTTTCATCAGCAAAAAAAAGGGCTCAAACAATGAACCCCTAAAGAAGGAAAAAAGATTAAATTAAGACTATCGAATTTAAGTTAATCTATCAAACAGACCCTTAGACGGTGGCCAATTGTGGCTCTGGACGTTTACTATTCCGTACCCCGGCGATCGCCTCAGCATAATCCGGGGCTTTGAAGACAGCAGAGCCTGCCACAATGGCATTTGCGCCGGCCTCCAGCACTTGCCAGCTATTATTGGGCTTAAGACCACCGTCCACTTCAATCCAGGGGTCGAGTCCCCGCTCGTCACACATCCGGCGTAACTGTTGGATCTTGGGGACTACTTCGGGAATAAAGCTTTGACCGCCAAATCCCGGGTTGACACTCATGATTAGTATGAGGTCACAAACGGGGAGAACATATTCAATGAGTTCTAGGGGGGTGGCAGGATTCAACACAACACCCGACTGTTTACCTAGCTCACGAATTTGGCAGAGAGTCCGGTGTAGGTGGGGAGAGGCGTTGTGTTCTGCATGAACGGAAATAATATCAGCCCCCGCTTTAGCAAAATCTTCAACATATTTTTCCGGTTCCACAATCATCAAATGCACATCTAAGGGCTTTTTCGTGAGGGGACGAATGGCATCAACAATCAGGGGACCAATGGTGATGTTCGGGACGAAGCGACCATCCATCACATCAACATGAATCCAATCTGCTCCCGCTTCATCCACTGCTTTGATTTCTTCACCAAGACGGCTAAAATCGGCAGACAAAATAGAAGGAGCAATAACAGTGTTCTTGGGCATGGGAGGAGACTCTAGGTATTTAGACGCATGAACTTAGATAAGGTTAAGTGTAAACAATTACGGTCATTTCGGTAACCCCCAAGTTAGATGCTTTAATGACTATCATCTTTCACTCAAACCATTGTATGGCAGGGAAAACAGCGTTTTTTTATAAACGGATTTCGGGCATTATTAATAGCAATCAAATCACTGACTTCTGATGAGTACTATCAGTCTGTTACGCCCTAATTTTCCTCTTCTAAATTAGGTGCTGGGGTCGAAACGGGTAGCACAAACCATTTCAAGCGTGACATCAATTTAGCCGCCGTAATTCCGGTAATGGTGGATAAACCGGTGGCCAGAATAGTCGATAAAAAAATTTGATTGGCGGCTGTCCCCATTAATCCCACGACGGTTGCCGGCAAGATTAATTGCACACTCGATGTATTAATCGCCAGAAACATACACATCGCATCGGTGGCAGTATCTTTGTGCGGGTTGATTTCCTCTAGTTCCTGCATCGCTTTTAACCCCAAGGGGGTCGCCGCATTGCCTAACCCCAACATATTGGCCGACATATTCAACACAATTGAACCGATCGCCGGATGATCGGGGGGCACATCAGGAAACAATTTCAAGGTGACGGGCCGGACTAGCCTGGCGATCGCCTCCACAAGTCCTGAAGCTTCTGCAATTTTCATCATGCCCAACCACAACGCCATAATGCCGATCAAGCCAATGGCGAGTTCCACTGCCGTTTCGGCGCTACTAATTGCCGCCTCGGTCACCGCCTCAATTTTTCCAGTCACGCCACCAGCAACCACAGAAACTAGAATAATCGCAAACCAAATATAGTTGAGCATGGCATCAAAAGTCTTTTCCCCTTGGACGAAGAATCAAGGGAAACGTTTCGGACAATCACCCCCCCGCGTCAACAGGGCCCAGAAGCCCGAAAATAGAAAGGGAAAAGTCGCCATGAAAAACTCTAGACAGACAAATTTATGCAATTTATTGATCAAGCGGAAATAGAGGTTGCCGGTGGAACAGGAGGCGATGGGATTGTGGCGTTTCGGCGGGAGAAATATGTCCCAGCAGGAGGACCATCGGGAGGGAATGGGGGACGCGGGGGCTCGGTTATTTTAGAAGCAGATCAAAATCTACAGACCCTATTGGACTTCCGGTATGCTCGCTTGTTCAAGGCAGATAATGGTAAACGAGGAGGACCGAATAACTGCACGGGGGCTGCGGGCAAAGACATTATTGTCCAGGTTCCTTGCGGCACGTTAGTGGTGGATATGGCGAATGATGCACTGCTGGGTGATCTGGTCACCCACGATCAACGACTTTGTGTTGCAGAAGGGGGAAAGGGGGACTAGGCAATCAGCATTTTTTTGAGTAATCGTAACCGAGCACCGGAATATGCCCTCCCCGGTTTAGAGGGGGAAGCACGTCGGCTGCGACTGGAGTTAAAACTCCTGGCAGAGGTGGGAATTATTGGTCTGCCTAATGCGGGAAAATCCACCTTAATTGCGGCCCTTTCCGCCGCTCGTCCCAAAATCGCTAACTATCCATTTACAACCCTCATTCCCAATCTAGGGGTGGTGCGTAAACCAACAGGAGACGGAACCGTTTTTGCGGATATTCCAGGATTGATTGCTGGAGCGTCTGCGGGGGTGGGGTTGGGGCACGAGTTTCTGCGGCATATTGAACGAACCATGCTGTTGCTGCATGTCATTGATGCCACTGGTGACGACCCTATCGGTGCATTTCAAGTAATTAATCAAGAATTGTTAGCCTATGATCCCCCTGAAATTATCGTCCCCAGGTTGTGGTGCTGAATAAGATAGATGCCATTGATCAAGAAATGGTGGCATTGATCACCACAGAATTACGGCCCCACATTGGCGATCGCCGTTGTTTACAAATTTCGGCGGCAACCCGTGCAGGGCTAGATAGTTTAATGCAGGAAGTGTGGCAACAACTTGACTCTCTCTAGCGCCAAAATATTTTAGACCAAGCAAAACCCACTGCATGGGGGTTGTTGGGAGGCTGATGTTGAGAGACTCAGAATACTAGTAACGTGGAAATCAGACATCTCTATTTGATCGGCCCCTCAATACTGCCGGTGAAAAACTGTTTGAGCAAAGGATGATCAGACTGTTTCGCCTCATCAGTAGTGCCGTCCCACTGAATTTTCCCCTCGTATAAAAAGATAATACGTCGAGTGGTATTGTCAATGGTGCTGAATTGATGGGTAACAATTAAATAGCCAGAACAGACTTTTTTGACCGTTAACAAATCATAAATAATCGTTTCAACCCGAGTTGAGGCAACGGGATCAAGCCCGGCCGTGGGTTCGTCATAAAGCAAAATATTGCCACAGGAGTCGGATTGACGGGGATCGCGAATAATCGCCCTGGCTAAACTAACGCGCTTACGCATTCCCCCTGACAGTTCAGCCGGGAATCGATCGCCAATGCCGGGTAGACCGACTAAATCTAGGGTGTCATCAACCAACTCTCGAATGTCCCACGGTTTGAGATCCGTGTCCCGATAAAGGGAGAATCCTATATTTTCAGCCACTGTTAACGAATCAAATAGGGCCGATTGTTGAAAAACCAACCCGATGCCCAAAGATTGCTCTCCTTCTTCAATCGTTCGTTGTCGCTCATGGCCAGAGATGATGACTTCGCCACTATCGGGGGCTTGCAACCCAGCGACCAATCTTAAGATGGTGGATTTTCCGGTACCGGAAGGACCAATCACACCGACTGCCTGGCCGGGAAAAATTTTTAAGTCCACATTATCCAGAATCACCTTGTCACTAAATCGTTGGCACACGTTACGAAATTCAATAATTGGTTCATCCATAGTGGCAATATTTGACCGATGCACTGCCCATAGTTTACTGATTTATTGTTTCATCTATCGATGCGGGCTTAGCCTGCGTGTTGTGGCTACTAATGACTCACCCCCCCGTGGAACCGGGAGCTTCAACCGCTTGCCACAGCTTTTCCCGTAGCGGTTGTAGCGCTTCATCCCAAGCGGGCGCAAAGACAGGGGAAGGAAACATCATCGTAAACCAAGTCACCATGGGTAAGTTTTCGATGACAACATAATAATCTTCGGGATTGGGGCCATCAATGTGGCGGCGATTGACCCCAAAACCCAACCGTTGCCGACGGTACCGTAAAACGGGGGCGGATTCTGTTAACCAGCGATAAAAATTGGGGGCAGACTCCAGACTACTCAAGGTCTGTTGCAAAATCGGTGCTGGCATCGGGGTTTGTGTCACCATCATCCAGGCTTGGCTAATTAGGGTCGGTCGTTTCTCCGGCGATCGCCAGGCCCCAAGAACTAACTGGGCGGCGGGAGGCAATTGTTCGATGGCTTGGGGGAGGTGATCGGGAGCAGCACTGAGGGTCAATAGGGCCTGGCTAGCCGCTGTCCCGTAGGAGGTGAGTTCCGTCTCTGCTTCAGGAAATTGACCCAACCACCAGTGCAGTCCCCCTTGCACTTGATGTAACTGCCGCTGCCAATCGGAACCCGGTTCAGCACTGGTGATCAGAGTCTGGAGCGTAGGATGGGTGTATCGGGGCGATCGCCGCAGGATAAAGGCGACGCAAAACGGGGCGTGCGCCAAATCGGATTGGTCAAAAACAAAGGGTCACGGAGGCACTCTAAACTGAAGGCTTCGATGGCCAGCGTGGGTTGTTGCTGAGCCAACAGGCTTAACCCCAACCCATAAAAAAGACCCCGCTTAGCGGGCACTAGGCGTAGAGCTTTGATGAACGATTGGCTGGCTTGTTGTGGATTTTCGGCTAATTGCAACCATCCCAGATTGTTAAACCCAAACTCTTGGTTCGGTGCAATGGCATTAGCCCCTTGGAAAGCAGTCATTGCTTCCTGGCTTAGGGCTGCTCGCTGGGCCGGTTCAGGGGCGGTGAGACTAAGCTCCCCCAGATTCCAACCGAGTTGGAGGGGGTAATAGGGTTCCCACGGCGCAGTTCGTCTAGCTTGGTTAAGAAAGCGGGTAAAGGCAGGAATTTTTTCTGCGGTTAAGGCACGGAAGCTGATTTCCGATAGTTGCCAAGCCCGGAGCCAGGGCCATAACCACAGGCCCATGATTAACAGGAGTGTTAGTCCCGCTAAAAAGCAAGGACGAGCAGCCGGATGGGGGCGTGGTGGCGGCGTTTCTAATTGCCAGAGCTGTAACAAGCAGGCAAGGTAGATAATGATGACGCCACTAATCGCCACATTGTCCAATTGGTAGTCCGTGACACCCACGACCCCATAAGCCAGCAATGCGCCCATTAAGCCCCATTGCCAGCGACGCACGTCAGGGGGAAGTGGTGCGACGTATCTGCACCAATCCTTGCCAGATTAATCCCACCCCTAAAATACTCGCGACCATGACTCCCCCCACTCCCAATTCCGCGAATAATTGCACAGGCGTTGAGTGGAGTTGGTAGGCCAGCTCTGATTCGCGCCCCGCCCAAAGCGGCCGGAATTGCTGGTATTGCAGCGGCACATTCCCAAGACCGATCCCAGTTATCCCTTGCTGTTTGCCCATTTGCCAGCCCACTGCTGCATTGAGGGAGCGGTAAACCAAGAGACTACTAGGCTGTCCTTGGAGGAGTTCCCCCACGGTTTGCTGTAGGCGGTCATTGCTCCAGACCAAAATTCCCAGTATGGCGATCGCCCCGGCGCTTAATCCAGCGCCCCAAATCTTCGGGAGGTTCCTTTGTAGCCCAATGCCGATCACAGCAAAAATCATTAGGACGACCAATCCCAGCAATCCCCCACGGGAACTGGTGGTGTAAAAATCGATCAAACCGACGCCAAACACAAAAAGCCAAAAGCCCCGCTGTTTTCCCCTCTGTTGCCAGGCTAAAAGGAGAAACAAAGGCAGGAGCAAAATCAAATATCCCGCAACAAAGTTTTGATGTCCCAGGGGGGCCCAGTTCCGGAGATCATTCTCGGCAAAGGTAAATTGAATATCGACCCCTGCTGCCCGTAATTGGGCCGCTTTTTCCCGAAAAGGGAAAACAGTATCGGTTAACCAAACCACCAGACTCACCCCAATCAATGCAGCCCCTAGATAGCCTTGCACTGTTAACAGGGACTGGATGGCCGCCAGCGGTTTGGGCTGGGACTGCAGCCAGGTACAAATGCCATAGAGGGCAGCCAAAAATGCAAAGAAAACCCAGGCATACCAGCGCGCTTGTTGGGAATGGGCAGAGCTTAAACTGCTGACGATGACGACTAGGGCGGAGAGTAGGGCGACCCAGTCAAAGCCCAACCCCAATCGGGTGAATCGTTGGGTCTGTCCAATGGGCCATAGGGCCCACAGCACCGCTAACAGGAGCATGATCTGCCACACAAATACCCAGGGCCAACTGACGATCAGGCTGTTGCTGTTGGGCAATAACGTAAACAAGCCGTAAAGAACCGCGGTCAGCAATCCTAGCAAGCGTCCAGCACTCCGACCGGCTGGTAATTCCAGAGGGCGATCGCCTTGGGAGGAAATGGTCATGCTCCTGCCTGATGTGTTAATGACTCAGTGGGTCAGTGCCGGCCTCTGATGCTGGCAGTGGCTCCACTCGGTTGAGAAATGCCGTTAGCTTCTCCCCTTCAATGACTTCAACGTTTAGCAATTGAGTCGCAATTTCCTCTAGAAGCGGACGATTCTGTTGCAAAATGGCGATCGCCTGTTGATAACCGGCATCCACAATTTTTCGGACTTCCGCATCAATGGCTTGGCCCGTTTCTTCGCTATGAGGGCGACGGGGAGAGCCATTGCCATTGGCTAAAAAGTTTCGACTTTGAGCTTTGTTGTAGGCCAAGTCCGAGTTTATGGCTCATGCCATAAAGTGTCACCATCTGCTCGGCAATGTCCGTTGCCCGCTGCAAATCATCCGAGGCCCCATTGGTCACTGTTTCAAAAATTAATGTTTCTGCCGCACGACCGCCCAGCAGCATCGCAATTTGCTGATGCAATTCCCTTTCATTCACTAAAAAACGATCTTCCGTCGGCATTTTTAAGGTGTAACCCAAGGCGGACGACCCACGGGGAATAATGGAAATTTTTGTTACCCGCCCGCCCCCCGGCATTACAGCTCCTACCATGGCATGGCCAACTTCATGGTAGGCGACTATCTTTTTTTCAGTATCTGACAGCACCCGACTCTTTTTTTCCAGCCCCGCAATCACCCGTTCGATCGCCTCTTTAAAGTCTTCTTGCAACACCACCTCCTGCTCCTTACGGGCCGCCAGTAAGGCAGCTTCATTGACTAAGTTCGCCAAATCTGCCCCAGCAAATCCAGGGGTCTGGGCCGCAATCATCTCCAGGTCTATATCATCCCCCATGTTCACTTTATTGGCGTAGATTTTCAAGATCGCTAAGCGTCCAGCCAAATCCGGGCGATCGACTAACACTTGACGGTCGAACCGACCGGGACGTAGCAACGCGGGGTCGAGGGTTTCTGGACGATTGGTTGCCCCCAGCACAATCACCGTTGCCCCTGCCGCATGGAACCCATCCATCTCCGTCAGTAACTGATTCAGGGTCTGCTCCCGTTCATCATTATTGCCGCTCAAGCCATTGCCCATCGACCGGGACTTACCAATGGCATCTAATTCATCAATAAAAATAATACAGGGGGCTTGCTGCTTGGCTTGATCAAATAAGTCCCGCACCCGCGCCGCACCCGTACCGACAAATAATTCCACAAATTCTGACGCTGAAATACTAAAAAACGTTACTTCCGCTTCCCCTGCAACCGCCTTGGCCAATAAAGTTTTGCCCGTTCCCGGTGGCCCCACCAATAAAACCCCCTTTGGAATCCGGGCCCCAATTTGATCAAAACGCGCCGGATCTTTCAGAAACTGCACAATTTCCGCTAATTCTGTTTTTGCCTCCTCTGCGCCAGCCAAATCATCAAAGGTAATTTTTTCGGTCTCCCCCTCTAGGTAAATCTTGGCCTTATTTTTACTAAAAGCCAATGCATGTTTATCTTCTCCCCGATAGAGTAAAAACTGCATTGCAAACACCAAAATCAACGGCGGCACAACCCAGGCCAGGATGGTCATCAACCATCCAGATTGTTGCGGCAAACTGGCCTCAAAAATGACGCCTTTTTTTTCCAGCCGCTCGGGCAATTGGGGATCATTGAGGGGAATTGTTGCCAATAGCTTCTCCTCATTGGTGGGTGTGGATGGTGCCGGAGAAGAAGGCGCATGGAGGGGGTTATTGCTCTGATTAAAATCCCCCAGCGGATCATTGGGAATGGACTCAAACAGATCCTTCGACGGCTCTAGGGGAGAGGGTCTGAGCTGATACAAAATCAATTTATCGCTAACTTTAACCCGGCTCACTCTCCCCGCATCCACATCTTGTAAAAATTGGCTGTAAGGCAAGATTTTAATCTCTTCTTTGGGGGAGCGGGGCCAAAAAAGAAAAATGAGGCATAAAACGCCAGCTCCGACCAGCAAAAGATTACCGGTCGGCGGCAATTTAGGGACTTTTAGCCAAGATTTATTGGACGACTGGCTCATGGTGAGGAATAAAAAATAACATTCACAAACAGTCGCGAAAAGGGCATTTTTTAACTCAGCTAAGCTTAAAACTTATGTTTTTAATCCCGCCAACCCTTCCCTGAATAACCATTAATTGATTAACCGGCGTTGAATTAGTTGGGGGGGAGTGAAACATCACTTCTCAGCCGAATCAAAAATCACTCTAATCCGGCAATGAAGGCTGGAGAATAAGCCCTGTTCTCCTCATTGATTTATGCATGAAGAGGCCGCGAACATTCCTTGATCATAGTCGTTTCCCTCGATTCTCGGCGAAATTTGAGGGAAAGAATTTGAATGGCTTAGTGGACTGTTGTTACAACCCGGCTGCTCCCATCGAGCAAAAATCCTGACGAACCCAGTGGAAATAGGGTCTGCTCCCGACGCTATATTCTGGGGACGACAAAACGGTCGCACAAATTATGGATGCTCCCTCGGCAGGGTTCCTAAAAATTAATTGGTTGCCATTAGAAGTAGGCTTAATATTCATTGATTAAGGGAAAACTGATGACTCAATCAATGGAACAATACCTTGCCACTACCGTGAATCCAATCGTCACAAGGACATCGCCAGGGCGGACAAGATCGCGTATGATTAGCGAATAAATTAAGGATGAATCGCACCTGGTTGATTGCGGCCCGTTATATAAAGTCTGGTTTCTTGGATGCATATTGCTTGGTTGGGGAAAAAAACGCCATTTTGTGGCAATGTCACGTACGGTCGTGAAGTTACCAATGCATTACTAGACCGGGGACATCGCGTCAGTTTTTTACACTTTGCTCAAGAAGAGGCTGAATCATCGGCGACCATGAATGTGGGTGGTGAGTGTGATGAAGTGGCTCTCCCCTTTTTGTTTAAGTCCACTATCTATACAATTCCAACACCCCGTTCCAGTCGGGTATTGGCGAATGCCCTCGCAAAGCTACGTCCCGATATTGTCCACGCTTCTTTAACCCTGTCTCCCCTAGATTTTCGGTTACCTGAAATTTGTCAAGGGTTGAGGATTCCACTGGTGGCGACATTTCATCCCCCCTTTGATAGTCGTCTCCGGAATATTTCTTCCAGTACTCAGTTTTTGACTTATCAACTCTATGCACCGTCTTTAGCGCAACATAACAAGGTCATTATTTTCTCGCGGTTGCAACAGGATCTATTAGTGAAATTGGGCGTGCCTCGGCAACGGCTGGCAGTTATTCCCAATGGGGTGGCGGTAGAACGTTATTTCCCTGGCGTGAATACCACTAAGCAGCTGTATGGGGCTGAGCGTTTATTTATTTACATGGGTCGTATTGCACCAGAAAAAAATGTTGAAGCGTTGCTAAAGGCCTGGAAGGCTTCGGAGATGGGACAGAAAAGTAAGCTTTTAATGGTCGGCGATGGTATTCTTAAAACCACTCTCCAGCCCCACTATGGAGAAGATATGGGTGTTCATTGGCTAGGCTTTGTGGCTGATGAAACGCAGCGGGTGGCCTTGTTACAGGCCGCTGATGTGTTTATTTTGCCGTCTTTGGTGGAAGGTTTATCGTTGTCCCTATTAGAGGCCATGGCCTGCGGGACAGCTTGTGTTGCAACGGATGCCGGCGCAGATGGGGAAGTACTAGAGACGGGGGCCGGGATGGTGTTACGAACCCAAGGGGTAACGGCTCAACTACGCACTTTGTTACCCATTTTGCGCGATCATCCCGACATCACAGACTTGTTAGGACGTAAAGCCCGCGAGAGAGTCCTTGAACGTTACCAATTTGCGAATAACATGGTTCAACTGGAGAAGCTGTACCAAGCCGTGCTTTTTCCCCAGCCTGATGCCGTGGACTTTAATCGCTATTCCTATTCCCTCGAATGACCATTTCCCGCACGATTTGTTTGGGATTTCTCTCGGCGATCGCCTTGGGGACTCTATTGCTGATGCTTCCGCTGGCGACAACAGAAGAGGGATGGGGCGATTTTTTGGTGGCCCTGTTTACAGCAACGTCAGCGGTTTGTGTGACGGGGCTGAGTGTTGTAGACCCCAACAGTTATTTTTCCTTTTGGGGAGAGCTAACTCTATTGCTTTTGGTGCAGCTAGGGGGGTTGGGATATATGACGATTACCACTTTTTTAATGTTGTTAATTGGACGGCAATTTGATCTACAGCAGCGATTTGCAATCCAAGAATCCTTTGATCGCCCTTTTGTACTCGGCAGCAGAAGCCTAATCAAATCGGTTATTGCCACAACACTGGTGTTTGAAGTCCTGGGAACCATGATTCTGTTTACAGTTTTTTCCCATGACTTTCCACCGCTAAAAGCCCTCTGGTACGCCATTTTTCATAGCGTTAGTGCTTTTAACAATGCGGGTTTTAGTCTATTTCCCGATAGTCTAATGTCATATCAAGGTTCCATTCCGCTCAATTTAACGGTTGCAGTGTTGATCATTTTGGGGGGCATCGGCTACCAAGTCATTATTGAGCTGTATTTTTGGCTATTGACATTGGGACGGCGCAGAAAACGACAGTTTGATTTTTCACTCAATTTTCGTGTCGTCGTCCGAGTGACATTTTTTTTGTTGATTTTAGGAATGGCGGCATTTGTTGTTTTAGAGTACCGAGACCCGAACACGTTATTGCTGCTTCCGCCCCATAAACGCATCTTGGTTGCATTGTTTCAATCGGTCTCCGCCCGCACTGCCGGATTTAACACCATTGATTTATCTCTGTTGAGCCCCACAACCCTAGTCGTCATTATGTTGTTGATGTTTATTGGAGCTAGTCCCAGTGGGACGGGGGGAGGAATCAAGACCACCACATTCGCCATTCTGGCCAATTGCACTCGCTCGGCTTTACGGGGTCGGGAACGGGTCATTATTGATAAGCGCTGCATTCCGCCCCAATTGATTCTCAAGGCGATCGCCGTTGTATTTGGGTCTATGGCAACGGTTATTTGCTCGACTGGTATCCTAATCTTTCTGGAAGAAGGCAATGGCACAGTGGAGTTAGCGTTTGAAGCCGTTTCGGCCTTTGCCACCGTTGGTTTATCCCTAGGCATTACCCCCGACTTATCCCCCCTCTCCCAACTGGTACTGATTGTCACCATGTATATTGGCCGGGTAGGGGTCACTCTGCTCATGGCGGCGATCGTGGGGGACTCTCGCCCTAGTTTGATTCGCTATCCCGAAGAGAATTTATTGGTGGGGTGACTTAAATTGTAATTGCCCAACCCAGTAGCCAATCAGAGTGAGGTAAGAAAACACCGAAAGGCAAAAGAGAAGAGAAGAGAAAGACACTGTCATCTAAAGTTGTGCCAATACTCACCACTCTTGCTCCTTCATGTGTACTACTTTAATTAGGATGTACCCGAATGAGACTTTCAGTACTCGTCATTGGTCTCTTAATGAAGGATATAGCGATGAAATCATTACTGGGCAAAGATTTAGAGCATCGAGTTATTGCAACCATTGAAATCATTACCTGACGATCATGTCAGGGGATCATCCCCCCCTTTGCAGACCAATGCCCAAGTTCTTCCGGCAGACATTGCTTCTGTTTTTTCGAGACTACCTTACATAAATAATTCAGACAATACTGAACACATTTCTTTCTTTTTTTGGCTTTGTTGCACGAATAAATCCAGTATTTGTAAGGGTTTCAGCACTTGAATTTTAGGGAAACACTCATCTTAAGACTTCTTGAAAACCTCAAACCCCTGGTTGACTGACAAAACTTCCAGAAGTCTCGCAAAATAAGGGCTTTAGTTCAAACAGGTTTAAGTCCTCAGAACCTTTTAGCAGTAAGGCTTTTAGCTTTGAAAATTGGGGGATTTTCTACTTTGAACCAACCGGACACAGACTGTATCCCTCATACATAACCCTTATCAGGCGAAGATTTTAGTTTTTTTTGCCAACTTTTGTCAGTTAATCAGACTCAAACCCTTGCGCCGTATGCAATCCTTTATGCAACAAAGCCTCTTTTTTCCCTTTATTTCTTTTTATTTCGCTATTTTTCCCTATTGGAGTTGACAAAAAATTTCAAAATTCCCTTTATTTCCTAGTTAACTGGGACTGACATCCCTCCGTATATTCCCTAAGCTGGCATTGTTAGCTGAATAAATCAGCAAAAACCCTAAAAACAACATTAAGGATTTACTAATCATGAAAAATATCGCTTTTTCACTGCTAGGCTTCAGTATTCTTTGTCTTATGCCTTTTTCTGCCAGTGCAGATGAAGTTAATCTTCAGGATGCTAGTACTGTTATTACTCAGGATGGAGAAGGCAACAAAGCCCGTGTTGACGTTGAACAATCCATCCGCACGAATACTTCTCGCTCCAAAAAGGACAATTACAGCAGTGGCAATGTCCAAACCTATGGGGTAGATGCACTACAAGTTGGCACTGATAACGAAACAGGAGTTACAAGCCGTCAAGAAATTAAAACCCGTTCACGCTCTTATCGTAACCGTAAAAAATAATCTATTGATATAGATATTACGGAAAAAAGCTGTCATTTTGAGCTGGGATACAGATTAGGTAAATTATCGAAACCCCGGCTTTGATAAGTCATGATTATCATCATGTATTTGCTAAGCCTAAAGCCCAGCTTATCTATTATCGTTCCCAGCACATTTGACAGTTTTCTCTCAATTTATAGCGAATAATTTTTTATTCGCTCAATAATGATTTAATCCATCACCAGATCAGATCAATGCATCGACTACTCTTTTCGAGCACCTAACTAAAGAGGTCAAGCTCATGATATCTAAATCGATATTAATTGGAAGCATTATCTTTCACTTAAGTACCTCCGCTAGTATCGCCCAGGCTGGGGAAGTATTTGTCAATATCAATGATATTACCGTTGAAAAACACAATGGAGTTTATCGAGACAACTCTCAGTATTTTAATGGTGTTCGGTCGAATTTACGACAAGTTTATGGGTCAGGAACACCCCTCAATCGCTCTCATCGGTCTGAGTCTTATTTTTTAAACGATTGTCGCATCAGTTCATCTCAGCGAATTCGGCAGAATTCCCAGGACAGCTTACAGCATCGCTCTCAGATTTACACTGAACAAACATGTTATTGATCGATTAGTTGATCACAAAAAAATTATCTTTAATGGAGATATAGCCATGAAATTTAACTTGTTAGTAACCAGCATAATTATGATTATAACCGGGTGGGAAATGCCTGTCTGGGGACAGTGTGTACAAGCAGACACATCAGTTCAATACAGTATCGGTTCATCTAAAAAGCCTACAGACCGCCGTAATGACGTCCAGATGGAATCTGACCCCAAATGTAGTGGTAATGTTAGCGTGACAAAAGGTGTCCAAGGTTACCAAGGAGATGGAGAAAATCGACAGCAGTATCGGCGAGTGAAGCATAAACAAACGGGTGGACGGGGAAATCCGACCGGCATTGATAGCAATACGGTACAAATTCGATCAGGGGTAGAGCAAGATTTATATTTGCCATCAATCAAAAAATGATAATCGGATTGCACTTTATGACTATGAAACAAAAATTACTACATCACTGGAGTGGGTTACTAGTCCAAAAATCAATAGCAATTACCCTCTTATTTTTCTTCTCCACATTTTGGATTAAAGATGTGACAGCTCAAAATTATAACCAAGTTACGAACCGTGTCACAGTATCTGTAGAGAGCTTATCTAGTCCTTACTGGTTAACCATAACACCATCAGCAGGAGCTAATCTTCAGGGAGAAATTCGTTTGAATAATAAGGTCATTCAACGTTTGAGTTCAGCACCAGTTCGTCTCAACTTATCTCCCTACCTTCGACCTGGGAATAATCACCTGGAAATTCAAGGAGTTTATGGCCCTGAAAATACTAATATTTCAGTATCTTTAGTGGGATCGAATACTGACATCAATCAAACTGTAGAAGGTAATGGTCGCTTTAGACAAATTATTGATTTTGAGGTTAGATAAGCGATGAAGAAAATTTTACTGAGTCTATTGCTTTTGAGTACTGTTTCTTTTCCTAGCGGAGCTCAAACAGCTACTCAAGCAGCCTCTACTGAAGCCATCATCTCGGGTGATGGTAATGTGATTAATCAAACAATTAATCAAACAATTTTATACCCATCAAAAAATAATAATGAAAGAAAAAAAGAAGCCAAATTAAATCGTCGTCAATCAAGAAAAGAAGCTCGATCAAGTCGCCGTCAATCAAGAAAAGAGAAAAAAAATCGGCTTGAGTAGGAAGAGCTGATTGACTGACAAAAGTTTAGTCGCCTCCCCATGATTCGGCACTAGTAGTGATGTTTCCAGGGGAAATTCAGGCTGATAAAAACTCATATTGCCCAGGCGATCGCAAATCCAAAATTCCTGTGCCCCCGCTTGAAAATAGAGCAATTGTTTAAAGCTCATTTCCTCGGTCGTATTACTTTCAGAAAGAATTTCAATACAAATTTCCGGCGCAATAGAAGCCGCTGTTTCTTCTAAAATTTTGTCTGCCCTTGCATCGGATACCCACACAACATCCGCAACTTTCACATTGTCCGTCGTCTGGACAGCACATTTAGTGAGCACTTCTCCGCCAATAGTTAAGGATTCCAGAAGGGCAACAATACGACCTTGAAAAAAACCGTGCTTAACTTTGGCAGGACTCATCACGATTTGTCCCCATTGATTGAGTTCAACTTTATAGGGTAAATCTTGGAGCTGTTTATCTTCACAGACTTCTTGCCACTGTATTTGGAGCTTGACCTCATGGAAAACAGCAATATACACAAACTTACTTGGAACCAGAGCTGGTTGTATCTGGCAGTCATTATGAACCTACCTGTTTTCTCGGAAGGTGGTGGGATGGTCGATGGCAGAACCTATATGAACTGAACTGGTTCTCACTGCTCTTGATGCCGCATTAGGGCAACGAATACCGGCGGAAGCGGGTTACTCACTCTGACGCGGCTCCCAATATGCTAGTCATGACTACCGAAATGCTCTTTTACAAGCTAACATCAGCTGTAGTATGAGTCGTCGGGACAACTGCTGGGATAATAATGAATCTGGTTACCGAAAAAAATAAATTTTTGATGTCTCCTCAGCAACCATCCCCTGTTGTTGGGTCACCCGCCCAACTCCTGACCTTACTCCAGCTGGTCAGCCCGACGTTACCTGTCGGAGGATTTAATTATTCCGAGGGCTTAGAGTGGCTGGTGGAACAGGGCTCAATTGGCGATCGCCATCAGTTACAACAATGGCTATCAACTGAATTAGAACAGGGTTCGATCCGGGTCGAAACGGCCGTCATGCTCAGGGCCTATCGGGCGGTACAGAAAGCAACAGTCCTAAATCGCCAAGCGACACTAGCGGATTTAAGTTATTGGAACCAGTGGCTTACGGCAACCCGCGAGACCCAAGAGTTGAGGCAACAAAGCTGGCAGATGGGGACATCGCTTCGTCGATTATTGCTGGACTTAGACTCGATATTTACTGATTATTTTGAGTTTGTCCCCTCCACCGAACCCGTCCACTGGGCGATCGCCTTTGGTATAGCGGCAGCGGTTGGGCAAATTCCAGACCACCAATGTACCCTGGGATATCTACATAGTTGGGCTAATAACTTAATTTCAGCGGGAATACGCCTGGTTCCGTTGGGGCAGACCGCCGGGCAGCAAATCCTGTTAGCCTTACATCACGTCATGCAACAACAGGCGATTGAAATTCTGGCTCTCCCAGATGATGAGCTATTTAGTTGTAGTTGGGGGCTGAGTCTCGCCAGTATGAATCATGAAACCCAATACACAAGGCTATTCCGCAGTTAGTCCCACGGATAAAAAATAGCCGGGTTCAGGGTTAACATGAGTCTAGATTTGCTCACGCACCGTTATTTTAATTCCTTCCAAAGTCTGCATCGCCGCTGGCTCACTTTCCTCGTGCAGCAGGCGGGCGATCGCATCAATATGGGTTTTCAGTTGGGCTGCTTTCTCAGGGGTTATCCGGTAGGTCTCCGGGTCAACACGTCTATCCTGAACGCTTTCGGCTCACCTTGCAGGCTTGCCGTGTTACCACTTCTGACGGAGTGCATACCATTTGCGGAGCAATTTTTGTACGACTTGGAATTTGGGTTTTTGGAATATGGAAATACAGTCTAAATCATCGTTAATTATTTGCTGCTTTAATATATTTAAACCAGCCTCCTGGCAATAATCGACAAATAGACGGGCTGTCATATTAGAACGCCATCCTGGGTTATTCATCCATTCCGGACTAGGATTGACGGTTCCATAGTTTGAGTGATGGATAAACCCATAAGCACCGGGTTTCATAATCCGAAAAAACTCAGTCACATAGTTTTTGATGACAAGCTTATCGAAATGCACCATTGCATCCCAAGAATAAATAAAATCAATGCTTTCTGAAGTGATACCACTCAGGGTGTAGCCATCATTTACATGGTAGTGAAATTTACAGTCTTGATATTGCTCCCCAAATCGTTCTTGACAAGTCCGAATACAACTTTCATTGACATCAACCAAGTGAATTTCCTTGGATAAATGCTTTAATTTTTCCGTATTGCGTCCGTGACCAGCAGCTAAATCCAGGCAGATATCCCAAGATAATTTTTTAATATTTGGATAAATATGCGTTTCCCACTGTTCCTCCATTTCTGGCTCGGCAAGATCAAAGTAGGTGACATTTTCGTCGATATCGACATCATGAGTCACCTGACATTCTTTAATCTGCTGAAACATTTGTTCGTCGTAACTGGGATTACTTGAAGCGCTATCTTCAACTGTGTTTGCCACGATCACTAATCCTCTACATAAAAATTAAGATTTTACTACAACGTGGATCGACTGTAAATTTTTTGTGTCTTGAGTTATATTTTGGGTAAATATCTGAATTCCCGGTCGTGATCCGAATGTAGTGATAGGGGTAAAAGTCAAGCCAATTGGGCATTGTAGTTTAGTCTCTGGTCACGCCTACGGAGATTATTGAGATCAACAATCATCCCCTCCTTTATCAAGTTGACCAATGCCCATTGGAACCCATTAAGCGCCAACGTAATCAGTGGCTACAGGCTAAAATAGTGGCCCCACTAACTGCTTGACGCGGGGCTAAACCCTCGTGCCTATCCCCTCATCACCAAACCAATGAAACGCTTCTTACTCCTCATTCTCTTCTTCGCTGGAATTTGGTTTGCAACCAGTTACTATCTGTCCCAACATGGCTTGGCTCACCAAGGGACTTACAATTCCCTGGTTGTTAATTTTAAGGATGACATTCCCACCGAAACCCTGACGGCTGATATTCAGGGGATTAACCAAGCAACCCATCAGCCGATGGATCTGAACAGTATTTTCTCCTTGGATGATTATGTTTACACCGTCAAGGGTGATCAACAGGCGCTGAAGCAGTTACGGCGTTCTAAGCTGATGCGCCATGTGGATTACGTTGAACCTAATTATGTTTACCAAGCCTTAGAAGTTCCCAACGACCCAGAGTATGGTAAGCAATGGAATTTCCGGGCGATCGCCACAGAAGCAGCCTGGGATGTCAGCAAAGGGGAAGGGATTACGGTCGCTGTCATTGATACCGGGGTTACCCGTGTGCCGGATCTGCGCCGGACAGAATTTGTGCAGGGGTATAACTTCGTCGATGATAGCCGGGATACGACAGATCGCCTGGGGCACGGAACCCATGTGGCAGGAACCATTGCCCAAGCCACCAATAATGAATACGGAGTAGCCGGTATTGCGTACAAAGCTAAAATTATGCCCCTAAAAGTGCTAGGGGATGACGGCGGTGGAACCGTGGCGGATATTGCTGAAGCGATTCGCTACGCGGCAGATCATGAGGCTTCGGTCATTAATATGAGCTTAGGCGGGGGAGGAGAAAGTAAAACCTTAGCTGATGCCATTGATTACGCCTATGGCAAAGGGGTCACAATTATCGCGGCGGCTGGTAACGAAGGTCAAAATGCTTCGGCTTACCCGGCTCGCTACCCCAAAGTTTTCAGCGTGGCTGCCACCGATGCGACGGGGAATAAAACTGAATACTCCAACTTTGGGGCGGGAGTAGACATTGCCGCACCAGGGGGGAGTAAAGAGGGGAACGACGGTACAATTTTGCAGGAGACCCTTGACCCCAGCACGGGAGAACCGGTGTTGATGGGGTTGCAGGGAACCAGTATGGCTGCCCCCCATGTGGCGGGAACGGCGGCTTTAATTCAAGCAACTCAGCTGCAGTTAGCCAAACAAGGTTTAACGCCGAAAGCAGCAGAAAAGCTCCAAGCAACTGAAGTTACCGATCCAGAATCCGTGATCAAAATTCTGAAAGCCTCAGCTCGACCAGTCTCGAATGATTCTTTGAATTACTACGGTGCAGGACATCTCAACGCGGCCGAGGCGGTGAAGCTGGCACAGCAAGGAAAAATTTCCTTTAACGACTTTATGCGCTGGCTGCGAGATAACGGCTATCTCAACCCGATTTTTTGGATTGATGGCGGAGCAGTGGCCTTTTTACCCAAGCTGGCAATGGTTTTGGGTTCCTATTTATTGGCTTTATTAATTCGTATTTATCTACCGCTGCAATTTACTACACCGTTTAATTGGGGCTTAATTCTAGGTAGTTCAGGACTATTTTTCTTGAAGGGTTTCTATATTTTCGACCTACCCCAATGGCCGTTCCGTGCTTTAGGAAGCTCGTTGCCAGAACTGGGGAATAGCGTCATGGGAACTGGTTTATTGAACCCATTCTTTGCCAGTGTCTTGATTCCTTTCGCGTTGGTATTACTATTATTAGGAAATCCTGGCGGCAAACAATTGGCGATCGGGATTTGTTTCGGGACAACTGTCTTTTTAACTGGGGCCGCCATCTTACAACTTCCCCTTTGGTTGATTGGTGCCGGCAACCTGGCGATCGCCTTTTTGGCAGTGAACGCTTTGCTAAGTTTGGGGTTAGGGTGTTTAGCCGCCAAGGGATTACCGACCTAGCAACGAATTATTGGCTGGATAGAGAACCAAGTATCAAGTCAGCGGGTTCTGGTGAAGGACTGATTCCTGGGGATCTTGATGTGGATAATGGTGCAATGCAGACGATTTCATCAAGTGTTGTATTGGTGTCTGTGTACTTCTTCTTTTTTTACAACGCCAATCAAGAAAGATTATAAAAATATAGCTTTACGAAATCCGAAAAAATCATTGATAAATTCTGAGTTACGATTAGTTCATAACATTTTTATTTATATTGCTGTTTTCCATGAGGTCAAGCTCCAAATGCAGTGGCAAGAAGTCTGTGAAGATAAACAGCTCCAAGATTTACCCTATAAAGTTGAACTCAATCAATGGGGACAAATCGTAATGAGTCCCGCCAAAGTCAAGCATGGTTTTTTTCAAGGTCGTATTGTTGCCCTTCTGGAATCCTTAACCACTGGCGGAGAAGTACTCACTGAATGTGCTGTCCAGACGACGGACAATGTGAAAGTTGCAGATGTTGTGTGGGTATCCGATGCAAGGGCAGACAAAATTCTAGAAGAAACAGCGGCTTCTATTGCGCCGGAAATTTGTATTGAAATTCTTTCTGAAAGTAATACGACTGAGGAAATGAGCTTTAAACAATTGCTCTATTTCCAAGCGGGGGCACAGGAATTTTGGATTTGCGATCGCCTGGGCAATATGAGTTTTTATCAGCCTGAATCTCCCCTGGAAAAATCACTATTCGTCCCTGATTTTCCCAAGATTATCAAGCGTAGAAATCAACAATAAAATCAATCTACGATCCAAAAATAATTTTGCTTGAGGTTTTCTTGAAAGTACCAATGGTTGATTCTTACTGACACTAACCTCAGTGACGGACACATTTTTTAGTCCATTGAAAAGTACAAAAGGCTGAAACACTTATCCAGTAGAGTTTTTAGTCTAATCCGCTTAATGAGAGCCTCGCTCTCTAGCGATTCTCGGAAGTCAGTGGTGAAGGGAATTCCAGGTAAATTTTCTCTACTCATTGACACTGAGATCATGCTCGGATGGGCTCAGAACATGATCTGGAAAGGCATTCATCCGATTGTTAACGTGAGCTAGACCGTAAGCGCAGGAATATCCAAACGCCCAAGGCCACTAACACACCGACGATGGTGCTATAGGTAAAGGATTTAATCATCGGGTCGAACCGGGACAAAACCGGAATTTCTCCAATGATAGGCAGGGTAAGGGTCTCTTTTTTTTGGGAATAGCTGCTGGAAAATAGGCTAGCGGCACCGATGCCCGACCCGACGTAGGCGATCGTGATTCCCATATAGAACCCTTATGATGGCTGCTAGGGTTTTGCTGCTGTAAAACGGGAGGAATTGATAATGATCACCTCCTCCCCGCCTTTACTCCAACTTTTCTTCCTGGGTCGGCATTGGTGAAAATAAGGATTCAAACTCAATTACGTCTTTTTGAGGTGATCGCTCGATTAAGTCCTCAGATTCTAATTTTTCGAGAAAAGGTAATAGGTCATTAAAGCCGCCAAAGCCAAGGGTTTGTAAATCAGTCAGGCTAATATTTTCTTCAGTGAGGCGGCCTTTTTCCTGAAGTAATTGCAAAACCCGCTTTTCTTGAAAGCTAAGGGCTGCTTGATCAAGCTGACTGAGTTGGGTGGCTTCAAGTCCTCTGTCTAATAAGGGAATATCTATGATGTTGGCCTGTTCCTGGAGAGCGAAATTCAGTACCGCTTGTCCTAGGCGATTGAACCGACGAGGATGTCCTTGGGCCGCTTGGCAAAATTTTAGTGCGGCGTCTTCCGTAAACGGATGATAAGCATTAGTCCTTCCGAATGGGATTTCGGGCTCACGGGCACTGTTTAAGTAGTTAACCAGCATTTCTTGCACGGTGTTTTGTTCCATTGGTCGCATTTCCAGTTGGAGGTCAAAGAGTCCCCGCTCGCTGGTCAACAGATCGCTGGTCATGCCTTGGGGATGGCCGGTCAACATAAACCAAGCTCGTCCTTTCAAGACCCCTTGGGCATCATGCATCAGTTGTCGTACTTCCGCTGGATTGCGTTTGTCAAGATCATCAATGGCGATCAGTACGCCATCTTTGTATTTAGCCAGTGCTCTATCCAATAGACGATCCAGGCTGATCGTGGGGTATTGTTGCGGCGCAATGGGTAAATCTTTTCCACTCATGAGGCCTTGGAGCACCATATTAGCCCCAGCCGTTGAAGTCTTTTCTTTGGGGGGGCGATCAATGGGAATGACCATTTGGTACAGTTGCCGTTGTGCCCATTCTTCATCATCCATTTTCAATGCCACAGCAATCAAGGCAGTTGTAGCCAAATCTAAGCCAGATGGTAGTGAAAGATAGGTCGTTAACATGTGGGGTCGTTGCCGCCTTAGCACCGATAACACTTCTAACAAGAAGGTACTTTTGCCGATGCCGATATTGCCATAGACCAAAATCCGTCGTCGTTCTCGGCTTTGAAAGAGGTTAAAAACTTCCCTCAGCTCCTGTTGCCGCCCGGTAAACACTTTGTTTAGGGTGGAACTGTTAAGGTCAGGCGGACTCTCGGTAAAGGGAATTTCCTGTAGTCCAAGCTGTTGAATGCGGTTACGGGATTGGCGAAAAAGGTCGTCGGGACTGGTCATGGGGTTAGTTCCAGTAGCTTTTGTGGTTGGGGCTGACCGTTGCTGGCTGCTGAAATCAATTGACCCACTTGGACTTTTCCTAGCTCATCTCCTAACTGTTGGTAAAGTTCAGCGGCTTGCTTCAGTTCAGCTAAGCCCTTTTCCCGATGCCCCTGGGACGCTAGCACTGCCCCTAAGCCTTGGTGACATTTAGCTTGGCCACTTGTATTTTGCAAGTCGGTAAATTGCCGCAGGCCATCCCGATAATACAGTCGAGCATTGACCCAATCACTGAGCATTTCGTGGGTACGCCCGATTTCGTACAAGATTTCGGCATAGAGTTGCGAGTCTTTGAGTTTTGGAGCTTGGGCAAGACAATCTTGCAATGTCTCTAGCCCTAGCTGCCAGTTTCCTTGTTGCACCATTTCCCGACCGGCAATACTTAAATTTTTGACTGCTTTCAGTAAGTCTTGTTCTAATCCTAGTTGCGCTTGTATCTCGGCGGCTTCTTGGTAAGCGGCGATCGCCTGGGTTAGATTTTCAGCGGGGTTAATGCCCAGTTCGGCTTGGTTTCGGTAGGCAACCCCCAAATTGGTGAGGGTAGAGGATAAATTCCGCTCTAAGCCCGGTTGCCGTTCAGTTTGGGCACAAAATTCATAGCCCAGCACAGTAATGGCCGTGGTGACTTTAGGATTGCCGCGATTGAACCCATAAAAAACTCGCCCAACTTCATAAAATAGCGCTCCAAATGCCCGCTGTTCTTCTGTGCCAATTTGCTGGAATGTTTGCTCTCCCCAACCTTTCAAAAATTGAATAAATTGTTCATCCAGTAGGGATAAGTTTTCGAGCAATAACGGATAAACCTGCTCTCGGTTGCCTTCGTTTTGGATAACAGCTTGGATTAGTTTTTGTAAAAATTCTGCATATTCTTGATCCAACCCACCCCCAGCCCCTCCCGAGAGGGGAGAAATCAGTGCTTGCCCAGCCCCTGAGACAGGATTAGACCCATCCTTCCCTAGGGAAGGTGCCCGTAGGGCAGAAGGGGTTTGATCGGAGGTTGACCCCCTTCCAGCCCCTGAGGTGAGAGAAGCCAATGCCTGCTCCACATTGTCCGCCCAATGATTCAACCAACGCCCATTATTCTCCTCCCCCTCCGCCAAAAACTGCGCTGCCACCTCCCGCATCACCGCAATTAATCCCGCATCCACCCACTCCAGATTGGCCTGCAACACCTCCGGTTCCTTACCCTGCTCACAATCCAACAACGCCTGAATTAACGCCAGGTAGGCCTGTCTTCGTTCTTCGCTAGCCATATTTTGACGCAATAAAAAATAATGTCTTTATGGTAGGGCAACTTCTGAGAAATCTGGAGGTGAAGGGGGGAAACGCAGGGGTAAATCCAAGGCAAGGCAGCCTTTCTGAGGAGAGCGCTTTGTTTTTTAAAAAAGTTTTGGAAGCTGAACCTGATGATCAAATTTGGTCATCAGACGAGCTTCTCGCTTCTTATTGATTCGTTCAGACGTAATATAAAAGCAGCCATCTTTATTGATGGTTTCTAGTATCGATTCTTCTTGAAATAGTGCTTGCCAAGCATTATCATTTTTAGACATTTTTACGCTCATACTGATTGTGAATTAATAATTCCCCCACTTTTCCCCGCTTTGAACCCACTGAATTGATTGCCCGTGAAGCTTTAACTTCCACGATTTCATAGCGATCGCCACTGTAAAGCTCACGAATAAAGGGCGCATCGGAATTACTCACTAGAACGTAACAACCCCGGTCTGATAGAGCATCGCAAACCTGCTTTAGCCGTTTCTGCTCCCTTGCCCCAAAGCCATTAATGCTATACCCCGTGAAAGATGAAGTATCGGAAATGGGGTGATAGGGCGGATCAAAATAGATAAAATCGTTTTTTCTGGCTGTGGAAATACAAGCTTCAAAGTCTCCTTGACAAATTTTAACGGAGCATTGATTGAGAAAGGCACTAACAGCCTTGATGACAGCCGGGTCTGCGATAACGGGATTAACATAGTTTCCGTATGGCACATTAAACTGTCCCCGGCTATTTACCCGAAACAAGCCGTTAAAACAGGTTTTATTTAAATAAATGATCCGTGCTGCTCGGTCGATTGGCGATAATTCGTTAAAGCCCGGTTCCCTATCCTGACAGCGCAATTGATAAAAGTATTGCTTCGAATTATGACGCTCATGGTGTTGGCAACGCATCAATAATTCATCCGAATTGTCCCTAATGACCCCATAGCAATTCACCAGTTCCAAATTAGTATCATTGATGATGCTTTTGGGGGGTTGGAGTGCAAACAGGACTGCCCCCGCCCCCATAAAGGGTTCATAGTACTGGGTGAATTTTTGGGGAACATAGGTTTTGATAACGGGGAGAAGCTGTCTTTTTCCTCCGGCCCATTTCAGAAAAGGTTGAACCAAGGGGTTGTATCGGTAACTCCCTTGCTGACGAGAGGCTGATGATGGCGCTGGGGCTTTTCTCGGCATTTCTGACTGCCTCTTACGGCGTATTTTTAACCTTAAATTAGCGTCTCTCGTCGGTGATGAGATTGGGACGCGACCAGCGCGGTGAGGCTGGAGCCAAAACCAATTTAGGCCCCGACCATCAGTTCCGCCAGATGTTGGTGTCCCAAGCCTTCCCGGACAACAACCGCTTCTTTGCCAGTGAAATCAATAATGCTGGAAGTCTCGTAACCCGGTTCTAGTTGGTCATCCACAATGATGTCCACTAACGCATCAAACTGATCGAACAATACGGCTTTGTCTATCCCCTCCCATTCATCGGCATCGGGTAAATGGGCGGATGTAGAAATGATGGGATTGCTTAAGGTTTGCAACAGGCTTTGGCTAATGGCTTGGTCGGGGACTCGAATTCCGGTGGTTTTGCGTTTGGGAGACATCACCATTTTTGGGACTTGCTTATTGGCCGGCAGCAGAAAAGTGTAGGGACCGGGAATGAGATGCCGCATCAACCGATAAGCGCTATCCGACACCACGGCATATTCTGCAATATTGGACAGCGATGAACACAAAAAGGTCAGCGGCTTATTATTGGAGAGCTGTTTAATTTGTCTCACCCGCTGCACAGCATTTTTATCGTTCAGATCGCAACCGATGGCATAGACGGTATCAGTGGGATAGAGCATGACTGCGCCTTGGCGTAACCCCCGGCAGATTTCATCAACCGTTCGTTGTTGGGGGGTTTCGGGGTGCAGGGTATAGTGAGTGGCCATGATATTTCGGCAATGGAAAAGTGCTAATGGTGCCTGTTTTCCGATCAGAATATTGATGGATGCAAGCGTTCCCTTAGAATACCGGAAGTCGCATCATGCCTGCTAAAGCGGCAACAATGGACAGCCAATTTGTCCTATTCATTGTCATCAGCGTTATCCGCTCCCCTATTTCCTCCCCCTATGAGCCAATCCCCCCATTCTGAAACGCTCCACTTCTCAACCAAATTAGCCTACGGTGCGGGGGATTTTGGTCCGGCGATCGCCGCGAATATTTTGGTCTTTTATCTGCTTTTTTTTCTAACCAATGTGGCCGGACTGCCAGCGGGGTTAGCGGGGAGTGTGTTGATGATCGGCAAAATTTTTGATGCCATTAATGACCCAATCATCGGGTTGTTGAGTGACCGCACCCGTACTCGCTGGGGACGACGACTACCTTGGATGTTGGCGGGTATTATTCCCTTTGCGCTGCTGAACTGGGCGGAATGGTTAATTCCCCACTTCAGTGACCAACCCAACATTAATCAATGGGCGTTGTTTACCTACTATGTCGCCATCGGGATTGGGTTTAACCTTTTTTTCACCGTCGTCAACCTGCCCTACACCGCCCTGACCCCAGAGTTGACGCAAAACTATAACGAACGCACCCGGCTCAATAGTTTCCGCTTTGCCTTTTCCATTGGTGGCAGCATTCTGTCCCTCATTCTCTACATCACCATTACGGCCGCATTGCCCAACCAGCCGCAACAACAATTTTTTCAACTGGGACTGATGTTATCAATTTGGGCCGGGCTGGCCTTGCTCTGGAGTTCGCTGGGGCTACAGGAACGGGGCAAAGAACCGATTCTTTCTCGCCCAGCCCGCCGTTGGTTAGCCCCAGTTTTGATGATTGCGGGGGGAACCGTCATCGCCGTGGCGATCGCCTATTTATTCGGTCTTTGGGGGGGGCAAGGTTGGAACTATCGCATCTTTTTTCTGGTGCTACTGGGCTTGATGATGATGGGCTTTGGCTTCACCCTCATGAATCCCAAAACCGAAGCCCATCTACAATACCATCCTGGTCAAGCGTCCCAATCCCGAGAAGAAAGCCTGCCCCTGTTGCAACAACTCAAGTTTGCCTTTAGCAATCGGGCATTTTTGTTTGTCATTGGCATTTACCTCTGCTCCTGGTTAGCGGTTCAGCTCACGGCTTCCATCCTGGTTTATTTTGTGGTGAGTTGGATGGGAATGAGTGAACAAGCGTCGGGCATGATCGCGTTGGCCGTCCAGGGAACGGCATTAATCATGCTATTTTTTTGGCAATGGGTGGCCCAAAAACTGGATAAAAAAATTGTTTACTGTCTTGGTAGCGCCATTTGGCTGCTGGCAGAAGTGGGACTGTGGTCGGTACGCCCAGGACAAGTGACCTTACTGTATGGTTTGGCCATGCTGGCTGGCTTTGGGGTTTCGGTGGCGTACCTCATCCCCTGGTCGATGATTCCCGATGTGGTGGATTTAGATGAACTCAACACGGGTAAGCGTCGGGAGGGAATTTTCTATGCGTTCATGGTGCTGCTCCAGAAAATGGGGTTGGCATTAGGCTTATTTTTAGTAGGGGTGACCCTAGAAGCGGCGGGCTTTATTGCCCGTGTACCAGGAGAGGCGATCGCCCCACAACCGGAGAGTGCCCTCTGGGCGATCCGTTTTGCCATTGCCCCTTTACCGGCTGTTTTTCTATTAATGGGCATTACCCTCGCTTGGTTTTATCCCATCACCCGCGCTGCCCATGCCGACATTCTGATGCAGCTCCAAACCCGGCATCAAGATGAAGCTGGGGGCGTTTAAGGGGAGTAGTGCCTTTCGTTGTATGATCGGCGCTCAATCACCAGACTCTGCTTAGATTCAACGATTTCAATATAATAATGGGCATTCAGTATGCCACCCTTTAAGTGCAAAGCAAATCCCCAGAGAAACTAAAACTGATGAAGTTACTCCATCAATTAACTCATCGTCCAGCATCCCTTTTTACCCTATGCTTTTGCACTTTGGTTTTTCTGCTCCTGGTTGGTCAACCGGGTGCGGCTCAACTCTTTCCTGGATTAAATGCATCAGACGAAAATTTTAAAGCCCCACCATCCATCCCAACTTTTTACGTCGGGAATATAGAGGTCTCCCCGATTTTTCTGGATGGGCGTAGAGTTGGCACCATTGAAGCTTTTCGCGCCTTAAGTACGGGTAACAACAGCGATCAAGAGAATACATATCGCGCATCAGAGCGTTCTCAACTCATCAATAGTAAGGTACAAAAAATCCTGACTAACATGACACGCTATGCAGATGAGTTTTTATCTCCGCAAGGCATTACGAATCCAGTTGCCCAAGAAAAAGCACTCAGAAAACAGTTGGTAACAAACGTTGCTCAGAAAAATGAAACTTGGGTCGTATCAGTTACATTTCCCCAGGATGATGTTCCCGAAATTATTTACTCTGTTACTCAAGCGGTCATTGAACGGCCGCGATTTGGCGGTTCTCAACCCGAAAAGATTGCTCAACGAGCAGCTAACACCATTCACGAATCATTAATCCAAGCCTGGAAAGAACGTCAGCAGCCTTATTTACGGTCAGCCAGCCAACGAGCGCTATTGTGTTTGATGATGTTAATTATTATCACTGCCGGCTTACAATGGGGACAAAAATCACTCCTGGCTAAAGAACAAAAATTCAACCAACTCTTGGCAAATCTTGGTTCAGCCCAACCCGATTTGAGTAACTTAGTAGCCCCCTCTAATACTGAAGACGCCAAAAAAAAAACGATAGAGAAGAAACAGAAAAAAATCAAACCCAATCGGATCAGACAGCTCAAAAGAATTGCCGCCTTCCATAAGGCTGGATTATTTTGGTTTCAATGCTTATTCTGGGTTTTGGGAATCGGTTACATCACCTCTTGGTTCCACTGGACTCGTCCCTTAAGTAATTGGATTATGGGGGTTTCTGTGCGCAATGCATGGAGTCAAATGGGCAACTCTAGCTTACCGTTGATTGATTGGCTATTGACGTTTGGGCAAAAAGCCAGCCTAGGAACTCCTTTAGTATTTTTATTCTTCCTGCTAATTACCCGGTTAACGCTTAAGGCAGGAGATGCCTATAGTTATACCTTCGCTCAAACTTGGGGAGAGCTTCCATCCAGCCCCCGTCATCCCTTACGGATTGTCACCCTAGAAAGAATTTTTCGAGGTTGGTTAAGGGTTATTGTTTATGTCCTACTGGGCGTAGCCATTGCCTATCATCTACACCAACTAGGCGCAATCACCCAGGTCGTGGCGGTGTTGTTGGGTTTTCTCAGTTTTGCCCTGTCCCTTGCTTCTCAGGATTTACTCAAAGATTTAATCGCGGGCTTACTGATTTTTTGGGAAGACCAATATGCGATAGGGGATGTCATTATTGTCGAAGGACAAGGGGGATTAGTCGAAACAATTACACTGCGAGTCACCCAATTACGGAATTTGGATGGAGAATTAATTACCATTCCCAATCGAAATATTTTGATGGTGCGAAATCTCTCTAGTGAATGGTCACGGGTGAACTATGCCATTGAAGTTAGCTATGATGCCGATATTGATCAAGTGATGCAAGTGATGGCAAAGATAGGTCAAGAATTATATGATGATCCCCAATGGCAAGAACCAATTTTAGAAGCGCCAGAGATTTTAGGGATTGATGAAATTTCCCACAAAGGGATTTTGATTCGTCTGATTATTAAAACGCAACCGCTACAGCAATGGTCTGTTGCTCGGGAATTCCGCCGTCGCTTAAAAAATGTTTTTGATCAACAGGGAATTAGAGTGGGGATGCCCCAACAAAAAATGTATATTAGCGATGCCTCAGCGTCGAATTATCAAGCCGATTTTTCGTTGGCAAGATTGGAACAAGATAAACAGTGAATAGATTGTCGCAATCAATGCGGTGGACTCCACAATTGTTTTTTTTCATCAATGATGCTTGATTTAACAGAGAATCTCAGGAAACCAGTAACGACTTTTTTGCACTTACTATGCTTGATGACTGGCGGATTCTCTCTTGCGGTAGAAAATTCGAATCATCATGTATTTGCCCAAGCCCCCCTTCCCCAAAAGCCGACATTTTCTGCTGAAACAACTGTGGAGCCTTCATCCTCTGATGAACCAAGAGATTCTCAAACTGACTCTCCCCCTCAGATAGAAACAGAATCGATCGCCGCCCTTGAGTCCCTGAAACAGGCGATCGCCACCCTGCCCGATAATTTAATCAAAGTTTCCGCATTGTCAGCATTAGCCCAAAGCTATGGGAAAGCCAGGCAATGGGAAACCCTGGAAACGTTACTGCAACACGCCGCTAGCATTAGTCTAGGGTTAGAGCTTCCCCAACAACGAATAGAAGGGCTAAGCCAAATCGCAAAGACGTACCAAACGTTTGATCTTATTCAACCTGCCAAAACTATTCTTGACCAAGCAACCCAGCAACTAGCCGCCGAGACTGATTCCAATTCCACCCTCCAGAGCCAATTAATGCTGAATTTAGCCATCCTTTATGAAGGGTTAGGGGATACCACCACCGCGCAATCACTCTTTGAACAACATCAGGCGATCGCCTCAGCCCCAGAGAATAAAACTGCTCAGTTTCCGTTTGATGAAAAACCGATTGATCTCAAAATGGGGCTTGCCGCTCAGGTGCAATCTTTCAAAGAAACAACTGCCTCCATTGGCATTGATCTCGATTTATATAAACAGTGGGCCACGGAAGATATTTTCTTAAACAGCAGCACTTACATCGACTTTGACGACAGTCGCATTGTGAATAATTTTCGACCGGGTGGAAGAACTGTGATGGTTTACCGAAATCACCGGGACGAAGATTGGAATTTCTTCACAGATTTCTTCGTCACTGCTAACCAAGATCTGTACTCCCTCAGCAATGAAGACGAAGATCTAGAAGTTGTGACAGCTGGATATGTGGGCGCTGCATTAAATCTGTGGCGTGGCGAAAATCCCAATCAGTTTTTAGACTTCCAAATGGGACTAGGCCCCCGCTATGAATATCGTTATGTTAATTTCCAGCAGCAAAGAAATCGTGTTAACCCAACCCTAGGGCTCATTCTTTACGGCCGCGGCTTTCAAGTTGGCAGCCTAAAATTGAATGAGATATTCTATTTCGCTCCTGCCCTTGATGATTGGAATAATTTTGTCATTAGTTCTGATACCACAATACTTTTACCCATAAGCCGCCGCTGGTCATTATCGAATCGATTATTTCTACGCTACCAAAACGATGTACTTCAAGATTCCCCTAATCTTGAAGTTTTCTTTACCACAGGGGTTGTGTATGAATTTTAAAGAGTCATTATTTAGCCCACATTCCGCAGGTTGCCAAAAAGCAGAAAAAAAGCCAGGAATGCCGCAAAAAATTTGAGATCACGAGGCAAACTTCTGGGAGCAGAGGGCAACCGACTCAATGGGGAACCGATTTATGATGCCAGACCTGCGGGTACCGCTTTTGCTTCTGGTGTAACTTCACGCTCGAATAGGTCTGGATGATTTTGTTTCCAGACTAAATAATCTTTTAATTGCGCTTCAATCTGTTGGCGAACAATCTGACGATATTGCAGAAAATGTTCATTGTGGGCACACATTGTCAAATATTGCTCCCAATGCTCTGGACATTGGCGAATAATGCTGAATAAGTGGTGCCAAAACTTCCAGCGAGTTTCCCGCTTAATCCCCTGCCGCCAAATCACAGTGGCGAGGGCGCGGATATCAACCCACTCCGTTGCTTTTGGCGGCACTTCACATTGCGGTTTTCCTAGCTTCAAGAAACACCGATAAACTCGGTCTAAGTAACGATTCGGTTCATATAACTCCCAAAATGTGTGGACATACTCTTGGGCAATATCTTCTAGGGGACGAGTCGGGATAAAGTTCATCAAACTACTCTGGTTAATATCCAAGCGTCCCGAATCCAACATGCGACCTTCTTTCTCTAGCCGATGCCAAAGGGCGGTATGGGGCAAAGCCTGTAACATACCAAACATGGCAGTAGGAATGGCTGTTTTCTCCACGAAGTTAATAATCCGGTCGCCAGCCCCAGTTTTTTCGCCATCAAAGCCGATAATAAAGCCCGCCATGGGACGAATGCCGGCCGCCATGATTTTATCGACTGAACTAGTAAGGGAATTGCGCGTATTTTGAAATTTTTTAGTGACTTCTAAGCTGTCTTCATCTGGGGTTTCAATTCCCAAAAAGACCGCATCAAAGTTACATTTCACCATCATATCCATCAGTTCTGGATCATCAGCGAGATCCACCGAAGCTTCGGTGTTGAAACGGAAAGGATACTGATGAGTTTCTTGCCAAACCAGTAATTCCTTGAGTAAAAGTTTAACGTTCCGCTTATTGCCAATGAAGTTATCATCCACCATAAAGACCGAACGCCGCCAGCCTAATTCATAGAGATAGTCCAATTCTTGCAGTAACTGTGCCGGGGACTTAGTGCGGGGCTTGCGACCATAAAGGACAATAATGTCGCAAAATTCGCACTGGAAAGGACAACCACGGGAAAACTGAACAGACATCGAATCATATTGATCCAACTCCAGCAAATCATAGCGGGGGATGGGAGTCGTGGTCACATCCGGTTTTTCCTCCGCTCGAAAAACCCCTTGAGTTTCTCCTTTCTCCAATGCTTCAATGAACAAAGGCAGCGTCAGTTCCCCTTCATCCAAGACCAAAAAGTCAGCACCCGCATCTTTCACTTCATGGGGAACAGAGGTTGCAAAGGGTCCACCAACCGCGACTAATTTCTCTCGACGTTTGGCCTCTTCCACATGGGCAAGCATGTCATCTCGTTGCACAATCATTCCAGACAAAATCACAATGTCCGCCCAGTCCCATTCCTCGTCGGTGACAGAGCGAACATTTCTATCCACTAATTTGAATTCCCAGGTCTGGGGCAAAATGCCTGCCACAGTAATAAGCCCTAAGGGAGGTAATAAAACTTTTCGATCCACTAGTTCTAGAATTTTTTCGTAGGACCAGAACGTGGGAGGGAAGAGAGGATAGATTAATAAGGCTCGCATTAGGGCTGATCCGGTTTAGTGAAAGAGTGGATGAGTAAATTACTCTCACGGGTCTAAATCTTGTGCCCAGGCTAACACAATGATGCGACAATCACCGGGCTTTGGCTCCACACAATGCCCGGATCGGTCAGCAAGCAATCAATGACAAAGTTGATCTTCCTCTAGCAGAAATTATAAATATCAAGATTTATTTACATATATTCCAACTGCAACGATCTGTAAAAGTCAAAAAATCCAGCATGGTGATACAGCGAAAACCCTGAATGTCCTGAGGTTTCGCGACTCCCCACTTAATACTCACGGGCAGTTTGATAAAACCAAAAGTTGAAGAGGTCAAAGAAGCCTGCAACCAAACTACACGTACTAGCAATCACAACCAGGCCAGGAAGAATAGCACCATTCCCAAAAATCACTAAAACACTAATTAGCTGAGACTGCCCCAGTTGCCCCAATATAGCTAGCCAAGGGAGATAGCCCAGTACGGACAGTCCCAAAAAGAGACTACCAACGATCGCCAACGGAAATACAAAACTTAAAATCAACGTCAGCGTTAGGGAACGCATTAGATTAGCAATCATCTTTCCCTCCTATAGATTAGGGTAAAGTCCCAGGGGAGAAAACACCTGACACCGAAATCACTAACTACACCATAGAAGAGAGATTAAAAATCTGGGGAGATTGTAAGAAAAAAGTTATAAATCTTAAATCTTTATTAAAAAGAAAAATGTTGGGATTTAAAGCGTTGTCAATCTCCCTGAAAATAGTTCATATGCTCTTGCTCTAGTGATGGTTTTGTCGCCGACATGCCGCAAGTTACCACGACCAGTGGAGTAATCAGTCAAGACCAAACTATGATAAGAACCCTAATCCAGACTGGGCGTAACTAAGGGATGGGGGAGGGCTTTTGAACTATTGTAGGAGAATGGGGAAAAGAGAATCAAAGCGTTGATTAACCCAAGCTAAGCGGACAAGGAGAAGATAGTTGAAGCCGTTGAAGCCCGACTCACTCCAGCGCATACTAACCCCATTGAAACGCTGCTGAATAGGCCACTTACAAATACTTTCAACTATGCCAGACCCAAGAGGGAGTTGTTGCTGGTGAGAACGTTGATAGTGAATATGACGATGATGATGCTGAAAATAAGATTGAACTTCAGCAGAGGTCACGTCATAAAACGGAAAACTCGTCTGCTAAGATCCGAGTTCAAGATGTAGGTACAATTCTGGCGGAGGTCAAACAAGGGGCGACGTAATCGCCGAAATCCTTTCTAAACAACTTTAAGGTAGCAAAGCTGAGAAGGGGGACAGATTAATTTCTCTGGACTAGCAGGTGCGTTCCGATCAGAACCTGTACTTATGAATAATACATCGCTTACAAGTAATGCGTAGAAAGAGATTCAATAATTGACTAAAACTAGTCTTATTACAATAGTTTTTCTCAAGCATATATCATCCGTATAACTATAAATGAGAGTTCAAAAATAGCAACTAGGTAAATCAACCAAACTTTTTTTGTGATCGCGATTGTAGCAGTCAAAAGTATTAATATAATTCTAATATTATTCATATAATTAAAAGGTGTTTGTAGTCCAAAAAGACTTAAGAAATGACTGGCAATGAAGATTGAAATCAGTCCATAAACTAGAGAAATCCTGTCATGGAAATAACCTTTGGTATTTTGTATATCAGACTCTGGTGTTAACGCACTCACTGTAATCAAAAAAAGAATTGGTTGAATAAGGTATGACCAATATTGTGCATATCTCACACTTCCCAATATAGAGACAACATCCAGATATTTATAGACATTCCAAATTGCCCCTTCAGTAAACATTATTGTGGTTAGGAAAAAGGGCAAATAAAAGTAATTCCGGTCAAAAAAACGTCGCCATTGTCCTAAGAGGTCTGCTAGGGCAATGCCGTAAAATAAGAGAGGAACAAAGGCTAAGTATTCTGCAGGATCCATACATTTCTATCGCTACACGTCATTAAAGGTTTCAACAAATGTTTTTCATGCTTAATGACAACTATTACATTAAAATCATTTTCATATAAGTGTTCAATGGCTTGAGCCAATCTAAATCTCACCGAATCATGACAAATTTTGCATTTAGGAAACACTTCGCCTTCTTTTGCTATGACTGGATGGGGGTGTGCGTGTAACTCGCCATCTAGACTATCGTGAATCACTTCGTAAATGCCGGAAATAGGTACTTTATCTCCGGGCTGGAATAACTTAGTGTCTTTTTTCATGTCGCTTTTTCCTCTTTTGTTCTCTATCGATTAATCGGTGGTGAAACAGATAAGTGTGGAATTGGTCATCTACTCTTGTCATTCTACAGTGAGTATACTTAGGGCAATCGCATGACCCTCAAAAATCCTACTTTTGAAGATTTTTCTGTATCAACACAGTATAAAAAATGTCATTTTATTGACTTGATTCCCAATATTATTGCGAATGATCGCAAATTATTGACATAACGCGATTGCCCTATTTTCTAAGCGTATTCTGTCCAAATTGCCCATCCACTAATAATTGAATTATGAACCGAAAATCGTTGCTGTTCATTGGGCTAATATTTTTCACTGGAATATTAGTCGTTATTGTTTCCCAGTTACCTCAGGGCTGGTTGGTATTTAAGCCAGAGTACTTAGTTAGTTTATCAAGTGTTTTAACGCTATTTTCTTTCATTGTTCGCGGCATTTTAGCCTTACGACTGTTGGCGATCAGTGCTCAGTTAATTTTTATCCCCTATTGCTTGTTACAACCTACTCCTTTGTGGACACCAGTTATTTGGAATTCACTATTTATTAGCGTCAATATTGTGAATGTCATCATTCTTTTACTAGAAAAACGCCCAGTAAAATTCAGTCTTGATGAGCAACGATTGTATGATTTAGCTTTTGATAGCCTAACGCGGCGTGAATTTCTTAAGGTTGTCCATCTAGGTGAATGGCATGATGGTGAAGCGGGGGAAGTGTTAGTCCGCAGTGGAGAAATAACTGCATTTGTTGCAATACTATGCCGTGGTAAGGCAGTTGCCATCCTAGATAACCTAGATAACCAAGAACTTATTTCAATCCCGGAGGGAAAGCTAATGGGTCTTTCTTCTATCCTTGCCAAAGAACCAATGTTGGTGAGTATTAAATTAACGGAGCCTTCACGTTACATGTGTTGGAATGTTGAATCTCTGAATAGATACTTGGAATCGAAACCTGAATTGCGTGCAAAGCTCCGGGCTATTGTTAGTACGGATTTAGCCAGAACCGTTCGCATAGTACAAGAATATCATATTCAGGGAAGGCCGCAAGCAAATATGGTCGAATCAGTTTTAAGTAAGATCAATACCCCAGCTCAAAGTGAGAAGTAGTGAAACAGAGGAGTGGGGGATCGGTAATTGACTCTTGTCGTTCTACGTTGAGTATACCTAGGGCAATCGCATGACCCTCAAAAATCCTACTTTTGAAGATTTTTCTGTATTAACTTGATACAGAAAATGCCCTCTTATTGACTTGACTCTTAATATTATTGCGAATGATCGTAGATTATTGGCATGGCGCGATCGCCCTAGAAATTGGTGCTAATCGCTTGCATGGGACAAGAGGGGATGCACTGCTCACAGACGACACAGCGGGAACGGCGAAAAGTGAGGCGGAAGGATTGGGGGTCTAAGCTGAGGGCTTCGGTGGGGCAAACACCTGTACAAAGACCACAATCCACACAGAGTTGGTCATCAATCACAATTTCACGACTGGCGAAGGACACATCAATATCCCTAGAGCGCATCCATTCTAGCGAGGCTTCCAGTTGGTCAATATCCCCTGATAATTCCAAGACCAATTTGCCCATTTGGTTCGGTGCCACTTGGGCTCGGATAATATTGGCGGCAATATTAAAATCCTTAGCCAAGCGGTAAGTCAGCGGCATCTGCACCACGCGATGGGGAAAAGTCAAGGTGACGCGCTTTTTCATGGAACCTACCCGTGGTCGGTGGTGTTAACGGCCCCAGCGGCGCTGGGATTTCACGAAGACCCTAGCACAATTTCTACCAGGCATTCCGGAAATAGACCCCCCCGGATGGGTTCCAGCCCCAGTGAGGTAAAGATTTTTGATGGGGGTCTGGTAGTTGGCAATTTCCGGCAGTGGTCGCAAGAACATCATTTGATCAAGGGTCATATCTAGATGGTAATAATTTCCCTTGTCACTGCCTAGCCGTTGGGCCAATTCCGCTGGACTTTCGACATGGCGACCTAGAATTGACCGTTTCAGGTTGGGGGCGTAGTCCGTCAGTTTCTCGATGACCCGGTCGGCAACGCTTTCCTTCAGTTCGTTGGTCCAGCCCGTGCCCAGCAATCCTTCTCCTTCCCGTCCCGCAATTTCATAGGGAGCAAAGAATTCTATCCATAGGGTATGACACCCTTCCGGGGCAAGGGAGGAGTCGAGTACCGATGGAATGACTAAATATAGGGAGGGGTCTTGGTCGGGAATTTCCCCCATGGCGATCGGGGCATGGGCTGCTTCCACATGGCGCACTGAATCGGCAATTAATACGGTTCCCTGCAAGTCTCGGGGAGAGGTCATACCGATAAACTGGGGCAGTTCCGAGAGGGCGCAATCAATTTTGAGGACTGACTCATTGTTATTGACTGTCCGCCGTGCCAGCCGTTGCTCTAAATGACGATCCACCGTAGCTAAGGCTGAGGGGTCTACTAACTGTAAAAAAAGGCGACGGGCGTCCAAGTTAGAAATGATGCCCCGTGTGGCACGGATCTGCTCCCCGGCTGCGACTTCCACCCCGATGGCAGTGCCATTTTCCACCAACACCCGTTTAACCTGCCGTTCAGTTAAGATTTTCCCTCCCTTTTCCTGTACCAGCTTCACCAATGCCTGGGTCAACGCCCCTGTTCCTCCCCGTGGTCGAGCAATGCCCGTTCCATGCCGCATGGCCAGCATCATCATTCCGGCCGTTGTTCCCTTTTGGGAAGGGGGGGCTCCTATTTCAGCACAGAGCCTGGCTAGGGGGGCTTTGACCCGGTCACTATCAAACCACTCCTGCAAAATATCTTCCGGCGCACTAATCATGGTCCGCACAAAATCCAAAGCCTTATTCTTCGATCCGGCGATCGCCAAAACCTGTTTTAACTGCTTCCAGTGATAGGCTTTGGCAATTTCAATCACATCCTGGGGCGGCACATTAAACATCGGTTGTATTGCCTCCATCAGGCGAGACCAATATTCAATAAACTGCTGATATTGGGCGGCATCCACCGGGCTGTATTGGGCAATATGGTCACAGGTCTGGGCCAATGAACGGTATGCGATAAACGGTTGACCGTCCCGATTAGGGCAGAAAACACTGGGGTCGGGGTAAAGGTACTGGAGCCCATACCGGGTCAAGTTCAATTCTTGAATCACGGGCCCCAAGAAGATAAATTCATGGTCAATGGCACAACGATTGAAGCGAAAGTCTGGCGACAGCTCCGGCATTAAGGCTTCAGTGGTGGCTGCCCCCCCTGGAACTTCTCGTTTTTCCAGTAGGGTAACCTCAAAACCCGACAGTAATAAATAGGCGGCACAGACTAAGCCATTGTGTCCTGCGCCAATAATGATGACATCGGTGGAGTTCATAGACCGCCCTGAGCTGTCATGATCCAGCCGGTGAGAAATAACAAACGTTTTGATCGTGTCTGCAAAATGATTAAACGATGGATAATTGCCCGTTCTAAATCGTAACCCCATCGCGGAATACCGTGCATTAACCCCGTCCATCCTCGCCATTGAACTGGCTCCGTTCTATCCCCCTAAAAAGCCCATGAGGCGTACCTTCCTATCTCCCTTTCGCGCCTTTGTCCTTGGTTTGTGGATATTCTGTTTAGTCATCCGCTTTTGGAACTTGGGACAGTTCAACGAACTGGTGTTTGATGAGGTGTACTACGCCAAATTTGCCGGGGACTACTGGCAGGGTAACCCCTTTTTTCCGTCCCATCCGCCGCTGAGCCATTACTTAATTGCGATCGCCATGGGAATCGGCCAGCTTTTTCCGGTTGATCCTGACCAAGTGAATACCCTGACTGGGGCACTCCGATCCACCTGGAGTTATCGTTGGCTCAACGCCTTGGTGGGGTCAACCATTCCCCTCTTGTTGGGGGCGATCGCCTACCAGTTAACAACACGGCGATTATTCACAGGGTTAGTGATGATCTGGGCAGCACTGGACGGTTTATTAGTGGTGGAATCCCGTTACGCCCTAAACAATATTTACCTCATCTTTTTTGGCTTGGCTGGACAAGCTTTGGTTCTGGCCTACTTACGATGTCAACAACGGTGGCAACTGATCTGGGGGGGAATTAGCTTGGCTGTGCCGGGAGCGTGAAATGGAACGGGTTTGCTTTTTTGTTGGCGGTTTATGTCTTTTGGGCGATCGCCTGGGGGCTGTCATTCAATAACCACAGCGCCGAGCAGCCAGCAGCCCCGGGTGAGGATAGTTTAAATGAAGACACTCTTGACGTCAGAACTGTCCCTTTCCCCGCCCCTGTTGGACAAAACTTTTGGCAAAACTGGTTACACATTACCCCGCAACAATTATGTGTTTGGTTGGTTTTAGTGCCACTCCTGACCTACAGCTTCATTTGGATTCCCCACCTGTTAATGAATCCGGAATATGCTTCCCTTGGAGGATTTTGGCGGATTCAGGTGGAGACTTGGCAGTATCATCGCCACGTCGGTAACAGCCCCGATGTTCATCCCTATTGTTCTCCCTGGTACAGTTGGCCGATTATGTGGCGGCCGGTAGCCTACTACTACAAAACTAAAGGGGAGCATGGACTGATTTACGATGTCCACAGCATGGCGAACCCTGTCTTGCTATGGCTGTCTACGGGGGCATTGTCTATTTTGATGGTTTCTTTGTTGCTAGGCCGGCGACGAGAAAGATCGCCCTCAGCTTGGCACAGTACGTTGCTGTTCTTAGGCATTAATTACGGGGTTAATTTGCTGCCCTGGCTTAGCGTTAGCCGCTGTACTTTTTTTTATCACTACCTCCCCTCCTATCTTTTTAGCCTCTTTGCCCTTGCTCTCATGGTTGAAAGGGAGTTACAACACCCCGCCGTTTGGCACAAGGTAATGGCCGGGCTGGCGATCGTCTTAGTTGGACTGAGTTTTTGGTTCTGGTTACCCCTATTTATCGGAGCCCCCCTCACCCCTGACGGTTTTTCCTTACGAATGCTTTTACGGAGTTGGATCTAGATTCGTGGGCACTGGTCTGCGGAGGAGGGAGTTCTTGATAACTGTGTGAATGCAGCATTTCGTAAACGCTGATAGATCGAGAGGCGTTTTAGATGCAGGTCTTATGGCGCAAGTAGGAATGATCTGGAGGGGAGAGGGCTTGTGCCCTGGGCAATGAACAGACTGATTGCCGCCCATGCCTTGAGCTGTTATCTGGCGAGGAATGGAATCTGACTCAGTTGGCAGCGCATTCGTTGCGCCTTACTCCTCAACGCCAACCGATTCTGCAGGGGACATATCGGGGGCAAGGTCTGGCGTTACGGTTGGGGGTTGCTCATCAATTTCTGTCATTTCCGTTTCTTGTATCGACTCTTCGACCAATTCTGATGCCTCAGTTTTTTCTGCCGTAACATCGGTGGCAGTCGGTGGCTCTAACGGTTCTAGAGTTGAGTGACTTTCCAATGTATTACTATCAATCGCTTCATCTACGCCACTGTCTGTTGCCGGTGGGGGGACAATGTCTTCAATAGCAGGAGCTGGTTCACGGTTAAGAGGAGAAATTTCCTGGACTGTCACGTCGGGGCTTGGCACTGAGGGAGATTCAACGATTTCCGGTAAGGTTTCTGGTACGGGAAGTCCGGTGATCTCAAAGGCCTCGGCCACAGAAGTCTCTCCCCGCATCAGTCGGGAAAACGGATCTACTCCCCCCGGCTGCACATTAATAACCCGCACGGTGTTGTTGTAACGGTTGGCGACGAGATTACCGGCTTCATCAATAAATTCCAGCTTGACCCAATTTTCACCAGTTCTAAACCCGGATAAATAAATGGGTTGCCATTGGTCTAGGAGAAAGCTTTCGTCATTAATGGTGACCCGGATACGCCAATCATTGACATCGGCTTCAGTGAGGGCGGCCTGATGTAAGGGAGCCCCCCTCAGGTAGAAGTCCAAGAGGATGGGTTCTGCGCCGTAGTCTCCTTTGGGGCGACTGTAGGTAAGGAGGGGCAACGCAGGATCGGGGTTGTTACTATCGGTCTTGGTCAACACATGAAAGGTGGTTTCGGCATAGGCCCCAATATTTTTATAGCTTTCGTGCCAGGGACGGACGGGGAATATGCGTAGGGTATGGGTTCCGGGTTTTAAGTCTTCGAGCAGAATGGGGCTTTCGGGGTCATAAACCGCTCGATAGGGCTCATTGTCCAGAATGACATGGAGGTGTGGGCGCAGCGGAGCAGAGGGACCGCTTTTGGGGAAATCTTTAACCGCAACCTTAACGGTGATGGTGGTCTTTTTTTGGACTTCGTCGGGCTGGGGCGAAAGAATATTTACCTGGGGTTGATATTGATCGAAGCTCGGGGCGATCGCCTGGAGACTGGCCGGAGGGGCAACTTCTTGGAAGGATTGACTCTGAATCGGACTCGGCGGTAATTCTAGGGGGGGCGGTGCTGTGGCGGAGGCCCCAATGGCGTTGCAGCCGGTGAGGAATAATCCCCACAGCAACAGAATGGCACTAGACCAAAAAGTTGAGGGTTTCCAGGAATGGGGGGACTGGTGTTGTGGCCTCATGCTGGCGATCGCTCCATGGAAATGCTGTAATGCACTATAACCCAGTGGACTAGGCCAGCACAAAATCCTTTGAAGGACAGATTTCAAAATAGTCTTCAGCAGTTCCAAATTTAAGATGTAACGATAGATACAGTAGAGAATTGGCTTCTGCCGCCCATGATCGAAATGACGGTTTAAAGCATTAACCTTACTGCTGATAAAACTTGCCTCTCTAAATTTTAGTGTGCTGTTGGGACACCTCCAGCAAGCCATTGCCCGAGGCTGAAACTGAGCAGATACCCCCCTAGTTAAAGGTGGAGCAATACGAAATTATTCTGCAAGGAGTCTGTGACCATTGCCAGGCATAAACCTTTAAAAATATAAAAAAAGTTCTACTAACCCCAACGAACAAATACCCCATGAAGCTTACCCAGAAACTGCTCTCGATTTTCGCGGGAGTTGCCTTAATAGTCAGTCCTAATACTGTGGTCGCTGAGGATAGACAAGATGCTCCTGATCCCCAACAATTTGGCAAAACCATGGGGGAAGTTTATTGTAATAGCCAATTTCCAGGGACAGATGCGGATCGCCAGATGGAAGAAATTATTAGCCAGTATGACGAAGATACGCAACTGTGGCTGGCCGCCAAACTTCAGAGGCTCGATCCCGAAGATCCCTACACCCTCGAACTTTTTCGGGGGATGATGTTGGCGATGACCAATGATGACCGCTGTCTAAAAATGATGATCCAGGATGAAGATTTTAATCTCAATTGAGAGCCTCAGATCTTGTAGGGTGCGTTCCCTGCCGCAAATTTGGGATTTAGACTGCACATCTGGGAGATAAGATTGCAAACAGGTGTATTAGACCGCAAAGTATAGAGTGCAGTATACTCTACAGTTAGTTTTTCATCGGTGTGTATTTACAACGTTGTTGACTAGAGACCCTGGGATTTTCACAGATTGTCAAGACTGAAGTCTCTTATCGTGCCAGCATACCTTTCTGCGGCCTACTAATAAGTCGGTTAGTCCGGAAAGCTCCACATTTAATATGCTAGCCTCTACAAAGTCCTCAATTAAACATGAATCTTTCTCGACAATACCGGCGCTAGCAACAATGTCATATCCATCCAAGCCATCTGCTGAGCCTTGCGTAACGACCTTCGATGAGTTTATGCGATTGGTGGATTATTCCCTGATGGACACCCTAAATGCCGATCCTGATGCCACGGTCGATGGTGATGATCACCATGCCCGCCAGGTTTTTTCTGGTCATTTCGTCCCTGTGACCCCCACGCCGCTTGCAGAACCAGAATATGTCGCCCATAGCAGCACTTTTTTTAAGGAACTTGGGTTGGGCGATGAGCTGGCACTTAATAAAAAATTTTGCCAGGTCTTTTCTGGTGATATATCTGCTGCCCGTGAGCCTATGCGTCAGGTTGGCTGGGCGACTGGTTATGCACTGTCGATTTATGGCACCGAATATACCCAACAATGTCCATTCGGTACGGGTAATGGTTATGGCGATGGTCGAGCGATATCTGTGTTTGAAGGAATAATCAATGGCCAGCGCTGGGAAATGCAATTGAAAGGGGGTGGCCCAACGCCTTATTGCCGTGGTGCCGACGGGCGCGCCGTACTCCGTTCAAGTGTGCGTGAGTTTCTAGCGCAAGAATATATGCAGGCTTTGGGGGTTCCAACATCGCGCTCTTTGACACTGTATGTCTCTAAATTGGAGACCGTTACCCGCCCTTGGTATTCTCAAGACTCCCGCTCCACTGACCCTGATATTTTGGTGGCCAATCCTGTGGCCATTTCAACTCGTGTTGCACCATCCTTTTTGCGCGTTGGTCAGATCGAGTTATTTGCCCGCCGCACTCGCAGTAATGCTCATCCAAGCGCATTAGAAGAGTTGAGCATGATAGTGTCGCATTTAATTGAGCGAGAATACAAAAGCGACATTAATCAAAACCTTGGTTTTGCAGATCAATTGGTGGAGTTAGCTAAGCTATTTCGCCAGCGTCTGACGACCCTAGTGGCCGATTGGCTACGGGTTGGTTACTGCCAGGGTAATTTTAATAGTGACAACTGCGCCGCTGGTGGCTTTACCCTCGACTATGGACCCTTTGGGTTTTGTGAAATGTTTGACCCTGGGTTTCAACCCTGGACTGGCGGCGGCCAACACTTTTCATTCTTCAATCAGCCCATCGCAGCAGAAGCGAATTACCATATGTTTTGGACAGCAGTTAGACCGCTATTGGTAGAAGACGCTGAAGCGTTAGAGCAGTTCGACCAAGTACGCCGTGGCTTTGCCGGAGTCATGCAAAAAGAAGTTCAAAAAATGTGGGTAGCAAAACTTGGCTTGACTGAATATCACCCAGAGTTATTTGAGCAACTCATGCAGTTAATGACCCATTCAGCGGTGGATTACACCATTTTCTTCCGCGAGTTATCCCATATACCAGACGATATCTCAGTGTTGAAAAAGAGCTTCTATGTTAAAACTTCACCACAACTTCATGAACAATGGCAATCTTGGCTGAAAAGCTGGCGCGACCTCGTCATTAACGACGGCAATTTGGCTGAGATATCAACAAAGATGAAACAGACTAACCCAAAATACACATGGCGAGAGTGGTTGATTGTCCCCGCCTACCAACAAGCCATGGAGGGTGATTACACCTTAGTTAAAGAGTTGCAAGAAGTCCTTAGCCGTCCGTATGATGAGCAATCAAAGGAGATAGAAAATAAATACTATCGTCTAAAACCTAAGGCGTTTTTTGACGCTGGTGGTGTATCGCACTACAGCTGTTCATCTTGATATTGACTGGTTCACTGGGGCTCTAGCAGCATCAATTTTTCCTTGAACACTTCTGCTTGCAGATGGGAGTCCTGGGGGTGAGCGGGGGGATGATTGAGTTTGAGATAGAGGCGGTGGGGGAGTCGCTCGTCATGGCAAGCTAGCAGGGAAAGGTTGGCGATCGCTCCATGGAAATGCTGTAGTGCACGATAACCCAGTGGGGGTCGAGCTTGGGTCAATTTTCAGGGCAAAGGTGTACAGTGCTACTATCATGTTAGACAATTGACAAAACATAGCCCGTTAATATCTTTCCATAGTATTAAAAAATAAATTCCAGCGAATATTTCCAGTCTGCGGCTGGCTGTCGGCTGAATTTACTTAGCTCACTAAAAATTTGTCATTATGTCTGTTTGTCCCACTTGTAACCACAGTAATCCTGAGGGTGCAACCCAGTGTGAAGCCTGCTTTACCCCCTTGCCCCAGCTCACCGCTTGTCCCCATTGTGGTGCAGCAGTTCAGAGTGATGCGACCTTCTGTGGCGATTGCGGACAGACCATTGACCCCTCCCTTTTGGCGAGTCCCCCTGAATCCACTTCTCTCGACACACCAACCCCTGAAGTAACGGAGGGGGAAGATTCCCCCGATTCATCGTCCAATATTCCCCCCATTCCCGATGCGGCGGAGCCGTCCCCCATTTACAACGCCACCCAACTACAGACGCAAACAGTCTTTTTGGTGCATGTGCAAACGCAAACCTTAATGCCCTTGCCGGAGGGGTTAAACGTTATCCACATCGGTAAGCCCAACGATAGAATCCCTCCTGATATTGATGTTTCTGGCTTTGCCAATTCTGATGTTGTCTCCCGCGTCCATGCCGATATCCGCGTCGAGGGGGATGCCTATTTTTTGGAAGATACCGGGAGCGCCAACGGCACCTATGTGAACCATACGCCTCTAGCCTTGGGTAACCGTCACCGTCTCCGTTCTGGCGATCGCCTTTCGTTGGGCAAGGGAGATTTAGTGACCTTTATTTTTCAGATGGAATAGAGCCCCATTCCGCATTGGTGTTTTATCTTATCTGAGGTCATTCTGGCTGAGTAATTACCCCCCTTTTGATGTCATCTTTTGGCTTTGAAATTGCTATAGTAAAAAATAGTAAAAAGCTAACGGTTGCCATTGATGCACCGCAATTGCCAACCGTACTAATGGTTGTCAACGCATCTCGTTTTACTCTGAAATTCTTCTATGTCTCATTCCTCGACGACCCAGTCCCCTTCTCTTCATACTATGGCGATCGCACCGGGGCTAGTAGTGCGGGGAGCACTGGCGGCACAAGGCGTATTATTCCGTCAGTTGGGTCACCACGGCTTGGTAATTGGGGGGAAACAGACTTTAGACCTCGTCAAACCGAGTTTAGCCTTATTGAGAGACCGTGAAGACTTAAAATTTACCACGGGCAGTTATTTACCTGATTGTGCGGAATCTTCCCTCGTCCAATTACAACAAATGGTCGCTGACTCTGGCTGTGACTGGATTCTGGGAGTCGGCGGCGGAAAAGCTCTCGATACGGCTAAATTGGTGGCCCATAACGCTGGGTTGGCGATCGCCACAGTGCCCACTTCGGCAGCCACTTGTGCGGGGTGGACCGCTTTATCTAATGTCTACAGCAATGCTGGGGCCTTCCGCTACGATGTCTCCTTGAACCGCTGCCCGGATCTATTGATTGTCGACTACGACTTAATTGTTACGGCTCCGCCACGCACCTTAGTCGCCGGGATTGGCGATGCCCTTGCTAAATGGTATGAAGCCTCCGTGAGTAGCGGCCATACCAGGGACACATTAACGGTAGCGGCGGTTCAACAAGCACGGGTTCTACGGGATATTTTGCTCCAACGTTCCCCAGAAGCACTGGCCCATCCCGGTAGTGATGTTTGGCGGGAAGTGGTGGATGCGGCGCTCTTGATGGCGGGGGTGGTGGGGGGACTCGGTGGTGCTAACTGCCGTACCGTTGCAGCCCATGCCATTCATAATGGTCTGACCCAGTTGCCCGCTGCCCATCAGGCGTTGCATGGCGAAAAAGTAGCCTACGGTATTTTGGTACAACTACGGCTAGAAGAATTGGTCACTGGTCACCAGTTGGCCGCGACGGCCCGACAACAATTGATTCAGTTTTACGAGCAAATTGGTTTGCCGACCTCCCTAACGGCCTTGGGCTTGGCTGACACCACATTATCGGACTTACAAACGGCGATCGCCTTTGCCTGTGCACCAGACTCTGATATCCATCGGTTACCGTTCAAGGTAACCCCAGAAATTGTGATGGCGGCTATGGTGTCTTCGCTAGCCGAGATAGAGCGGGATATTCAGCCCCAAGCAGACAATACGACCCAGGTTATCGGGTAAATTAAAGGACGCTTAAGGTTAAAATTCTTTGTTGGGTGAACTAGTTAAATGACGCGTGCAAAGTTGTTACAACCCGATTTGGTATTGGGTAAAACGATCGTAGACCTACAGACACAAACTTTAGAAAAATTTGCGTTACAGGGCTTAGTGCTAGATGTGGATGAAACCTTGGTTCCCTTCAAGGACGATACGATTTCAGTTGAATTGCAGCAGTGGCTTGCCCCCATTCGGGATAGTATGCCTATCTGGTTGGTGAGTAACAACCTCAGCGAAACTCGCATTGGGGGGATTGCTAACGCTTTAGATTTGCCTTTTTTATTTGGGGCCGCTAAACCGTCCCGTCGTAAACTCCGTCAGGCGATCGCTGAAATGCGTTTACCCGTGGAATCCGTGGCGATGATTGGCGATCGGCTATTCACCGATGTGTTGGCGGGGAATCGTCTGGGGATGTTCACCATTCTTGTGGAACCCATGGTACTACCGGGGGACTCTCCTAACCGTTGGTCAGTGCGTAATTTTGAAGTCTGGATCTCCCAAAAATTGGGCGTTACGTTGCACCATGCTCAGCCAGAATGAACGAAGCGTTTAAGCTGAGGCCTTGACTTGACTCTGGAATCCGGCATAGGCCTCATGATTCAAGATTATCTATGACGAAATTGTCAATAAGATTGGTGGGAAGCTGCAACGCATTAACGCTGTCCCAGCGCCTAATCCGCCCCCGTTGTTATCACGTCTTTTCAGGATTGATCAACCACTAACGCTTGCTCCCGATCCGATGGTTTTCTAAACAGCGGTGCCATCAAGCCGTATTTGGGGGCAACCAGCATTGCCACCATAAACAATAGACTCATTAACACCACAATGCTGCCCCCCGTCGCAATATCCAAGTGATAGCTTAGATAGGTTCCCGCGACACAGGAAAAGACACTACTGGCGATCGCCCACAACAGCATGTGATCAAAGCGGTCCGTTAGTAAATAGGCAATGGAGCCGGGGGTCACGAGCATGGCAATGACCAAGATAATACCGGCTGTTTGTAGCGCCGCCACCACCGTTAATGCCAGCACCCCCAACAGGGTGTAATACAGCAATGCAATATTCAGCCCAATCGCCTTGGCATGGTTGGCATCAAAGCAAAAGAGCAATAAATCCCGACGACGAATGCCCACCACCAGTAACGTCAGGCTGCCCGCAACGACTGTTTGCACGATGTCGCTGGTGGAAATGCCCAAAACATTGCCAAATAAAATATGGAATAAATCAATATTGCTGGGAATTTTGGTAGCCAGGACAATGCCAAAGGCAAAAAAACCAGTGAAGATAACGCCAATAACTGCGTCTTCCTTTAATCGTGTCCGTGCTTTTACAAAGCCAATCACCACTGTTGCCCCAAAGCCAAAGATAAATGCGCCAATGGCAAAGGGAATATTGAGGGCATAGGCAATCACCACACCGGGAACCACGGCATGGGAAATGGCATCCCCCATCAGAGACCATCCTTTGAGGGTGATGTAGCAAGACAATACCGCACACACTAGGCCTACAAAGCCACTGACCCAGATTGCTTTCACTAAAAAACCATACTGTAGGGGTTCTAGGAACCAATTCATTACGTCTGCCACTGTTGAGTTCATGCTGCCTCATTTTCTGTGACCAACCCTTGTGCCAGTGGCTGATGGCCCAGATGGGCAACCGGTAACCCACCAAAAGTCAACGCAAGGTTATCCTGGGTCAACGTTGCCGCCGTTTCCCCCATGGCGAGAACAGTACGATTGAGCAAAATAGTCTGGTCACAAAACGTCGAAATCGAGGCCAGATCATGGGTGGAAATAAGAATCGTATGGCCTTCCTGCCGGAGTTGGAGTAACAGGTCAATAATGCTCCGTTCCGTTTTTACATCTACCCCGGTAAACGGCTCATCTAACAGTAGTACCTGCCCTTGTTGCGCCAAGGCCCTGGCTAAAAAAGCCCGTTTTTTTTGTCCCCCCGATAATTCCCCAATCTGTCGGTGACGATAGGGGGTCATGCCCACCCGTTCTAAGCTTTCCATCACAAGGCGGCGATCGCCAGAACGGGGAATACGCAGGACGTTCATGTAGCCGTATCGCCCCATCATCACCACATCAAAGACACTAACGGGAAAATTCCAGTCCACTTCATCCGACTGGGGCACATAAGCCATCCGCTGCTGTTTTTGCGCTTTCTGGACGGCGTACCCTCCGATACGAACCCGTCCTTGATTGGGTTTGATAAAACCCATAATGGCCTTGAACAAAGTCGATTTACCGCAGCCATTGGGGCCCACTAGGGCCGTAATCGTGCCAGGCTGGACGCGACAGTGGGTATCGTAGAGGGCAAGACGACCATTGTTATAGGTAACGCTGAGGTCTTCGACGCAAATATCCAGGGAAGCAGTGGGCGGCATGGCAGAACAGTGAAAAAATTCTAAAGTGGCTGAGTCAAGCGAGGTAACCGTAAGAACGTTATAGTGTCGGACTAGGACGAGGGCTGGAGGGGGAGAATTTTGCCTCTGGGAGTAGTCCCTCCGCAATGGTGCGGGCATCGTATGCCAGCAGTTTGAGATAGGTCGGCACCGGGCCCGTTTCCGCTGTGAGGGAATCGACGTAGAGATTACCCCCAAAGTGAGCCCCCGCCGTTTTGGCCACTTCTCGTTGCCCTTTATCGCTCACCGTACTTTCACAAAAAATGGTGGGTATTTTATTGGCGCGCACTTGTTGAATCACGTTTTGCATTTGCTTCGGGGTATATTGCTGTTCAGCATTAATGGGCCAGAGGTAAATTTCCTGGAGCCCGTAGTCCTTGGCTAAATAGGAAAATGCCCCTTCACAACTCACCAAAAACCTCTGATTTTCGGGTACTTGGTTTAGGCTCTCGCTTAATTGCTGATCAATCGCCTGGATTTTTTGGCTATACGCATTGGCGTTGGCGGTATAGGTTGCCGCATTGTCTGGGTCGAGGGCAATGAACGCCTTCCGGATATTTTCCACATAGATCAACCCATTCCGGGGAGACATCCACGCATGGGGGTTCGGGGTATCCGCATAGGGGCCTTGGGCAATGGGGATCGGTTCAATGCCTCCGGTCACCAGAGCCGAGGGAACGTCTTGCAAATTCCCTAAAAACTGCTCAAACCATCGTTCTAAATTCATGCCGTTATACAGCACGAGATCGGCATTCTGAGCTTTAACCAAGTCACTAGGGGTCGGCTCATAGCCGTGGATTTCTGCCCCCATACGGGTAATGGATTCCACCACCAGAGTATCGCCGCCAATGTTTTGCGCCATGTCAGCAATGACGGTAAAAGTGGTTAATATCTTCTTTTTTTCGGCAACTGCTGTTCCCGTTTCCCCTTCCTGGGTGATCGTGGGTTGGGCACGATTATCAGCTTCTACTGTTTCTGTTGGGGAGGAGCCACCACACCCAGACAAAGAACCGAGCAGGCAAACCGCTATCCCAGAAACGACAAGCCCATGAACAATAGAGTCGCGCATTAACAATTCAGCGAAGACTTTTCATAATCTTTTCACTTTTCATTTTTACATCATAATTCATCGAACTCTGGAGATGAATACAAAACTTAATAAAGTGTTAATTCACATCAATAAACTGATGGGCAGAATTCTGGGGATTATCGGCGACGTGGTGCAGTTTTGGCGGCTCGTTTCCGTTTTTTGGCGGTAATGGCAGTCGAGACTGACGACGATCGCCATTTTTTGAAGCGTTTCCAGCGACTGGTCACTACATCCGGTACGCTATGACTCATCGCCCCCAACTCTAGTCCGATAAAAACCGCAATTCCTTCAGGGCGATAGTCTGGCCATCTAGATAACCATTGCTTCACCTCGATTACCCTTACGTCCGCCCACTGGGGTGGCGCAGTTGCCCAAAACTGGGTGATTACACTAAGAATCATGAGTCCAACGGCGGCGATCGCCCCAAGCCATAACCCGAGATAAAGTAGCCTCAAGGTTGTGCCCACCAAGAAACCATGGGAGAAAAAAGAGCGATGACGTAACAGCTTGCGGTAGGGAAGCCATAGCCACCGGAGCCATCCCCAGCGTCGATACTGAACAGACTGAATATCTAAATCGGGGCCAAACATGAGCCCACTGAAGACAAAGGCGATCGCCATCAACAGGGTTAATCTTTCTTCCTTCGTCCAAACATAACAGCCCCCCACAACCCAAGGGGTTAACCATAACGTCAGGCGATCGTGGGTCTTGCCACTGGGCATGGTTTCAGGGGATAGGAAGGGGAGCCGTGCAAAAAATTAAGTGATGATGGTGAGGGAAATTATCTTATGCTATATTAATCAAGCACCAATTGAGGGCGGTTAGCTCAGTTGGTAGAGCGCCTGCCTTACAAGCAGGATGTCACTGG
>CALNXU010000019.1:0-19950 GCA_942490695.1 Merismopediaceae cyanobacterium | reverse complement strand
CCGCATAATCGGGGCGATCCACCACCACTTGGCGATCGAAACGACCGGGACGCATCAGGGCGGAATCCAAAACATCGGGACGGTTGGTGGCCGCCACAATGATGATGCCAGTGTTGCCTTCAAAACCGTCCATTTCCGTTAGTAACTGGTTGAGGGTTTGTTCCCGCTCATCGTTACCTCCGCCAATTCCTGCCCCTCGCTGACGGCCTACCGCATCAATTTCATCGATGAAGACAATACAAGGGGCATTGGCTTTGGCTTGTTCAAACAAGTCCCGAACCCGGGAAGCACCAACCCCGACAAACATTTCCACAAACTCTGAACCGGAGATGGAGAAGAACGGTACACCAGCTTCCCCGGCAACGGCTTTAGCTAGAAGGGTTTTACCGGTTCCAGGAGGCCCCACCAGGAGAACACCTTTAGGAATTTTTGCCCCCAGTTCGGTAAAGCGGTCAGCATTTTTTAGGAAGTCCACTACTTCTGTGAACTCCAGCTTAGCTTGCTCAATGCCCGCTACATCTCCGAAGGTGACTTGGGTTTGGGGTTCCATTTGTACCCGGGCTTTTGATTTACCAAAGTTCATTGCTTGGGAACCGGGGCCATTTTGGGCACGGCGGAATAGGAAGAAAATACCCACCAACAGCAGCACTGGCAAAAATAGGGTGCTGGCAATGCGGAACCAGAAGCCTTCATCACTTTGGGGCTGCACCGCAATATCCACGTTGTGTTGGGTGAAAATATTGATCAAGTCAGGATCGTTGGGGAGGTTCACCAAGAGGGAGATCCCCGCTGGGGTTGGGGACTTAGGCTTGGGTTCGGTCAGCACTGAGGTTGATCCGCTCAATCTGATTTGCTTCTACCCGATTAACGAAATCGCTATAGGTTAAGGCTTCCCTAGTTTGGGTTGGACGGTCAAAAAAAGCCGATGCTAAGGCTAAAACGACAATTAACAATAAGGCATATAGACCCGGCGTTACGCCATTTTTTATTATTTTTGCTCACGCTAGAACTCTCCAATAGTGAGTGTAGTTACAGATATTCCACTGGTTAAGCAGTTTATCAGTGGATCATTAACAGTTGTTAACTTATGTTAACGCCTCTCAGAAACAATTGGCTAGAGGCTGTCTTACCCAATGGGGACAGAAAAATTAACGTCAAGATGTTCAAATTGTAACAAGTGTCTTGCCCTACCTAGTGATCGCCAAAAAAGAAGTTTGCGATATTTTAAAACTGCGTTAAGTTTGGAGAAAATTGTTTTCGGCATATTCCTATCACTAACGATGACCAACTCTCCTTGTCGGGGCGACAAATTTACCTCACAAGCTACCGATACTGAGGCTTTTTGAGGGTAAATTTGTTGGCATCATGGGCAGGAGTAGACGTAGTCCCGTCCTTCGTGAAATAGGATTATCCCCATCGCCCGCTTCTATCAAGTTTTCGGTCTAGATTAACGATTTTCTTATCATCGTGCGTTCTTCTGGTTCCAGTCCCGTAAGACCTCAATCAAGGGTTATCCTTACCCTTGTTCCCGCAAAGAGCATCTAGTGCCGATCGCCTTAACCGAAGCCTTGGGGTGTGAGCGCTGTCAAAAAATTTTTGTGGTTAATGCTGACCGAGAAGCCATAGAACAGTTAACGTCGGTCTACCCCTATAAACGCTTCTGGCGCTGGACGGGAACCCACTGGCAACTCCAGTCTTCCCCTACCCATCTTCATCAATGGCCGAGTGTTTTAGCCTTAATTTTATTGTTTTTGGGGTGGTCATTTTGGCCCTCCACTCCCCATGCGTTAAGTATTATCTTAGGATTGCTAATTACGGCGACATTGATGATGTTTGTCATTTACTCGTTATGGCTCAGTTATCGTCGCTAACCCTCATTCCCAGTATTTATGGTTGCTGATCTCCCGCCAGATAATTTCCTGGATAGTACCTTGGCCGCAGCAAAGACGGGCTTCCTCCATCTGAATGGTTGAGTCAGGACAAATGCGAAACGAGGCGATCGCCGCCATTGCAAAACATTTGACGGCGGCGTTTGATCAAATTTTAGAAGCCAATACGCTGGACTTGGAGGTCGGTCGGGGAAATGGCGGTGGCAGATTGTCTTTGGATTGGCTGAAGTTGACGCCGCAACGGCTGGAAGCCACCGTTGATATTTTGACCCAATTAGCCCAACTGCCGGATCCTCTACAACAGGTGATGGCGGCCCCCTATCCAACTCAATCTGTCCCAAACCTATTGTCAGTCATTCCTTTGGGGGTCGTGTCTGGTTTACGAAGCATTTCAGAATTAGGCGTGATCGCCGCTGGCTTTTCTAAAGGCGGGCAATAGTTTGATCTTACGGAAGCTTGTGGCGCGTCTGGTAATTTCCGCCGCTACGATTTGTCAGCTCATGAATGAAGCTCTCATTGAAAGTGACCTTACCGAATCTCCCCTGATTTATCATTTACCCACTGATGAAATGCCCCTAGTACAGGATCTGGTCAGTCGGAGTGATGCCATCAATCTGGTGATTCCCTATGGTCGCCCCAGCATTGACCAAATTAATCGTAAAGCGGCTGTCCCCGTCCTGCGGGCAGCCATGGGCAATTGTTACCTGTACTGGTCCAACAAGAGGGAATTAGACCTAGTACGGCAGATGATTTTAGCCAGCTACGCCAGTGAACCAGATCCCGTCAATGCCATTGAGAAAGTATTGCTCCACCCCAATTGAATAGCACGTTGCTCTTGAGGCTATTTAACAATTTGCAGGAAAAAGGCTTTAAGCTCCGGGGGGATAGTGAACTTTGTTCCTTATTTCCAGAACAACTGACGCTGGCTAAGGAAACAGAATGGTCTAAAGCTTACCTAGATAGAGCGATCGCCTTCAGGAGCATCCCCGACCTAAAAACCGCGATCACTTGGATCAACCATTGTAGTAGTGGTCATAGTGACTGCATCGCCACTGATTCTTACCAGAAAGCCGTCAATTTGCGATGGGCATTGATAGTGCGTTGGTTTACATCAACACCCCGCCCTACTTTGTCGTAATCCTCGACAGGGTGAGTCCCCATTCTGGGAGTCTCTAATCAAAAGGGACAACGCCGGGGGCTGATTGGGTTAGAAGCCTTCACTACCCTAAGCAGGTGGTCAAAGGGAAATGCTGTTGCTCGAAAACAATCTCTAAGCTTTTTTTACGTCAGAGTACAAAAGTCTGTCATTTTTTCCAGTCAGGGTAAGTTGGTCGTCTTCCCTAACATTGGGAGAATCCATTGATTCGCCATTTCTCTGACAACCAAAGCTAGATACGAGAAAGGACTTTAATTTTTGCCCGTTGACTGGAAGATAAAAAATCCAACTCTGTAGGCTAATCCAACCTTCCCTGAGTAGTTGGGCGAACACAAAAACCTTCATCGACTCCCGTCAGTCATACTTGCCATCAATTTCATGCCCTTTTCGCGCAAAATCATACGGATACTTAAAGATCGTCTACTTGGTCAATGGTGGCAGCTTGTTGTTGGAAAGTGTCTAGGAGACTGGATACTTCCCGTTGATAGGCAATATCAAACAATTCATGGGCTTGACAGGTTTCTTTTTCAGACCAAGGAGCTTCGGGGGTCGCAATCATTGGATTTTTGCTATGGCTATATATTAATGATACTTATGATAAAAAATCTTCCCTGCTTGGCAACAATTAACAATAGTTTATGCTTCAATTCAGCACTGCTAGGGGTCATGATGCGTTAATTTTGGGACGGGATCGCCACAATCCTTTATTTAAACAAGGTAACTTTTAGAGGTCGCCATGCGCCCATGCATACTGTCACAAAAGAGTTTACTTTGTAAAACAAAAGTTTATAACAATGCAACTTTACTCAATTTACAAATTTCGTCAATGTGAAGAGGTTTTGGCTGATCAGCGCATAAAATTTCAACAAAGCCAATGTTTAATCTGGGTGATTTATCACAATGAAAGCGGTGATGGTAGTCGGGACAACATCCCACGCAGGTAAATCATTTCTCAGCCACTGGCGTTATGTCGCCTGCTCTATCCGTCGAGGTTGGCAACGGGTAACACCTTTTAGAGGGCAAGAACATGGCACTGAATGCATTTGTAACCCGGATCTGGTGGCGAGGTCGGTCATGCCCAAGCGGTACAAGCCTGGGCTGCTGGAGTTCATCCCAAGGTTGAGATGAATCCGATTTTGCTTAAGCCCCAAGGGGATGTTATGACATCCCAGGTGATTATCGCTGGGTCAAACAGTCAGGTAGTAACACTGGGCACAGGACTACTATCAAGACTATTTCCAGTCTAGGTTGGCAAGCTATCACTGCATCGTAGCAACAGCTTAGGTGCTAATTTCGATGTGGTTGTGTGTGAAGGAGCTGGTAGTCCAGCAGAAATCAATCTCAAGCATCGGGATCTCACCAATATGCGCGTGGCGACCTATTTACAAGCCGCAAGCAATTTTAGTGGTTGATATTGATCGGGGAGGTGCTTTTGCCCACGTCAGTTGGAACATTAGAGCTGTTAGAACCGGAAGAACGACAATTAATTCAGGGGTATTGTGATTAACAAGTTTCGTGTTGAAGAATCATGCTGACTCTCAGGAATTGAGTGGCTAGAAGCACGTACACAGGCATTCCCGTGTTGAGGGGGTTATGCCCTATCGAACAAACGTCATTTTCTGCGGAGGACTCTCTGTCTCTGCTGGAGCGACAAGAGTGGTCGACGTGACAACAGATGCCATACGCATTGTGGTCTCACGTTTACCCCATATTGCTAACTTCACTGATTTCGAACCATTGGATGCAGAAACGGAGGTGTGGGTGGAGTATTTGGAGCTGGAGGCCTCAAGCTGGGGCTACCCCGATGCTGTTATCATCCCAGGCACCAAGACCACCATTACTGATTTACAGGCTTTACATACCAGTGGCATGGCAGATCAAATCATCCGCTATGCCCAAGCTGGGGGAACTGTAATGGGGATTTGCGGTGGATACCAAATGTTGGGTCATGTTCTGTCCGGGATCCCCAGAGGCTTGGAAGAGTTCAATTCAGGAATGTGGCTGGGTCTGGAGTTGCTGCCCACATTACCACCACCCTCGACAGTCACGAAAAATCACCCGCCAACGAACAAACCATGGCTTATAAGTCCGCAAGCAGGGTCTATCCGTGAAAGGGTTTCGAAATTCGTCAGGGGCAAACCAGGGGGCTTATCTGCCGGTGAAGATTATTCCCGATACGCCGGGAGTTTTACCCCGATTTTTGAGGACGGAGGCATTTGGGTTTCGTTAATCATCTGAGCAGTCTCTCTGGGGACCGCTATCTCCACGAGTCTTTTTGATAATGGTTCTTGGCGTCGAGCCTGGTTAAGATGGAGTTTGCGTAGAAGTCGGGGTTTACCGACTCTTGCCAACAGGCATTGGTAATTACCACTCCCGACGGCGAAACTATGCTAAATTCAGTAGCGGATTTTGTCGCTGAGCATCTTAGATTTGGAACCGAATCTTTGGTTCAACCTACTAGGCGATCGCCCATGAGCGTTACAGTTAAATTCCTACCAGGAAAACATCCTGCCACCGAAGCCAGAAGCGGAGAACCAATTCTCGAAGTTGCCGCACGGGCGGGGATTGAGATCCCCCACTGGTTGCTTAATGGGTTCCTGTCATGCCTGTGAAGTAGAGCTCGGAGATGGAGCTACTATTTGTGCTTATGTTAGTGCCGTTCTATTGGGGTTGAGGATGTCAGCATCACGCTTTACGACGAATCCTGTCTGGTAGAAATGAAAGCAATTTTTAAACTTTTTTATGGTGCCTTAAGCTGACAGCCCGTTTTGGAGAGAACAGGAGTAAACATTTTGTGAATTTGGGATGGCTATTTCTGGAAAAATTTCTAGGAATAGGCATCAGTTTTGTTGTCGGTGTTTACCTCATCCGTTATCTCAGTTCAGCACAGTTTGGAACCCTTAGCTTTTGCCTAAGCGTTATCTCGATCATGACGGTCGTTGCGAGATTAGGATTGAATAAATTACTCGTTCGTGAATTAGTGAAGCAGGAGGACGAAAAATATCGCCTTTTGGGCACAGGGTTTTTCCTCCGTATGGTCGCTGGATTCCCGGGTTATGGCTTACTGTTAGGTGCTCAGGTCGGGCTTTTCCTCCGACAGCCCAGCCGTTGATGGCAATGCTTGGACTACTGCTCCTGCAATCCGTTGAAGTTCTGGAATATTGGTTGAAGCCAAAGTGTTGTCCCGAACCTTGGCAATGTCTCGAACGTGCCAAACTATAACTCTTCCAGCGTAAGATTTTGCTTGATCTTTATCAAGCTGATTTTTCTGGTTGTCGCTACTTATGTTTTGAATCAGCTTTTGAATGGGGTTAGTCTGGCTATTTTTTACTTACATGTGTAACAGAAGTTGAAACAGTGGCAATGGGATTTTCCTGGGCAAAAAGCTTACTCTCAATAGCTGGCGTTAGTACTGTCAGGTGGGATGATCACGATATATCTCAAAACCGATCAAATCATGTTGGGAGAAATGAGTGGCCTCACAGAAGTAGGACTTTATGCTGCAGCCGCTAAGTTATCCGAGGTATGGTATTTTTTGCCGGGGTTAATTTGTTCAGTCATTTTTCCTGCCATTTTACGGGCACGAGAGCGGAGTCAGCGCGACTATCATCAACTGCTACAGGATTTGTGTGATTATCTGGCTTTGGTGAGCTGGGGAATTGTGATTTTCATTGGCTTGGGGGCTCGCCCACTGGTACTTTATTTGGTAAAGAGTATGCAGCCAGTGCGCCAATTTTATTGATCCATGTCGGGTCAACGCTGTTTGTCTTTCTGGGGGTTGCCCGGAGTCAGTGGTCATTGCGGAAAACCACAACCGCTTTCATTTGTTGACGACGACGATGGGGGCCGTCGTTAATATCGTGCTCAATTACTTCTTGATTCCCCTCCAGGGAGGCGTTGGAGCGGCGATCGCCACGCTGATTTCCTATGGTGTGACTAGCCACTTGGGCTGTTTTATGTTTCCGTTTAGCTACCGTATGGGTTGGATGTTAACTAAAGCGCTGGTCATCCCCTTACGGTGGGGGGCATTAAATCAACTGAGATTACGATATTTGAAATCCGGATACAATTAGCCGCTGGTCAACGGAATTTTTCGCCATTGTAAGCCTAACCATAACCTTAGGATTTCTGGACATTAAATTTCGTGGGCAGAACAAGTCGGCTTGGCCCGTACCCGATATCCCGCCAAAATCGCATCGCTTTTAAATTCTCAGAAGCATTTAGAATAAACATCCCTGCAATCTTTTCTACTTATCAAGACCCCTCCGGCAGAATACCAGGGTCTGCCATCCCTGCAAAAAGACGTTTTCCACTGCTAGTTTTTATCGATCCTCTATGAATCCCATGCGGGAATTTTCCCCTAGCCGTTGCCCTGTCCCGACAGAACAACAACCTGTCAATGAATACGAAGCCATTAAAAATGCCTGGTTGTTCAACTGGGGCACAATAAATTTATTGCACTATGGCAAAAAACTGACGCGCGTGGCGTTGCTGATCAGCTTTGCCGTTAGCCCGATCGCCTCGGCCAGTTTTTCGGTGGAAGTACAGCCAATCAAATTCTGTTTTGCTACTCTGCTAGGGGTCTGCATGGGGGTATCACTGCTCATTATTCGACTTTTTTTGGGGTGGAAATACGTTGGCGATCGCCTGATGGCAGACACTGTCACCTATGAAGAGTCTGGTTGGTACGATGGACAAATGTGGCGCAAACCCCAAGCTGTCATCACCCGTGATCAATTAATTTTTAGGTATCAAGTCGCGCCGGTGCTGAATCGTTGGCTTGGGACGTTGCAATTTTTGGGGACGGTCATGGCCCTGGATTTACTGCTTTGGATTGGATGGATCGTTATTGCACCCTGAATCCCCCTAAAATTAGACCAGTCACGCGGCTAAGCATTGCCAACCCGTCCCATGCGTGAACCTGCTAACCTGCCACCTATCCCAACAACATGACCAGAGGCATACGCCCCCACGCTCCCGCTATTGAAGTTCATCTCCTCCGAGAAGGGATTACAGAATCGACCCACAGGGCCGAAGCCACTGTCTTCGAAGAACGGGGACGGGCATTAATGATTGCTGGCAGCAGCAACAGTAATAGTTTTATCCGCTCTGCCCTTAAACCCTTTCAGGCCTTGGCTGTTACCACGACAGGCACCTTAGAACGTTTTAATTTAACCGATAAAGATCTAGCGATCATTTGCAGTTCCCATCAAGGCACTACGCAACAGGCCCGACAGGTCTTTAATATTCTCTGGCGAGCAGACATTTCGCCTAGTGCGCTGCAATGCCCCATTCCGGAGGGTAAACAGAGTGCATTGCAACATAACTGTTCCGGGAAGCATGCGGGTATGCTCGCTGTATGTCAACAGCGTAATTGGCCGTTGAATACTTACCTGCGGCAGAATAGCGCGGTGCAACAATTAATTTTGTCAAAAATATCAGAACTGTTAGGGATGCCAGGGGCAGAACTCATTTCCGCCCATGACGACTGCGGTGCCCCCACCTATTCCATGGAATTGGGACAAATGGCTCATCTTTACGCCCTGCTCGCCTCCGGTCAGCAGTTGGGCTTGGAACGGGTGGTGCGGGCGATGACCTACTACCCCCATTTCGTCGGTGGAGATGGTCAATTTGATACGGAATTAATGCGGATGACAGAAGGGGAACTGGTGAGTAAATCTGGCGCAGAGGGTATTCAATGTATTGGCCGGGTGGGGGAAGGATTGGGCTTAGCCATCAAAGTTCACGACGGAGCCAAACGCGCGAAGTACGCGATCGCCATTCACTTGTTACAACAAATGGGTTGGATTGCCCCCCAGGTGGCCGAAAGCTTATCCGAGCGCTATGTCCAACTTAGTCAATATAAACGGCTGGAGGTCTTGGGGGAACTAACCCTACTGTAGGGAATGGAGACGTTATTGCCGGTCTGCAATGATTTCGCATAATGCTTCAACCGCTTGTTCCAAATCGTCGTTAACCACTTGATAGTCAAATTCGGGCGCAGCTGCCAACTCCATTTCTGCTTGGCTTAGCCGCTTGGCGATCGCCCCTTCACTATCGGATTTTCGTCCCCGTAACCGTTTTTCGAGTTCCGTCATTGAGGGGGGCAAAATAAAAATACGACGCGCCTGGGGAAATGTCTGGGCAACTTGTCGTGCGCCAAGTAGTTCAATTTCCAGTAAGACCGTTTTCCCCTGGGCAATTTCAGCCTCCACCGGGCCTTTGGGCGTGCCATAGTAGTTTCCGGCATACTCTGCCCACTCTAGTAACTGCTCCGTTTCGATCCATGTTTGAAACTGCGCCCGGCTTAAAAAGTAGTAGGATTGACCCTCTATTTCTCCGGGCCGTGGCGATCGGGTTGTTGCAGAAATAGAGAGAAAAAGTTCCGGTTGAGACTGCAATAAATGCTTGACCAATGTCCCTTTCCCCACGCCACTGGGGCCAGTAATCACAATTAATTGCCCAGCACCAGGAGGGTTAGTGTTCATGGATAGCAATCTGAGAGAGTCTCCCCATTATTCCCCAAAACACGAGTGATGGAATTATGGCAAACACTGACGCAGGAGTTCCGTTTCGGCGCTGCTAATCGTCTGTATTGGTTGCAACCCTTCCAAGGTGATGGCAATCTCAGGGGCATTTTTGGCGACCGGAGTACGGGGAACAAATGCAATGTCGATAGGCGTCGCGGGAGATTCTCCGTAGGGATCACTGACCATCAAAGAAAGTTTTTGTGCTGCAATTTGACCAGATGCACAGGCAAACTCTGACCGGGGCATAAAAAAAGCACCCTGGACATGATTATCTTGAACTCGAAAAATTAAATATTCTTTACCGATTACACCCGTTTTAGGGCTTTCGCCATATAGATAGACACCATCGGCCAAAGTTGCATCAACCGCAGCGACCAAATTATTTGGCTGCATTGATGGTTCTGCCGGCAGGGGATTGGCGATCGCCGACGCCATCATGCCCGAAAATAAAGCCGTAACGACAGAAAAAGCGAAAGACCGTCGAAAATCCTTGAAAAATGGCAAATGTATCCCTTTACCACGGTCAAACTTTGAGTAAAACATAAATATAAAGTGTTTAATGAGGAGTATTTACACTTTATCAAGGCTTTCTAGGATAGACTTCCCCCAATAGTATGATTGTCATGAAACGCAACAAAACTGCCCAACTGCCATGAGTCATAGTTTAATTGCATTGGATTGGGGAGACCTGGGTTGGATGCTGGGTTTATTAGGAATGGCGATTGTCCTTTTGCAATGGCAGGGTCTGGCATTAACCGGACAATTGTTGTGGGCGGGGGGGCGCACCATCCTGCAACTGATCATGGTGGGCTATTTCCTGGCAGTCGTATTTTCCCTAGATAACCCAATCGCCGTGTTGCTCGTGTTGGTGATGATGTTAACCGTTGCAGCACTGGTCACGAAGAATCGAATTGCGCCAAGGAATCGCAAGCTCCTTGGCTGGCTTTGGTTATCTCTGGGGGGAAGCACCCTATTAAGTCTGGGTTACGCCTTGGTGGTGATTATTCAGCCTCCCGTTTGGTACTCTCCCCAATATTTAATTCCCCTGGCAGGGATGGTGTTGGGTAATACGATGAATAGCGCCTCTTTAGCCGGGGAACGTCTTGCCAGCGCCATTCAGCATAACCCCCAGGAAATTGAAACCCATCTCTGCCTGGGCGCGACTCCCCTCCAGGCCATTACCCCCTATCGACGGGAAGCCATCCGTGCCAGCTTAATTCCTACCATCAACATGATGATGGTGGTCGGGGTGGTGAGTTTGCCGGGCATGTTTACAGGACAGGTGTTAGCCGGAGGGGATCCGCTCAATGCCGCCGTGTATCAAATTTTATTGATTTTTTTGATTTTATTAACCAATACCCTGAGCACCATTGGGGTGACTGCCGCTGTTTATCGCCAATTTTTCACCCATCATCAGCAGTTACGATTATCAGGATTGTCATAAGACTCCGCCCGATAAACAGAAAATGTGGCTGATGTGAATCCGGGCTTTAAACAGCGTGGGGTCCTTTAACTCACATTTTGCACTCAGGGGTAGGGGAGTGAGAGAACAGCGAGTACCAGATCGCTGAAACCCCCTCCCAATGTCTAACATCTTGCCGCAAGCCCAGACCTTGGTGGGACTGTTGTTGAATTTGATGCCCAGCGAGTACCAGCTGCAGAGCTTTCAGGCCCTGATGGGGTTGTTCCTAGAAGCTCAGGGACATCCTCTCCCCCATCACTGTCAAGTCGCTAGCTGCCCTCAGCCGATGCCTGAACCGTTACCATTGGCCCACCCGTCAGGCGATCCGTTGCGTGAGAGCCCACCTTGTGAAAACCTTGCTGGCCGGGCGACCCCGGGGACGGAGACCTCCAACCGTGGGGTTCTTAAGTGCAGCTGCGAGGCTGGCAACACCCGGTTTGGGTGGGATGGTACCACTGGAAGCGCCAAGACGGGCCGGTGCGTCGGCGTTTCGTCCTCTGTACCCGCCGTCTCAAAGGTAGTACCTTGAGCTGGTGGGACAAGTGTCGCTGTCAGATCGAAGGCTGGTTCAAAGTGGCCAAGCATCGCTTCGGACAAGGGACGCTCCTGGGGGTCTACCGCTGGCTGGTCATCAGCCTGATGGCTTTCATCCTGGCTCATTGGTGTTACCTGCTTCAGGAGCCTCCTAGCGCTCTGGACTGGGGAAAAGCCACCAGAAACGCTCTGACGCTGCTGCTCTTTCCTACCGTGGCCATCGCACGACTGCTACGAGAGCTTGGACGCTTGTGACCACTGCTGCGGCGAGAGGGGCCCGAACTCGAGATCGTTCACTGCAAGATCTGATATGATGTAGGGCTGATCAACCTGAATAGAGATCTTCAAGAATAAGAAAAATTCCCAGGCTTATCTGCCACCAGTCTGGAGGGGCTGGAATTTAGGCATACTGCACCCTCAGTCGTACTAGTCCACAGACGCACCCGATAACCTGTTCATACATGCGAAATCGCATCCGAAATACTTCTTTGGCAATCCGAAATATCTTAATGACTCGGATCACATGCTCGACATAGACTCGCTGTTGGCTGACCTGCCGATTAAAGTCCTTTTGAGCCTGCGTTAACTCACCTCCTGGCGGTCGCTTGTGCGGGGTCGTGGTATTTTTCTGTCCGACATAGGCCTTGTCGCCCAGAAACGAGAGAGCTTCAGGCAACTCCGCCTGAGTCTGTTTCAATAACGTTCCATCATGGCAAGGCCCCCTCTCACCAATGACCACATCGACGATATCCGTGCCTTTCGGTAAGCTGATAACCTGAGTTTTACGAGTATGCTGCTTTTTTTTTCCGCTATAGTACTCCTCCTGCATCTTTTTATCCTGCGGTCTCGGAATCGGTTGCTCCCACGTATCCACTAGCAGGTCTCCTTCGGGTAACTCGGCCAGCCACTCCTCCAGTTCCGCTCGCTCCACGCTGCTGCAGTCTTGTTTCCATTGCTCGAGCAAGCTGGCGGGTAATTCATCCCGGATATACGGCAACATTTCGTGAATATAGTTCCAGACCGTTGATTCTGCGCAGCCAATACATTCACCGATGCCTTGCATGGTCCAGTGTTGTCTTAGATAGAGCAGCGTTACCAAGAGCCGACATAACACGACCGCATTCTTTTTGCGCCCTCCTCCAGCTTGGCGTTGGCGTCCCGCTCGATTGGCCCGTTCCTGCTGGGCGCTTTGCTCTAAGGCGCCGCTAAATTAATCCGACGGAGCGCACTATACTTTGGAGGAAAACAGAAAGCGCCTGAACCTGAACAAGTCAAACATATGTGGTCACAAAAATCTGAAAAACCAGTTCTTAAAGAGAAAATTAGATCCCTATAATTTATGGACATCAACCTCCTCCAGACCAAGCTAAACCGTCTGCCGCTGCGGGACGATTTGGTACATCGAGAGCGGCTGCTGAAGAAACTGGCACAAGGCAGCAATCATAGGCTGGTGCTGGTCTCGGCCCCAGCGGGCTATGGCAAAAGTGTACTGATTAGTCAATGGCTCGAGTCGGCTCAGAAACCAAGTACCTGGCTATCCCTAGATACTGAAGATAACGAACTGGTGGTTTTTGTTCAGTATGTTGTGGCAGCAGTGCAAAAGCTGTTTCCCCAAGCCTGCTGCTCGACAATCGCTTTGTTAGAGTCCCCAGCCCCAACCCTTACAATGGCCCTCTCTAAATCTCTGGTTAACGAGTTAGATCGGATCTCCTCGCCGTTCATTCTGGTGCTAGATGACTACCATCGGATTCATTCACGGGCGGTTCACGAGCTACTCAGCCAACTGCTGAAGTATCCTCCTCGCCCTCTAAAATTAGTGATTCTGACTCGTCGTGACCCACCCTTGCCTCTAAAAACGCTGCGAGTTCAGGGCCAGATGACAGATATACGGCTGCAAGACCTGAAATTCATCCGGAGCGAGATAGTCTCCTTCCTGGAGCGCACTATCAATTGCCGGGTTGACCGGGCGATCTTAAAATCGCTTGAAGAGCAGTTAGAGGGATGGGCAGGTGGACTGCGCCTGCTTTCCTTAATTCTGCCCTACCAAGCCGCTCCAGATAAATTCTTAGGGAATCTGGGGGGCAAACTCTCCACGATTCAAGACTATTTGGTTGATGAGGTGTTGAGCTTACAGCCTCCTGCTCTGGGAGAATGGCTAAAGCAGACCGCTATTCTCCAGCGGTTTTGCGCCCCCTTAATCGAGGCCGTGTGCCAATTAAGTAGCCTAGTTTGCTCATCAGATCTAGATGGAGAAACCTTCCTGAAGGAGACAATAAAGGACAATCTGTTTATTATTACCCTGAGTGACCAGAGTGAATGGTATCGCTACCACCATCTATTTCAGGAACTCTTGCTCAAGCGGCTAAAACGTGATTACAGCCCTGAAGCGATCGCGGAGTTGCACAGAAGAGCTAGTGAGTGGTTCGAAGCTCAGGGCTTAATTGAAGAAGCGCTCCATCATGCCCTCGAAGCAGAAGACAACATCAGGTTGACTCAGATTATCGAGGAATATCGGATTAATGAAATGAATGCAGATCGATGGTATCGCCTTGAGAACTGGCTACAAAAGTTACCCGAAGCGTTTATACAGAAAAGATTGCCACTGCTATTGTGTCGCGTCTGGATTCTATATTATCGTTATCGCTTAAAGGAAATGTCCGCCATTATCAAACAAGTGGAGATGCAGCATAAAGATGAGGCATTAGAAACAGCCTTATCAGCAGAGTTAAACATATTGAAAGGCATAAACTTATTCTGGCAAGATCCAACTGAGGGCTGTCTAGACTATTTCCAGAAGGGCTTAGAAGAGCTTCCCGAAACCGCTGACTTCATGAAGTCAGAAACCGAAATTTATTTAGGTCTAAGTCTCTATATCCTGGGGCAGAAACAAAAAGCCATCAGATTTTATCATGATAGGCTTCAACAGCTTGGCTCAACAGAATTTTTATTTACATTTCGGTTGACGGGGGGATTGTTCTTTACCTATATGCTCTCAGGTCAGTTATCACAAGCAGCAGAAGCCGCTAGACAAATGAAAAACATAGGAGAAAAAAATGCCAGCCTTTATGCTGAAATGTGGGGTTGTTATGGACAGGCTTCTACCTATCTGCTCACCAATGAGCTGGATCAGGCGTTAGCTAATTTTAGCTTGATCGCAGACAGGCGATATTTGATGGACACAAGACCAGTAATAGATTCCTTAGTAGGACTTGCCCTTACCTATCAGGCTCTGCAACAGCCCGATGTAGCCACAGAAACGCTACAACAAATAGTGGATTTTGCCTGGCAAACAAAAGATCCAGAGATGTTATCAGTCGCCCATTCCGCTCAGGCTCGGTTAGCGTTGTTACAGGGCAATCTACCTTCCGCCATTCAATGGGAGAGGTCGTTTGACGAGGTACCCCATTTCCCCAGGATGTTTTGCTGGCTGGAAGTTCCCGTGATTACCCAAGCTCGCGTCTTGGTGATCCTTGGCTCTGAGGAAAGCTTACAGGCAGCTACAGCGTTGCTCCAGAAACTGCGGGAGGGGACTGAAGCCTTGCACTATACCTGTCAGACGATTGAGATTGGGGTGCTACAAGCCCTAGCCCTGGAGAAGCAAGGACATCGGCAGAACGCTCTCGCCGTTCTAGAACCGGTTGTAGCGTTGGCTGAACTTGGCGGAGTCATGAGTCCTTTCCTGGAATTGGGCTGCCCCATGGCCGACCTGCTGCAAAGGCTACATTCCCAGGACTCCACAAGCTATTTCATCCCACATCTCTTAGCGGCTTTCCAGGCGACTCCAATACAGCCCACTCTAAATCTCCAGACGCTGTTTGAACCTCCCACCCAGCGCGAATCCGAAATTCTGGAGTTGCTCTCCCAACGCCTTCACGATAAGGAAATTGCCAAACACCTGGGCATTTCCCTGACAACGGTTAAGTCTCACCTGAGACACCTCTACCAGAAACTGGATGTTCACAACCGACAACAAGCCGTGGACATATCCCGTGATTTGGGTCTTCTTTCGGTCGGTCGTTAATCCTCTTCCGTCAATTTCGGAAAAAGAGTTTTGCACTAGTACTCTATGGCGTAAGTTCTTCGAGTATTTATGCGGCGAGGGGCTTACCCTTATAGGTCCATTTAAAGGGCTTTGCCATGGTGCGGTTGAAGTAGTCGATAAAGTCCAGGATTTTGGACTTGAGCTGGGTAGTGCTCTTGAAGCTCGAACGCCGCAATAGCTTACGCACCAGGATGCTGAACCAAATTTCAATCTGATTGAGCCAGGAAGAATGCTTGGGAGTGAAATGGAAGACCAAGCGATGATTCGGGTCACGCAAAAATTCAGTTCGGGTCTTCATCGACTGGAGAATGCCCGACTTGCCCTTGACTCCTAGCTCTGGCGGATTCGGCTCCAATTCTGCGACGATGCGCACCATGGCCTCAGACTGGTGGGTATTCAAACAGTCCATCACTCCATGAATCTTGGGAGCGTCAGTATAACGAGCGACCAAGGCTCGCACATGGGCGTCTAAGTCTTCCTCGGTGCGAGTGTCTCCCACGTCGGCTTGGTCGATGCGTCCGGTGGCGACATTGAAGCTGGCAATCAGGCTTTGAGTGCCATGGCGTAGGTACTCGAATTCAACCTTGACACAGCGACCAGGCTTCATGGGAATATCTGGCATCTTTCGCTCCTTGGCTTGGATACCTGTCATTTCATCGAGGCTGAAGGTCACTTCTCCTTGTTCTGCTCGCTCCAGGGCTGAACCATAGACCTCACAAATATCTTTAACTTTGGTCTCAAATTCTGGGTCAGGGGGCGGGTGCAGTCAGTAACCGCTCTGGTGAGGCTTAATTTGCGCTTCTTCGAGCAATCGACCTACATGGCGTCTGCTAATGCTCTTGACTACGCCTTGGTTGGCTAGCTCATCGGCCAGCTCTGCTGGTGTCCAGTGGCTGATGGGCCGTCCATATTTCTCCGGCGGCTCGCAGGCCATCGCATATATCTCGGTCAGCTGTTCCATTGTGAATTTACCGGGCGTTCCCGGTCGGGCCGCATCGCTCAGACGCTCTTCTACTGACAGCTCGCTGTCGCTGAGTTCGAGCCAGCGTCTGCGCCATAGCCGACTCGTATCTTTTGTGATTCCGAGCCCTCGCGAAATCTCTCCATGTCCTTCACTTGCTCCCGCTCGCAGGATGATTCGCGCTCGTGAGGCGACCTGCTGAGCGGTGCTTGCGCGACGAACCAATTTCTCCAATTCTGATTTCTCGGGCTCGCTTAAAACAATGGCAGGGGCAGCTAGACGGGGCATCCGTTTTAGACCTCTAGACTATACTCTAATAATAATAGGACTATTTCAGCCCTAGAGTACTAGTACCGCTTGGCTTAAATAGCCTTACCATTAAGTTGAGTCATAACCGAGGTTTCTGTTATGCCACGACTAGTCGCTCCTACAGTCCATTTAACGTCTCCATCTCAACTTAGTTGACTACTTACCTCAACTGCACCTACAAGGGTAAATCACTCACTGCTTAAATGGTGGTCATATTTAAGCCTTAAAGCACTAGTACACGGAAAAGCTTTCTCAGACTGGGTTTCAAGATTTTTATCGCTGAATAAACAGGGAAGACAATTCTTATTAAGTACATTTCCTGAAACCCTTACCAGACAGGCTTTTCACGATTTTCTCAAAAATCTACTTTCCCAGTCTAACAAAAGAGGGTTAATCAGCCGTCAGATAAAACTCCTCCATTTTGGAGGATGGGCTCTCACCAAGCACTTCTCTAGAATTAGAGGGAGTAATCCTTCCAAGTTGGCTCAAAAAGAGAATTGATCATGTCATATCTACCCCATGACCCTAATCTATCCTTCGCAGAATCAGCAGTCTATCGCATTATTGTCCAAGGATATATCACTGATAGCCTGGTTGAGTGCTTAGGTGAGATGGTTCCTGCTTCGAGATCCCAGGAAGAAACCATCTTAGTAGGTTCGGTAAAGGATCAAGCAGAGTTGAATGGACTGCTCAACACTTTAGTGGAACGACACTTTTGCATCTTGTCCGTAGAATTTTTGACCTCTGAAAAATCTTAACTGCAAATCAGTCAACTATATTTCCTAGAGATACATGAAAACTACATCCCGATTAAACTGCTTCTTTCCCAAGGCGATCGCCTTGGGCTTATTAATTTTATCAACGAACTTAGGGGCAATAGATTTATGCAGAATAAAACTAAGCTTATACAGGAACAAAGCGTTTTCCGCTTGATGGGAATAATCGCCAGCCTGGTGATTATTATCGCCGGACTCAAGGCGATGGCAGAGTTACTAGGCCCCATTTTGCTGTCTTTATTTGTTGTGTTGATCTGCTACCCAATTATGATCTGGCTAAAGGGTCGCAGTGTTCCCGGTTGGTTAGCTTACACTCTTATACTTTTGGGCGTATTTGCAGTGGGCCTAGTGTTCATTGTCTTTTTGGGGGTATCTCTGACTGAGTTATACGGTGCCTTACCCAAATACCAAGTCCGTTTAGAGCAACAATTGTCTGGTTTGGAGCAGTGGTTGAGTAACCATAACATTTTCTTGGAAGATGTCCTCAAGTTGGACTGGTTTAGACCAACTCGAATTTTTCAGGTGCTAGTTTCCTTTGTCCAATATCTGTTGGGTAGCCTAGGCAACATAACGCTGACGCTGTTGATCTTTATCTACATGCTGGCAAGCGCTGCCAATTTTACCGCTCGTTTGCAGCGGGGTCTAGCATCTCAACCATCCCTGCTTCATCGCTGTCGCTCCTTTGCTCGCAGCATCAGCAGCTATTTGCTGATCAAAAGCTGGTTGGGGGTACTAACGGCGCTGGGGCAGATTATTTTGATGGGAATATTGGGAGTAGACTTTACTGTTTTATGGGGCGTACTTTCCTTTTTATTCAACTTTGTCCCCAATATTGGCTTTTACATTGCTCTAATTCCCCCCGTTGTAATTACCCTGCTCGAGTTTGGCCTCACTAAGACGATTATTTTAGTCGTAGGCTACATGCTGATTAATAATTTCTTTGATATGGCGATCGCCCCCCGCTACTTGAGTGAAGGGCTAAACTTATCGGTTTTGGTTACATTTCTGGCGGTTATTCTTTGGTCTTGGATTTTAGGACCCATTGGTGCTTTTATGGCTTTACCGCTAACGCTGATGGTGAAAAACTTGGTGTTGGAAAGCTTCTCAGATACTCAACTGCTGGCATCCCTGATGAGTTCTGGTTCTGGTGCTGAAGAAACTCCGTCTCATCATTAGCCATGTTAGACCCAGCTTAAGTTCTAAGCTGGAAACAAGCTAAATTTTAATCTAGTGCCAGGACAAGAAAGCTACCATATTAAATATTTTGAACCAACATGAAAAAGAGAAATTCTAGAATCCGCGACCAAGTATTTCCGAAATTGTTTGGCAGAAATAATAGTATCAAACTAACCGATGAAGAAGTTGAGTATTTTCGAGAACATCCCCGCAGAATCAGTGAATTATCAGCTCCCGTAAACGTCCACAAGTTCTTTCTGTTAATCGGCACATTGTTAGGAATTTTTTCGTCGTTTTGTCGAAGGTTATGAAGTTTTCCTCGTTTCTGAATTTTTTATTAGATGCTCTGAGTGAATTTATAATCGATGTAGTTTTCGAAATTGGAGTAGCTCTTATCGGTGCGGCGGCTACTACTTATTTATTAGAGGATGTCTGAGAAGTCTCCGATAATCGCTGAAACCCTGATTCTTTCGTTGAGGAAACCGGACTGAAAGCCCTATTATCTCGCTGGCTTTGACCCTTTTCAAACATCCTCTTAGACATCTTGTTGAATAAACAGCGGGGCAATGCAAAGAAGTGGCGCGCCGAGTTACGAAAAAGAAAAGAAAGTAAAGTTAAAGTAATTCCAAATCTGTTGTTTTTAAGCAAGATTGACAATCTTACTTTGCATTTCCGCCCTTCGCTAAACATGCCCTAGTGTTCTGTCAAGATAGTTTTGAGGTAGTGGGAACGGATAATTTTGGATTGCAGGATGGGGGATTTTGGAGAATTGGCTATCTCTCATTTCAAAATGGACAAGCCGGTAGGATAAAATACTCTATTTCTACTCCTTTTGGGGGGATGACCTCTCACTGAAGCCACTATTACAATTAGATTATAAATTGAATCAATCAAGAGAATTTACCATGACGAATCAAACACCTATTTCCCAAGAATCTGCTATCATTCCTGTTAGCGAAGATACCAAGGCCTTAGTTGAATAGAAAATGGCTGATGAGCCCGATGAAATTAAGCAAAAAATGGGCGAATTGGTGGAGCTAATTAAGAATCGTGCTACCGCTGAACTGGAAGAAACCGAAGACATGACCCGCGAGGCTTATGTTAAAGCGATGAAC
>CALNXU010000018.1:0-183934 GCA_942490695.1 Merismopediaceae cyanobacterium | reverse complement strand
CCACTGTTCTTGTGAGATCTCCAGCATCCACCTTGACAGTACCACGACTATGGGAACTTATCTGGATACTAATTTTTTCTGTCTGCAAATTGATTTCCCACTGCCGACCATAACCGTTTTGCGGGTGTGAGCGCTAAACTTTTATCCGCCAGAGCACGACCGTCATGACATCAAATCTGACCACTGCGCATTCGAGAGTTGAGCTAGAGTATTTTCTTCTGTTGGAGCAAAGGAATACCGGCGAGCAAAATATCTCCACCAATCAGGTTGATCGTGCCACCGGCCATGGAAGCCTCACCAATATCGAGCACGGTTTCACCATTCAGACCAGCCATAATTTCACTTATTGAGCTACCACTTTCCCTTTGCGGTTCACATAAACCTGGTGCTTCCCCACTCACTGAGTCTTTTAATTCTTTGAACTGTCCAAGTTCCAGTGCAGAGGAACGGAGATTAAGGCTTACAAACGGCTTTGCTTGCTGCTTTGAGCGTCAAAAAACAAATTCTCCCTCGATTGAACGGCCTCCAACTGTGCCTGAGCGGGATTCAATGTCAATCGACCGTTCTCAAGTTTCAATGCCACTTTAACATTACGAAATGTGTCTGGCTCGTTTTTCAGTTTTTCAACTGTATATTTAATATCAGCATTAAGGTTCTTCAGCTGATCTATGGGAAGCGGAGTGTTTGGGAAACACGTTCGTCTTTGGACGCATAGATTCTTGTTTGGCTTGTTTGAGTAGATTCCTGATTCTGAAATGGACTCAGGTCCAGTAGGTTGCTGCTAAGTTCTGCACATACTTTGGTATGAACAGAGGCTTTCGCAGATATACGATAGAGACTCCTCTCCCTTGAGATCGCTTTTTTGGCTATCTTGGCATCTAGTTCCGAAATTTTGTAGCCATCTTTTACCTCTCGCTCAATTTTGCCTTTACCTCAACAGGACTAAATCCTTTGGCAACTCCGTATTGCCAAGCTGGCCTACTTGCTACAGGTCCTGGTGCTTTCAGCATTAGGGTAACCTCATCACCTTTCCCCTCAAAAAGCCTGGGATATACGACCATCACCACCTAGCTTTTAAGTCGGCGATTTCACCGTCAATCTTAAAAGTGATAAAAGCCATCAGCTTATGAAACTCCTTACCCGAAAGTTTGACTGGTCCAATCTCGGGAAGTGTGGTTGTGGCGATCTTGGATAAATCTTTCAGGTCTCGGGCACTGGATGGAAAAAATCAAGGTTAAGCCCAATTATATCTCTGGGCTCTTTCAAGCGTGAGGTCTCCCTTCAAGTCAAAACCAGTATTGCCCATTTTGCCATTAAGATCGTTCTTAAAGGGGCTGACCAGCCAGTAGATCGTGTATTAACCCAGTAGTGCCATCAATAGCGACAGGGATTTCATTGTATTTTGCCAGAATGCTCCACTGCTGGAGGTCGTCACCAATAAGCTTAACGGCAAGCTTATCCAGGGTCACGCTAACAGCCTTCTTGCCATACTCTTTTTGTAATACACGACAATTTTCCAACAGACCATCATGCAAAACAAATTCTGTTTGAAAAACCACTCACCTCGGAATCAGCTGTTTTTTCAGTTTTGCCCTTAAGTCACCCAGAGCCCAGTTACTCTGACCTTTCTCATTGCTCTCTACTAATACTTCCACGTCTTGGAAGGATAACTGGAGTTAATTGCACTTTTATTGGACAACAGTGTTATGAGTTCCACTTTCAGCTCCGGCCTTGCCAATGATGAGCATCTCTGGCTCACTGCCCCAGGGTGCATTCTTCAAGGAACATCCCCGCAACAGTAGGTGAGGACTCAGTATAAAGACTTAGTTCTGAGTCACCTTTGATGCTTATTTCCCGGCCCATTAATTCCGTAAACTGCTTTTCAAGGAATCCTTTATGCTGATTGAGGTCAATGAAATTGAGTGAAGCCACAAGGCCCCCAAGCACCAATAGACTGCGACAAGCGATAATCAACAGATATTTGATGATTTTCATCTGGACTCAACCGGAGATAATTTTTGATGATACGGCTAGCGATTTTCGCAGCCTGCCACAACAAACACGATACTAGAAAATGTTAGGATATTAATACTTCAAGCTGAAATTACCACAACGATAGCTTAAATTTCTTGATATCTGCTTGAACGCAGAGTTTTTGAAAAACTTATCAGGAATAATCTCGATCCAGAATCTGTCTAGATAAACCACGACATGCGGCACGATCAGAGCGGAGAAAAAAGATCACTCTGAACTATTTGTCTTTGGCATCATCGGCTAAGGATGGTCGTATGCCTCAGCAGGGATCACTTCAAATTCTTTTTCCCCTGGTGTTTTCCAGAAAACTTTAAGCGCAGCCGTTCCTTTTCTTTGGAAATATTTGACCATCAATGGATGCCATCTTGCTTCCTGCGATGTAATTGTTCCAACTTTTGACAAACGATCACAATGAACATTCGGGTCAACGAGGATAATTTTACCGTCAATGACGATTTCCACTCCATCATTGGACAAGGCCTGAAATTCGTAACTCCCTATTTGGTCGAGGTGAATAAATCCCTTCATCTGCACTCCCACTCCGCGATTCCTGCCGCTATCAAAAACTTCGTTCTGACCAAACTGGTTATTGATCATTAGAACAGGCGAACCAGGTCTTCCTTCTTTGTAAAATTGCCCTATCCCCGTCGGGTATTTGCCTTACATTACGAAACATACCATCGAAATAGAGTACACGAAGTCCTGGCTCCAATTGCTCTTTGATGATTTTTTCACCAACATGTGTCTGCGAACCTGAGCATCCGACCAGCAACAACAAGAACACCGCAATATAGTAATTATATTTACTCAACACGTCTCCCCCTCCAGCCCTAATACCAACAGTATATTAGAAGCCAATTATTGTATTTGAAACAGTGGGATTCTCCTGTGAAAAAAAATCATCGTTCACAGGAAAATTCTTATTCATAAATACAGATAATACTTTTAGTTCTTGAAACTCAAGACGACGGAAAAAACACTGAGCAGATTGAGTGGGAAATGCGCCAGGATTTTGGGGTTTTAATTATCTTAAACCGGCCAATGTGGACTCTCAGTCCAGTACCGATTGTGTGAATGTAATTGCTTCGATATATAATTGATGGAGAGCTTCCGGAGTTACATCAATTTCCTTTATTGCGCCAAGGCAGGCTCTGTTATCTCGCCTTTCATAACTGATTACAACTTCAAGAAAAGGGGCATAGACCAGTCTTGCTTACAAGGCAATCTTTTAACTGATCACTCAGTGATAATTGCTCTGCTATCGTGTCCATCGATGTATCGAGCAAAGCTGACAACAGAGAAAAAAGTCCGAGAAGAAATATTTCTTCGGCTTTTATTATTGAACTCAGTCTCTTTTGCGAGCAACTCGATCATTTTTGCTCTGACGAGCGCCAGCCGCAGAGCCTCGCTTGGTTTGTCTGATCCGACGGAAGAAATCAACATCAAAATGACAAATCTTCGAAATTCTACGTCGCCAAGATAAGCAATGGCGTGGGGAACTGAATCTCTCTTGTTCAACCGATAGAAATAGGAAGAATTAATGTATTTTAGAATTTTGTAAGAGAGCGTAACATCCCCTTGGATGATTTCCACGACTCTTTCTCTGGTTGTAGTCTTGCTGTTGATTTCAGCTAGCAGCCTTACCAGACTGACTTTAGAAGAATCGATTTCTGCTTTCCTATTCTTTTCTGGTTGGCAGAAAAAATAACCCCTGAAAATAAGTAAATCCCATTCTACTTGCCTTCGCGAAGGCATCATAACTATCAACCTGTTTAGCGAGCAATTTCACTTTGTGCTCAGAAAGTCGATCCATGGATTCACGAAGAATTTTATTGGGGGCCGTGGGGTAATCCAATTTTAACAATATCCGCGATACGAACAAGAGGCTCCATTGCAGGATCATAGACAAAGTCATCAAGGGCGATAGTGTATCCTTCATCCTTTAATTTTCTACAGATTGCAAGTATATCGGGCGCTTGTGCTACATTTCCATGCACTTCAACTACAACTTGTGATTTTTGGAAAAGAAGCAGGAATATCCTGCAATAGAAGATCACGGGGTAAAATTGATAAAACAGGGGCGTGAATCACTTATGCTCCCAAGTCCTTCACTAAGAAATTCACTGGATAAAACAGTTTTTGCTACCTTGTTACCATTTTCATCATTGGGCGATGATGTTTCTTCCTTTCCCCCGATAGAGAAGTTCATAAGCGTATAATGTTTTGTGTATAGTAAAGATTGGTTGCCGAGCGATAAAAAAGTTCATTCTACCTCATGTGGTAATCTTTGGTTGCCAGAATTAATAACAGATGACGATCAGCGAAAACATCATTCCATTTATCTTTGCCATATCTACCGAAATTTATGAACTAATCTGTAACGATTGATTATATAATCCCTGTGCTCAGAAAAAAAACCATTTATCATTCTACACTGTAACTGGGAGACAACAAGATTAGTATATCAACGAAGGAAGTAACAGAAATATACCCAACAGATGGTCAAAAGAAATTTAATTATTTAATACAGCATCAAATAGGAGGTAATCATCACGAAGGTGACTTGTCGTATATAGTAGCAGATCAGGATCTGTATAATGCCAGGGCTGTGCTAATGAGACCCATACATGCATAGTAGATTTAAATACACTTGGATCGTCTAGACTCCCAACTCTTAAAACTATAGAATCTTGATATATTTCACTCTCACCATATATTGATGTCCACGCAATTTACACGAAAAAACCTTGTAATACGACTCCCTGAATCAATTTAGGTATAAGAAGAGGGTTTTCCTCTATTTATTTTAAGGATCGCATTGGAACATAAAGAGCGTTATTCGGAGAACCGCCCGTAATATATTGACAATCTCGGCAATGACAAGAGTAACAAGTGTGTGGATCGCCGATTTACTTCGTACCTTACTTCCCCACAAAGACAACCTCCTGAAAATTTAGACATTTACATTCCCAATTATCGGATTTAATGTTCTGACCATTTCTATCGCCGACGGATCTTGATCGCGGAAAAGGGCAACTTAACCAACTGTATGGTATCAACCCAGTTAAATTACTGATTGTTCTAAACGCCTGTCTTTCTCGCAAGCTTCATTTTCAGGCTTAAGCCAACACCCTTGCATTCCGGCCACCAATGCGGGCAGTATATCTTTAACTCTCGCGACTATTTATAACCGGAAATTTGCAGGAAAGACAGGAACTGCACAACCCCACATGACACCTATTTGGTATTCGTGATACTAATGTAGATCCCTTTATCAACGCACAAAGGTATGTTTTTTCTATTGATGTTTTCTCTTAGCACGACACTGCCAACCTGAGATAATCTTTCCTAACTTGAGCCTCACGATAAATCCATAATTCTACGTTATTTCAGATCCATATATTTATACCATCTATAAAAACTCGACCAGAGTCACCTTTTCACTTGACCTGACCAGTGACATAGTCTATTAAATCCGACTGCAGTCGAATTTATTCACAGGGGAACAATGCATGTCAATACGAGAAGCAAAGAAACAAAAAACCAAGAAGGCAATTAGAAGCGGCGATCTCTCTTTTCAGTGAGAATGGCTACGACAACACCTCCATAGAAAATATTGCCAAAATTGCTGGTGTCGGTAAGGGAACAGTATATGGCTACTTCCAAACTAAAAAAGACATCATTAAAGGATTCTGTGAGTACGAGCTAGAGAAGATACATATGAAATTGGTCAACGGCTCCAACCAGGATGCTCCAGTCCTGGAGCAGATGCTAACTATTTACATGACCGAATTCCATCATGTCACCCAGAACAGGGAGTTTGGTCGACTCTTCATGCGCGAAGCCGTCTTCCCCCACGATTCTGATGCACAGGACAATTTAGAGATTGATGACAAATATTTTCAAATTCTCTTCCCAATTTTTGAAAAGGGTCAAGAGCGGGTAGAGTTACGAAAAGACGCTGAACTCCTCACATAACTGCCCATTTTTTATAGTCTCTACATATTGATCATTTCATCCTGGTACACCGGAAGAATATCAAGAAGAAGTCGAGCCCGCCAGAGCTCCTGTTCAGACAGGCACTGGAAGGTCTGCAACCGAAAGAAGAATTGTCTCAAACGGGTGAGAACAACAATGAGTAAGCCTATTGCTCCTAATACACTACGCGGTAAAACCGTCTACTTCATTTGGAATAATCTGCCAAGAATTGTCTTATTGGCAATGATTGTTCTTATCTTCATTTTGTTTGGTGCCATCAAAGACAAAAGTAAACTCATCGCGGCCAATAAAGCAGCAGAGGTCAGTCAGGGAGAAAGCACCTGTCAATGCGGTAACCGTCATTCTTGAGCCGACAACAATTACCGACCGCATCAATTTGCTAGGGTATATTGAGCCCTGGAATGGCTGAAATTATTGGCCAAAATTATGGGGAGTATCACTGAGGTGCTGGTCAACGAGGGGGATAGGGTCAAAAAGGCGACATTCTCGCCCGGATTGAAGACGATGAGTTCCGGATTGCTGTTGACAGAGAGCGGAGGCAACGTACAACCTGGCCAAGGCCATATTGAATATGGCCGTGATAAGTCGATCTATGACAAAGGAGTTATCGCGACTGCAGATCTTGAGACCAACAGAACCAATATGCAGAAGGCAAAGGCAGATTATGAGAACGCCAAGCTGCTTCTCTCGCGAACAATAATCACCTCTCTTATGGACGCATTATTCGCCGCATGGATGCCAAGGTCGGTCTACAGCTCTCAGAGGGTGATCCCATTGCTGAAATTCTGGAAATTGATCGTATGAAAGGGATCATCGGCATTCCTGACTCTGACGTCACTGCAGTACGCAAATTGAAGAATGTCGGTCTTACCGTCCAGGCACTGGAAGACAGAATAATCACCGCAAAAAAATATTTTCTCTCCCTTCGCTGGAGACAGCAGTCAGACTCTATAACCTCGAGATTGAGATAAACAACAGTGATGGAGAAGTGCTGGACTTGATGTTCGTTCACGCAGATGTTGTGAAACAGTAGGTGGATGATGCCACTAGCGGTACCATTCTACTGTGTGATTTCCTGCAACAACGAACAGTTTGTCTATGTAGAGGAGGAGGGAGTTGCCAGAAAGCGAGAGGTACCAGGTTTAGGTAATCGTGGAAAAATGGATGAATTACAGGTACCTACGGCTGGTCTTCAAACAGGTGGATAAACTCCTGGTCGAAGGGCACCGCGATGTTGACGATAAACAGAAAATTAAAATAATCAAAGCCCTCACTAAACTAGAGGAAATGCCCCTATGATTATTTCCGATACCGCCGTTAAAAAGAGCACATCAGTATCCGTTTTAGCCCTGATGCTCATCATTATCGGAGTGTATTGCTATATGGTGCTCCCGCGAGAGAGCGATCCAGACAGTACCATTCCAAACGTCTTCGTCTCAACAGATTACCGGGGAGTTTCACCAACTGATATTGAAACAGCAATAACCATCGAAATTGAGAAGAAACTTAAAGGCCTCGACGGCTTAAAGAAGATCAAATCAATCAGTTCCGAAGGACTCTCCTCGATCAATGTTGAGTTTGTTACCGGCACAAGGATATCGACCAGGCGGTCCAGGATGTCAAAGATAAGGTAGATGAAGCAAAAAACTCACTGCCCAGTGATCTGGAAGACGACCCTGTTGTTTCGAAGTCAATCTGTCTGACCAACCCATTTGTCATCTATTCGCTATCCGGTACCTGTGGGCTACCTTGCCAAAGATGGCCGACGATCTTAAAGACGACATCGAGGGGGTGATAGGGGTGCTAGAGGCCCGAGGTGACCGGAGGACTGGAACGGGAGATTCGGGTTGAAGTGTTCCCTGAAAAACTGGCCTATTACGGCCTTAGCATTGGCAGTTTCCAAACTGCGGTTAAAAATGAAAACACCAACACCTCCGGCGGCAACATTCGCCTTGGCAAGTGGTCGATTCCAACTCAGAGTCCTCGGTGAGTTCAAGACGCCGGAAGAGATATATGGCCTGGGTACTTACCACCCCGTGAAACCGGTCTATCTCAAAGACGTCGCAAGGGTCGTGGACGGCTTTAAGGAAGAAACAAGCATTTCACGCCTCGACGGACAGGAAGCAGTCAATATTACGGTAAAAAAACGTACCGGCGAAAACATCATCAGCATCAGCAAGGCTGTTGATGACATTATTGCCAAAGATAAAAAGTCATGGCCAGGCGGCACCGAGATCACCAAAGTTCTTGATAAGGCCAAAGAGCGACAAAATGGAACTCAGCCGAGACGATGGCAGTACCAACTAATTTAGAATTTCTCAACACAGAACATTGGTGTCAAAATCAGTATCAAGTTACCCACCAAATCAGCCAAAAAGGGCGTTATCAAAATCGCTATGACGTAACCTTGCTTATTAACGGTTTACCCCTAGTACAAATCGAACTCAAACGGCGAGGATTAGCACTAAAAGAAGCCTTTAATCAAATCAACCGCTATCAACGTCATTCATTTTGGGCAGATAATGCCCTATTTCAATATGTACAAATCTTTGTTATATCTAACGGAGTTAATACCCGTTATTATGCCAACAACCGTAAACAAAGTTATAAACAAACTTGCTACTGGGCTAATGAAAATAACGAACTCATTACCCAACTAGATGACTTTGCGGATAGCTTCTTAGAAAAGTGTCACCTTTCTAAAATGATTTGTCGTTATACAGTTCTCCATGAATCCGATAAAATATTAATGGTGCTTCGCCCTTATCAATACTATGCAGTAGAAGCCATCATCGAGAGAGTGAAAACCACCCGAAAAAACGGCTATATCTGGCACACCACAGGCTCAGGAAAAACCCTCACCAGCTTTAAAGCCGCCCAGATACTAAAAGAACTCCCCAACGTTCATAAAGTAATATTTGTAGTAGATAGAGCCGATTTAGACTATCAAACCAGCCGAGAATTTAACTACTATAGCCCTGATTGTGTAGATACCACCGACAACACTAAAAATCTAGTTAAACAGATGGCAGGAAAAAATCAACTCATTGTTACCACCATTCAAAATCTCAACACCGCTATTAAAAATCCTCGCCATGAAAAAGCCATAGAAGCATTAAAAAATAAACCCATCGTTTTTATCTTTGATGAATGTCACCGCTCTCAATTCGGTAAAACCCATAAAAATATTAAAAATTTCTTTTCAAAAGCTCAAATGTTTGGCTTCACAGGAACCCCAATTTTTGCCGATAATGCTGTTACTAATCAACAAGGTAAACGCACCACCAAAGACCTTTTTGAAGATTGCTTACATCGATATGTAATCACAAATGCGATCGCCGATGAGAATGTGCTAAAATTTTCCGTAGAATACTGGGGGAAAACTCAGACGCAAAGACGGCACACTAATTGACTGAACCAAAGTTAAGCCGACAAAGAATTTTATGAAAACCCTGAGCGTATTCAATTATAGTCGATTGGATTATCGAAAATCACAACCGCAAAACCCATCAACGAAAATTCTCCGCTATGCTGTGCGTTAGTAGTGTAGATAGTTCTTATTACTTATTACGAAACCTTTAAAAGAAAGACAGAACAAAGGCTTACATGATTTAAGGGTGATTACTATCTTTACCCCTACCATGAACGAAGAATGATGAAGAAGCTAACGGCTTAATTGGCGAACCTAATTTTGAAATCGCAGCCGATACCGTGCAAACTAACCATAGTCGCGATAAATTGGGGCAATTCATCACTGATTATAACCAGATGTATAAAACCCAGCACTCAGTTAAGAGATAGTAAAGCCTTTTATACCTATTATAAAGAAGTTGCCAAACGGATGAAAGACAGAGAAAAAGAAAACTTTCCCGACCAAGAAAGAGCTGATATTTTGCTAGTGGTCAATATGTATCTTAACAGGCTTTGATGTCAAAAAACTCAATACCCTCTATGTAGATAAAAACCTCAAATATCATGGCTTAATCCAAGCCTATTCAAGAACAAATCGCATTTTAGGGGAATTAAAATCCCAAGGCAATATCGTCTGTTTTCGTAACCTCAAAGATAATACAGACGAAGCGATTAGACTTTTCTCTGACGAAAATGCTAAAGAAAAGATATTTATTGAACCTTATGAACATTATGTCAAAGCATTCAACGAAGAAGTACAAAACCTCAGAGAAATCACCGTTATTCCCAATGATGTTAATAAACTCATTAGCGAAGAAGAGAAAGTGGATTTTGTCAAAGCCTTCCGCAAAATAATCCGTACGCTCAATGTCAGTAAATCCTTTACCGAGTTTAATTTTTCTGATTTGCGATGGATGAGCAAACCTTTGAAGACTTTAAAAGCAAATATCTAGACATTCATGACCAAGTAAAATCTCGCAGTGAGGATGACGAAGAAACAGAACTAGAAGAAGTTGATTTTGAACTAGAACTGATCCAGCGTGACGAAATCAATGTCGCCTATATTCTCAAACTACTAGGCGACCTCCAGCATGAAGTCCATGACGAAACCACCCAAGAAAATTATCGGCAGCGCAAAGCGGAAATTCTTGAAATGATTGGCAAAGAAACCCAACTGCGTAACAAACGGGATCTCCTTGAAAAATTTATCGAAACCCGCATGACTCATATTTCCCCAGAGCAAAGGCTTGGTTTAGTCTTCAGTGAGTTTTGGAATGAGGAGCATGTTGCTGCTGTCCGAGAACTTTGTACCGATGAAAATCTAAACGAGGAAGCTGTAAACCAAATGATTAATGCTTATCAATTCTCCAGTAAAGAACCTCTGCGGGATACGGTGATTAGTGCTTGTAATGAAAAACCTAAGCTACTGGAACGTAAACGGATTTACAAACGGGTAGTCTCTCGCCTGCTAGAAATCATTCATAAATTTGATGATGATTTGGGCAATTTTGAAGATGCGGTATAAGACAACATAGAAGGTGATCACTTTTCTCTTTGGGCGATAGTTTAGGATCAGAATTGTGATGGAACGATTTCCGGACTTTAAAAATGATGGTGTTACCTGAAACGGTCGGCGATCGCCTTCCAATATCAAAAGAGAAACTGATCAAAATTTGCCAACAGTGGCAGATTACAGAGTTTGCCCTATTCGGTTCTGTGCTCAGAGAAGACTTCCGAGAAGATAGCGATATTGATCTGTTAGTTTCCTTTGCCGCCGACGCTCCTCAAGGATTGTTAACCCTAGCAAAACTTAAACATTATCTCGAAGATTTGTTAGAGTGCCAAGTTGATTTAGTCGTCAAAGCAGCCATCGAAGAGGGGGACAATTGGTTACGTCGCCAAGAGATTTTCAATACCGCAGTGACCATTTATGAATCGTGACCATGCCCACTTACTAGATATTTTTAATATGACCCTTGACGATCTCACCCCAACCCTTAGAGCCAAAATCAAAGCGCGATCGCCGCCCAACATGGAGCCTAAAACGTGCGCATTTTTGGTTCCGTTGCCAAAGGAGAAGCCGACCAAAACAGTGATCTCGATCTGCTTGTAGACTACGACCTCCAAAAAATCAGCCCTTGGTTTCCCGTGCGCCTCATCCGAGACCTAGAAAATCTCCTCAATATCAAAGTAGATATTGTTACCCCCGCAGGCTTAAAAGAACGCATTCGCCAAGAAGTTCTACAAGAATCACAAACCCTATGAGAAGCGATCAAAAGCGTCTTAAGGACATCCAAGAAGCTATTGCAAAAATCGAAAAATATGCCCAACTGGGTAAGCCTGAGTTTTTAGAAAATGAACTCATTCAACGCTGAATACTCCTGCAGTTACAAATTATGGGCGAAGCTGCGAGATCCTCACAGATCTAGAGGATAAACCCGTCCCAAAACATGACAAGAGCTTTACGTTTCTCTAACGCTTTGCTTTGATAGTGCCAATCCTAAAGATCAGACCATGGGCGATCACCTCTCCCTTTAATCAGTCCTCAGTACAATGGAATCACGCCAGAGTTATTTTTAAACAGCACCCAGGCTAAACAAGATGGTTAATAGCTCCGACTCGAAAACCCGGTGGATGACCGCCGATTTAGAATACTTTCCAGACAATGACAATCGTTACGAGATTATTGATGGAGAACTGTACGTGACGCGCGCCCCGCACTGGAAACACCAAGACACCATTACCAACCTATGCAAAGCCCTTGCTAACTGGGTAACCAAACATCAACAAGGGAAAGTTTTAACAACACCAGGTTTGATTTTTGCGGGCGAAGAAAATGTCATCCCTGATTTAGTGTGGATTAGTGATAAAAAATTAGCAACTTGTGTCGATGAATCTGGGCATTTTACAGTGGCTCCTGAGCTGATTGTGGAAGTACTTTCCCAAAAAACTCAAGATATTACACGCGATCGCCAAGTAAAATTGAAATTGTATTCACGGGTAGGCGTGCGGGAATATTGGATCGTAGATTGGCAACAGCAAACTGTCGAAATTTATCGGCGATCGCAGGCCCGTTTAGAACTTCTTTTTACCCTATTTACAGGATGAATTGACCTCGCCCCTCTTCCCAGATTTCAACATGAAAGTTGCAGAGATTTTTAATTAAAGCCTGAGAGGCAATCACTTCCGAAAATTGAGCTGGAGCCTTTGAAGTGGATGATACGCCGATGCTAGCAGTTGATCGACTTTATAAACGTAAACCCAGGCGACAGAAGCGGAGTCGTTTTTAAAATATACAAAGCGTCTGTGATCTGGGACGGTCAGAATCAAATTATTGATGTAGCCGCTTCTGATGCAGAATCGTTAGTGGGGATGGTTTTAAGCTTCAGATCGAGGCGGTTGAGGGTGGTCTTGTTAAGATCGAAGTGTTGAGCTAGTAGCCGTAGGCTGGATTAACGCAAGAAAGCCCAGCAATCAGGGGTTACATTATATTGGCGAACCCGCAATAGGCTCGTGGGGATTTCGGTAACACTGGCCACCATAGTTTTGGATTTTGGGTTCATTTTTAGACCATGCGTGCCATTTTTTCGCGTTTTTGGGCTTCTACAATCGGGGATGTTACATTTTATCTTTCCTTTTTTTGCTTCTCTGTACTACTCCTTTTACAGACCAGTGCCCAATTCATGATATTTATGGACTTTTTTTCTTAGACCGAGCACGATAATATTAAATCTGCTAATTTGAGCGCTGAACCTTTACCCAACTGACAATGTCCCTAACCTCCCAACCGGCCATCCTCATTATTGGTGGTGCAGAAGATAAAGTTCACGGTCGTGAAATTTTACAAACATTTTGGCTGCGTTCAGGTGGCACAGAGTCTGTGATTGGTATTATTCCTTCCGCCTCACGGGAGCCGTTGTTGATTGGGAACGCTACCAGACCATTTTTGATGACATGGGGGTTAAGGAATTAAAAGTGCTGGATATCCGAGATCGTTCCCAGGGTGATGATGCTGGCTATCGTGAATTTGTTGAAGAATGTACAGGCATTTTTATGACCGGGGGGATCAACTGCGGCTTTGTGGACTTATTGGCTGATACCCCTCTAATGGATCGCATTCGTCAACGGGTTCACCAACGGGGAAATTAGCTTAGCGGGAACCAGTGCCGGGGCGGCAGTGATGGGTCATCACATGATTGCCGGGGGCAGTAGTGGGGAATGGCCCAACCGTGCCTTGGTGGATATGGCGGTGGGGCTAGGGTATTATTCCTGAAATTATTGTGGATCAACATTTCCATAACCGTAACCGCATGGCTCGTCTGTTAAGTGCCATTTCCACCCATCCAGAGTTGCTGGCTTTGGGTATTGATGAAGATACCTGTGCCATGTTTGAGCGAGATGGCTCAGTTAGAGTTATTGGACCAGGGAACGGTTTCCTTTGTGGATGCCCAGGGATATGACCTATACCAATGCCCTCCAGATGGGGGCCGACGCTCCCTTGAGTTTGCACAATTTACGTCTCAATATTTTGGTCCATGGGGAAACCTATCATTTCAGGAAAAACAACGGGCTTTTCCCCGGTTGAACCCAGACGACTCAAGCCTAGATAGCTGAAGTCTGAGCCTGGAAGCTATCTCCGGTTCATTGGGATTGTTCACCGTGAACAGTTTAAGAGAGATCCTCCCTTGAGAATGAAAGTCGGCGTATTGTGCTTCTCGCAGTGGTTTTGACTGGCAGCGATCATGAAAATTCTAAAAACCCTCACTCTCCGTGGCCCCAATTATTGGAGCATTCGACGCAAGCAGTTGATTGTTATGCGCCTGGATTTAGAAGATTTGGCGGAACGCCCCTCCGATACCATTCCGGGTTTCTATGAGGGGTTAATTAGAGTATTACCCACCTTGGTGGAGCATTTTTGTTCCCCAGGGCACCGGGGAGGCTTTTTGGAGCGGGTCAAAAGGCACCTATATGGGGCACATTATTGAGCATGTCGCCTTGGAATTGCAAGAATTAGTGGGGATGACGGCGGGGTTTGGCCGGACCAGGGAAACGGCTAATCCTGGGGATTTATAACGTCGTTTATGAATATGTGGATGAACAGGCGGGACGCTATGCTGGCCGGGCGGCGGTTCGGCTTTGTCGTTCATTGTTGGATGAAGGGGACTATTCCCAGGCGGAACTGGAAAAGGACTTAGAAGATTTACGAGATTTAGGGGCTAATTCGGCCCTGGGGACCCAGTACGGAAACCATCGTGACGGAGGCCGATGCCCGAAAAATTCCCTGGATGTTGCTCAGTGCCCGGGCCATGGTGCAGTTGGGTTACGGGATTCATCAGCAACGAATTCAAGCAACCCTCAGTTCCCATTCCGGCATTCTTGGGGTGGAATTGGCTTGTGATAAGGAAGGAACAAAAACCATCTTGCGGGATGCAGGGCATTCCTGTTCCCAGGGGCACGACCATTCAATATTTCGATGATCTAGAAGAAGCCATTAAGGATGTGGGGGGTTATCCCATTGTGATCAAACCCCTGGATGGTAACCACGGTCGGGGCATCACTATCAATGTTCGTCATTGGGAAGAAGCGATCGCCGCCTATGATCTGGCCGTAGAGGAATCGAAAAGTCGTTCCATTATTGTGGAGCGTTACTACGAAGGCAGTGACCACCGGGTATTGGTGGTAAATGGCAAACTGGTGGCAGTGGCGGAAAGGATTCCAGCCCATGTGATCGGAGATGGTAAATCCACTATTAGTGAATTAATTGAACAGACCAACAAGGATCCCAACCGGGGGGATGGCCATGAGAATATCTTGACTAAAATCGTCGTCAATAAAACGGCGATCGATGTACTGGAACGACAGGGTTACAACTTGGATAGTGTGTTGCTAAAGGCACGAAGTGGTTTACTTGCGGGCAACAGCAAACCTCAGTACCGGAGGCATTGCCATTGACCGCACCGACGATATTCACCCCAGAAAATATTTGGTTAATGGAACGGGTAGCCAAGGTGATTGGGCTTGATATTGCCGGCATTGATGTGGTTACCTCCGACATTAGTAAACCTCTGCGGGAGACCGATGGGGTGATTGTGGAAGTTAACGCTGCCCCTGGTTTTCGTATGCACGTGGCCCCCAGCCGTGGCCTACCCCGTAATGTAGCCGCTCCAGTGTTGGATATGCTCTTTCCCCCTGGTACCCCCAGCCGCATTCCCATTTTGGCGGTGACGGGTACTAATGGTAAAACTACCACTACCCGCCTGTTGGCCCATATTTATCAACAAACAGGCAAAAACGTCGGTTATACCAGCACCGATGCCATTTATATCAATGAATACTGTGTGGAAAAAGGAGACAATACCGGGCCCCAAAGTGCTGGGGTGATTCTGCGAGATCCCACGGTGGAAGTGGCGGTGTTGGAAACGGCGCGGGGCGGGATTTTGCGGGCAGGATTAGCCTTTGATAGCCTGTGATGTAGGGGTAGTGCTCAATGTGGCGGCGGATCACCTGGGGTTAGGGGATATTGACACCATTGAACAGATGGCTCAAGGTTAAATCGGTGATTGCGGAAGTGGTGGATGCCGCGGCTATGCCGTGTTAAATGCCGATGATCCACTGGTGGCAGCGATGGCGGAGAACGTGCAATGTAAGGTTGTCTATTTTTCCATGAATCCGGATAATCCTATCATCCAAAATCAAGTACGACGTGACGGCATTGCTGCGGTCTATGAAGAAGGATATTTGTCGATTTTAGAGGGGTCTTGGACACTTCGTATTGAACAAGCCACCAAAATTCCCATGACCATGGGGGGGATGGCACCATTCATGATCGCCAATGCCCTCGCCGCTAGTCTGGCGGCGTTTGTGAATAATGTGGACATGGAGATTATTCGCCAGGGAGTAAGAACCTTTAAAACTTCGGTGGAACAAACCCCGGGGCGGATGAACTTGTTTAATTTGGGTTCTAACCATGCCCTGGTGGACTATGCCCATAATCCCGCTGGCTATCGTGCGGTGGGGGACTTTGTCAAAAATTGGCAGGGGCAACGGTTTGGGGTAGTAGGGGGCCCTGGCGATCGCCGGGATGAGGATTTAATTGAGTTGGGACAGATTGCCGCCCAGGTGTTTGACCGGCTCATTGTCAAGGAAGATGACGATAAACGGGGTCGTGTCAATGGAGAAGCGGCGGATTTAATTGTTAAAGGTATTTTGCAAACTAATCCAGCCGCCAACTATGAGGTCGTCATTGACGAAACCACGGCCATCAACCAAGCCCTAGACCAAGTAGATGAAGAGGGACTGGTGGTGGTTTTCCCCGAAAGCGTCACCCGTGCCATTGACCTGATTAAAGCCCGTAACCCGATTAACTAATGCTATAGCGATCCTAGATGACTCACAGGAGCCAGATATTGGCGGTGTCAGCTTCAAACCAGTCGCGGTTGATGGGTTGCGCTCTCAGATCATTTTTAAAGTTGGCCCTTTGCTAGAGTTCTTCGCAACAAAAACGTTAGACTGACAATGTAAATTTTTGTTAAGGAATACCTGCCATGACGACCCAACTTGCTGAAAACATTTATCAGTTTTCTGCCACCTCAATTGAAGGAAATACCGTCTCTCTCGCCGACTTTCAGGGCAAAGTACTCTTGGTCGTTAACACCGCCAGCCAGTGCGGTTTCACCCCCCAGTACCAAGGTCTGCAAGCATTATTTGATAAATTTTCGGGCCGGGACTTTAGCATTTTGGGATTTCCTTGCAACCAGTTTGGTGGACAGGAACCGGGTAGCCAGAGCGAAATTCAAAGCTTTTGTGAAACTCGCTATGGTGTTACCTTTCCTCTGTTCGCCAAAGTCGAGGTGAACGGTGATAACGCCCACCCTCTCTTCAAGTTTCTGTGTAAAGCGTCTCCGGGAATGGCCATTCCCCTTTTGGGTAGTGCTGAGGCAATTAAATGGAACTTCACCAAGTTTCTAATTGATCGACAAGGTAAGGTTGTAAAACGCTATGGTTCGATGACCAAGCCAGAGGAAATTGAGTCGGATATTGAAGCCCTGCTCTAGTCATGTCCCTCAACCCGCTGGGCAAGAGGTCGGGGGCAACAGATTTCTCCCAACGCTAATATCATTGCCCCCATCGACTTTGTCGTTAAATTTACTATCACGCTTCTGGATTCCTGGTCTGATTTTTCACGTCAATCAGGAAAAACCTATTCTGGAATTTTAAGGATGAGGCTTTTCACTAGGGTTATCTTTGTACTCTGTAGCATTAGCTTCAACCACATCAGCATCGTCCTGGGCTGACTCAGGTTTAATTTCTTCTTGAAACCCCCGCAAAGTTTTGCCTAGTGCGCCCCCTAATTCGGGTAGGCGTTTAGGACCAAAAATCAAAATCATTACTCCCAAAATTAAAAGAATTTCTGGCCAACCGAGTCCGAGCATAGAAAACTCCTTTTAAATAAAACGGGGATTAATTTGTGCTGATATTGCCTCTATTCTAGTTTGTTTCAGGCAACGACTTATATGAAGACTATTTTCAACAAACCCGTAGAGGGTGGAACCTTTCACTCTTTTTTTTTGGCGAAAAGCAGTATGGCAAAACAAGTTAAGTTATAAAACTACTAGCGTCCAGAATGATTCCTTGCGTACCGAATCTATAAAACTATGCCTTACCCGAGAGAGGTTGTGCCACAAAAAAAGAAAGTATGAGGTGGCCCCAGAGGCAAAATGCTTAGCCGAGTCGAGATGACTACTTGCTTAAAGTTTTGGCTGGTTAAGATGCGTTTCCCCTAGGGAGTTGGCTAAGACTTGCGCCCGCGAAACATTCTGATTGATTGTGTCACATAGTTGATCAACTGGGAGATCATTGGCAGCATAAGCGAATGGATTTTCTAATTCCCTTGCCAATTCCTCAATGCCTAGCAATAAGAAGCTAACCACCCCCTCAATGGGAATTGACCACCAAGAAATTTCGGGGATTAGGCGAAAAGGTAGACCCAAACAATAAATCACGATTAATCTTTTGAGATAAACACGATACGTCAGCGGAATCGGCGTGGAAATAATACGTTCGCAACTACCGACGCCGGCTAAAGACTCATTCATTAAGCTATTAGCGGTCGTCGCTTCAGAATCTGTTATTTCTCCTTGATCAAGCATTTGTTTAACTGATTGACGTAACCAAAAACAGACATCTAGCGGATAGTTTTTAGAGTCTTTCAACTGCTCAACTTGTTGCTCCGTCAGGTACAAAGCTAAGGTACTGTCAACCTTCTCGCCCCGTAAATGTAGTTTAGTGGCGATCGCCAAGGCTGAAAGTAGGCTGAGACACCGGGATGAATTAGACGGGGGAGGACTGACCTGGGTGTTTCTGTCAATGGTGGCGATGGTTAGAAGCTGTGACAAGCAACGGCTATTAAGTACTATGGTGCCCCATGCTTTTCTTCCTTCCCAAAATCGGTCATAGGATGTATTTGTTCTAAAGACAACGAGTAAACCTAGAATTAAATTATAGATAACGTTCGTGGTTAGGTCGCCAAATTTCTCTAAATAAATGGGATAATCGTTGACATAAAATAAAGTCGCAGTTAAGGTTAGCCCACAAAAGAAGAGAATACGCGGAAGTATCAGACAAGCGATAGATCCATTGAATAAGAAAAAAGTCTTAAACCAATCGGGCTTCTGAATTTTCTCTTCTGTGATCATAAAAAGTTTTAATTTGATTTGGATAAAGTTTAGAAAAATGGTGGTGTAACAGAGGGCACTACCCTCAGTAGCTCTTAAAACACATTTGCATTTTAATTGCTTGCACTAAAAAATGTGCTAATTGCCTGATCCAAAATGGTACTGGTATTGCGTATTATTACATAATCAAAAAGATTTAAACCTTAAGAGAGATGTTATGCACTTTGATCTTGCCCATGCTGCCGTAGCGGCTATTCTAATTTTGCTGACGATTTGGATTTTAAAGAAGACCGGAATTATTGAGCAACAGGAAGATAACCACCACCAATGGGACTGGAAGCTCTTCTTTGCCGTATTTTTCGTGATGTTTATATTCAACATTATTTGGCCCTTATGACTGAGTCCTGACTAGATAAGGAGCTTAACCAACAACACTATTGATTTATTACACAATTGGAAAATAGCATTACTAACTTAAAGCTCAACTATTTCCAATTTTCATAACTCGTAAATATTGAATTATTTGGAAACGCACTAGGGTTACCCGATTCTTCGATGATCCGCCGCAAGGCTTGTAAACGATCATCCCCAATTAATAATGTTTGATTCACCAATTCATAGGGTAACACCTGGTTATCTAATGCAAAGGCACTGGTCAGTCCGGCGGCGGCTCCAGACGACCATTCAAAGGAATGCACACGGTAGGCAGCGGCGGCAATATGACTGGTGGCGATACTTTTCCCGACCACTAATAAATTATCAATTCGTTGGGGAATCATTGCCCGTAATGGAATCTGAAAAGGGAAGGAGGGGGAATGGGCTTGACGTTCACCGGGTCGTTCAATATTGCCTGGCTTTTCCACTGGAAATTCCAAATAGCAGGGGTGAAAATCAATATTGTAATAACCAATGCCCACCGTATCGGGATACATGGTTGCCCGCTGTTGCCGTTGTACTTGATCGGGTGGCAGTGTTCCATTGAGCACATTAAACCCTTCAAGGCCAGTCAGGTCAGACTGGAGTCGCCGAAACTCGCGGGGGGAAAGATGTTGGGGATAAAATTCACTTTGAAATGTTTGACGGGAAATATCTGTCTCATTAATGACAAATCCTTCTGGGTAGTAAAAATCTGGACGGCCAATGATGCGACGTCCCTCTCGCATGTAGGGAAATTTTGAAAGTCCATGGGCCGTTCCCATCGGACTGTTTAGCCCAGTCAGCAAGCGGTTGTTGAAATTAGGTTGCTTCACGTCAGTCCCGAGCTTGGCATCGGTGGTTCCCGCCACCAACCAATAGTAAAATCCCAGGGCAATTTCTTCGGCATTTTTCAAGCTGTTGACCCGGAGTCCGCCCAACCAACCATGGGGTTGTAACTGACCCAATTGCTGCAGTTGTTCGCGGGTGTAAATCAAGTTGTCTTTAGCTGTGCCAGGGGTATAGTCATTACCCGGCAGCCAGTTTTGCATTGAAATTTCACCGGGGCGATGGGAACTAACGCCATAACGATTTTTGGGTTGCTCCGGTGGGGCCGTTTCAAAAATACCGATACCGTCAGGACTCCAAATACGGCGATAGGTAAACAGGGCGTCAAAGTTAAAGCGGTCTTGATCGTAGCTGTAGTAAGGGGTATAGCGGGAGTAAAAGTCGGGTTCTTGTTGAGGCTGGGGCTCTTCGGTGGCTTCCATAGCGAAGGTATAGGTGAAGCCCTGGGTACAGTAAGCAAACCCATCAACACTCGAAGAGGAGGGATTGCGGGGGGTACGGGGATCAATGCCGACCCGGTAAGGAACATCCGCTAAGGCAATTAACTCACCCGTTTCGGTGGCTTCGATCACTAACCAGTTAACTTTCTGGCTCGATGCCCCAGACTCCGTTGGCGGGGGCGTAAAGCGAATCAAGGTTTTACTCAATTGCTCGGAGTCTTCATAACGGTAGCTATCGACAATGGTTTCCGACAGGCGCTGGGTGTTTAATGGGGGTGCTTGGGGGGCCGGTTGATGTTGAATGGCGATCGCCGAGATAATTTGTTCTCCATTGCCTCGGGGCTGAATTTCAAGATCTTTAATCACCGTGGAAGGAAACCACTTGAGGGTGCCATGGCCAGATTTTTCTGCTGCCTCCAATTGTTCCATCAAGAAGCGGTGCCCATCTTTGGGTAAAAAGCAGGAGGAACGACTAACCCAGCAGTTTCCCGGATTTTGGACACCATAAAAATCTTTAATCCGTTCCCGCAATTCCAGATAGCCCTTGGGGTAATAAAGCAGATCGGTCTGGGTCGCTTTTTCATCCAAGGCGGCCGTTCCCTGGGATGTGAGTTGTCCCCCCACCCAGTCAGTCAACTCGGTCATGCAAACTGTTTTGCCGGCTAACAAAGCTTCATACGCCGTCGCTGTTCCCGCTAAGCCACCGCCGACTATCAGTAATTCACAAGTAACGGTTTCATCCACCGGCCGGGGTAAAGATGCCTGACTTTTTAACGTCGCTACGGGTAGGGTAAATAGGGAAACTAAGCTAGCAGCCAAGAAGCGGGGAACGGGACGTAACATGGTAAAAACGTTAGGACAATCAGGAAAACATACTATTGCGCAATCTTTACATTAAATGACTGATGACCTTTTCTTCTGCAACGGTTACCGCTGTCATCTTGGCGGGGGGCTTTGGCACGCGCATTAAAGCCCAACTTCCTGATTTACCCAAACCGCTTGCCCCCATTGGCGATCGCCCCTTTTTAGATTGGCAATTACGTTTTTTACAACAACAGGGCATTCAACGGGTTGTTTTAGCGACGGGTTACTTAGCCGATAAAGTGGCCGAGTATGTCCAACATTCGGATCTTGCGCCTTTAGACGTTGTCTGTGTTGCGGAGCCGGAACCACTGGGCACTGGGGGGGGATTTGTTCATGCCATTCAACATTGTCCTGCCGATATCCAGTCCCAAACACAAGCTTGGTTGGTGCTCAACGGGGATTCTTTGATTGTTACCGATTATCATCCCCTAATCGCCGTGCTAGAAAATCCCCAAATTCAGGGGGCGCTACTTGGTGTCATGGTGGAGGATGCAGCCCGTTTTGGCACTTTGAGGGTTGACCATGACAACAACCTCACCCAATTTGCGGAAAAACGAACAGGGGCTGATGTAATCAATAGTGGCGTTTATCTTTTTCGAGCCGAAACAGTCGATAAATTTCCCCAACAATTGCCCCTGAGTTTTGAATATGATGTTTTTCCGTCATTATTACAACAGGCAGTGCCCCTCCGGGTAGCGGTTGTCGAAGCCCCGTTTTTGGACATTGGCACGCCGGAGACATTGCGCCAAGCAGAGCAGTTTATGAAAGCCTATTTATAGTTATTTATAGTTGAGTGTTACTGACGAAAGGTTACAACTTGGTGTATAACGTCTAGTCCTATTTATTGCCTGTCCTATCAAGTCTGACTGAGTATGCGAACATTTTGCTGTTGCATCAAACTCAGTTTTAAAACGAAGAGAAATTCGGAATTAGGCTAGCAAGACCGACTTGTTAGCCAGGTAATTAGACATTTCAGCAAGCAGGAAAGGTCATGCTAGCCCGTCTCTCCACGACTAGCCTGACGTAAATAAGCCTCAATAAAGGCGGTGAGTTCTCCATCCATGACACCGTTAACGTCAGTTGTTTCCACACTACTGCGTAAATCCTTGACCATCTGGTAAGGGTGAAACACGTAGTTGCGTATCTGGTTGCCCCAGGCAGCTTCTACCATATCGCCCCGAATTTCGGCGATCGCCTGGGCCCGCTGTTCTTCGAGAATAATCAGTAGCTTTGCCTTCAGAATCGCCAAGGCTTTTTCTTTATTTTGCAACTGGGAACGTTCTTGGGTACACCGCACCGCTAAGCCCGTCGGCAGATGCACCACTCGAACCGCCGTTTCCACCTTATTGACATTTTGTCCCCCTTTGCCACCCGCCCGGGAGGTGGAGATTTCTAAGTCTTTGTCGGGAATGTCCAGGTTAATCGCGTCATCTCCTAGGGAAGGCATGACTTCAACCCCGGCAAAACTGGTTTGTCGCTTGCCATTGGCGTTAAATGGTGAAATTCGAACCAGTCGATGGGTTCCCTTTTCGCCTTTGAGGTAACCGTAAGCATAGCGTCCCGTAATCTCTAGGGTGGCTGATTTCAAGCCGGCTTCATCTCCTTCTGAAATTTCAGCTAAATGAACCTTGTAGCCTTGCTTCTCACCCCAGCGAGTGTACATTCGCAGTAACATTTCTGCCCAATCTTGGGCATCGGTACCACCCGCTCCGGCATTAATCGTTAGGATTGCCCCTTTGGCATCGTAGGGGCCCGATAAGAGTTGCTGAAGTTCCCAGCGGTCTAATTCACTTTCTAGCTGCTGAACGGTGGTCTCCGCTTCGGTTAACAACGCCGTATCAGCTTCTAGCTCCAACAACTCGGCGATCGCCTGACTGTCGTCCCATTGTTGCTGCCACGTCTGGAATTGTTCTAGTTGAGATTTAACCTCATTTAGGTTCTGTAGGGTCTGCTGCGCTTGTTCGGCATTGTCCCAAAAGTCCGATTGTGCCGCCGTCTGCTCTAAATCTTGAATAGTGGCTTTAAGACTAGGGATGTCAAAGATAGTCCTGGGTTTGACCCAGGCGTGAAGCAAGTGTTTCGAGTTGACGTTTGATCTCAGATAATTCCAGTGACATATAAGTTGAACAAAATTTTGGGTGCGATTGTTTAATTGGGTTTCTCAGTTCTAGGAAAGGTTAATTAAGACGAACGGAGAAATAGGAAAGACACGACGAAAACCCCAATAAATTCTCGGGATCAGCGTTTGACGTTATCTCAATCCTAACTCCCTAAAATCTATGTTGCCTCAAATGCAACTTGTCAATAATCGCTGGTGACTGAGTCCACAGGAAATTATTCAGTGACAAACGCCTATCTGTTCCCGTTTCCATTGGCGGAGGTATTGGTGTATTTGCCGTTTTTGTGTTTGGCGGCGGCGGCATTTACGAGTTTGCCTTGCGACTACATTTTTCCTATGACACACCGTCAAACATTGTGATAGCATACGACAAGTAAAAAAAACCACTATTAATCCTGTATTAATCAAGATTGATATGGCTTTAAACCCAACAAATATTTTAAATCGCATGTCTAGAAAATTATTCACTGCACTAGCTAGCTTGTTATTGATTGTGTCGAGTTTCTTCCTAGTGGTCAGTCCTGCGGCAGCAGAGACCGTTACGGTCAAAATGGGTGCAGACAGTGGTGCTCTAGCATTTGATCCCTCTACTGTTACCATCAAGGCAGGAGACACAGTTAAGTGGGTTAATAACAAACTGTCCCCCCACAACGTGGTTTTTGATGGTCACGATGAGCTTTCCCACAAAGCGCTAGTCTTTAGCCCTGGCGAAGAATATGCTTCTACTTTTGCTGAGCCGGGAACCTACGATTATTACTGTGCCCCCCACCGGGGAGCCGGAATGGTGGGTAAAGTCGTTGTTGAATAAGTTTTAGCATCGACTCTGAACTGAGTTTTCTGTGTTTCATTTCCTGTCAACGTCGGTCTTTCGGTACTGAATTGAACATTAAGAATAATTCCACCGAATAGGTATTATTTCTGCTAGTTGTTGTCCTTGGGGCAGCAACTTTTTTTTGAAATACAGGTCACTTTTTTAAACGTATTTAACCGTTCACGAATCTTCTGGAAGAATTTTCGGTCAGTAGTAAATGACATGATAAGGAAAGTCCTATTTTGTGATTTCTCCTTCTTCTGAAATTTGTTACTAGCATTCATGTTGCCATTCCTGTTCGCTCAAGCTGATCCCATCAATATTCCTGTCCAAGCCCCCCCCGCGGTTACCCAACCGAGAACAATTCCCGACTCATCTCCCCCAGTAGGTCAACCGGAATTTAAGGCAATCACCCCCTTAATGCGGCCGTTGCCGGGGAAACTCGATGAAATTCCTGTCTTAAATAGCAACAATCCAGAATTAATTTTTAACGAAGGCATCATTATTTCCACGTTGCCATCTATTGGGATGGGGTCACCCTATGCCCATTTAAATCATCCGTTTAAAGGCAGATTTGATGTATTTGCCCATCATGTGGTGCGGGCGTCGCCATCAGGTAGAACCTTATATTTGGGGGTCTTGTTGTTTAATGGGAGCAAGCAGCCGGCTACCGTCAAATTAAACCAAGCCGCTAGTGCCCTCACGTTTCCGGACGCCCCTTTTAGTGTTTTACCGCCGGTGAAGAATAATAACGCCGGTTCAGTTTTTTCTGGCCCCGGTAGCCGGGTCATGAATGATATTTTGCGGGGTAAGCGACAAGAAAAATATCCAGCGCAAATGGTTATTCCCCCTAGCAAGAGTCAAATGTTATTCAGCCAGCCGTTACCGCTTAATCACAGCCTCACTCGCAATGGTTTTTCGGCTTATTTTCGACTGCACACGGATGTGCCGATTTATGCCGCGAGTATGGCAATGCATGCACCTCGAAATGGGGCTGGACGGGAACGTCAACCCACTTTAGAGGATTGGAAAAAGTTACTCAAAACCGCGGACTTGATGCGCCCACGGGATCGCATTCCCCGCAACAGTCAACGACGTATTTACAGTCGTGTTGCCGGAGTGTCGCTGGGGTCTACTTGGCAGGCCGATGTGACTGATCCCGGCAGTCAACAACTCAAGATTCCCCAATTAGGTCAGGGTTTTGCCTATCCCATCAGTACCCTGGAGGGCGGCAAAATGGGCACGAAGCAAAATCAAGCGGCGCAGATGGAAGTCCGTTATCCAGATACAGCCTATGAGGCCCATGGTAATTATGGTGTGCAGTACAGCTTAACCCTGCCGTTAGTCAACCCAACCCGTCAACCCAAAAAAGTCAGCTTGGCCATCGAAACTCCGCTCAAGTTTGATGATCCAGAGGGTAAGGTCACCTATCTCAACCCACCAGCCAAAAACATTTTCTATCGTGGTACGGTGCAATTTCGTTACCAAAATGATCAGGGGCAGCCCGAAAACCGTTATTATCACTTGGTGCAACGGAGAGGGCAACGGGGAGCACCGTTAGTTGTTCTAACTCTCCCACCGGGCCAGCAAAGAACGGTGCAAGTGGATTTGTTATATCCACCTGATGCGACCCCCCCCCAAGTGTTAACTGTCCGCACCCATCGCTAGTGGCTATTTAACTATTTTTCCTGTCATAACGGGTAGAAATTTCTGCCCGACTTTCTTGTCTATTTTTTGCTGAGGTTTGACCATGTCTGCTTCTTTAACGCTCAATCTTGTCACTGGCGCAGTTTCTTTTCGCTTCACGCCAGAAGCAGCAAAAGCCCTCCAAGGGGAGATCCATCAACTCGTCAAAAGCCTTAAGGCGATCGCCGCTAAGGTAGCAGAGGGAGGGCGACCAGAAAAGCAACTCAATATGGAGTATCAATATGGCGGTGATGTCTTCCTGGAAGTATTTTGTAACCCCAATCTTTATCCCAACCCATTTGCCGCTAAAGTGCTATTGACGGTTCGAGATGATCGTCTACGGCTGACCACCGAGGCGGAATTACCCCGATTAATTGATGATTTGAGTGAATATCTTGCGAGCTAAGTAAGTAGGCTCAATTACTGACCTGGAACGGGGAAGGCGCATTAATGACGTCATGCCACGGTAACCCGAGATTTGCTAACTGTTCTAAGAAAGGATCGGGGTTTAGTTCCTCCACATTAAACACCCCCGGTTTTTTCCAGATTCCCTGCACCACCATCAACGCCCCGACGGTGGCCGGCACCCCTGTTGTGTAGGCGATCGCCTGGGAACCTACCTCTTGGTAGCAGGCCGCATGGTCGCAGTTATTGTAGATGTAATATCGCCGGGGGTGACCATCTTTAATCCCTTGGAGATGGCAACCAATGGACGTTTGCCCGGTGTAGTTTTCGGCCAACGAACTAGGTTCGGGGAGGACGGCTTTAAGGAACTGCAACGGGATAATTTTTTGCCCCTGGTAATCCACGGCATCGATGCGGGTCATGCCAACGGCTTCTAAAACTTTTAAATGGGTAATGTAAGCATCGGAAAAAGTCATCCAAAACCGCGCCTGCGTCAAGGTTGGAATATTTTTGACCAGGGATTCCAACTCTTCGTGATACAGCAGATAGGAAGGCCGATCGCCAATGTGGGGATAGGGTAAATTTTGTTTGATAGAGAGGGGCGGAATTTCATGCCAAGCGCCATCTTTGTAATAACGACCGGGTTGGGTGATTTCACGAATATTGATTTCTGGGTTGAAATTGGTGGCGAAAGCTTGGCCATGATTGCCGTCGTTGCAGTCCACAATATCGAGGGCATGAATTTCATCAAAATGGTGCTTGAGGGCGTGGGCGGTGAAGACTCCGGTAACCCCTGGATCGAAGCCACACCCCAGAATGGCGGTTAAACCCGCATCGCAAAATCGATCTTGGTAAGCCCACTGCCAGGAGTACTCAAACTTAGCCACCTCCGGCGGTTCATAGTTTGCCGTGTCTAAATAATCTACACCAGCTTCTAAACAAGCATCCATCAAAACCAAGTCTTGGTAGGGTAACGCCACATTAATTAAAATATCGGCTCCAAATTCCCGGAGGCGCTTGACTGTGGCGGCAACATCAAATGCATCTAATTGGGCAGTGGTGATTTTGCTTGACCCGACCCTGGCAGCAATCTGCTCACATTTAGCCTCTGTGCGACTCGCCAGCAAGATATCCGAAAAAGCGGGCAATGCTGCACACTTATGGGCAACGACGTTCCCAACGCCGCCAGCACCGACAATCATGACCTTAGCCATCAAACAATGCCCCCACTCCGATTAGACCGATGGTGAATATGTGGTTATCGCTGCTTTTACACATCACATTAAAAGTATGGCAATTGATGAGGCGAATACCAACAAAACTTAGAATCTGTTTGAAGGGTCTTAGGCAAGGCGACGAATCATCATATTGACCATGGCAACGTAAGAGACTGTTAAGGTTTATAGAGAATGCTTGAAAAGGATGCCATTACTCTCTTGAAGCTCAGCCGGTTAGTCTCATGTGAAGAATCCCCAGCCTTCCCAAAGCTAAAAGCCTTACACCGGAGGGGATCTACAGAATTGGGTCTGTTTTGACTGGAGCGCTTATTTTGCAAAAGCTCTGAAAATTTTGTCAGTCAACCAGGCTGTTTATCTATTAAAAAAACAAACCATTAGCAAGTATTAATGAATTGTTGTGACAGTCAAAAGCGGGTAGGGGGAATCGAACCCCCATCATTAGCTTGGAAGGCTAAGGTTTTACCACTAAACTATACCCGCAGGGTAAACCGGAATCAATAATATCATAGCCCCGCGGACATTGCCGAGGAAAATATAATTGTGCGGAAACAGGGCAGAGCCTTTTTAATGCTGGAGGTCTAGGGGGACTCAGGCAAAGTAGAGATTGGTTCGGTGTTCAGTTTCGACAAGGGGTAAACCAATAGCGTATTGCCCTGGCGTCCCAAAACATAGACTCTTTCGTGCCGGGCGATTGACTGCTGGGGGTCTTGACATTCCGCTCGCCAAGAATTGCCTTCGTAAAGTACTCGTCCACTTTCTCCGGGAGCGATCGCCGACAACATTTTTCCTTCAACAGGATCGGCAAGGGCACGGTGGCTTGCTTGTTTCGGGGGAACAAAGCGACGGGAAGCTGCAATAAAAATGACCGACAAGATTAACCAGCAGGCTGCTTGAATCGTGAAGCTAGGAATGAATACAGCAATTCCAGCAGTAACGATGGCACTGAGTCCCATCATGACTGCCACAAAGGCAACCGGAAAGATTACCTCAAGCAAACATAGACAACTTCCAGCCAGTATCCACAAATAAATCTGACTCATGATAAAAGGATGCGGCCCGGTCGCTCATCCGCAGGAAAGAGAAGAAATTTCAAACAATTCTATAGTAACCTTTCTGTCTGAGACCCAAACAATCCAAGCTTTCCCTCTTCTCCCATCTCAAAACGGACAAATTAACCTCATTAATTGAGCATGATATGAAACTATTTGGCAGTGGGACAGAGGGTGAATTGTACTTTTTAAGTTGTATTACGTTCTGATCGAGAGGAGATCAATGCTAGCTATGATTAAAAGCAGATAAACAATAAAAATCGTTATTTCTATGAAAATTCCCTTACATTCCTGGTTAACCTCCAGTATCCTGGCTGGAGCCATCGGTTCTGCCCCTATTTGCTTGAACGTGCAGGCAAATTCCGTATCACCTTTAGTGCCACCGTTAGCAACCCAAGTGGCCCAAGCTCAACTTACAGTACAAGACTTTCAGGGGTTTGAAGGGATTATTACGGCGCTGAGTGTCACGCCTGATGGCAAATTTCTCATCGTCGGCACCGCAGATAACCGTATTAGCCTCATCGACTTAGAGAAGGGAAAAATCGTCTATGGCCGTTCTGCCAAAGTCAACGATTTTACGAATATCGCTGTCAGTACCGATGGCAAACAAATGGTGACCGCCGGTGACGATAGCGTTACCATTCGTCAAGTCCGTAACGGAGAGAGAACTAAGGTCTTGAACGGACACACCGGAAAAGTGAGTGGCGTCGCCCTTCATCCCAATGGAAAACAGGTTGTGAGTGTTAGCGGTGGAGACCAGACTATCCGTGTATGGGATCTGGATTCCGGTGATTTAATCAAAACCTTGGCAACTAATGTGGGACCCACCAACGATGTTGTGTTTACGCCCGATGGAAAATACTTTATTACTGGGGCGATCGGCTCGGATCGCACGATTAAATTCTGGGATGCAGAAACCTTCGAGTTGTTTAAAACAACCCCTAAGCAACCCGGTTTTGTCAATGCGTTAGCCGTGACTCCCAATAATCAAAAACTCGTGGGAGCAGTGCGTAATTTTGTTAAGGTGTGGCAATTGGGGACTGCCCAGGAATTAGTGTCAGTTAAAGGGCCAAGTTTGGAAATTAATACGATTGCTGTTTCCCCAGACAGCACCATGGTTGCCACTGCCAATAAAGAAGGGTCTATCATGATATTTGACGTGAACACGGGGCAGAAAATCACGACCTTGACTGGACATGAAGGGTGGGTTCTTTCGGTGGCTTTTAGCCCGGATGGTAAGACGTTATTTAGTGGGGCTGAAGATAAGACGGTAAAAGTCTGGCGTGTAGAGGAATCACAGTAATTTTATTTGGGCAAGCTAGCAAGATGCTCGTGGTCCCAGGCACGGGGATCTTCCAGGGGTTCTAGGTGGGTGGAGACTTGTGCGCCGGAAATTGTTTTGGCGATCGCCGTTTCCAGAGACTCACAGAGGTCATGGCCCTGTTGAACACTCCAGTCCCCCGGAACCAACACATGGAAAGAAATAAACGATTGGGAGCCAGCTAACCGTGTCCGTAACAAATGAAAGCGTAATCCTTGGGACTCATAGGGGGAGAAATGGCGAGTAATTTGCTGTAATTGTTCTGGTGGCAGGGATTGATCCATCAACCCGGATAGGGTCTCCCGCAGCAGCTTAATCCCCTCACGAATAATATTGAGTCCAACCAGTAAGGCGATCGCCGGATCGAGCCATTGCCAGCCGGTGATGACAATCAAGACTACGGCCAAAATGACTCCGACAGAGGTCCAAACATCGGTCAGTAGATGTTGGGCATTTGCCCGTAACGTAATTGACTGTAAGCGCTTGCCAGCTCCGAGCAAAATCCACGCGACAATACCGTTGATCAATGTCGCTAATGACGTGAGCAGTAGCCCGGCGGTGAAAGACTGGATTGCTTGGGGATGAAGGAGGCGATCGCCCGCTGAATAGATAACTCCAGCAGCGGCAATGAGAATAAACGCACTCTCCAGTCCACTGGAAAAATATTCGGCTTTACCGTGTCCAAACGGATGTTCTGCATCAGGAGGCGCGGCTGCCACAGATAAGGCCCAAAGGGCGATTAATGCGGCGGTCAAATTCACCGAAGATTCTAAAGCATCGGATAATAATCCCACGGAACCAGTCATGCGATAGGCCAAATACTTTAGCCCCATCGTGGCGATCGCCGCACCAAGGGATAAAAGGGTAAAGGGACGGGCAGAGTGGGCGGACATGGTTAATGAGCTACCGCTAGAAGCAAAGCCAATATCTCCTATGCTGCCGATAAACATTCCGTCAAGGGCTGCCAACGAAAGACCCGGTCTCCCCCCATTTCCAAAACGATTTTCAGCCGGGGTTCTTGTTGGGTCAGGCTAATCAAGGTCTGGAGTTCAGTGCTAGATAAAATAAATCCTTCCACTAGCCAAAGGGCTAACCCTTTACATCCCGACGGCAAACTTTCTAGCTGGTAACCGGCGATCGGAGGCACAAAATAGACTGGGCCCACTGTGGCATCTTGACCAATATTTTTTTTACCCAAATGGGGAGGACGGACACCATGGGTATCCATAAGATAAGCATTCACATCCCCCAGTCCCCGGGCCGAGAGTGACAGACTCTGGTAGCCAGATGCCCGCAATCGGCGTAAATAGCGCCCTTCATACCCCCCTTCGAGTGGCGCATAAACCGCAAGCGCCCCTGCATTTTCCAACGCACGAATAAATCCTTTTCCGTCGGCGATCAGCGGCAATGGCAACATAGTCAACAATTGAAAGAGTAAACTTCAGGAGTGAATAGCGTCTCAATTTATCGGTAAACGCAAACTGGTTAGATTATAAGGGAAAGCCCAAGCCCAAACTTATATGACACGCCATTAGCCTATTCTTTTTGCACTTGCCGCCTCCCCACACATACGGGGGGAAGGAAATAGTTTGCCTGGGTTCGCTAAATTGTCAGGATTAAAGCACTGTCGAACCCACTGCATGGTTTCCAAGTCAATTTCATTGAACATACTGGTCATGAAATCGTTCTTATCCATACCGATGCCATGTTCACCGGAAAGGCTGCCGCCCAGTTCCACGCAACGCCGGAGGATTTCGCCCCCCAGTTCTTCGACCTGCTCCCATTCCCCCGGTTGCCGTTGATCATAAAGAATCAGCGGATGTAGATTGCCATCACCCGCATGGAAAACGTTGGCAATGCGGAAGCCATATTTTTCGCTGAGGGCGTTAATGTCTTGGAGGATCTGCACTAGCTGGGTGCGGGGAACCACACCATCCTGCACAAAATAGCTGGGACTCAGTTTACCCGCTGCAGCAAAAGCCGCTTTTCGCCCTTTCCACATTTTTAATCGAGTCTCGGCATCGTAGGCGATCGCCGTGTCCCGTGCCCCATTTTGCTTACAGATTTCCACCACTTTTTCACGGTTGACATCCACTTCAATGGCAGAACCATCGAGTTCAACCAAGAGAATCGCTTCGGCATCACGGGGATAGCAGTTGGTTGCTACCACATCTTCAACCGCATTAATGCTGAAGTTATCCATGATTTCCATCCCAGCCGGGACAATACCCGCTGCAATAATATCTGCAACCGTTTGGGCGGTGGCATCTAGGGACATAAAATCCGCTAACACCACACAGATGGTTTCTGGCGTTTTCAGAATTTTGAGGGTAATTTCAGTGGCAATGCCTAATGTCCCTTCCGAGCCAACGAAAACGCCGGTGAGATCATAGCCCGGCATACCTGGGATTTGTCCCCCTACATCGATGACCGAGCCATCGGGAATCACTAACTTGAGTCCGAGTACATGATTGGTGGTAACACCATACTTTAGGCAATGGACACCGCCTGAATTTTCAGCAATGTTGCCACCAATTGAACAGACAATTTGACTTGAGGGGTCAGGCGCATAGTAAAAACCGCCGCCACTTACTGTCTGGGTGACCCAATTATTAACGACCCCGGGTTGTACCACCACCGTTTGGTTGGTGTAATCCACAGAAAGTACTTGCTGCATCCGGGTGGTAACAATTAACAAACTATCGACCCCCGGTAGTGCTCCACCAGATAATCCAGTGCCGGCCCCCCGCGCTAACCAAGGAATTTTTTCCTCATGACAAATAGACACCACAGCGGCCACCTCCTCTGTGGTACGAGGTAGAACCACCAGTGCCGGTCGTTGCCGATAACCGGTTAGACCATCACATTCATAGGTCAATAATTCGTCTTTGCGCCGAATGACTCCGTCTTTGCCCACAATACTTGCAAGCCGAGTGGCGATCGCCTGCGTTTTTTGAGATGCGATATCGGGGGCAATAACCATAGGTCAATAAAGACAAACTGATGTTGAAAAAAGGTCGGATGATAGATAGAGCCCTGCAAAGCGTTAGCTCAATGAGCTAAGTCGGAAAAAATTTCAGCGATTTTTATCTCGGTATTCCAACGAAACAGCCAGTTGTTGTTGAATACGATGTAAATCTTCTCGTTGGCGAAAGTTTTCTAGCCGATTCACCACTCTACCCTGACGAAATAAAATCAACGTGGGGAGATTTTTAAGCCTGTAAGCATTGGCTAGGCGCAAATTAATATCCGCATTCACTTCCGCAATCATCAACTCTTCCCCCCACTCTTGACCCATGCGTTCCAACAAAGGCTTAAGGAAATGACACAATCCACACCAAGGAGCCCCAAAAGCAACCAGAGTTGGTCTTGATGACCCCAGAACCAGGTGGTTGAAATTATTGTCATTAACAGAAATCATACCGACGGATTAGGGGAAAAATCGAAGGATACCATGCTACATGATAGCGTGACTGTCCTCAATCGATTAATTTTTACCGCTGTCCGCTGTACCAGCGCATAAGGGTACGGGCTAACCGTTGCGGATCATGGCGAACTCGATGGGTCTGGGGGTCCTCCGTCATCACATTCGCTAAAACAATACGGACTCCCATCTGTTGCACCATTTCCCGATCCAAATAGACAGGGTGGGAATTTTCACTGGCGTATTTTGCGAGCACTTGGGGAGAGGGGGCATGTCGTTGTACCAAAACTGCATCAAACAGTCGTTTAGGAGAAACGGCATTGATCGCCGCGAGGTGTTCAGAAACGGTATAGTCATCGGTCTCACCGGGTTGAGTCATCACATTACAAACGCAGATGCGGGGGGCCCTAGCCTGGGCGATCGCCGCTTGAATATCGGGAACTAAAAGGTTTGGAATAATACTGGTGAACAAACTGCCTGGACCAATGATGATGTAGTCTGCACTCCGAATCGCTTTAATTACCGCAGGGGGGGCTTGGGGATTTTCCGGTAAACAACCGATATGTTGGATGCGCCCTTTAGCCAGGGGGATATTAGACTCTCCTTCGATGTAACGGCCGTCTGTCATTTCTGCCCAGAGCTTGACATCCGCAAACGTGGCCGGCAATACTCGCCCTTTGATCGCTAAAACCTTCGAGCTGGCGGCGATCGCCGTTTCTAAATCCCCTGTAATGTTACTCATGGCCGTGATGAAAAGATTACCAAAACTGTGACCCGACAGTCCATTCCCCGCTTCGAAGCGATATTGAAATAACTCGGTCAGTAATTTTTCTTCATCCGCTAATGCCGCAATACAGTTACGAATATCACCCGGTGGGAGTATCCCCATTTCTCTCCGGAGCCGCCCCGACGAGCCGCCATCATCTGCGACAGTCACAATGGCTGTGATGTTAGCGCTGTAGTGCTTGAGTCCCCGCAAAAGGGTAGAAAGCCCTGTGCCACCGCCCACTACCACAATCTTGGGCCCCTTATTGAGGCGACGATGATTGAGCAGTTTATCGACTAACTCCTGACTACTGTTGGGCTGGAGCACCTCTGTAATGGTTCCCACCGTGCGGCTTTGACCCCAAAAGACTAAAAATAAACCTGCCGCCAGTAGAATTGGCCCCGAAATATAACTCGGAAAAAGATTGGTGACGAAGTCCAGTGCTTGGGCAACAAAAGAGCCCACTCGATAGATTGGTGTTAACTTAACCCAGATCGCTAACCCCAGCGTAATAAGTAGTAATCCCACCAAACTGATCAACAGCCAGCGTTTAACAAACAAGCCCGGTGACATCCATTTGAACAAACGGTTAACCCGACGCGGAGTATGTTGTGACACCGTGGTGCCCAACTTACGCTGTTCACTCCGGAGCTTCCGCATTGCTGACTTGAACTGGCTAGAGGACATAAAGAAGCGGCTAACCGCAAGAATCACCGAAAAGCGTGATATAACGACTTTAACTTTAATTCAGTATGCTACGGCTGAATAGTGGGAATGGAGGCCGATTAATTTTCTACTTATCAATTCAATTATCTAGGGTTGCCATAGCAGCAGAAAAATCTTGCTGTCAGGTTAAATCGGTAGCGCTAGTTCCCACTGAATTTGTGTTGGGTTTTGATGCGAGGCCTGCAACCATTGAGTGACGAGACAATCATTAAATTGCATAGCCCGTGGTCACGATAGCGAAACCCATTGAGTTCTTCAAAAGGACACAGCACCCCCTAAGTTGGAAGCAGATCTAAAATTCCCGCACACTGGGTTTACCGTCGATTAATTCACCGACTAACACGACATCAGTAACCCCAACAAATAGGCCATTTTCCAGCACACCGGGCAAATTATTAATCTGGATTTCTAAGTCTGCTGGGTTTGGAATCTGATCAAATTTGACATCAATGACAAGGTTGCCTTGATCTGTCACCACGGGACCGGCTTTTTTAATGCCCATCCGTAGTTCGACTTCAGGCTGGGGTTCCCCGCCTAATTTTTCTAATGCCCGCATAACAGGACTCAGAGCCATGGGAATGACTTCGACCGGGAGGCAAAAGGTTGACCCCAATTTATCGACGAGCTTACCGCTATCCACCACCACGATGAAGCTATCCGCGAAAGTATCCACAATTTTTTCGCGGGTATGGGCTGCGCCGCCTCCTTTAATTAAGTTCTTTTGGGGATCAACTTCGTCCGCGCCATCGATGGCAATGTCGATGTGGTCGATTACATCCAACGTGGTTAATGGGATGCCATACTTGCGGGCTAGGACTTCCGCCTGAAAAGAAGTCGGGACACCCACCACATTAGTTAGCTCTCCACTTTTAAGGCGATCGCCAATAAATTCCAACGCAAAAGCAGTGGTGGAACCCGTTCCCAAGCCAACAATAGTATTGGAGTTTACCCGGTCAGCCGCAGCCCGTCCCACAGCTTGTTTCATTTGAACAACAGGATCAAACTCAGCCATTGCAGCAATACCTCACAAAATCTTTATCAGACTCATCATAGGGCTTTGGACTGCGCTTTTTCGGAAAACATTTTCGTTCCTTCTAGTTAGACAATACTAATTCACTGACAAAACTTAGAGTCCTGTGCCTAAATCACTGGCAATTAACTCTGGCTCTGCGGGAATTCGGGTGGCTACTACTAGATGTAGTGTCTAGGCGTAACCGAGAATCTCAGGCCGTTCATCAAGGAGAAGAGCGCCATAACCCGCTTTGAGAATGGTTTGCTGAATAGTAGCCACATCCAAACAAATACCTCACACCGCGCTTAATAAAAACTGGGTTGATGGCGAATCAGGTTTAAATATTCCTCACGGGTTTTTTGCTCATCTTGGAAGCAACCAATCATGGCACTCGTCACTGTCCAAGAACCTGGTTTTTGCACTCCGCGCATCACCATGCACATATGGGAAGCTTCCATGACAACCGCAACCCCACGGGGGTCAAGAATCGTTTGAACAGCCTCAGCAATCTGCCGGGTTAGGCGTTCTTGCACCTGTAAACGGCGGGAATACATTTCCACAATTCGAGCTAATTTGCTTAATCCCACCACTTTTTGATTAGGAATATAGGCAACATGGGCTTTCCCCATGAAGGGCAACATATGATGTTCACACAAACTAAAAAAGTCAATATCCCGCACCAGGACCATTTCATTATGGCCTTCATCGAAAATGGCACCGTTGACTAACTTTTCTAGGGACTGGTCATATCCCTGGGTCAAGAATTGCATCGCTTCCGCGACCCGTTTCGGGGTTTTCAGTAGTCCTTCGCGTTGGGGATCTTCCCCTACCGACTCCAACAGAGTGGTTACGGCTGTCATCATCCGGTCTTTATCTGTTTCCACCTTTTCGCGGTGATATTGGGCCGCATGTCCATTAGCCGTATTGCGATCCGGCAACGGAGCAAGCTTTTCCATGCGGTTATCGACATCCATACTGCTGTCTGAGGACTGGGAGGAAACGATGGTCATAATCAATAAAACAGAACGAAATCAATAAATTTCAGGTGAGAAAACACCTACTAGCCTAACTTATTTGTCAGGGGGCAATTGAAAAAGTGCGGATTGGCGATCAATAGCAGGACAGGAGAATGGAACGAGAAAAGTTTTCAGCGGACTTTTTTCGGAATCAAGCACTGGTTTTTAACTCTAAATGACAAATCTTTAAATAATCAGTCAATACAAGCGGGTCATCATTTGCTGATTAGGATTCGATTTTCGTCAAAATCAAGTCCTGTAGTCATCCATAAAAGATATGAACTATTAAAAAATGAACAATAATTTTAAGGGTCAGTCAGTATCCTCTAAATCACTTGCTTCAAGCGACCTAAATTTTAAATTATCATCCACAAACATTGGAGTGATTAAGGTTAAAAAGTCGGATTGATATGATAGTGGAGAAGACATGTTTTTTCGGATCTTCATCTGCCATTGACCAGAGAGTTAATTGCTTTCGCTCTTACGTTGAGGGAGTCTGCTGAAGTTTCCTTCAATGTCCGTAGACTGTTGCGCTAAAACGATCCACAGCGAACGATAAATAGAGGTCAGAGCGATTGGAAGTAGACACAAATTGAGCAAATAAACTGTTCAAAATTATCTTTTTTCCTGATCCCTACTAACCATACCGCGTATTGATGTCGGGGATCAATCATGGCACGGAGATTCGTGGGGGGTCAGGCAGAATTTTCCAGGTATTGACCCAACTGGCGAAATTTTTGATACCGTAACTCTCTACGTTTATTGACCGGAAGCTGGGAAAGGGTATCGAGGTGGGTCAGTAAATCTTGTTTGAGTCGGGCCGCTGTTTCTAGGGGTTTCGTGTGGGCGGCACCGGGGGGTTCAGCAATAATGCCATCAATGATGCCGAGCTTAAGCAGGTCGCTGGAGGTGATTTTGAGAGCAACTGCAGCCCGGTCTGATTTTTTGGCATCTTTCCAGAGAATGGCGGCACAGGCTTCCGGTGTTGCGACGGTGTAAACCGCGTGTTCGAGCATTAAGACCCGATCGCCAACCCCAATGCCTAGGGCTCCGCCCGACCCTCCTTCGCCGATGACAGTACAGAGAATGGGCACATCCAGGCGAAACATTTCCCGCAGATTGAGGGCGATCGCCTCCCCTTGGCCGAGTTTTTCAGCATCAACCCCTGCCCACGCACCGGGAGTATCAATGAAAGTAATGATGGGCATTCCGAATTGGTTGGCATGGTGCATGAGGCGCAACGCCTTGCGATAACCATTGGGGGCAGGCATCCCAAAATTTCGAGCCACATTATCCTTCGTGTCCCGCCCTTTTTGGTGGCCCATGATGACCACGGGGCGATCATCCAAACGGGCAACCCCTCCCACTAGGGCCGGATCATCATAACCTCCACGATCGCCATGCATCTCGAACCAGTCATCGGCGATCGCTTGAATGTAGTCTAGGGTGCTGGGGCGACGGGGATGGCGCGCCAACTGGAGTTGTTGAGAAGGGGTCAGATTACCGAAAATTTCCTGTCGTAGTTGATCCGCGCGGCTTTCTAACTGCTGGAGCTGCTCCGAAACGTCAACCTGCTTTTCCTGGGCTAATTCCCGAATTTGATTGATTTTTGTTTCTAATTCATGGAGGGGTTTTTCAAACTCCAGCAGAAAAATACGACGTTCACTTTTGCTCATAGGAGGCAGTCATCACCGGGGATGAGAAATATTTTAGATGGGGTGAAACAGCAGAAGTTAATGCATTCTGTTGCAAAGGGCGCTTGGTATCACCAGTGGCTTGTACTCTCTCAGCAGTGGTTTACGCCACTTTGTTAGCTTATCAAGCTCTGGAACTCCCTGTAATTGTGATAGTGGAATCCTTTCGTTGGGGTTTCCCGAATTAAAATGGTGGAGTCGAACCGGGGATGTGCTGCTTATTCGGGGTTGTGGGCGCACCAATTTTCAAAGTGGCGATGCGGGGACGTTCTATGACGTAATTCATCAGCGTCTTTTTACGCTGCCGGACGCCACCTCGGTATATCCTGGTCACGATTATTGGGGACAAACCGTCTCCACCATTGGGGAAGAAAAGCGGTTCAATCCTCGTTTCCTGGGGCGCGATCACCAGAGCTTTATGGCTTTTATGGCGGCGTTGAATTTGCCCGGTTCCAAAAAAATCATGGAAGCGGTCCCTGCCAATCAACAATGCGGTAAAGTGCCAGTCAACCTTTAATTTAGGGATTTTCACTATGTTCTATCCATGGCAGCGGTGGCTCATCAACGTGGGAATAACAATATTGGCGATCGCCGTTATCTGGCAAGGGAGCCTGCCCGCCCAAGCCGATATCCGTGACAGCTTTAACAACAGTGGACAGGTTATTTACGGCTCCCACCAAACCCTCAAGGATCTGGACGGACACCCCTGGCAGGTGGTTCTGTTCAAAGAAACCGGCACCGGAGACTCCAACCCGGTTCATTTGCGCCTTGTGGGTTTTCCCGGTATGGCAAGCTTTCGTCACCCGGCCCCCCTCACCATCCATAGCGGTGCAACGGAATTAACCCTGCCTGATCAATTTGCCCAACAAAGCCCAGGAGAAAACGTCGGTCAGTATGAATTTTTAAGGGATTTTGAAACGATTCCGGGGAATGGCATTTGGGAGCTCCAATTACCGCTCCAGGGTGCCGACCTAGTGATTAAAGTGCCGTATTTTGTCTTGCAGGAATGGCGGACTGTGATGACAAAAGCAGCTTAAGGTCATCTCAAGCAGTACGAATCTGATTGAAAAAAGCCTGATCTGAGGGATTGATTTTCGCCATCAAACCATTCACCACTGGGCGTAGGATCTTTGCCATGCAACAACACAAAACTTTTCGATTCTGAGGCAATTTCACTGAAAAAAACGTGATAGTGGTCTTCGCTTCAATTGAGCGGTTTCACTTAGCGGAAACTAAAGTGTAAGCTATGGCAACATTCCGTCACGAAGGCCTGCCCGTGTCCCCAGTTATTAATAGTAATCTCATCAGTAAAATTCTTTCTCCGGCCATCAAACTCTGGTTACGCTCCCAAGTGGAGACGGTGGAGGTGCTAAACCTGGAAATTGAAGGAAAAGATAGACAAATTCTCCGGGGTTACGTTCCAGGCGTGGCGTTGAATAGTGAACAAGCTGTTTATCGAGGACTACAGTTGGGTCGAGTGGCAGTGCGGGGGGAAAATATCCGGGTCAATATTGGTCAAGTTATCAAAGGGAAACCATTGCAGATCTTAGAACCCATCCGGATAGAAGGGGAAGTCCGATTATTTCAATATCATTTGCAAAATTCGTTAACCTCGGAACTGTTAGGGGGAGCATTTCAGGAATTGTTAATTGCCGTTCTGGAGCAGCAAGGCATTGATGAAGCAGCAGCCGTCTTAAAACCGTTTGAATTTACGTGGCAAACGATCGCCTTAAGGCCACAATCCTTTGAATTACAGGGAGAAGTCATATTCCCGACCGGAGAGAGCCAAGCAGTTTGTTTATCCGCTAGCCTCCATTGTCCTGACCCCAAAACACTCCATTTAGACAATATTCAACTCATGGGGTTACCCACCATCGCCCAACAGGAATTGAAAACGTTACAAGTTGACTTAGGGGATGATGTCAATATTGAAGCCTTACATCTGGATGAGGGAGAGTTGCGCTGCCTAGGTCGTCTTTTCATTCGCCCCTGAGGCCCTAAACTTATCTTGGTTTTAGTTGTGTAACGCTATTCAGTTATTAAGTTTTTCTGCTGCCGATGCAACCTTGGACTATCCGTAACGACCCATTCCATTGGGGCGATCGCACCTATGTCATGGGGATCTTAAATGTTACCCCCGATAGCTTTAGTGATGGCGGGTTGTTTAACTCCGTAAACACGGCGATCGCCCAGGCCCAGCAACTAATTAAAGACGGAGCAGACATTATCGATATTGGGGGACAATCAACCCGCCCCGGTGCAACGACCATCTCCCTAGCCGAAGAACTCCAGCGCACCATTCCAGTCATTACTGCCCTCCGCCGCATTTCCTCCGTTCCCATCTCCATCGATACCACCCGTGCTGGAGTGGCAAAAGCGGCACTGGTTGCGGGCGCTGACATAATCAATGATATTTCTGCTGGCCAATTTGACCCCACGATTTTGGCGATCGCAGCTGAGCACCAAGCCCCTATTATCTTGATGCACCTGAGGGGAACCCCCGAAACAATGCAGCAATTAACCGATTATGACGACTTGCTGGGGGAGATACAATCCTACTTTGGTCAACGGCTGGAAGCGGCCTATCAATCCGGTATTCAACCAGGGCAGATTATGATTGACCCCGGCATTGGATTTGCTAAAACAGTAACCCAAAACTTGACCCTATTGCGGGAACTAGGACAGTTAAAATCCCTGGGCTGCCCAGTCTTGGTGGGGCCATCCCGAAAAAGCTTCATCGGAAAACTGTTACAACAACCCGACCCGAAACAACGTCTTTGGGGAACCAGTGCTGCCTGTTGTGGGGCGATCGCCCATGGTGCCGATGTGGTGCGGGTGCATGATGTGGCGGAAATGGTACAAACCTGTAGAATAGCGGATGGGATTTGGCGGGGAACGCAACCAGCACGGTAAAATAATCTCTGAAAACTTGTTTAACACCACCTCTTTTATTAAAACCCTATGGACATTTTGACTTTAGGCTGGATAAGCGTCTTAGTGCTGTTCTCTTGGTCGATCAGCATGGTGATTTGGGGACGGGGCGGACTATAGACTATAGGACATTATCCACTGTGGAAGCTACGCCAACCCCGATACTAAATACCTTATTTTTGGCTGCACTTGTTATGCTGGTCGTGATCAGTGGCGGCATTCTGTATCTGACCAGCCTGGAATGGCGCGATCGCCGTCGCCAAGATAGGGATAAAAAAATGAGTCGTTGATAATATGACGCTGATTGCATCCGTCCTCTTGGGCGGTTTTTGACCAATGATCAAAATAATGTTTTTAAATCACGGCAGCCGCAGAGCAGAACGATTGGGTCATTTCTTGGGTTTAAACCGCCCTGGGATGAAAGCCGATTAGTCAGAGTTTGCATCATCCCGCAAGGTGAGAATTTCGACGCCATCTTCCGTTACGGCGATCGTATGCTCAAATTGGGCAGACAACTTGCCATCTTTAGTGATTGCAGTCCAACCATCATCCAGCATGATGTGTTCCCAGGTTCCTTCATTGATCATGGGTTCAATGGTGAATACCATGCCGGGCCGAATACGCTTGCCTTTACCTTTTTTGCCGAAATGGGGAATCTGGGGGGCCGTATGGAAAATATTGCTAATTCCGTGACCGACAAAATCCCTGACCACGGAGAAACCATGGGACTCAGCATGGGCTTGGATGGCTGCCCCAATGTCACCAATTTTGCTGCCGGGATGAACCGCTTCGATGCCTAGTTGTAGACATTCTTCGGTGACCTTCACCAACTTTTCAGCGAGGGGACTGGGTTGACCGACAAAGAAGGTGCGAGAGGTATCACCATGGTAACCATCCACAATGGGCGTGACGTCAATATTAATGATGTCTCCTTCCTTCAGTACCTGTTTGCGGCGGGGAATACCGTGACAAATCACTTCATTGACGCTGGTGCAAATGGATTTAGGAAAACCGTTATATCCTAAAGGGGCACTAACCGCTCCCCGTGCTTTTGTCCACCGTTCTGCTTCGTCATTGAGTTCCAAGGTGGTAACCCCTGGTTTTACCAGCGGCTCTAAATAGTCCAGGAGTCCGGCCGCGAGTTGTCCCGCCCGACGCATTTTTTCGATTTCACGACGAGATAGCAGGGTAATGGTGTCGCCCATTTCAAAAAAGGAGGAAATAAATTGTAAACAGCGTTTAAACATTTTAGAAGATCGAGCGGTTGGCACGAAAGCGGAGGCCTTAAGCGTAGTTATCGTTGGCCTTAAAAAATATTGCGATAAAACTGAAATCGCGCTAAACCGAGGTCAATGGATTGGGGGTCTTTCCCCGGCGGAAAAGCGTACACACGAAATTGATAAACCCCAGGGAAATCGGGATTTTGTTTGGGTTTTAAGCGCACCGTGATTTGATTGCCGGGGGGGATTGACTCCGCAAATTCCACCGTAAACTGTCCGGTTTGGGCATCCCAGGTGGTGGTGGATAGGGCAATGGCGGCTTGACGTTGATGCCGATCACCATAGAAAGCTGTCGTTTGATCAGGATAAAAATCAATGGGATCGGGGCTTTGCTGCTGCTGAAAAACCACTTTTGCTAGGGGGCTACCGGCATCCTCAGGCAAGGCAAGGGTGAAGTAGTATTTAGCGGCCCACACCGAGACGGCATTGAAGGTGGTGGAGCTGTTGACCAGGCGGGGGGGATGGGTAAAAAATTGCCGGTTACCGGGGAGCAGGGACGGTTGGGACAGGAGTTGCCCGGCCAGAAAGCCACTCCCCACCAAGCCCCCGAGGAGTGACCAAACCATTAGGCTTTTTTTCATCAATGCTTCCCGCCTCCGGTTCACAAACAAGCTGGATAGATTTCCAACCTAACGCACAAATTGGGGCATGACCTCTGCGGCGGTCAAGAGTCCGGTGATACCCCGCTGTTGCAGATAATAACCCGCTTTTAAATACCCAAAGGCGGGACCACAGACGTTGGCTGCCATGCTAGTTTCGTCCCCCAAGGTAAAGGTATGGGTGGAAATTCTCCCCTCAAAGGTGCGCCCTGTAATGTTGACATGGGTACTGAGGGGTTTTTGGGGATTGCGGGTATCCACTACCCCACCCACCGTCACTTGATCCCGGTGGCAAATTCCGGCCAGTTCCAACATAATGTCATCGGCATGTTCCATATTTTCCAGCGCTAAAATGCCATCGGTTTTATCCAGCAAAGCGGTTACTTCGGCATCGGTCATGGCTTTGGCCTTATCCACGTTATGGCCTGGCATATGGGCAATGTCTTCCCGGATGGTGGCCCGATAGGCTTCCCAGTTGGCAATGCCTACCCCAAACGTAATTTGAACCTGATGAATTTCGTGGTAGCTCTGGGCGGCGATCGCCGCAGCAGCAGTGAGGAGGCCGGGGGTCGCGCCACAGCCGGTCAAATAGGTAATTCCAGCTTGGGCCAGGTCTGATTTTAGGGTCAACAATTGCTCGACAGCACTGGTTCGCTTTAGGGCATCCACTAAAACCCCCCGCCAGCCCGACTGAATAAATTGACGGGCCACATCGGCCATGAAGGTATTGGGTAAATTCGGCAACGCGAGAAAATAACCGTCCACGTCAGCGGCGGCGATTACATCGGCAATGCTCTGTTGGCTGAGTTGTCCCCCGTCCCTATGCCCCACCGTGCCTTGATCACGATAAATGGCGATCGCCTGATTTAGGTTAATGCCGTCCGGATTGTTGAGATAGCCTTGGTGATCGGCCACAGCCACCAATTGCATTTCGGTTTTTAGGCTTAATATTCGGGCTGCCGCTTGTCCTAGGCCACCAAAGCCGAGAACGCCCACTTTGATGGGGGGATGAGACAACGAATTCTCAATAACAGGTAATACACATTCTGAATTTGCTTACCCATTATCGGATTTTTTCCCGCTTTACAGCCATTGCCCTAAAAATAACTGGGCTGGCGGCCGCCGAAAAAATTGACCGATCGGGACGTTGCTTAATTATTTCGGAAGGGCAGGGCATATTTCGTTTCAATATTGGTTACCAAATGAATACAGTCTTTTTCCTCTGGTTTCACGGTCTCGCTAAACCAAGCGTCTAGGATCTCATCGGCGATCGCCATGGAGGTGGCCCGTATACTGAGTACTAAAACATTGGCATCATTCCACCACCGTGCGCCCTTGGCTGTTTCGGCATCCCGAACCAACGCCGCCCGAATCCCCGGTACTTTATTTGCCGCAATGCTAGCACCCGTTCCCGTCCAACAAAATAACACTCCTTCATCCACATTCCCTCCTGCGACAGCCTCTGCCAACTGTTGGGCCACAAAGGGCCAACTCCCCTCGTCTCCCTTCAACGGGCCAAACAAAATGACCTCATGCCCGGCGGCGGCGATCGCCGCCGTTACGTGATCCGTTAGGGGGGTTTTTTCGTCGCTGGCAATGGCAATTTTCATGGATAGCAAAGAAAGGACTCTATGGAACCAGTAAAATAAAGAGGTATTCACACCCATAGGAGCGAATAATGGGAATTCCCACCAAACTTTATGCTACCCGCAATGATCTCCCTGAAGGAGTCCGCAAAGATGTCATTGCCCTGTTAGGCAAAACCTTAAGCACCAGCGTTGACCTGAAGACCCAAATTAAACAAGCTCACTGGACCGTGAAGGGGTTAGATTTTTATCAACTCCATTTGTTGTTTGATGAAATGGCCACCGAAATGGACGAAACCGTGGACATGGTGGCGGAACGGATTACGGCCCTGGGGGGGACGCCCGCCGGAACGAGTCGGATTGCAGCGGCCACTTCCCTATTGTCGGAATATCCCTTAGACGCCATCCAAGGCATTGATCATGTCACGGCTTTAGCGGATCATTACGGTCAATATGGCGCCCATATCCGTCAGGCCATTGATGACACCGACGAGCTTGGGGACGCGGATACCGCCGACTTGTACACCGAAATTTCCCGTGTGGTGGACAAGCGTTTATGGTTCCTCGAAGCCCACTTAGCCTAGGTCAAATTTTCTGTGCCTCCCAGATGGCGGGGGCAACATTCTGTCGGACTAGGGGCCTTAGTTAGCCTATGATGGTCAGTCATTGTTAACCACAACTTAATCTGAAACTGTAGGAGGCACACTGCAGATGTACCTGTTTGGGACCCAATCCCCCCGCCGCTTAACGGCGATCGCCTTAAATATAATCTTGGCTGGCTCGACCGCTAGCCTGTTGGCGGCCTGTAGTGAACCCACCACCCCCGATGGCAATGGGGAAGCAACGCCTGAAGCGGGGGGCAGCACCGATAGTGGTGAGGGTCTCAAGCTGGGGGCCTTGTTGCCGGCCACCGGAGATTTGTCAGCCATTGGGCAAAATATGCCGCTGGCGGTGGAACTTGCCGTTGAAACCATTAATGCCTGCGGCGGTGTGAATGGCCAACCAGTCACCGTGGTGGTGGAGGATGATCAAACCGATCCCACGGCTGGAGTGTCGGCCATGACCAAGCTAACAGAAGCGGATAAAGTGGCCGGGGTCGTGGGGTCGTTTGCCAGTAGCGTCTCCAGTGCCGCTGTTCCCATCGCGGTCAAAAACCAGGTGATGATGATTTCCCCCGGTAGCACCAGCCCAGTCTTTACAGAGCAAGCGGAGGCAGGCGATTTCAATGGCTACTGGGCCCGCACTGCCCCCCCTGATACCTATCAAGCCCAAGCCCTGGCGGCCCTGGCCCAGAAGGAAGGATTTGAAAGAGTGGCCACCGTGGTGATCAACAACGACTATGGAGTCGGGTTTGAAAAGGTCTTTGTGGATTCCGTGGCAGCAGAAGGGGTGGAGGTCATTAATCAAGGCAAGCCGGTTCGCTATGATCCCAAGGCGGCGACCCTAGATACGGAAGCGGGACAAGCGTTTGCGGACAGTCCCAACGCGGTGGCAGCAGTGCTATATGCCGATACGGGGAGTGTGTTAGTCCAGGCAGCCTACAAACAAGGGTTGATGGATGGCGTTACCCTCCTCCTCACCGATGGGGTCTATTCGGAAGACTTTGTGGAGAAGGTCGGCAAAGATAACAACGGCAATTCCCTGTTAAGTGGTGCCCTCGGAACGGTTCCAGGAGCCGACGGTAAAGCCCTCGAAGATTTTACGACGCTGTGGAAAGATAAAACCAGTAAGGAGTTAACGGCATTTGTTCCCCATACCTATGATGCGACGGTGCTCCTAATGTTGGCGGCGGAAGCAGCGAAATCCAACACAGGCCCCGGCATTCAAAGCAAAATTCGGGAAGTGGCCGCTGGTTCAGGGGAAGAGGTAACCGATGCCTGTGAGGCGATCGCCATGGTTCGGGAAGGAAAGCCCGTTAATTATCAGGGCGCTAGCGGTAACGTGGACATTGACGAAAATGGCGATGTTATCGGTAGCTATGATGTCTGGACGGTGGAACCCGATGGCACGTTAGTCGTTATCGATAAAGTCACCCCCGGTACATAAAAGAAGTCGGGGGAAGCGGGGGAGGCGCACGAGTTTCGTGGGAAAAGTGTAATAGAGAAGTTGGGAAATAGTAAGGCTTTGATTTAGCTTGCTCCATTATGTGAATCTTCCCAGCCTAGGAGGAAGAATTAAGCAGCCATCAAGTAAAAATTCCATAATCCCGCCGCTGTCAACATCAGATGGTCATCAAAATCATTGACCTTTACCTCCTCCATGGCTGTCAACTCTTGCTTGTTTTACCCATTTTCTCAGGACACTTTCTGTCAAACCCATTTCCCTGGCTACTTGGCTTATGGGTTTTCCCGAATCCTCGACAATTTTCACTGCCTCTGATTTTTGCTCATCTGTAAATGTTCGTCTTGGTTTTTGGCTCATTTGGACATTCTCCTTGATTTTCAACTCTTGGGAGCTGTCCATTTTTTTCAGTCAAGGTCAAACGACAAGTTTTTAAAAGGGATGGCCGATAGGTTGTCCTTTTTTTTGTTGGCGAACCGCACAGCAATGGGAAGGCCTCGAAACAATGCTGGGAACCCCTAGCAATTTTTTTGACTGTAACACCAAAGCTTGACACTGTAAAACAAATGCTTGACAGTTCTATTTGACACTGTAAAGCAGTTACTTGACAGTCAACCAAAACCAGCCCTTATGACCCCGATCGCCTGGGCGCTGCTTCAGGGGTTTCCTTCCGATTGGTTCACCGACACGTTAGCAAGTCCCAAGGGGATAAAGCCCTCGCCTGTAGTCGAGACTGGCAAACGAAACTTACCTGTAAAGCCGGAACCCCCGGAAACCTCACCGCCCGCATCCTCGCCGGCAGAACTGTCACCCCGGCCCAAGCCGCCATCCCCCTCCTGCGAGTCCTCGAAATCGAACAGGAATACCCAGCGGCGGAAGCGTCGCCGTGGTAAAGGGTCGGGTTACATTCAATTGCACTACTGCGAAAAGCAGACCTCAATGGGAAAAAAATCCTATGAGCAGTACTACTATCACTATGAACTAGGGGAAGGTGAAAACCGAGTTAAGCGGTCGGTCTATATCCCTAAATCAAAGCTGGATGTGGTGCAGGAATGGGAACGCAAAAAAGCGTCTGTAACCTCTATCCTGGCTTATCTTGGTAAGTCTGTCTAGTTGGTAGTAGACACTGTATAGTGGGGCAATGTCTAGCGGTGACTATACACTGTCAACTGATCGCTAGACAGCCTGTTTTTTTCTGAGTCTGTACTATGCGGTACAGCTCCCCCTACCCCCGTCGGCGATCGCCTGATTTTTGAGAAATCTTGAACTAATGCTGGCCGCCTGCTCAAGCCTGAAAATAACCCCTAGTACCGACCCATTAGCCTTACTTTAATGCCCATCCGTGACCCATCCCGTTATCCTGCCAACTGGTCAGAAATTGCCACTGGTATCAAGGAGGCGGCTGGCTGGAAATGTGCCCGCTGCCATTGTCAATGTCGGCGGCCCAACGAGGCGGAAAAGCGACCCATCCTGACGGTTCATCATGCCGATTATGACCCCGGCAATAATGACCCCTCGAACTTAATTCCCCTCTGTGCTGCCTGTCATCTTTGGTATCACTGCAACCGCACCGGAAACATTGTCCCGGGCCAGTTGAAGTTAGATTTGTGAATAGAATAAAGTACGATTTTTCCGTTTCGTGAGCTGACCTCTAGATAAAAGTTACAGGATTCGCCTGCGAGGCTCTTCGATATCCCCTTCAAATAACCAAAAGTCGTCAGGAGCCTCGATGCCTTTTCTCGTCTGTGTTTCAGCTTGTTTTTTTGGGGTTTTGTTATGTTTGTTGCTATCATTTTAAGTGAGCCTCGAAAACTTGCCTTCAATTCGTTGTGGGGTAAGGGGTTGAGCCTTTAACCTTCTCTACTCGCTAGAGAAACTAATAGATTGGAAACTTGCTCAAAGTCGTCAGCAAAGCCACAAAGTTAGCGTCAGTTTCTCTACTCGCTAGAGAAACTAATAGATTGGAAACAAATGCGTTCCACTTGGACTACGGCATTGGCATCAATTTCCATTCTCTACTCGCTAGAGAAACTAATAGATTGGAAACTGGCAACTGGGGATTTCAACTGGAAGGATGCCTCCTCAACCTCCATTCTCTACTCGCTAGAGAAACTAATAGATTGAAAACCTATGTCGGGATGAATCAGCTAGTCCCTATAGAGCCCCCCAAACGAAAGCGCATCATTCTCTACTCGCTAGAGAAACTAATAGATTGGAAACGGGTACGCCCACCCCGTACAGACAAGCATCTCCTCCGTACGGGATGAGTTCTCTACTCGCTAGAGAAACTAATAGATTGGAAACTCACATCGAGGGTCAAGTTTGCGTTTCGGGGACTTTCCAGGTGATTGAGATTGGCTCTACCGTGAGCCTACGTGGTTTCTCTGGAACCTTTTGAGTTGGGTATTCTCTACTCGCTAGAGAAACTAATAGATTGGAAACCACTCGGCCACAGTCAGCTGCGGGCATTTCTGCTTTACCCTACTCGCTGAGGAAACTACCCGATTGCGCTCGCAAACTCGTGATTCCCGACCAGGGGGCATGGTGTTCGATTTTCTCTACTCGCTACAGGAGAAACTAATAGATTGGAAACCACATAAACAGGATATTTCAACCACATCTCCCAAGTTTCAGAATTTGTTCTCTACTCGCTAGAGAAACTAATAGATTGGAAACTGAAGATGTAGTCCACTATCAAGGCGATCGCCGGGCCGCTTTCAAGCGCAAGCAGAAATCTTAAACAAAATTCCACCGACAAGTTTTTAAAAGGGATGACCAGAAGGTTGTCCCTTTTTTATTGGCGAATCGTGCCGGTAACCCCTAGTAATTTTTGTGTCTAGTGAGCTGTCTAGTCATCAATTGATATTGTCTTGTTGACCTAATGAGTCGAGTGTCTAGTCACAACAAGACAATCACCGTTAATTTTTCTGTAATTGCTTTTTGGCAATGCTTTCGGATATCTAGTTGCCACTGGACAGTATAAAGTGAGGCGAACAACTTTAGTGTCTAGTTGTCACTAGGCATCAGTAGACACTCCCTTTTTGGAGGATAGATTATGTTGACGATCGCCGAATTGCTGGAGCGCTATGAACTCAAGACTCGACAGAGTTTTTACAACCGCGTTAACTCCTTGGGATTGGAACCGGCCCGGAGAGGGAAATAAAGTCCTGTTTAATGATGAAGCCGTCGCATTACTTGACCAGTTAGATGAACACTTGGCGGAAGGGGGAACCCTCAACAACTTTGTCCCAACCAGTCAGGTGACGGCAGTGAAAGAGACCAGCATTGAACCTGCCACGGTTGACTGACTTGGTGCCTTTTGACCCGGGCATGATGGGCTTGATGCAACTGATGGAGTCCCGGCGATCGCCCTTGGATAATCTTAGGGATTTGGAGGATGCGGTCAGCTATGGCTGGTTACTCACCACCACGCAGATCGAAAAATTACTAGGGGTTAAGCCACGGGGCGAAGCGTTTGAACGCCAGGGGTTTATCTTTACTCGTCAGGGAAAAGCCGGACGGGAAGCCCAATGGTCAGTCAAAAAAATTACTAGGGGTTAAGGCTTAATTTTTTTTGGACCCTCGAAGCGATACCACCATGTATCGAAGTTTCTGCTTTTAGAGATAACCCCTAGTAATTTCTGGTGGTCATGTTGTAGCATCACACTCTTAAATCAGTGTTAACTTTACAGTGTCTATTCATTAGTAGACAGTATCCTATATCAAACCAGTCAATAAGGAATTTGTACTAATTGTTTGGGTTGACTCAGCGAGATTTCGGATCTCCCCTACAAATCTTGCCAAATTCTTTCTAGTAGAAAAACACTATATGTAACTGGCTCAGAAAATTTTATGACGACTCCCCCTAAAATCACACCTAAAATTTACCCCAGATTTTACAATGAAGATGTACTATCAAGACTTGGTATTGGATTAAAAACGTACTACTCAGACATTAAATTTTTAGACATCAAGACACAGAAAGACGAAAACCGTAAAGCTTTCATCACCCAAGAGGACTTTAACTTATTAATCCAGTTAAGAAGGCATATAGAAAAAACTGGTACACGCCAGGGATTTGAAGCTCAAAAAGGGGAGCTAGTGGTTAGTGAACAATCAGAGTTAACTAACACCAATCCAGCAGAAATCACCAGCACTAATAATCAGATTGACTATCCCCAACCAGAGGAGCCGATCGCCACGGATGAGATGGGACAGCAGCTATTCCGAGCTGGTGCAGAACTGAAGGCTAAAGAAACCGCCATGCCCCACCTGGTTGTCCGGGCAGTGGCTGACCAGTTGCACGAAGAGCAGTTACCGGAAGATTTAAAAGAGAAGGTGGAGGCCACCAAGGAGGCGGCTAACCCAAAGTGGAATCCCGGCGACTTGGCAGACAGTCTGATCCGTCGCTATGCCGCTGGGTAAAGCAAGCTGATAAAGACAGAATCCTGGGGGCTGTCGATGACCATCACAGTTGCTTAGTGCTGGCGGAAGCGGGGCAGGGGCTGAATGCGTTGGCGGAGGAAATCTACCATCAGATTGATGCGCGTTTAGTGGCTTTGGCTTGTTATAAGGGGAGCCTCAAGAACTTCTTTAAGGCGATCGCCACTCAATTAGATGTGCCGACAGAGAACGAGAACGGCCGGGGGCTGAGTGTGGATGTGCTCAAGGATGAAATCTTGATGAATGTGGGGGAGGATACGGTGTTTGTCTTCCCGGAAGCGCAACGGCTCACCACGTCTATTCGTTATTGGCTAGAGGACTGCATGGGGCAGGGGGTGACGTTGGCGTTGTTTGCCACCCATGCGCCAGAGCGGGATATTTTTCTGCACTGCGGGCAGATACAACTGGGACTGCCTCAACAGCCACTATCCGCCAGACCATGAGGGAGGAAGCGCAGGCCATTAACTGGCAGGTGACCGATGAAGAGCTGGCCAAGTTAGAGCCGTTAGCTGGCAGAAATCCCATGCTGGCCCGCAAGGTGATTCGCAATGCTAAGCACGGCATGGTGGAAGCGCCGGAGCACAGGCAATATGTGACGGTGATGCCCATTGTCATTGCGGCGTTGTTTGCCTTTGCGGTTGTTCGTTTCATCGGCATGGGCACGGGCAACCGGGCGCTGTATATCTTGGGCGGCTGCTCTCTGGTGGCGGCGATGGGCTTGCGACAATTGGGGAATGTTAGAGGCAGTAAGAAGGTGTTAGGGCAATGATGTCAGTGACTCACATGGCGATCGCCGTTAGTTCAGCTAGTTTAATTTTCTCGACGGCTGAGCCGATGGCGTTGGGATTGGCTTGCGTTGGGTCACTATTGCCGGACCTCGACACCAGCAGCAGCATTCTAGGGCGGACATTTTTCCCCCTTAGTCAGTGGATTGAAGCCCGCTATCCTCATCGGTCAATCACCCATTCCCTCATGGCCAGCATGGCGATTGCTGCTGTGGTGAGTCCCTTGGCCTTATCGGATTGGCGTTGGTGGTGTCTGCCCTTTGGTCATTTAGTGTCTTGCTTCTCCGATTGCTTTACGTTGCAGGGGGTGCAGCTATTTTGGCCTAATCCGGTTTGGGCAATTAGTGTTAGTAATCCGCGTCGGCGGTTGAAGACCGGAGGGACTGGGGAATATTGGGTGTTAGCGGTGGCAACAGCACTTTTATTGCTAGGGGTATTTATGGCGAATAGTGGCGGCTTGGTGAGTAGTGTGGGCGAGAGCTTGAACCTGAGAGATACGGCGATCGCCAACTATCAGAAGGGTAACCAGTGGGTAAACATCCGGGGGCAACGACAAGACCGGACGGAAATCGAGCGGAACCTTTCCCATCCTGGCCAAGGAAGGCAACGAGTTTGTGATTTTGGCACCTGAGCCAGTCAGCACTAAAGACCTTTATTTGACTTCCCTGAAGACGGTCAGCCGACCGGGGGACGTGGTGAAGCAATCGGCTAAGTTTGACGATCAACCCTTTGGCGTTGGTAATGGGTATGTGTTGGGAGAGCTTGAGATTGATTTGCCGGAAGACTTGCCAGAGGAGTTGCCCCCCTCGATGGTGCTGGCTGGTTCCAAAGTCAAACTTAACTACACACCAGCAGATGAGGCGATCGCCGCGTTATCGGAACAGTACGTTATTGGACAAGTGGAGGTGTTGCGTTTTGTGGAGAACTAGCCTAATTGTCGGCGGAATTTTACTAGGGGTTATCGCACCGAGTCCCATTGCTCAAGTCAGCCCCAGTGAGGCGGAATCAGCCAGCTTTGAGCCAGCCGGCGAGGAAAAACCCCGGCGCTTATCCATCACGTTGCAGGTCAACTCACCGGAGGAGATTCTCATTAAAGAAGGTGACCAACTGGTTAAGGGTCAGATTGTTGCCACCAATGACCGGGAGCGGGAACGGCTCAAAAGTCAGGTGGCACAGTTGCGGCTTTCCGTTCTGGAATTAAGTCAACCCCTGCCGAAACCAGGCCCACCACCAGCGCCTAGTTACGCTGCTGAGGAAGCGGCCATCTTTAGCGCCAAAACGAACCTGAAATTTTTGGAAGCTCAGACTGAACCAGAGTTCACCTTTAAAGATGAGGGCTTGGTGCAAGTATTTGAAGCCAGCACATTAAAAGAGAGGCAGCGCATTGCTAGCCGTCGCATGAATGGCCACTTTAGGCTAAACGAGGCGATCGCCAACTTACAGGAAGCTAAGAGCAGCTACCAGCGCGAGTTGTATCAGCATCAGTTGAAGTTGATTGAGATTGACCAAGAGAACCGCAGGCGATCGGCAGAAGCGGTGAGCCAGCAGGAAAAGCTGGGGGTGATTGAAAAGGAATTAAACGAGCTTGACTTTAAATCGCCCTATGGCGGCAAGGTCAGGAAGGTTAAAATTCTGGGGCAAAATGGGAGGCTCTTAAATGTGGAAATTTTGGTTATTAATCCTGACCGTAACGGTTAGCGGCTGTAATTCTATTGCCCCTTGGCTGAGAGAGGCGGCGATCGATAGCCAGGTTACGCAAGCACGAACCGCTAGCAAAATCTGGCGGGTAAAAGCGGGGTCAGTTTACGATGGCGACACGTTTAGGGCAGTGATTGAAACCATTACCTGACGATTATTTCAGGCGATCGCTGCCCCTTTTTCTGCAGTGCTGGGTTAGACCCAATTTACAGATTGAGAAGGGTTAAAATTCCCCTTATTCAAGCTCTTCCCGAAGAATACGACGAAGATCATTCTCGGTTAATGGTTGTGGGAGTTGGCTCCTTGAGATGGATTTTTAAGTGCTTCATTAATTAATGTTTGATACCCCCAAGACCTTGAGCTTCAGCCTTGAACAACCCTAAAACTATCTAAAATCTCATCATCAAGGTAAATAGTGATGCGCGTTTTTCCAGTAGAGGGAATAATTGCACCCCGCTTTCCTTGAGAAAAATCATACTCATTTCTCATAAACTTTTGCCTCCTGACGAGTAGGGCGTAAAAGACGAGCAGAAATCAAGCGAATTTCATCATTACGCATTGTGTAAACAACGACCAAGAGGCTTCTTGAGTTTCCTTTTTAACCCATTGCAATGAATCTTTCTTCACCGATTGAATCCGGATCAATGTCATGAATGGCAAGAGGATCAAAAAAACACCAATTCAGCTTCAGCAAATGAAACACAATGCTTCTGCCAATTTGTTTGGGCTTTCTGAGGATCATATCCAAAGGGTCATGCATATATTACATGCATATCAGAAAATTTGGCTATTATGGCTTTTTATAAGGGCTCGTCTAACTGGGAATGATCGTAGTCTCCCGCCAGCAAAATCCCTTGCTCTTTGACTATTGTGCTGAGTTCTATCAACCGACAGGATGACGCACTTGCCTTGGATGGAGAAAGTTTAAAAAAACTACACTCACCCCATCTAACTTATCCAAAAGCCTTAAACCCTCAGTGACGTTACCCCGGGCCGCCATTAACCGAAAACGGTTATAAGCATCAAATTCAGTCAGAGCAATGGTTGAAAGCTCCTCAACTAACTTATTCACACTGAGTCCCCTAGACTCCGCAAGCTGTTTCAGCCGGGAGTGCTTATCATCAGGCATTCGTATCGTTAAGGTCGCCATACTTTACCTCCTTGAGGTAAGTGCTCCGGTTTTAAAATCGACAGATGAGGAAAAATCCAACCTCAGTCCCTTGAAAATCCTTGAACATTGTTGGTTGCAATATAGTCAGCATTGCCGGCGATTGCCAACTCAATCAGATGATTATCTCTCTCATCTTTTAAATTAGGTCGCCAGAGATAATAAATATTGATCCACTCACAAACCGACATCGAAGCATCTAGTAAACTGAAAATACCTCAGTCTGGCTCAAAACACAGAGGACATTGACATAAGACTTCTTTACGTCCCGTTACAGCTTCATACTCGGAAAATAAAGCATTACCCATAAGCGGCTGATAATCACTACTAGTAGACAACGTCTAATCCAGTTCCCGGCTAGGCCCTGAAAACCAATTAGTGGCACTAACAAAAACACTAGTGTCAATGACAATTCTGCCACTATTCTTACGATGAAATGAGTAGCACATAAGCAATCACAAGTAGATTGGTTCTCCTTGTCTTTGCAGTCATTTGATGAACAAAATGCGAAGCCTCCCGCCAATAAGAATTTAAAGAAGCGAGAAAGGCGATCAGGTTCCCGTGATATAAAAAAAAAAAAAAAAAAAAAATTTTTTTTTTTTTTTTTTTTTTTTTTTTCTGCTGGCGGTTATTACTAAACGCTTCCACAAACCCAAACCCTAACCCCCGAGTGGGGGAAGCAGAAAGCCGAGTCAGTTAATGCCCACTACACACACAGGGTTTGCCAGTTTAGCGCGGCGATAAAAGTGACTGAAAAACCCAAAAAGCAACCCTAAAGGCTTCTTGCGGGAAACACGCTGGCCCGTTGCCCTCGTGCGCCGCCTAATTGGTTATCTGCTTTCAGGCTCATGCGTCTTCCCCTTGGCGCTGGGGCACTGATTTCGTGCGGCGATCGCCTCAGGGTTCCCGACCGGGGTTGCTCTCTGTGCCGCGCTGTTCCGCCCCCGTTGTGTTTGTTTTGGGGGTGTTTCCCGTGCTGTTTGCGTTTTTGTTGGTGGTTTGGTTCTGTGTTTGGTCGTGTGTGTTGCGGTCCGCTGGGGTGGTTGGTGCTTCTCGTCGCGTTGCTGTGGTGTGTCCGCCGCTGCCCGCTGGGGGTGTTCCGGTTCCGTCGTCGGTTGCTGCTGGGTGTTGCTTGTGCCGTGCGCGGTCTGGGCGGGTGTTGTCCCGGGCTGCGTTGTCTTCCCGTTTGGCTCGTCTGCGGCGGTTGGGGGTTTTGGTTTAATTAGGTTTGGTCTGGGGAGGCACCGGCTCCCTGCTTCTGTTAAAGTCTGCAGAAGAGGTTAAGCTGTCAATCCCTAAATTGGTGATTGTACTGAAGGCTTTCTATATCGTTTCCTTACTCTTGAAATTATTATTATGAAGAAGGGTTCTATATGAGGATCTTAGGCGAATGACGTATCAGTCCAAATTACTAGTTAAACCTCGTCCAGAGAGAAAGGTAATGTGAATGGGACCCTACGAACACTCGGAGAGGTATCACTCACGGATATTAAATTCACTCAAAGCTCTTGGGGAAAGACCTTAAAAGCTAGACTGTCCTTAGCCCCTCAAAACCCTGATCGAAGAAAAACTACCGGATCTTAACCTAGACGAGGTTTAACAAATAAGAAATAATGAAATAATAAAAAAGTTATTGGGGGGAAATCAGTCCTTGTTATGTTTCAGTTTTATAGCATATTCCTAAGTTTGTCTGGTGATTTAAATATCCCGGATCGTTCACCTTTATAGAGTGGGGGAACAAATGGAGTCAAAAGTGCCTACCAACCCACATTTGTCATTTAGCGCGGCGATTCGGGTTACTGGAAAAACCCATACACAACCCTAAACCTTGCTTAAAACATGGCGGTTGCAACGTGCGCAATTGGTTGTTATTCATCAACCCAAGCACACTAAAAGCGACTGGATCATTGAATACCATTATGTTCCGACATAACAAAAGCTATCCTTCGAACAAGAATGTGTTTGTTATGGGGGTGTTCCTAATATTGCATATATACCAAATATGTGTGTTGCGAGCAAATTGTAATCTTATTGCCGTGGTTTGTACCAATTGTTGAGTTCCGGTTCATGGAGAGTTGACTATTTAAGTAATACAGCGGTAGGGCGGTATTGTCATTTTTCTTATGGAATATCTAAATTAGCGCGTTGGGCGGCTGGGGGTTTGAATTAATTTGTTCTGGGAGAATCCCTGTTTCTGTTAGAAAGTACTAATTAAATCCTAATTGAACTGTATCAACAACTGGTTCGTTTTCGAAATCTTATGGAGAAGGTTGATACTACTTAACAGCAAACAATATGGGGGAGTCAGACTACAAATGACCTGAGTCAATTTTCTTTAATTATTGATGATACGGATTTATTCGTAATCCCCCACTTTAAGAAAACAATCACGATAATGTCCACATCCTTCAATGAATTTGTCTTGCCCTTTCTGACAACAGGGACTCGTGGACCTCAACCAAAATTAGACTTGTACACAATATTCAACTACATCTTGAAGTTTTTATACATAGGATGTCAGTGGAAAGAGTTGCCAATTGAAAAGGATGAGGAGGGACTCCCCGAAATTCATTACACGAATATCTATCGTGCCTTTCGTCGTTTTGAAGCCGAGGGATGCATAGACGCTATTTTTGAGCACTCGGTGTTAAAACTACAGCTTGAAGAATGGCTGATTTCTGGACGCGCTATGGTGCAATGCATACAAGGAGATGCGAACTGCATACATTCATGAGGGCAATAAAATCAATGGAACAGAGCTAAACAGAAGCCAGTCACAGTTAAGGCTTTACAATTGGTTTCAAAGCTTAAAGTGGATATATTGGCGTGCTGCAAATGCATTTGAGACTGATGCACTAAAATTCGTTGATCGATGGTCAGGCGATCGCCATTAAGAGAAAGCTGGTTTCTGTTCCGGTTGCAGCGCTTAGTTGGTTTGGGCGGGGGGGCTGCGGCTCCCTGCTTTTTTTTGACTGTCGAACCCACGAACCGCTAGCAATTTTTTATGGACAGCTTCCTGAATCCTTATTCAATGGCAGCAGGCGATCGCCAGAAATTAGTACAGGTGAAAGTGAAGCGGCCAGCTGGGCAAGGAAATAATATTAAGCGCTAAAGATTAAAAGCTTGAGGAAGTTGGGCATAGTCAGGAACGTTGGTTAAAAAAGCGCGACATAGTACAGATTTAGGCAGGAGTGGTGGTAGGCGATCGCCTTTTCACCTTATGTATGGCAGTGGAAAAATTTTGGTCGCCGAGCGTGAAGCAAACATTAATGGCGTGCAACAAGCCTGATTGAGGATGACGATAGAAGTGTTGATGATTGGCTTGATTTAGATACTAAAGAAGTATTTATGTCAATTACTTTACATAAATTGTTACATTATGTTACAGTTGGTTTACACAACGTTACAAAAGGAACTCAATTATGACTAGCCGTGGTTTTCGTCTCGACCAAGATAATCGTCTCAACAATTTTGCTGTCGAACCTCAGGTCTATGTCGATGAGTCTGTACAAGCGGGCTGGACTGAGTATGCAGAAAAAATGAATGGTCGCTTTGCCATGATTGGCTTTGTCTCTCTCTTAGCGATGGAAGTTATTACGGGTCACGGTATTGTCGGTTGGTTGCTTTCTCTTTAATTCGTGATTTGAAGAATAGACTGTTTACACATATTTAGAGGTGCTGTTATGAACGCTGATATGGATATTTACCAAAACTCGGACTTGTTTGCCCCGGTGGTCTTTCGCCAAGACTTTAACAATTTCCAGGACATTAATGGAAACCAAGCCTGGTCTTTATTCTTTACGGCGGGCAAAGAGGATAAGCAGTTGGAAGGCAGCCCTGAGTTGGGACGTTTCTTTACTTACCTACTGATAGCAATTGGGGCTTCTACAGGTCTTTGGGGCTACTTCTTTAGCCGCTGGACACCTTTCTTCTAAGGATTTTCTCCTGTCTCGACTATGAACATTTTGAGCATTGCCTCCCTATCGGGGAGGTTTTTTATTGGGCGGGAGTTGCCGGTAATTGCCTAAAGATGATGCTGAACCGCTCCGGCAGGCTTTTTAAGCGGTTGCCACCTGGTTTTGTTTTTTTAGTGGTGGTGGCATCTATTTATTGAGCCTGCCATCCGCTGCGTTATCAAATCGCCAGTCCGTCTGGGTGGTTGCCCATTGGTTTTGTTGCCCTCCTTCGTCGGGCTTTAGGCGGTTGGGCTTTTTTTGTTGGGCCTGGCTCCAAGGTCTGATGCTCCACCAGGCAACAGCCCGGTTTCTGTGGGGTTTATTTATTTGGCACCGTGGATTACCACCGTGCATTTAAAGAAGGAAGCAAGAGGTCAGGTGGTTGGTCGCTGCGCTCCCTTTTATTTATCAACGCCGCCCCCGCTGGCTGCACATTATTTGCCCTCCGCTCCGGTGCTCCTCCGTCCGCTCCTCGCTGCGGGCATTGGTGCTAGCCATCGCGGTTGCGGCTGTGGTTTGGTGCTCTGTTTTTTTTGGGGGTTGCTGTGTCTCTTTCTGCTTTGGTTGCTGGCTTTTCTGTGTTTGGGTTTTCGGGCTCTCGTTCCCTGCCGCCTGGGTCGGTGGCTGCTCTCCGGTCTTTGGCGGGCTTGGTGCCGGCGGGGGCTTCGGTTTCTGTGGGCTGTGCCGCTGGCGCGGATGCGGTGGCCCGGTCGTGTTTCCCCGGTGCTTCTGTTTTCTCGGTTTCTTCTGGCCGGTGGGGTCGGGGTCGGGGGGCGTTTGCGGCTCGGTCTGCTGCCTGTGTCCGGTCGGTGGCCCCTGGTGGGCTGTGGGTGTTCTTTCCTGCTGCTGCCTGTCCGGTTGGGTTGCTGCCGTCGCCCTCGTCTTCCCGCTGCTTCCGGGGTCTTGGCTCGGGGTCCTGGGCTTCGGCGGCGCTGGCTGCTGGCCTGGGTTGCTCGGTGTTGGGCTTTTTTCCCGCCGGGGTGGTTCCTCCCGCTGGCTGGGGCTTTTCTTCCCTTGGTGGGGGTTGGTGGGTGGTGCGGCCGTCGGTGGTAGCCCAGCTTTCTCTGTTTTAGTGTTTGTGTCCCTGCCGTTGGTGGGGATGCCAACACCCATCATCCCCTTTGATGTGTTTTGGCAGTTCTCCCCATTTCCCTTTCGAGGGGGTTTCACTTTTCCATTTTTCGATGGTGTTTTTGGGCACACCGTAACGTTCCGAGAATTCCTTGTTGCTTAAACCTTCCCTAGGGGCGATCGCCGTTGTCGGGGTAGGTGAAAGCTCCGCCTCTACGCGGCCGCCACTGGCTTTTTTATGTCTTCGACTTCCTCCGATAATTGATTAATTTGCTTATCAATTTCTGAGGATAAGTTGGCGATCGCCTCACTGATCTGATAGTATCACTGATGGCTTCAGTAAACCAGCTTACATAAGATTAAGTGCCGTTGAACAGGATCATTATATACAGTCCATAGATGCACGTTAAGGGCTGCCTGTATCAATTGGACATGGATGAGGGGGAGCCAGTAGCACAGGGTGATCCGAGCGACCTTCTTTAGCTGCAAAGGCTCTAAAATACCCAGGCACAACGGTCAATTGGTTGAAGCGGCAAAGTTGTGTTATTTCGATGCCATGATAAATTTTGGGATAGCTGGGATGACCAACTAGCATCATTTATAGGATTAAGAGATATTCGATTATCCCTGGATATGTTTTAGTCGCATCGCTTATATATAAAGACTCTCATTTGTGGCTATACATTACATCTATATTAGGAATATTCAAGCAAGAAGGCAATCCTACCAGAAACCCCTTCCCAATGCAACCCAAAACTGAGGAACCCTAGTTAGCAACCTACGAACGTCCTCAAGATCGCAATGGCAGTTACACCAAGAGTTAGAGGGGTGAAAAGTAGCCGTCCTGAATAGCTCCAAAGTTCCGAATCTAGTGACGGGGAAGTCTCCAGAATTCATGGCGCTTTTGTTGAGGAACCTTACGCTGCTGAACGATTAAGGATCGACTGGTACAGCAGAATCTGAGCCATTTCGAGGTGGAATTTTAACCCTCTAAAAAAAGCCCTCGCCATTGCTGGCAATACCGCCTACAAATCAGCTAATTCTCGAGGTTAGACATATGCAACTATTCGGCGCCACCGTCAAACAACCACCGCCAAGTCACACACGAAATACGGCGAGCGCCGCGTCTGCGATGTGATTCTACAAATGGAACGAGTGCCGCGGTATGGGGGCTCAGTGGGATATGCCGCCCTTGGAATATCTCGAACGTGGGCAAGCAGGTCACCGTTAGCCGCGATAGAAAGGGAAAGGTTCACATTGTCGAGAATCATTTAACCGCTCACCCCGTACCCAAGATAACAGCGCCACCAGTACCCAATCAGTCATCAGTCCCTGCACAGGAATGACCCCGGATAAAGCTAAGACGAAAAAAGCAAATTGCTCAATATATCTCGAAGACCAAGCCAAACTTTTTGGTTATTGCCTCAACCAAGCGGGAACTATTGAAAGCTTACCCGCTGACCAGCGCCGGGAAGTTGCCACTACCTTATTTATCCAAGCTAGCCGTAAATTTGATTTAACCTAATCACTGCCATTGGGAGAGCTATGACCCTCTCTATAAGCTGTACAGGGCAGAAGAAAAATTCTGGTCGTTAGTGAGCCCACAGCTGAACTGCATCCAGTAACCGTGAGCGATAGTTTTCCCTCAATGGTGAGTATTAACTGGACTCAGAAGAAGTCATCATCAAATAATTATAAAAAAAATACTGAATTTTAGCAGTATTTCTATGATGTACTCTTTAATTGATGACATCTTGTTGTTATTTTGAGTCTTTCTTTTGCTGCTTGAATTGCTTGCTCCGAATAGCACTAGGGCTGGGGCTTGAGCCGAGGAAGGGTTAGAGTCGGGGACAGTATTGGGACAACATTAACAGTATATGGCTCAACAGACGAGACAACAACATCCCCAAACACCCCCGAACAAGTTCCTCCTCCTGGCACAAATTCACATGCAGTTGTAACTGCTTCTGGTATACCAGGAGGTACCCCTGGGAGATTAAAGTCGATGACACCGCAACCCAGACTGTCTTCGCAAGCTAGTAATCATTGAGCCAGGGACGAGTAAGCTCTTGCACTGAAGCTTAAGTTAGAGAGAGAGGAACAGCCATTTCAAAAAGTCGCCAAAACTTGTTAGATCCTCCGACTTTCAACCCAGACCATGGAAATCCATCAATTCTGCAAAAAACCACCAGAACCATTAATACTCAGTGAATGACGCTCTGTTATAAGTCGAACTATTACAACTACCGTTTAAGGCTGCTAGGGTTAAGTCCATCGGCCGAGTTTGTTTGACAGAAATTCAAATAGAGGTTCAGCCATCAACAGCGATATGGTTCAGCAGACGAAAAAACATCCCCAATCGCACAAGTTCCTCCTGTTAAGGACGTTCATTTGCTTAAATTACATGGACTTGTCTGCACATGAGTAGCAAATACCTTAGGAGGTGAACCCCTTTATCACGAGATCGCTAAAGCTATTAGCGATTGACACCGCAATGTCCGGACTGCCTACGCAGATTTTTACATTGGGGTCGGGGCTAAGAGGACTGCTTCGTGCAATGAATGATAAGGAGAGAGAGGAAGGGTCAAAGTCAAAACTTGTTAGATCTTCCTCATCCCACACCAAATTAGATCCACCCTCAATCCCTGCAAAAAAACCAGAACCATCAATATCAGTGAATGATCTGTTAAAGTCTGTACCACTACCGGGCTCACGAAAATCAAATAATGCTAGTGCAGGCTCCGCTATCGCCAAGAAGACGACTTCACTGTTAGCCCTGCTTACGTTAAAAGAGATTAAAAATGTATTTTGCTAGGTATCATAGAGAGGCTCATTCCTTGTTAGCGACAGATCGTGAGACATTAGGTTTGAGGTCGAAATGAAAATGGCTTTTTCACTGGTCACAGTAACATTATCTCAGTATATTTTCTACCATAAAATTACATAATCCTTGACAAAGTTACTAACTTGCTTCCGTATAGACACTTAGAAAGCGTTTGAAAAGGTCTAGATATGGACACTCATCCTATCTTGACTGGGAAGTGCCCCCAGTGTGGTCATGAGTTTGAATCGTAACAACCTGCCCCTGATTTATTGGGATTGTCCGGCTTGTGGTTGGGGGGATGAGTCGGTTTAGGGTTTCAGATATTCAAGACATTATTTTTTTCAACTCAACGGTTGAAACTCATCGATTAATCAAATTTATTTCAGTCGCCCAGCTTTCATTGATGGATTCTGCTATTCAACGGTTGAAATCCTAATACCGATAATTACTGTTATAGGACTAAAAGAACCCAGTCATATCAAGCTTTTCCCTACTTCACAGTAAATTACTACTGGGTACATTGATGCTATTTATAAATGGCCATTTTTCTTGACGGCGATCGCCACAAAGTCTCAGCAAAGGCTAATCATTGTTTATATTTTTCCGTTCTTGGAAAGTGCAACAGAGAGTGCGTCTAGAAAATCAGCCAGGGGTTTATTGATTTTTTCTACTGCTTCGGGTGGTAATTGTCTCAAAGCTTCTGCCGCTTCTTCTATGCTGTTGCCGAATTGCACGACAAGATCCGCATTGATTGTTGTGTTGACTGTTCCACCGATGATGACAGTAAAGTGCGGTTTGGATGACTCATAGCTACCTGAGTTTTCTGTCATTTCAAGCGGCCCCTTCTACTTTTTTTACAACTTTAGGTAATTTCCAATACGATGGGAAACCAGTGATAAAAGCAAGCTAAGTTCGGTGGTGGATAGTGATTCAACGTAGACGCACATATCAGGTGGCCCAGAAACCCGTAGCCAAAAATTAGATTCAAAACCCGGACTTAGGCGATCAGCGGCATCGAATGTATCAGAGTAGCGAGACGATATTTAGCGTCACTTCTCTTTACTCAGTAAGTTTGAGAGAGATTGCTGTGTAAGCCGGATTCTTCCGCTAGGCCATCTGAGTTAATCCGGCGTTATCTATAGAATCTTTTAAAATTTTTACCAAATCCATATAATTCCCTTGTGTTTTAACATCAGTCGTGTTAAAGTCTATGTTTAGTTTCTTGCCTATTCTTACATCAGATTATCAGAGTAGCATGAAGCCCCAAAAAAACAGACGCCAGAGTGTTAAGGACTCTAACGCCATGGAATTATTTTATCAGTTTTACGAGAGACAAGCCCTCAGTCAAATACAAGCACACTTAAGCCGCTCGGAATGGGAGCTATGGGCATTGATAACCACCCTTGACCCATTCGGCGATCGCCAAATCCGAATAACGTGGGATCTGGCAAAAAGTAATCTGGCGATCAGTCGGGCAACATTTTATCGGGCAATAAAGCGGCTGAAAGATTTAGGTCTGGTGGTTGTCGAAAAAGCAGCAGGTTTTTTTGTGAGTCTCAAAAATGAGACTAGCGTCTCACCAATGAGACTGGAGTCTCAAAAATGCGACAGCGAGTCTCAAAAACGAGACTCCTCTTTATATATAGACTTACAGACTTCTTCATACTCTCTCAGACGGAATTCCAAAAAAAGAAAATCCAAAAATTCAAATTCAGCAAGACGGCAAGAAAATAGTCAATGACGATGATGACCAGCCTAAGTTGGCCGACACTCAATTGCTGGAACCAGAAGATAATTTAGAGGCTCAATTTTCCGCCGCGCCGAAAATCAGCGAGGCTTCCGCTGGCTTCCGGCTGCCTTGGTGCATTGAGGGCAAGCTTGACCCCAACTTTCCGGGACTGGCTAGCGAATGACTGGATGAAGCACTACGGCGGCACAATCCACCAGAAACGGGCTGACGTGCTCTCCCACTTCAAGAAAGACCCAGATAACCTATCGATTCGCTGGGAGCAGTACCAGAGCGAAATTTCCCACCGCGTAGCGAACGCTCAAACACTGCTACAACATGGCGTAACCGTTAAGCCGGAAACTCAACAGATGCTGATAGAGAATCACCGGGCTTTGACCGCTGAACTGCCCGAAGAACTGAACCCAATCGCCACTGTGGAGCCAGTCGCACCGGTTGAATCTGTCGCCGCCTTGTCACCAGCTACCCCTCAGCAAATAGAGCCAGAGGAAACCGACAAGGAAACCGTAACCCCTAGTAATAATTGCGTGACCACGGAAGATGGGCGACGGCTAGAGGTCTTTCAACGGGAGGAAGTTGAACCCGCCACACCAGAACAGGTCAAGGAAATGCGGGAAATGGTTCAAAGCTTTCTAGCTGGTTTCTGTGGTGGAACAGATGAAAGCGAGGAGACAACCCTGGAAGAAATACAAGAGGGAAATCTAGCCGAACTGAACTGCTGGATTAGTGACCCAGTGCTACGTTCTGAAGCCATGCAGCGGGTTATGGCCAGTGATTGCTATGAATGCCTATTTGATGACGATGGGAACCCCTACGAAGTGATTTACAGGGGGGAAAATGCAACATGAACCCCTTAGACACCTGGACGCATTCTGCGGAATCGGAGGCTTCACCGTGGCAGCGCAGCGAGTGGGGGGAATTCAGACAGTTGCCGCTTGCGATTCCGACGCAGCAGCGAAGCGAGTCTACCAATCCCACTATCCCGATCACGAATGGTTTGACGACATCCAAGAGGTCGATGACCCACCCCCAGGCCAATGGGACCTCGTCACCGCAGGTTTCCCCTGTACCGGCACAAGCGCAGCAGGACAACGCACCGGACTGCATCACCCCGAATCAGCCCTATTCCGGGAAGTCCTTAGACTCGTCTGGCAGTGTCAGCCAAAATATTGCGTCATCGAGCAACCCTTGGGAATTGCCGATAGAGGACTTAGAGCAATCCTTGGGGGACTCAGAATGGCAGGCTATCAGGCAGAGTGTCAGGTTATCAGCGCGGCGAGACTTGGCGCAGGCCACCTCAGACAACGGCTGTTTATTGTTGCCTACCCCAACAGCTTGCAAAGGGTCTTATCGACCCGCTGGCACAAATCGGTGCGAGGCCAAATTAAAAGAGCTGGGCCTAGTGGCAACTGGCTACAAATTAAGCCCGATCGCCTGGGCGCTGTTGATGGGTTTTCCTTCAGATTGGTTCACCGACACGTTAGCAAGTCCCAAGGGGATAAAGCCCTCGCCTGTAGTCGAGACTGGCAAACGAAACTTACCTGTAAAGCCGGAACCCCCGGAAACCTCACCGCCCGCATCCTCGCCGGCAGAACTGTCACCCCTGCCCAGGCAGCAGTCCCATTGTTGCGAGTTCTACAAATCCACCAAGAAACGTCGCATCTATGGTGATGGCACCGGTCATGTTGCGCTGCATTATGCCCAGCGGAAGACCAAAACAGGGATCAAATCCTACGAGCAATATTACTTTCACTATGAGATTGGTCATGGTGGCGATCGCCAAAAGCGCTCGGTCTATATCCCGAAAAAATCCCTCAAAAAAGTGCTGGCCCTGGAACGCCAAAAAGCTTCAGTCAGCTTAATTTTGGCAGTGCTAGGCAAACAAGGCGGCTAAAAAATTGCTAGGGGTAATTTTGTTGGCGATCCGATATTAGAAATACCCCTAGCAAAATGAACAATATTGCTAACCGAGCCCAGAAACATCCCGTCAGCAAAAGAGGCTTTGTCCAAGACCATTGATAAATTACCCCTAGCAAAATGAACAATATCCAGTCGCTTAAATTAGCGTGAACCCCCAGTAAATTTTTGTGCTTACGTGCGTATGCAATTAGTTAAAATTTCAAACACTCACTTGATAAGCCTCTTATAATAAGCCTTTGAGGGTTTTGGCAGGTTGAAAACTTGCGTACTCACCTCACTGCTTACTTAACCAATCAAATAATAGGGCTTCCACCAAATCGGAAAAATCTCTTTTTTCCTCTGCTTCGAGCAAAGCAATTTTGACCTTTCTGTAGGTTTCCTTCCGGACATAGGCAGAGACTTGCTCGTAATCCGGGTCGCTACGTTTACCCCGTGACTTTGACTTTTTCTCCGTTGAGCTTGGTTGTTTGTGGTTGTCTAAAATGCCTTTAAATTTGCTCATGACGAAATATCCTCGACGATTTCTTTACCAATGGCTTTGTAATCAGACCAGGCAACACCTGACCTGGAATCATTCACTTCTGATACAACAACACCATTTAAGGAGGCTTTCTGATATGCGGAATAACGTCTGATACCACGGCTAAATAGGGGTAATCCTGCGGTGCTGAGTAATTGTTTTGCTTCATCTCCATCTTTAGATGGGTATGGAGGAATAATCGTGAGCAAAATGCGGTAGCGCTCATTTCCTAATTTTTGCAACGCTTCAATAGTAAGCATTAGGGCATCCAAGGCGAGGGCATCTGGTGTGGAGGGAATCACAAGGAGGTCACAGCCATCCGCTAATGCTTCTAGGTCTTCTTTCTCTGGCCGTGCTTGGGTATCAATCACAATGTTGGGATATGTCCGGGCATATTTGGCGGCCTGTCTTTCATCGACCACCTTAAAAGGGAGTGAGCCACGTTTCGCCCAACCAGATGCACTGCGATTCGGATCGCCATCTATCAGCAGGGTGTCCCCCTGGAGGGCTAAATAGGCTGAAAGGTGTACTGCCGTTGTGGTTTTTCCTACCCCGCCTTTAAAACTGGCAACTGTAATAATCATGGTTGACAATCCAAATAAGCAAGTTTGTGATGTGTTGAAAATTTGCCAGGCTGATTATTTGAGTACGCATTTTATGACAGTCACTTCTAACTATTTGGTTCCCCGCTTGTTTGCGTACTCACATTGCCAACAACTCAAATACTTTTTTTAATGTGAGTTCAAACCCATGCCAGATAATCATTCCAGTGACCGACTAAATATTTGCGTATGCGCTTAGTCAGTGTTGTAAGGACTTAGAAACTTAGATTTATCAAAATTACTAGGGGTTCGTGATGAAAGATGACCGTTACCCTGCCCATTGGAAAGAGTTAGCCCTGGCCAAAAAGCAGTCTGTTAACTGGGTTTGTGAACGGTGCGGGGTGCAGTGTTTAAAACCTGGGGAGAGGAAGGGATTGTCCACTGGTGATCGGTATCGACTGAGAATGTCGGTTCACCATGCCGATTATGACCCCAGCAATAATGACCTTAGTAATTTGATGGCATTGTGTTCAATTTGCCATCTCCACTACCACCGGAGACAAAAGGGGAATGTGACACCGGGACAATTATCTTTAGAGTTTTACGCGAGATGATCTGTTGATATTGCGGGTGCCGGAAATACCCCTAGCAATTTCTCAGGGTTTTCGCTGAGGTATTGATGGCGATCGCCATACTACAGTTTTTGTTAGACAGGCTAATATGAGCGTCTAATTATGCCTAGCCAAACGTTATGCGTTAGGGTTCCTGATTCTCTACTCCAAAAGTTCCATTCCCATATCAACCAGCATGGCCTGACCATTACGAAAGGGCTATTGTCTGCCACGGCTGCTTATGTGGGTGACCATGAGCGCTTGCCGTTGGTGGTGCGGGTGAGTCGGGGTTGAGAAAAAGCTGGCCTTGATTGAAGAGAAGGGTTAGGCAGCGATGAAAATTACTCCTATTGTGTTTTCTTTATTATCGATACTTGTTTTTTCTTTGACCTCTCAAGCAAGCCCAGTTGACCAAACTATTTTTAAAAGTGATCACTTTGAAGGGAAAGTAAATGGAGAAGTAAGAAAGGGTAATTTATCTGCTTCATTAAGCTATAGACTCAAATATAAAAGAAAATGAATTGAAATCATGGACACCAAAAGTAGAAGTAAAATTAGATGGAAAGATAGTCGGCATTATTAGTGGCACAGATACTCCTTTTGCGAACAGGTTTAATTCAAATTGCGGAAATGGATACTTCTAACCAGTATCCAGAAGTGTTTTTTTCATCCTTTACCGGGGGAACACATTGTTGTAATGAAGTTATTGTTTTAACGAGTGATTCTCAAGGTAGATGGTTTCCTGTAAAGTTGGGTTATTTTGATGGTGAGCCTCGTGAAGCAGAAGATGTTGATAAAGATGGAATTTATGAATATAAAACTGTAGATAATAGTTTTTTATATAGTTTTGGAAGTTCAGATAGTTGTTCGCCACCCACAAGATCCCGGCGACATGAAGAGTTCTAAATTTGTCGAAACTCATGAATCACCTTTCACTTTTTTATATAGAAATGCCTTAAATGAAATGTCTCATCATTTTTCTGAAAATTGGAATGATGGCGAAATCCTAATGGTTTTTGAGCTGCTTATGTTGCAAATAAGGCTAGAGTAGGAGAATTTCAGGAAGGATGGAATATCATGTTAAAACGATATGATAAAAATATAGATTGGGATTAACTGATTGTAAAAATATGATATGAATAAGCAAAAATGTTTACAAGAAGTAAAATATAAATCATATCCAGAGGCACTAAGAGCTTTTTTAATTGAAACTGGTTACATTAAAAAATAAATAATTAGAGAACTTAATTGTCCTTAATTCAATGCCTAAACAACACCTAAACCTTGAAGATGTCCGATTACTCAACAGTGCAGAACCTGCGGATACTTTTGAGTATTTCGAAATGGAGTAAATAAAATCTCTATAACTTTGTTGATTCTCCAATTACAATGCTTTTTAGTGTTGCGAGAGCTAATGGTTCTTGGACAATTTCTTTTCTTAAACCATCAACTGAAACTTGTGAAAATTCTATTAACGGAGTTAATGATTATTTGATAAAAAATAAATATTTTATTCCTTGGAAGTGGTAATTAGGAATTGTCTATCCATCGGTAAACCTGGATGATGAATCTATTTCAAAATACTATTTTGATTATCCACAAGAGCGTCAGTCGAATTTAGTTATTAAATTATCAGGAGATTCTGATCGCATTTATTTAGGCTTTTTGTCTTCGCCTCAATTAACGTACCCAAACTGTTGTTACTTCGGTGAGCAGTGCCCCGATGAAACTAGAAAAGCGGTCTATTGCGATCCGACTGGTTGATATTTTTGGGAATGATGCCAGTGCTACTTTGAATGTCTAAAGGAAGATAAAGCGAAATGTATTTATTAATCTACTGGAAACGATTATTTAACGACTGGTCAGATGACCCCCGCTATATCGTGGACTTGGTTAAGCGTATTGTGCGGGTGAGTTTGGAAACGGTCAAGATTGTTAATGGTTTACCTAAATTAAATGAGGAGGATGGACTGTGATTAGAAAACTAATCTTAGCTACAAGTTTAATAATTAATAGCTTGATAGTATCTTCTATTAGCGTTGAAATCGAAACAGCTAAAGAAGGGCTAAATTTTAGTATGAATTTTTGGCAAGAAAATGTTGGATAGAAATTATTTCAAAAGGGGAAGAATACCAAATGAATTGTGATCGACTTGTAATAACTGGAGTGAGAAAGCAAGATGTAAACTTTCACTTTGATGATTCTGACAAAAGTGGAATAGGTTTTGTAGTTGATCCTTTAGGTAATAAAGTGATGGAAGGTAATTACCTCGTATCTAATAAACATAAAGTAACAAGAAACTTTATTTGGACTAAAGAAAATGGAGTAATAGAAGAAGTATTGTAGACGGTGATGGTGCTTGTCTAATTAACCAGAAAGGGGTTATGTGTATTATTAAGGTTGATAATAATTTGAAAATGCAAGCTTCTTTTGAATTTTAATTTGAGGATATGACAATGAAACTGAAATTAGCTGCCTTTACAAGTATCCTGTTGAATTTATTGTTTGTTGCGAATGCTCAATCTGATATACAGAGGCTCACAGCGTATTTTTATGTATTTGAACCAAATACTTGTTTAATGTCTTTTGATAACTATAATTCTACTAATGATTGTTCTGTAGGCGTCATTTCAGTGGCTTTAGATGATGCTAGCTCAGTCAATGTCTCGTTGATAAGTAAATTAGGTTCTTGGCAATTAATGCTTAGTGAAGGAAATACATCACAGCCGCAAATTGAAGTTATAGCAATTCGTTCTATCGAAGATACTGCAAATATTGACGCAAAACCAAAATTTTTATTTACCAGAAATAACGGTGATATTATTAGAGGAACTTGCTCGTCAATTAAAATAATGCAAAGAACAAGTGGCAATTGCGAAATTATCTTAAGAGATAGTCGCAAGATTCAAATGAAATTTGAAACGAATAATCTGAGATTGGCTGATAATGTGGAATAGAAAACAGCAGAAATTAGTCTTTAATCTATAAAAAACTAAAAATTAACATGAAAAAATTTCTATAATCCCAACTTCTTTGATTTTTTCACTAATATTTGGACAGATTGTATTGGCTCAAAATCCAACTTATGAAGAGCAATATGAAACATGGCTGATGATGAAAAGTTGCGATATTGTATGCGATTTTTCTCAATATTAAAGACTTTATCCTTAAATATGCACAACAAATAAAGTATGGAAATAACGGATATTGCAATTCTATTTTATCAAATACAAAAGAAGAAATTGATTTAAAAGTCTTGCCAATTTTGAGGAATGATTATGTTGACATTAAGAATGATTTTGGGGAGAAAGGACACCAAATATATTGTGATACTATGCAAAAACTAATATTAGATATTAAAAGTAAAAATTAATCTTAACAAAATCATGCAAACTTTTTTCAGATATCTAAGCTTTACTGTAATTACACTATTTGGAATATATTCGACAAATGTAACTCATGCTCAAAATACTCTACCTCAAAATTTACAAAACTCAGACCTTAACTATTTAGTTGTGATGGGTGGAAAATGTAAAAAACTAATTATTAATAATCAGGGTATAACTGAGTTGTGTAGAGATGTTTCTTTAGAAATGTCGGTGAAAAATGAGCTTGTTATAATTGCAATGCTAGGAGAAAATGATAAAACCATAGCACAATTAAGTTTTAGTGGTAGCCAGTTTCAACAACCTCGATTAAATAGAGCAACACTGTTCTTAGATTACTCACGCTTTTACGAAGGGAAGAAGTTATTGATGAGTCAAACATAGTAGGTACGTGCGAAATATATGGAGATCCTACTAAAGAAGTGACAAAGCATATTTGTGTTGCTCAAGATAGAGATGGGGGTGAAATGATTTTTGAATTTTCTTCTGATCCAAACCAAATTGAATTAATTAATTAACTAACTAACTTACTTAAATTTTTATGAAGCTTATCACACTATTACTCACAGCATTTACATTACCATTCTTATGGTGTAAATTAGCCATTTCTCAAGTTGCTGGAGAGGATCTTCTTTTAAGAGCATATACTGATTGTATATCTCTTGAAAAATATGCAGCAGAATTACAAAAAGAATTTGAACAAGGTAAATTAACTAATGAGCAACTTTTCAAAGCGCGTGAAAAACTTTTTGCAATACATTTTAAAGCAACCCAAAAACACTTCTCTGATATGGGTTGGGATGATGGAATGGCAGAGCAATTAACAATTTGGAATTCTGAGATATTAATTAATATTTTGAAAAAGTATAATGGTAACTGTGAAGTTATAAGAAATACTGATGTAGAGAATTCTATAAATCTAATCAAGAGAGATTGATTTAGTATTTAATACTACAGCTTAATTTTAGTGATAATTAAGGACTTTTAAAATTAGATCGCCACAACCTACTCGACTTTACCCATTGCTAACTGGTAGTATTTAATTGTATTATGATTTTATCAACTGGATTATTGAAAATAGCTTTATTATCACTGGTGACATTATTACTTCCTAGGTTGACAGTAAATGCTGAAGCTTTCCTACAGATGATGATTTTCAAGCAGCAAGTAGACTTGTTTGTAAAGCACTTAATACCACAGATGACTTTACATTAGCGCTTGTGGTTGGATTTCGTGCTTTAATGAATCAAAATGTTGTTACCAATGATGAGATAAAAGCACGGCGTGATGAGCTAGCAATAAGAATGGAAGATGCTGTCAAACGTAATTGTCTAGTAAGTTCGATAAATTATCTCGACAGGGCAAGCGTAAGCCTAAAGAAGCTGAGCTAAAGGAAAACCAAATTAACAAAGAAATAATTCTCTCAAATTCAATTGGTATTAACATCAACAAAAGTTATCAAATCACTCGAGTATAGTTCAGTATATGTTGTTGTTGCTACAAGAATTTATGAAGATTCCAATGAAAAAATTGGGCCTATTGCTATTGATTGCATACTAACATCAGACAATAAATTTATCTGGGATACTCTGGATTCTAATGACTTGCCAGAAGGAAAACCATTCCTTATTAATCCAAATCAAGCTGGTTGGAGTATTAGTAAGTATGCGTGTGAATTAGGGTTTCCAGATGTGGACTTCCCTTTTAGTAGACTGCGGCGGAAATGCACCCACGGTCTGAAAACGTTTAAATCTGCTATGCCGTCGCCCTAAGACGGTGAACTGTAGGCTTAATTGTGCCGTCGCCATCTAAACCCCTACTAAAATCTCCAACACATAGGGTAATCCACCCCCAACAGTCACTAACTCTGTCACGCTAAACCCCTAGTAATTTAAGCGATCACCATTCAACTCTTACGAAATATGAAACAAGAGCTTATCAACCTTTTCATGGGCATCCTCAGTGGCGACGGTGATATTGGGGGACGCATGGCTTCCAGTTATGAGAATGCGAAACCCGCTTACAATTCCCCGTTAGATCAGTATGTTGATCGTCTCAATCGGGATTTTACCACCGGGAAGTATAGCGACCTCTCACAGGAAGACCGTTTGAAATTAGCAAATACATTGGCGGATGAAGTATTGCAGGCATGGAAAAGTCCCAATTAACAACGGTTTTGTTGATTATCACAATTTATTAAGATTTTTTTACTGCTAAGTCTAGCTTACGTTAGTATTCTGTCAGACAATACAAAATTTTGTCATGGCTTCTCCCCGTCTCTCAGTTCGTATCTCTCCGCTCTGTTGAACAGGCTTCAGTCCCACGTTGATTGTCAGGTCTAACAGTCAGTGAGGGTGTCTTAGCGGCTATTGCTTCCTATGTTGGCGATAATGAACGGTCGCCCCTGGTGGAACGGGTGAGTCGGGTTGAGCAACGGTTGGCTCAGTTGGAGGAAAGGTTAAACGATTACCGTTATCAAAAAAGGTTTTCATTTTTGGATAACAAAAAAATTTTTTTACATTTAATCACCCTAAATATTTTTTGAATTATGTATAAAAGCATTTTAAAATAATCGCAGTATTCCTTCTAGTTATATCTTTCCAACTTGTATATTCTGACAATGGAAGAGCAGCAGATATGGAAAGTTTAAATAAGCTTAAAAATGGAACTTATGCGTAAATTTTTTGAAGTTTAAATGAGATTTATCAAATGCTCAGTTGGCTAATTCCGATTTACGTGGAACTTGGTTAGGTGGAGCCAATTTAGCCGAAGCCGATTTATCTGGAGCTGATTTAAGCGGCGACTGGTATAAAGCTCTATTAAGTGGGCCTGTAGATGAAGAGCATTTAAGGAGAATAGTTAAAATTAAAGATTCTGATGACCAAGAGGTTTTAGCTACTGATGAAATGGTTTTACAATCTTTTAAGGGTGGCAATAAATTGACTCCTACTTATGTTAACGAAACTGAAATTCGTTGGATTGCTGAATTAATATTTACACAACTTTAATTATGTTTTTAAAGAAATTTTTCTTCGCATTAACATTATTGACACTTAGCCTTGTTTTTCTACTAGAATTTGTCAATGCTCAGGAAATTGATTGTTATTCGGGGACAAAGGAAGAACCATCTGTAACTCTCAGAAAGGTAAAACTTGAAAGGTTTGGCATACAAGTTAATATTCCTGAAAATTATGAATCTATGCGCGAAGATGGTAGCGTACAAATTTTACATCCAGATGCTTTCGTTGGAATTCAATGTGCAATAAAATATGGTATGGGTAGTGGACTTTATTCTGAGACTATTCGTTTAATTCAACCAGATCCTTCGTTAACTCTCAGACAACAAGCTAAATTATTATCCGAATCTGATTATAGTAAAATAATTGAGTATGATAATTTTCCTCTATCTGGTTATATTGTTGTATCCAAAAGCGAATATTGGATAACCTTTATTGGAAGAGTGGCTGAAAAAAAACAAATACTGGATATCACTATAGGATGTGATTGTCCTGTAGGAACTTAAGGATGTTATAGATTTATTGTCTCGTATTCAATCTCTAAATTAAAACTACTTGCGCCTAATTGCCTTTATTTTTCAGTATTAACTATATATCTTCTAGGAGTTACGCATTAGTGAAAAGTGCTATATCCCTTTTTCGCCTATCTGGGAAAAAAATTCTAATTGGCTTGTGGGACTACATCCAACAAATCGATAGGGTATCTGGAGAGTAGTTGTAATCAGAAATCTTGAACGGGGATATATTACTTCAAGTGACAGAAGTGCAATCAATCTTGATATTGCAGAAGTAACCTTAGTTCTACCTACGTCAATGAATCAGAAATTCGCTGGATAAGTGAATAACAATAAACCATTTAACATCTAATTAAAGGTATCAGTTTATGCTTGCTAAGTTTTGTACTTTTTCTATTTTGGGTTTCTTAATCATGTTTTTTTCTCTTCAGGTTAATGCACAAGAGACTAATCAATGTCGCCAGAGAATTAATCAAATTTCTCAGACCATTAAAAAAACAAATAATGTTAATGTTGATTTTTCCATTACAAATGACAATCATTTTTTCTTCCCTTTTTCCCTCTCCCTCCCTTCTTCTTTTCTCCCTTTTTCTTCTCTCCTTTTCTTTTTTTTCTCCCTTTTTTTTCCCTTCCTTTTCCCCCCCCCCCTTAAAAGGGATGGCTGAGAGGTCATCCTTTTTTTATTGGCGTATGGTCAAGCCGCCAAACCATGCTCGGAACCGCTAGCAATTTTTTTTGACTGTAAAGCCAGAGCTTGACACTGTAAAACGAATGCTTGACAGTTCTATTTGACACTGTAAAGCAGTCAATTAACAGTTAGCCAAGAGCATTCTAATGACACCGATCGCCGAACTAACGGCCCGCTATGGGATAAGCCGCCCAACCCTCTACAGCTGGTTTAAATTGCTAGCGGTTCAGCGGGAGAAGGACGGTAACAAGACTCTAATCACCGACAAGGATGTAAAACGACTAGACAAACTGCACGAATACCTGAACAACGGCGGCAAGTTGTCTGAATACATCGAACCCGTTGCAGCCTTGCCTGTGCATGAGCCTAAGCCAGTGATGCAGACGCAGAATGATGCGGCTTTGATGGCCCCACCGGATATCCTCGCCCTGCAGCAACTGATGGCCGCGTTCCAAGAGCGCAGTTCGCCACTGGATGTTTACCGTGACCTCGACGAGGCGGCGGCTAATGGTTGGCAACTCACCACCGGGACACTAGAAAAATTGCTAGCGGTTCGTCCCAAGGGGAGAAGCTTCGATCGCCTGGGCTATCACTTTGAATGCGTGGGCAAGTCGGGACGGGAGAAACTTTGGCAGGTCAACAAATACCAGACCTGAACCGCTAGCAAAATTCTTAATGGTCGAACCTAGCAGAACATTCGTAAAACAGTGTTAATTTTACAGTGTCAACCAATCAGTTGACGGTATTCTGTCTGATAACAGTCAATAAGGAATTTGTACTAACTTTCATGGGCTTGTCTGCTGTGTTTCCAGGCCCCCTGGAATCTCGGCAAATTCTTTCTATTAAAAAAACACTATATGTAACTGGCTCAGAAAATTTTATGACCCTCACCCCTGAACTCTCCCCCAGAATCCACCCCAAAGTTCATAGTGAATCTGTATTGTCGGAATTGGGAATTAGCAAGAACACGTACTATGCTGATGTTAAATTTTTAGGCATTACTATACACAAGGACGAAAAACGCAAGGCTTTTATCACTCAAGAGGACTTTAATTTATTGATTGAGTTGAGAAAGCACATAGAAAAAACTGGTACAAGGCAGGGATTTGAAGCTCAAAAAGGGGGATTAGTTGTTAGTGAGAAATCAGAGTTAACTAACACCAATCCAGCAGAAATCACCAGCACTAATAATCAGATTGACTACCCCCAACCAGAGGAGCCGATCGCCACGGATGAGATGGGACAGCAGCTATTCCGAGCTGGTGCAGAACTGAAGGCTAAAGAGACGGCCATGCCCCACCTGGTTATAAGGGCAGTGGCTGACCAGTTGCACGAAGAGCAGCTACCGGAAGATTTAAAAGAGAAGGTGGAGGCCACCAAGGAGGCGGCTAACCCAAAGTGGAATCCCGGCGACTTGGCAGACAGTCTGATCCGTCGCTATGCCGCTGGGTAAAGCAAGCTGATAAAGACAGAATTCTGGGGGCTGTCGATGACCATCACAGTTGCTTAGTGCTGGCGGAAGCGGGGCAGGGGCTGAATGCGTTGGCGGAGGAAATCTATCACCAGATTGATGCCCGCTTGGTTGCCCTGGCTTGTTATAAGGGGAGCCTCAAGAACTTCTTTAAGGCGATCGCCACTCAATTAGACGTGCCCACGGAGAACGAAAACGGGAGAGGGCTTAAGCGTTGATGTGCTCAAGGATGAAATCTTGATGAACGTGGGGGAGGATACGGTGTTTGTCTTCCCGGAAGCGCAACGGCTCACCACGTCTATTCGTTATTGGCTAGAGGACTGCATGGGGCAGGGGGTGACGTTGGCGTTGTTTGCCACCCATGCGCCAGAGCGGGATATTTTTCTGCACTGCGGGCAGATACAGTTGGGGCTGCCTCAACAGGCCACTATCCGCCAGACCATGAAGGAGGAAGCGCAGGCTATTAACTGGCAAGTGACCGATGAGGAGTTAGCAAAATTGGAACCCCTCGCCGGTCGTAATCCCATGCTGGCCCGCAAGGTGATTCGCAATGCTAAGCACGGCATGGTAGAAGCCCCGGAGCACAGGCAGTATGTGACAGTGATGCCCATTGTCATTGCGGCGTTGTTTGCCTTTGCCGTGGTGAGGTTCATTGGCATGGGAACCGGCAACCGGGCGCTGTATATCTTGGGCGGCTGCTCTCTGGTGGCGGCAATGGGTCTAAGGCAGTTGGGCAATGTTAGAGGCAGCAGGAAGGTGTTAGGGCAATGATGTCAGTCACTCACATGGCGATCGCCGTTAGTTCAGCTAGTTTAATTTTCTCGACGGCGGAACCGTTGGCGCTAGGGTTGGCCTGTGTGGGTTCATTACTGCCGGACTTGGACACCAGCAGCAGTACGCTGGGGCGGACATTTTTCCCCCTTAGTCGCTGGATTGAAGCAAGGTATCATCATAGGTCGGTTACACATTCTTTGATGTCAAGCTTGGCGATGGCTGCTTGCTTCTCTCCCTTGGCGTTAACCGATTGGCGTTGGTGGTGTTTGCCCTTTGGTCATCTGGTGTCTTGCTTCTCCGATTGCTTTACGTTGCAGGGGGTGCAGCTATTTTGGCCTAATCCGGTTTGGGCAATCAGTGTTAGTAATCCGCGTCGGCGGTTGAAGACCGGAGGGACTGGGGAATATTGGGTGTTAGCGGTGGCAACAGCGTTACTTTTACTAGGGGTATTTATGGCGAATAGTGGCGGCTTGGTGAGTAGTGTGGGCGAGAGCTTGAACCTGAGAGATACGGCGATCGCCAACTATCAGAAGGGAAACCAGTGGGTAAACATCCGGGGGCAACGACAAGACCGGACGGCGATCGAGGGAACCTTTCCCATCCTGGCCAAGGAAGGCAACGAGTTTGTGATTTTGGCACCGGAGCCGGTCAATACCAAAGACCTCTATCTCAATTCCCTCAAGACCATCAGCCGACCGGGGGACGTGGTGAAGCAATCGGCTAAGTTTGACGATCAACCCTTTGGCGTGGGCAATGGTTATGTGTTGGGAGAGCTTGAGATTGATTTGCCGGAAGACTTACCGGAGGAGCTGCCCCCCTCGATGGTGCTGACTGGTTCCAAAATCAAGCTCAGTTACACGCCAGCAGAGGAGGCGATCGCCGCGCTGAGTGAACAGTACGTTATCGGACAAGTGGAGGTACTGCGTTTTGTGGAGAACTAGCCTAATTGTCGGCGGGATTTTACTAGGGGTTATCGCACCGAGTCCCATTGCCCAAGTCAGCCCCAGTGAGGCGGAATCAGCCAGCTTTGAGCCAGCCGGCGAGGAAAAACCCCGGCGCTTATCTATTACGCTACAGGTCAACTCGCCAGAGGAAATTTTGGTGCAGGAAGGGGATGAACTGGTTAAGGGTCAGATTGTTGCCACCAATGACCGGGAGCGGGAACGGCTCAAAAGTCAGGCGGCACAGTTGCGGCTTTCCGTTCTGGAATTGGGTCAGCCCTTACCAAAACCGGCAGCCCCACCACCGCCTAGCTATGCTGCTGAAGAGGCGGCAATTACCAGCGCTGAAACTAATCTGGAGTTCTTAGAGGCTCAAACCGAACCAGAATTTACCTTTAAAGATGAGGGCTTGGTGCAAGTATTTGAAGCCAGCACATTAAAAGAGAGGCAAAGAATTGCCAGCCGTCGCATGAATGGCCACTTTAGGCTAAACGAGGCGATCGCCAACTTGCAGGAGGCTAAGAGCAGCTACCAGCGGGAACTCTACCAGCACCAGCTAAAACTCATTGAGATTGACCAGGAGAACCGCAGGCGATCGGCGGAAGCGGTCAGTCAACAGGAAAAGCTGGGGGTGATTGAAAAGGAATTAAATGAGCTTGACTTTAAATCCCCCTATGGCGGCAAGGTCAGGAAGGTTAAAATCTTGGGTCAGAACGGGAGGCTCTTAAATGTGGAAATTTTGGTTATTAATCCTGACCGTAATGGTTAGCGGCTGTAATTCTATTGCCCCTTGGCTGAGAGAGGCGGCGATCGATAGCCAGGTTACGCAAGCACGAACCGCTAGCAAAATCTGGCGGGTAAAAGCGGGGTCAGTTTACGATGGCGACACGTTTAGGGCAGTGATTGAACTTCACCGGGCGAAGAGGTTCGTCCCCCTTTTGCAGTGCTGGGTTAGACATTTACAGATTGAGAAGGGTATTCCCCTGCACAAGCTCTTCCCGAAGAATACGACGAAGATCATTCTCGGTTAATGGTGTGGAGTGGCTCCTGAGATGCATTTTTAATGCCTCATTAATTAATGTTTGATACCCAAGACCTTGAGCTTCAGCCTTTGCCCTAAAACTATCTAAAATCTCATCATCAAGGTAAATAGTGATGCGCGTTTTTCCGTAGTAGTGATAATTGCCACCCCGCTTTCCTTGAGAAAAATATACTCTTCTCATAAACTTTTGCCTCCTGACGAGTAGCGCGACGAGCAGAAATCAAGCGAATTTCATCATTGCGCATTGTGTAAACAACGACCAAGAGTCTTTCCTGAGTTTCCCCTTCCCATTGCAATGAATCTTTCTTCACCGATTGAATCCGGATCAATGTCATGAATGGCAAGAGGATCAAAAAACACCAATTCAGCTTCAGCAAATGAAACACAATGCTTCTGCCAATTATGTTTGGGCTTTCTGAGGATCATATCCAAAGGTCAGGTGCGGTATTATATGCATATCAGAAAATTGGTCTATGGTTTTTATAAGCTCGTTGGGGGATTATGTGTGTTCCCGCCAGCAAAATCCCTTGCTCTTTGACTATTGTGCTGAGTTCTATCAACTGACAGGATGACGCACTTGCCTTGATGGAAAGCTAAAAAAACTAACTCACCCCATCTAACTTATCCAAAAGCCTTAAGCCTTCAGTAATATTTCCCCGTGCCGCCATTAATTGAAATCGATTATAAGCATCGAACTCAGTCAGGGCAATGGTTGAAAGTTCCTCAACTAACTTATTCACACTGAGGCTCTAGACTCCGCAAGCTGTTTCAGCCGGGAGTGCTTATCATCAGGCATTCGTATCGTTAAGGTCGCCATAGTTTACCTCCTCAGTAAGTGCTCCGGTTTTTAAAATCGACAGATGAGGAAAAATCAACTCAGTCCCTTGAAAATCCTTAACATTGTTGGTTGCAATATAGTCAGCATTGCCGGCGATTGCCAACTCAATCAGATGATTATCTCCCTCATCTTTTAAATTAGGTCGCCAGAGATAATAAATATTGATCCACTCACAAACCGACATCAAAGCTTCTAGTAAACTGAAAATTTCAGTTTGGTTGAGACGACATTGACCTAAGACTTCTTTACGTCCCGTCACAGCTTCATACTCGAAAAATAAAGCATTACCCATCAGCGGTTGATAATGACCTAGTAAACAAAGTCGAATCAGTTCCCGGCTAGGCCCCTGAGCACCAAGAAGGGCACTAATAAAAACACTAGTGTCAATGACAATTCTACTATTCACGATGAAATGATAGCACATAAGCAATCACAAGTAGATTGGTCTCCCTGTCTTGCAGTCATTTGATGAACTGCGAAGCCTCCCGCCAATAAGAATTTAAAGAAGCAAGGCGATCAGGTTCCCGCTGCTGGCGGTTACTAACGCTTCCCACCCCCCTAACCCCCCGAGTGGGGGAAGCAGAAAGCCGAGTCAGTCAATGCCCACCACACACACAGGGTTTGCCAGTTTAGCGCGGCGATAAAAGTGACTGAAAAACCCAAAAAGCAACCCTAAACCCTGCTTGCGGGAAACACGCTGGCCGTTGCCCCCCGTGCGCCGCCTAATGGTTATCTGCTTCAGGCTCAGCGTTATCTTCCGGCGCTGGGGCACTGATTTCGGGCGATCGCCCTAGGGTTCCCGACCGGGGTTGCTCTCTGTGCCGCGCTGTTCCGCCCCCGTTGTGTTTGTTTTGGGGGTGTTTCCCGTGCTGTTCGTGTTTTTGTTGGTGGTTTGGTTCTGCGTTTGGTCGTGTGTGTTGCGGTCCGCTGGGGTGGTTGGTGCTTCCCGTCGCGTTTCCGTGGTTTGTCCGCCGCTCCCCGCTGGGGGTGTTCCGGTTCCGGCCTCGGTTGCTGCTGGGTGTTGCTTGTGTCGTGCGCGGTCTGGGCGGGTGTTGTCCGGGGCTGCGTTGTCTTCCCGTTTGGCGCGTTTGCGGCGGTTGGGGGTTTTGGTTTAGTGGGTTTGGTCTGCGGGGGCTGTGGCTCCCTGTGTTGGTTAAAAATTGCTAGGGGTTCAGCCATCCCTAAATTGGGTGATTGTACTGAAGGTTTTCTCTATTTCGTTGCTTTAGAATGTCTTATGCAGAAGGTTTCTACATGGGATCTTAGTATGAATATTTACCCACCACTAGTGAGACAATGCTTTATGTAGCTATGGTTAATCTCATGCTTTGAAGGCTTGCCTAAAACTTTTCAAACATACTCTAAGAGGGTGTTTGAAAAGGGTCAGACGCAACGAAAGAATAGGGCTTTCAGCACTCTCATCCCAACCAAAGAATGAGGGTTACAGCGATTTCCGTGGACTTCCCAAACACCCTCCAAGAAATAGGAATAAGAGTGCAAAAAAAAGTTAACATTGATATTGAGTTTGCCAAGTGTGTCAAGAAAATTGATGGGCAAGTCCTTGATGAAATCTTAAAACAGCCAACTTTCAAGAATGCGGATTATTGGTTCCCAAAATACGGAACGGTAGCTGAATTAAAGCGACTTCACGAAAATCTTGCAGCCAAAGAAGACTTTAAAAAGAAAACCTCAGACCTTTACGCTTCTTGGGTTAGGCGTGATCTCATGCCTAGAGGGATAACTCGTTTTAATCTATCAAAAATCCCTGAAACATGTGCCTATGAGTATATAGAAATTGTTAAGCGTCGTATTGAAAGTTCAATAATCAAAAAAGCAAATAAACAAATACGTGAAACTAAGAAGCATTTTGGGAGTACTGCTGAAAAAGGATTATTAATCATTGCAAACGATGGAAGTCCAATGATAACGCCGGACTTCATGGCTTATTTGCTCGCAAGAATTCTAAATAACCAGCACAAAAGCATTAACTCGATAATTTACTTCTCAGCAAACCTTGACGTTAATGTTCCAGTACTAGCATTACAGGAAACCAAGAATTTATTTTGGATTGATGGTTTTTTAGATGATCGAGAACCAGCACCGAAAGAACTAATGGAAGAACTTCAGTCTGCATGGGTGCAACATTTCTCTACTCTTTTCCCAAATCAGCCAACTTATGAATTCCTTTTCCCCAATGATCGTAGTTTCATTGAGAAAATTAAATTTAATTAATTCCTATGTATGGTTTCAGAAAGTCGATTCATTGCAAACATCTGCTTTTGCCTAACTAGCCCATGCAGCGGGACGCTCGAAACACGCTACTGGTCAATGCTTTAAATTAATCCTCGCGCCCATGATGGGGTGGCCGTTGGCCGATCGCCAAAAATCACCATTGGTCAGGTTCGAGAACGACAGCAGAAATTACTAGGGGTTAAGGGGCAATGTCCAGTAAAGCAAGGCAATAAAACCAATGGGAGCGAAGCGACGTTAAGGCATATAGGGCAAGGCTTTGGGAACTGTAAAGCAATCGATTGACAGTGTAAAGCGATGGTCAGGCGATCGCCATTAAGAAAACAGCAGTCTAAACGCTGGTTTACCCCCGCCATCGCCGACGCTTGACGGGTGAGATTTAGATTAAATGACCGCCAGCCAGCAGGGTTAGCCAGTTTAGCCTGCTCCGCAAGCCCATGCAGAGCTCGCCTTCGGTTGGTCGCTGGCGCTCCCTCTTGTTGAATTGACGTGCTCGGGCACTGCGTTCGCGGCTTTCCCCTGTGCCGTTGTTTCTGGCGGTTGTTTGTCGTGCCTGTTGCTCCTTCTGTTCGGTCTGTTTCTGGTTCTGCTGTGGGTTCCGGGGCTTTGTGTGGCTTGGCCACTTGGTCGGGCCATTCGTTTTCTGGGCGGGTCTTCGTGGCCTGCTTTGGTCGCTTTCCTGCCGCTTCTGCCTTCGCCCGGCGTTGGTCTGCTCGTTTGGGCCGCTCTGTGGTGGTTCGGCGGCGTGGCTCGGTTTGGTTGGTTTCTGTTCCGGTTGCCGCTTAGTTGGTTTGCGGGGGGCTTCGGCTCCCTGCTTTTTTTTGGCTGTCGAACCCACGAACCGCTAGCAATTTTTTATGGACAGCTTCCTGAATCCTTATTCAATGGCAGCAGGCGATCGTCAGAAATTAGTACAGGTGCGCGCCAGAAGCACCTCAATGTTTACGGGGCTTATCTCTACGAAGCAGAGCGGATTGGCCAAGAGTTAGGCCTCAGACCCCTTCGCCCGCCTGGGTCTCAGCCTTAAAGGCCAAAATTTCTCCGATTCTATACATAGGCGGTTACCTGTGAGTGAGGATGTGATTTTAACTTGGCGACAGATGGTGGATCGAGGACGCAAACGGGGGCACACCTTTAGTCAACCTGATTTGTTTATAGCTGCGACCGCTGCTCTCCATGGGCTATATGTTGTCACCCGGAATGTTAGTGATTTTGAGCAAGCAGACGTGAGGGTGTTTAATCCGTTTATCTAAGGGGATTTCTGAAAAAGGGGGAGGGGGTAGAAGCGTTCCCACAAGGCAGAAGCCCCTAACCCAATCATTCGTTTATCTTGCTCGGGGCGTTCCTCTAGCAGATGCAGAATACAATTGAAAAAGGACTGCTTCATAAGCTGTTCCAGTATCTGGGGCTGCTCTGTATATCCAGTAGTTGGGTGATCGCTCGCGGGGCTCACCTGTTCGCCTAACGGGGCGCGAGACTTCATCGAGTTGATATTTCTTCCTTTATCCCTCAGCTCGCGACGCCCAATAACTTGATGAAGCGGCAACCCTTCGGATTCCGTTGCACTTCACCCCTTTGTCGGAAGAGAGAGAAATAAGGAGATCAAATTCATGCGTACATTCGCAAAGAAACCGAAGACTACTCAGCAGACCACATCTGCAAAATCTACGAAGCCAAGTCGATCATGTGTGAGCCAAAGCCGCGATGTAAGCTCTATGCTTTGCCCACAACGTACGATCAGTAATCGTGCCGTCCCAAGAATGCTACAGACTGAAACAGAGAACATCGAAGTGAGTTCAGCGAACGGTACATCAACTGATTTATTCAACAATTTCAGACGCATACCTGTCTACCCTGGCACAACCAATAGCATCCAACCAGAGCTGAAGGTTAACACTCCGAGAGACCGGTACGAGCAAGAAGCAGATCTGATCGCCGATGAAGTGCTGAGGCAGAAAACGCCAGAGGCAGAGGTTGGAAAGGGAGATATTCAAGCAAGACCATCGCTACCGGCCGCAGGAGGCAAACGTGAAGTTCACGCAGAATTAGAAAACCGCCTAACCAGCAGTAAAGGCGGCGGAAATCCCATGAAAAAGAATGAAAGTTTGCCTGAAGACCTGCAAGAAAACATGGAGAATTCTTTTGGACAAGATTTCACAAATGTACATATTCAGAAGCATTCGCAAGTAGCAGTTGATCTAAATGCCCGGGCTTTTACTAAGGGAGATTTGGTTCATTTTGCACCCGGTGAATTTAATCCTGACTCGGTAAAAGGACAAAATCTTATTGGACATGAATTTACTCATGTGGCCCAGCAAAGAAATGGAGTGGTGAAACCCACTAGTAGGACGGGAAAAGGGCTAATTTTAAACGATGATAAAGAATTGGAAAGAGAAGCTGACATTTTTGGGAAAAAAGCAGTTAATGGTGAGCTAGTGCCTAAATACCAGTCTTCGAGCTTATGGATGAGAAGTAATTTTAGTACCTTCCAGGCAATAAGTAATATTATCCAGCTTAATGAATACGATGAGCCAAATCATGACCGTTCGGTTCCTCACCTGATGCGACTCCTCGATGAAGGCAATGAGGATAACATCCGAGCGGCTTTGGAAGGGCTTCGACGTGCAGAAAGCACGATAACGGATACCAGTGAAACAACTCGCGTAGTCTTTGCCACTAGGCAAGACACCTATAATTTAACCATCACATCCAATGAAATCGATGAGTTTATCCGTTTTTACGAGCGATACCTTTTCCATCAGGAGCAAGCGGGCCAGGCAACTAGGGTGTCGGATGAATTTGTCACCGATTTTAATAGGCATTTCAGTAGCATACTCCACGTATTTGGGCCAAGGCCGGGTAGTATTTCTTCTGCCGGCATATCTCCGGAGGAAACTTCATCTGCAAATCGGGAATTGAGTGCACGCGAGATTGCCGCGAATTTTACTCCAGTCCAGATTCATTTACTGTCTCAGTATTTAGATTCGCGTGTTATACCGGAGCGACTATTCAATGGCGATGAGACCAACCTACTCGATGCCGGGCAGCGAATCGTAATATCAGCGCATATATTAGCCAACGGAGTATATGATCCAGGGTTTCGCCTACAGCAAGTGCATGCGAGGATGTGTTTTCACTGGGCCCACCTGGTCTATCACTACGCGGGTGTAACCCCGCCGAGTGGTCCTCTCACGGTTGGAGTTATGGGTACAACAGACCCTACCGGACAAGTTGTGCTGGGTGGCGGCTCTATAGAGGCTCGGGACGAAGGGGCAGTACTACCTGACCCGGTTCGTCGGCGGGCCCGAGAGGGGAGGCTCGAGGTGGCGCGTGTTGCCATGGAAGCCGCACGAGAGCCATATAGTACCGCAATAGCACAAGAGGACACAGCCCGGCAGGCAAGAGACAGTGCCCGGGATGCAATTCGCGAGCTGCAGGTACGACAGCGACAAGAAATACAAGATGCATCCCGGGAACATAGGCCAGCATTGCGGGAACAACACGGAGATGAGTTGAGAGCTGCGCAGCGACGTTTAAGGGTAGCCAATCAGGAATATATCGAAGCCAATAGAAGGCTGCAGTCGGCAACAGGGTTTTTTAGGAGAGCAGAGCGAGAACACCGTCGTATGGTGGGAATAGCCAGTCTAGCCGTTTCCCGGCGTGAGGAATTAACACCTAGCAATATAAGAAACCTGCAAAGAGGGGATTGGCTATATGTTTATACCGATAACGACTCTCGCACCGGAGATCATAGTGTTATTTTTTCACGCTGGCTAAGCTTTGTGGAAGTTAGTCCCACCCGTGTTTATGGGCGGGCAGAATTGTACAGTCAGAGATCGCCGGAAGGCGGAGGAAGAGCGCATACCGAGTGGATCGGCAACTTTAGCGGTCCAGAGGATGGCCACGATGTTCATGGTATTACACGGTTTATGAGAATGTCTTCAGGTAGTAATCCGGCTGACACTGCCGATGAAATTCTCCCACCACTTGCGTCAGGAACATTAAGAAGAGCTCAGATTGCCAACCGTGAATTCATTAGGAGCCGCGGTCTGGACCCCTCTGCCGTGATGCAAAGATTGGCGGAGCAAAACCGTAGCCTGTTAGATTCTCTAGCTTGGCGAATCACCCCCAATCAACGTGCACTCCTACTTACGATTAACCGGGAAGACAATTTGGAGAGAAGGGTTCAACTCAATGAGCGTTTACGGAACCTGAGTCACAATGTAAGCACATCTGAAACTGCACGAGCCGGGTCTGTTGAGATAGCCAGATCGCGGTACGAACCACGAATTGCCCGAAGACGGGAGGCTGCGCGGGAACTGTTACGAGGCATGACCGTCCGATTCAATAGGGTTGACGAAAGGTTACAAGCCTTTGCGTCAGCAATTGGCGGAAGACCCAATGGAGTTGTTCCAAATTCAAGTGCTTTACCTACCACACTTGATGCTGATACTTTTGCACAAAGAATAGGTTTTACTGATGCAGCAGAGGCTGTCGTGACTTTGAATAGGCTGCTTCAAAGAGAGACAGTTACACCCGAACAGGTGGAGGAAGAATCCAGACTGATTGACGAGCTTGGAATCCTTTTCTCGGAACTGTCTGCAAATATTCCCCCTCCAGGCGCTCGCCGGCACTTAAGAAATCTGCTGCGTTCGACTCAACAAAACAGAAACGACATCGATCCGTCAAGCCTTCGTGACTTTAGGCGATGGCGGGACGCTTGCATGGCGGCCCATGGACCGCTTGAACTGGCGATCAGACAACTACAGAACCATGCATTAATTCCTTTTGCGAGAACTATGCGGCAGGAGGGCGGAACACTGCCTTATGTAACTACCCATAGTGGTGGTGGAGGTGAGAGATACACCCCAACAGGTCTGCTATCCCATGTACCAAATATCTCCGACGTTTCGAGTGGGTGATAGGAAGAAGAAATAACGAAAACTCCCCGCTAACTCGCCTAACTGTTGCGACCTGCAATCATCGAGGCTCCGACCCGCAATCAAGGCGATTTTGGACCCACATTATCTGCAACTATCAGTGCCCTCAGACCCACATTATTTGCAACTGAGCCCAGATTATTTGCAACTGACCTGCAATCAACGGTTTCGACCCACATTATTTGCAACTAAGCCGTAGCCACTGTGGGATAGGCATTTCAGGTGATCTATCGCAACAAGTGTTTGAAATAAAGGTTCGTTTTAGCCAGGGCTTCTGTAGTCCGCAAGGAAATGAACTCGCGTTCAATCTCAGCAGCCAACCCCAAAACGGTAGCAGTGATGCGACTTTGCATGGAGCCATCCAGGACCATGCGCTGTTTGGCAATATGAACACTGATTTGCCTTTGCATACAGCATTCCAGCATCTCCAGTACTTGGAGGGTTGAGCGGGCCATACGACTAATTTCGGCAAAGATGACTACATCCCCGGCCTGGGACGTTTCGGTCAACAATTGCCCAACTGCCCGAGTTCGCCATTTCAATCGGCCCGAACTCGTATCCTCAATGAAATGCAGTGAATTTAACTGATGGGTATTGGCGTATTCCAGGATCCCGTGACGCTGATTATTAACGTCTTGATGATCACTAGAGACGCGCAAATAAGCATAAGCAACCATAATTGCAGCTGTTTCCGGGGAAAATGGTATTCAGCATTTATTCGGACGCATACGTTCTATATTAAACCTAAACAAGCGGGTACATCCGTCTGGCTAAAACGAACCTTTATTTCAAACACTTGTTGCGATAGATCACCTGAAATGCCTATCCCACAGTGGCTACGGCTTAGTTGCAAATAATGTGGGTCGAAACCGTTGATTGCAGGTCAGTTGCAAATAATCTGGGCTCAGTTGCAAATTATGTGGGTCCGAGGGCACTGATAGTTGCAGATAATGTGGGTCCAAAATCGCCTTGATTGCGGGTCGGAGCCTCGATGATTGCAGGTCGCAACACCTAACAAAACACTTATTTGAAAATCCTCTATAACCAATCGCCAAAAATATTCATCGGTCAGAGTCGAGAACGACCACAAAAATTGCTAGGGGTTCAGCAATGAACTGCGAAGCCATCCGTCAGATAAATCTTAATCCGTACTACTGTGTCTAAAAAGCCAGAGTGTGTCAGATACACCCAGCATAATCCGATAGAAAAACCAGCTTTAATCCCTATTCTGAAAAGCTTGGAAGAAGTGTAAAGCAATTGCTTTACAGTGTAAAATCGAGCCAAATCTTTTGGGTTAGCGAGCTGGGCATATTACTGATTTTGTACTATATACATGGTGATCGCCATAAATACTTGCCGCTCCAGCAGCCGACTTGGATGCGGTAGCCCCGTTTGTTATTCCTTCTTTGTGGTTGGGGCTGATTCTTCATTAGGCTGCCATTCGCTACGTTATCGAGTCGCCAGTCCGTCTGGGTGGTTGCCCATTGGTTTTATTGGCCCTCCTTCGTCGGGCTTTAGGCGGTTGGGCGTTTGTTGTTGGGCCTGGCTCCAAAGTCTGATGCTCCACCAGGCAACAGCCCGGTTTCTGTGGGGTTTATTTATTTGGCACCGTGGATGGTTTAGCACTGGTGGAAAGAGCAATGCCAGGATAGCGGAGATAGCAAAGTTGAATAGCAAAGCCCAGCCGATTATGCTCCCCCCGGCGTTGACTAATCCGGGATAAATCGGCTTCGGAGAAGACATAGTGGCGATTCAGCTCCTCTTCAGTATTGGGGAACTGGAGCAGAGTACTGCGTTCCGCTAGCGTCAGCAGACTACGACGAGGCATTCAAGTTTAGGCTTCTGCCCTCAGATATTGGTAAAGGGTCTCGCGGCTAATACCAAACTCCCGTGCGAGCTGGGCTTTAACTGCTCCTGCTTTGACTCGTTGTTTGAGTTGTAGCACCTGTTCCGGCAACAGTTTTTTCTGACGCCCCCGATAAGCACCACGCTGTTTGGCTAGTTCAATCCCTTCCCGCTGGCGTTCTTTAATCAGTGACCGCTCAAATTCGGCAAACGCCCCCATCACTGACAGCATCAGAGTTGCCATTGGCGAGGATTCATTAGTAAAGGTGAGGTGTTCTTGCACAAACTCAATGCAGATTCCTCGTTCAGTCAGTTGCTGCACTAAGTTGCGTAAATCGTCTAAATTTCGAGCCAGGCGATCCATACTGTGAACAACGACTGTATCCCTTTCTCGCACGAACGCAAGCATCGCTTCAAGTTCTGGACGATCCACGTCTTTTCCTGAAGCCTTATCAGTGAAAATCTTATCGACTTTGACATTTTCTAACTGCCGTGATGGATTCTGGTCAAAAGTACTTATCCGGACATAACCTACGTGTTGTCCTTCCAAAACAAACCTCTACGGTTAATCTGTCAGGATAAACTCTATGACTTTTATGAAACACAGTCAAGAAAATCTTAGGATGACCCTAATCTGACACTTATGCCATTATATTCTGACGTCAGGTTAGGGTATACCCTAACCTGATACTCTAATCCTTAACGTACGATTTTTTCCGTTTCGTGAGCTGACCCCTAGAATGCTGCTGCTGGTGTCGAGGTCCGGCAACAGTGACCCAACACAAGCCAATCCCAACGCCATCGGCTCAGCCGTCGAGAATATCAAGCTGGTTGAACTAATGGCGATCGCCTGTCCCTAACTCATAGTGGGAGTAGTACTGCTCATAGCTTTTTTTCCCCATCGAGGTCTGCTTTTCGCAATAGTGCAATTGAATGTATCTGCTGCCGTCACCACGGCGACGCTTCCGCCTCTGGGCTCTCCCGTTCGATTTCGAGGCATCGGAGCAGGGGAACTGCTGCTTGGGCGGTGGTGACTGTTCTGCCGGCAAGTTGTCGGGCGGTGAGGTTGCCGGAGGTCCCTGCTTTATTAAGGAGTCCGGGCGGATTGACGGCTGGGCCACGATGGTTAGCCATCCCCAAGGAAAGCCCAACAAGGCCCCCCAAGCCATTGGGGACAACTTTAAGCCAGTCGGAATGAGTCCAAGCTCTTTTAATTTGGCCTCGCACCGATTCTGACCAGCGGCTCGATAACTGCCCCGCGATGCTGTTGGGGTAGGCAACAATAAACAACCGCTTTCGTTCGTGACCGGCCCCTCCGGTCTTACAAGTCACCGCAAGAAAGTAACAGCTCCGCAAGAAAGGGCAAGCGCTGCCAAGTCACTCTCCGTAGGCTAAGGATGTCTTCATTGAGGAATCAATCCATGAAACTTGTAATCTTTGGTGCAACCGGAACCGTCGGCGCTCACGTAGTCCAGCAGGCCCTTAAACAGAAACATACTGTCACGGCCTTTGTCCGCAATCAGACCAAGCTCGACATCCAACATCCTGAACTCAGCTTCGTCCAAGGGGATGTGATGGATGCCATAGCGGTAGAACAGTCCATTCGAGGACAAGATGCTGTGATTTGTGTCCTTGGTTCTAGCAAACAGTTAAAGAGCACCATTCGTTCAGAGGGTACCCAACAGATTATCCAAGCGATGGAAAAGGTCGGAGTGCGTCGATTGATCTGCCAGTCCACTATGGGTACAGGCGATAGTTGGGGCAATCTCGACTTTTACTGGAAGTACATTATGTTTGGCTTTATCCTACGCCACGTATTTGCTGATCACGAACGACAGGAGGCCTTGGTGCGCAGTAGCAATTTGGACTGGACCATTGTGCGGCCTAGTGCCTTTACCGATGGCCCCTTTACAGGTCGCTATCGCCATAATTTCCTCGGCACCGACCGCGACATTACCCTCAAGATTTCTCGGGCAGACGTTGCAGATTTCATTCTGAAACAGCTCTTAGATCAATCCTCCCTGTACCAGGCACCCAGTTTGTCGTACTAAATTTCTCTGTGCTGCAAAGCGATTATATGGGGGCATTTGGGAAAGCGTCTACGCGATCGCAGGTTCCCTTTCTAAACGTCTTGCTTATCAATCCAATATGTTGTCATCCCAAATGATCAACGTTTGAAATTAAGGAACTTGAACTATGTCAGCTGAATCCACTTTTCAAATTGTTCTAATTTTGGCTACTTTGTTGTGTTCGCTGGTGGCGGGCTTCTTGTTTGCCTTTGCGACAGTCGTGATGCCTGGGATAAAAACGCTGAACGACCGCGAATTTATCCGAGCATTTCAGGTCATCGACGGTGTTATCCAAAATAATCAGCCGCTGCTTGTAGCTGTCTGGATGGGGTCCATAGTCGCGTCAGTAGCAGCCGCTGGACTGGGCTTCGGATACCTAGATGGCACTCAGCGTCTTCTGTTGATCTCGGCTCCTCTGGTTTACCTCCTCGGCGTTCAATTATCCACCTTCACCATCAACGTGCCGCTTAACAACAGACTCCAAACACTGAACGTGGATACTATGGATAAAGTATCATTGAAGGCGGCTCGAATGAACTTTGAACCCGGTTGGAATCGATGGAACTTAGTCAGAACGCCATTTGCTGGCTTGGCTTCTGTCTTATTTATGATTCTTCTCTTCCAACTTTGAAGAGCCTCTGGGAAGGCTGCCACTTAAGAGCAGGAAAACTTACTGACCATCGTAAGGCTGTGGGCCGCCATTGACCCGCTTCTGGGCAATAGCGGCTTTTCTAGCTTAAGTTTTCACAGCCTGCCCCTTATCCCCTAAAGGTTTTGGGCGTCACTCCCACCACTTTGCGAAACTGCTTGCTGAGGTGACTGTGACTGGTGAATCCACACTCTAGGGCAATATCAATGATGGGTTGATCTCTGTGTTTTAGCAGGTATTTAGCCCGTTCTAATCTTTGTTGAATCACGTATTGATGGGGCGAAATCCCCATGGACTGCTTGAACATGCGGCCAAAATGAAATGGGCTCATATTCAGTAATCCGGCTAGGTCAGACAGCTTTATATCTCCGGCTAAACCGGCATCAATGTAGTCTAATACCAGCTTCAGATGATACGTGGGTAAACCCCCCTTATAGGTTGGCACCTGGGCTGAAGTCTTACCATAATTACGCAGCATCTGGACTGCCAGCACATTTGCCAGTGAGTCTAGGTACAGCCCGCTGCTGGGTTTACTTTGCTGTAACTCTGCCAGTAGTAACGTGGCGATCGCTTCAAGCTGCTGCTGGCGACTTTGAAATGTCGGCACTAGCGTGAGGTGATCTCCATTCTTTCCTAACGTTTCCTCTGCAACCCGCTTCAGAAATGATTCTGGTAGCTGAATCTGCAGGCAATTTTCATCCCCCTCCCATCTCGTGAAGAGCGGTGTATGAGCGGGGGTGATCAACATATCACCATGGCGATATAGCCCGGTATGGGTTTTCCCATCCTGAGTGTGCAGGTAATGAAGGGGGCGCGACTTCAGACTCACAAACAGAGTGTGGGCTACCCCAGGAGGAACGTGTGCTTCGCCGGGAGGAAATTTAAGATGCTCAATCTGAATGGTTTCAGTTCCCAGAACTAAAGCTGACTCACTTGGATTCGAGTCCTCAGACAATGAATCTTCTGGCTGGGGGGGAGTAAGAGCCATGGGGTTAAAGCACAGTCACATTGCTGACATCAAGGCATTGACTGCACATCACAGCCAATTTTTTTTGCATGTTGAAATTTGACACGATAGTAAGCATTATTCACTGGCCTCGCAAGTCACCGCTAGAAGGGCCCAAAGTAGCGAGGCTGGGATTTTGGGCAGTTTAATACTCTTGATTTACTTTTAAGATTTAATCCCTTTTTTGGTCTTCCGCAACCAACAATACCGTGACTGGTGATAACTTCCGTGCTGGCTGTCAACCAAAAAGCACCCCCTAAGTGAATAGAGAGTGCTCTTTGAGGTTTATTCAATTGATGGTTACATCAAGGAATTAGCCATTGATAGCAGGAGCCGTTAGAGCTACAGGCGCTTGCTCACCAGACGCTAGGTCTAAGGGGAAGTTGTGCGCATTACGTTCGTGCATGACTTCAAAACCGATGTTGGCACGGTTCAATACATCCGCCCAGGTGCTAATCACACGACCTTGAGAATCAAGGATGGACTGGTTGAAGTTGAATCCGTTCAGGTTGAATGCCATGGTGCTGACACCCATCGCTGTGAACCAGATGCCGATGACCGGCCATGCACCCAAGAAGAAGTGCAAGGAACGGCTGTTGTTGAAAGATGCATATTGGAAGATTAGACGACCGAAGTAGCCGTGGGCTGCAACGATGTTGTAAGTCTCTTCTTCTTGACCGAATTTGTAACCGTAGTTCTGGGACTCGACTTCGGTGGTTTCACGAACCAAAGAAGAGGTCACCAGAGAACCGTGCATCGCGGAGAACAAGGAACCGCCGAATACACCCGCCACACCTAACATGTGGAAGGGGTGCATCAGGATGTTGTGCTCGGCTTGGAACACGAGCATGAAGTTGAAGGTGCCGGAAATACCTAAAGGCATACCATCAGAGAAGGAACCTTGACCGATGGGGTAAATTAAAAAGACTGCGGTGGCAGCGGATACGGGTGCAGAGTAAGCAACACAGATCCAAGGACGCATCCCTAAGCGGTAGGACAGTTCCCACTGACGACCCATGTAGCAGAAGATGCCAATGAGGAAGTGGAGAACAACCAACTGGTAGGGACCACCGTTATACAACCACTCATCTAAGGAAGCCGCTTCCCAGATGGGGTAGAAGTGGAGTCCAATGGCGTTGGAAGAAGGAACAACGGCACCGGAGATGATGTTGTTTCCGTAGAGTAAAGAACCAGCAACGGGCTCACGAATTCCGTCGATGTCAACGGGGGGAGCGGCGATGAAGGCAATGATGAAGCAGGTGGTGGCAGTCAGGAGAGTGGGGATCATCAGCGTGCCGAACCAACCGACGTAAATCCGGTTGTTGGTGCTGGTTACCCACTGGCAAAACTGTTCCCAGAGGGAAGCACTTTCGCGTTGTTGTAGGGTTGTTGTCATTGGTAAATAATTGCGGTGGATTAAGTTGATGGGCTGTCGAGTCAATGAAAAAAAGCGACTAACAGCAATATTGAAGGTATTTATACTTACAATATTAGAGGCTTTGTAACAAAATGTAAAGTTTTCCTCCCTTTCTTTTTTCTAATGACTGTGTTCAGCTTGGCTTATGGAGGCGATCGCCTAACCGATGATGACATTGAGAATTTCGACGACTTGATCAACAAAATCACTTGGTAAATATTCGCCTGTATCTCGCCACCAACGCTGACTCAGATCCATGGTTCGTATCTGTTCCGCGATGACTGAACCGCTCACCTGAAAACCTTTAGGGATAGTGAGCAGAGTTTTTATTTCTGGTTTAATGGTGCTGGTAATGGGCGAAATAATGACGATACCTGCTCTCGTTTGGTTGAACTGAGTATGGCTTAACACTAGACAGGAACGAGCTTCACCCTGCTGTTCTCTTCCCTCGGTCGGATTGAGATTAACCCGAATTACTGCGCCGCGTTTGGGTTGCATCGCCCTTATTTCCTAGAGCATTTCATTGGCGATCGCCGGACTATCCACAAAATCCTGTACGTCGTCAGGATACTGAAAATCTTTGGGAATACTCGCCAGCAAATCATCGAGGGTTAGAGAAGATTGTTTTTTGCGAATCACTAAATCTCCATCGACTTCGAGGATTTCGACTAGAGATGTTTCGTTCAAACCAAAGCTCTCAGCTAATTTGTAGGGAATGCGTAAGCCGAGGCTGTTCCCCCATTTCTTGAGCTGGATATCCATCGGTCAAATTCCAATAGTTATACTTTGTATAATTTTAGCCTTTCTGAATGGCGATTGCCGGAACCCCTAGTAAAAATCTAGCGACAACTGCCCCGGTGTCATATTCCCCTGTTGCCTGCTGTGATAGTGAAGATGGCAGGAGGAACATAAAGCCCTTAAATTTTCCGGTGTATTATTCCCTGGATCATAATCGCAGTGATGCACTGACATTCTGAGCCGATGGCGGTCACTGACCGATAACCCTTTCCCCTCTCCAGGTTTTAAACACTGCACCCCGCACCGCTCACATATCCAGTTAACAGACTGCTTTTTCTTCAAGGCGATCGCCTTCCAGTCAGGAGGGTAACGATCATCTTTCATCAGATACCCCTAGTAATTTCCATGAGAAGTAGGCAACATTATAAGCATCTAACCGTCTTGCTGTTTAACAAGCTAACTGCTTAAACGTCTAAGCGCTTAAACAGTCAATGATTATCACCGTTACTGCTTTTAAGGGCGGCGTTGGAAAAACCACTAGCTCGATTCATTTAGCTGCCTACTTTCACAATAAAGCGCCCACCATTTTGATTGATGGGGATTTAAACCGTTCTGCTTTGCTCTGGGCTTCCCATGAAAATTTGAATTTTCCTGTGGTGGATGAGCGGGAAGGTCTTAAAGCAGCTCGTCATTATGAGCATATTATTGTCGATACGCCAGCCCGGCCAGAAATGGAAGAAATTCGCTCCTTAGCAAAAGGCTGTGACTTAATGATTTTGCCTACTTCTCCTGATGCCCTCTCTATGGGAGCATTACAGGCAAATGTTCAAACGTTTAAACAGCTAGACATTCAAAATTTTCGTATTTTGATGACCATTGTTCCGCCTAAACCTTCTACCGCTGGCGCTGAGGCTAGGGAATATTTGGAAAGTTTGGAGCTTCCTGTGTTTGATCGCATGATTACTCGCTATGCCGCTTTTCCAAAGGCTGCCTTAGAGGGGTGCATCGTTCGACATGTTAAAGGCGATCGCTATGCTTGGTCAGGCTGGAATGATTACAAAACCGTAGGAGATGAAATTGATGGCTAAGGAAAAAAATCGGTTTGCGGGTTTCGAGACTTTTGTTCAGGCGGATTCTCCTCCGACAACAACGGCTAAGTCTGATGGGGCGATCGCCAAAAGTAAAGATCCAAATTTCAAAAAAACTACCCTTTATCTTTCCAAAGAAATTCATCTCAAGCTTCGTACCTACACCCTGACCGCTGAACAAGATATGTCGGAACTGGTAGAACAGGTTTTAATTGATTACTTTAAGCAGCTAGACGGCTAAACAGCTAAATGTTTTTTTTGCTAGGGGTAATTTATTAAAAGCTTTGGGCTTGAAATCTCCTTTGTAAACCAAGTCACTGTCTAGACATCTAAGCGCTTAAAAGTCTGGATGGCTAGCCATTGAGACGTTTCTGGTTTCGATTGGCAATATTGTTCATTTTGCTAGGGGTAATTTTATTGGTGATCTGATGTTAGGAATACCCCTAGCAAAATTTTCACCAGCCTTGCTGTTCAACATATTGCTCAACAGCCTCCATGACTAGTTTTTCCAAAGTGAGGTCATGCTGAATTGCCTTAGCCTTAATAGAAGTTCTCCATGATTTAGGCACTCGAACACAAAGATTAACTAGATTTTTTTTGCCTGCTTGTATGCTTGCAGGTTTTTCTGCTTTCATGGCAATTCGTTCCTTTTCTTTTTTTGCCTGGTCAAGAATGTCTTTGTAGTTGCTGGGCACTGGTTCCGTTGTCTGGGGAAGCTGGAAGCATTGTCTACAGCGAGTTAGATTGCATATCGCATCGTCAGAAGTTGCGACCAAGATATCCCAGTCTCCAAAATTCCTAGCTTTACAGCAGGGACAACTTTAGTGGTGAAATGAACTCGAACGAAATTGTGGATCACCCAAAACACATCGAGCGTTCTTTGTAGCTCCTTTCTGGATTTAGCATAGGTGTTGGTTTTACGCCGAAAGGTCGAATTTCGTCGCCTCATGGAGGCATTAAACGCTTCAAGATGATTGGCATGGATATCTTTGTGTGCCACATCATGAGTTGTTTTCGGATGTTCAGGCACAGGAGCCTGATACTTTTGACGTCGACGACCCGGTCGCTTTTTGGAGCCTTTGTTTTTAAGGCGAACTCTGACTCCTTTCGGCAGCCGTTTTAGGGGACGTCCTGGTTTTCCATTGCGAATGACTTCGTGGCAAATTTCAAACAACAAGTTGCCATAGCGTCGTTCTCCATCAGTGAATAGGCTCAAACTATCCGTTTGCTCAATCACCTCCGCCAAGCAAGCTAAAGCCGTCTTAAACAGTTGCTTATTTTTGTGCCCACAGTGCAATTCCCATAGAAATCGACTCCCTCGCTCCATCAGAACAATAGTCCAGCCTTGAGAATCACAGGGCGGTTTGTTTTTACCAACCTTGGTGTACAGTTCATCTCCTTCCATTTCCTGGTGAATAAACTGATGGAGTAAGGCATACAGCATCAGGGTTGGCTTGATGCCGGCTAAACGTTGCTCCCAATCGATAATGCTTTTCTTCGAAACGTTATGGGTGCGGGCCGTGGCATTTAGACTCATCCCCTCACTCCTGGCTTTAAGGATCGTGATAATCCGGCTCAGAGGGGTTCTCAGTCCTGCAATTGGGGTCGCAAAGGTCTCACTAAAGTAAACGTCGCATTGACGACAATGGAGCAAACGCCTTGAACCATTCACCTGCGTTGAATAATGGGTATGGACATGGACGGCATTACTGGCACAGCAGGGACAAGGATAAGCAAAGAGATCCATGGGGAGACTGATTTTAGAGGACTACCCATTATTGCTCAAATCCGCATATGACATGGATTCTGACTGCCCCATCCTACGGAACCAGTGCCCTTTTCGCCCCAGCCACTTACTCACGCTCAGGCACAGTCCTCGTTTGTTGATCAAGCTGCTGAATAAGAGATTCTAGTGATCGCTGCGCTTCACCATAGGTCTGCCAGTCCCTTTGAGTCAGAGCAGTCTGCGACCGCTCAAAAGTTTCCACAATCGAATCAATCAGTCCTTGCGCCTCGCCCACCGCCACAGGCTGTCGATCAGCCGTTTGCACTGCCGCCACACTCTCGCCAAAAATAGCCGCCAGCGACTGTTCCAACGTCTCCCGCATCACCACCTGATCACCACTAACCGTAATCACTCGTCTCAGCTCCGGCAGTTCGCCCTGTTCAGCCCGCAGGTAAACAGGCTCCACATACAGCAAAGATTGTTCAACCGGAATTACCAACAAATCGCCTCGAATCACCCGCGATCCTTCCTGACTCCAAAGCGTCAGCTGCTGAGAGATTTCAGGATTTTGGTCAATCCGGGCCTCAATTTGACTAGGACCATACACCAACTCTTGTTTAGGAAACTCATAAAGCAACAGTTTGCCGTAGTTCTTTCCATCAGAGCGAGCCGCCATCCAAGCAATCATATTATCTTTATTTACTGGCGTAAACGGCAGAATGAGGATGAACTCTTCGCGATCATTTTCCGGCAGCCGCATAATGATGTAATACGGCTCCATCAGCTGCTCATTACCCTCATAAACCTCCTTTGGAAAACGCCATAGGTCTTCCCGGTTGTAAAACACTTCCGGCTCACCCATGTGATAGAGCAGATAAACCTGTGACTGAATTTTGAACAGATCGAGCGGGTAGCGAAAGTGTTCCTGAGTGCTTGCAGGAATAGTATTAGCAGATTCAAACAAGCTAGGAAATATTTTACGGTAGGTCGCCAGCACTGGATCAGTGGCATCTACGACCCAAAACTTAAGCGTGCCATCATAGGCATCCACCACTACTTTCACAGAATTGCGAATGTAGTTGATATCACCTCGCGCGATCTGTTGAAAATCGTCAGTGGGCATATCAGGAACGACACTGGCGGTTTGGGTAATCGGCTCAGAATAAGGATAGCGATCACTCACCGTATAGGCATCTACTATCCACTGCAACCTACCATCAATCACTGCAACATAAGGATCCGCATCCAATTGTAAGAAGGGCGCAATTTCTTTGATCCTCGCTTGAATTTGTCGCCTGTAGTGAACCCGAGAATTATTCGTAAAGTAATTAGAAATCAGTACCTTGAGGTCACTAAAATCATAAGCATAAGCCAACCGCTGCCAAAAAGAAGGAATCGAAATTCCACCGCTGCCCTCGTAGTCGGTATAAGCGTTTTTGCTACCCTGCGGATAGTCAAACTCCTGCGTTGACATCCCAGTAAAAATATAATTGTCAGTTTTTTCTCCGTAATAAATAGCCGACTCTGTCAGATCCAAATCCACCTCAGAGACCGGCGGAATATCTTGAATGAAAAAATTAGGCAGTCCCTGAGGCGTCACTCGATTGACCGGACTCATCACTAGGCCAAACCCATGCGTATATTTCAGCCGCTGATTCACCCAGGTTTGCGCGTCTTCAGGCACCTGGTCATAGTCAAGCTCTCTAGCCGCCAGCATCACCTGGCGATAATTATCGTCTAAGGTATAGCGATCAATATCAACATCTTCAAAACTGTAGTAAGGCCGAATTTCTTGCAATTGTTGGTAGGTACTCAACAGCGGACGATAGTCCCAAAGCCGAATATTGCGAATAGTGGCTTCGTTTTGAGCTAAGTCCTGCTGATCTAATCCGCTCTCAGCCGGAAAGTCTCTTCGCTGCACCGCCTCCAAATTATAAGCACTACGCGTAAATTTGATATTGTTCGTAATATAAGGTCTCTCTTTTGCCAGCTCATTTGGTTCTACAATTAACTGCTGCTGTCCCCATGGGTATACCCCCATCACCAGCACCGCCACTGCTACATACACCCCCATGCCATAGGCAGACCAGGCAAAGGTTCGACGCCACACAGTCGCCACAAATATCGCCGCCAGCGCCAGCGTTGCGAACACCATGAACCAGTAGCCCTGTAGCCGCGCATGAGTGTCGGTAAAGCCCGCGCCAAACACAACGCCCGCAGCAGAATACAACAAATCGTAGCGTTCAAACCAAAAGCCAAGCGCAATCAGCAGCGCGAGCGCAATCAGCAGCACACTCAAATGTGCCTTAACTCTACCCGTAAATATGTGAGCCCAATGACGACGCATACTCACACGCCAGTCGCGCTGACCCGAAGAACGCTCCAACGAAATCGCCTTGAGCACATAAATCAACAGCGCCGCCATCAATCCCCAGGCGCAAAGCGTCATCAGCCAGCTTTGCAACCCTTCATAAAAAGGCAGCCTAAACAGATAAAACCCCACATCTTGTTGATAGATCGGATCAGCAATCTCAAAGTCGCTCGGATTCAAAAACTTTAGAATTGTCTCCCAGGCAAGAACACTACTATTAGCTGCGCCGAATGAAAAGAGTGTGATCGCCACACCCACTAAATAGGGAAATACCCCCGAAAAAGAAATTTCTTTGCCTGCTGCCACCTCAAAAGAACGCTCTCGGGTAAAGCGCATCGCCAGCTGATAATTTCCATATAAAAACAGGCCATAAATCACAAACGTAGCTACCCAAATCCCAATTTGCCAAACAATTCGAGTCCAGAAAACATCCGCCAAACCAATCGCCTCAAACCACCAGGCGTCCGTCAGCAGGCGCACAAATGTCTTCGACAACAGAAGCGCCAAAACTGAGCCCACGACAATAATCCAAATGGCTAATTGCTGGAAGCGTTTCATGTCTCTCTTAAAAACTGCGGCACTACTCAGGGCCTATTATGGAAGCGATTCTTCGAAAATTGATACAGCTGCCGCTTGAGTAAGTCTCACTCGTCTCATTGTGGAATATACCTTTCCGGGGGATTATGCAAAAAACCCTAGATGCTCTCTAAGTAAAGATGATATTCATCATCACTGCAAAAAAATGTGTCTTGCACTTTAGCAAAAACCTTCTTCCCTGTTTTAGAAATATTCACCCACATAGAATCTCCCTTTCTCATGGGATGGGCTTGGGATAGGGTTTGCGTTTCAACATAATCCCCATTGAGAAACAAATCTACGATAAATGTTTTTTGTGTACTCATAACTTCTCCCAGAAATGCTCAAAAATCATCATTTACTCATATTGTAAAGCTTATTTGAAGAATATTAAGTCAGTAGTGTGATGCCAAAGTGTGGGATCAATATCACTAGAGTTGTCGGGAAATAAGCTCGAAAAACCTTGAAAGCCTTTCCTGGTAAGCGTTTAAGAGATCTCTGCGCAGAATCCTTGAAGTCAGTCTACAAGAGGGTTTCGGGGCTTTTGACTTCTATTTCCCAACAAGTCTACTGATAGCAATAACCTTCATGGATGTATGCAAGCCTGACTAAATGTTTCCATGAAAGTGCTGAAATCAAGAGCTTTTTGCAGGCATTATTTAATAAATGCAGGATTGCATGACTCCATAAATACTTGGTTGCTGACAGATCGAGAGGTTAGTTATCCCCTAGCAAAATCATGACAGCGTCATCGTCACAGTAGGTTAAAGCCATGTTGCACATCACCCCCAAAATTCAGATCCCCCTCAATGAAATTACAATGACAGCGGTTCGCTCCCAAGGAGCCGGAGGTCAAAACGTTAACAAAGTTGCAACAGCCATTCATTTGCGATTCGATGTTGCCGCTTCATCATTACCAGAACGGATCAAATCAAGGCTATTGCAGCTTAGGGACAAACGCCTAACCAAAGAAGGAGTGTTGGTGATTAAATGTCAAAGTCATCGCACTCAAGAGCAGAATCGAGAAGCGGCACTGCAACGATTAAAGAGCTTGATCCACACTACAACAGCCACCCCCAAGCCACGACGAATAACCAAACCAACTCGGAATTCCCAACGTAGACGACTAGAGAAAAAACGCAAGCATAGTCAAATTAAAGCCCGCCGTCGTAATCACTGGGATGAGTAACCCATTCATCTGTTAAACCAAACATTATCAATGCTGCAAATTAGTAATTTCATTCGCTAACTGTAGCAAGGGACATTACAAACGAAAATATTTATTATTCATTTTGCTCAGCTAACTTGACGATGCCGCCGGAGTGGAGAAACCTGAATGCGGTAATATGATTCGATACGATTACTATACCTATAACTATTTCAACAACAGCGAGGAAGGAAGCCCAGCGCCCATCACTTATCCCAATTACCCCCCATAAAAGCTGAAGCCACCTAGCAAAGCGTGTTTGGCGACACGTTTGAGGCAGCTACCATCAAGAAAATAATTGATCACAGTGTAGCATGTCGATTTGCCAGATAGCTTCTCCTGCAAAAATTTTTTTGGAGAAATATCCGTGCTTGCTACACTACACAAGCCCCAAAGCGAGACGGGGCAAAGTTTTCGTGAACTATGTGTTCATCGATTTAATTTTATAGAAGCTGGCGCTAGCAATAAACCCGATGGGAAAACCATCAGTCAATACCCCATAGAGCATCAAGACCTAGAGCAGATGGGAGGTCATGGTGCTTAAGCCTTCCCACAGATTAGAGCTAGAGCAGTCCAAAATCGCCCCGGAGATTATTAAGGCAAACTTCAAGAGCCTTGAGGGGGATGAGGCTCTGGAGGTGATTCTCTATGGCGACCATATCCCCCGCCGTAATGATGGCCGCCTGAGGGATGGAATCCTTGAACGGTATCGCCATTTGGAGCTGGGGGGATGGTACTGCCCCGCTGGATTTAACCCCATAACAGGGGAGCCGTCCCTGTGGGGCTGTTTCAAACCCGATACCCCCCGCCTAGACGGGTCCAAAGGAAAAACCATCAAATATGAACACCCCGCCAAGGTTCCCACTGAAATATTTTGTGTGACCATCCCGCCCAGGATTGCCTGGCAAGTCGCCACCCGATACCAACAGGAGGCGAGTTGGCTAGCGGCCAGCAGCCATGGGGTCAACTTCTGGCAATGGGTTATTGATACCCCCGCTGTTCCCTTGATCATCACAGAGGGAGCCAAAAAAGCCGCGTCTTTAATCAGTCATGGTTATGCCGCAGTCGCCTTACCCGGCATTTACAACGGCTATCGAACCCCCAAGGATGAGTCTGGAAACCGCACCCTAGAATCCCGTCACCTGATTCCCCAACTAGAGGCATTTTGCCAGCCAGGTCGTGAGGTGCTCTTTGCCTTCGACAATGACCCCAAACCCCGCACTGCTAAAGCCGTCAGGAAGGCACTCTCCCAGACTGGTAGTCTGATGCAATCCCAGGGCTGCACCGTATCCGTGATGCACTGGGAGCACCTGGAGGAAAAGGGCATCGATGATGTCATTGTCTGCCACGGTCAATCCGTCCTAGATGACATTGTGAACGGTCGTCTCAGCCTGGATGCCTGGCGCTTGACGGAATACACCGACCTGAGGAAACATCCCCCGCATAACGGTCAATGCTCGCTATCTCCCCAGTGATATTAGCCCCCCAGACCATCACCGCTTGATTGCCCTCAAAGCCGCCAAAGGCACCGGCAAAACAGAATGGTTAGCCCAACAAGTCAAGAAAGCATTGGCTGAGGATAAACCCGTCATTGTGCTGACCCACCGTGAGCAGTTGGGACGGGAACTCGCCCAGCGCTACGGTCTCCCCTATCGCTCAGAGTTGGAATTTAGAGGGGATGGCTTTAACGGCTATGTGTTGTGTGTCGATTCACTGCACCCCAACGCTAACCCGGCCTTCTATGCCGAGCGTTACCCCGACGCGGTGGTCATTCTTGATGAAGTAGAGCAAATTCTCTGGCATTTACTGAACTCCTTCACTTGCCAATACAACCGCCCCGCCATCTTAGAAACCCTAACAGCACTGCTCCATGGAGCCAGCAAAGTCTATCTCAGTGATGCTGACCTCACCCGCATCAGCCTAGATTACATCAACGGACTACTGGAAACTCCGACGGTTCCGTGGCTACTGGTCAATGAGTTTACCCCTGCCACTAGCCGCCGTGCTATCCCCTATGAATCCCCTGCTGCACTATTCTCTGATGCCATAGCAAGCATCGAGGACGGCGAACAGTTAATGATTCACACCGGAGCACAAAAGATGAAAAGCACCTGGAGCACCCGCAATATTGAGGCCCTGCTGAGGGTAAGATTCCCGGAGAAAAACATTCTCCGCATTGACGCTGAATCCGTGGCAGATCCGAGTCACCCCGCCTATGGCTGTATGGGAAACCTGAACGCGGTGGTTCCCCAGTACGACATCGTGGTGGCCTCCCCCACCTTAGAAACGGGGGTCAGCATCGACGTTAACCACTTTGACCGCGTCTTCTGCTTTGCGGTGGGTTCCCAGACGGTCGAAGCGGTCTTGCAATCCCTAGCACGGGTACGGTCTGACGTGCCCCGACATATTTGGGCAAAGCAATATTCCAATCACCGCATCGGCAACGGTTCCAGTCAGCCCAAAGCCCTGCTCCGGTCTCAGAAAAAATTATTTAAGACCAACGTCAACCTATTGGCACAAGCGGAGACCATCGCCGCCATTGATGGATACAATGTGCGACATCTTGCCACCTGGTCTACCTTGGCAGCAATCCATAATCACGGCTTTAAAACCTATCGAAACAGCATTTATCATCGATTAGAATCGGAGGGATACAAAATTATCCCCCCTGATCCCCCAGACGATGCCAAGGAGCTAGACAACCTGATGAAAGCCTATGCCGATGCGAGTCACCAATCTGAATGTGAGGCGATCGCCAACGCCCCTTTATTGGATGATGTTGAGTATGAAAAAGTCAGTCATGCCAGGGCTAAAACGGAACAAGAACGGCACTCAGAACGCAAGACAGCCATCGCCAAACAGTACTTAGCCCAGGAATCAGAAATCACCCCGGAGCTGGTCAAACAGGATGACAATGGACTGTATGGACAATTGCAGATTCTGTATTACCTGACCATCGGCAGTGAGTTCCTAGCAGACCGAGACCATCGCAAGGTGAAACAGTTAGCAGCACAGACGGGGGAAGCGTTTACCCCCGACGTTAACCATCGTGTGTTGAGTGCCAAGGTGAAAGCGTTGCAGGTGCTGGATATCTACCAATTCCTCGACCCAAACCAGACCCACACCAATGAGAGCCTTAAGAAATGGTGGAAACGCTGCTTAAAAATGAAGCGAGACATCAAGACCCTAATCGGGCTGAACATATCCAAAAAAATGTCAGCTATCCAATTTGCTCAGGCGTTGCTGGGGATGATGGGATTGAAAATGGAGTGTCACCAACGGCGTGTGAATGGGCGTCGTGTCCGATTCTATTCACTCCCCGTTACACCCCCTGCTGATTACCGGCAAACCATCATGAAACGGTGGTTAGAGCGTGATACTGGCTGTCACACCCCTTCTATAAATAATAAATATGGGGAGGTGGCTCAATGTCCTCTTTACTCTACAAACATCAATTCCCGCTTAATTCCACTGTCCACTTTTTTCAAGACAAGGTTATTCAGGCGTTGTGGAGTTTTCTGCACCACTAAGGTTGATTCGTGTTAAAAGGATGGGATTTAAAGAAATCCCAGACAAGTTGAGCTGTATTGGGAGCATTGGCAAAAGCATATTGCCCGTCCCTGTTGCCATACCAGCCATGACCGAGTCCTTTGAGGAATAAGGTTTCTGCGATAGTTCGACTGTATGGTTCGATGGTATACTTCTTGAGCGTCCAAGGAGTTCCTTTAGTTATTCCGGATTCTTCAATAACGTTGAGAGTGGAGAAATCTAGGTCAAAGCCTTGTTGCCAGAGTTGAAGAAAGCTGTCACGGATGTTCTCACTTGCTTTGACATTGACGGTACAGTCATTCGTCCGTGTGTTGAGTGCCAAGGTGAAAGCGTTGCAGGTGCTGGATATCTACCAATTCCTCGACCCAGACCAGACCCACACCAATGAGAGCCTCCAGGCATGGTGGAAGCAATGCTTAAAAATGAAGCAAGCATCAAGACCCTAATCCATATCCAAAAAATGTCATTCCATTGCTCTGTGGGTTAAAAATGGCGTTCCCACCGTTATCGTCTCCGCTTCTATTCACTCCCAGTCACACCCCTGGCAGTCCAAGCAAACTACATGAAACGGTGTTGGCTGATACTGGCTTCACAGCTCTTCTATAAATAATAAATATGGGAGGTGAGCCCTAATGCTCTACTTACTCTACTATTTATCAGTTCCCGCTTAATTCCACTGTCCACTTTTTTCAGCTTTCCTGTGGATTTCTGTTGCTTTAGGTGGGATTTAAAGAAATCCCAGACATTGTGTTTGGGCTTGGCAAAAGCATATTGCCCGTCCCTGTTGCCATACCAGCCATGACCGAGTCCTTTGAGACCAGGTTTGTGGCTGTTGGTTCGTGGTTCTGGGGTTTTACCGTCGGGTCCGGCCTGACGTCGGGCGCGTGCTGGATATCTACCAATTCCTCGACCCAGACCAGACCCACACCAGAGAGCCTCCAGGCATAGTGGAAGCAATGCTTAAAAATGAAGCGAGACATCAAGACCTAATCGGGCTGAACATATCCAAAAAAATGTCAGCTATCCAATTTGCTCAGGCGTTGCTGGGGATGATGGGATTAAAAATGGCGTGTCACCAACGGCGTGTGAATGGCGATCGCGTCCGCTTCTATTCACTCCCAGTCACACCCCCTGGCGATTACCGGCAAACCATCATGGGGCGGTGGTTAGAGCGTGATACTGGCTGTCACAGCTCTTCTATAAATAATAAATATGGGGAGGTGGCCTAATGCTCTACTTACTCTACAAACATCAGTTCCCGCTTAATTCCACTGTCCACTTTTTTCAAGACAAGGTTATTCAGGCGTTGTGGAGTTTTCTGCACCACTAAGGTTGATTCGTGTTAAAAGGATGGGATTTAAAGAAATCCCAGACAAGTTGAGCTGTATTGGGAGCATTGGCAAAAGCATATTGCCCGTCCCTGTTGCCATACCAGCCATGACCGAGTCCTTTGAGGAATAAGGTTTCTGCGATAGTTCGACTGTATGGTTCGATGGCATACTTCTTGAGCGTCCAAGGAGTTCCTTTAGTTATTCCGGATTCTTCAATAACGTTGAGAGTGGAGAAATCTAGGTCAAAGCCTTGTTGCCAGAGTTGAAGAAAGCTGTCACGGATGTTCTCACTTGCTTTGACATTGACGGTACAGTCATTCGTCGAGTGGATGGCGAAGATCGGCACGACTCTTTTGGCGTTTTCCTGGGGGGGATCTCGGTCGAGTTCGCTTTTGATGGCCGCAGCAACTTGAGACACAGACTTAAAGGTACCGGGATTGTAACAACTAAAGCTTACGGATTTGGCAGTTTCACCATAGGGCAGTCCAGCCGTCGTGGAGCCAGAGGCAAACAGTTCTGAGTGAGCCACTAGGGCCGCTACAGCCATTCCTGCCCCGGCAGATAACCCGGTAATGTGGATGCGGTTGATGTCGATGGGGTAAACTTCTTGTACTACTTCGATGATTGAGCGTAGATCTTGAACTTCGCCCCTGCCTTCATGGATGTGTTCGTCAAACCAAAATCCCCAGCAGTTCTTGTTCCTCAATCCGTTGTAGCTGGTGATAAAAGGATAGATGACCACAAAACCTTCTTGATCCGCGAGGCTGTCAAAATCCGTATCATGCTTGATAGTTTCGTGAGTCTGGTTGCAGCCGTGCAAGACCATAACTAGAGGCATATTGCCGTTAGAGTTAGTAGGCAGGTGGACGATGTACTCCCGGTTGCGCGAATCTGGATAAGCTTGGGCCGGAAGAGTTTTGTAAATGTCCTGTCCCGCGAGGACGGGAGTTGTGGTGGCTAAAATGAGCGAAATGCCGAGCAATAAGGCCACCAAAAGTTTGCGCATTTGGCTCAGTAGGCGTTGGAGCATGGTTTTTCTCCTGCACATAGATCAGAAAATGGTGTCTAGCGTGATTACGCGGAGAAATGCCTATAATTTAGTCATGATAAGGAAGAGAAGTGACCCATGACTGAAAAGGCAACTTAGGCATTGGTCTGTTAATGATGGAAGTAGGGGCGAAACTCTTACAAGGTATAGATTTTAAGCATCGATGTCTTTTCCTGCCAAAAATCCTTGTGTGTCAAAGGTTTCGAGCTGCCATCCTTCTTTTAGAGACCAGTGCCTTTTTTTCTGCTCGCCGGGGGTCGTTTTCCGGGCGCTGTTTTTTGAAAAGTTCTATGTGGATGCGTGCAACCTGCTTCCTTGACTTCAACATTTTTGTTACAACGCCATTTTTGTTTTTGCTGCGACCACGTAGTGGATGGCAACAGTGGGTTGCCCGCGAACAGTATGTGTTGACTCCTACTGTACCAGCGGTTGAATTCACCGACCCCTTTGGTAACCTTTGTCAGCGGTTGGTAGCTCCCCCCGGCCGATTCTCCGTCCACACGTCAGTTGAGATAGAATCCGCTGATGTATCCGACACAGCCCCTGGAGCACCCTTTGTTGAGGTGCAGCAGTTGCCGGATGAAACGTTGCCATTTTTGTTACCAAGTCAATTTTGCGAATCGGATCGCTTCAGTCAGTTGGTTTCGTCCATTGTCGCGGATTCGGCGGCTGGGTATGATCAATGCGCTGCAATTGTCGATTACATTCGCCAGACAAAACAATATACACCTGGGGCGGGCGAGCAAATTGTCAGTGCGTGCGAGGTTAATGAGCGGTCTCAGGCCGTCTGTCGAGATATGGCGCATTTCGGCATTGCTTGTTGTCGTGCACTTTCTATTCCGGCGCGTATGGTCGTAGGTTATTTTGAGAAACTACAACCAATGGATTTACATGCCTGGTTTGAGGCCTATGTCGGAGGGCGATGGTATACATTTGACCCAACACAGGACAATCTGCAAGGTGGACGAGGGTGGCGATCGCCTGCTGCCATTGAATAAGGATTCAGGAAGCTGTCCATAAAAAATTGCTAGCGGTTCGTGGGTTCGACAGTCAAAAAAAAGCAGGGAGCCGAAGCCCCCCGCCCAAAAATCAGCGCTGAACCGGAACAGAAACGCAGAAGCCAGACCCCACTGGAGCCGGACGAACCCGCACTGACCGACCCAAACGCCCAGCCCACCGCCGGGCGAAGGCAGAAGCGGCAGAAAAGCGACCAAAGCAGGCCACAAAGACCCGCCCAGAAAACGAATGGCCCGACCAAGTGGCCAAGCCACACAAAGCCCCAGAACCCACAGCAGAACCACAAACAGACCGAACAGGAGGAGCAACAGGCACGACAAACAACCGCCAGAAACAACGGCACAGGGGAAAGCCGCGAACGCAGTGCCCGAGCACTCAAATTAAACAAGGGGAGCGCCAGCGACCAACCGAATGCGAGCTCTGCATGGGCTTGCGGAGCAGGCTAAACTGGCTCACCCTGCTGGCTGGCGGTCATTTAATCCAAATCTCACCCGTCAAGCGTCGGCGATGGCGGGAGTAAACCAGCGTTTAGTCTGCTGTTTTCTTGGCGATCGCCTGACCTGGGCTATTCTCCATTGCTTTACACTGTCAACCGATTGCTTTACAGTCTTCTAAGCCTTGCCCTGTAGGCTTTAACATCGCTTCGCTCCCGTCGCTTAACCCCTAGTAATTTCTGCTGTCGTTCTCGAACCTGACCAATGGTGATTTTTGGCGATCGGCTAAAGAGAATTTTCAAATAAGTGTTTTTTTACTAACGGTGAAGTTGTGCGGCGGCGGATAACATCGAACCCTCACCGATAACCTTTGTACTGTCCGCACCAACGAAGTGTTCGGTGGCGATCAACTTGAAGTGATATTTTGCCACAACTCGGCTGCCACAAATTTTGCTAAGTGCCCTACGTTGGTCGTAGCAATCACTAGATCTGGAACTGCTAGGGTCACGGCTTGAGCAACCAAAATCATATCACCATCAATCGTTTTGTCACCTGCTGTTGGTTGTCCTTGCTGACGTGCTTGCGCCCAGAACGTTGCGGCTTGACGCATAGCCGTTGTAGTAATCGGCAAATACTCTAGAAACTTTGCAAGTTCTTCCAGACGAGCAATACCTTTGGTTTTGTTGGCTCGTAATAACTCGCGCCGAAGTTCATAGTCTGTAATTTCTGGAATGATAATGCGATTACCTGCCACAATATGGGCTTGAAGCCACTGGGCACAGGCAGCACTTTCAGAAGACAGCTTAGGATTAGTGACTAAACCCAGTGGTCCCGTGTCTAGCACAATAACTCGACTCACCAGGTTATACCTTTCAACTCAACCGGAAACAACTTGCGCTCAGATAACCGATCATCATCTAGAACCTGAACCAAATATTGACCTGTTTCCTGTTGCTCCTCTTCATCTCCACTATCTAGCCAGGACTGAAGTAAATTCACTGCTTCAGTTTGTCTTTGCTTCAGCAAAATAGAGTTTGTCAAAAGCTGTAATGCCAATGCCTCCACTGAAAGCCCGTGCTGATTGGCTTCCTGTAAAAGATATTGTTCTAGCTCTGGCGATAAGTTAAGGGTTAGAGTCATAGGTCTGCCAGGGATATACTTTACATCCTAACCCTGAGAGGCTGAGGAGTTGAGTGCTTCGGCGATGACGGGAGTAAACCAGCGTTTAGACTGCTTTTTCCTCATGGCGATCGCCTGACCATCACTTTACACTGTCAATCGATTGCTTTACAGTTCCCAAAGCCTTGCCCCATCTGCCTTAACGTCGCTTCGCTCCCATTGGTTTTATTGCCTTGCTTTACTGGACATTGCCCCTTAACCCCTAGTAATTTCTGCTGTCGTTCTCGAACCTGACCAATGGTGATTTTTGGCGATCGGTTACGGAGGATTTTTAAATATGTGTCTTGTTTTTAACGGCTGAATTGAGCGGCTGCAAGTAACCTTTGCCTCCAAATCAAGACTCTCGGCAGTCCGCTCCAACCGGATGGTTATGCATCGCTACTCAGTTTAGTGGTTGTAATTAAGGAAGAAATCAACCACCAAATATGACTGCATCTGGAATTTCATAGCGCTCCTCACCGATGCGGATGATATTTAGATCGCTCTGCTTGCTTGCGCTGAAGCTACCACGATCAGCTTGACTCTGAACATAGCCTGTGGCTAGACCGTTGTTAAAATTGATAATTCGGGTCTGACCATTTGGCTTTTTTACGTAAACGGTGCCGTTCCCATTTCCTTTGCGGACGACACCAAAACTGCAAGATGTAGTAGGCTGTCCCCCTCCCATTGAGCAGGGAATGTTGCCTGTTGCGTTGTAATTGGTTCCCGGAACCAATGCATCTCCACCACCGCTACTACCAGTCCCCGATACAATCATCTCCAAGCGATAGTTCGCTACTTCGTTGCGACGGGCTGCACTTCGCATCATATAAACCCGAATTCGATAGTCACCGCTTTTCTTGAGTGTCCCCTCAAATTGGTTATCACTCACTGATCCGTTAAAGATTGCGACATCTGTTTGACCTGGCTCCAGAATGTTGAAGTAAGTGGCACCGTGCTTCGTTGCCATGCTGACGTTCATGGTCTGCCCTTGTTGAGCGTTCAGTACATAATCGACAGTCTGGTAGCCCTTGATGGAGCCTTGGACGGTAGCACTGTTAGCACCAGACTTAAATTGCACCCGTTGAGTGCGGATATTACTCTGAGCAAGCACGATTGGAGGTACAAGCACAACTGAAGGCACAAAGAAAAGAAGTGCTGTTGAGAGAAAGGCGATTTGTAATTTTCTGACTACCATAGCGTTCCAAATTGAGTTTTCAGTTTTAGGAGAGCAGAATAATTATATTTTTTAACGAAAATTTTCTGCTTGATTTTACTTTTCTTTGCAAAACGACAACCCTAGTAAAGACGCATAACGTTCCGGATGAGCGGCTGCAAGAAACTTTTGCAACACAACCAGGATCTCTCAACAGTCGGCTCCAGCCGGGTTGTTGGGCTGCGACTTCAGACGACTAATTCGCTCATTTTTCGGTACATATATTCCAAGTGCAACACGAATTTTCTCGGCTCTCTCCGAATGGCACTAGTTCCGTATGATGGGGAAGCTGTATAACCCTCTGTATAGGGGATTGGGACTCTTTGTCTTAGGGGAAAATTTACAGTCTCTGAACGAAAAATCAAGGCCTCTAACCACTTATCGCTAATCTGTAAGACTTACTAGTAATCTCTGGATCTCCCATCAGAAGAGACTTTTGGGATCACATTAAACGGAACCAGTGCCGGTACGCAAAAAGCTCTGTAAATAAGAGGTTTTAGCCTCTTTTGTGACCTCATGTTAGAGAAAACCGCTATAGTATTTTTCTGAAAAATCTAGTTTTTCTCAGTCTCTGGTAATCACCGCTAATACAGTACACAATCAGCAATATGTCCAGCTTATCAACCCAAAAAATTTGGTTTGATTTTACACTGTCAAGTAATCGCTTTACACTTCTTTCGAGCTTTGCAGGATGAGGATTACATTAGGTGTATGTCACCTCTGCAGATGCAGTAGATTTGTATCTAGTCAATGACATGGCTAAATACTTGTTAATCAAGTCTTTCGAACACAAGTATAAATAATTATTTCAAAACCTAACATAGTCTCTAAGAAAGTGGTGTTCTCTTCGATTAAAAAATGTTAACTTTTGGTGCTTTTTAAGATATTCATTAATCTCATGTGTATTGTAAAGATATTATTATTTTAGTGTGTTTAAGTAGGTCGTTGAAATAAAAGTCAGCTATGTAACAGACTATGAAGATGGACAGAAGGTTGACAAAATCCACAGAATGTCCTCCTTGTACCCCGGTTCTCAAGCCCCCAAATAACATGGCAAGCCAGTTCTGATTCCGTCTCAAACATTTGACCAGACAGTTCGTCGCGCTTGAGATGTTGCCAGTACAACTCAATATCGTTCATTTCAGAGCAGCAGGCGGTAAAAAAGAACAAAAAAAGTCCTTTCTCTTCCCATTCAGCCATTTTTGCTTGCACCATTTTGTCTCACGATGGATTGAGCCATTATCCAGCACAATGACCCACGCATTCTTCTCGCTTTTGAGCGGCATCTGTAGTCATCCATCAAACAAATAAAGTCTTTGCTCTTAAAACTTCCTAAAACCAAGCTGTAAACAAATTGGATTAATGGCTGCCATAGTCCGATGATACTTAAGCGCTTTCCTTTCTTTTTGTCTGCTCTTGCCGCTTCTGTTCCCCCGAAAATATAGACTGTATCCCGCTTCGCTCCATAAACAACATCCCGATTCATCTCCATAGAACAGGTCAATCTCCCCCGCTGACGCCGCTATCTCTAGCATCTCCGAGTCTGCTTGCTTCTTCTGTCTCTCTTTAGGATTTTGTTTCCCTTGGTGACTTTGTCGGGGTTACTTCCACGCTATCCCCTTTTTTGAGTACCCGACGCAAACGGTCGCCTCAGCGTTACCCCTCGTTCCCTGGCTAGAACTTCTGATAATTGTTGGCTGTTATACCGCCTTTGCTCGTTTCTTGGTTTCTTCTCTAAATATGCCATGTCTTCCTCGTGCCACTTCTTTGCTCTTCCACGTCCTTTTTTCTCATATGTCCCCCCTAATCCTTCTTTTTTCCCATTTATTTAGGATTTTTCTCACTGTCTTTATACTAATTTCCAAGTAGGATGCTATTTTTTCTACATACCATCCATAATGGCTTAGGCAAATTGCTGTTGCACGGTCTCTTTCCCTTCTTCCTATACTCTCCGCTTGACGCACATGTCTCTGGGGGAATCCTTTCCTCTTCTCTTTGCAAAAATACTCGTAGTCTTACTCCCATTTTTCATAATTCCTCTGAGCTTTACATCTTTTAATTTACCTTACTTTTTTTGCGCCTACCTACTTAATGGTTTCATATATTCATCTAAAAAACGCCATGAAAAGTACATACTTGTTGACCACAGCGAATGTAGTCTTGCTCCTAGGTACAGCACTCCCGGCTAGGGCGGCAGGACTATACAATGCCTCTTCAGGCGCATTATTAGAATTTTCGAGTCCTCCACCAACTAACACTGTTATTTCTATCGACCCCGGAACTCCTGGAAACCAGATAATTGAAATTGAAGAAAGCTCTGGTCTCGCAACTGCATCAGCAACCGCTGATCTCAGCAATGTGGATAATTTATTATCCATTCAAGCAGGTGATTTTCTCCAGACATCTTCAATTGCCGAAGGCGCTTCGCCGCCATCATCTGAATCACTAGCACAGGCTACTATCGGAATATTTTTCCGCAATCTATCGGACGAAGATGTAGTGTTTGAGTTTTTATTTTCCTATGACCTTGCTACTGGGGCCACTCTTGATGATCCATCAAAAGATAGTGCTAATGCGTTTGCTGAATTTGCGGCCAATTTTGGTTATGGATTTGTACCTGGAGGCCAACTCCACCTTCAGAAGTGCCCATCGAAAATATCCTAGAGAGAGTATTCACGAACGAAGCACCAATCAGCGTTGTCGGTCAACAAATATCGTTTCCTGTTCCGGCACAAACCCTCGGAGCTGTAAGTTTTACCTCCACTGCTCTCGGAAATAGCAATAGCGCGACTGTCCCCGAACCCATGACTATTCTCGGAGCCTTTACTGCCGCTGGCTGGGCGCGGTTCTTCGCAAAGCAGCACGCTCCAAGTCTGGCACTGGAAACTAATGGGGTAAGGAGTTAAAGCCAGTGGTGGGGAGAATTTCAAGACAAGAAATGGGTATATGTCACCTTTACCTTTGCAGATGCAGTAGGTTCGCATCTGATCAATGACGTAGCTAAATACTTGTTAATCAGGCTTTTGGTTGCAAACCTGATATGCTCCCGTTATGTTTGATTTGTTCGTGTGCTTATGCTGGGTAGGTTCAACACGCTTTAGCTTCCCAGTCACAGTAGTACGACTAGAGATTTCTTTGGCGAACTGCGAAGCAGCGGCAACAATCTTCCCGCCCAATAAAAAACCTCCCCGATAGGGAGGCAATGCTCAAAAAGTTCATCGTCGAGAAAGGAGAAAATCCTTAGAAGAAAGGTGTCCAGCGGCTAAAGAAGTAGCCCCAAAGACCTGTAGAAGCCCCAATTGCTATCAGGAGATAAGTAAAGAAACGTCCCAACTCAGGGCTGCCTTCCAACTGCTTATCCTCTTTGCCCGCCGTAAAGAATAAAGACCAGGCTTGGTTTCCATTAATATCTTGGAAATTGTTAAAGTCTTGGCGAAAGACCACCGGCGCAAATAAGTCTTGGTTTTGATAAATATCCATATCAGCGTTCATAACAGCACCTCTAAATATGTGTAAACAGTAAATTCTTCAAATCACGAATTAAAGAGAAAGCAACCAACCGACAATACCGTGACCCGTGATGACTTCCATCGCTAAGAGAGAGACAAAGCCAATCATGGCAAAGCGACCATTCATTTTTTCTGCATACTCAGTCCAGCCCGCTTGTACAGACTCATCAACATAGACCTGAGGTTCGACAGCAAAATTGTTGAGACGATTATCTTGGTCGAGACGAAAACCACGGCTAGTCATAATTGAGTTCCTTTTGTAACGTTGTGTAAACCAACTGTAACACAATGTAACGATTTATGTAAAGTAGTTGACATAAATGCTTTCTTAGTATCTAAATTAAGCCAATCATTAACACTTCTATCGTCATTCTCGGCAACTAAAATTTTTTCACTGCTATACATAAGGTGAAAGGGCGATCTCGCAGAGATCCGCTTCGCGGTTTACCCCTGAACCCCAGCAATTTCTGCCCTAGTTTTCGACCCTAACCAATGAAGATTTTTGGCGATCGGTTACAGAAGATTTTCAAATAAGTTTCTTGTTGTTAACGTCCATGCTCTGCTGCAATCTATGCCGCCAGCAATGACTGAGCTTTCCCAATGACATTCAGCAGCACTTCCTTGGGTGGCGTGCAGCAGTGGTCGGCGTTCCTAGCCTTCCAATCCAAACTCTTGATTTGGTCTGCGAGGACAACCCCTGAGACATCCAAGCACTCTGGTATGTCTACCTCGAAAGGGTAGCCCTTCTTACGGTTGGTGATCGGACAAACAAGTGCCAAGCCAACCTTGCGGTTGTAGGCCTCAGGGGAAACAACCAGAGCGGGACGTCTACCAGCTTGCTCATGGCCCGCCTGTGGATCGAAAGTGAGCCATACAATGTCGCCCTGCTTTGGGCAATATGATCTTGGCACTAGATGGCCTCCTTGCCCACTGGCGTTCCAGTTGAAACCTCCTTATGAACGTTCTCCTTGGTTACCTTCCGTAGGAGGTCTTCAAGATCGTACTCTGGGGGCTGCTGTGGCTCTACAACGATCCGGCCATCCACGACCCGTATATCTACTGTGCAGCCTTGGGATAGATGCGACTCGCGCGCTAGAGCACGAGGAGGATCCGAATAGCTAGGCTGTTGCCCCATTTCTGTACTTTTGCATTCATGATCGACATTCCTTAATGTGTCTACATTGAAGATACATTAACCTGCTCGGGGGCGCAAGCGATTTATGGTTTTTGTGCCGAACTTCTGGATATATGGGAAATTTCCCTATGGCATTCTCCACAGTAACGAGATCGAGATAGGGAAACCCTCAATACAATCATCTAATTTAGGAATTGCTGAACCCCTAGCAATTTTTGACCAACACGGGGAGCACCAACCACCCCAGCGGACCGCAACACACACGACCAAACGCAGAACCAAACCACCAACAAAAACGCAAACAGCACGGGAAAACCCCCAAAACAAACACAACGGGGGCGGAACAGCGCGGCACAGAGAGCAACCCCGGTCGGGAACGCTAGGGCGACAGCCCGAAATCAACGCCCCAGCGCCGTTCTGTGATGCTTGGGTTCATGCAGATAACCAACCAGCGGCGCACGGGGGGCAACGGCCAGCGTGTTTCCCGCAAGCAAGGTTTAGGGTTGCTTTTTGGGTTTCTCTAATGAACTTTATCGCCGCGCTATACTGGCAAACCCTGTGTGTGTGTTTATCTCTAGGCTTGAATTCTTTTCCCCCACTCGGGGGGTCAGGGGCTCGATAATTGCAGGTCGCAACAGCTAGTCCAGCGTGAGGGCAATCGGTTTAGGTTACATCAATGGCATTAGCGAGGCTGGACGCGATCGCCAGCTTCCACCAATTCCGGATAAGCAATCACTGTTGTCCCGGCGGTCAAACCATCGATCAATTCAGCATTAAAGGTGTTGCGGAGGCCAATTTCGACGGGGGTTTGCTGGGCGCGGTTGTCTTCGACGATGAAGACGCAGGTACCGGGGTCGCAGGGGAAGAGGGCGTTGATGGGGACAATAAGAGCGTCGGGGTTCTCGTCCACGACAATTTGGGTATCGACGCGGTAGCTGTCGCCGAGGGGTACGTTGGGATTAGTGAAGTTGGCAATGACGTTGACCCGCTGTTCTTCAACGCCAAGGGCGGAGACTTTGGTGAAGGCACTGGGTTCCAGGTAAGTAACTTTGGCCTCTAAAGTTTCGTCACCGCCCCACTGGTTAAGGTGGATGTGATCGCCGGGCTGAATTTTCACGGCATCGCTGGAGAGCACATCAATCACGATTTCCAACTGGCCGGGATCGCCCACTTCTAAAAGCGGAGTACCAGCGGTGACATAGCGGGCACTTTCTTCTAGGATGCGGAGAACGCGACCCCCGACGGGAGCCGCGATACTGGTGCGGCGTGCGTCATCAGCGAGGCGAGCCAGTTCGGCTGCGGTGCTGTCCATTTCGGCGCGGTAGACATCCAACAGATAGTCCGGGTCTTGCTGCTCAGCCCGGAGGATTTGCAAATCGTCTTGGGCAGAGGCAATCATGGCATTGGCGCTTTCCACCTGTTGCTGTGCTGCTCGTCGCTCCTGCTCGCGGGAGGTAACTGTAAGGGCTTCAGATTCTCGCGCCTGTTCGGAGATGGCACCCTGGGCGGCGAGTTCGTTAGCCCGTTCTAGGTCCCGTCGCGCCTGTTCCAGGCTGGCTTCGATGCGGGCGAGTTCCGCTTCGGCCTGACGTTTTTGGGCTTGGGCGGCGATGATGCGGTTCTGGGCCTGTCTTAGGGCATCATCCTTGGGCCGCAAGGTTTCGACGCCAGTCATTTGGGCGCGCAGTTCCGCCAGTCGGGCCTGGGCCTGCTGCACCTCGCTGGTCAGCGGCAGCGGGTCAATGCGGGCTACAATCTGATTCTCGGTGACAGTGTCCCCGGCTTGCAGGTCAATGCGGGCCAGGCGACCATCCACGGGAGCGGAAATGACGAAACGATAACGCACCCGTGTTCGGCCTTCGGCATCTACCGTGACTTCGAGGTCACCCCGCTCAATCGTCACGAAATCCACAAGCTTAGGACTGGGGCGCAGCAGCCAATAGCCCCCCCCGACTACACCCAACCCCGCCAGCAGGTACAACCAGCGACGACCCGGGGGCCGGAACTTAAACCGTCGCTTCTTATTTGTAGACGCGGTAGGTTGGTCCGCCTGCGCCGCTTCCGTATACATCCGAACATCAGTGTCGTGAGCCATTGTGTTTACTCCTCCTACTCACGGGTTTTGAGTACGGCAACGAGGTCGAGCCGATTGATCTGCCGTAAAATCAACCAACCGGAAATAAGGGCTGCGATCACGATAACGGCGATCGCCCAGCCATAGGTCATCCGACTCACCACCAGGGGCCAGCGGTAGAGTTCGGTGTCGTAGAAAAAGCTTATCAGCGCCGCCAGTCCAAACCCTATCAAGCAGCCAACCGGAATCGCCAGCAGCATCAGTAACGTCTGTTCCCCCAGCAAAATGAAGCCGACTTCGGCATGAGTGAAGCCGATAATCCGCAGGGTCGCCAGCTCACGCCCTCGCTCGGACAGAGCAATGCGGGCAGCATTGTAGACCACCCCAAAGGCGATCACCGTGGCAAAAATGACCAGGACGGTGGTGAAAATTTTCAGGTTGTCCGCAATAGTTTCTTCGAAGCGATCAACGCTGGTTTTGCGCAGAGCAACGCTGCCAACAGCAGGGGTTTCTTTCAGATCGGCATAAATGGCATCCAGGGCATAGGGTTCCACAGCGAGGTATGCCCCTGAAATTGTAGTACCCTCCCGCATGAGCTGATTGAGGGCAGACAAATCCATGTAGGCCGAGATCCCAATCCACTCCTTCACCAGGCCGACCACCGGAACTTCACGGGTGGGACGCGCCCCCTCCAGCACCTCCACTGTGAGCATGTCTCCCGGCTGCATCCCTAGGATATCAGCTAACTTGTCGGTCAGAACCACACCCTGGGATGGCAGCGTCAGCACGTTTTGGTCACGATCCATCAAGCGGCGCAGGCTAATGTCTGCGGGCAATCCAGTTAAGCCACCCAGGTAGGTACGCTGCTGGAATCGCAGACGCGCCGGGACAGCCCGAAAGGGTTCGGCCCGAATCACACCAGGGAGGTGGTGCAGGTCAAATCGGGCACGGCTGGACAGCGGCTCGGTAAAGGATAGAGTGATGTCTTCCTGCTGAATTTGGTGAAACTGGACACGGATTAGGTAGTTCATTGCGTCTTCGAAGGAATGGCCCACCACCAGAATTGCGACCGCTAGCGACAATCCAAAGATGGTCAGCAGGGCTTTGATGGGTTGCCGCTCCACATTCCGTAGAATGATGCGTCCCGCTGGCGAGAAGATCTGCTGCAAACCCAACCGCTCCATCAGCAGCGGGCGAAACTCGGCGGGGGGCTCCGGTCGCATGGCCTCAGCTGGAGGAAGCTGCACCGCTCGCCGCACCGACACAAACGCCCCGATCACCGCCGCCGCCAAACTTACCCCCACCGAAATTATCACCAGACTCGGCTCGACCTTAAAGGTCAGCAGCGGAAAGTGATAGTAGTTGGCATAGTTGCGGGTCACGGCTTCCCCCATCCATAAGCCCAGTCCCAGCCCCAAAAGTGCGCCCCCCAGCACCACCAGCGTCACAAGCTTCAGGTAGTGTAGCCCTACGTCACGGTTGCTGTAGCCAAACGCTTTGAGCACAGCAATTTGATCCCGCTGGGTGCTGATCAGTCGGGCCAGCAGCAGGTTCAGCAAAAACGCTGCAATTCCCAAAAAGATTGTGGGCATCACCATCGCTGTCGCCCACAAACTGGTGATCTCATCTGACAAAAAGCGGTGGGAAATCTGGTCGTGTCGTCCGTAGGCACCGAGGCCGCCATATTGCTCTAGAAGGCGATCAAGCTGAAAAATGACTCGGGGTTCACTCGCGCCATGGGTAAGGGAGAGAGCAACATCGTTGAACGCTCCATCCATGTCAAAGGCAATGCCCAGCGCTTCCCGGCCCATCCACATCACGCCAAACCGTTGATTGTCCGGTAGCAGATCTGTGCCGCGAATTTCGTACACGTATTCCGGGGACAGGGCGATGCCGACAATGCGCAGGTCTTGCCAGCGTCCATTGATGATCGTCCCCAGGGAATCTCCCAGCGTCAGATTGTTCGCATCAGCAAATGTTTCACTGACCACCACCTCATCCCGGCGTCCTGGGGCAATGTAGCGTCCCTCACGGATGGCAATACCATTGAGCAGAGGGGGACGCTGATCCGGCAGGGAAATCAACCGTCCTGTCGCGGGTTCCTTCAGTCTAGGCACGTCCACAATTACGTCGCGCACCACCCGCGTCTGCACCTGCTGCACACCGGGAATTTGTTGGATGCGATCACGCAAATGCTCCGGGGCCCGCTTCATCTGCACAAACACATCAGCAAACCGATACTCATCGTAATAGGTCTGCTGCGTTAACTTCAGGGAATCGTAAGCACTCAGCATCGTCACCATGCTGGCAACGCCACACGCCACGATCAACACAATTGCGATCACCTGTCCCCGCAGGTTTAGGAGGTCACGGATGAGTTTGCGATCAAGGGAGGACATGGTCGTCGGGGTGGGGTGGGTGAGATTGGTGGCTAGTTTGACAGGTCGTAGGGACGGGGCGTCCGATTACCATTCCAAATCGTCGGGATCGATCTTGTGCAACGTACATCTGATCGTGGTAATTTCCCCACTCCGCATATGGATGACGCGATCAGCCATCGCCCCGATTCCGGCGTTGTGGGTGATGACGACGGTGGTGGTGCCGAATTCCTGGTTGACTTGCTGGAGGGCCTTGAGCACGAGCTTGCCGGTGCGGAAGTCGAGCGCTCCAGTGGGTTCGTCGCAGAGGAGTACTTCAGGGCGTTTGGCGATCGCCCGCGCAATGGCAACCCGCTGCTGTTCACCGCCGGAGAGCTGAGCGGGGAAGTGGTCAAGACGATCCCCCAGGCCCACAATATCGAGCGCTTTTTCGGGACTGAGGGGGCGACGGGCTATCTCGGTGACGAGGGCGACATTTTCGCGGGCGGTGAGGCTGGGGATGAGGTTATAGAACTGAAAGATGAACCCGACGGACTCGCGGCGAAATCGGGTGAGGCGGTAATCGCTGGCATGGGTCAAGTTCTGATCACGAAAGATCACCTGACCGCTAGTGGGAAGATCGAGTCCGCCCAGGATGTTCAGTAGGGTAGATTTGCCGCTGCCGGATGGCCCCAGCAACACGACGAATTCCCCTTCATACAAATCTAAAGCAACTGAGTGCAGCGCCCGCACCTCGACTTCACCCATGCGGTAGGTCTTGGTTAACCGTTCCGCGTGAAAGACCACCGGAGTTTCTGACGTGGACGGCACATGCACGAATGCATCGGATTGGCCCAACATCACCCCCCGATTCCTATCTTGAGGCTAGTAAATCGCTGAGGGCATCTCGTTGACGGCATTGAGATTCTTAACATCAACTGGTTGCGGGTTTTAGGTTGAGGGAGAAATTGTCTGGAGTGCTTAGCCAGCATGCAATATGGCGAATGGGGACTAGAATAACCTGAGTCAATTTTCTTGGAAGCGAAACAGAAGTGAAAGAGACTCAATCCCCCACTAGTAAAGTAATCCCCACTCAACTGACCCTAGCTCAGTTCAATGAATTTGTCTTGCCCTCTCTGACAACAGGGACACGCGGGCCTCGACCAAAATTGGACTTGTACAAGATTTTCAACTACATTCTTAAATTTTTATACATGGGATGCCAGCGGAAGGAGCTACCCATCGAAAAAGATAAGGATGGAGTACCAGAAATTCATTACACTAATATCTACCGAGCATTTCGTCGTTTTGGCGACCAGGGATGTATAGATGCCATTTTTGAGCACTCGGTGTTCAAACTACACCAAGCAGAGCTTCTGGACACGAGCATTCTATCTATGCAGAAAGATTCTTCACGATTGAGCGCGCATTTGCTTGGGAAGACAAGTTCAAGCGCTTACTGCTGCGTTTTGAACGAATTAGTCGCTTGCATTACGCATTGAAAAGTTTGGCATACACGCTGATCAACCTCCGACATTTCTGTGTCAGTTAAAACTTAGAGTCAGAATTACAGTCATATAGTTGGATTTGGTTTTCAGGATTGAAGACCCAGGCTTTTCATGCCTAAAAAAGGTAAAAATTGGACTAGAAAACAGGAAATTGACTCAAATCTCCTGTTTTTCTTAGTTACAGTCCAAAGGTGATTGATAGGTACTATTCATCAGTCAGGCTGGCGCTCCAAAATCCGCAACCAGTTGCTAGTCTTACTAAAGGAATAAGATAAAATCAAAGTAAGAACGTGTTTGAAAAGTCTGTCAAAACCAGAGTCAGGTAAAAATTGGAGAAATTTCATCAAAAATAGGCTCTATCCCCCATAAAATAAGGGATTTAACGAGATGTTTTCAAACATAATCTAAGTAGGTAAGACTAAAAACATCCAGGTTTATTACGAGATGCGAACTAGCTCAAAGCTCTTGTTAGGGAAGGTCTTTAGCAAGATTTTCTCTAGGAAAGTAAGCTTGATTTTATTGCGCCTACCTACCTACTTACCTCATTAGTTATTTTAACGGAGGTAGATTATGGAAAATTTCAGGGTTTCAGGTAATCTCGTCGATATTCTCCAGAAGAAGATTTTTCCTGCAACAATATGGATTGAAGAAGGTTACATTACTAAAATTCAACAGGAGGAAAATCAACAATATTCTCAATACATTCTTCCTGGCTTTGTTGATGCTCATATTCACATTGAGAGTTCTTTACTTGTTCCCACTGAATTTGCCCGTTTAGCAACAGTACAGGGAACGGTGGCATCGGTATCTGATCCCCATGAAATTGCTAATGTGTTAGGTATTCAAGGGATTCGTTTTATGATTGCTAATGCCAAGCAAACACCCTTTGAAATTGCCTTTGGAGTCCCTTCTTGTGTTCCAACAACTTCTTTTGAGACTGCTGGTGCTACTATCTCAACAAAAGAAGCTGAGACACTTTTTACAGAGGATAACCTTTCTTATCTGAGCGAAATGATGAACTTTCCTGGAGTTATTGCACAAGAGCCAGAGGTAATCAATAAAATTAAAATTGCTCATCAATTAGGATATTCAGTAGATGGTCATGCACCCGGATTAAGGGGAAAAGAGGCTCGTAGCTACGTAAATGCGGGAATTGCTACTGACCACGAATGTTTCACCATAGGCGAAGCTCAAGATAAATTGACATTGGGTATGAAAATACTTATTCGTGAGGGTTCTGCTGCAAAAAATTACGAAGAATTACATCCTTTAATTAACAAGTATCATGAGAAATGTATGTTTTGTAGTGATGATAAACATCCTAATGATTTAGTTAAAGGTCATATCAATGATTTAGTCAGACGTTCTATTGCTTCAGGTTACGATGTAATGAAAGTATTGCAAATGGCTTGTGTTAATCCTGTTCAATACTACAAATTAAATGTCGGACTTTTACAAAAAGGAGATTCAGCCGATTTTATCGTAGTTGATAATCTGTGTAATTTTACGATTAAGCAAACCTACTGTAAAGGAATTCTTGCCGCAGAAAAAGGTAATGCTTTACTTCCTTCTGTTTCTATAAAACCTATTAATTATTTTGCTACATCTACTAAAAAAGCTGAAGATTTTTATTTACCTGCCCAAGGTAAAATAGTACGAGTAATCAAAGTTATAGATGGTCAGTTACTGACTACAGAAAAACATTTTCTAGCCCTGATTAAGGATGGACAAATTAGGATAGATATTGATCGCGATATTCTGAAAATTGCTGTAGTCAATCGTTATCAAAATACAGCACCGGCAATCGCCTTAATTCATAATTTTGGAATAAAAAAAGGTGCGATCGCCTCTAGTATTTCCCACGATTCTCATAATATTATTGCAGTAGGAGCAACAGATGAAGAGCTTTGTCTTGCCATCAACACGATTATTGAAAATAAAGGTGGGTTAGCCGTTATTGAAGGAAAATCTGCCTCGGTTCTTCCTTTACCAATTGCTGGCTTAATGAGTAATGAAGATGGTTATAAAGTTGCTCAAGAATATGCTCACCTTGATGCTTTAGCTAAAAAGCTGGGTTCTTCTCTCACGGCACCTTTTATGACCCTTTCTTTCATGGCTTTACTCGTTATGCCTGAGTTAAAATTAAGTGATAAAGGATTATTTAATGGAAAAATTTTTCAATTTGTTTCCCTCTTTGTTGATTAGAGTATTTTTGACCTTATAGAGAATCACTCATCCTATCCCATTGGAACTTTGTCGGTAGTTATTTGTCAACACATTTCAATACAAGACATTACCTGCCAAGACAACTCTATTCATTGCTCCTACCCTATGAAACCCATCCTAATCGCCATCACTGGAGATAAGGGCGGTGTCGGGAAAACGACCTTGACCGCCCTATTGTCCGAATGGCTAACGCATCAAAATTTTTCCGTTCAAATTATTGACTCCGATCCCAACCAAAGTACCCAGACTTGGCTGGATAAATGTAAGGAAGCTGGTCGAATACTGAGCCGACCGACTGGAGAAATCCACCACAGTCGATACGGCCGGAACTAGCGGCGCTAGCTTGACCAAATATATCCGCAATGCCGACTGGATTTTGGTTCCCTTCAAGCCCCATGTTGCAGATCTTGAAGTTGTCGCTGGTTGGTTTTTGTCTCTCAAGGAAACCCTCCAAGAACGAGTTATTTTTATCCCCAATATGGTTGCTAATACCAAAGAACAACGGGTAGGAATTGAACAACTAGAAGCCATCATTGAAGAAGAAAAAAGAGGAGTAGTTTCCCCTGGATTGATGGAAAGAAAGGCTGTTTATCCTCCTCTATTGAATGGTAGTCCTCAAAACTTTTTTGAGCAAAAACTTGATGCAAAAACTAGAGAAGAAAACTCTAAGCTATTTCGGTTTTTAACTCAAATTTTGGAGAAATCCTAGATGAAACTCAATGCCCGCCAAAAACATCAAGCAATATCCCCAGCCTCCGATCCGGCAAATAGAGCTGTAACGACTCTATCAATCAATGAAGATAGCTATGACCATACTATATCTTTACAATTCAATACGTTGCTATACAAGACATTGCATAATATGATCGACAGTGCTTACACAGCCGGAGACTTTACCTACACCTCGGTTGCCGATTTTATTCGTGCTGCATTGGATGCCTACCGTAACGACATGCCCTTGACTGAAATGGATACCAAGGGAGAGCGTCGCAATATTTCGGTACGAGTGACCCGGCAGCAATATGATTTTTATAAATCCTTGCCTAATCGACTACGACGAAAGCTTTTGGAGAGGGCCGTGCGTTCATTGATGAAGACTTAAACAAACAATGCATTACCTTACAATTCAATACAACACAATGCAAGTTGACCTCGTATGTGAAGCTGACTCGTTTACAGGCATGGCATGTTCGAGATGGAACCTACTCAGTGACGTTAGCAGAGGTTTCGTTAATGCTCAATCGTCTGCCGCTTGCTGGGGGGGGGGAGAAGCGCCCACCTCTTCCTCAGAATCACAAAATTATAGAGGGGGGGGAAACCCCCTTTTTTAGCCAAACCCCGCCCCCTGACTGAAAAAAGGGGACAATCTACTACTCAGTAATCAGCCCATCAGTCGAAGAGCAGAAACCTGAATGCGGTAATATGATTCGATACGATTACTACACCTATAACAATTTCGAAAACAGCGAGGAAGGAAGCCTAGCGCCAATTCACTTATCCCAACTACCCCCATAAAAGCTGAAGCCACCTAGCAAAGCGTGTTTACCAGACACGTTTGAGGCAGCTAACACAAGCAATAATTAATTCTTAGTGTAGCATGTCGATTTGCCAGATAGCTTCTCCTGCGAAAATTTTTTTGGAGAAATATCAGTGCTTGCTACACTACACAAGCCCCCAAGCCTTGAAGGGCAGGGGTTTCGTGAATTATTTATTCATCGAACCAATTTTATAAAAGCCCCCTATAACGATAAACCCGATGGGAAAACCATCAGTCAATACCCCATAGAGCATCAAGACCCAGAAGCAGTTGGGAGGTAGGCAGCATGCTTAAGACCTCCCACCGCATTGAGTTAGAGCAGTCCGAGATCGCCCCGGAGATTATTGAAGCAAACTTCAAGAGCCTTGAGGGGGATGAGGCTCTGGAGGTGATTCTCTATGGCGACCAGATCCCCCGCCGTAATGATGGCCGCCTGAGGGATGGCATCCTGGAACGGTATCGCCATTTGGAGCTGGGGGGATGGTACTGCCCCGCTGGATTTAACCCCATAACAGGGGAGCCGTCCCTGTGGGGCTGTTTCAAACCCGATACCCCCCGCCTGGACGGGTCAAAGGGGAAAACCATCAAATATGAACACCCCGCCAAGGTTCCCACTGAAATATTTTGTGTGACCATCCCGCCCAGGATTGCCTGGCAAGTCGCCACCCGACACCAACAGGAGGCCAGTTGGCTGGCCGCCAGCAGCCATGGGGTTAACTTCTGGCAATGGGTTATTGATACCCCTGCGGTTCCCTTGATCATCACAGAGGGAGCCAAAAAAGCCGCCTCCGTCCTGAGTCATGGTTACGCCGCAGTCGCCTTACCCGGCATTTACAACGGCTATCGCACCCCCAAGGATGAGTCTGGAAACCGCACCCTAGAATCCCGTCACCTGATTCCAGCACTAGAGGCATTTTGCCAGCCAGGTCGCGAGGTGCTCTTTGCCTTCGACAATGACCCCAAACCCCGCACCGCTAAGAACGTCAGGAAAGCACTCTCCCAGACGGGTGGTCTGATGCAATCCCAGGGCTGCACCGTATCCGTAATGCACTGGGAGCACCTGGAGGAAAAGGGCATCGATGATGTCATTGTCTGCCACGGTCAATCCGTCCTAGAGGACATTGTTCACGGTCGTCTCAGCTTGGATGCCTGGCGCTTGACGGAATACACCGACCTGAGGAACATCCCCCGCATAACGGTCAATGCTCGCTATCTCCCCAGTGATATTAGCCCCCCAGACCATCACCGCTTGATTGCCCTCAAAGCCGCCAAAGGCACCGGCAAAACAGAATGGTTAGCCCAACAAGTCAAGGAAGCAGTAGCCGGGGATAAACCCGTCATTGTGCTGACCCACCGTGAGCAGTTGGGACGGGAACTCGCCCAGCGCTACGGTCTCCCCTATCGCTCAGAGTTGGAATTTAGAGGGGATGGCTTTAACGGCTATGTGTTGTGTGCCGATTCACTCCACCCCAACGCTAACCCGGCCTTCTATGCTGACCGCTACCCCGACGCGGTGGTCATTCTTGATGAAGTAGAGCAAATTCTCTGGCATTTACTGAACTCCTTCACTTGCCAATACAACCGCCCCGCCATCTTAGAAACCCTAACAGCACTGCTCCATGGAGCCAGCAAGATCTATCTCAGTGATGCTGACCTCACCCGCATCAGCCTAGACTACATCAACGGACTACTGGAAACCCCGACGGTTCCGTGGCTACTGGTCAATGAGTTCACCCCTGCCACTAGCCGTCGTGCTATCCCCTATGAATCCCCTGCTGCACTATTCTCTGATGCCATAGCAAGCATCGAGAACGGCGAACAGTTAATGATTCACACCGGGGCACAAAAGATGAAAAGCACCTGGGGCACTCGCAATATTGAGTCCATGCTGAGGGTAAGGTTCCCGGAGAAAAACATTCTCCGCATTGACGCCGAATCCGTCGCAGATCCGAGTCACCCCGCCTATGGCTGTATGGGAAACCTGAACGCGGTGGTTCCCCAGTACGACATCGTGGTGGCCTCCCCCACCTTAGAAACGGGGGTCAGCATCGACGTTGACCACTTTGACCGCGTCTTCTGCTTTGCGGTGGGTTCCCAGACGGTCGAAGCGGTCTTGCAATCCCTAGCGCGGGTACGGTCTGGTGTGCCCCGGCATCTTTGGGCGAAGCAATATTCCAATCACCGCATCGGCAACGGTTCGAGTCATCCCAAAGCCTTGCTCCGGTCTCAGAAAAAGTTATTTAAGACCAACGTCAACCTATTGGCACAAGCAGAGACCATCGCTGCCATTGATGGACATAATGTGCGGCATCTTGCCAGCTGGTCTACCTTGGCGGCAATCCATAACCACGGCTTTAAAACCTATCGAAACAGCATTTATCATCGCTTAGAATCGGAGGGATACGACATCATCCCCCCTGATACCCCAGACGATGCAGAGGAGCTGGACAACCTGATGAAAGCCTATGCCGATGCCGGTCACCAATCTGAATGTGAGGCGATCGCCAACGCCCCTTTATTGGATGCTGTTGAGTATGAAAAAGTCAGTAATGCCAGGGCTAAAACAGAACAAGAACGGCACTCAGAACGCAAGACAGCCATCGCCAAACATTACTTAGCCCAGGAATCAGAAATCACCCCGGAGCTGGTCAAACAGGATGACAATGGACTTTATGGACAATTGCAGATTCTGTATTACCTGACCATCGGCAACGAGTTCCTAGCCGACCGAGACCATCGCAAGGTGAAACAGTTAGCAGAACAGACGGGGGAAACGTTTACCCCCGATGTTAACCATCGTGTGTTGAGCGCCAAGGTGAAAGCGTTGCAGGTGCTAGACATCTACCAATTCCTCGACCCACACCAGACCCACACCAATGACAGCCTTAAGAAATGGTGGAAACGCTGCTTAAAAATGAAGCGAGACATCAAGACCCTCATCGGGCTGAACATATCCAATAAAATGTCAGCTATCCAATTTGCTCAGGCGTTGCTGGGGATGATGGGATTGAAAATGGAGTGTAACCAACGGCGTGTGAATGGCGATCGCGTCCGCTTCTATTCACTCCCAGTCACACCCCCTGGCGATTACCGGCAAACCATCATGGAACGGTGGTTAGAGCGTGATAGTTGCTGTCACACACCTTCTATAAATAATAAATATGGGGAGGTGGCCTAATGTCCCATTCACTCTACAGACATCGATTCCCACCTAATTCTGCTGTCCACTTTTTCAAGATAAGGTCACTTCAGACAATTTCTCCCTCAACATACAACCCGCGACCAGTCGATAGTAAGGAAAAATACTCGCTATTGTGATAACTAATAATCAATGACTGCTCGCTTTTCTTTCACCCAAGTATGTCCGATCTCTACTCCTTCCGATTTGTCGAAAGTGCCGCAGCAACTGCCTTAATAAACCAACAAATTAGTGAGCTGGCAAATTATGAAGCTCGTCGGTCTCTGTTTCAACTTAAAGTTCTCGCTGATTACGACCAATTAGTTTGTCTGCCGGAGCTACATCACATCGACAAACATTGGTATCAAATCGAAACTGCCAAAAAAGTCATCAAACAGTTTGGTGGTCGAGCGATGTTATCGGATGAAGTAGGATTAGGCAAAACCATCGAAGCTGCTCTCATCTGTAAAGAATACTTGGCTAGGGGTCAAATCAAATCCTTATTGGTGCTAACGCCAGCTACCCTGGTATCCCAATGGCAGATGGAACTGGATGAAAAATTCGCTATCCCTACCATTACGACCGACGAACGCGACTCTAGCCCCGAAGAATTTTGGCATCTCAATGACCGCATCGTGGCATCAATTAACACTGCCAAGCATAAAAGTCATTTTCACCAGGTCACCGCCCGAGACTGGGATTTAGTGATCGTTGATGAAGCCCACCACCTGAAAAATCGCCGCACCCTCAACTGGAAGTTGGTCAATGCTATCAAAAAGCGATTTATTCTGATGTTAACTGCCACCCCCGTACAAAATAATCTAGTGGAACTCTTTAACCTCCTGACCCTCCTCAAGCCAGGACTGCTCCATACTGAAGCTCAGTTTAAACAAGAATATGTCGGATCCCAAAACGGAAGAGTCCCGAAAAATCCTGAAAAACTGCGCCAACTGATGCGAGAAGTGATGGTGAGAAATACTCGCTCGGTGGTCGATGTGAAACTGCCGAAGCGTTTTGCTTCTACCATTACCGTCCAGCCACGGGAAAAAGAACAAGAATTGTATGCAGCGATTAATCAATATCTGCGTCAACATCCTGGGGGCATTGATAAATTAACTCGTAATAATTTGCTGATGCGTTCGGGAAGTAGTCCCATTGCTTTAACCGAAACTCTCAAGGGACTTCAAAAAAGATTTGACCACGACGAACTTACCTTTCTGCTGAAGCGAGCTAAAGGCATTAGGAACTTTGAGAAAGCCCAACAATTGGTGAATTTACTGCAAAAATCGACCCAAAAGACACTGGTTTTTATTAATTACAAGGCTACCATGTCTTATTTATCTAAACATTTAGAAAAACACAAGATTCCCCATACTTGTTTTCACGGTTCGATGTCCTTAAAAGCCAAAGACGCAGCCATTGATAGTTTTAGAGAATCAGTACCAGTAATGTTGGCCTCAGAAACGGGGGGAGAAGGTCGCAATCTTCAGTTTGCTAACACCATTGTCAATTACGATCTACCCTGGAATCCCATGAAAATTGAGCAGCGCATTGGTCGCTTGCATCGTATCGGGCAAACCCAGGATGTATTTATCTTTAATTTTTGTCTGGCTAACAGTATTGAAGCCTATATTCTCAAAATACTCCACGACAAAATTAATATGTTTGAGTTAGTGGTAGGAGAAATTGAAACCATTCTGGGGAATATGGGAGATGAATTTGACTTTAGCGAAACCGTTATTGACCTCTGGTTAGCTAGTGGAGAGCAAAAGGAACTAGACACAGCTTTTGGGAATTTAGGTCAGCAATTGCTCGATGCCAAACAGAGTTATCAAGAAATACAGGAATTTGATGAGAAGTTGTTTGGTGATGAATTTGAAGCCTAATTCAGTTACCAGTTACCAGTTACCAGTTACCAGTTACCAGTTACCAGTTACCAGTTACCAGTTACCAGTTACCAGTTACCAGTTACCAGTTACCAGTTACCAGTTACCAGTGGTTGGTAAGTAATGAATAGTCAAGTTTATGATAAAGCCTATCAATTCGCTATCAGAATTGTTCATGCCTATAAATATTTGTATAAGGAGAAAAAAGAATTTGTCTTATCTAAACAATTGTTGAGAAGCGGTACTTCCATCGGAGCTAACATAGCAGAAGCTAATGGAGCAATATCTAAAGCAGATTTCCGAGCCAAAATGTCCATAGCTTATAAAGAATGCCTGGAGGTCAAATACTGGCTCTCACTGCTGAAAGATACAGGATATATTAATCAGAATGCTTTTGCTAGTATTCATGGAGATGCTGAAGAAATCAGTAAAATGCTGTGGAAAATACTCAAAACTACGAACAAGCCTCCCAACAAAGAATAAATACTCACTCTTAAAACTGGTCACTGGTCACTGCTTACTGCTTACTGCTTACTGCTTACTGCTTACTGCTTACTGCTTACTGCTTAATGGATAATAAGATTCTCGATACAATTAACCAAATGGTTGCTCTTCAAGATGGAGTAGCTGAGTGGACTTCGACTCAAAGTCTAGAAGTTTTGTTACCCTCCAAAATCGCATCGGTTTTACAGCTGGGGGAATTAGTCACTTTTACCACCAGTGCGGAGGATAGTAGCAGCTGTTATTTTGTGACCTATAACTCAGATATTCTGGAACGGTTTGAGGAGTTATTATCAAACAGTGGTTATGTAGCCAGCTTTGGGATTAAATACGATGGCTACTTGAAAAAGAGCAGTTTCGACAAATTGGTAACTGAGACCTTACGCCCGCAAAATGGCTTGATTCGGGTGCAGGATGCTGTACCGGCGATTACTCCTTATGTTTTGTTTAATGTTAACTACACTGCAGAAGCCTCGGAAAAACGCTTGGGAATGGTTTCTTTTTGGGTCAATGGGATTACAGGGGTAACGGGAGTTGAGCTGGGTGATGCTTTATTGTGGACGGTTGACCGCATCGCGACTCCGCCAATGGAAGAACAGGTAGCTCTTAATTATTCTCATTTACTCCAAATTGGCTCGCAGCACTCCGAGCGACTTATTGAGAGAGAATTAATTCCTTGGCGACAAAAAAATCAACGCCAATTGCAACGAGATCAGAAGCGGATTACCGAGTACTACCAAGACATTACGGGAGAAATCAAAGGGAAGATCAAAAAAAGAAATCTCGAAGGAGAAGATCGAGAGCGAGAATTAGCTCGCATCGAAGCGACCCAACTTGAACTGAAGCGTAAACTCAAAGATTTACATGAGCGTTCCCGTCTGGAAGTTACTGCACAGTTACACAGTGCTTTAATTGTCTGGTTACAAACAGTTCATATTAATTGCCAACTAATTCGCAAAAAGCAGAAGCGCAACATTGTGGCGGTTTGGAATCCTTATCAGAAAAAAGTCGAACCTCTTCGCTGCTCTGTGTCCAATAATCCAGTTACCAGTTTCTATTTGACGGATGAATCCACACAGATTGTCTGTCCTACAGTTTGGCCTTGTCTTGAAAAAGTGGTCAGCGGAATTAAGCGGTAACCGATGCTTGTAGAGTGAATGGGATATTATGCCACGGTAGTCCTCCAGATGTAAGGATAGAGGTAAGTTTGTTTCCTGAGATTCTCGATGTCAATAATCCTCTGCCCAGCTTTGAGAAGACGTGCTAGCGCATACCTTAGAAGACAGAATCTTGATGCAAAACGAGTTGAAGCCTTGCAACGGGTTTTAAATTTCCAGCGCCTAATTCACAATTGGGTGCGCCCCCACTGGAGTCTTGGCAAAAAGACACCCCAGCTGCGGCGATGGGCTACTGTGTTCGTCCACTCTCAACTCAGAGACTATTTACCCTCAAAGGGTTTCACTCCATCACCCTTTAAGGAGCCAGTGCCGACAGAAGAGGATTACAGAGGTCGAAGTGGAGAATCTCCAATAGGCGATCGCCGTGAGGAAAAATGGCCGAGCCTAGATAGTAGATTTATATATCGACAAGAAAGAATTGTCAGATACTTATCATCAACTGCGTAGACTAAGCGATTTGTCTCATCAATACGGCGTGACCAAAAACTAGAGAGATTTTCCCGTAGTGGTTCCGGTTTTCCAATACCTTCAAAAGGAGTGTTTAAGGTTTCCTTAATTAATTGATTGATACGTTTCAGGGTCTTTTTATCCTGGGACTGCCAATACAGATAATCCTTCCAGGCTTTACTACCCCATGCCAGTTTACGCATCAATTAACTCATGCTCCTCTGTTTGACCCCCCTGATACTCGGCGATCGCCTCCATTAGATGTCGAGCATTAGCGGGAGACTTGAATAGATAAACCGTTTCCATCAGGCTGTCATAGTAGCTCTTGGACATTACCACTGCATCTTCGGCCCCCCGTCGTACAATTACAGTGCAATCTTGGTCATCCTGAACGGAATCAAGTAGCGACTTGAAATTTTGGCGAGCTTCACTGAAATTGACAATATTCACTTAAGTTGTACCTGAAGCTGTACAAGTCTGATTATAAGCCTCTATTACCAGTGATGGTTCTCTGACTGAGCGCTAGAGTAGCAAAATAGAACAAACATGATGTTTTCGAATTACTGGATGGGGATAATTTACTAATTAGTTTGTAATCCCTATTGGCTGGCAATTTTGGCTAATGCTCCCATAACCGTAATTATCAGTATTAGAATTTCACGCCAATAAAAAAGACGACCTTGTTGGTCATCCTTTGAAAAACGTGTCAGTGAATTTTTGCTTAACTTTTCTGTTTACGCTTGAAGGCAGCTCCAAAGGCGATCGCAGTACTTGCTCCGAGGAGGGTGAGGGGTTCAGGAGTAGCTAGATTATTAATATTTCTAACTAAAAATACACCATCATTTCCATCTCCTGGGCCTGTATTATCAGCACCCAATGCAATCCTCGTCGAGAGGAACCCTGATACAGGGAGCGAAGCGATTATGAACAAATGTTGATTACGGGGTTTGAGTAGCAATGGATACTGTTGGCGAACTCCACAAGAATTGCTCAAGCCCAGTAAATTCGTTGTCGCTGCTTTGGCTGAACCTACGATTTTTCGTTATTTCAGCATTGAATATTTAGTTCGCCAACAGTGTCAGCAATGGAACAGATTTGCACGCTAAGGCTGAAAGCCAGTCACAGCAAGGCTTTTAGATTAGTTCATAGTTACTGTAAAAGTATAGGGAGAGGAAAAGAAATAAGGAGATGAAGGCTGAAACCCTATTAAATTCGTTGATCTGACTTAACAAAAATTCCTTAACGTGTATTTTGGGTCTATTACTACTCAAACCCCGAACCCAAAAAGGTTTGCCTGCTCTTCGACATAAGCGGCGATCGCCCAATAAAAAACCTCCCCGATAGGGAGGCAATTCTCAAAAAGCTCATAGTCGAGACAGGAGAAAAAGCTTAAAAGAAAGGTGTCCAGCGGCTAAAGAAGTAGCCCCAAAGACCCGTAGAAGCTCCGATCGCTATCAGCAGGTAAGTAAAGAAACGTCCTAACTCAGGGCTTCCTTCCAGTTGTTTATCTTCATTCCCCGCCGTGAAAAATAAAGACCAAGCTTGATTCCCGTTGATGTCTTGGAAATCATTGAATTCCTGACGAAAGACCACCGGGGCAAACAAGTCTGAGTTTTGATAAATATCCATATCAGCGTTCATAGCAATACCTCTAAATATGTAAACAGTAAATTCTTCAAATCACGGATTAAAGAGAAAGCAACCAACCGACAATGCCGTGGCCCGTAATTACTTCCATTGCCAAGAGAGAAACAAAGCCAATCATGGCAAAGCGACCATTCATTTTTTCTGCATACTCAGTCCAGCCCGCTTGTACGGATGCATCGACATAGACAGGAGGTTCGACAGCAAAATTGTTGAGACGATTATCTTGGTCGAGACGAAAACCACGGCTAGTCATAATTGAGTTCCTTTTGTAACGTTGTGTAAACCTACCGTAACACAATGTAACAATTTATGTAAAGTGGTTGACATAAAAGCTTTCTTGGTATCTAAATCAAGCCAATCATTGACGCTTATATTGTCATCCCTAATCAGGCTTGTTGAAAACCATTAATGTTTGCTTTAACCCCGGCAACTAAAATTTTCCCACTGCTATACATGAGGTGAAAGGGCGATCTCGCAGAGATCCGCTTCGCGGTTTACCCCTGAACCCCAGCAATTTCTGCCCTAGTTTTCGACCCTAACCAATGAAGATTTTTGGCGATCGGTTACAGAAGATTTTCAAATAAGTTTCTTGTTGTTAACGTCCATGCTCTGCTGCAATCTATACCGCCAGCAATGACTGAGCTTTCCCAATGACATTCAGCAGCACTTCCTTGGGTGGCGTGCAGCAGTGGTCGGCGTTCCTAGCCTTCCAATCCAAACTCTTGATTTGGTCTGCGAGGACAACCCCTGAGACATCCAAGCACTCTGGTATGTCTACCTCGAAAGGGTAGCCCTTCTTACGGTTGGTGATTGGACAAACAAGTGCCAAGCCAACCTTGCGGTTGTAGGCCTCAGGGGAAACAACCAGAGCGGGACGTCTACCAGCTTGCTCATGGCCCGCCTGTGGATCGAAAGTGAGCCATACAATGTCGCCCTGCTTTGGGCAATATGATCTTGGCACTAGATGGCCTCCTTGCCCACTGGCGTTCCAGTTGAAACCTCCTTATGAACGTTCTCCTTGGTTACCTTCCGTAGGAGGTCTTCAAGATCGTACTCTGGGGGCTGCTGTGGCTCTACAACGATCCGGCCATCCACGACCCGTATATCTACTGTGCAGCCTTGGGATAGATGCGACTCGCGCGCTAGAGCACGAGGAATCCGAATAGCTAGGCTGTTGCCCCATTTCTGTACTTTTGCATTCATGATCGACATTCCTTAATGTGTCTACATTGAAGATACATTAACCTGCTCGGGGGCGCAAGCGATTTATGGTTTTTGTGCCGAACTACTGGATATATGGGAAATTTCCCTATGGCATTCTCCACAGTAACGAGATCGAGATAGGGAAACCCTCAATACAATCACCTAATTTAGGGAGGGCTGAACCTCTAGCAATTTCTGCCCTAGTTTTCGACCCTAACCGATGAAGATTTTTGGCGATCAGTTACGGAGAAGACTTGAATAAGCTCTTTGTTTTAACCAGTAATTAAACTGCAATGGGAACCCTTGATGCTGTTCTATCACTTAATTTGTAAGGATAAACAGCACAAAAAGCCATGTTCAACCCAGCATAGCTGGGAGGGCACCTGAAAAGAACCGCTAGCAATTTTTGCTGTAATTCTTGACTCTGACTGATGAGGATTTTTGGCGATCGGCTACAGAGCAGCCTTTAAAAAGTGCCTTTTTTTTAACGTTAGAGCTCACCTGCAGCCAGGTCTTTGGTTTAACAATACATTATCCCAAAACGCCCACCTTTACCGGCTGTCAGGTGGAGCGGGGGTTAGGATGCAATAATCTTTATCCGAATATTGCATATCCTTCTCCAAACATACGACTGATACCAGCCGAAAGAAATATTACACCAACAAAACATGTACTCAAAACAAATATCAGTTCTAAATTCAGGAAACGTTGAATATATGGGTTGTTTCGTGCTGTTGGGGTGATCGTTTCATAAAAACGATGAAGATTCTTTGCTCTAAAGTAGAGATAAACGCCAATCAACATAAAAAGCAATCCCATAACCAGATTTATTACCCAGCCAATGGAACTTAAAGCAATACTTCCGACAGTTAGTCCACCAAGCCCAACCCAGAGGGCTGCGCTGACAAAGGCAATGTTTCTATATCTGCGAATTAGCATAATAATAATTCCTATATTCCTTCACTGTGTCAAAAATATATGCGCTTCTGAATCGAAACTCGCAGATTATTTATCATTAATTTTAGCAGCCTAACGGGGCGCGAGATAAGCGGAACCGCGACTTGGACGATGCGGTAGCATCGGACGACGAAGGGGTGAAGTGCAACGGAATCCGAAGGGTTGCCGCTTCATCAAGTTATTGGGTGTCGCGAACTAGGTGATATGAAGAGGAATAGACTTGATGAAGTCTCGCGCCCCGTTAGGCGAACAGGTGAGCCCCACGAGCGATCACCCAACTACTGGATATACAGAGCAGCCCCAGATACTGGAACAGCTTATGAAGCAGTCCTTTTTCAATTGTATTCTGCATCTGCTAGAGGAACGCCCCGAGCAAGATAAACAAATGATTGGGTTAGGGGCTTCTGCCTTGTGGGAACGCTTCTACCCCCTCCCCCTTTTTCAGAAATCCCCTTAGATGTAGATAAACGGATTAAACACCCTCACGTCTGCTTGCTCAAAATCACTAACATTCCGGGTGACAACATATAGCCCATGGAGGGGTCAGCTCACGAAACGGAAAAAATCGTACGTTAAGGATTAGAGTATCAGGTTAGGGTATAGGTTTCGAGACGGTGTAAAAGTGTGTCTCACTCGATGTCTCAGAATAGCTTTCTCAAAGGGTTAAAGGCTTTTTAAGACACGTTAAAATTGATAGAGAGAGCTATCGGCAGCGCTGTCACCATAGCCCTGGATCGCTTAGCGGAGCTACACAGGATAGTTTTACAGGCTCAGCTGTAAAACCGTTCTCATTGAGGGTAATTGCCTGCCAATCCAAAAGGAAACTGAAGTTCGTAAGGTGGTGAATATTTTGACGCAATATCAGGACTGAATCCGAACTTGCCATAATATTGGGCACTGGTTCCGTTTAATGTGATCCCAAAAGTCTCTTCTGATGGGAGATCCAGAGATTACTAGTAAGTCTTACAGATTAGCGATAAGTGGTTAGAGGCCTTGATTTTTCGTTCAGAGACTGTAAATTTTCCCCTAAGACAAAGAGTCCCAATCCCCTATACAGAGGGTTATACAGCTTCCCCATCATACGGAACCAGTGCCTAGCTGGTCATAGGCTGGTAAAACCGATTCCTTGTCCGCGATCGCCTCTTTTGAGATGGCCTTACCCTAGTTAGGATTGCGCAGGGGGTTCAAATACAAGCGCTCTAGCGTTACTCGGCTGAATTTCCTTAGCCCTTTTGGTCTTTCCTCTACAATGGACGAATCGCTGAATCTTTAGATATGAGCCATTAGTCCTATGCCTGATGTGATAGAGGTGCCTGTAGAACTAACCCGATTCCAGTTGCCTGAAGCGGTGCAAGCACGGCTGCACATGCTACTTGACCGTCAAGACGAGGGCCAAGAGCTGACTCAGCCAGAGCGTCAGGAAGCGGAAGGGCTTGTAGAGCTATCAGAATTTCTATCCCTGCTTCGCTTACGCTCGACTCGGGTGATGAAGCAGGGATAAATGAGTGCCATTCCATCATCATTTCGCCAGCTCGTTATTCAAAGAGCGGACAACCGTTGCGAATATTGCGGTATTTCGCAAGTAGGCCAAGTGGCAACCTTTCATATCGATCACATAGTTCCTTCGGTGGCTGGAGGGGCAACGAGTGCTGACAATCTGGCCTTAGCTTGTGTCTCGTGCTCCCTGCGGAAGGGCGCTCGCCAAAGGATTGTAGACCCAGTGACAAGTCAAGAAGTGAAAGTATTCCACCCTCGACAACAGAGCTGGAAAGAACACTTTAGTTGGAGTGGAGTAGAAGTTGTCGGAATAACCGCAACTGGCAGAGCTACAGTGAGCGCGTTGGATTTGAATCGGCCAACGATGTCGGCAATTCGAGCAGAAGAGGAATTGCTGAGTCGTCACCCACTGCCCTAAAAGACTGACAGCGTTGAGCCTCTGTTTCAATCTGTGTGATCGCGCTGTGTACTACCGTCTCAGAAACGACCCTTTGCGAGACAGGTTCTGGAAGGTAAGATGGTGAACGAGTTTTGAGCGTTTGAGCTGTCTCATAACTTGTTTTATTATCTATGTATCTTAATTAGGTGATGTAGACGGGTTGTGAGACAAAAAGATGAAGATTGGCTATGCTCGGGTGTCTACTTATGAGCAGGATTTAGATTTGCAGCTCGATGCGCTGGAAAAGGAGGGGTGCGATCGCATCATGTCAATAACCTGCATTCATTCGCAATAATATTGAAAATCAAGTCAATAATAGGACATTTTTTATATCATGCTGATACAGAAAAGCTTTCAAAAGTAAGATTTTTAAGGGTCATCCGATTGCTCTGCCAATTTTCTATATTCCGCAAGATTATAGGAGCCAGTTCAGCACACATAGTTCTTATACCTCTAATTCCGGTATTTCCCGTGAAGTAAGGTCCAAATTTTCGAGATATGGCTTCGCCTTCTACCAATCTTCCCAGTGGATGGACTTTTGGCGAGGGAAAACCATTCCGACCTATCACCTCATAGCGAGCGTTGACTGCTAATCCTAAATTCGTTTTCCTGTGAGGTGAGATATAGCCTCGCTTCTCTAAGTTAGTAAGCAGGTTACTTTGGCGCAATAATCCTTGGTAAGAATGATCCAAACCAACTGTATTGACAACTGCATCAACTCGCAAAGGAGCTCTGTCTTCATTAAATTCAATGACAATATTCTCTTGATCTAGATAAATTTCCTTAATATTACCAGACAAAACTTCTACTAGTCCCTCTTGCTCTAAAAGTCTGAAAATTCTAGCGGTTGGTTCCGGCAATTCATTTTGATAAGCCCGCAAAATGTTCCAATAGTCTTGTATAAATTTTTGACTTTCTCTATCACTACTAAGCTTCTCAAAAAGAGATATTAATACATCATCCAGCGCCACAGCTATTTGATGTTTAGTATAGCCAAGTTCTTCTCCAAGCTGAAATTCATGATTGAGCAGAGTAATTAACTTATTTGAATCAAGAAATTGTGTAATATTAGCTGGATCTACCTGAGGGGAAAGAGGATATTTAACAGGGATGTTCGGTTCTTCAAAAGGAAGATAATTAATGAGTCCTCGACGGGAAATCATATACATTTTTCCTAGTTTGGCATAGGGGCTAAAACCATCTTTCTTGGCTAAATCGAGGACGGGTTTAATTTTATTAAAATATCTGATAGCCATAGCATCCATTGCTGAGTAAGCAGAGCCAATAATAGCTAAATTTTGAGAAGCTTCAAAGTTGCTTATTTTGGTTTGATTGACTCCTGTTAATGTATTTTCAACTAAGCGCTCATCTGGTAAACTAAGAGCGAAATCTGGTTGAGTTTTTCGGTTGTTTCCTGTCCCTAAAATAATCGTATTAGCTTGATAAATATTCTGGGTATGACCATCTAGTGATTGGCTATAAACCAGATAATTACCATCATGGGTTCGTTCAAAGTCAAAGACTTCTTCTCCTCGCAGATAGGTAATTTGGATTCCTTGCTTGGCAGCCAAGTCCATAATTTCTTTTAAGCTGTCCTCAAGGTAGAGACCAAAGATATATCTGTGAGGATAACTGTTGGGAGAATAATTGACTCCGACTCTAGCTGCCCAATTGATGAAGTGATTTTCATCCAATGCGTCAATAGAAGAAGTTTGAGCTTGGTTATTGTTGGTCAGATGTGGGGATTGACTAAGGTGATAAGCTAGACCCTGACAATGATCACTTTTTTCTATGATGAGAATTTTAAAAAGATGACCTTTAGCTTCATCAACGAGTTTTTTGACCAGGAATATTGCTGAGAGAGCACCCCCAACACAAACAATAGTGTATTCTAATTTAGAAGTTTTCAACTTTTGACTCATATCTATATTTTGTTTATTTTAGTTAGAAAATTTAGCTGTTTTAAGACTGGAAATCTTGTTAATTGCCCAGTCAATGTTTGCCTCTTTACCTTTCTTAAGCTCTTGTATCACAGGAGAAAATCGCTCATAGGAAATCAGTCCTAATAACATTAGGTGAACTATCTTGCTGATGCGTTCAAGTGCTTCACAGACTATTCTGTTATTTTCTTGCGGGTCTTCTGAGATAGCTACATTCATCCTTATTCCCACTGGCTCTTTTCCAATGCCCATAGGATCTAGCAGAGTTGGCATGACTCGACAATTCTCATATATACACATGAGTTCAGCTAGCTTAGTCCCGCTGTCAATCCCTGCTTTATTAGTCATTTCCTGATTAAAGAAAAGAAACCCAAACTGACCAGCTTGGGCTGGAATAGTCTTCAAATATTCAACATTTTTAGTGTTAAAAAAATTGTTGATTCGCTGATTCTCCTCTTTTACAAAGTTGACATATTTAGCTAACTGTTCTTTTAAATAGGGCTGATTTTCTTTGGCGAAGTTAGACCCAACCATTTCATGGGCAATGACATCGGTAACAACCTTTTGAAATCCTGTAAAAGGGAGATGTCCGTAGAAGTAAGTTTGGGAACAACTTTGAGCAAGTTTGTCTACAAGAGCTTTGTTAAAAGAGTGAAAAACACTGATATTGGCATAAGAGGCTGCCCCTCCCCAGTCGCGACGAAAGGAAGATACCGTACATCCCTGCAGCGCAATTTCTGGTAGATCTGCTAAAGAGGGATTGAGGTTTCCATCATGTTCTGTTCCCAGATTGTAGCCATCCTGTACCCACAAAATGTGGGGATATCGGGCGATAACTGCTCCGATTGTGGCTATCTCTTTCGGACTAAAATTTTGTCCTAGTGCCGTAGGTGTTTCCAGGAGCAGGCAGGAAACTACTTCAGTTCCGCTGCTTTCAATTTTCTGAATCGTTTCTTCTAAAATTTCTGCTGTTAGTTTGTAATTATTTTCAAATTTGGTCGGGATGTAAACTAGTTTTCCGCCATTGGCGTAAGGGAAAAACCCACCACATTTGAAAGAACCTGCAGGAGCTAAGACAACGGGCATGCGCGGGCATCCGCCGTGAATGTTGTGGTCATTGTGAACACATGTGCTGATGGCTTCTCCAATGACAAGATCTAGCCATTGTGTAGAACTACCTGGCAGGACGAGAATTTGGCTGGCCGATACCTCCCGCTCGACCCGTTGGTTGAGGATTTGGGCAACGGCTTCTCTAGCTATCGGAGGCTGGTGTTCTTTGAGCAAAACCCCATCGAGTAGTTGACCTCCTAACTCATCAGCGATGTAAGTTTCCAAGGCTTGGGAAGCTTTTTCTAAAACTCCTTGAGGGGTTTTGGGGTGAGCTACATCGCACAATTTAAGAGTTTCAAGCCCGCCCAATCTGCTGTTCAAGACACTAACGGCAGGACGGAATTTAGTCACATGCTCGTAGTATTTATAAAAGCCTTCATAGCCTGAATCGGGAAAATGGGTACCAGCGGGTCTCCAGACATTAGATCCAGAAATTGATTGCTTCAGCAGCCATACAGGGAACTCAAAAACCCTTGATAGAGATTAAAAAGTATGCGATACGAAAACAGATTAATCAAGTGATTAATTCTGTTTTGTATGGTCAACTCATTAACTATCAACTAGAGGCTTTAGTTACTCTTTATCCCCGAGAAAGGGAAGTTGTTAAACAGAAAATAATGGCTGTTTCCAAACAATTTGAGCTCCTACTGATTCCCACTGGCTTAGAAGCTAATCTTATTCAAGATGTGGTTTATGAAACCACTAAACAAGCCGAAAAAATTGCTCTTTATCGGCTGACTGATATCTCAATACTTGCAGGAAATGCATATCAAAACAAGGAGAAAATTATGCCGAGAATTCAACCTCTCAACCCCGAAAATACTGCCTTCAATGCCCAAGAAGTGCTTAAGGGCTTATTTTTGCAACGTGGCTCTGTTCCCAACATGTTCCGGACTCTCGCCCTTCGTCCTGAAATTATGGTGGCTTCATGTAATCTACTGAAAGCAGTACTGAATACAGGAACATTGGAGCCGCGACTCAAAGAAATGGCAATTGTGCGGACATCTCAAATCAATCAATGTAACTATTGTTACGTGTCTCATACTATTGAGATGCGCAATTTAGGTGTATCCGAAGAAGCAATTGAAGCACTGGACAACCCCGAAGATAAACAGTGGGAACCTTCTGAGAAGTTAGTCTTACTCTATGCTGAACAAGTGACTAAAGATGCCAAAGGCGTTAGCGATGCGCTGTGGAATGAGCTGAATCAGTATTTCGATGAGGGTCAAATTGTTGAATTAACAACTACTATCGGGCTATTTAACATGTTCAACCGTTTCAATGACGCACTTCAGGTTGAAATTACCACTCCAGGTTGGGTAGGTAATGCTCCTCCTCCAGTACCTTATGCTGCTTAGCTCTTCCACAATCTTCGTAGTATCTTCTGGATTGAAGCCAAGCTGTATAACCACTTGAGTGTTAATTGTGTGGCCATTGCCGATGATGACAGTTAAATGGGGGGCGGTGTAATTTCCTGGCTGTTCAGTCATGCTGCCCCCTGTTTCTCTTTATTGGTTGCACTATATTTCGCTATTCTCTGGGCAACCAGAGAAAGCAGGGTGCTAAATTCATCAGTCGTTAGCGAGTTTACTAAGTCCTCAAGCTCAGGCGGTTGATCCGCTACTTTAAGCCAATATCTATGGCTAAATCCCGGTGCAAGGCGATCAGCAGCTTCAACAAAGTCCACAAAGTTGGATAGCTTGGGGTCTGTGCGGTAATTCAGCAAATTGGATAGAGATTGTGGTGTAAGCCTGGACTCGTTTGCTATTTGTCGTTGGTTTAGTCCATACTCTTGTATTGTTTCTCTTAGAAGTTGTAATAAATCCATACAAACCCCTTATGTTTTTTGTCAAGTAAGATTAAAATGCGTTTATTACTTGTTCGTCAATACTATCGTAGGACGGGCAAAAAAAATAGACGCCAGAGTGTAGAGGACTCTAACGCCATGAATTTATTCTATCAATTTTACGGAGAGCAAGCGCTCTCGCAAATCAAGGCCAGGTTAACACGAGCAGAATGGGAGCTGTGGGCATTGATAACCACCCTCGACCCATTCGGCGATCGCCAAGTCCGGATTACCTGGGATTTAGCAAAAAATAGTCTGGCGATCAGTCGGGCAACATTTTATCGGGCAATAAAGCGGCTGAAAGATTTAGGTCTGGTGGTTGTCGAAAAAGCAGCAGGTTTTTTTGTGAGTCTCAAAAATGAGACTAGCGTCTCACCAATGGGACTGGAGTCTCAAAAATGAGACAGCGAGTCTCAAAAACGAGACTCCTCTTTATATATAGACTTACAGACTTTTACAGACTCTTACTCTTCAGACGGAATTCCAAAAAAAGAAAATCCAAAAATTCAAAATCAGCAAGACGGCAAGAAAATAGTCAACGACGATGATGACCAGCCTAAGTTGGCCAATACTCAATTGCTGGAACCAGAAGATAATTTAGAGGCCCAATTTTCCGCCGCGCCGAAAAATCAGCGAGGCTTCCGTTGGCTTCCGGCTGGCCCTTGGTGCATTGAGGGCAAGCTTGACCCCAACTTTCGGGACTGGCTGGCGAATGACTGGATGAAGCAATACGGCGGCACAATCCACCAAAAACGGGCTGACGTGCTCTCCCACTTCAAGAAAGACCCGGATAACCTATCGATTCGCTGGGAGCAGTACCAGAGCGAAATTTCCCACCGCGTAGCAAACACCCAGACCCTGCTTGACCATGGCGTGACCGTTAAGCCGGAAACCCAAAAGCTACTGATAGAGAATCACCGGGCTTTGACCGCTGAACTCCCGGAAGATTTGAACCCGATCGCCACGGTTGAAAGTCCCGCCTTGTCACCAGCTACCCCCGAAATAGAGCCAGAGGAAACCGACCAGGAAACCCTAACCCCTAGTAATAATTGCGTGACCACGGAAGATGGGCGACGGCTAGAGGTCTTTCAACGGGAGGAAGTTAAACCTGCCTCGCCAGAGCAAGCCAAGGAAATGCGCGAAATGGTTCAAGGTTTTCTAGCTGGTTTCTGTGGTGGAACAGATGAAAGCGAGGAGACAACCCTGGAAGAAATACAAGAGGGAAATCTAGCCGAACTGAACTGCTGGATTAGTGACCCAGTGCTACGTTCTGAAGCCATGCAGCGGGTTATGGCCAGTGATTGCTATGAATGCCTATTTGATGACGATGGGAACCCCTACGAAGTGGTTTACAGGGGGGAAAATGCAACATGAACCCCTTAGACACCTGGACGCATTCTGCGGAATCGGAGGCTTCACCGTGGCAGCGGAGCGAGTGGGGGGAATTCAGACAGTAAAACCTCACTCACCACCTCCCCCGGCCTCTCACGACACTCCTTAAGCCGTAAACCCCAAGGGTTCCGGGGTATCCCCTCACGAAGCATACTAGGCGATTCGCCATTGTCCTGCAGCCCGTCGATTTGGAGAATGACGCACCAACCCGGATAGAAGAGAGTAACTATCTGATTAACATTCGTAAATTGACCCCGACCTTTAAATTAGCCAGGTACTAGGATCGAGATAAGTCGAATATTAGTTCTTCTGCCAGCATTAGCAAAGTAATCATTGGTGTTGGCTGTTTTGCTTATAAATATTTAGCCAATTGGTCCTGTCATGGGTTTTTTAGTCATTGATGCAGCATAAGGATATAACCCATGTGCTTTTCTGCTACTGCCAGTCTACAGCGAGTGCGTTGCTCCTTTCCACTGGTCTATACACCTGCAACTTCAGCCATTTGCAATAGGGATCTAACAGATTTCCCTTTAACCTCATTCCCTGCATATTTGGCATTCAACAGGGATTTGAAGGAATCGTATGGCTGGCAATTCATCACAATCAAGCAGAAGTGTCTCATCTAGGCGCTTTAGGGTTTCTAGCTTTTTCTCATGGTCTTTGGCTGATGTGGTTACCGCTAGCCATATTTGTTCTAGAGCAGCGACCTTGGATGCGCCGAGTATTGATGGATTGATACTTTTAGGGACTTTGTTTGGTCTATCGTTATATGTCCCCTTTCTGTTGTTGCCAGATACATTCGGACAAAATCGTACGTTAAGGATTTAGAGTATCAGGTTTGAGGGTATACCCTAATCTGACGTTAAGAATATGGAGGTATAATTGTCAGACTAGAGTTTTCGTAGCCTTTTCTTGACAGTGTTTCAGAAAGGTCATAGAGTCTATCCTGACAGATAAGCAAGGTGAGAAAGTTTGTTGTGAAAGGACAACGTGTAGGCTATATCCGAATAAGTACATTTGACCAGAATCCCGCACGGCAGTTAGAAAATGTTCAGGTAGATAAGATTTTCACAGATAAAGCTTCAGGCAAGGATATGCATCGTCCAGAACTTGAAGCCCTGCTTGTGTTCGTGCGAGAAGGGGATACCGTCGTGATTCACAGCATGGATCGCCTAGCACGGAACTTGGATAATTTACGTTGCTTGGTACAGCAGTTAACCCAGCGAGGAATCTGCATTGAGTTTGTGCAGGAACAGCTCACCTTTACCAGTAAAACCTCGCCAATAGCAACCCTAATGCTTTCCGTTATGGGGGCTTTTGCCGAGTTTGAGAGGTCTTTGATTAAGGAGCGCCAACAAGAAGGGATTGAACTCGCCAAACAACGAGGAGCTTATCGGGGTCGTCAAGAAAAACTCCTGCCTAAACAGGTGATACAGCTCAAACAACGAGTCAAAGCCGGAGCAGTGAAATCCAAACTAGCACAGGAGTTCGGCATCAGCCGTGAAACACTCTACCAGTATCTAAGGGAAGAAACCCCAGTCTAAATGCCTCGCCGAAGTTTGCTAACCCTAGCTGAACGCAGTACCCTACTCCAGTTCCCCAATACCGAAGAGGAACTGAATCGTTACTATGTCTTCTCCGAAGAGGATTTATCCCGGATTAGTCAACGCCGAGGGGGAGCATAATCGGCTGGGCTTTGCTATTCAACTTTGCTATCTCCGCTATCCTGGCATTGCTCTTTCCACCAGTGCTAAACCCCCAGACCAACTACTGCGCTTTGTTGCCCAGCAGTTGGCAATTGCCCCTGCTATTTGGTCACAGTATGCCGAACGCGCTGAAACGCGACGTGAGCATTTGGCTGAATTGCAGACTTGGCTCCAGTTGACTCCTTTCAGCTTGGAGCATAAGGAGCAGTGTGTCGAAAAACTCGCTGAACTCGCTCAGGAGACAGATCATGGGGTGGTGCTAGCCATAACCCTGATTGATTTACTGCGTCGGCAGCAGGTTGTCATTCCCGCTATCGATGTGATTGAGCGGACGTGCAGTGAAGCCCTCACCAAGGGAACACATCAGATCTATGAGCTGTTGATTTACACTCTGTCTGAGCATCACAAACAATGTCTTGGATGGTTTATTACACCTGTCAGAAGGGAGAGCATCAGCCCAGTTAAGTTGGCTTTGCCAAGCTCCTGGCTATCCGAGTGCAAAACATATTCTGCTGCACCTGGAACGTCTTCAGGCAGTCTATGACGTGGGTCTACCAGAGGGCTTGGAGCGGGTAATTCATCAGAATCGTTTGTTGAAGCTGGCGCGGGAAGGTAGATGTATGACTACTCAGCATCTCCGTGACTTGGAAGCTACTCGGCGTTATGCCACATTGGTCGCAGTGGTTCTGGATACCAAAGCCACGTTGATTGATGAACTCATTGACTTACATGACCGTTTCTTCCGGTCAATTGTTAGCAAGGCAAAACGGAAGCATGCCGAACAGTTTGAAAACTCTGGAGATTCCCTGACTGACAAGGTACGTCTTTACACGAAAGTGGGACGTGCGCTGCTCACCGCCAAGGAAGAAGAAAGTGACCCATTTGCTGCCATTGAATCGGTAATTGATTGGGAGGTTTTTGCCAAAAGTATCCTGGAAGCAGAGCAACTTACCGAAGGAAAAAGCTTTGATTACCTGGTGTGGCTGGACAAGAGTTTCACCACGGTGCGGCGTTACGCTCCTGCTTTTCTGAAAGCTTTGAAGATGAAAGCTGCCCCAGCGTCTAAAGATTTATTGGCAGCAATTGAAGTTTTGCGGGAGATGAATCAGTGTCAAGCTCGGAAGGTCCCTGAAGATGCCCCCACTTCCTTTGTTCGTAAACGCTGGCGTAGCTTGGTAATGACTCCCGATGGCATCAAACGAAATTTTTATGAACTGTGCGTCTTGTCGGAGCTCAAGAATACTCTGCGTTCTGGTGATATTTGGATTGAAGGGTCACGACAATTTAAGGATTTTGAAGACTATCTTTTACCCCAGTCTCGCTTTGCGGAACTGCGAGAAGTGGGAGACTGGGGACTACCTGTAGAAACTGACTGTGAGACGTTTCTGGCAGAACGACTGAGTTTACTGGAGGCTGAGCTGGCGAAGGTGGAGCAGTTAGCACTGATAGATTCTTTACCTGATGCTGCGATTACCCAGAAGGGGCAGCTTAAGATCTCGCCCTTGACTAAGACCGTTCCAGAAGCAGCAACAGACTTGATGCAGGGAGCCTATGCCCTGCTGCCCTCTGTCAAGATCACTGACCTGCTGTTGGAGGTAGACTCCTGGACAAACTTCACTGGACATTTTAAACATTTGCGCAGTCGTGAGCCTGTTGCAGACAGAGAGTTGTTGCTAACGGTGATCCTTGCTGACGCTATTAATCTAGGCTTACGGAAGATGTCGGAATCTTGTCCGGGAAAAACCTATACCAAGCTGACCCGTTTGCAGGCATGGCATGTGCGAGATGAGACCTATTCAGCAGCATTGGCAGAAGTAGTGAATGCCCAGTACCATCAGCCGTTTGCGACCTGGTGGGGAGATGGGACAACATCATCTTCGGATGGGCAGAACTTCAAAGCCGGTGGACAAGGAAAGTTTGCAGGGCAGGTAAATCTAAAGTACGGGCAAGAGCCAGGGGTGCAATTCTACACTCATATTTCCGACCAATACGCTCCGTTTTACACCAGGGTCATTAGCTCAACGGTACGAGATGCAACTCATGTGTTAGATGGGCTGCTCTACCATGAGTCACAGTTAAGAATTCAAGAGCATTACACAGATACCGCAGGGTTTACTGACCATTTATTTGCCTTAATGCACTTTCTGGGGTTTCGCTTTGCTCCTCGGATTCGTGATTTACGGGATAAGCGATTGTATGTGAATGGGAATGCGGCGCAATATCCCACATTGACAGAGATGATTGGGGGCAATATCAATGTGAAGCAGATTCGGACACATTGGGATGAAATTCTGCGCTTGATTGTTTCGATTAAACAAGGAACGGTGACGGCTTCGTTGATGTTGCGGAAGCTGGGGAGTTATCCTCGCCAGAATGGATTAGCTGTTGCCCTGCGGGAGTTGGGTCGGATTGAGCGAACGCTGTTTACACTCAATTGGATGCAGAGTGTGGAGCTACGGCGACGGGTTCAAATTGGTTTGAATAAGGGAGAAGCCAAAAATGCTTTGGCACGAGCAGTGTTTCTCAATCGCTTGGGGGAGCTACGTGACCGTAGCTTTGAAAATCAGATGTATCGGGCTAGTGGCTTGAATCTGGTGGTAGCAGCGATTGTTCTGTGGAATACGGTTTACCTGGAGCGGGCAATTGAGGTTTTGCGGGAGTCAGGGCAAGAAGTTGACGAACAGCTGCTAAAGCATCTTTCGCCTTTGGGCTGGGAGCATATTAATCTGACTGGGGATTATGTCTGGAAGGAGGATCGATATGTCAAACGGGGATACCTACGTCCTTTGAGGATGTCGCAATCCTTAACGTACGATTTTTTCCGTTTCGTGAGCTGACCCCAATAACGAATAGACGTGGTGAGCCGTTGCGCCTCAGGGAAGACACAACACCGTATCCTCCCCCACATTCATCAAGATTTCATCCTTGAGCACATCCACACTCAAGCCCCCGACCGTTCTCGTTCTCTGTTGGGACATCTAATTGAGTGGCGATCGCCTTAAAGAAGTTTTTCAAGCTCCCCTTATAACAAGCCAAAGCCACTAAACGCGCATCAATCTGATGGTAAATCTCCTCCGCCAACGCATTCAGCCCCTGCCCCGCCTCCGCCAGCACTAAGCAACTGTGATGGTCATCGACAGCCCCCAGGATTCTGTCTTTATCGGCTTGCTTTACCCAGCGGCATAGCGACGGATCAGACTGTCTGCCAAGTCGCCGGGATTCCACTTTGGGTTAGCCGCCTCCTTGGTGGCATTCACTTTTTCCTTTAAGGTCCTCCGGTAGCTGGTCTTCTTCCAGCTGGTCAGCCACAGCCCGGATAACCAGGTGGGGCATGGCGGTTTCTTTAGCCTTCAGTTCTGCCCCGGCTCGGAATAACTGCTGTCCCATCTCATCCGTGGCGATCGGCTCCTCTGGTTGGGGGTAGTCAATCTGATTATTGGTGCTGGTGATTCCTGCTGGATTGGTATTAGCTATCTCTGATTTTTCACTAACAACTAGCTCCCCTTTTTGAGCTTCAAAGCCACGCCTTGTACCAGTTTTTTCTAAATGCTTTCTTAACTGGATTACTAGGTTAAAGTCCTCTTGGGTGATAAAAGCCTTGCGGTTTTCATCTTTCTGTATAGTGATGCCTAAAAATTTAATATCAGCATAGTACGCATCCTTGCTAATACCTAATTCTGACAATACAAAGTCACTATAGAATTTGGGGTAGATTCTAGGGGTAGTCGTCATAAAATTTTATGAGCCTATTACATAAAGTGTTTTTTTAAAAGAAAGAATTTGACCAGATTCTGGGGGGCCCCGAAACACCGCCGACAAGCCCATGGAAGTTAGTACAAATCCCTTATTGACTGGTATCATATAGGATACCGTCAACTGATTGGTTGACACTGTAAAATTAACACTGTTTTACGAATGTTCTGCTAGGTTCGACCATTAAGAATTTTGCTAGCGGTTCAGGTCTGGTATTTGTTGACCTGCCAGAGTTTCTCCCGTCCCGACTTGCCCACGCATTCAAAGTGATAGCCCAGGCGATCGAAGCTTCTCCCCTTGGGACGAACCGCTAGCAATTTTTCTAGCGTCCCGGTGGTGAGCTGCCAGCCATTTTCCACCGCTTCGTCGAGGTCACGGTAAACATCCAGTGGCGAACTGCGCTCTTGGAACGCGCTCATCAGTTGCTGTAAGGCGAGGATATCCGGTGGGGCCATCAGCGCTGCATCGTTCTGGCGTCTGCATGACAGGCTTAGGCTCATGCACGGGCAACGCTTCAACTGGCTCCAAATATTCAGACAGCTTGCCGCCATCCTTCAGATATTCATGCAACTGGTCGAGCCGCTTTGAATCCTTATCGTTGATTAGAGTCTTGTTACCGTCCTTCTCCCGCTGAACCGCTAGCAATTTAAACCAGCTGTAGAGGGTTGGGCGGCTTATCCCATAGCGGGCCGTTAGTTCGGCGATCGGTGTCATTAGAATGCTCTTGGCTAACTGTTAATTGACTGCTTTACAGTGTCAAATAGAACTGTCAAGCATTCGTTTTACAGTGTCAAGCTCTGGCTTTACAGTCAAAAAAATTGCTAGCGGTTCCCGGCAATCAGACGGTTCCAAACTTCATTGAGAAGCAGCGGCTGACCCTTTTTACAAACCAACGGCACGGCGATCGCCTAGTTAGAGCTCAGCTTTTACGGCCCGCAATCAGGTTCTTCTTTCGGGTTGCTGGCTGTATCGTTACGAAATTTTTCAACCAGTTGTTGATTTTGTTGTTTCTCCAAAGATCAGTTAAAACCCAGTGTTAGGGAGTCTCTCACCCCTTCATCCCATCGTCCAAGTGCCTATCCTCAAAAAGCCTCATTCGTCCAACCAGCCAGCTTACTCAAATAGCAGGTAATTGTCTAATCATAATACGCTTTGTCCCAGTGACGGAGGATTGCTTTGATAGCTGCTTAATGATCTCTGAGATCAGCACGGCGTCAGAGAAGATAGTGGCAGACATGAGAGTGTTTCTGAGGTGCCCCTCAACAATCCAAATAAGGTTGGCTAACCTGAAGGTCGGATCCCAAGGTCGGCTTGCTCCAGGTCGGCTCCAAAGAAAATAGGCTCCCCAGAGAGTCGGCTCCCAGAGGTTGGTTTATATGAGGTTGGCTATCGCTATTGGTCGGCACCTCAGGTCGGCATCTCAAGGTCACAAAGGCTCCTCAGAGGTTGGCAACCCAATGAGGTTGGCTTCCCAGAAGGTCGGCCGCTACCAACACATTTGAATACGAGGTCGGCTTACTACAGGTTGGCTCCACCAAGTTGGCTGAATAAACATTGTCGGCTCCAATGAAGATAACAGACATTAAAAAGGCTAGCGCAAAGATCGGCTTCCTTCCGAGGTGGGCTCCTATCCGAGTCATTGGCTTCCTGAGGTCGAAAGATGAGGTCGGCTCCCATGGATCGGCTCCCATCCAGGTCGGCTCCAATGAGGTTGGCAAAAATTCCCAGAGGTGGGCTCCAGATCAAGACAAAGGTTGGACTTCCTCAGATCGGTCCAAAGATCCCCAGAGGTTGGCTATCTCCCAGGTCGGCTTCCAGGATGAATCTTACCTCCAGGTCCAAGGTTGGCTCCCTCCAGGTTGGCTTTATTGAGTTCTGAGCCAATTAAATTACTCTCCGCTAAGACGAGCCTATTCTCACAATTCGTATTCATTGATATTGATTGCCATAAATGCTGCCACCAAGATGCATAACAATCATGGTTAACATTTCTGCGCCCAATAACAGTCAGCGCAGCTTGTACGTCCAAAGAGACCCCATGTTGCTCAACAAATTGGCGAAATTCCTTTTCGTAGTCTCGGCTTTCCTGTTTGACTAAAGGGGATTCTTTTCGCACATAGGTTGTCAGCACTTCCACAATGGTCCAATGGTCGCGGGGAGAATCCTTGGCAATGCGCTCCAACGAAAAAATACCCCCACTCCTTACCGCTGTTTCCTTCGGGGCCTCCGAACTCTTTCCTCCTACCCCTAACAACTCCACGGCTTTAATGTAACGATCCGTCACTAAACGCTCTTGAGCCAACCGCCGATCCTCACTGATGTCCCAAAAATTGAGAATCAAAGCAATGCCCGCTAAAGCCGTCAACACCGTTTTAACAATATCTAGTCCATAGGCACGGGTTTCCTTGTTAGCTAATAAACCCGACGCATCCCCCAAAAGATTCAATAGCAATCCGATTAATCGAAACGGGGCAGCAATCACTCGACCAATCAGCTTGAGACCAGAAGACCCCAGGCGTTTAAGACGCCAAGCGCGAACCTGCCAAGAACGTTTTTGATAATATGCTGCTGCCTGCCGCCAATCCCCCTCTGCGCTACCCCCTTGCCCTTTCTCTTTTCGCTCCTGCCAAATTTGATGGGCTTTTTGACGAACTAACGGCGCGGGGAGTTTTGGCGGTCGTCGTTTTTTTTGATTTGCCATTGGAAAGAGGGGATCGCACAAAAAAAGAAGTTGGGTCGTAACAGAGCAGAAGGCACTCACTGCCCCCTCACAAATCTAACTTCAACTGGCCCGGGACAATGTTTCCGGTGCGGTTGCGGTGATACCAAAGATGGCAGGCCCCACAGAGGGGAATTAAATTCGAGGGGTCATTATTGCCGGGGTCGTAGTCGGCATGATGCACCGTCAGGATGGGCCGCTTTTCCGCCTCGTTGGGCCGCCGACATTGACAATGGCAGCGGGCACATTTCCAGCCAACCGCCTCCTTGATACCAGTGGCGATCGCCGACCAATTGGCAGGATAACGGGATGGGTCACGGATGGGCATTAAGGTACTTGGGAATTACAAAAATTGAATAGTACGGCTTTTGTATTGATTCAACGCTTTGATAGTACAAATTTCAATCAATAACTGTCTGCGAGGGAATTAAGATGGCGCACAATGGAGCCTCTAGTTAGCTGAGTTTTACACTGTCAAGCAATCGCTTTACAGTTTGTCAAGATAAGCCAGGATAGTGCTTACAGGGGCTTTTTTTCGGTTCAATTCCTGCACAGTGTCAAGCAATGCCTTGGGTATGTAAGCCGACCGACTGATACGGCGATCGCCTTCTCCCAGTTCATAGTGATAGTAGTACTGCTCATAGGATTTAATCCCTTTTTTGGTCTTCCTTTGGGCATAGTGCAACTGTATGCAGCCGCTTCCTTTCCCCGGCGATCTGCGCTGAAATTTCCGCTTCGATTTCGAGGACTCGCAGGAGGGGGATGGCGGCTTGGGCCGGGGTGACAGTTCGACCGGCGAGGATGCGGGCGGTGAGGTTTCCGGGGGTTCCGGCTTTACAGGTAAGTTTCGTTTGCCAGTCTCGACTACAGGCGAGGGCTTTATCCCCTTGGGACTTGCTAACGTGTCGGTGAACCAATCGGAAGGAAACCCCATGAAGCAGCGCCCAGGCGATCGGACCAATTTGTAGCCAGTCGGAATAGGATCCGAGCTCTTTTAATTTGGCTTTCGCAGCGATTTGTGCCAGCGGGTCGATAAGACCCTTTGCAAGCTGTTGGGGTAGGCAACAATAAACAGCCGTTGTCTGAGGTGGCCTGCGCCAAGCTCTGCCGCGCTGATAACCTGACACTCTGCCTGATAGCCTGCCATTCTGAGTCCCCCAAGGATTGCTCTAAGTCCTCTATCGGCAATTCCCAAGGGTTGCTCGATGACGCAATATTTGGGCTGACATTGCCAGATGAGTCTAAGGACTTCCCGGAATAGGGCTGATTCGGGGTGATGCAGTCCGGTGCGTTGTCCTGCTGCGCTTGTGCCGGTACAGGGGAAACCTGCCGTGACGAGGTCCCATTGGCCTGGGGGTGGGTCATCGACCTCTTGGATGTCGTCAAACCATTCGTGGCCTGGGAAGTGGTGTAGGTAGACTTGTTTGGCGTTTGGGTCGCAATCGCAAGCGGCAACTGTCTGAATTCCCCCCACTCGCTGCGCTGCCACGGTGAAGCCTCCGATTCCGCAGAATGCGTCCAGGTGTCTAAGGGGTTCATGTTGCATTGCTCCCCCCTAATAATTTCTTACCGAATACGGGATTGATGGCCATCAGCTTGGCCTTAGCGGCCTCCCAAGCGGCCTTGGTTTTCTCTGGGTCTGCTTCTGGCAATACGACGGGCTTGTAAGTGCTTGTCTCTGCTTTCCGCTTAATGTCTCGCTGGTATGCCTGCCAAAGTCCTTCCAAAATTTCCGCATCTTGCCGCTTCAAGTGTTTCAGCGCGTTGACTCGTTTTTCCTCAAAGCTTCCGCCATAGGATTGCTGGAATTTCCTGGCCTGCCAGTCTACAAACTTACTGTCTAGGCGATCGCCATCTTTCCAAGGCTCAGGGGCTTTTAAACGAAGCGACGGCGCGGAATGTTTGGACTTTAATTTGTCTAACGGTTGAGCCTCCTGACTTTCTTGCTTAGTTGGTTCAGGGGTTATTGACGCTTGCGCTGTAGCTGCTTCTTTAGGTTTTTCAAATTTGTCTGGCGGTTGAGCCTCCTGACTTTCTTGCTTAGTTGGTTCAGGGGTTATTGACGCTTGCGCTGTAGCTGCTTCTTTAGGTTTTTCAAATTCGTCTAATTCTTCTTCTGTTTTCTTGGCCATTTCTTCCGGTGGATTTTTTTCAAAATTTTCCTCCCCTTCTTGGCCGTCTGAGAGGGGTGGAAAAGTCTGTAAGTCTATATATATAGTGTTGTCGCATTTTTGAGACTCGCTGTCGCATTTTTGAGACTCCAGTCTCATTGGTGAGACGCTAGTCTCATTTTTGAGACTCACAAAAAAACCTGCTGCTTTTTCGACAACCACCAGACCTAAATCTTTCAGCCGCTTTATTGCCCGATAAAAAGTCGCCCGGCTGATCGCCAGATTACTTTTTGCCAGATCCCACGTTATTCGGATTTGGCGATCGCCGAATGGGTCGAGCGTTGTTACCCATGCCCATAGCTCCCATTCTGAGCGGCTTAAGTGTGCTTGTATTTGACTGAGGGCTTGTCTCTCGTAAAACTGATAAAATAATTCCATGGCGTTAGAGTCCTTAACACTCTGGCGTCTGTTTTTTGGGGCTTCATGCTACTCTGATAATCTGATGTAAGAATAGGCAAGAAACTAAATATAGACTTTAACACGACTGATGTTAAAACACAGGGGAATTATATGGATTTGATAAAAATTTTAAAAGATTCTATAGATAACGCCGGATTAACTCAGGTGGCCGTAGCGGAAGAAGCCGGCCTTACTCAGCAATCTCTCTCAAACTTACTGAGTAAAAGAAGTGACGCTAAAATCGGTTCGCTACTCAGATACATTGATGCCGCTGATCGCCTAAGTCCGGGTTTTGAATCTAATTTTTGGCTCCGGGTTTCTGGGCCACCTGATATGTGCGTCTACGTTGAATCACTATCCACCACCGAACTTAGCTTGCTTTTATCACTGGTTTCCCGTCGTATTGGAAATTACCAAGTTGTAAAAAAACAAAAAGGGGCCGCTTGAAATGACAGAAAACTCAGGTAGCTATGAGTCATCCAAACCGCACTTTACTGTCATCATCGGTGGAACAGTCAACACAACAATCAATGCGGATCTTGTCGTGCAAGTCGGCAACAGCATAGAAGAAGCGGCAGAAGCTTTGAGACAATTACCACCCGAAGCAGTAGAAAAAATCAATAAACCCCTGGCTGATTTTCTAGACGCACTCTCTGTTGCACTTTCCAAGAACGGAAAAATATAAACAATGATTAGCTGAGCCTTTGTTGAGACTTTGTGGCGATCGCCGTCAAGAAAAATGGCCATTTATAAATAGCATCAATGTACCCAGTAGTAATTTACTATGAATTAGGGAAACCCTTGTGGTTAGTGGGTTCTTTAATGCCTATAGTGATAATTATCGGTATTGGCTTAAGTCCAATATCGTGTTTTTTTCAGCAGTGCAGATTAACTGGGAGTATTTTGCAGATGGGTCAATTCATCGTTGAGAGCATCGACGTCGGCATCTAGCGCCGGAGAGCATTTGGCTCGATGCAGCTACTGGGATGGAGGATCGGCAGTTCCAGGTAGGCTTCCTCCTTGAGCAGGTGACAATGACAGGAGCTAGGATTCCACCAAAGGAGTATCGGCAGATGGGTCAAGCTTCTCGTTTATTTTCCATGCGCTCGTGCCCCCATTGCACCACTTGTATCAATGGGAAGCATTCAGCATTGGCTTTAGCCTCTATACCCACTCTGCTTTTTAAATGGAAAGAACTGTTTAGATTGATTTCCCAGGTGACAATAAAGAGCGGTGCGTTAGTTTCTCCGTTAGTGTCGGCAGATGGGTCAGTTATTGTTGGTCGTATTAGTGTTTTCCAAACCTAAAATATTATATTGTTTCTGGGCTAATTTGAGATTATTGTAAGACGATTTATTGCTTCCCTTAAAGTATGTTTTAATAAAGATATTTCATGTGAGCCAGTTGGTGAATAATCAGATTCATTCCAATAATCAGGTTCATCTCCTTTAAAAAGATTATCATAAATCAACCCTTAACTATTACTTTTTCTGCGGCTGCAGTAGGCGGGCTCTGATGGAAAGTTGCATCTCCGCCGAGAAGGGCGATAGATGGCGATTTATAGTCGGTTTTATTGATATGTTTTTTGAGTCCAATAAAAAATTCGTGGAAAATAATTCAAGCGCTTCAAATCAAATGAGAAATCAAGATACTCTCTATATTGCCATTTTCATCTAGCAATTTTTATTTCCTTTTTCAAATTTTCTAAGAGTGTGTTTGAAAAGTTTTGCTGAATCCCCTTTATTTCGATGGGGGATAGAGCCTGAATTTATTGAGAATATCTGAATCCATTGTAATTCATAGGTCTCGATGGACTTTTCAAACACGTTCAGAATTTGTTCAGAAAGATTGGGGGCTCCATTTTCCAATAAAAAAGGAACTAATTCAAGTAAAACTTGTCAGTGAATTTTGATTAGTTTTCTGCTTGATTCTTAATAATTTTTTGATGGTTATTTAATGGCAAAAGCCCTAGAAGTCGATGTCGAATCAGCGTTTCTTGAGCTAAATCACGAATGTCAGCTCCGGGTCACATCGGTGGGATCAAATCCAGCGGCTATTATGCCCCGGATGCCGAAACAGTTGGTGGCACTTCGTGCTGGAAAATAGCCCCTGCGGTAATGGTGATGCCGGTATCAAACATTCGCTCAGAAAGCGGGCTTTGCCACTGGTATCGGCAAACAGATTGTAAATGTAATCTCCATGAAAGTAGGTAGCCAGAAAATTGATCACCTGCTTTATTGCATAATCGTCTTCCACCATATTTATTTAGGTGTTGATAGCCTAATGACATCAAGTACATCAACATCAAAGTGAAAGAAAAAAAGATCCGTGCAACAATATCACCAGGAGTAACGGATTAAGGTTTTCCAGCACTACCAGCTCGATGGACAAGTCGGCTAACCATGCTCGCGTCGGGGATGATTAATCACATCTAGGTTTTAAGTCCATCTGCAGAAATTCCATTAGCAGAGGTCAATGTCCAACCTTCCAAGTAAGCTCTTTCTGGTTAATTCTTCCTTGATACTGACCTTATTCAAGGTGGTTTCAGTCCACCGAAATCCTTAATTTCTTGGTGACGCTGTACATTACCAGCACTTGTACCAACAATCGAGCAACATTCTGCGCCTGCTCCGCTTCCAAAACAGATTGGCCAATAGCTCCCGAAGGTCACCCTGTTCAACTTGGCATCCACAAAAATGCTACCCCAACAGGTTTTGGAAAATTCCCAAGATTGCTGAACTTAGCCAACCAACGATGAGTAGCCGTGCTCACGAAACTGCATTGGCGGCGCTGAAATCTCCTCCTGGGAGGACGCGTGAATCCTTGCATTCCTGACGCTTCAGTCCAGCGAAATGCCTCTGCGGAGAAAACGTTAGGCACAGTGTTATTGGTACTCGAGCCAACGATAACCGACCCATCTGCAGAGGTTCCACTTGCCCCGCTTTCGGGAAAATCTTCGTCCAGAAAACCTAATCCCTGCATTCCTGACGCTTCTGTCCAGCGAAATGCTTCTACGAAACTGGGGAAAGTGAAGAATCCTCTACTCGAACCAACGATGACTGCCCCATCTGCAGAAACTGCATTGGCGTCGCTGGTATCTGCTCTCTTTCCAACAGAGCCTGTTTGCGATCACTTCCCGTCAATGAGAGGCTATCCATCGAAATGCTTCATCTTTCCTTCAAATTCTGAATTTTCAATATAACCGAGCCATCGGCAGATACCCCATTCCCATAGCTCCGATCATAATTTGCGTCCGTCAATTCTTTATTGACCGGCGGCCGTCCATCGAACCCTTTCCACTGTCATCATGCCTTATCGAAAGTCCATAATTACGATATCCGTACACGGGCATACCCACCCAAAGGTATATTCCCTGTAAAAAACCAATCTAAGAGGATGTTTGAAAAGGGTCAAACCAACGAGAGAATAGGGTTGTGAGTAAACTTAAGTGTTCAACGAAAAATCGGGGTTTCCAGCGAATATTCAGATACAGATATTAGTGCTTAACAAAACATGAAGAATAGTAAAAAAATATCGTCCGAACCCAACCGACTCATCCCCCCAACCACAAGCCGGACAATCCCAATGAATCAGGGGCAGGTTGTTACGGTCAAACTCATGACCACACTGGGGACATTTCCCAGTAAAAATAGGATGGGTGTCCAAGATTTGTAACTGTTCCTCTTGAGTCAATGTTGATTGTCTTACGGGGAACAGTTCACCGTCATACCAGTAATATCCGTCTGGACTCCATTGCTCCTCTTCACCTGCCTGTTTAGGGTCTTGCCGAAAATCTAAGCATTTTCCATGCACCCCGTTAGGATGAATCGCACAAACGAGATGGGGGTCGTGGGCGTAAAACTGGCAGTGGTCACAATCAGGGGTTTTGGGCATGGTTTAATTTAACCTCCCAGATTGAAAGGAATGAGAGAGATGACTGACCACACTATCGTAAAGACTTTTATCATATTTTGAATAACTAAAATATAGATAATTTATATGTCCTTCACCTACATAAACTTTGTTATAAAAAATTGTTTCACCGCAAAACCCTGATACTACAAAAAAGTTAGTATCTACAAATTTATAAGTTATATCAGGTTCATTTTTATGATCACAATAAGTAGAAATCTGGTCTTGCATAACCTCCTTTAAGCTTTGGTAAAAAATATTATGACTTCCATAAACGATCATTTCAAAATTATCACCATGATAAAATTTTCGTCCATCACCATTAAAAGGTGGAATAGCAATTTCAAAAGTTTTTAGATAATCAACACAAAAGCCGAAGCGTTCATTACAGTATCTATTGTATTCATTTTTATTAGTTGAAGTAAAAGTATCCTGAGCCTTAACTTTATTAATAAAAAAACATTAAAAGGATAAATGTTAATAATGTTTTGATATGAAAATTTTTCTATAATTTTTAAAGCAACCTCAACAATAACTGTCCCGGTGCCACGTTTCCCCGTCGCCTGCGGTGATAGTGGAGATGGCACGTTGAGCATGGGCCAACTCTGTCCAGTGCCTTGACCCACAACGGTTGCAAGCAACTGTCTAGCCCATAATTTACAGTGTCTAGTCATCACTTAACAGTCTGCCGCCACAGGTCGTAATCGGTTTTTCTCCACCGACCATTGAGCCTCCCGTCCGGCTTTCCCCTGGCGAGTGAAGACAAACCCCTGGCGATCAAACTGTTCACCCCTGGGCTTAACCCCTAGTAATTTTTCAATTTGGGTGGTGGTGAGTAACCGACCATAACTAACCGCATCCTCCAAATCCCTGAGATTATCCAACGGCGATCGTCGAGGAATTGGATAAGCGGGGCCTAACCTTTTTTGGCAATCCAAGGGGACGTTACTCCCTTGAAGGTTCCCCAGTCTCTGGTCAATACCTGAATGGTCGAGTCGAGCTAGATTTCCTTATCTTCCATCAGGGAAAGTGTGTCATTCTTCAAATTGATGGCAGACAGCACAACGGCCAGCGGGCAAGGGATTATGCTTTGGATCGAGTGATGCTCCGCGAGGGTCTTTCGACAATGCGATTTACGGCCGATGAATGTCGGAAAAAAACAGGCCAAGTCATTGACGAAGTTTTGAAAGTTATCGCTGGTGTGGGTGAGTCTCGTCACTGCATTTCAATCTAGCATATATGCTAAATTGAAATGGCTGACTGATGATTTTAAAATGAAGCTCACTAAAGAAGATCGGAAAATAGCTGAATCTAATTCGATTCCTATCAGCACGGTTTACAGACGCTTAGAGAAAGGCTGGGATAAGGATCGGGCGATTACAGAGCAGCCTAATTCTGCAAAATCCAGGGCGGCCACCTGCCTCCATACTGGGGAGCCTGGCCGCCTGGCCGATCAGACATTTTCCTTTAGATTACCCCCTGACTTAAATGAGCAATTTAATGATCGCCTTGAGAAAAAGGGGCAATCTGTTCAGGAATACCTAGAAACCCTAGTCACCAAGCACTTAAATCGAGTGCGGTAAATTAAGTTATCCCGGCCACGGGACTGTTTTGACAAAAATTACTAGGGGTTAACGATGGCGGGAGGCTTCGCCGCTGCTTCGCAGTTCGCCACAAAAGCGGTGGGCAGCAAAATCAATGCCAACCACCCAAACCCGACGAAGGAGGGCAACAAATAGATGGCAGCGACTCAGTAGCCCGCCGCTGTCGTGCTCTAGCGGATAGCAGCCCAATCAACAATCAGCCCCAACCACAAAGAAAAAATAACAAACGGGGCTACCGCTTCCAAGTCGGCTGCTGCAGTGGCAAATAGGACTAGCGGGCGCATTTGAACAGAAACCTACGGTTATAAAAAAAATTATGACTGTAGTCCTTGTCCGACAAGGTTTTTAAGGATTGACCTTTTTACCCAGCCAAATTTGTCCAATCATCGCCCAGCCGTTGATGGCTGTAGGGACTTCATGGTGTAACGAACAAGGTGAGAGGGAAATCCCTGAAAGCCTTGTGCTCAATAAGTTAGAGACGATGGGAAAAACTTGCGTTGTTTTCTGAGATGAGTTTTTGAGCTGTTTTTTAGCAGAATTTGACCCTCTGAAAGTGAGTAAGAAAAACGAACGTTTTTTGAGCAAAAAGGCTGATCGCTGAATACCTCACTATGCTTGAGTTTCAGACGATAAAATTTTTATAACCGTAGGTTTCTGTTCAAATGTGCCCGCTAGTCCAAATAGCCGCCCCGCTGGCTGCACATTATTCGCCCTCCGCTCCGGTGCTCCTCCGTCCGCTCCTCGCTTCGTGCATCTTTGCTAGCCATCGCGGTGGCGGGGGTGGTTTGGTGCTCTTATGGCCAAAAAAAAAGACCCTCAAAAGGGCCGGTTTTATTATTATTTTGCTGCTTTCATGGCTAGCCATTGCTCCCGCGTGATGGTTCCTTTCTGCTTTGGTGCGGCCGTGGCCGTGTTTGTTGCCGTCCTTCCTGGTTTTCCATCCCTGCGCCACATATCACGGGCCAGCCCAAATTTAGCGCAGCATCGACGGAGCGCCATTGCTTCAGCGTTGCTTGTTGGATCGCCATAGCTTGAGCATTCCAGCATTTCGCAGCCAGTGGCCTGTCTGGTCAAGCTTCGATCTTCGCCGTGGATTGTTAAGCTGCCTGTCAACGTGAGCCGATCGCCGACCTGCTTCACATCGGCAATAAGCCATTCCCAGCCATCATTTCCACAAAGGTCGTCAAGCAAATCGCAAAGGTCATACCACGAAATAAACTCGACTTGACCAACGGGCTTTTTGTTTTTGTAGACTTTTTTGGTGCGAATCCATCGCGGGTTAACTGGCGATCGGAGGGCTTCGAGAATTTCAGATAAAAGCATGATGCTAGGATTAAATTTAAGTTAATTGCAAGCCCCCCAGACAAATACAACATCTAGGGGCTTCTTTTCTTATTTAATGAGCAAGCTATATTCTTGGTGCTCGGATAGGTGGCCTAGGTGCGATTGTGGATTATCCTTTATAAATTTTTTCAATTCTTGGAGCCGTGGGCTAACTTCGACCTTTAGGAATTGAGAGGGAAGATTCTCGGCCGGAATATCCAAGACAATCTTTGCGGGTTTTTTCCGTAGACTTATCTGGCAATATTCTCCTTTAATTTTCTGCTTGCCAACTTCTTGAAGATTCGCCACTAAATAAGCCTTAAGTCGCTTCTCCATTGCCTCACTGCTTTCTGCTAGGGCACGTAAGCGGCGATATTCTTCTTGGCGGGCTTTGGTTATTGCCTGTAGGTATTTGCAGTAACGAGCAACGTTCTCGGCCTTTTGCTCAAAGTTGCCGTCAAGCTTCAGCCATTCCTGTAGTGAGTGGCCTAGTCGGCGCTCCTTTTCTAAATCGCTCAGGTCCTCGTCTTCCTGAATGTCAGCAATTAGATTTTCTAAGTCCTCAATTTCTGCGGTCAGTTCCCAGAGTTTTTCGGTGGTTGCAGTTGCCATAATTTTTCTCCAATTATTAGGTTAGAAGCCCCCACAATGGGGGCATAAGCTTACAGGTTGATTAGAAAATTTGGGATAGCCAGTGGCGCGTCTCGTCTTCCTGCTCTCGCATTTCGTAATAGTGGCAATCGTTGGCTAATTCTTCCTCTGTGAAATCGCTTTCAATCCGATTTAATAAATCAAAAGAACTTTCAAAACTTAGCCCATCTTTGACATATTCTAGAACTTTTTCTAGAATTTCAACAAATGGTGTTGCAGCAACTTCGTTCTCTTTATCTAAATAGTATAAAGACCGTTGTATTGCATTTTTTGTGTCGTGGTGAAACATTTAAAAATCTCCTTAAGTTAATTGCAAGCCGGGTGTTTTTACCCCGTCTTTCTCTCTTTATTCTAGCATGATTATGCTAGAAATACCAGTCAATTATTGCTAAAAACAGGAAAGCGAACGATATTAGAATCTTCCAAGACTTCATAGGAAAAACTAATCTCAAGCCCCAACTTTTTCGCTAATTCCTCGGCGGCCCGGCGGTGATATGGCCTTAGCTGGTAATCCGTCATACCGGGGAAACAATAGACTGACCACGTAAGACGCTGACGGCCACGCCAAGCAAGAATACTATTTGAATTCGAGCGGAATTTAGTGTTAATAAAAGCCATGACAAATGAACCAATAAAAGGAAGGGTGATATGTTTGCGCCTAAAAAACTACCCATTAAATATAATTTATTAGTGTTACTTTCTGGGCCAGAACCGCAACGTACTTTACTAGAAGAAAAATTATTAATAGCACTTAAAAATTATCGAGAAAAAGTACTATTTGTTAGAGGTAGTTTAGAAAATAATTCAATTATAAAAGTGGCTGACAACATTGAAATAATAAACTATTTACTAACTAAAGATTTAGAAAATGCACTAAATGAAAGTGAGGTTGTAATTGCTCGATCTGGATATTCAACAATAATGGATATGGCAGTTTTGGGCAAAAAAACTTATTTTATACCTACTCCTGGTCAGTTTGAACAAGAATATTTAGCACAAAGTTTAAATGATAGGTTAATTGCACCGTTTTCAAATCAACAAGATTTTACATTGGAAAAACTTGCTGAAATTAAGTGTTATACTGGTTTTAAAAAAACAACAATAACATTTGATTTAAATAACTTTCATCTTTTCGAGAGTAAATGAAAACTCTGAACCTTTACCATATTCACTTTTTACAAAAATCTGTTCGTTATGCGATTCTAAAATATGCTTAACAATAGAAAGTCCTAGTCCAGAACCACCTTGATCTCTAGATCGACTTTGATCAACTCTAAAAAAACGTTCAAATAGTCTTGGTATATATTCTTCTTTAATACCTTCTCCATCATCAATAACTTTTACCAATACTTTGGTTTCTTGTTTTTCAATATCAACCACTATAGTACCTTTTTTTTTAGAATACTTAATTGCATTTACAAGTAAGTTAGTTAGTACTTGCTCAATTCTTTCAATATCAGCTATTACCATTACTGGAAAAATATATTGCTTACTAAAATGTAAAGAAACACCTCTTTTTTTAGCTTTCATTTCTAGTAAATCAAATACATCTTGTATTAATTCTAAAACGTTAAACTGTTGTTTATTTAATGTTAAATCGGCAGACTCTAGTTTAGAAATAAAATCTAAATCTTTAACTATAGCAATAAGTCGATCAACACCTTTATTAGCTCTTTTAAGGTATTTTTTATTTATATTTTTATCGTTAATAGCACCATCTGCTAGGGTTAATAGATAACCTTGAACCGTAAAAAGTGGTGTTTTTAATTCGTGAGAAATATTACCCAAAAATTCTCTACGGTAACTTTCGCGAAGATTTAATTTTTTAATTTGTTGCTGTTTAGTCTCGGCAAATTTTTCTACTTCGCGAGAAAGTGTTGCCAAATCTGAAGTAATAGAGGTTTTATTAAAATCTGACTTATCTAAAATTTTTACATTATCGTATATTTTTTTTATACGTTTATAAATAAATTTTTCTAATCGGTACTGAATAATTATAAATGTAAAAATAAATAGTAAAACTATAAACCCAATAAAATAAGTAATTTTAATTGAAGTATTTAAAATAAAAATGGCTGCAATTAATAAGGCAACCGTAATAAATAAGGTAATAAACGTTGAAGTCCAAAAAGCAAAAGAATATGTTTTTTTAATCTTCATCAATTACAAATTTATACCCTACACCTTTAACTGTTTTAAAATAATTATCGCCAATTTTTTCACGTAATTTTCTAATGTGAACATCAATGGTTCTTCCGCCAACAACAACTTCATTACCCCAAACATTGTCTAAAATATCATCACGTTTAAACACTTTGTCTGGTTTTGAAGCAAGTAGTGCAAAAAGCTCAAATTCTTTCTTAGGTAAAGATAGTTTTTCTCCATCTTTAATAATTACATATTCTTCCCTATCTATTATTATTTCACCAACTTTTAATTTATCAACCGATGCAATTGGTGTATTTTTAACTTCATTAACCCTTCTTAACAATGCGTTAATTTTACTAATAAGAACTTTTGGTTTAATAGGTTTTGTAATATAATCATCAGCGCCAACATTATAACCTGCTACTTGAGAATAATCTTCACCTCGTGCTGTAAAAAAAGTAATAAGAACATCTTCTAAACCTTTTGTAGCTCTAATTTTTTCACAAGCTTCTATACCATCCATAACAGGCATCATAATATCTAAAATTATTAAATGCGGATTATTAAGCTTCGCAGAAGCAATTGCTTCAACGCCATTTTTAGCGGTATAAACTTTATATCCTTCATTTTTTAAATTGTAAGATACAATTTCTAAAATATCGGGTTCATCATCTACTAAAAGTATTTTAATTGCCGATTTTTTCATAATACTACTAGGCTTAAAAAATTAAATTACTCAAAAGTAAGCATAAATTACAATTTGAAAACAATAGAATTAAAGTAATTAAAAGTATAACATTAAGCTAACATAACCCTAACATAAATTTAAATTTACTTAACATTTACCACTTAAACGTTAATTTTTCACAATAAAACAACTAATTCTGTTCATTTTTATTGATTTTTTCATAATTTTGTAACCTAAAAATCAATGCGATATGAAAAAACTTTTACTTTTTATTGTATTTACTTTAGTAACTACTATTTCTTTTGGGCAAACAAGCTATTATAACTGGAGATGTATGATCTACTTGTCCAAGTCAAAAAGAACTATTGAAATTTATATTGATGGAACGATGATTTAACAGACTTCTGGATTTTGCAATAGACAATCAAATGGAGGTGGATGATTCTACAAATATTTCTTTAACAACCTTGGGACAATAAGTGATAGTTTTATTTATATTACAAATGATAGAGCTACTTTACTATGGATTTGGAATTTCAACAAATGTACTGACAAAATTGAGTATTTCTGATAATGGGAATGATGCTTTTCAAATTATTAATGATAGTGCAACTTTAATGGATAGATTTGATGTTGATAGTGTTGATGGAGATGGAACATCGTGGGATCATGAAGATTCATATTATTATAGAAAACAGATGGAGGACTTCTATAGTCAGATTTACTATTGCAGCTGTAAATTTATTAATGGCGATGTTTTGTCTAATACTGGTGGGTAACTTCAGGAACGCAAGTACACTTGTGCACTTTTGGAACTGATCAATACTACTCGCCAACAATTAACATCCTGTTACAGGCTCAAATGCACCATTCCATCATTTAGAAACGCTTCGGTGCTTAACAAGGAGATTGTTTTAACTGCCCCGCAATTTTCAAATTACAGAAACTTCGGGCTAAGTGTGGATGGACTTCCCCATGTAACCTTAAAGGTGCAGGACAATGCATCGAACAACAATTAACGGTAGCTTCAAAATGGGATCCAATTATTACTCCAACAAATTCGTTAGCAATACAGGAGTTTATCTGGAACCCGTGGATCTCCAAAAGGACTTCGACTGTAGTCATCAAATTATTACTGAGATTTAAATATGCTAGGTTGGAGGAAGTGCTGAATAATGGTGGTGGAACGTTGGAGAATACTACATTAATACTGATATGAATGGCTGGAGATTACAGATATGATGGCTTCAGATTCTCCTCAATTAGTACATCAGTAATTGTACCTGCTAATGGGTATGCTGATTTTACAGAAGGTTCAGATAGTGTAACGAATGGAGATGTTTCAATTATTGTTCTGAGAATGGAGTTCTAGGCTGATGAAATAATTTGGATACAAATGCAGGTAGGTACAGGTGAAATTGAAGAGTTTGAAGATGAGTTGGGCCTTATTGGAGGAAATATGGAACTAAATCGCACTACTTATGTTGCAAATGATGTGGGACTAGTTGGGGAGTTGCAGTTACTCTTACGGAGATGGAGAAATTCTCAGGAACAACTGTACCATTTCAATTAACGATTACTACTGTATTATCCGTTGTAAAAAACCAAATAGATAATTTTGCAATGTATCCTAATCCAGTTTCTAATGGGTTATTATATATGTCTTCAAGCGTAAATTTAAATAAGAACGTTGAAATTTATGCTTTAACAGGGCAACGGGTATTCAGCAAAAATGTTCAAGCCCAAGAACCTTTAAATATTTCTAACTTAAATAGAGGCATTTACCTTGTTCGAATAGAAGAAGAAGGCAAAATTGCAACGCGTAAATTGGTTGTTAATTAACGTTTTTTTAAAAAATATAAACTTAAAAATAGCAAAAAACCTTACTTAAGTAAGGTTTTTCCTTATCTATTTGTTTATAAAAATATTCCATTTATTAATAAAACTTATCAATTCGTTAATTTACACTTTCAAAATTAAGGGTTTATATAATAAATTAAGATTTTTGTTACATTAATATTGTGTATTTCCCCATGACAAAAATTTACATTTTATTTGCCATCTTTTTAACATCAAGTATAAGTTTTGCTCAAAATGCATTTATTTCTGAAGTACATGTTGTAACGGGAATTGAAGTTACTGGTCCTCCTGGAGAAAACTTAGCAAATTACACAATTGATATTTATAGTAGTGGCTTTTTCTTTGGATCATTTTTATATAGCTCCACAACATTATCAGGCACTTTAGGGCCAGGATCTAATGCTTTTTATTCAAAAAACTTTGATAATATCCCAAATTTAGATGGTGGCGTTTTTGGGCGTGTAATTGTTTTAAGTTATAACGGTAATGCCGTTAATGCAATAAGCTATGGAGCTATTTTCGATGAACCAAATAATGTAGGTACAGTTGTAAATATTGGACCTAAACCAAACTCTACAAATGGAAGTCCAGATCCAGATTCAGCACAGTATACAACAACTGGTGGTTGGCAAACTGGTATTCCAGCAAGTAAAGGTGAGGTGAATACTGGTCAAACCTTATCTGTAGTTAAAAACAATATTGAGGGCTTTAAAATGTATCCTAATCCTGTATCAAATGGACAGCTAAATATTACTTCAAATAGTTGGGCAGATAAACAAGTTGAAATTTATAATTTTAATGGACAACAAGTTTATAATAAGCTAATAAAACATAGAGAAGTTATAGATATTTATAACTTAAACAAAGGAATTTACTTAATTAGAATTATTGAAGAAGATAAAATTGCTACACGTAAATTGTTGGTTAATTAAATTTTTTAAGACAATTTAAATAAAACTGCCCCAGAAAACCTTACTTAAATAAGGTTTTTCCATACCTATTTGTTTGAAAAAACACTCCATTTATTTGTAAAAAGTAACACTTTATTAAGTTACACCCTAAAAATTAAGGGTTTACGAAATAAAATAGCATATTTGCGAACAATAAATAAATGGTCCCCCCAATGAAACAGTTTTATATTTTATTTACTGTCTTAGCTATATCTTTTTCAAGTTTTAGCCAAAGCGTTTATATTTCAGAAATTAATTATACCGCTTCTAATCCAGGTGTAGAGTTAACAGGTATTGGAAGCACCAATTTAACAGGTTGGAGTTTAGCTTTTTACGAAGGAACAAATCGTAAGGTATATCAAATACTTGATTTAACACAAAACTTAAACAACAGTATTTTGTGGATACCTGTAGCCAATATTTCCAATGGACATCCTAAGGGTGCCGGAGTTGCATTAATAGATGGAAATGGTATTCTAGTTGAATTTCTATTTAGCTATGGACCTAATGGATTTGAAGCAAAAGACGGCCCTGCTGAAGGATATTTCTCTGAGAATATAGGAAGTACTTCTGGAGAAAACTCAATACAAAGAGTTATAGATCCAATAACCAAAGAACCTATTGGGTGGACAGTAGCAACACCTACACAAGGAAACCCAACTTCTGAAAAATCACTTTCAGTAGTGAAGGACCAAATAGAAGGCTTTAATGTATATCCAAATCCTGTTAGAAATGGTAGAATATCTATTTCAACTAAAAATTCATTAGAAAGGAAAGTTGTTATTTACTCAATTTTAGGAAGTGTTGTTTATAACAAAAATGTAGGGTCAAATGAAGAGATTAATGTTCAAAATTTAAGTACTGGAATGTACTTAGTTCAAGTTGAAGAAGAAGAAAAGGTTTCTGTTAGAAAGTTATTAATTAATTAGTACAACGTTAAATATATATTTAAAAATCATTCCATTTTAGGAATGATTTTTTTTATTATATTTATAAAAAAAAGCTATGAACACTAAAATTAACTTTGAAAACATCTTGTTTTTAGATATAGAAACGGTACCCGAAACTGAATTTTACAAAGATTTATCTACAGAAAAGCAAGAGCTTTTTGCTTTAAAAACACAATACCAACGTAAAGAAGAATTTACTCCCGAAGAATTTTATGAAAGAGCTGGAATTTGGGCGGAATTTGGCAAGATTGTATGTATCTCCGTTGGATATTTTACCCATTTTAAAACAAAAGACAGAAAATTTAGAGTCACCTCATTTTTTGGCGAAGAATTTAGAATTTTAGAAGATTTTAAAAAATTATTAGACCTTCATTTTAATAAAACGGCTCATGTTTTATGCGCCCATAATGGTAAAGAATTTGATTTTCCGTATATAGCTCGCCGAATGATAATCCATCAAATTGAATTACCTGAAAAATTGAATTTATTCGGTAAAAAACCTTGGGAAATTCCACATTTAGATACGATGGAGTTATGGAAATTTGGAGACTATAAACATTTTACTTCCCTAAAATTACTAACTTCAATATTAAATATTCCTTCGCCAAAAGATGATATTAATGGTAGTGAAGTTGGAACTGTTTTTTATAAAGAAAAAAATATTAAACGTATTGTAATATATTGCGAAAAAGATACCATTGCAATTGCTCAGTTGTTATTACGATTTAATAATGAACCATTAATTGAAGATATGAATATAATTCATGTTTAAGAAGGAACTAATTTTCAACCTTAACAATTATAAATTAATGTGAGTTCGATATAGCTTTGAAACACACAAAAACCGTTAAATTGAGTGTTTTTTGGAAAGGCAATGAAAAAAAATATATCGAAATTGGCTTTTATATAAAAATTCACTGGTCTTCGATACAATTTTCTATACTAAATCACTCCGACTGACATAAATTTTATTACAACGAACTAACGTTAAATTACTTTTAATTTCAGTGTAACATAACATACACCGTTATCTTCCTTTAGGCTTAAATTTGCAGCACATTTTATTTTTTATAAACCCAGTTAATTAATGAAAGTAAGATAACGCTATTATAATTATGAAAAAAGCCATTCCATTTATACAAATAAACATTTTAGTTTTAATTTTTTTTAGTACACTCTTAAGCTGTAAAAATAATACTCAAAAAGAAGCGTCTAAAATAGATAGCACAACATCTAAAAACGAACAACTTCATTTAAGCAAAGGTTTTCAATTACTTGAATCAAATTGTTTTGCTTGTCATAGTCCAAAAAACGATATAGACGATCGAATTGCGCCACCAATGGCAATGATTAAAGATTATTATATTACAAATAAAGAAACTATTTCTGAAGAAGACTTTGCCAAAAGTTTAATAGCATTTATTAAAAATCCAAATGTAGAAAATTCAAAAATTCCTGAAGCAATTGAAAGATATGGTTTAATGCCAAAAATGAATTTTACAGAAGAACAGATTACACAAATTGCTAAATACATTTATCATTCAAAATTAGAACAACCAGATTGGTATACAAAACACTTTCAAAACGAAAAATTTATACATCTTGAAAACTTAAAAAATGAAGATTTAAGTTACGCAGAACTCGGTTTAAAATATGCCATGAATACAAAAGCTGTTTTAGGCAAAAATTTAATTACCGCTATTAAAAATAGAGGTACTGAAGAAGCCGTAGCCTTTTGTAATACAAGAGCTTTTAATATTGTTGACAGTGCTGGTGTAGCCTTAAATACAAAAATAAAAAGGGTTTCAGATCTTCCAAGAAATGTAGCGAATACAGCTAATAAAACGGAATTAGATTATATAAATAAAACTAAAAAAGCGATTGAAAACAATGAAAAAACGTCACCTTTTGTACAAGAAATAAATGGAAAAATGATTGGTTATTACCCAATTGTTACTAATAATATGTGTATGCAATGTCACGGTTTGCCAAATACTCAAGTTTTACCAGCAACATTATCTAAAATAAAACATTTATATCCTGCGGATAAAGCTACAGGATATGGTGAAAATGAACTTAGAGGTATTTGGGTTATAGAAATGGATAAAAAATAATTAACTACTTATAAAAGTAGATTTATACCCCTAAAAAATAAAATCTTGTTGAACTTTGTTGGTATGTTTTATCAAAAATTAAACACAAGTATTAAAAACTACTACTCCTCATCTAATTTAGAAGAAAGCTCAAACCAACGTTCTTCTTTGTTATCAATTTCAGTTGCAATTTCTTGTAGTTTAATAGAGAGTTCATTAATTTCTTCTCCTGAGAGTGAACCATCTAAAAATTTCGCTTCAATTTCAGCCTTTTCAGTATTTAATTTTTCAATCTCGCCTTCAATTCCATCAAATTCTTTTTTCTCTTTATAACTTAATTTAGCTTTTGTTGCGGGTTTAACAGGCGTAGTTGGTTCTATTTTTTTAATTTCTGGAGCTTCTTCTTTAGGTTTAGAGTCTTCGTAGGCTCTAAAATCTGAATAATTACCAGGAAAATCTTCTATTTCACCATCACCTCTAAAAACAAATAAATGATCCACAATTTTATCCATAAAATACCTATCATGAGAAACCACTAACAAACATCCTGGGAAATCTAATAAGAAGTTTTCCAACACATTTAGTGTTATAATATCTAAATCATTTGTAGGTTCATCTAAAATTAAAAAGTTCGGATTCTGAATTAAAACAGTACATAAAAACAAACGTTTACGCTCACCTCCACTTAATTTTTCAACAAAATCGTACTGACGTTTTCTACTAAACAAAAAACGCTCTAATAATTGTCCTGCAGAAATTTTTCTCCCTTTCGTTAACGGAATATATTCTCCAAATTCCTTAATAACCTCTATTACTTTTTGTCCGGGTTTAATTTCAATACCATCTTGTGTGTAATACCCAAATTTTATGGTTTCGCCAATAACAACTTTACCACTATCTACAGGGATTTCACCAGTAATAATATTTAAAAAACTTGATTTTCCAGTTCCGTTTTTCCCTATAATTCCAATGCGTTCTCCACGTAAAAAATTATAATCAAATTTTTCTAATATTTTTAAATCACCAAACGATTTAGAAATATTATGAAGCTCTAAAACCTTAGTTCCCATACGTTCCATTTCAATTTCTAACTGCACTTTATGGTCGTTTCTTCGCTTAGATGCTACTTCTTTTATAACAAAAAAATCATCTATTCTGCTTTTACTTTTAGTAGTTCGCGCTTTAGGCTGTCTACGCATCCAATCCAACTCTTTTTTAAACAAATTTTTGGCTTTGTCTATGGTAGCTTGTTCCTGTTCAATTCGAGCTTCTTTTTTTTCTAAATAATTGGAGTAATTCCCTTTATATGTAAAAAAACCACCATTGTCTAACTCTACAATTTCATTACAAACACGCTCTAAAAAAAAGCGATCGTGCGTAACCATAAACAAAGTAATTTTTTCTTTTTCAAAATAACTTTCTAACCATTCAATCATTTCTAAATCTAAATGGTTTGTTGGTTCATCTAAAATTAATAAATCAGGTTTATGAATTAAAATTAAGGCAAGTGCTAAACGCTTACGTTGCCCACCAGAAAGTTCACTTACTTTTTTTGTTAAATCATCTAACTTAAGTTTAGAAAGAATTTGTTTAAACTGCGTTTCAAAATCCCAAGCATTTAGTCGCTCCATTTTTTCAAAAGCTCTTTGGTACTCGTTTTGGTCTTCGGGATTTTTAAGTGCGTGTTCGTATTCCTCAATCACTTTCAAGGTTTCATTGTCAGAATCAAATATGGTTTGCTCTACCGTTAAAGCATCATTTAAATTATCTTCTTGCGATAAATATTCTATTTTAAGTCATTTTATAGAAATTACTTTTCCTGTATCCGACCTATCCAAACCAGCAATTATATTAAGCATAGAAGTTTTTCCTGTTCCATTTTTTGCAATAAAAGCAATTTTCTGATCTTTATTTATTCCAAAAGAAATATTTTCAAATAGTGTTAATTCACCAAAAGATTTAGATATATTTTCAACTGATACGTAATTCATTAACCTTAATATTTGCCGCAAAATTACACAAAATAAATGCCTAAAACTATAATTATTATAATTTGGGCGTTCCCCTTTAGGTCGGGCTGTACGTTTCAAGTCCTCGCTATCGCTGCGGGCTTTTCGCTACCATCCCTAACGCAATATTTAATTAGCTGTTTTAGCAAGTTTTAATAATTCATATTTCATAATTTGCAATTCCTAATTCAAATAGTGTATTTTTATCAAGTAAAACAGTTGTATGTTAATAGTAAAAGATTTATCAATTTCATTTAAAACCGATGACGGGTTAAATCAAGTTATTAATAATATTTCTTACACTCTTGAAAAAAATCAAATTTTAGGGATTGTAGGTGAATCTGGTAGCGGAAAATCTGTTTCTTCATTAGCCATTTTAGGACTTTTACCAGAAAAACAAACTAAAATAACTGGAGAAATATTGTTTGAAAATAAAAACCTTCTTTTATTAAATAACAAACAATTTCAACATATACGAGGCAATCAAATTTCTATAATTTTTCAAGAACCAATGAGTTCTTTAAACCCAAGTTTAACTTGTGGGTACCAAGTCCAAGAAATTTTACTACAGCATAAAAACACTTCTAAGAAAGCATCAAAAAAGGAAGTGATAGCGCTTTTTAATAAAGTTAAACTACCAAGAGCTGAGGTTATTTATAACCAATATCCGCATCAACTTTCTGGGGGACAAAAACAACGGGTAATGATTGCTATGGCAATTGCTTGCAAACCAAAGATTTTGATTGCTGACGAGCCTACAACGGCTTTAGATGTAACGGTTCAAAAAGAAATAATTGAATTGTTAAAAGAGTTGCAAAAAGAAACCGAAATGAGCATTATTTTTATAACGCATGATTTGGCTTTGGTTTCAGAAATTGCAGATAAAGTTTTAGTAATGTACCAAGGTAATATAGTAGAACAAGGTACTGTAAAACAACTATTTTTAAATCCGCAAAACAACTATACAAAAGCACTTATAAATTCTAGACCTAAGTTAAACGAACGCTTAAAAACATTGCCAACTGTTCAAAATTTTATGGAACAAACTATTGATAAAGAAATATATACAACTGAGGAGCGAACGGCTTTTCATAAAAATATATATGCCAAAAAACCTTTATTAGAAGTAAAAAATTTAGCGACTTATTTTACGTCAGATACCAATTTTTTCTTTAAGAATAAAAATGTAGTAAAAGCTGTTGATACTGTTTCCTTTAAATTATTTGAAGGAGAAACTTTAGGTTTGGTAGGTGAATCTGGTTGTGGAAAAACCACTTTAGGTCGTACAATTTTACATTTAGAAAAAGCCACAAAAGGAGAAATTTTTTACCATCAGAAAGATATTACAAACCTTTCAACTGCAGCATTAAAAGGGTTTAGAAAAGAAGTCCAAATTATATTTCAAGATCCATTTTCTTCTTTAAACCCAAGAATACCTGTAGGGAAAGCTATTATGGAACCTATGAAAGTTCATGGTATTTTAAATTCTAAAAATGAACGTGAAAGCTATGTAAAAGAGATTTTAAATAAAGTTGGTTTAGAGGCCTCACATTTTTACAGATATCCACATGAATTTTCAGGAGGACAACGTCAACGCATTGGAATTGCTAGAACTATTGCTTTAAAACCTAAGTTAATAATTTGCGACGAGTCTGTTTCTGCATTAGATGTTTCTGTGCAAGCTCAGGTACTTAATTTATTAAATTCTTTAAAAAAAGATTTTGGTTTTACCTATATTTTTATTTCACACGATTTAGCTGTTGTAAAGTATATGGCAGATCAATTAGTGGTTATGAATAAAGGTAAAATTGAAGAAGTTGGAGATGCAGACGTTATTTATAGCAATCCAAAAACAACATACACTCAAAAATTAATTGATGCAATTCCAAAGGGAATTAACTAGTTGGTATTTATAAATATAACAGGTTTTCCAGTCTTCTAGCGAATGACAACTATTTTAAATAATAATTGTTAATTTTTACTTCATTTAAAACGGAATAAAGTTGCTAAAAATCAACTATTTTTCATCTTAATAAATTGTATATTGCGCTTCTAAATGAAATTAAACAGATTACATAGCATCTTATTTGTAGGTATTTCACTTTTTACCTGTTTATCGTATGCACAAAATATAGATAATCAAGAAGTGCAAGATTTAAAATTTCAAGAATATTTTTTTGAAGCACTTAAACAAATAAATACAAACAACTATTCTAAAGCAATTGAAAACTTAGAAAAATGTGCTGTAATTGATTCTATAAATTTAGCAGTTGATTTCGAATTTTCTAAAAATTATCTTCTACTAAAAAAATATTATGAAGCTGAGGTTTTTATTGATAAGGCACTTTCAAAAGACCCTAAAAACACGTATTTATTAAAACATAAAGTTGCAATATTAAAAGCGCAAAGAAATTATGCCGATGCCATAGAAATTCAAAAGCAACTTGTTCAACTAAAACCAATTTATAATGATGAATTAGTGTTGTTATATATTCAAAATAGAGAGTTTGTTAAAGCCGAAGATTTAATTACCGAAATTGAAAATAAAGCTTTAACAACTTTAAAAATAAAAAGATTTAAAACATATTTAAACAATAGAAAAAAAATAACTAAAAGAAAAACTAAAATTGTTGAAAATGTAACTAAAAACACAGATATAGAATCTTTAAAAGAATCCTATAAAAATGATAAAAAGTTTAGTACATTACTTAAAATTTTAGGCCATGAAGTTGAAAATAATCTTTTTGAAATGTTGCAATTAGATAGTAAAAATGCGTTGGAATTATATCCAGCTCAGCCAATTTTATATCAATTAAATGGGTACGCACTTAATAAACTTAAAAAATATAATGAAGCAATTGACGTTTTAACTATTGGCATTGATTTTGTAATAGATAATAAAGAAATGGAATTAAACTTTTACAATCAGTTAATTATTAGCTACGAAGGTTTAAACAACACCAAAGAAGCTTTAAAATTTAAACAAAAAGCTGCAAAGTTAAAACAGGTAAATTAAATGAAAATAGTTTCAAAAATAGTACTCTTAATTTTATTGATTTTTACATCTTGTAAATCTAATAAAAGCATTGTTGAGTCAAATATTAATAATATTTCAACAAAAAAAATTATCAACAACCACTACAATTCTAAATTTCAACAAAAAACCATAAATGCTAAAATAAACGCAAAATATAAAGATGAAAAAACATCGGTAAGTTTTAGTATTAAATTACGTTTAGAAAAAGATAAAACTATTTGGATGAGTGCAACAAAATTTGGAATACCTGTTGCAAAAGTAAAAATAACTCCTAGCAGAGTGCTTTACTACGAAAAAATGCAACGCACTTATTTTGATGGAGATTTTTCTTTATTAAGTGATTGGCTAGGTACCGAATTAGATTATGAAAAAGTTCAAAATATTTTATTAGGACAGGCGGTTTTAAATTTAAAAAAGGGAAAATATAATTCTAAAATAGACACAAATCTATACCAGTTAAAACCCAAACAAGATGCCGATTTGTTTGGAATTTTATTTTTTTTAAATCCCGATAATTTTAAAGTAAACAGACAAGAAATTAGCAATCAAGAAAAAAAGCAGTTACTATCAGTTTCATATCCTAATTATAGTAAAATAAAAGGAGAGCAATTTCCAAAAAATATTAATATTAGAGCAATTGATCATAAAAAATTAACAACCATAAATATAGAATACCGTACAGTTGAATTTAATGAAAATTTAACGTTCCCGTTTTCAATTCCAAATGGTTACAAAGAAATTAGTTTAAAATAATGCAATTTAAATTAAAGTACCTTTTTCTGTTTTTAATAGTATTTATTAGTTTAAATAGTACTGCTCAAAAATCTAAACGTCAAGTATTAGAGGCTAGACGTGTACAGCTTCAAAAAGATCAAATATATATTAATGCATTATTGTCTAACACTATTAGAACCGAAAAAAATGTGTTAAATCAGTTAAAAGATCTTGATGCTAAAATTAGTACTCGAGAAGATTTAATAAATGCAATTGAGAACGAATCTAATGAGTTAGGCAACGAAATTTATTTAAATCAGCTTGAAATTAATCAAAATAAAAGAGATTTAGAGGCACTTAAAAAAGACTATGGAGAAATGATTTATAGTTCTTATAAAAGTAAATCTCAAAATAGCAGAATTATGTTTTTGTTATCTTCAGAAAATTTTTTTCAAGGCTATAAACGCTTTCAGTATATGAAACAGTATACTGCTTTTAGAAAAAAACAAGGAGATGAAATCCATAAAAAGACTTCAGAATTACAGGCGTTAACAGACTCTTTACAAGTTAAAAAAGATCAGAAAAACGCTCTATTAGATATAAAAAAGGAAGAACAAGCTGTTATAGAAAAAGAAAAAAAAGAACAAGAAGTTTTATTGAGCAAAGTAAAACAAAAGGAAAATACTTACAAGAAACAAATAAAACAGTTTCAAAAAGAAGAAAGTAGGGTTGCCGCTCAAATAGACAAACTTATTAGAGCTGCAATTGCAGCATCCAATAAAAAATCGGGAAATACTTCAGCATCCTCTAAAAGTTCAACTGCCTTTGCCTTAACGCCTGCAGCAAAAGCATTAAATTCAAAATTTGAATTAAATAAAGGTAAATTAGATTGGCCTGTAGAAAAAGGATATGTTTCTACATTTTATGGAAAACAACCACATCCAATTGTTAGAACCACCACAATACAAAGTAATGGTGTAAGAATTACTACAGAAGAGGGAAGTAAAGCGCGTGCAGTTTTTGACGGAACAGTATTAGCAGTTCAAGTAACATCAGGAAATAAAAAAGCTGTTTTAATTCAACATGGTAATTATATTACTGTATATAAAAATTTAGAAAACACTTATTTAAAATCTGGAGATAACGTTAAAACCAAACAAGAAATTGGCACTATTTTTACCGATAAAATTACTGGTAAAACAATTTTAGGTTTTGAATTTTGGAATAATACTCGAATAGAAAACCCAAAACCTTGGATTTATAAAATGTAAGTTTTTGATAAAACATAAAGTGTGTAATGTCCTCTTACAATAAATTATTGTCTAATTTCTCACTTTTTAACCTTTAATTAAACACTTTAAAACTCACTACTCATCCACCATTTTTCAGATGGATAAGCTCCATCATTTAAAATAATAGCTTCACCTAACTTTGGTGTACTTATTTGCACATTTAATTCACTTGCTTTTTTAGTTGCTCTAATAATGGGATCGTTCCAAGCGTGTAATGCTAATTTAAAAGATCCCCAATGTATTGGCATTATTAAATTAGCTTCGAGATCTATAGAAGCTAAGACCGCTTCTTCTGGTGTCATATGAATTTGAGTCCACTGTTCATTATATTGTCCACATTCCATCATGGCAAAATCAAAAGGACCATATTTAGCTCCAATTTCTTTAAAATGTTCCCCATAGCCACTATCTCCGCTAAAATAGATATTAGCATTTTCCGATTTTAATACCCAAGAACTCCATAAAGTGTTATTTCTAGTAAAACCACGACCAGAAAAATGTCGAGCAGGAGTAGCTACAAATTCAACTCCATTTAAAATTTTACTTTCCCACCAATCAAATTCTGTAATTTTAGAAGCATCAACACCCCACGCTGTTAAATGCGCCTTAATACCTAATGGAACATAAAACTGCTTTACTTTTGAATGTAATTGTTGAATCGATCCATAATCTAAGTGATCGTAATGATCGTGAGAAATCAACACCAAATCAATTTCTGGTAAATCTGTAATTGCAATTGGTAATTCTTTATTAAATCTAGCATTTCCTAATAACGGATGTGGTGCAGGAACATCACCTAACATAGGATCTATAAAGATATTCATCTCTTCTATTTCTATAAATAGTGCAGAATGTCCAAACCAAGTTATTCTAGGTTGTTGTGGTTCATTATTAAAATAAGCTTTCGTTAACTTATTTGAAGGTAAATCATTTTTTGGAACTTTATTATCACCATTTGTAAAAAACTTTGGAATTGTACTCCATTTAAAATCAGTCATTTGCAAAGTAATTTCTTGATTTTTAAAAGTACCATCTCCATTATAATTTAGAGATTTTTCTATTTTAACTAAACTTTCTTTACTAGGTTTTCCACCAAATTGAGGGCTTGTATTTACAAATACAAAAGCAACAATTACCATTAAAAGGACAATTCCTAAAATACCTATCATTATTCTTTTAATTATTAAGATTATTTTTCGCACTAATTTATCGTTCTTCTTTATTATATATTACATTTCTTTCTTTTAAATACTTTAAAATATAATTAAAGCATTTCTCGTATTTTCCTACTAATTCTGGTGGAAAAACGCCTTTTTTATTAAACAATCCATCTAAAAACAAGTTTGCAGCTGCTGTTGCTGTATAGCCTGTTGTTCTTGCCATAGATGAAGTGTTGGTTTTAGTACAATATTCATCGTGTAAATTGTAAACAATGGTTTTTTTAATACCCTTTTTATCAATTCCTTTGAGAGTAATTCTCATAACAGTTAACTCTTCTTCGGTATCTCCTAACTTCCATTCATTAAATAATATTTTTGAAGTAAAATCTAATGGAGAAATATCAGTGCCATTCAAAGTTATTTTTTCCTCGCTAAAAAACCCACTTTCTTTTAACACTTTTACATATTCGACATGGTTTGGATAACGCAATGTTTTTTCTTTCATATTTTTAATATGTGGCATCGTAAAAATTATAGACCGCAATCCATCAGAATTAAAAGATTCTAATGTTCCAACACCATCAAAATCAACATATTCACAATCAGTTAATGCTTCTTTAGTTACCATTTCACCGTTTTCAACATAACGCGCAGGACGTGTATATTCCTCAATAACATCTATTGGAGAAAAAGGAGCTTTGTAAGAAAATGGCCATTTTTTTACTTTTGGCAACCCACCAACCAAACATTCAAAATCCGTTAGTTTAAATTTTTCGTTGTAATAACCCAAAATTATATTTCCCATTCCTGGAGCAACACCACAATCTACAATTGCAGTTACATTATGTTGTTGGGCCAATTCGTTCAATTCTAGAGAATTTTCAGGAAAAAAAGAAATATCTATCACATTTTTACCTGTTTTAATTATTGCTTTTAGGGTTTCAAAGCCTAAAAATCCTGGAACTGCACAAACAACTAAATCATAAGGTTTTATAGTTTTTTGAAGTGCACTCTTATCTGTAACATCTAATTGAACAGATTGTAAGTTTTGGCATTTTAAAACGGCTCTATCCAATGCTTCTTGATTGAAATCGGTAATTGTTACTTGGTGTTTTTTTGCTAAATCAATTGCCATGGTGCTACCTACCATACCGGCACCTAATACAATAATAGTACTCATAAAAATAGTTTAAAAATTAAAAAGTTGAAAGTTACAAAGGTTAAAATACAACTATAATTACAACCCTGGAATTAAAACCCAAGGCATTTCAGATAACTGTTTTGTATAGATAAATAACATCACCTTAAACATACAAAATATACATTACTAAAACAGTATTATTTTAGATAACATAATTATTCCAGTTAAAAAAATTAAAATAAGTACAATTGCTTTAAACTTTTGTTCGGAAATATATTCTAATATTTTTTTACCTATAAAAGTTCCTAAAATACTACAAACAAGCAATATAGGGATTAAATACAGATCGTGTTTATGTATAAATCCATTAGTATAATACACAATACTTCTACTTAAATCTACACCTAAATCTATAATAGCTGAAGTTGCTATAAACGTATTAATTTTTAAGTTAAATGCCACTAAGGTAATTCCTCTAATTGCGCCACCAGTTCCAATAAAACCTGCAACTAATCCCGACAAAACACCACCAAATATGGAATTTTTTTTAGTCGGATTTATAACTAACTTTTTAAATTTTAAAAAAGTTAAACTTGTAATTATTAAAAAAATAGCGAGTAGAATTTCTAAAATAGTAGATTTAATAAATTTACTGAAATAAGCACCCGTTATAACAAAAATAATAGCTGGTACTCCAATCCAAAAGAGTAATTGTTTATCTATTCCTTTTCTAAAAAATGCAATTTTTGTGATATTACTTGACACATGAAAAATAGCAGTAATTCCAAGTACAGAATGAAAATCTAAAAAAAAACTAGCTATTGGAACAAAAAATAAAGAAGAACCAAAACCTCCAACAGTACCTAATATTTCAGCTAACAATGCTAGCAAAATAAATAAAAGTAAATAATCCAAAACTCAAGTTTTAAATATCGTCTACTAAATTTACAACATTTTTAGTGAACTTAAATTTAATAGTTTTTACCCTGCCATAAATTTTTGTCTTGAAGTTTTTTATCAATTTTTGCAACAATTTCAAAGTTTTTTAAATTTCCCCATTTGGGTGCAATTAATAAATCTTTTGGA
>CALNXU010000017.1:0-107622 GCA_942490695.1 Merismopediaceae cyanobacterium | reverse complement strand
TAGACTCTTTCATAATTGGTTTCACAGTATGGTAAGGCTGATAAAAGTTCTACTCTTGAGAGCATATTAAATGAATTATGAAACAGCTCGGGCCCTGAGCCCGTCGAACTTTAAGCGATATACCGGCGCATTCAGCCCCAAACTTTGAATCTGATGCTCCAGGCATAAGAATGAATATTATGTGGGTCACTCAAATGCAGGACGCCCCCAAAGTTGACAATACCTGACCAGCTACTGATAGCTCTCCCGTGTCTGTGTGAGTACCAGACCTACTACCACACATAGCCAAAAGACAGGGGAATTTCAGAGGCAACGGTTTATCGTGTTATTCATCGTGTCGAAACAGTGTTGATGGGCTCGGGGCGATTTCGTCTACAGGGGAAAAAACAGTTACTGTCAGAAGGTGAGTATCCTGATGTCATGGTTATTGACGTGAGAAAAACCCCGATTGAACGTCCCAAAAAGGGCAAAAACAGAGCGTATTGTTCTGGCGAGAAAAACCAACATACACTCAAGAAGGTGTCAGGAAGTATTGGCTCATCCTTTTTTTAGTAAAGAAATTATCTGTTTGTTTTTCAGGGAAGGTCATCGTCATGATTTCCATCTTTTTTAAGACTTCTGGAGTCCATCTTCATCCAGATACCGAAAGCATTCAAGACGGCACTTCTATCAGAGATTAATGCTTATCATCTAACAGCTATGTGCCGCTCAAAAGTCAAAAAAGGGCGAACTAACTCACTTAGAGCGCGAATATATTCGGGCTTTGAGTCGCGAACGCATCTGTATCGAGCATATCAATCGTAGTTTGAAGATTTTCAGGGTTTTGGCGGAATCGATATCGCAATGCGTCGTCGCCGTTATAATCTCCGCTGCAACTTGATTGCCGCCATCTAACTATGAGTTATCTCTCTCTACTTTAGACGAAATAATACACAGCACATTGGGTCATGAATTATGAAGAGGTCTACTGTTCAATCCCGACCACTTTTCACCATTGAGTAACCCATCGACACAGCCCATGCTCCAACAGCGTCGGATTTCAATTCGACCATGAGCGGCATCCACACATTCGTAGTAGTCATGTTCAGTTCCCCCGAAATCCATCGATTGGGCATACTGAAAAAGCTGTTGCACATCCTCAAATAGATTGCCCTGGTTACCTTTTAGCGCCAGGACATAGTCTCCTCCTTGGGCGATAATTTGCTCTGCAATCGCTGTTTGGGTGCCCATTGCATCAATAGTGACAATGCAGCCGTAGAGGTCTAATACCCTCAGCAGTTCAGGAATGGCTGTAATTTCATTGGACTTCTCATCTACTTTTCTTTGCCCCAGCACCAGACGATTTTGGCTAGCCCAGGCACTCACCATATGAATTGCCCCCTTATTGTCCCCCTGGTCGTAAGAGCGACGAACTGTCTTGCCATCAATCGCGATGACTTCTCCTTGCGTCAGACGACTGACTGAGCGCACCCAATTAAGAAAACACGATTGTAATTGCTCTGGATTCAAGCGGGCGAAGACATCGCCAAACGTGTCATGACTTGGTATCCCATTCGGCAAGTCGAGGAATATCTTCAGCCACGCACGTTTAGCCTGACCGTACTTGGCAACCGCTACCCAGTCATTCGCACCACAAATCACCGCTAGAATCGCAATGGTGATAATGTCGCTTAGTAAGTGGCGCTTACTGCGTTTTATACAGGGATCGTCGACCTCTTGGAAATGCTCAATGATGCTAACTTTCGGTTTGACCGTCTCAAACTCTTGATGGGTGTTGGACTTGGACTTTTGACTCATTAGGGGCAATTACTCAACGCAACAGCCTCTATACTCTTACCTTTAGCACTCCCTTTCACAGTTATTTAAGACGCGATTGCCCTATAGGTTAGTGCAAGCTTGAACCGCCCTCGGAATAAGGCGCATTGAAAGGTTCTATCCTAATGATGGCTAAATTTGAATGCTTGCTACCAACCTGTATTTTTCCCATCGAGTCAATACTGCGAAAATTACAGGAAATCCTACTTCTCCGCAAATGGGTAATATTATTTGAACTTAAGACAACCGGCTTCTCCACTGATATTTTTATTTAGAGCAGCGACAGTACGCCATATCTGCTAACAAGGGTGGTTAAAGACTGATGCTCAACGTTGGCGGAGCTTGATAGTTGACGCTCCCCACTTACCTACAAAACAATGTTTTTTTCCGCCTTAACTCCAAAACAGAAAGGCCCGTCTTGGCTTTTATGGATGGCGATCGCCACAGTCGGAGTGGGAATTATTCTGCGGTTTAGCGGTCTATCCGAGCGGGTGTATTGGATTGATGAAGAGGCAACGTCGATACGGGTGGCAGGCTACAGCTTTCAAGAAGTTGCACAAACCTTGTATCAAGGTCAACCCTTAACCCCGGAGACAATTCTCCGCTTTGTGTCTCCCGCACCAGACCGCTCTGTGGGGGAAATGTTGCACTCTTTGGGGATAGAGGATTCCCAGCATCCGCCGTTATATTATTTTTTGACGTTTTTTTGGATGCGACTGGTGGGTCATAGCCCAGCCGCCATGCGTAGCTTTTCTGCCATTCTCAGTGTCGTTGCTATTCCCTTGTTGTTTTGGCTGTGCTGGGAATTATTTGCATCGTTACCGATTGCTTTAACGGCGATCGCCTTGAATGCGGTCTCCTTTATGCCCATCAGCTATGCCCACGAAGCGCGGCAGTACAGTCTTTGGATTGTAATTTTACTGCTGATGCAGATTAGTCTGTGGCGTTACGGAAAAACGGGTAGCAGGGGGTCATTATGCGGCTACGTCATGGCAAGTGGGATGGGGCTTAACACCTTTCCGGTCACAATTTTAGTGATTTTCAGCCATGGTCTTTACCTCATGCTGCGGGACAGAGGCCGGTTTTCCCCAATTGTTCGGGACTTTTTGCTGGGAACGGCGATCGCCGTACTGATGTTTACGCCCTGGCTCTGGGTGATGGCGACCAATGCAACAGAAATTTCGCAGACCACCACTTGGATGCAGCAAGAACATTCGCCTTTATCATTGCTGGGCATTTGGTTGATCAACCTTTCCCAAAGTTTTATTGGACATCCCTCTAAATTTAGTTGGGCCATTGATTCTGGTTATGGCGATCGCCCTGGTTCAACTGGTACGACAAGAAAGACGGGAAGTGTGGTTATTTTTAATCTCGACCCTGCTGGTGAATGGGGTGGCATTCAGCCTAGCGGATCTTTTTTTTCAGACCAGTTTTTCATTTCATGGACGTTATCTCTGGCCCTATTTACTCTGTAGCCAAGTAGTGCTGGCTTATTTTTTGGGAACACTTCTTTCGCCCTCCTCCCGTGCTCCCCGCTGGCAAGCCCCTTTTGGCATGGCCCTACTGTGCGGAATTTTGCTGGCTTGTTTCATTAAGTCGGGACTAACGGTTAAGCGCTATGGAGAGTCTCCGATCTTGGCGGCAGCAGCAATTATTAATCAAGTACCTAATCCAATCGTCTTTAATTCACTCTTTGCCAATCCAGTTTTGCGTTTCGAGCAGGTGGACAATACGGCGATCGGGGATATTTTCAGTCTGAGCTACCACCTCAATCCCGATGTCATCTTGCAATTGGTGCCCAATCTTTCTGCCTTAGATACAAAAACGATTAATCCGGGTGATTTTTTATTTTTTGTCAGTCATTCACCAGAAAATGCTATCCATGCTACAACCCTGACCGGCGTTAAAGCTTTCTTTAAACCAATTGACATTGCTAATTCTGAAAAGACTATATTGTTTCAAGCCGATAGCAACGTCTCAGAGTAAATATTTATATTTTAGACACTCTGGACAGTTGAAAAATGGACATTTTTGGACGACTCAAAATTCAAGGATAACAATGCTTCTAGAGATTTAAATCGGCGTATTAGCATTCTCCAGACGAGTCTCTAATATTCGTTGAAAATCAACAATAATAACAGGAAGCTCTATCCCAGAACAGGCTAGGATTTTATGCGATCACTACTTCCCTATCACCCCCAAATTCGCAAATAGTTTGCCAGAATTTACTGCGAATGTGGCTTCCCCCATCACAGGACAAAAGTGACAAACTGAACAATTCGAAAAATACAAATTTTATTGCAAAAACCTAGTAATAAATGATTGGTTTTTGCGATCAACCATCACTTAATTTAGATTCCATGCGATTATTTTCCTAGTCCACTGAGGCAAACCCAAAATAGACTAGGAAAATCGAATCATTAGCTAGCTTCTTGACGCTCTTTCGCTTCTTTGATGACATCCTCCGCCACGTTATTAGGACAAGGGGAGTAGTGGGAGAACAACATGGAGAATTGACCGCGGCCAGAGGTCATAGTCCGCAGGTCACCAATGTAGCCAAACATTTCACTCAGTGGGACATCCGCTTTAATGCGGACACCCATTGGGCCAGTCTCTTGGGATTTGATGATACCCCGGCGACGATTAAGATCCCCGATGACATCCCCCATGTGATCATCCGGTGTAAACACATCGACCGCCATGATGGGTTCTAGGATTTGGGGTTTCGCTTTGGGTACCGTTTGACGATAGGCAGCTTTGGCCGCAATCTCGAAGGCGATCGCCGAAGAGTCAACCGGATGGAATGCCCCGTCCGTGAGGGTAACTTTTAGATCCACAACGGGATAACCCGCTAAGACCCCTTTCACAATGCTCTGTTGGAAGCCTTTTTGCACAGCGGGCCAGAATTCCCGGGGCACATTCCCCCCCGTGACTTTGGATTCAAACGTAAAGCCTTCCCCTGGCTCACCGGGTTCAATGATGTAATCAATCTTGCCATACTGACCAGACCCACCGGATTGTTTTTTGTGGGTGTAGCTGTCGGTGGTGATTTGGGTAACGGATTCCCGATAAGCCACTTGGGGTTTACCCATTTCCACCTCAACCCCATGGGTTCGTTTGAGGATGTCCATTTTGATATCTAAGTGCAGCTCTCCCATCCCTTTAATGATGGTTTCACCGCTTTCTTCATCGGTTTCCACTTGGAAAGAAGGATCTTCCTGCACCATTTTGCTGAGGGCCAGCCCCATCTTTTCATCCATCCCTTTTTTCTTCGGTTTAATGGCGATGGAGATAACCGGATCGGGAAAGACCATTGGTTCCAGCGTTGCCGGTTGTTTCGGATCGCAGAGTGTATGTCCGGTTTGAACATTCTTTAACCCAACGATCGCCACGATATCGCCGGCTTGGGCTGTGTTAATTTCTTCACGAGAGTCGGCATGCATTTCCACTAAACGCCCGATCCGTTCGGTTTTGCCCGTTGCAGTATTGAGAACCATATCCCCCTTGCTGATGGTGCCGGAATAAATGCGGGTAAAGGTCAACGCGCCAAACCGGTCATCCATAATCTTGAACGCCAAAGACCGCATGGGTTTTTCGGGATCAACGACAGCGAAGCTACCCGTTTCATTCCCTTCCAAGTCTACTTCCGGTTGGGGAGGCACTTCTTTCGGGTTAGGCAAGTAGTCCACAACAGCGTCGAGAACTAGCTGTACTCCCTTATTTTTAAAAGAGGAGCCGCAATAGGTGGGAAAGAAAGCCAACTCACGGGTTCCCTTGCGGATGCAGTATTTTAATTCTTCAATCGTGACCTCTCCCCCTTCGAGGTATTTCTCCATCAGGTCATCATCTTGTTCCACAGCCATTTCAATCAACTGCTCCCGGTAGGACGCAACATCGTCGATCATATCGGCGGGAACTTCTTTGATTTCATAGTTTTCAGGGTTGCCAGAATCATCCCAGATCCAGGCTTTTTCAGTCAGAATATCAATGATTCCTACAAAATCATTTTCGACTCCGACCGGGAGGGTCATAACTAAGGGTTGTGCCCCTAATACTTCATCAACCTGCTTAATAACACGGTAAAAATCTGCCCCGGTTCGGTCAAGCTTATTGACGTAAATAATCCGAGCGACTTTGGAGTCGTTAGCATAACGCCAGTTGGTTTCCGATTGAGGCTCAACCCCGCCCGAAGCGCAGAATACACCAATACCACCGTCAAGTACTTTCAGGGAACGATAGACTTCGATGGTGAAGTCAACGTGTCCAGGAGTGTCAATGATATTCAATTGACAATCTTTCCAGAAACAACTGGTTGCCGCAGACTGAATGGTAATCCCCCGTTCCTGCTCCTGCTCCATGAAGTCAGTTGTGGCTGCCCCCTCATGGACTTCACCGATTTTGTGGATTTTTCCTGTTAACTTTAAAATCCGTTCGGTGGTGGTGGTTTTGCCCGCATCGACGTGGGCGAAAATACCAATATTGCGATAATGGGTGAGATCTTTTTGCATAAGAATTTACGTGTTAAGGTTAACCAACAGCAAACAAAGGCCCAGTTGGGCGTTTTTTTAGGATTCGTGTTGTTTGCTTGAAGGGCGGTTCGCCTCACTTGGCTTCGCTTCCACAACAAACGACAAGCTGGTTGCGTTGGTTCAAGCAGCCACAATTGTTAACTGATTGTAAATTATTTTTGTCGCTACATTACAGATGGCGATCGCGATATATGCCCTAGGTCGGGCGTTGGCAATTGATTCCCGCGTCGCTGGACTCAGATACACGACGCTTCAAACGGCTCAAAGAAATAAATCTTAACCCTATGACCTCCGACATTGAAACCACCCTGGCCACCATTCCCCATTAGGAACTCAAAATTGATGCCTACCTGGGTGGCTGGGCGACAACGGTTTCCATTGTCCATGGTTTCCCCTGTTGCCACAACTTCCCGCGCCATTTATTTTGTTTTAAACATACTTTTCAGCATGGGCAGCGTTTTGGCGTAGGGCGCATACCGCCAATTGAGGTCAAAACGAAATCCCCTTTTAAACACACTTTTGTAATGGGTAAAAGCATCAAAACTGGCTTTCCCGTGATAGGTTCCCATGCCGCTCTCGCCGACGCCACCAAACGGCAGAGTGTCAACGGCCACATGCATCACTGTATCGTTAATACAAACGCCGCCGGACGAGGTATTTTCCAAAATTTTGTCCTGTATTTCCCTAGCTCGGCTAAAGATGTAAAGGGCGAGGGGTTTTGATTTTGCGTTAATGATGGCGATCGCCTCATCGAGATTTTCGTAAGTTAATACGGGTAAGATCGGTGCAAAAATTTCTGCTTGCATAATCTCAGCATCCAGATCCAGATTCACCATTACTGTCGGCTCAATATAGCGACTGCCAGCATCGGAATTACCCCCCAAATAAATTTCACCTTGCCCTAAAAGTTGACTCGCCCTCTGCCACTGTTTGTCACTGACCAAGCGCGGATAATCAGGATTTGCTTGAATGTCTTCCCCATAAAACGTTCGGATACAGTCGGCGATCGCCGTGAGCAAATCGTCTTTGATCGCAGCATCCACCAGCAAATAATCAGGCGCGATACAAACCTGACCCGCATTCAGAAACTTGCCCCAAGTGATGCGCTTTGCCGTTTCTTTGAGGTCAATATTTTTATCGACAATGCAAGGACTTTTCCCACCCAGCTCAAGGGTGACAGGAGTTAAATGCTTCGCAGCGGCGGCCATCACGATTTTGCCGATCGCCGTGCCACCTGTAAAGAAGATGTGATCGAATTTTTCGGCTAATAATGCCTGACTCATCTCAACGCCCCCTTCCACCGCCGCCACATAATCCGCAGCAAAGGCTTCTTCAATCACTTTCGTCGTAATTTTCGAGGTCGCTAGCGCAATTTCCGAAGGTTTAACAATGGCACAATTCCCAGCGGCGATCGCCCCTACCAGCGGTTGTAAAGCCAAAGAAAAAGGAAAATTCCACGGGCCGATAATTAGTGCAATACCTAACGGTTCAGGAATTTGATAAGCCTTTCCCGGCATTTGAATCAGCTTTTGAATCAGCTTTAATTTTGCTTTCTTTGGTTTCAGCCATGACTTGAGATGCTTTAGGGCGTAATCAATCTCGTTCACAACCGCGATCATTTCAAACCGCGCTTCAAATTCTGACTTCCGCAAATCTTCCGCCAACGCGGCGATCACCTCATCCTGATATCTCAACACTACGGCTTTCAGCTTCTCTAACTGTTCCCGCCGAAATTTATAGGATTTTGTTTTCCCTGTCGCAAAAAATTGACGCTGTTGAACCAAAGGAAACTGTATAGGAGAAGTCGCTAACATGGAAGTCTTTTTTAAACTCGAAATAATGGCATTAAGTAGGCGGGTCTAATTAAATAGACCTGTTAGAAAAAGCTTTGTTGCATAGAGGGAGGATCGTATGCTAAGTAAGGGTTTGAGGTTCTCAAGAATCATTAAAGTGAGTACTTTTCTGGAACTCTATGCCTTACCCATAAGTTCTGAAATGCCAGCTATAACAGTATTCTAACTAAACTAGAAATTAGGAGGATCACCGAAATGTCATCCTGGGCAACAGAAGAACTAGAATACGCCAATTTACCCGATAAAAGATTAAATAAGCGATTAATAACGATTGTGAAAAATCTAGCCTCTCAGCCGTCAGCGAGTGTTCCTCAAGCGAGCGGGGATTGGGCGAATACCAAAGCCACCTAAAATTTTTGGGATTCTGAGAGAATCGAGTCTGAAGACATTATTGATGCTCATCGGAGGAAACCTGCCGAAAGAGCCTCATCGGAAAAGGCAATCTTGGCAATAGCAAGATACCAGTGACTTCAACTTTACTGGCTGATGTAGCCATCATCCATCTCTAGGACATTCGACAAATCAAAGTCATCGTCATTAGTGCTCTCCAACTCTAAAACACTCGAAAGGTCAAAATTTTCTTCATCAACATTCTTTTTAGATTGGTCAGTAGGGAATTCTTGGGGAATTTCAATAGAAGAGTCACTAATTTCAACGGAAGAATAGTCATCCTGAGGTTTGAACGTAGTAGACGACCTAGCTGTTTTTTCCGGTTGAGATGCTTTCCTAGTCTGATATATTGACTCACTTAACATCTCAGATTTCAAGTTTTTAATAAAAAAATCAATCGTTTCTTGCTTGATTAACCCCTTTAAGACGGCTGTTGCCCCGAAGCGTAATCCAAGTTTTTTTTGCTCTTCTAAGACATCTTTAATCTGCGCCTGGGTCAGCAAACTTGCCATTTGCAAATAATGACCGAGCGGTAAAGGATTAGACTGACCAGTTAATTTTTCCCATTCCTCGGCAAAGAAATCTATCGTTTGCTGATCTAGCCAACCATGCAATGCAATGACTTCGCCAATCATATAGTTGAAATCTCCCTGGTTTTTCAATGCAACCTCAAGTTGGGCCGGGGTAATCAAACCAGCCTCTAGTAAAGTAGACCCCAGACGCCTGCGTTCATCAGTTGAAGACATAAGTCAGGAGAGGTGAAATGGATGAATGATGTCGCTGAGCATCAGTTAGCTGAATGAAAGGATGGCTAATCATCAAGTAAGACGGAATTCTCCTAACCATGCATGATGATAATTTAAGAAATATCAATTGACCCATAAATATCTCCGCATTCATCTTACTAGACTAGGACTAACGCCAAAACGATGTAGAAAATCAAATTACTCGTTCAGACGGCGTCAGTCTTAACATCCTGTTTTGACTATACCGGAGGATAAAACAGTTAAATGTGTTTAAAATCAACAAAAAGTAATGGTTCTATGGCTGGACTGTTGGTACAAAACGATCTTTTTGCTAACTATCCCGCTACAAGCAGGGAAGGTCTCAGCATCAAAATGGGCTCCATTGATATCAACAAAGCCACTTCCTTCGACTGGAATATTACCCCCACTGCCCAGTACCTATGTAGTCGCTGTATTTGCTTAACTTGCGATTCACCTGCTGAGTAACGCCTGACAAGCGTCTCATTCCAGTAAAGCCCGATAAACCGCCAAAGTTTGCTGCGCCGTCTTTTGCCAACTGAATTGTTGAGCCCGCTGCTGGCTTTTCTGTTGTAACTGATGACGCAATTGACCATTGGTTACCACTTGTTGCATTGCGTCGGCGATCGCCTCAGGATGATCGGGATTGACCAGTAGGGCGGCATCTCCAGCCACTCCGGGTAAGGAAGCCCGGTCTGAAGTGATCACGGGAACTCCAAAAGTCATCGCCTCCAGTACGGGTAAGCCGAAGCCTTCGTAAAACGAGGGATAGACAAAGGCGGTTGCCTGTTGGTAGAAAGTCGCCAGCCATTGATCGCTCACATAGGACAATTGATGAATTTCGTCAGCGTAGGGGGAATTGGCGATCGCCCCTAAGATGGGGTCATATTTCCAACCCCGTTGACCGATTAAAACCAGTTGATGGGGCAGACGATGGCATTGTTTGAGGTGATTAAACGCCGCCACTAACCCGGTAATATTTTTGCGGGGTTCCAACGTGCTCACAAACAAAAAATAAGGTGAAGAGAAATCAAAGGGGATAGAATCCGTTGGCGCAAACACGGGAAGCGTCGTGGTGAAGCGACTCGCCTGTTGTGTCACAAAAATACGGTCAGCAGGGAACTCAAAGTAGGTGGCAATTTCCCGTTTAGTATTTTCGGCAAAGGTGAGAATGCCATCGGCAGTAGATAAACACCGTTGAATGCGCTGCTGATAACGCTTCACCAATGGCGGCACAAATTGGGGAAACCGACAAAAGGTTAAATCATGGATGGTGAGTAAATTGCGACTATGGCGACAGGGCAAACTATAGTGATCCGTGCCGTGTATCACATCCGGGTGCGGCAGTTGTCGTTCTAGCCAAGGTAGGACAGGATTGGGAAACGACGTGAGTAGATCCGTGATGGTGACCGGCAAGGGTAGGCACTGGGCAGCGGACTCGGAGATTTCTGGCTGCTGCAAGGGGGAGGGGGGTTGCCACTGTCCGCTTAACCACGCTTTGACCCCCGGTTGAAAATAAACCTGGAGCTTAAACTCCGCCTCTGTTTGTAACGACTGGAGTGCCGTGATGAGATTGAGGGTATAAACCCCGACTCCACTGGGACGGTCACGGATCGAAGAGGCATCCACCGCAATGGTGAGCATAGTACTGTTTGCCTAGTTTAACTAGTCTCCGCCCGTTGCCGATTTGCCCAAATATAAATCCCACCACCAGTGACCACTGCGATTAAAATCAATCCCCCCGCCTGGCTGACCCAGGTGATGATTTGCTCAATGGAGGCTAATTGTCCCAGGAAGTAGGCTAAGGAAACCATAATGGTGCCCCAAATGGACGCGCCTCCGATATTAAACAGTAAGAACTTGGGGTAGGGCATTTTGGTAATTCCCGCCATGGGCCCGGCAAAAATTCGGAGTAGGGTGACAAATCGTCCCCAAAATACGGCTTGACCTGCGTTTTGACTAAACCGTCGTTGTGCCGTTTCAATTTTGTGGGACGGAATCTTGAACCATTGACAGATGCGATTCAAAAGCGGCCAGCCCCCCATTCGTCCGAGCCAATAGCCACAACTGTCTCCCACCACTGCCCCGGCGATCGCCATCAGTAGCACGCCTCCGTAAAGCAGTTCCCCATTCCCGGCTAAAAAGCCCCCTAAGAGGGTAATAGTTTCACCCGGAATCGGAACTCCGGCATTTTCCAAGGCAACGCCCAAAAAGACGGCACCGTAACCATAGTGTTGGGCCAGTTCCTGTAATCGTTCTAATGAAAATAATTCCCAGGTCATAAGTGGTTATCAATAAGTTGGAAAGGGAGGCTGTTCGGCTGGGGGTAGGGAGTATTAACCAGCTTAGGCTAGTCCGCTGAGGGAACCCTGAGAATCGGGACGATGGTTGACGGAGGCCCTAGCCGCATCTTGGCCCACTAACGGATGGGAATTAATGAAGAAAATGCCGCCTACCCGTAAACACCATTACAACCCCCAGTTCATTGGCAGCAGCAATGGAATCTTGATCACGCCTAGAGCCACCGGGCTGAATGATGGTGGTAATTCCTGCTGCTGCGGCTGTCCGCACAGAATCATCAAAGGGGAAAAAGGCATCACTGGCGAGGCATCCTCCGTTAGCGGCATCCCCCGCCTGTTTGAGGGCAATTTCCACCGCCCCGACCCGATTCATTTGCCCGGCTCCAACACCGAGGGTGGTTTTGTCCTTGGTAACAACAATGGCATTGGATTTGACCTGCTTACAAACCTTCCAGGCAAAAGCTAACTCCGCCAATTGCGCCGGTGTGGGTTGCTGTTCCGTCACCACTTGCCAGCTACCGGGGGCTCCGGGCTGGTCGTCTACTGCCTGCACTAAAAATCCCCCGGCGATCGCCTTGATCATTTGAGCTGGCCCACGGTGGAGATCCCGGAGGAGGAGCACCCGCAGGTTCTTCTTTTGGGTCAAAATTTCCCGTGCCGCTGCATCACAATCCGGTGCCACAATACATTCCAAAAAGGTTTGGGTCATGGCCGTCGCGGTGGGGGCATCCAGGGGTTGGTTGAGGGCAACAATGCCGCCAAATGCTGACACAGCATCGGCCGCAAAAGCCCTTTCATAGGCTTGGGCCAACGTGGGGGCTAGGGCAACGCCACAGGGATTAGTGTGTTTGAGGATGGCAACAGCGGGTTCTTCGGGGGGGAATTCCGCAATGAGGCGTCGGGCTGCCTCCAGATCCACCAAGTTGTTATAGCTGAGTTCTTTGCCCTGGAGTTTTTCCGCCGCCGCCCACCCCGTCGCCGTCCGTCCGGTTTGATACCAACCTGCACTTTGGTGGGGATTTTCGCCGTAACGGAGGGATTGCCGCAGTTTTCCGCCCAGGCCAAAACGGTTTGGGGTGTTGCCGTTTAGCTGACTGAAATAGGTGGCGATCGCCTGATCATAGGCATTGGTCAACGCAAAAGCTTCCCCCGCAAATTGTTGTCGGAGGCCGGGGGGAATATCCCCCTGTTCCTGGAGTGCCGCGAGGTAAACGTCATACTGGTCGGGATGGGTCAGCACAGTGGTGTGGGCAAAGTTTTTCGCCGCCGCCCGGATCATGGCAGGGCCACCGATGTCAATGTTTTCCACCGCCGCCGCCACCGTAACCCCCGGCTTGGCGATCGTGGCTTCAAAAGGATACAAATTCACCACCACCAGGTCGAGGGGACGAATCTCATTCGCCGCTAAATCCGCCTGGTCACTGCCCAGATCCCGCCGGGCAAGAATTCCCCCGTGAATGCGGGGATGGAGGGTTTTGACCCGTCCCCCTAAAATTTCCGGTGCGCCCGTATAGTCACTCACTTTTGTGACAGGAGTACCAGCCGCTTGTAACGTTTTTGCGGTGCCACCACTACTGATGAGGTCAAAGCCATGGGTTTCTACTAAGGATTTGGCCAGGGCTTCAATGCCAGTTTTATCCGAAACACTCAGTAGGGCGAGACGAGCCATCTGCATTACTCCTTATCGCAGGGTTAAATCGTTCCCATTATCCCCCAATCCCCCGCTGCCGCCGCAATTCTCATTGCGAAAATTTAGGCAGAATGAGCGTCATCGGTGAGCATGGCGTGCCAAAGGGTATCTTCAGTCAAGCGCCAATCCAGTGAAGTTTACACCTCCATCCCAAACCGCAAGACAGCAGGCAGATTAATCCGGAAAATGCCTAAAAAATTAGCATCGCATTTACGGTTTTGAGACGATTCCCAATGCAGCGAACAACAACTTTAAAATTAAAATAAATAAGGCTGTGACGGCGATCACCGCAAAGGCTCCGGCAAAGGCACTCCCGACGATGACAAAAAAGACCGGTAACGTTAATCTGTCTCCCAAGCTGACCAGAAGTGGCAAGCGGCTGAGCCCCGGCAAGAACCAAAAGGCTCCCAGCCCAATGCCGACTAAGATCAAGCTTTCAACCTGCTCTACCCATCGATTCAACTGAGCAAAGATTAATACCCCCATCACCATGCCCCATAGTCCCCAACTCAGGCTGGGATCAGGCATCAAACTGGCCGCTGCAATCCAGAGAAGAATCCCAGCAAATCCGGTAAAGCCCACTTGCCCCAATACTTTGATGACAGGCAATTGACTCACCAAGCGAGAAATTTTACCGGGTTGCTTTGGAGGACGGGGCTTAGCAAGCCCCGGGGAAGAGGATGGAGTGGCCGGGGAAGGACGGGACGGCTGGATCTGGGTGGCAGTGTTGGTGCCCCCTGGGGAGGCAACGGGGGTAGGACTCAAGGCGGCCATCACGGCTTTGGTGTCTGCGTACCGGTTCTTCGGCGTTGGGAGCAACATTTTATCCAATACCCCCGCCAATTGGTCACTCACCCTTAACCCTGGCGATCGCCAATTCCATTGATTGTGATAGGCATCGTACAATTCATCCGCCGTTTTTCCGGTTAATAAATAGAGACAAGTCACGGCAAGGGCATAGAGATCCGTGGAGGGATAAACTTGTCCTCCAGCCATCTGCTCCGGTGGCGCAAACCCCATCGAATAAATTCCCGTTGAACTTCCCGCCTTGCCTGCGGCGACCCCGGAGGCGATTTGTTTAACCGCACCAAAATCCAGGAGAAATAGCTTACCGTTCTGGTCACGGATTAAATTGGACGGCTTGATGTCACGATGGATGGTTCCGGTGCTGTGGACATAGTCTAGGATCCCCAACATTTCCCTCAAAACCCACCGGACTTCCTTTTCTGAAAAAACACCATTGTGCTCAATGGCTTTTTCTAAGTCCTGACCATTAATAAATTCTTGTACCAGATAGAAAAACTGATCTTCTTTGCCCGTGTGGGGATTTTCCACAATTAATGGAAAGTAAGCCAATAAATCCGGTATTTGTCCATGGTGATTGCCCAGCTTTTCTAGGGCCACCGCCTCGCGTTCAAACAACGATAGCGCTAGGTCCATTTGATCCTGGGATAAGTTCCCTGATGGCTGAAATTGCTTCACCACACAAAATCGCATGGTGGGGGTAAAACGGTCAGAAGGCCAGGGTAAGCCGTACCGAACCCGCCCTGTCCCAGTAATTTAACGGGGAGATAACGCCCAGTCAGAATGAGAGGCATCCGGCATTGGGTGCAAAACTTCTGCTGAGCAGTTTGTAGCGTATTGCGGTTGTCCAAATCGGGGAAAGGATTTAGTCGACCACAGCCGGGGCGGGTACACAGCAGATCCATGGAGTTAAATATATGTTAGGTAAAAAATATTACAGCAGCCTAACAGCCAAATTTTAATACATTCCCCTCCGGCTACAGGGTGGGAACGCAAGCCATGACCACAGACGGTTCCATCAGATTAATTTCCCAAAATCCAGACATGACACATTTTTCCTCTATTCTGTAATCCCCCTCTATCAGTTGAGCGTACCGCCCCGGCAAATACAATGAATAGCCCAGTTTCCCCCCTGCCATTGCCCGATTTTTTTGACCCTAATCAATTTAGCCGTGTCACCCCAGTTCCCTATCAGCAGCGTGCCCAGCAAGCCGCGACTTGGGCTAAACACCACCAGATTTCCCCCGCAGCGACAGATCACCGTCGAGTCTGCCTATTGTTGATCGATGTGCAAAACACCTTTTGTCTGCCGGAGTTTGAGCTATTCGTCGCGGGCTCATCTGGTCAGGGGGCGATCGCCGACAATCAACGACTAGGGGCATTTATCTATCGCCATTTGCACCAGATCACCGAAATTTGTGTCACCCTCGACACCCATCAGGCATTACAGATTTTTCATCCTCTGTTTTGGATCAATGCCGACGGAGAACATCCCGCCCCCGCCAGTCAGATTACCGTCGCTGAGGTGAAAACCGGTCGGTGGCGTATCAATCCAATTGTCAGTCATCATTTACCGGGTTACGACAGCACCTATCTCCAAGCCTATGCCCTGCACTATGTACAACAATTGGCCATCGAGGACAAATTACAACTCACAATTTGGCCCTACCACGCCATGCTGGGGGGGATTGGCCACGCTCTGGTCAGTGGCATTGAGGAAGCAGTCTTTTTCCATGGTATTGCCCGCGAAACCCAACCCCACATCGAAATTAAAGGTCGTCATCCCCTCACAGAAAATTATTCTGTCTTCGCTCCAGAAGTCACCCATGATCACGAAAATCATTCCCTCTTCAATGGCGATCGCCAACAAGAGAACTTAGCAAACTATCTTTTGGACTTTGATCAAATTTTGGTGGCTGGGCAAGCGAAAAGCCACTGTGTCGCTTGGTCAGTACGGGATCTGATCGCGGCAGCAGTCGCCCAGAATCCGCCACGGGTAAATCGCATTACCTTACTAGAAGATTGTATGTCCCCCGTGGTCATCCCCGGTACGGTGGATTTCACCCATTTGACAGAGACACTGTTTCAAAAATTTGGTAAACAGGGCTGTCAGCGGACTCAGACAACAACGGTTTTTGGGACGGAAAAATAATTTTCTGATTTAAATTGACTTGTAAACAACAGCATAATCCCCTTCTCGATTATCCGGCAGCAGAAAACCTTGGCGGCAAAGGAGATCAATAGTTTCTTTCACTTTATGGGGATCTTCCCCGGTGGCAATCACACACTCACTCATGGTCGCCCCCATAACTTTTGCAGAACAAGTTTTGATAATTGCCACATCTAAACGTTCTTCCGGGGAAGGTATTGCCGTTACGGTTACAGGGGATGGCGGCAATTGGTGGTTATAAATCGCATTAAATTTATATTCCTCCATGGTGGCTAGCCGGATCACATCAATCACCGAGAGGAATTGGGGAATCCCCGACCAGGAAAAAAGTATATAAAGAATGCCCGCAAAAGGATTCCCTAGATAAAATTTATGTATCCCAAAACCGAGGGGGATGATAGCCAAGACCAGCGCGACATAGCGATTTTTCATCATCGTCAAGCCAATAGAATTTAGAGACGTTAAACCCATTTCCCTTCATCCCTGGTTGAATCCCCTACATGCCTGGTCGGAAAATCCCCCTAGGGGAATGATTTGGGCGGACTTGTCCCCTATTTTACCTAGTGACCATTTTGGTTTACGGAGGTTTTCCGTAATTTCACGAATCGTCTTAGTCAGCCTTACATCATTTAATAAAGGGGTGTGTTGGATAATCTATCCGCATAAGTTCGCCAGAAATCCTAGAAGATTTCCAGTTCGCTTTTAGGATTACCCCAGCAAAAACCCTTGGCGCTGATGGAGGTAAATCCAACTAGCTTGTACCAGGCATATTGTCCATTCAGGATAATCAATGACATCCATGAGAACAAAAAATTGATTTTTCATCATAAACATGATCTTGATTTTTGGGCACCTTTAAAAATCCAAATTTTATTGAGAAAAGCCTGACATACCCTAGGTGATTTTCGCAACAAGGCAATTACATAAAGGTTCCCGTTTGATTCTGTTGAATAAATCGTCACCGAGTCTACGTTTGGCGGAGTGTCCCATGCCAAGGGTCATAGCCCCAGTCCATAACAATTTGGAGCCATGAATTGATTGCCATGCCGATCCCTGTTGACAATTCCCCCGTAGAGGACCCCGCCATGACGGTAGATTCCATGATCCAAAACAAAGAGACTAATTTGGCGATCGCCTCACCCCGTCTTGATTATGCTGAAGCCACCCATCAACGGCAGGGCAGCACCGATTTGATGCGGATTTATTTACAAGATATAGGCCGCATCCCTTTACTCAAGAAAGATGAAGAAGTGCAACTGGCCCAAAAAGTGCAGTCATATTTGGCGCTAGTGGCAATTTTTGAGGCGGCGGCAGAAGATAATTTGGCTCTAGCTCGATACCAAGAGGAACTCGAAATTCACGATGAATTATTTAGGAACACCGGCTATCGCCCTTCTTATAAAAGTTGGGCCCGAGCCTCTCAAAAAAGTATTGAAGCCCTGAAACAAATTTTGACCGAAGGGAAGCAGGAATGGGCCAAATTGGCTGGGTTAAGTGCTGCGGAATTCGAAGAACAACACAAAGTTGGGGTTGAAGCCAAGGCACTGATGCTCAAAGCGAATTTACGCCTCGTGGTTTCGGTGGCTAAAAAATATCAAAATCGGGGACTCGAATTATTGGATCTCATCCAAGAAGGAACCCTGGGTCTAGAACGGGCGGTGGAAAAATTTGATCCCACCAAAGGCTATCGTTTCAGTACCTATTCTTACTGGTGGATTCGGCAGGGCATTACAAGGGCGATCGCCACCCAAAGCCGCATAATCCGCCTCCCGGTTCATGTCACCGAAAAGTTAAATAAAATCAAACAGGCACAGCGAAAGCTTTCCCAAGAGAAAGGTCGAGTTGCCAAGGTTGATGAAATCGCAGCCGAGTTAGAGATGACATCGGAACAGGTGCGAGAGATGTTGAACCAAATTCCCCGTTCCGTCTCGCTGGAGTTGAAAGTTGGTCGAGATAAAGATACCGAACTCCTAGACCTGTTGGAAACCAATGCCCAATCTCCCGAAGATTACCTCATTAAAGAATCGCTCCAGAAAGACGTGAAGGAGATTCTCCTCGATTTAACCAACCGGGAGCAGGAAGTGATCGCCCTCCGTTATGGATTCCGAGATGGCATCTCCCGCTCGTTGTCTGAAATTGGCCGTATCTTGAGCCTGTCTCGGGAGCGGGTGCGACAGATTGAAGCAAAAGCTCTGCAAAAACTCCGCCATCCTTGCCGCCAGGATCGCATCCGTGACTACTATGAAAATTTGAGCTAATTCAATGACGACCGGGGAATAAGAACGAGCAAACTCGATATTAAATCAATGTCATTTAAGTATTTGATGTTTTTGCTGCCAACCCATAATCAATTGGCGATCACCTGTTAGCAGCAAACCCCATTGTGTCGCACTAAACCCCATTTCATTAGCAACAAACACGCTTAGCATGGCTACTATTCAACGAATGGCGATCGCTATCTGGGATGACAGCATGGCCTCCATTGCTTACCATTACAATCATTTTTCTCCCTCAACCCTAGACTATGCTGCTCTCATTTCCTTCATCGGCCCAGCTAATGCGGAGATCGCCCGTTATGACGGCGTACTCTATAGCTAGAGGCTGTTTTCTAAAAATGGAAGCACGATAAATAATGGTTTTCACTAACATGAGATGTCATTAAAGGCTCGTATCTCAGTGACGGACATAAGTAGCAAAAAGGCTTGTATGGCAAGGAACGCAGAGATGAGGTAAAAGGGGGAAACACAGGAAAATAATTGGGAGGCTAAAAATGACCCAGAAAAAAATCTACAAGGGAGTCAGGGCAAGAAGTTGACGAACAGCTGCTAAAGCATCTTTCGCCTTTGGGCTGGGAGCATATCAATCTGACGGGGGATTATGTCTGGAAGCAGCACCGATATGTCAAACGGGGATGTCTACGTCCTTTGAGGATGTATCGCAATCCTTAGCGTACGATTTTTTCCGTTTCGTGAGCTGACCCCAGATAGCACGAGCCATCGTAAATTGGAGTCAAATTTCCCAACCGTGGACACTGAGTATAGACCGAACTAATTGGTCATTCGGGGCGATTAACTTTAATATTCTGGTGCTGGGAATTGTTCATGAAGGGATTGCCTTTCCCGTGATGTGGACAATGCTGGATAAACGGGGCAATAGTAATACTCAGGAGCGAATGGATTTACTTGAACGTTTTAACAAAGTGTTTCCCACGGTTCAGATTCGTTGTTTGACGGGCGACCGAGAATTCATCGGAAAAGAGTGGTGCAGTTGTTTGCTGATGTCCAAGATGATTCCCTTTCGGCTTCGACTCCGGGAAAGTGACAAAATTAGCTCTCGCTCTGGCAAAAGTCATCAGAAAGGGAAAAGAGTTTTTGCCAGCCTGAAAGTTGGGGAGAGTCGTTGTCTCAGTGGTAAGCGTTTGGTCTGGGGTCGTCGTGTCCACATTATTGCTACCCGCCTTGCCGATGGTGAACTGCTGATTATTGCTACCAATCACGCTCCCCATACTGCATTGGCTGACTACCGCCTCCGATGGGGTATTGAAACCTTATTTGCTGCTCTCAAAACCCAGGGCTTCAATCTTGAGTCTACCCATTTTTGTCATCCTGATAGACTCAGTAAATTACTGGCTTTGTTGGCTTTAGCTTTTTGTTGGGCTATGCTCACTGGTCTCTGGCAACATCAGCTTCGACCTCTCGCTATCAAAGCTCATGGTCGCAGGGCTAAGAGTCTTTTTCGCCTTGGCTGTGATTTTCTTCGCCGTACTTTCTCAGATCTTCCTCTCCGTTGCTCCGAGTTCCAGCAATCCTTACAACTTTTGTCCCCGTACTGAGAGTCATGACACGTTTGGCGATGTCTTCGCCCGCTTGAATCCAGAGCAATTACAATCGTGTTTTCTTAATTGGGTGCGCTCAGTCAGTCGTCTGACGCAAGGAGAAGTCATCGCGATTGATGGCAAGACAGTTCGTCGCTCTTACGACCAGGGGGACAATAAGGGGGCAATTCATATGGTGAGTGCCCGGGCTAGCCAAAATCGTCTGGTGCTGGGGCAAAGAAAAGTAGATGAGAAGTCCAATGAAATTACAGCCATTCCTGAACTGCTGAGGGTATTAGACCTCTACGGCTGCATTGTCACTATTGATGCAATGGGCACCCAAACAGCGATTGCAGAGCAAATTATCGCCCAAGGAGGAGACTATGTCCTGGCGCTAAAAGGTAACCAGGGCAATCTATTTGAGGATGTGCAACAGCTTTTTCAGTATGCCCAATCGATGGATTTCAGGGGAACTGAACATGACTACTACGAATGTGTGGATGCCGCTCATGGTCGAATTGAAACCCGACGCTGTTGGAGCATGAGCTGTGTCGATGGGTTACTCAATGGTGAAAAGTGGTCGGGATTGAACAGTATTGTGATGGTAGAGGCTATCCGTCGAACTACCGCCGAGCCCAACCCCACCCCCAGAGAAACGCTATTACATTAGCTCCCTTGCCCCTAAGGCAGAGTGCTTAGCGAAAGCCATACGCACTCATTGGGGCATCGAAAATTCACTGCACTGGGTTTTAGACGTTGCCTTTCGAGAAGATGAGTGTCGTGTTCGCAAAGGACATGCAGACGAGAACTTCGCTCTGCTCAGACATCTGGCCTTAAGCCTCTTAAATCAAGAGAAAACCAGCAAAGTAGGCATTCGCAATCGGCGATTGCAAGCTGGATGGGATAATGATTATCTACTCAAGGTCCTCGCTCGATAAGACGCGATTGCCCTGCACTAACCTAGGGTTTATATTACAAGAATAACGAAACAGTTTATACTTAACTTTTCGTTACTTTACTTTCCGTAGGAGATAAGACCCCTGATGCCTGAGCTTGCTGTCCGCGCTAAATTTGACTACTCCAGCACAACCTACAAAGACGCTTATAGCCGCATTAACGCCATTGTCATTGAAGGCGAACAGGAAGCCTACAACAATTACTTGCAGATGGCGGAAATATTGACAGATAACAAAGAAGAGTTGACCCGACTGGCGAAAATGGAAAATCGCCATAAAAAAGGCTTCCAGGCCTGTGGTAAAAACTTGCAAGTGTCACCTGACATGCCCTATGCAGAAGCGTTCTTTTTGGGTTTACACCAAAATTTCCAAGACGCTTTTGCTGAAGGAAAAATTGTCACCTGTTTGCTGATTCAATCACTAATTATTGAAGCATTTGCGATCGCCGCCTACAACATTTATATTCCCGTTGCCGATGATTTTGCGCGGAAAATTACCGAAGGGGTAGTTAAAGACGAATATACCCATCTCAACTACGGGGAAGAGTGGTTAAAGGCCAACTTTGAGAGTGCGAAAGAAGAATTGGAAGCAGCGAACCGCCAAAACCTGCCTATCGTCTGGCGGATGCTGAACCAAGTTCAAGATGATGCCAAAGTTTTGGGAATGGAAAAAGAAGCTCTCGTGGAAGACTTCATGATTAGTTACGGAGAAGCCTTAAGTAATATTGGTTTTTCCACCCGTGAAATTATGCGGATGTCTTCCTACGGGCTAACGGCTGCCTGAGCGTCGTCACTATATTTTTAAGCAATAATGATTTTTTTCTGAGAAAAATCAGAAAACTATCCGTACATTAATATCGGCCAAGACAGGAAACACGTTCACTGTTTTGGCTGATTTTTTTGTGCTAAAAGTGCTGAATGATTCCAGTCAATAGGTAGGTGCAGGTTATAGGGATGTAGTGATTAAGTTCGAGACACCTTGGAGGGGGTTTAGCGGAGTTCATCGATTGGGCAACAAGATATCAGCTAAATTAATGTTCGAGCTTTCAGCAACGGCTGGTTAGGGAATTAGCTTCACCCTCTGCCCTCCGGGGTGATCAACATCGCATCTCCAAAGGAGTAAAATCGATAGTTTTCGGCGATCGCCATTTGGTAAAGAGACAGCAACCGCTCCCGGCCAATCAACGCACTCACCAGCATGAGTAAACTGGATTTGGGTAAATGGAAATTGGTGATTAGACCATCCACAACCCGCCATTGGTAACCGGGATAAATAAATAAATCAGTCTCCCCCTGGAAAGGTTGAAGGGAATCTCCACTTTTTTTTGCCGCCCCTTCCAGACACCGCACCACCGTTGTACCCACTGCAAACACCCTTCCACCCCGGGCTTTAGTCTGATTAATGTGTTCAGCGGTCGCAGCGGAAACTTCTAGCCACTCCTGGTGCATGGTGTGGTCAAGGATATTTTCCGTTTCCACCGGGCGAAACGTGCCAATCCCCACATGCAAGGTGACGTTGGCAAAATTAATCCCTTGATGCCGCAATGTTGTGAGTAATGCTTCGGTAAAATGCAGTCCGGCAGTCGGCGCTGCCACAGCCCCTAGCTTTTCCGCATAGATGGTTTGATATTGGTCTTGACTGGCTTGACTATCGGTGACGTAGGGAGGAAAGGGAATTTGTCCATAATCATCCAGTATTGTCCACAAGCGCTGTTGGGGAGGTAAATGAAACCGTAAAATTCGTCCCCCCGTTGCCAGATCCCGATCAATGATGTCCGCCACAAGCGTCGGGTGGTCTGGATTTTTGGCCGGAAACAGAACCCGACCACCAGGCTTCAGGCGTTTACCCGGCTTGACGAGGGCGAGCCAATCGGTGGCTGTTTTTTCATTGAGGAGGAGGATTTCAACCGTCAGGCCATTTTCCTTGTGGCCGTATAGGCGGGCCGGCATAACCTTGGTGTCGTTAAGCACCAGTAAATCCCCGGGACAGAGGTAGTCTGGCAGGCTATAAAACTGTCGATGCTCCACCTGATTGGGCGTATTAACCACCAATAATCGCGAGTGATCACGGGGGGTCAGGGGATTTTGGGCGATCTGCTCTGGGGGAAGGTGATAGTCGTAGCTGCTTAGGCGTTGGTCAACACTCATGCGTGGCGAAAATAAGCATCATTCAGGAATGCTCCTGCTTAGTTTAATGGGACAAACGAGGCAAATATTGATCTGTTACCCCGGCGATCGCCGCTAGGTAGCTCCAAGCGAAGAGATTATTCCGTAGATCAAATAGGGTGACATCAAACAAATTATAGACACACAGCGCACTGAAGCCGACACCATAGGAAAAGAATAATAATTGTTGTCGTTGTCGTCGGGGCGATCGCGGCTGTTGTGCTAACCACCAGAACAACCTCAGGGCCCTTGCTAATATCCACCCCACTAAGCCTAATAACATCAGCGTTCCAATGAGTCCTGTTTCTGCCAAGAGCATGAGGAGCAAGCTGTGGGGATGACCAATCCACACATCCATGGCGGCTTGATACAATGGCGTAAAATTTCGCAGTCCCCAACCGGTCAAGGGGCGGTCCATAAACATATCCCAACTAAACTGCCATTGGGTGCTGCGGAGTGCCGTGCGATAGCGATCCGGGTAAAGTTCATCCGATAATCGTGCCCAGAGGTAGCGGGGGACGATCCGCCGCAAAGGTTGTTTTGCAAATGGGCCAAAGGAGGCCCAAAGCACCACCGTGCTGGCAGCCCCCACCATTGCCACTAAAAAATACCAACCGAGATAGACGGCATAGGCTACCCCGATTAAGAGTGCTATGCCCCAGGCACTCCGGGAATGGCTCAATCCCAAGGCGATCGCCTCCACAACCACCGCCATCGCGAGGAAATAGAGCTTTAGCTTTCGTAATGTGGAGGGCTGTGGGGAACGTTGCCAATCACGCCAGGACTGGATTAAGAGTCCAATACTCAACGGAAACACCAACAGTAACCAGGCAGAGAAGAGGTTGGCGTACATTAATACAGACGACATGCGTCCTTCTGGCCATCCCCCGGCAATTAAATCGGTGCCGATTGTCGTTAACCAAGCTGGAGATTGCCACTGTCCGTAAAGTTGACCCAATCCTAGACCCACCAAGACGACTACTGCCAGCGTTAACCACCAAGCTAATTGCTGCAATTGCTGAAAACGCCGAATAACTTGGCGAAACGCCGTCAAAACAGCAAAGTAAGGGAGAAAATGTGCTAACCCCAAAAGGGCGGCAGCTTTATTTTCGGCTAATCCGGTTGTTAGTAACAGCCAGAGACTCAGAAGCAACCATCCCCAACGTCCCGGTTGTTGAAGAATCTGTCTGAACCCGCCCCACCAGGTACTGACGAGGACAAAAAATAAGGGAATGACCCCCAATGTTGCATTAAATGGTAGCAGGGTCAGACCCCAACAGAGTGCTCCCCAGGGCTTAAGCCACCGTTTAGACTTCATAGCGGTAATCGATTGCGATAGCTTTCCGTGCAGAATAGGCAGAAGGTTATCTGGGTCTTGCTAGTCCGTTAGGCTAACTGCCAGCAGGTCTCGCGGGTCAGTCGAATTTGGGCCAGGGCGAAAATCACCGGAATGATACGACCGTAGTTCGTGGCGATCGCCCGCCAACCGAGATCGGCAAAAAACCATCCCCACATCAAGGGACCCAATACCGATAGCATTGTCCTGGCTGCACCATAACGGGCTGTACTCATCACCATCCCCTGCTTTGCCGTTTGCAACGCCAACTGGTTTTGTAGCTGGGTCGCTGCGGTAACACCTCCTTTCACTAAAGTCGATTTAGCCACCTGGTATTTAGCAATGTGTAAAGTCACTTCTTGGAGAATTCGCCGTAATAATAGGGGACGTAGCACGGAATTCAAGGCGATCGCCCCGCTGCCCTTCAAGATCATGTTGACGGGATTATGTTGTATTTGTACAGGCAATGGCTCTGGCAAGGGGGACTTGGCGAGGGATTTTTGAATTTTAGCCGTGAGATTATTTTGTTCTGCCTTGGGTAGCCGTTTCCACGCTTGGTTGACAAGATGTAAAAAAATATCAGTTTCAATGTCCACCGTGGTCATCTGCTTAGCATAGGGGACTTTCAGGAACTGACACACCCGAATTAAACTGGCACGGTAGCTATATTCTTTTGCCTTACCTTTTATTACGGTGAGACCATCTGCAGCTAGATAGCGGAAACGTTGCTCAATGGAGTCTAACCATTGGTTCCAGTCCTGACTTTGCACATCCAAGGGGGGCGGCGTTTTGAGGTAGTCAAGGGGATTGAACTTACGACAAAACAGAATTTGTGTAACCTGGGCTAACTCTTCTTCTGTCGCTAATTCGAGTGCTGAGCGTAATTCATCCAATGCCTTGACCTCCACCAAGTAAATGGGTGATGACCTCCTCATTTTATAGCAGGATTTTTCCGATTCTCCAAACGCCTTGACACTAAAAGTCTTCAACAAATTTGTTAAATTAAGGCGCGATTAGCAAAATTGATGTGCTCGTCGTCGTGATCCTTTGAATCAATCTCTACTCCAACAGCTTTAGCTTCAATTAATACTACTTTCTTACTTTTCTTGCTTCGGACTACTAGACCGACTTTCTGTCTTGTACATCTCCTGAACTTTTATCTCTTGTGTATAATCACCTATGGGTCTGGTGCTTCGTTTTCAACAACTCAGGAAGCCAAAGGCTTGAAGCCAGAAACGTGTTTTCAGTTTTCAGCCTGTGATTGACGTTAACAACCGCCATGACCTCTGGCCCCCAAGTGGTGACGATGACTCTATTTTAGAACACACAAACTTACTTGGAACCAGATTCATACTTCTAAAACTTCATCTGTCTGCTCAGTGACCTTTTGGCTGGATTTAGGGGGGAGGAATTTGCTGATTCTGCTTTGTCTTCATGGCGTTTAGGGCCGCATTTACTTTTTGTTGACTTTCCAAAGCCTGAAATTGCTGCTCAATGGCATTGGTTTGGGGGTCGCTCAAATCCCGCTCTGCTTCAAGCGCTAAAATTTTAGACTCAATGCGGTCAAATAAGCTGCTAGCGCTATCGTAGTCCAGATTATTGGCGATTTCATTGATTTTTTGGGCGGCGATCGCCGATTTTAGTCGAGCTAGATAGAGGCTTTTCTTCGTTTTCAGTGCATTATATTTTCGTTCCAGATCTTGTAACTCCCCCCGTACACGCTCAATAACCTGACGATGATCCGCTAGGGAATGATCCAATGAAGTCACATTATCTTGGTAACTCTGGCGATGGGTTAACGCATCCTTAGCCAAGTCTTCATGGCCTTGGTTAAGGGCAAATTGGGCACGTTCATACCATTTTTCGGCAGTCTGTCTTTGGGATTCCCGTTGTCGTTCAGTACTTTTATAGGTGGCGATCGCCGCCGCCAAGGCCCGCCGCATTTCTACCAACTCTAGTTCCATGTCATGCAGGAGGCGTTCCAGTAGTTGTTCAGGCGCCTCTTGCTGTTGTTGCCAATGGGTCAACTGCGAACGCAGTACCCGTCCTACGCGATCAAACCATTGCATGGTGTGTGGTTCTCGGTTCTGCTATGGCGCTTGATTAAGGCTTTCTAATTCCTGAATCATTTGCTGTGTTTGGGGTGCAGCCGGAGATGTTGTTGCTCCGCTACTCCGATTGTACTGCTTCGTGAGTTGGCGACGAGTGCGTTGGTTAAAAGAGTCACCCTCCGCTGGATTGGGCTGATTAGTCGTCGGCTGAGGGGGCAACTGTTGTTGCATCTGATTTTCTACGGCCAGCCGTTGTGCCTCAGCTTGATTCCCTAAAGCTTTGGGGGACTTGGAGGAATTGGGGGATGGGGGTTGGGTCGCAGGGGCAGCAGGGGGTTGGATCTGACTATTAGCGGACGGTGTGGTCTGCGTTGTCTGAGCGGGCGGAGGGGGAGTCGTCGAATAATTCTGACTCGGCGGTGGGGGCGGCAATGGCATAGAAGGGGCAGGTGGTTTGACTGCTACCGTTGGCAAGTTGGGAGACGGGGAATGGGGGGCTGAATAAACCTGATGGTGAGTTCCTGATGGTGCCGCAGCTTGGTTCGGACGAATCGTGGGGGGAAGTAAGTGGGACGCTAAATTAACGGTGGTTTGGGGCGCGGCGGCGGGAAGAGATGGAACTGGAGCCTGGGCTTGGGATGGGGAAACGGCGATCGCCGATTGCTGTTGTTGTGGCGGTTGGAGTTGGTTCGAGTGCGGAGCGGTAAGGGTCGATGTGGCCAACTGACTCAGCCGGTCTACCGCCAAGGGGGAAGCCCCATTGGGACTCGGGACAACTGGAGCCGTGGGAATAATGGGAGGCAATGACTCAAAGCCTTGAATGGTCACTTCTTGAGTCGGGGTTTCGAGGGTTAAGAAATAGAACGTGATTAAAATATTAGCCATGCCAAACATCAAAGCCCCCCCTAAGCTCCAAGGGGTCAATAGTCGGCGTAAAACAGTAGGCTCTGGACTGGGGGGAGGAGCGCCGGGGGGGGCAAGGTAATTAAACTCAAAACTCTCTGTGACTGGAATTTCCGCATCAGTGGCGCGGTCTAAAACAACGAGTTGTAACGGTAATGTGCCCCCGGTTTCTGTTTTTGGTAATTCAGGGGAATGGGAGGCTTCAGTGGCAGCCCATGACTCCTCGGTCACGAGTTCTGCCTGAAGACAATCTTGATTTTGTGAGAGAGAAGCGGCAGGATCAGTCGAGGAGTTAGCAGTCATAAAAAGTTTGTAGACAGTTCGTAGACCTACGGGGCAATTTTTATCGCATTATGTAAGTTAAATTAAGCTTCTGTAAATCAGGGATTTCACTTAGCTTGTCTATTGGGCGGGGCAGGAGACAGTTCAAGTATATTAATTTCTTTTCAGCCCTTAGCTCTCACCCGTCGCTCCTCGATGTTGGAGGTATTCTAGCCCAGGATTGTAAAGTGTTGTAACCATCAGAGCGACGGAATTTATAATTTGCCGGAAAGTTTCGCTGGCGTCGAGCCCTATGACCCCGGGCAGAAAAATTTGTTGCTGACTCTTACAATACGTGGAGATAACCTAACCCCATAAAATCTTTCCAAGAGTAATAGCTATGATTAACCCCTATCGAATCTGGGCGATCGCCGCCAATGGGTTTCGGGAAGTAATTCGAGACCGTATTCTTTATGTCATTGGATTTTTTGCCATTCTATTAGGGCTGGCATTACGGTTGTTACCGGAGATTTCAGTCGGGGCAGACGGCAAAATTTTTCTGGATTTAGGGCTAGCAGCAACCTCCATTTTGGGTGCCATTGTCGCTATTTTCGTGGGTACAGGGTTAATCAATAAAGAAATTGAAAAACGGACGGTGTTGGTATTAATTCCCAAACCCTTAAGCCGTACTGAAATGATCGTGGGAAAACACCTGGGTCTATCGGCAGTGCTGGCCACGATGCTTATCATAATGACGAGCATTTATTTAGCGATGTTGGCCTGGGCGAAAGTGCCCTTTTCTTGGTTCAGCATTCTCATTTCCCAAAGTTTTTTACTCCTGGAACTGATGCTACTGACGGCGATCGCCATCTTATTTGGCGTCTTTACCAGCTCTATCTTGGCAACCTTGCTGAGCTTTGGAATTTATTTCATGGGTCACATTAGCCGAGATTTACTGGAGTTAGGCGAGATGACAAAGAATGCAAATATTGAGCGGTTAACCACCTATCTTTACTTTTTTTTACCGAACTTGGAACGATTTAATTTGAAAAATCAAGCAGTTTACGACATCTTACCGAGCGCAAGTGAATTATTCAGCAACTTACTTTATGGTGTGTTTTATATCGTTCTTCTACTGACTCTGTCCAATGTGATTTTTGCGCGGCGGCAATTCTAAGTCACGATGAAGCCCCAGTAAAGCAGGTGCTTGCTTGGTCACAAGAGAATTCCGTGATAAGTAGGGCTCTAACCAGTGACTTCCTTGCTCAATCAAACCCCCAAGGCTGAATAGCGGCCAAAGACGAGCTGTCCCATCAGTGGAAGCCGTAATAATCCAGCGATTATCGGGACTAAACTCTGCTGAGCGGACTGAGCCTTGATGTTGATCCAAGGTGGCTAATTCCCGTCCTAGGCGATCCCATACCCTCGCTGTTCCATCATTGGATGCTGTTACCAAGAGTTGACCATCAGCGCTCCATTGAGCGCTACTGACTAACGCCTGATGACCATACAAAACTGCCAGGCATCGCCCCCCTCGATCCCAAATACGAGCCGTTTGATCCGCCGCCGCCGTAACAATGAGGTCTGAATCGGGATTAAATTGTGCTTGATAGATAATATTTTGATGCCCAGATAAGGTGGTGATGGGTTCTCCTGCGCAATTCCAAACACGAGCAGTGTAATCCGCCGATGCGGTCAAGATCGATTGCCCATCAGGACTAAATTGAGCACTATAGACAGGGCCGGTGTGTCCCCGACAAACCCCCTTTTCTTGCCCCACAGTATCCCAAATTCTTGCCGTGTGGTCGTCAGAGGCTGTCACAATCGATTGTCCATCTCGGCTAAATTCAGCAGTAAAGACAATCTTGCTATGTTTTTGGAGAATAGCTAGGGTTTGCCCGGTCCTATCCCAAATCCTGGCGGTGGAATCTTTAGAAGTGGTTAGAATTCGTTCGCCATCGGGGCTGAAGCGAATCGTTAAAACGGCGTCTTGGTGGCCCTGTAGTGTTGCTAATTTTTTGCCGAATCTATTCCATAGTTGACCAGTCTTATCGGCTGAGGCGGTGGCCACTAATTCCCCATCCGGACTAAAAATCCCTTCTCTGACCAGACCCCGGTGCCCTTCCAGCACGCACAACGGTTCCCCCGCCAAATTCCAAATCCGGGCAGTTTTATCCCGTGATACCGTCAACAGATAATCCCCCCGAGAGCTGAAATGGGCCTGTCGAACCCAATGACGATGGCCCGTCAGGACTATGCCCATTTTCGGCCCTAGGTTCCAAAGTCGGGCAGTATGGTCAGCAGAAACGGTCAGCAGGCAGTGACTATCTTGGCTGAAATGAGCCTGGAAGACACTTTTTTGATGCCCCCTTAATATAGCCATCAGATTGCCGTCACAATTCCATAGTCTTACAATGCCATCACTAGAACAGGTAACCACCCGTTCACCATTGGGACTGAAACCAGCGTCCTGGACGGAGGGAGGCCCTGCCAAAATCGTCAAACAATGACCGTCAACATTCCAAACGCGGGCTGTACCATCACTGGACGCAGTAACGACTCGTTGCCCGTCGGGATGCCAAAGTGCATTCCGTACCCAATCATGATGGCCGTCGAGAATGCGTAAACAGTTACCCTCCTGATTCCAAATCCGGGCAGTGTTATCTGCCGATGCCGTGACGATAAATTGTCCGTCAGGACTAAATTGAGCATTCCGCACCCAATGGGAATGTCCCTGCAAAACCGCTTTTTCTCGACCTTCAAGATCCCAAAGCCGTGCGGTTCCATCGCGGGATGCGGAGATTAATTGTTGTCCAGTGGCATCGAATGCTGCGTTTCTGACCCAATTCCCATGGCCATCACACTGGGAAAGTTGTTGTCCCGTAAAATCCCAAAGGCGAATTGTACAATCCCGGCTACTCGTGACTAGGTGCTCGTGAGTTGGACTGAAATGGACACTGCGGACCCAATTCCCATGACCCCGTAAGGTAACAAGGGCTTCTCCTTGGCGATTCCAGAGTTTAACCGTGTTGTCAGCGGAAGCAGTCGCAATATATTGAGCATTGGCGCTCCAGGCAACGGCTGTGACCGGGGCCTGGTGCCCGTCTAGGGTGGCTAATAATTTTCCAGATATTGACCAGATGTAGGCTTTTCCTTTGGTGGTCGCCGTCAAAATTAATGGCGGCAAATTATCCACCGCCGCGCTGGTTTGCAAACAAGTAATTGAGGTTGAGTGCTGTAAACGATTACGTTCGAGGATTTGCCCCAAAATATTGTTCAGGGTCAATACAGGGGCAAGGCTGGGATAGTCTGCGAAGGGGGTGTCGGGGGTAACCCACTGCTGCAATACTTGACCCATTTGTACAGCGGCAGCCAGGGCATCCAGGGGATGGCTTTCAAATTGTTTGAGGATGACATTGGCATGGCGCTCTAGACTGACGCCCACCAAGACAGCTTGATACTTGTGTTTGTCTACTTGCAGACGTTGACTAGATTCTGGCTCCTGGGGACTAGCGTGGGTGACCCATTCAGCGCCTAATGCTGGTGGTTGGGGTCGGGAATTGTCAACCAAGGGATTACCTTGGGAGGGTTGAGCAACAACAGGACGGGAGGAAGAATCACGCAGAGCCGCTTCTTGGGGACGAGCCAAGAAAAAGGCTTGGGCAAAATGATCACTGGCTAAGCGGTAGTAAATCACCCCAGCCATGTCGGAAACGGTTAACAGACGGCAATCCCGGAGTAAGGTGAGTAATTGAATAAGGGATTTTGTCCCAGGTCTATGGGTGATGTCTAAATTTTTCTGAATGTGTACGGCAATTTGTGCCGCAGTTTTAGGGCTATGGAGGAGGGAGGGGAGTTGGACGTTGGCCTCCTGAGGATGAATAAGCGCCTGACCGATGGCAATGGCTTGCTTGATTAATATTGGTGGGAGTAGGGCTAATCGTCGTTGTATTCCTTGCCATATCCATTGGTGCAAGGGTTGGCGTTGATAATCAGCAGCATGGGTAATGCCTCCGGTTTCTAGTTCGCTCCCTAGCAGTTGCAGATCAAGGGGGTTAATCCAATGGTGATCCTGGTGATCAGCTTGTTGGACCAAGTCGTCTAGCACTCGGGACAGTAAGGGGGTCTCCCAAGGAGAATGAACCCCGGTCATGGCCGTCTTAAGCCCTGCTTCAGCCAGGCTAACGGTTAAACGGGGCAATGGATAGACCACCAATGGCGGTCGTGTTTTCGAGGGGGGAAGCGCCTGGGTTAAGAGCTGTTGGAAAGGGGCGATCGCCGATGTCGGGAGGGCAACTAATAATTTCAGTGAACCCAAACGAATTTGGGCAAGGAGCCAGCGCCAGAGGGAAACCACCAGAGCTGCAGTTGTTTTGCTGAGGGGCTGCTGCCAGGGTAACTGACCGTCTTGGCCATCTAAAATCAACCACAATTCATCGGAGAAGTCTTGCTGGGAGACAAAAATTTGTTCCACTGACTCAGCATCAGAATACACTGAAAATTTTGTGTTTAGCGGAGAAAATCGTAGCTGTAATTCTTGTAAAAGCGCCTCAGTGCAGCCACTATCAAAGGGAATGCATAACGTTTGGGAGTGGGGCAATGATGAAAGGGCTTCCCCTTGTATCCAAGACGTTTTGCCACTTCCCCCATCTCCGACGAGTAAAACAATGGGATTCAGGTCATGATTCCAAGCGCTGCTTAACTCTGTCCAACTGAGAGAGACGAGAGACGTATTTAAATTCTTAGTTGAAGCGACAACGTCACCTCCCAATATTTTTTCAGGAGCCAACGGGTGACGATAGCGACACTGTTGAAGCCAACAGGGTAATGGGGCTGAGTCAACAAAAGCCCGTTGTCCAGTCTGGTATTCCCACTGCTGGTAGCATTGCTCGATATGTAAGACTTGCTGCCAGTCCTCAAGCTGTTGATAGCATGCCCGGAGTTCCACCAGGACAGCCATAAATAAGGGGGGATCGTCGTCAAATGTTAGCTGCTGGCTGATTTCCTGGAATCGTTTTAATGCTGTGCGGGGTTGGTCGTTGGCCAAGTAAATGCGACCAGAGAGGTAATGCAGTCGGGGCGTTAAGGGGGTCAGTTGATTTGACCCTTTGGCCATAACCTCAAAAGCTTGTTTTAGGGCTGCTTCGGCTTCGTCAAATTTCCATTGCTCCATTAATGCCTCTGCTAACAGGGCATAGGCGAGTGCCGTGATGTACTGTAATTGTGCTTCTGACCAGGGTTGGTCGGCTGTGGGTTTTGCTGTCGTCTCTGTTTCCCAAAAGGGAGACAGTTGGTAAAAAAAAATCAAACTATTTTCTGCCGATTGCTTCAGATATTCCCAGTTTTCTAACCGCCGTAAAATTTGGCCTAGAAATTCCAATGTGTCGTAGTGAAAAAAGCGCCATTGCCGTTTCCGTAATCCGGCGATCGCCGTTTCGACCAATGCTTGAGTCTGTTGCCAGGTTTCATGGCCGCGATTAGGTTCTCCATCAGCCTCCAACAGCCAGAGATAAGCCAGCCGTAACGCCAACCAAATGACCGGTTCTTCTTCCCCTAAGGATTGCCAAATATCAAAACTTTCTTGGTAACGCTCCCGGGCCATTCGCCGTCCTTCTTCGCCCTGGGATTCCAGTAGCCATCCTTGGAGTAAAAGAAGTTTGCCCACTAGGGTATTTTCGGTCGCGCTTGCTAGATCAAGCTGACTCGTTTCGAGGGTATGAAAAAAAGCCGCTAATTCTTGTGTGAGTACAGTCTGCTCTTCGGGGGGATGCTGGATAGTGTCCTGCCAGAGGACGCGCCAGAAGTGTTCCAACGGGGGTTCAATATCGGTAAAGGTCAGCCGTAAATCAACGTGGGCAGCTTTACCATCCATAAATGACTTCAAGTCACGAAATTCTGGGGCGATCGCCGGCGTAATGGAGACTAACCAATGAAAATGGCGATTAGGACAGTAATTATTCTTGATTTGAGCTAAGTTTGCCAGAAAATCCTGGGGATTAGGATGTTTTTCCAGCCCCGCAATCATCAACACACTACCTTGAAACTGTTCTAACTCATTCAGCGCTTGCTGTAATATTTCCCACTGACCGGCGTCAAAAAAAAGTATTTGATGCTCCTGTTCTAACCATGTTCGGAATGCTGGTAAATCGTCATACAGACAAAAATAGCCGTTGTCATGGCGGCCGGGTGAGTGGAGTAAGTTTGCCAGTTTTTGCCAGCGTTGAAGTTTTAGAAAATCAGGTGAAAGCATGGGAGCAAGCAGCGAAAAAGCAAGGAAAATCACTGGAGAATGGTGTATTCCCCCTTAATTACGATCGCCTCATGTTTCGCTTGATGCCCGCTAGTTCCTCTTCTAGTTCCCATTGCCGAAAGGTTTCATCCAGGGGATCTAGATTGCGCTGATAGGGACGTGCCGATTCTCCCCGTTGCCAACCCATCGTATCGGGGTTAGCCGCCGCCTTCGCAGCCTGTTGTTCTACCCGGACTTGGGCGGCGCGTTGAGTAGCCGCCTGTAAACGTTGTCGGATTTCTTGGAGCAATGATTGTGCCTGTTCCAATCGGTGACGAGTCGCTTCCATTTGCCCCCATACTTGATTGCCCTGGCGTAATATAGCGGCCTCTCGTTCTTGCGCCGCTTGAGCTAGATCCTGCCTGCCTGCAGCCTGAGCTTTAGCAATGCGACTGTGCCAAGCTTTGACATCCTCCGCCAAGGCCAGAATTTCGGACTCCTGCTGCTGTTTTTTTCGTTCTAATTCAGCCAATAATTGCCTGGCATCTGCTTCTTGTTCCCGCAACTGCTCAACCAATGCTTGAATTTCCAACTGTGGGTTATTTTTTAAAAACTCATCCAAACGGTCTTCAAAGAATCGACTGACGTCATCGAAAACCCCCATGCTGTAAATCTCCCAAAATTAAGTCTCTCAACCAGTTCTCTTAAAAGCCCTGACCTACTTCAAGATACCGTGTTTTTCCTTGGCGGGATAGAATCGCTTTCTGACCTGATACAGATGTCAACATCCAACCACTACTGCCGATCGCCTCTCCCAATTGAATTTTTTGAGTCATGCCATTCCAACGAAATAGAACTGAAGAGCGGTCTCCTGCCTCTAAGACTCCAACGAGATCATGGCTGGTTTTACTTTGAACGAGCGGCGGGGGCGCGGGAGGGGGAGTGGCCGCCGCGACGGTGGGAGGTGCAGGCGCAGCAGAATTTCCGGGATACACCGGGTAATAATGACGTTCGACCACCGTGGTCGTCGGCTGGGCTGGTGGCGGGACTGGGACAGGGGCACTGGGGGCAGGGGCAACCGCAACCGAAGCAGTCGGCGCGGTGATCGCCGGGTCAGGGGCAGGCGTAGTTTGGCCAGAGGCGGCGGAGCTGGTTTGGGATTGTTGCAGCGTTTCCACCGATTGACGTAAGTAGTTTACAAACGCCTGATCATCCTGGGTGATAATTTCAACCGCTTGCCCACTGTTTGTGGCGGAATCCTCAGCAGTCGCCTGGCGCTTTTGTCCCAACCAAACACTGACGCCAATGAGATAGAGCCCCCCGCATAGCAGCAGGAGCTTATCAAAGTGCCTAAACCAGAAAGGCCGGGTGGTCGATGTTTTGTTTTCCATATCCTTCCCCAGAACCGTCACACAACGGCTAGCTGATGATACATCAAGCAATCATTCTACCCGCTAAACTTCCGAATCGGGATAAGATCAGATTGAAAAGGAAAGCAGAAAGGATTTTGGTTTCCTTTTTTGTTGCCAATGCTAAAGATCATTAGAGAAAAATTGATCCACAAAGTAAACTAAGCCACGCATTCTTAACATCGGGGTGTCAAAATTTGATGGTTGATTCAAGAACACCCAATGCAACGTCAATGGCCGCAATTCAAGTGGAGCGACTAGGAAAGGTTTATCAAGTGGCGATTAAGTCGCCTGGGCTCAAAGGAACACTCAGACACTTTTGGCAACGACGTTATCGGCAAGTGCAAGCCGTTAAAGACATCTCTTTCACCATTCCGACCGGAGCAATGGTCGGCTTTTTGGGACCCAATGGTGCGGGAAAAACGACCACTTTAAAAATGCTGACAGGCTTGATCAAACCCTCCTCAGGTCGAGTCAGGGTGGCGGGTTACGATCCGTTTCAGCGTCAAGCCACCTTCTTAAGACGAACCAGTCTAGTGATGGGGCAAAAGCAGCAATTGATTTGGGATCTTCCCGCCCTGGATTCCCTGCGTATCAATGCGGCAATTTACCAAATACCGGACGATATTTTCCAGCAGCGCCTAGGGGAGTTGGGGGAAATGTTGACCCTAGGCACAGAATTAAAACAGCCGGTGCGTAAATTATCGTTGGGGCAGCGGATGAAGGCTGAGCTTTTGGCGGCGTTGCTCCATCACCCCACAGTGCTCTTTTTAGATGAACCGACCTTGGGACTTGACGTTAACGCACAAGTCGCTGTTCGGCAGTTTTTACGGCAATATAACCACCGATATCAAGCCACCATCCTTTTAACAAGCCATTACATGGCCGACATTACCGCCTTATGCGAGCGGGTGTTGCTCATCCACCAAGGAAAGTTAATGTATGACGGTAAATTAGCGACTCTAGTGGATCAGTTTTCGCCTTACCGAGAAGTGGCGGTGGAGTTGTCCACTCCGGTGTCGGCGGAGAAACTACAAACCTATGGAGAAATCGAAGCAATTGATGGTCAAAAGGTGCGCTATCTGATCCGACGGGACAACCTAACGACGGCGATCGCCAAGCTATTAGCCGACTTACCTGTGCTGGATCTAAGCGTCAATGATCCCCCCATTGAGGAAGTGATCGGACGTTTATTTACGAGTGGTGAGTTGCAAGAGGTAGAATGACCCCAGCAGCTAGCCTGAAGCGTCAACCAAAATAAGTTGATGACAAGGAAAGAATGATGGTGAAGCCAATTCAATTAATATCGAGACCGGGTGCGTTGCCCGCTGACTGGATTACAACGATCGCCAAAAATCCTAAGATGGTCGAAATTCCGACAACGGAACCACCTTTGGCATAGGCTTCTGGCAACATGGTTTCTGAAATGACGGTCAACATAGCGCCTGCGGCAATGGAGCCCAGAAACGACACAACATTGCTGGTGACAGAACCAAAGAGGATTGTCCCTAAGGCCGCTAAAAGTCCTGTCACAATCATGATGGAACTCCACATCGCTAGAATTCGGATTTTCGCAAAACCCTGTTGTTGCATTCCTTCAGAACTGGAAAACGCTTCTGGATAGTTGGCAATAAACAGACCTGCGAGAAGGGAAGGACTCAACGGCGCAGCGACAAGGTGAGCGCCAATGGTCAATGCTTCGGGAATGCCATCCATCATCAATCCCAACCAAATAGCCATTGGAGCGTTGCCTTTTTCTTTATACTCATCAGCGATCTCCGCTGCAGAGGGAATAAGATGTTGAGCATTCATCTGGGTCAGGGCTTTTTTTGTCCAGTCTTTCACTTTTGATGATTCGACATGGTGAAATTGCTTCAGGTAGTTTTGAAGCTTCGCTTGTTGGAGAAAATTGGCTAAGTTATGCCTTAATTGCCATGATTTTTGTAATAATTCCTGAAAGGCTTGTCGGCGGATTACCCAATAAGTGATGTCGGTTTTGGCGATCGCCGTCACGGTATGTTTGGTCTCCGTCACAAAGGAAAGTTCTCCAATCACATCGTCAGCATGAAGAATCAGAGGTGTTTGGTGGAGTGCAGCAGGATAGATAATTTCCACTTCTCCCGAAGCTAAAATAAATAGGCGATCAGGCGGATCCTGGGGTTGAAAAAGAATAAAACCATCTTCAGCTTGTTTAAAGATTAAACGGTCTGCAAAATCCTGGCGTTCATCCAAAGACAAGCAGGAAAAAATAGGTAACCGGCGAATGTGGTCAATGCGGGCTAAAAATTCTTCTGGACGATCCGATAAGGTGATAGCCGGCGGAATAGTGCCCCTTTGTCGCAAGTTTTGTAATGCTGAAAATACCCATTGTTCAATTTCGTGTCTTGTTAGTCCCCGCTGTTGCAAATAGGCTGAAATTTCTTCACTTTGGAGATAATTAGCCGTATTTTCCATCAACCGATGTGATCCTCTCAATAATTCTTCAAAGTCAGAACGGGAAAGCATCCCCAAACGAGCTGATTGGGTAATCACCGCCGAGGAGTTGTGGGGACAGCCAGTAATAAATGCTAATCGTCCAAAGGTATCATTCCTCGATAAGGCGATCGCCCCTTGGTCAGCTTGCTTTGGATAGGTTAACGTGACTCCCCCTTGACTGATGAAATAGACGGTTTCACTGGGATCACCTGCTCGATATATCAACGTTTCTTCGTTGAAGCTAGCCATCAACATGACAGTAGATAAAACGCTATAGGTTTCTGGCTCCAAATGCTGAAATAAGGTAATTCGCCGGAGTTGATCAATTCGTTGCGCTAAGCGCTTAGATTCTTGTTGACTGAGGTGAACAAGAGTGGTGGAGGGTTTACGGAGAAATCCCCCGGCATTATTCACGACTTTATCCATCACAGTGAATAAAATCGATCCCAAAATTGTCCCCACAATCAGTTCTAAAATATGGCCTTTGTCCTTAGCTTCATTAACCAAATCTAAAAATAATGCTGCTAGCAAAGCCCCACCACCAAATGCCATTAAAAAAGCAATAATTCGCTGTTGGGGATGCCAAAACATGGATGTGATTGCCCCCAACGGCATGGAAACGGCACTGAACAAACCGGCAAACAGCGCTTGGACAAAGACTGTGGAAAGAATCATAGGAGAATTCCTCTCAGCATCGCTTCTGATAACCAAATACAACTAGCAGAGTGTCGAACACATCGGGACGCCACTGTTGGAGCCATGGTGCTACTCACTGAGCATCATTATGACTGAGCATCATTAAGGTTTAATGGTTGGCAAGTTATTCTTGTTTTTTAAGGAAAGGCTGATGATAGAAGCTTTGCTCAGTCGTGGGTGTAGATGGTACAACCTTAGATCAAAGAGATCTAATGAAAATAGCCAAAGGCTTACCAGAAGATAATTTTGGTGAGAAATTTACCACGAATGCAATGCCCGCAACTGGGGTGTTTTTTTTGACTGATGAGCTTCCATGCGAGTTAAGACATCATCCAAAATAGTAACTGCTTCCGCGATAAATGGACCTTTATTTAACATGACGCATTCAGCGCGCTCAGCCATCGCGGCATCCGTCATCTCACCACGCGAAGGTGCACCCTTTTTGACAAGGCTTTCCAGAACTTGCGTTGCCCAAATTACGGGAACATGAGCCGCCTCACAAACCCAGAGGATTTCTTCTTGGATCTCTGCAAGACGTTGATATCCAATTTCAACCGCTAAGTCCCCTCTGGCAATCATGACGCCAAACGGTCGCTTACCAGCTGCGGAAATAATCAGCTCTGGAAGATTGCTAACGGCGATCGCTGTTTCAATCTTTGCCACAAGAGCCGGTTAGGGCCGCTGCTCCCCAGTGCGGTTGTCCAATTCTTGTTGGATTAACTCAATATCAGCAGGTTTTTGCACAAAAGAGTATCCAATAATGTCAGCGTGAGCGGCGACAAAGTCCAAATCGTCAAGGTCTTTTTCTGTAAGAGGAGACAGCGATAAGGCTGTATTCGGAAAATTCAACCCCTTTTCGGAGCGGAGTCTGCCCCCTTTGGGGCTAGCATGGGTCACTTCTAATAAGATGGCAGATTGACCATTTGATAGAGGATATTGAACGTCAGCCACACGAGTCCGAACTTTGCCATCATCAATGTACACAGGCGCGTTCACTTCCAACAGATCAAGAATATCGGGAACTGTACAGGAGATTTGAAATTTGTCTGTAGCGCTTAAAGTAGCTTCCTCTTTTACTGCATCCCTAGAGTTAGGTACAGACCGCGACAATAGAATCAAATCACCCTGGAATAACCGCTTTGCATGGGGTGGCGCAACAACAAAGCCTGTGCGAATTTTCGGTCCCCCCAAATCCATCATGATTTTACAAGATGAACCAGTTTCCAGTTCTGCTTTACGAACATGCGCGATCATGCGTTCCCAAGCTTCTGGACTATCATGAGCACAGTTAATGCGGATACATCTGGCACCACGTTGAATCAGTTTAAGCACCATTTCATAGTTGGTTGCAGCTTCGGTTGCCAACGTCACCATGATCCTGACACGGCGGTGAGGCAAACTGGGCCCGAACAATTCTTCAGTATGTTGCCGTAGTAAACGAGTCCCTTCAATAAAAGATTCGATGGACGGACGATTGGGTAGCTGAACAGAATCGGAACCACAAATAACGGCTAGGGTTGCAATGACGGCATCTAGATTAGGCATAACGCGAGCTTCAATTCGACCTAATGAAGAGAGACCCCAAGGCATGAGTCCAACTTGAAGGGAACGTAAATCATGCCGCCGCAATGCTAGATACTGAGCTAAATTTAGGGCACTTGCTAAAAACTCCGGACGCTGAATGCGAACTTGCCAACGATCAAAAGTATTTTTACCACCGGTCTCAACGCTTTGGCGCAGTTTTTGCAGTGTTGATAGTAGGAACAGGGGATCAGAGAATTTGTGAGATTCTGCAACCATTTCTGATGTTGGGCTAATCATGTAAAAGCTCCCTAATTGATCTAAACAAACGGCATCAGTTATATCCTCTCGCAAAGCATTAGGTAATCACCAAAAGTCTGCCTGCAAAGATTGCCATTAAGATTTTAACTAGTGCTTTGCTAAGCTTTTCCCCTTTTGCAGACTCTCAGTCATTTCGTCACGCTCACTCAAAAACTTTCCCAAAAACAAAATGAACTCAGGTTTTGTTTCCTCTGAATACATTTTAGTCTGTGGGCTTGGCAGTTTGGGGCAACAGTCCGTACTTGCACTCAAACGATTTGGGGTAGCGGTATCAGCGATTGAACAAAAACAGCTCACTCAATTTGATATTCCCGGACTCCCCACACTGTTGGATCAGTTCATTATTGGTGACTGTGCTTACGAACCAACATTAGATCAATTGGATTGGCCCAACTGTCGAGCTGTCATTATTGCCACATCCAATGATCAAATTAATATTGAAACTGCATTGCTAGCTCGCCAGCGCAGTGCTACGACACGTTTAGTTGTCCGCTGTAGCAAACTTAATCTGAATCAATTATTGGAAGAAAAACTGGGTAATTTTATTGCCTATGACCCGTTAGAATTGCCAGCAAATGCTTATGCTTTAGCTGCGTTAGGTAGTGAAACGCTGGGCTTTTTTAAACTTAGTGAGCAATGGCTTCACGTTGTTCATCGTTCCTTACCGCCCAATCATTCTTGGATACATCAATTTAAGCTATATGAATTAAATAACAAATCCCGGCGAATCTTAGCACACCGCTCCCTCAATAATCCTTGGCCAACTCATTTTTCCCAATTTGATCAAGCAACGATTCTTCATGCCCACGATGAACTCATTTACATCGAATTAATTGATCATTGGCAGTTAAAACAAGATAATTCTGCTCGTCGCAGCCCCCGCTCTACGGTCGTTCCCCGTTCGATGAGCAGCGCATCTAGAGAAATCACCCATTCACCCCATGGGAAAAGTCAGAAATTTATCCCATTAACCCTGGGATTGAAGCGTTTACAGCATCTTAAACATTGGTTGACCACTCGCCCAGTGGTACTGCTAGCCGCAATCATGATTATTTCGTTGCTAGCGATAGGAACATTTCTGCTGCATATTTCTTTGCCTCAGACTCAAGGTTGGTCAGCATTTTATAGCACTGCAGTGTTGCTGCTGGGGGGGTATGGGGACTTATTTGAAAAGCTCGAAGAGGCGGAAGAATATCGTTGGTTGGTGCAATTGTTGGCATTATTGTTAACCCTGGCGGGGACGGCTATGGTGGGGATTTTATACGCACTGCTCACGGAAAACTTACTTGCTCAGCAGTTCACCCTCATCCGTAAACGAGTGCCAGTGCCAGAGCGTCAACACGTCGTTATTATCGGCTTGGGTAGGGTGGGAAAGCGCGTTGCTAATTTATTAAAGGAATGGCGACAACCTTTTGTTTGCGTGTCTTTTTCCACACCCGATCCCAATGCAGTACAAAGATTTCCAGTCATTAATGAGTCGTTACCTGAGTGTTTGACCCAGGCTAATTTAGCAGAAGCGAAAAGTGTGCTGGTGCTGACTGATAAAGATTTATTGAATTTGGAAGTTGCCCTGCTTACCCAAAAACTTAATGAAGATGCTGAGTTGATTATCCGAACGAATAAATCAGAATTAAGTCGGGCGTTAATTGGCTTATTGCCACAAGCTCAAGTGCTGGATGCTTATTCTCTAGCGGCTGAGGTATTTGTTGGAGCCGCTTTTGGAGAAAATATTCTCAATCTGTTTCAACTTAATCAAAATACGATTCTAGTTGCAGAATATCAAATTGAAGCCCATGACACGTTAATTGGATTACTAATGGGAGAAGTCTCTTGTGGTTACAAGGTCATTCCTATTTGGTACCAGTCAGCAAACGCCAGTTCAGCCCATTTTTTTCCTTCTGATGATATTATTCTGCGCAATGGCGATCGCCTGATAATTCTGGCCACCATCAACGGTCTAAAAAAAATTGAAGTGCGGGATTTGGCTCAAAAAACGTGGCGCGTGCGAGTAGAGAAAGTGCGCCATCAAGATGATGAGTTTGAAGGTGCCAACACCCTGAGTCGTATTACTGGATGCTCCTTACAAACGGCCAGAACTTTGATGGAAAATTTACCTCAAACCCTCTCAAAGCCCTTGTATGAGTCCCAGGCTCTCCGATTAATTCGAGCATTGAAAAAACTCCAGATTAAAGCCAGCCTCCAGAAAATCTAGTCTTTTTGTGCTAAAGAAGTATCGCAAGTTTGACTGAGCCTAATTTCCAGAACAGGGACTCCCTAATCGCGCCATAATCTCCTCAGCCCACAATTCAGTACATAACAACCAAGCTACTAAATTCCTTTGTAAGTCACACTCTCCATGAGTTCTTTCGGCGTCGGCTTTGGCGCATCTTTTTTCACATTAAGCTGACGCACACCGACCTGATTAACAATAATCCCCACCACAATCACTAGACCACCTATGTACTGAGCAGTTATCGGCACTTCGCCTAGTAAAAAGTAGGCTGCAAGTACGCCCACCAGTGGATTAAAGGCCGTCGCAAAAGAAACTTCGCTAGCAGTGCTGCGTTTCAGTCCACTCAACCAAAATAGCTGACCGCCCACCACAATGACAGCGCTATAAAATAGCATCCACTGCCAAAGAAACGGCGAAGTGATATCTATGAAATGTTCTGCTCCGTACAATCTTACCGTTAAACCAAAAAATACAATCGTACCGATCAACATCCGATAGGTGCTGAAAATTCCCAGCGGAATCGAGTCAAGACTTACTTTACTAATTACATTGACGATCGCCTTAATCACCGATGCTACTATGACCAAGACTTCACCTTTCCCAATCATGAAACCCGTCATCGCTTCGCCGGGAGGTTGTAATAACACCGTCAAGCTCACGCCAATAAATGAAAGCGCTGCACCGGCAATAACCCAGCGGTTCACTTTCGCGCTCAGAAAACAAACGGACAGAATAAGCCCCAGTGGCGTATCAATCTGTCCGATCAAAATCACGTTATTAACTGGAGTAATTGAGAGCGCCGTGAAAATCATGGTTGGGACAGCCACCGCACCTAAAATTGCCACCAGTGTCATCATGATCCAGCTTTTGCGCGGGATCGCTTGCCAGCTTCCCCGTATCCAATCTCCCGTGTAAATGATGCTGAGCAAGATTAAGGCACAGAGATTGCCGACGAAAAGAACATTACAAAATGAAATAGGATTACGCCCGTCAATCAGGTTCTCTGCGCCAATTTCAGTAAGTTTGCGTGTGATCGCATTGGCCGCACCAAAAATCGTGATCGCCATCATGAGATAAGCACGACCAGACAGTTGAAATCGCGGTTTAATGTCCGGTTGTAGTGGTTGCTGCGAAACCATGAATAAAACTAAATAAATACAATTATATAAAAATGCATGATAATGCCTGATCAAGCAGAGGTCACGCCCTCACTGACGGACACATTTTGTAGTACGATCAATAGGACATTCATGCAACACAATTATATTCGTGGATAAGAGAGAAGGTAATTTTTCGATAGTAACGGTCACGGACTTTGAGAGAGGGAAAACAAGAGGCAGAAGGCAAAACAGGCAGATAGTCAAAACGGAAAAATGAGTAAGCCTTGTGAACGACAGAGGTGAGCCAACGCAGACCAATCTTCAAAAAGCTCAGACCTCGTCGATAATGGGCATCAACGCAGGAACGGGAGCCATCGAACACAACAGCCGAGCCAACTAAAGTTGAAAATAAAGTGGCGACAGCAATGACGAAGTAAAGACGCTCTAGGCATTCAATGGAGAGAACCCGAGACAATTGCCACTGAAAAGCTCCAGACTTGCTATCGAGAAAAAGATGTTCGATACGAAAGCGTAAGCCATATTGCCAGAAAGTTTCGAGAGAGGGGGGTTCATTGGTAAGAATTGCCCACTTATCCTTGGCACCAGGGACAAAGGCCAAAGTCAGATTAGCCTGGGTTTTAGAAGTTTTGTCAGTCAACCAGCCCTTAACCTGTTTAGGATATTTTTCTTACCTTTTAAAAATTTGTATCTTTCTTCTAATTTTTCCGCTTTAGTTTACCTCCATTTTTTATAGATAATTTAAGTTCATTAGTTTGCTTGTGGCGATTAATAGAGGTTCCCTTAAGTAAAGTTTTTAACAAGTTTGAATAAATTAACTTTATATTAACTTTGTGTTAACTTTATATTAACTTTATATTGATAATTTACTAATGTAAAAGACTATTTATTATTTATAGAGATTTGCACTACAGAAAAGTACGCACAAGTCCTTATAAATAGAAAGTTTGAGCCACTTTGGAAAATGTTTGAGAAGTCTCCAATAAGCGCTAAAACCCAGATTATTTCGTTGAAGAGACCAGACTCAAAACCCTATTCTCTCGTTGGCTCTGACTCTTTTCCAGCATCTTCTTAATGTTAGAAAAAAACCGCTATAAATTGAAAAATTATGAGTGATCTAAAAGTAGAATTAGTTGGAGAAACCACTGCACTGATTCCTCAAGCAGGCAGTTCCACCAAGCCCGAACACTTACAGGATGGAGGCAGCGGCGATACAGAATTCCCTTACGGAAATTTTAAAGCATTGGCTACTGTGGGGGAGATTGACCCAGCCAATGGCCACGTATTAACCGGTTATCCCGACGGTCATGCAGCCTACCTACTAGATGAAGACACCATACGGGTAGTCTATCAGTCTGAGTCCTATGCCACCTTATCTAGCTCTGAGGCAGAGACTTACCCTTGGGTTATGGACAGTGGAGTGAGATTTACCGGCTCTCACGTTCACACCATCGACTACAACCGCGAAGGGTTTGCGGACTTTCTCAACAATGACAGTGCCGCCAGCGAGATGTTCGAGGGGGCAGGACATCTGTTTAATACGGTTTACAACGTATTCGGCAAAATTGTTGACGGCAAGAACTTAGACCCAACCGATCTGAGTGCTAAATGGGGTAATCAAACCCTAGCAGACGGCACAGTGGTTGAGTTTGACTCAGATCAGCTACTTACCCAAGGTGAATGGTTCTTCCACTCCTTCTGCGGAGCTTACTATGAGCAAACACATAAGTACGGCGATGGTATCGGCTTTGAAGATGACATCTACCTCATGGGCGAAGAGTGGAACATCGGCGAACTGTTTGACGAAGCCGCCGCCGGTATCACGGAAGAAAACGCACGACCAGGCCTCTCTCCTGGAGAAGATTTCTTTACTACCACGATGGGTCTGGCTTCCATGGTAGTCGATATCGAAAATGAGACGGCTTACACAGTACCCGTATTAGGTCAGTCTGGTTACGAGAAACTGCTACCCATCAACTCGGGTCATAAAGACTATGTTGTAGTGGTGATGGCAGGATATAACCTGGAAGTCGAGCCAGCACCGTTGATGATCTATATCGGTAAGAAGGGTGTCGATGAAGATGGCAATGCCCTCACCGAAGATGCTAGCGAACGGGATTCCTTTTTAGGTCGTAATGGTCTGCTCTATGGTCAGTTATATGGAATGGCACTGGATGATGCTACCTACGCCGATCTAGGCATCGAGACCGTAGATGCCGACGAGTTCATGATGGATGCTTATGCCACCGACGCTGATGCTCCTGATAACTTCAGCGCACGGTATGTACCAACCAGTTTCCGTTGGGATGGCTTCGACACACCTGAAGCAGCCGCAGATACTGAGGTATTCCTCTGGGAAAAAGATGGGGACATCCTAGAAGATGGAACCGTTGAGGCAGACGAACAACCCGACGGTTACACCTACTTCAACGGTGATAGCAAGACCGAACATCCGGCTGTCGATCCAGACATTACTAAGCATCGCTATGTGCAGAACTTGACCGTACCCAGCGCTCAGTTGGGCATCGAGTTCACCAACATTGTTGATGAGCTTGAGAACAACGATTTCGATGGTAATGGTTTGCCAGATTATCTCTCAGCAGACGTAAATCGAATCTTAGCTGGTGTAGATGGCTCCCTAACCCTAGAAACCGGTGGCAAAGGTCTTGGTCACCAGAGCGATGACCTTAACCCTGATGGGACATTAACCCATGCGATCCACATTGAAAAAGGCGAGGCTCGCGCAGATCAACCAGATGGTCTTCAGTGGGTCAAAGCCTCTGACGGCGACTACTTAATCGTAGACGAAGACTCTGGAAACGATGCTGGTGAACGGAAGTATGTTCTGCCTATTGATGGTGAGACATTACAACTGGAAGAGGAAGGAAAAGGCTACTTCATAGCTTCGGCTGGTGGTAGCGATAATCCTCGTGCATTAGAAGGCGTTGCAGCCATTCCAGAGACGTTCACACGAGCAACCAGTTCTGAGTTTTCCGGTACTTGGAACGTAACTCACCTTGTAGCCCAGAAGGAAGACGGCAGTTTCTATACCCAAGAAGAAATTGCCGGAACGGGCGCACAAGAAATCATTGGCAGCCTACCCCTGGATGAACAAACCTTTTTTGGTGTGGTGCAGCATCGTGGGGAATCTAGTGGAATCATTGCCAAACGCCAAGCGGATCAAGGGGGTCAGATATTTCAGTTCAACATCGACCTTGATGAACCTGAACCAATTACTCCTGAAGCAGAATTAGTAGGCTATAGCGAATTACCAGCTGATACTTTTGCTGGTCCTCCTGCTTCTGGTAGTGCCCTGGATAATCCCACTAATGGACGGGAAACTCCTTTCGATGAGCAACCGGTACAAGGCTTTAGTGGAGTTCAATTTGCTAAAGATGGTCAATACTGGTTCTTATCCGATAACGGCTTTGGTAGTAAGGATAATAGTGCTGATTATCTCTTACGAATTTATAAGGTTGACCCCAATTTCAAGACCCCAGAGGATGGCAGTGGAGAAGCAGAATGGACTGACTTTATTCAACTGTCGGATCCTAATGACTTAATACCCTTTGACATTGTCAATGAAGAAACAAACGATCGCCTTTTAACTGGTGCGGACTTTGATATTGAATCGATAGTCCTAGCTGATAACGGTACTATCTGGATTGGAGAAGAATTTGGTCCTTATTTACTTCACTTTAACAGCGAAGGAGAATTAATTGATGCTCCTATTGCTACCCCCAATATTGCCCAAATCAATACCCTCAGCGGGGAAGCACCAGAAGTAATTGCTCACCGCGGTGCTAGTGGCTATCGTCCTGAACATACCTTAAGCGATATTGGATCTGCTGCCTATAACTTAGGAGTAGAGCAACAAGTGGACTTCATTGAACCTGATTTAGTTCCCACGCAAGATGGAGTCTTAATTGCTCGTCACGAAAATGCTTTAGCCATTGTTCAAACCGATGAAAATGGTGACCCAGTTACTGATGAAAATGGTAACTTGGTTTTGAAAGAGGCCAGTACAAGTGTTGCAGAGCTGCCTTTCTTTGCCGATCGCCTAACTACCAAAGTCATTGACGGAGATACCATTACTGGTTGGTTCTCTGAAGACTTTACTTTGGCAGAAATCAAGCTTTTAAGGGCAAAAGAACGGATTCCTGAAATTCGCCCTGATAACACCTTCTACGATAATCTCTATGAAATCCCCACCTTGGCGGAAATTATTCAATATGTCAAAGCCGAAGAAGAAGCTACCGGTAAAAAAATCAACATCTATCCAGAAACCAAGCACCCTACTTATTTTGAAAGTGTGGGAATCAATACCTCCCAAATTTTGATTGATACCTTGGTGGCAGAAGAGTTCACTGATCCAGATCGCACCTTGATTCAGTCCTTTGAAATCAACAATCTCAAAGAACTCGATGAGACAATTATGCCGGCTGCTGGCGTAGATATTCCCCTAATCCAATTAATTGGAGGTGGTGGTGCTCCTTATGATCAAATAGAAGCAGGAACTGGCATTACCTACGATGACATGGTAACTCCAGAAGGACTGGCAGAGATTGCTGGGTATGCAGTCGGTATTGACCATCAAAAACTCGCATTATTCCCCTCAATACCGTAGATGAAGATGGCGATGGAAATCCAGATGACATCAATGGTGATGGTCAAATTAGTGATGCCGATCGCTTTGCCGGAGAGCCTACCACTTTAGTTGATGATGCTCATGTAGAAGGATTAGAAGTAGATCCTTATACTTTCCGTAGTGATGAGTTTTACTTACCAGCAAGTTACGGAGGAGATCCACAAAAAGAATACGAAGCGTTTTTGCAATTAGGAACTGATGGCTTCTTTAGCGACTTCCCCGATCAAGCACGCAAAGCGGTAGAACGGGCTACAGCAGATGAAGTGCTCTCACCTCAAAACCCAGTAGTATTAGCGGGTAATGCAGAAGCTAACTTACCAGGTTCCGGCGGTTTTGAAGGGTTAGGTTATAGTCCTGATCGGATGACTTTATACCCAATGCTGGAAAAAGCTGTATTTGGAGATCCAGAAGGCTCATTAAGGATTTATGAGTTTGATGTTGCCAGTCAGTCATTTGCAGATGAGTTAGCTGGCTACTACCAAATGGAATCTACCAGCCATTTCATCGGCGATCTAACTCCGATCAATGACAATGAATTCCTAGTCATTGAACGTGATGGTGGACAAGGGGAGACAGCAGAGTTCAAGCAAATCTTTAAGATTGATCTTACTGACAAAGATGAAAGCGGTTTTGTCAGCAAAGAATTAATAGTAGATTTACTGCAAATTCAGGATCCCAACGACCTCAATGGTGATGGTGAAACCAGCTTTGACTTTCCCTTTGTGACCATTGAGGATGTACTTGTACTTGATGAAAACACCATCTTGGTAGCCAATGATAACAATTACCCATTCTCTATTGGTCGTGGTCCCGACATTGACAATACTGAAATGATCTTGCTCGAGTTACCCGAATCCCTCGATCTTGATCCTCGACTCGGTCAACCTACCCCTCCACCTCCTTCCGTCCCTAGCAGTGTCTTTGGCACAACTGATGCAGACTTCTTCGATACGGAAGTTCCCGATGAAAAGCAATTCATCGGAGATAACCAAATTCTTTTTGCCGGTGGCGGTAGTGATTTCGTCGATATTAGCTTTGCTCCAGGCGGCGATCTCTCGCGGGTCGACCTAGGCGGTGGAGATGACATCCTAATGGGCGGCTCTAATCACCGCATTATTGCTGGTTCTGGCAATGACACGCTGTTTGTCGGTTCTGGTGACGGCAACAACATCATTACCGGCGGTACGGGAATGGATCAATTCTGGATTGTTACTGATACCGTTGATTTACCCACTGAAGCTAACACCATAACCGACTTTACTATTGGCGAAGATGTGATAGGGTTTGGTGCCACTAGTCCTGGTCTGAGCTTTAATGATTTGAATCTGCGCCAAGACGGTGGTAACACCATAATCAATGCTTTAGGGCAGGATTTAGCTATTTTACTCAGTACCCAAGTCTCTGCTTTGAGTACTGCTGATTTTGTCATAGTATGAAACACCTGATTCTAACCAATTAATTCTTTTTTAGCTGGAGGATAGAAAGAAGTCAAATAATTGACTAACTTAATTTCAATATCAGTTAACTCTGGGTGGGATACATCAGCTTAGTATTCCACCCCTCACCAACGGACACATTTTATAGTGCGGTTAATAGGACATTCATGCGACACAATTATATTCGCGGATAAGAAAGAAGGTAATTTGTCGATAGTAACGGTCACGGGCTTTGAGAGAGGGAAAACAAGGGGCAGAAGGCAAAACAGGCAGATATTAGATCTTCATAATTGGTTTCACAGTATGGTAAGGCTGATAAAAGTTCTACTCTTGAGAGCATATTAAATGAATTATGAAACAGCTCAGACCCTGAGCCCGTCGAACTTTAAGCGATATACCGGCATTCAAAAAGAAACTTTTAATCTGATGCTCCAGGCATGGGATGAATATTATGTGGGTCACTCAAATGCAGGACGACCCCCAAAGTTGACCCCACCTGACCAGCTACTGATAGCTCTCCAATATTGGCGAGAGTACCGCACCTACTACCACATAGCCAAAGACTGGGGAATTTCAGAAGCAACGGTTTATCGTATTGTTCATCGTGTCGAAACAGTGTTGATGGGCTCGGGGCGATTTCGTCTGCCGGGGAAAAAACATTTACTGTCAGAAGGTGAGTATCCTGATGTCGTGGTTATTGACGTGACGGAAACTCCGATTGAACGTCCCAAAAAAGGGCAAAAACAGTATTATTCTGGCAAGAAAAAACAACATACACTCAAGTGTCAAGTATTGGCTCATCGCTACAGTAAAGAAATTATCTGTTTGTTTTTCGGGGAAGGTCGTCGTCATGATTTCCATCTTTTTAAGACTTCTGGAGTCCATCTTCATCCAGATACCGAAAGCATTCAAGACAGCGGCTATCAGGGAATTAATGCTTATCATCCCAACAGCTATGTGCCGCTCAAAAAGTCAAAAAAGGGCGAACTAACTCACTTAGAGCGCGAATATAATCAGGCTTTGAGTCGCGAACGCATCTGTATCGAGCATATCAATCGTAGTTTGAAGATTTTCAGGGTTTTGGCGGGTCGATATCGCAATCGTCGTCGCCGTTATAATCTCCGCTGCAACTTGATTGCCGCCATCTACAACTATGAGTTATCTCTCTCTACTTTAGACAGGGAAAACAATACACAGCACATTGGGTCATGAATTATGAAAGAGGTCTAGTCAAAACGGAAAAATGAGTAAGCCTTGTGAACGACAGAGGTGAGCCAACGCAGACCAATCTTCAAAAAGCTCAGACCTCGTCGATAATGGGCATCAACGCAGGAACGGGAGCCATCGAACACAACAGCCGAGCCAACTAAAGTTGAAAATAAAGTGGCGACAGCAATGACGAAGTAAAGACGCTCTAGGCATTCAACGGAGCGAACCCGAGACAATTGCCACTGAAAAGCTCCAGACTTGCTATCGAGAAAAAGATGTTCGATACGAAAGCGTAAGCCATATTGCCAGAAAGTTTCGAGAGAGGGGGGTTCATTGGTGAGAATTGCCCACTTATCCTTGGCACCAAGGACAGAGGCCAAAGCCAGATTAGCCTGAAAGCGAACATCCTCCCAGACCTGAATATTGTGATAAAAAAGTGCCTGTTGTCGGGGAGGGTATAATTCGCGAACCTCATAATTGGTTCCACAACAGGGTTGTATCCAATGCCACGTAGAGTCTTTTCTCCACTAGCCCTGATATTGCCGTGATATCATGTCGGCTTGAATGCGCTTAAGATAAAAGGGTTGCAACTTTACTTGCTATTATGCCCAAACGCATCAGCATTATCCCCCATCTCACCATTGACGCCTTAGAACAACGCTACCGTCAGGCAAACAAACCGATTGAACGTTCACACTATCAAATTATCTGGTTATTAGCTCAAGGTCGTACTACCGAGGAAGTAGCTGCTGTGACTGGTTATAGTCGTTCTTGGATTTATGAACTAGTTCGCAGCTACAATCGCATCGGCGTAGCCGCACTAGGAGATTTACGTCGTCAAAACCGAGGTGCGGCACCTCTTCTCAATGATGTGCAACAAGCTCAATTACTGGAAGCCCTCAGAGAACCTCCTCCTGAAGGAGGTCTATGGAATGGACGCAAGGTGAGTGATTATCTCCAAGAAGCCTTTGGTATTGGTGTCAGCCGCCAACAAGGATGGGTGTATCTCAAAGAAATGGGATTTCGCCTGAGAGTACCTCGGCCTCAACATCAAGAGGCAGAGGAGGAAGTGCAAAGGGAGTGGAAAAAAAAACTGGCAGCCGAAGTCGAGAAAGTACAGCAGGAATATCCCGACGCTACCGTCGAGATTTGGGCTGAGGATGAGCATCGCCTGGGTCTACATCCCGTGACTCGCCGGGTGTGGGTAGAAGCTGGAGAAACCCCCACCGCTATAGTCAACTGGAAACGAGAATGGTCGTGGCTGTATGCCTTCGTACAACCAGAAACGGGAGACACTTACTGGTGGATTCTGCCCTACGTCAACACCGAGCTGTTCAGCAAGGTACTCCAAGACTTTTCCACACACTTTGGGATTGGCGAGAAAAAGCGAGTCATCCTACCTCTCGACCGAGCGAGTTGGCATCTGAGCGACAAACTAGAGATACCAGAAGGAATTCACTTATTACCGCTACCCGCCTATTCTCCGGAGTTACAGCCAGCCGAACGATTATGGCCATTAGTCAACGAGCCCTTAGCCAACAAAGCCTTTGGCAGTATTGAGGCAGTTGAGGACATAGTGGAGAGCCGATGCCGGGAATTACTACAACAGCAGCACTTGATTCAGGGATTAACCTCATATCATTGGTGGCCTAGAGTGAAGGGAGCTTAATTGTGTGCATTTACCACGACATGATATGAGAATTAGCGGCACATAGATGTCCTCTACCTTTATGCGCTCATTTTTGAAAAAGCGCCGCCATCTTTTTTGGTTGCTATCTTCTTTTTTGGCTCGACTTTGAACGTAACTTCCCCACTTTGATTGGTTGTTTGGCTCCCTAGCAGCGCTGCCACCATCCATGCCAGAGTCACCATATACCTCAGGTCTACGAATTTGCTCCCTTGTTTGAGATATTCCTGAACTTCCTTGTAGATTTTTTTCTGGGTCATTTTTTAGCCTCCCAATTATTTTCCTGTGTTTCCCCCTTTTACCTCATCTCTGCGTTCCTCGCTATACAAGCCTTCTTGCTACTTGTATCCGTCACTGAAGGTCACCCCATAAAACGGAAAATTCGTCTGCTAAGACCCGAGTTCAAGATGTAGGTACACGTAAGTTCGACGAAAAATAATCGCTGAAATCCTTTCTACACCACCAAGGAGCTGCGTATCTGACTGGCGTGTGCTTAACCAAATTTGAAACAACACTGCTCTTCAAGCAGTTAACTTGACCATGCCTTCCCCAATAATCCCAAATCTAAATCGGGCCAAATATGTAGTTACCTGGCGCAGATTCGTCTTGGCTATAATAGAACTCATCTAACCGTTGAAATAACTCTTCACGACTGATAATGCCGTCTTGATCGCCATCAATTAACGCAAAGGTTTCATCACAGTAGACAACCGGAATTTGATAAATTTCAAATAGATTACGCCATTCTGATTGTTCGATTTGAGCATTGTTGTTGATATCAATCACTTCAAAAATGATTTCTCTTAACTTATTTAAATGAGCTTTGAAACTTTCTTCGTTTAGTTTATTTTCATGAAATATTAGCCATTCTTCCAGGGTGACATTAGCCCCCCTGGCATGATGAACGTCCCTTTCAATTTCACCCTTAAGGTAGATCCAGCGGTAACAGAAACGATCAACCACTTCAATTGCTTCTTGGGAGTCAGATTTATACCCTTGCAATTTACAAAATTTTTTGGCGATCGTCTCAAAATCACTGAGCTTTAATTTTCCTGAATTATTCACGTCAAACATCGTAAATAATTTGATCAGTTTCTTTTTTTGGATCGGCGCTAACATAACTTGCTCCCCGGATTGTTTGTCCGATATTACTATCTAATTGTCTCTTATAATTGGCTATTCTATTCTTAACGTTCTCTTAACTAGTTACAGTCGAAACCAAGACTGGGTAAGGATTTGAGTACTTTTGCCAAAAATAGGCTCTATCCTCCATCAAAAAGGGTTTCAGCAAAACTTTTTAAACATGTTCTAAGTCAACATGCTTAATTGTTTGAAAAATAAATCACCTTATACACCTTGACCAGCTTATAGCGATTTTCGGTTACATGAGATGTAATCAAAGACTTGTATAGAGAGTGCTATGGGCTATCTAAATTAACCGTACTAGAGAGCAAACCGCTATAAATCTATCTTTACTTTAGTAACGCCTATCTACGCATATACTTAATTTTATCCATTTTGTCCCTTAAAGTTGTAGATGGTTGAGTTATGGCATCTTCAGTACAACCCATAAGGGAAAAAATCGCACAACTCAAGCTGGCAGTGATCACAAAACAGCGGGATTTCATTTTCAATCTCCTACCTCAAGTTAATTTTTTGGGAATAGCAAGATCTGTTACAAGAAACCCAGACCAGCTTTAGCCCGTTACGAGCAATCATCCGTCCACTACATTGTGGGGCAGCAACAGGACTGAGCCACTGAGCCACGAAGTCTAATCGGCGACCGCTACCCAATCATTCGCACCACAAATCACTGTTAGAATCGCAATGGTGATAATGTCGATGAGTAAGTGGCACTTACTGCGTTCTATCCGGGGATCGTCGACCTCTTGGAAATGCTCGATGATGCTAATTTTCGGTTTGATTGTCTCAAACTCTTGATGGATGTTGGACTTGGACTTTTGACTCATTAGGGGCAATCACTCAACGTAACAGCCTCTATACTCTGACCTTTCGCTCTCCCTTTCACAATTATTTAAGACGCGATTGCCGTGCCGAGAGCTGCGCTAAATTAGCCATGCCGCATACAACATGACTTAATCACGTCTGCCCTAAACCAACACTTGTTGCCATTCCAGGCGCTCTAGGGTGCGTGACCGTTCTAGAGCACGCTCGAAACTGTCGAGATTAGCTTCGATGGTTAGGGGCTCACCGATATATCCCTGCACCGCTTCCTGGGTTTTGAGCCCATTACCTGTGATGTAGACCACTGTGCTTTCCTCCGGATCAATTTTGCCCGCTTCCACAAGTTTTTTCAATACAGCGATTGTGGTTCCACCGGCAGTTTCCGTGAAGATTCCTTCTGTTTCTGCCAGCAGTTTCATGCCTTCGATAATCTCTGCGTCTGTCACACTTTCAATATTGCCATTGGTCTTACGGGCAATGTCCAAGGCGTAAACCCCGTCTGCGGGGTTGCCGATGGCAATGGATTTCGCGATGGTATTGGGCTTGACCGGAGTAATAAAGTCTCGATCTTCTCTGAAGGCAGTGGCGATCGGGGAGCAACCTTCTGCCTGCGCACCACTGAAACGAACAGTTTTGTCATCGACTAAGCCGACTTTGATAAATTCCTGGAAACCTTTGTAGATTTTGGTAAATAGGGAACCGGAGGCCAATGGGGCGACGATGTGATCGGGCAGTTTCCACCCCAGTTGCTCTGCTACTTCGAAGCCCAGGGTTTTTGAGCCTTCGGAGTAGTAAGGACGGAGGTTAATGTTCACAAAACCCCAACCATAACTATTCCCCACTTCACAACAAAGACGATTGACTTGATCGTAATTGCCCTGAACCGCCATCAGGGTGGGGTTATAGATTAATGTGCCAAGGACTTTTCCGGCTTCCAGATCGGCGGGAATAAATACGCAGCAGTCTAGTCCTGCATGGGCGGCGATCGCCGCGGTGGAGTTTGCCAAATTTCCGGTGCTGGCACAAGAAACGGTGGAAAAACCCAATTCGCGTGCGCGGGTCAGGGCCACCGACACCACCCGGTCTTTAAAGCTGAGGGTGGGCATGTTCACCGCATCGTTTTTGATGAAAAGATTTTTAAGACCCAAACGACGAGCTAGGCGGTGGGATTTGACCAATGGTGTCATGCCGGTACCCACATCAATGACATCATTTCCTTCCACTGGCAAAAATGCGCGGTAGCGCCAGATGGAGTTCGGCCCAGCTTCAATGGTTTCTCGCGTGACATGACGACGAATGAGGTCATAGTCATAGGCAACCTCCAAAGGCGCAAAGGTTTCTTCGCAGATATGGAGGGCTTCGAGGGGATACTCTGTGTTCCCTTCCTTGGAAACCAGTTTGGTACAGGCTGATGTAAAGGCTGCAGCGGCAGTGGTCATACAGAATCATTCCTAAACGGCGATTAATCTTGCTGAATGCTAACACCGGAAAAAATCATCGTCAACTAAACCCGACTAAATTAGTCGGGTTTAGTTTTTGCTTACCATTTTTATGGCAATTGAGACAGGGAAAACAAAACTAGCCGTTATAATATGAGTGAAATTGTTGGTGTTATCTTTAGTCCGGTATTAGTGTCTATGACCCGTATGACGTCCCAGGCGATCGCCCACTATCGCACCCAGTTGGCTCAATTTCCGGACGCATTGTTGGCTTTAGATATCATTGAAGACTGTGAAGGCGACCTGGAAGATGCCTCTTTGACGTTGGGAATCCATGCGGGTCAGCAGCCCGACCGTAATGACTGGCTAGATGGTCTAGCTAAGCGCTGTCGGGTGGCCATTTGTGAAGGAGACTTTCCCGCTTCGCTGAAAGCAGACAAAATTGATGCCGTTGTGGAGCATCTCATTGAGCGCCGGATCTGTCATCCGACTTTAGCGCCCCTAGTAGTTCTCTATGTGCTCAATCAAGGTATTGAGGACTTTTGTGCACCGATTCATTTCAAACTCAACTATGACAATGGGTCATGATGACCGTTTCCTCACCTCCCCTCACTAGTCCTGCCTCCGCATGGACAGAACGGATCGGCTGGCAACGCAATTGGAGTTGGCGGGGGTGGCAAATTCGCTACTGCTTTTATCCGGCCAATCACCGGAGTCCGCTGCCTCCCTTACTCCTCATCCATGGCTTTGGCGCGGCGATCGAGCATTGGCGATACAACATTTCAATTCTGGCGCAACACACTGCTGTCTATAGTTTAGATTTGCTGGGTTTTGGTGGATCTTGTAAAGCAGATACCCGCTACAGTGCCTACGATTGGGGGCAACAAATTTTGGATTTCTGTCGATACGTAATCGGAGAGCCAGCCATTCTAATCGGAAATTCCATTGGTTCCCTAGCGGCCGTTACCGCCGCCCATCTTGATACCCGATGGATAAAAGGGTTGATTTTGGTGAGCCTTCCCGATGTTTCGCTCCGGCAGCAGGCAGCGCCCTCTCTACTCCGTCCATGGATTGAAAAGTTAGAAATCATCTTGGCACCATCATGGTTATTGTCAATGATTTTGAAAACGGTTCGTCGTCCTGTGGTGATCCAACGTTGGGCTGGCTTAGCTTACGGGGAACGTCAGCCTAATCCTGATCACCCAAAAGTAGATAGGGAGTTGGTGGATATTATTGCCCGTCCCCCCAAGATCAAGGGGCGATCGCCGCCTTTCAACAACTATTTCACTCGGTACGATTACCGGGATTTGCGCCTAGTGTGACGGAAATACTTCCAGCCTTAAACTGCCCCATCTTATTGTTATGGGGAGAAAAAGACCGCTTTATCCCCTGTCGCTTTGGTCAACAATTTTCGGGCTTAAACCCACGCCTAGAATTTGAGTTATGGCCGCTGGCTGGACATTGTCTCCATGATGAATGTCCGGATGAATTTAATCGACGATGTCTCCAATGGTTACAGCAGCACTTTGAGGGAAAAACCCGACAAAGCCAGACAATGAGGCAATAGATAAAACCTTAAGCTGCAATAAATCAACGCAGCATGGCCAGCCGATTCCATGAACCGACTTCAAAAAAGCGATGTTGCTTGGTGAAGTAGCCAAAAATGCGACCGGAGCCAGCGAGAAAAAACAGAAAGACAGGACGATGACACAGGACCCATTAAATTGGATGCAACGGGCTGAAGTTGGGGTCGCTCCTGTGCGTTTTAAAAAACATCTTCAGGATTCCAATAATTTCTTAGCAGTGGCGATCGCCTGGTTTACTTGCTCAAAACCCGTCCCCCCGGCACTATTCCGAGCGGCCACCACCTGTCGCGGGGCGATCGCATCGTAGATATCCGACTCAAATGCTGGGTGGAGAGCCTGCCATTCTTCCAAAGATAAATCCTTGAGGAGTTTCCCCGCTGCCACACTGGTTTTGACCACTTTCCCCACCAGGTTATAGGCTTCCCGGAAGGGGACCCCTTTCGCCGCCAAGTAATCGGCCACGTCCGTCGCATTGGAAAAGTCTTCCGCCACGGCCGCCGCTAACCGTTCTTGACGGAAGACCATACCCTCATCCAGGAGGATAGTCATGGCTTCGAGGGAAACTTGCACCGTTTTGACGGCATCAAATAGGGCTTCTTTGTCTTCCTGTAAGTCTTTGTTATAAGCCAGGGGCAACCCCTTCATGAGCACCAACATACTTTGTAGGTGACCAATCACCCGCCCTGATTTGCCCCGAATTAACTCGGGCACATCGGGGTTTTTTTTCTGGGGCATAATGCTAGAGCCCGTTGCACAACTATCGGTCAGGGTCACAAAGCCAAACTCATGGGAAGCCCACATAATTGTCTCTTCACTCAATCGACTCAGATGCACCATAATCAAGCTTGCCGCATTGAGAAATTCAATGGCAAAATCCCGGTCGCTCACCCCATCTAAGCTATTGGCATAAATCGCTTCAAATTCCAATAACTCGGCACTGTAATGGCGGTCAATCGGGAATGTCGTACCCGCCAGAGCCCCGGAACCTAGGGGAGAAGTATTGGTACGGGCGCGAATTTCCCCCAAACGCTGCCAATCCCGTTGCGCCATCTGGAAGTAGGCTAAAAGATGGTGGGCTAGACTAACTGGCTGAGCCCGTTGCAGATGGGTATAGCCCGGAATCAACGTTTCTACATTTTGTTCGGCTAACTGGAGCAAGACTTGTTGGTAGCTTCGTAACCGTTGGCGGATATCATCAATTTTTTCCCGTAAATACAAACGAATGTCGGTACCGACTTGATCGTTTCGGGAACGGGCCGTATGGAGCTTTTTGCCCACATCCCCCACAATTTCTGTGAGCCGCCGCTCTACGGCAAAGTGAATATCTTCTTGATCCACCCCTGGTGTAAAGTCCCCCGCTCGATACTCCTGGCGAATTTGTTCTAAGCCCTGGACTAATTTCTCCGTTTCTTCTGGAGTGATAATTCCTGTTTTACCGAGCATCTTGGCATGGGCGATCGAGCCAGTCAGGTCATATTCGATGAGCTCTATATCAAAATCAATACTGGCATTGAATAGGGTAATAGCCGGGTGTAGCGTCCCTTCAAAACGGTCGCTCCAGGTTTTTGGGGTCATGGCGGGCAAGAAAATGGAAAAACTAAAAATTGGTGTCTGAAAGGATATAACATTTTGGCGTTACACCAAGCTGTATCATCGGCAGCACAGTGGTTCTGGGCTTCTAACCACAATTCAGGAAGTCGAACCGAGCCACCATGATGAAAGATTCCGTTGTATCAACTTAGTCTCAACAACATGCTGATATGCATCCGATTGGGTCAATCTTGTGGCGCTAAGATCCCACAAAACCATGAAGAACCCAGCCTAGTACTAATCCAATACCTAATGCCCACACTTGACCTGATTCAATAAAGTTGGTGAATGCCTTCTGGAAGTCGGCCATGATGTCAATGGATTTGATTTCACTCAAGTTTTGAGCAAACACTAAGGCTGAATCGTCCCACTGAAAGAGCGGTAATTGAGAAAACATAAACGATTCATGAAAAAGGGGAATGGTGGGATCTAGTGGCACTAGGGTCAATACTTCAGTAACAGAAATCATAACTAAATCAACGCCTCAATAGAACTTACTGGGTCAATCTTACCCGTAGGACGACTAGTGTCATATCATCACGGGCCGGACGCCCTCGTTGGTCAGTTGTCTTTTCACTGTCGATAAATGTTTCAACCGCTTGGTAAATCGACGTTAAAATTGCCTGCGCGCTAGTCTGACTTTCGCAGACCTGCTGAAAGGCACTCCGTAAATTTTTTTCATCAAAACGTATTCCTTTCGCATTGCCAGCATCAGTTAAGCCATCGGTGTAGTAAAGTAACACGTCCCCCGGTAAAAGCTGGATTTGGGCATCATAAAATTCAGAGTCTGCTTCTAGACCAATTAATGCACCATCCGTGTCAAGTAAGGATAACTCCTGTGTTGCCGCCCGCCATAATAAAGGAGGGTGATGGGCCGCATTGCTGTAGGACAAGATCCCTGTTTTCGGGTCATATTCCGAATAAAACAAGGTAACGAAGCGATGGGAATTTTCCAGATCGGCATACATCACTCGGTTCAAGTGCCGTAGGATCTCCGCTGGGCTATGGCGGTTTAGTACTTCTGCCCGCAACATTCCCCGGGTCATTGTCATGATCAAACCGGCTGGAACCCCTTTACCCATCACATCTCCAATTACAATACTCCAGGGAACATCCGGTGTTGCAGAGTTATTGCACATCCAATCGCTCTGCCGCAATTGGTCATAATTCGTGGGAATAAAGTCGTAGTAGTCCCCGCCGACACTACTGGCAGCCCTAGAGTCAGCGGCAATGTCTAGTCCCCAAATTTGAGGACAACAGCGGGGCAGTAGCTGATTTTGAATTTCTGACGCAATCTCTAATTCTCGATCTTGGCTTTCCCGGTTTTGTAGTTGTTGGTTCAAATCCCGATTAGCGATCGCCACCGCCGTCTGATCCGCGATAAATTGCAGCAACTTGCGGCGCATTGGAGTCCAAGCATAATGGCGATCGTGGCTAAAAATATATAGCCTACCGACTTCCTGATTTTGATTTAAAATTGGGCAATTATGGGAAGCAATCATCGTTAATGCTAAGCGCAGTTGCTGATCAAACTGGAGAAACGAAAATGGGACTCCAGCGTTTTTGAAATCCACCTGCTTGACTTTCTGAATAGCACTTTTCAATGCTTGTTTCAATTGAGGCTGATGGGTATGAATATGCTCAATCAGGGTCTGCTGATTTTCCTCAAAGAGAACTAACAAACTTCCGTCCGCATCCGTTACCCGTGTCGCCATCAACGGAGTTAATTCTAAAAACTGATTAAGATTATTTAAACTCCGCAAGGCGAATCCCATCGCCCCCACCAACTCCTGTACTTTTTTTTGTTCATGGTAGAGCTTGGCGACCAGTTCTTTTAGAATCATGACTGGCGTGGATGGAGAGGGGGATAAAGTCATGTCTGGGTTGGAACTGGAGGGCAAAAAATTGGGCACAGTCGGCAAGAATAGTATAGAAACGTGTTCACTGAGGACAAGCGAAACCTGAGAAAAGAGGGAATGAGTTAGCTAGGTCACTAGACTAACGCTGGCCTATGGAGCATACAGCCATAAACACAGGCCAATCAGTATAAAGACATTAAAAGGCTCGGCTATCCCATCTAAGGTGTCTAACAGTTTGACAATAAGGAATAAAACTCAGCAACACACCCAAACATTCTGGGGATCATTGAACTCTCGGCCTTGATGCCAGCAAGACTAGAATGGGGTCATTCTAACGATTAAATATTTCAGATTGCGTAGACAGTTGCTCAGTACGGGGACAAAAGTTGTAAGGATTGCTGGAACTCGGAGCAACGGAGAGGAAGATCTGAGAAAGTACGGCGAAGAAAATCACAGCCAAGGCGAAAAAGACTCTTAGCCCTGCGACCATGAGCTTTGATAGCGAGAGGTCGAAGCTGATGTTGCCAGAGACCAGTGAGCATAGCCCAACAAAAAGCTAAAGCCAACAAAGCCAGTAATTTACTGAGTCTATCAGGATGACAAAAATGGGTAGACTCAAGATTGAAGCCCCGGGTTTTGAGGTAGCTTTTCAGGGGGGAAGTAGAAAAATGGTGAAAAAAATTGGTAAGTTAGAAAAATGAGCAAGATGATTCAAGTGGGCGGATATGAGGTTCCCAAGGAGGATTGGGAGTCAACGCCAGCGAGCGTGCGGGAACTGGTGATGAAATTGGTGAAAGGAAATGAAGGGCTAAGGGGAAAAGCGCATCGGTTAGAGGAACGAGTAAACGAAATAGAAGAACGTTTAAATCAAAATTCGGGGAATTCATCCCGTCCGCCGTCAAAAGACGAGCCAGGAAAAAAAAGGGAGAAAAAAATCAGTCAGATAGGAAGTAGGAAGCGTGGAGGCCAAAAGGGACATCAAGGAAATCAACGATATTTGTATAAACCGGAAGACTGCAAGGCAATAAAGGAGGTCAAACCGGAAACGTGCGGTCATTGTGGGAATGAATTGAGAGGGGAAGACGAAAATCCATATCGGCATCAAGTGGTGGAAATTCCGCCAGTGAAACCGGAGGTAATAGAGTACAGACTGCACAAGCTAACATGCCCGGAATGTGGGCATGGAACCCGAGCCAAGTTGCCGAATGGAGTTACCCAGAAAGGTTATGGAGAAAGATTAACCGGGTTAGTGGGTGTGTTGAGCGCTCACCATCATCAAAGTCATGGATTAGTGCAAGAGCTACTGAAGGAAGTATTTGGCGTGGTGATATCGACAGGGGGAATAAATCGTCTACGCCAGGAACTCAATGAGGCGGTAGGGACAAGTGTAGAACAGGCAAAAATTTACGTCCAGAGCCAGGAAGCGATGAATAGTGATGAAACTGGGTTCACACAACACAATGGTGATGGGAAAAATCCCAGCAAGAAGAGGGGGTGGCTATGGGGATTGGTAACCCCCCTGGTCTCATTTTTTGAGATAGTACTATCGCGTTCCCAGGATACGGCGAAAAGTCTTATCGGGACTGGGTTTAAAGGCACTGTCACTTCAGACCGGTATGGAGCATACAATTGGCTCCCCCTGGAGCAACGTCAAATTTGCTGGGCGCATCTGAAAAGGGATTTTATTGCTATTAGCGAACGGTCTGGGGTATCAGCAGAAATTGGTAATGCTTTATTAAGAAGACAACGTCGCTTATTTCGATGGTGGCACCGGGTACGAGATGGAACCATGAGTCGTGCCCTGTTTGTGGAAGCAGTTTCCCATCTTCGGCGGGGTTTTCAACAGGAATTGGAGAATGCGGCGGCATTATACGTTGGTCCAAAGGAGAAAACTCCCTTGGCTAAAACGGTGCGGACTTGTCGTCAGATTCTTAAGGTCGAACCCGCCTTATGGACTTTTGTTAACCATCCTTCACTTGTACCAACCAACAATGCCGCTGAGCAGGCTCTAAGACCCGCCGTCATTTGGCGTCGCCTTAGTTTTGGTTCTAAGTCTCAGGGTGGCAGTGACTTTGTTGCCCGTATGCTTACTGTGACCACTTCTTTACAGGCACAAAATCGCTCCGTTCTTGATTTCCTAACTCAAGCCTGTCGCGCTGCTCGATTTGGTCTTGAGCCTCCTTCTCTTCTTCCCGGTCTTCCCCTTTCTCCTTTTTTCTTTACTCCTGAATAATTACAAAAAATAAGCGATTAGAATAGTTGACGACCAGGAGTAAAATAAAATAATGCAGCTAGTATTGGAAGTCATCCGTGCAGAGTGTAAGCTGCTGCTTCTGATGAATATCAGTTAAACGAAAATTAACGTAAACCGAGCTTGGGGGGTGACAAGGCAGGAGTTAACCGGCGAAGGGTTCGTTTATCAAGCATCATTTCGAGCAGACTGTGACTGCCTAAAAGCGTAATATCCAGGGCGCTTCCTCAATGACGGCCCGCAGCGAATCCACATTGCCTTTCCGGGTCAGGGCTTTGAAGCTCTCACCAAGTTTTCCTTGCTTAGCGGATTGGTAAGCATCATGAACGGATACGGCAATGTTCTGCATCAAGCTAGAGTCCCGATAACAGTTGATCATGCATTTCGTACAGCCATCGCGGATTAACTTACTGCTGTCAAATTCATAAATGGAACACATGGGTTCGTGCCAGTAGTGACACCGCCACATTTGTAGGTCCCAATCCAAAAAGAAAAAGCGGTAGCCAGCAAGGCAAGGATATTTTTGCTCTTCGTCCCGAACAAATCGCTGCATTTCGTCCAAAGATAGGGTGGGATTGACCACCGTAAAGCGGCTTTTTAGTTGTTTGACTTTTTCGTAGGCTTCCCAAAGACTATCTTCACTGTGGGTGACCAACCCATCATCGGAAAAGGCGCGGAAGTTGGAGTCTAATTTAGTCAAGGGATAGGAAAAGACCACCGACTTAAATCCCATTTCCGTGAGAAAGTCTGGCAGGGCATCATAATCCACTAAATGACTCATGGTCACTGATGCCGTTGCTGACATGCCGATGCCATCGAGGATATGATTGGCTGCTTTAATTTTGTCGCAGACCCCCGGTAGACCGCGATTTTTTTCATGGACCTCTGGATCCGCTGCGTCAATGGAAATAATGAAGCTCGATAACCCGGCAGCGGCTAATTCCTGAATCTTTTCTTCCCCCAGGATTCCCGCATTGGTTACCACCATGCACTTAATGCCCAGGCGTGAACCATGGCGAACAAAATCTGCTAAATGGGGATTGAGGGTGGGTTCGCCGCCGGTAAAGACTAAATAGCGAATGCCTTCCCGAAACAGAATATCGATGGAGTCAATGCCTTCTTGCAGTCCGACAAATTGCCATTCTTCTTTGGGGAAGCGGTCACGGGCAAAACCACAGAAGCCACAGTTCGCATTACAAGCACTGTTGACGGCAAACTGGCAGAATCCGGGGCCACCCGACTCAAACACCAATCGCAGCGTATCAACCGCGCTACTGAAGCGAGAGGGGGGACGATCGCCAGGATTGATGGGAGGAGGGGTAACGGTTGGTTGGGGAGTTGTCGTCATGGGAAGGTTAAAAATTCCCCCAGGGGTCAGGGAGATTGGACAATGGAAAAATCAAACTTTGGATAGGGATTGGGTTTGACGGTCTTTGAGGTAGGCAAAAAACTCTTTCCCTTCCCTTAAGCGGCGCACGAGCATTTGGGGGTCGCCGAGCATTTCCTGGACGATGGGCACGATGGTGCGGGGACGGAAATAAAAGCGGCGGTACATCTGCTCAACGGAGTCTTCAATATCCGCAGCAGAGAGACCCGGATACTGTAAAGAAGACAGTTGAATACCCGAATTGGCCACTAGGTCTTGGTTGGCAAACCAGCCATTCTCCTGGGCCTGTTGATAGAGTTCAGTCCCAGGGTAGGGAGCGGCGATCGAAACTTGAATCGTGTGGGGCGCAAGGTCACAGGCAAAGCGGATGGTTTCTTCAATGGTTTCCCGACTTTCGTTGGGCAAGCCAATAATAAATGCACCGTGAACCTTAATTCCCAGCTTGTGGCAGTCATTCATAAAGCGTCGAGCTGTTTCTAGCTTGACCCCCTTCTTAATGCCATCCAGAATGGCTTGGTTGCCCGACTCGAAGCCGACCAATAACAACCGCAAGCCATTGTCCCTCAGAATTTTTAGGGTGTCGTAATCCAGCGTTGCCCGCGCATTACAACTCCAGGTGAGTTTCAACCGCTTCAGATGTTCGCTAATGGCAATGACGCGCTGTTTATCGATCGTAAACGTATCGTCATCAAAGAAATATTCCCGAATACTCGGCCCAAAAAGGGATTTGCCCAGCGCCATCTCTTCTCCCACCACATCGGGGCTTTTAGCGCGATATTGATGCCCGCCAATGGTCTGGGGCCAGAGACAAAATGTGCATTGAGCCGGGCAACCCCGTCCCGTGTACAGAGAAATATAGGGATTGAGCAGGTAGCCAATTAAATAGTTACGGATGTTTAAATGCTCAGCATAAACGGGAAAAACACTGGGCATTGAGTCCCAATCATGAATCAACTCCCGTTCCGCATTGTGTCGGATCCGGCCAAGCTGATCGCGGTAACTTAATCCCTTAATGTCTTGGTAGGCTCTACCTTCTGCCAACTCCTTACAGGTATAGTCAAATTCACTCCGGCAAACAAAATCCAAAATGGGGAAATCTTCTAGGGTTTTTTCCGGTAAAACCGCCACATGGGCTCCAATTAACCCCACCTGGGTATTAGGCTTTTGCCCTTTGATCGCTTCGGCACATTTAACATCGTTCGCCAGCGTTGGGGTGCTGGTATGCATGATGACCAGCTCGTAGTCCTGCGAGACTTTGAGGATATCTTCTATGGTCTGGCGATGGGCTGGGGCATCGATCAACTTACTGCCCGGCACGAGGGCGGCAGGCTGGGCCAGCCATGTGGGGTACCAGAAGGATGTAATTTCCCGCTTTGCTTGGTATCTTGCTCCAGCACCACCGTCAAATCCATCAAAGGAAGGCGGGCTCAGAAAAAGGGTTGATTTCATCAGAACTCTTTGAGAATGCGATTTTAGGCGCTTGTCGAACGCTTTCAAAGTTTAGCGCAGTATAACTTACATCTTTGATGACGCTCCGGGCAGGAAGTTGTGCCGAATACCAGAGCAATGCCACCATGGTCAATTCACATTAAGGTAACCCTAAATTGTTCAGATTCATTGCCACATCACGATGGCGATCGCCATTTCTCCCCGCACTATCAAAGGCGATCGCCAACAAGCCTCATTAGTTAGGATCACCCCTGGGGTCGAGAACTAGGGCAAAAATTGCTGGGGGTTCAGTGGCGATCTCGCAGAGAGCCGCTACGCGGTGCGCCTGACGCTGGATTCACTCGGATGGAGTTACAGTTTTGTGAAGATTGGTTAGGAGTTGAACCGGGATAAAAAACTAGAACTAAATTTATAGCAACATCGTCTGTCAGCACTGAAAGACTAATTTTTTAGTACTTTTTATAGTATGCCAATCTATCTAACATGCTTTTAGGAGTGATATAAAGAAATTCTCTTGCGATCATCCCTAAATTGGGTGATTGTACTGAAGTTTTCCCTATATCGTTACTGTGGAGTGTGTTAGACGGAAAGTTTCTGTATATTCAGTTGTTAGGCGATCGCCGATTCGCCTAACGGAGCGCGAGAGAAAGATCCTTGACGAGCGCACTTCCACAGCGTACGCTATAACGTACGTTGCTTCGGAGGTGAATCATGACAATCGTATCGGTGACAGACGCGAGAAAGGACTTGTACCGACTCCTGGATAGTGTGGCGGAATCTCACGAGCCGGTCTACATCTCGGGGAAGCGGAACAACGCCGTCTTGGTCTCCGAAGAGGATTGGCGCTCGATACAGGAAACCCTGCATCTCCTCTCGATTCCGGGTATGCGCGAGTCTATCGTAAAGGGCCTCAAGACGCCAGTGGAGAAGTGTGCTAGGGAACTCGATTGGTGACTTGGACGCTTGTCTATACGAGTCAGGCAAGAAGGGATGCCAAGAAGGTCGTCCGATCCGGTCTAAAGGAGAAGGTCGAAGAACTGCTCGACATCCTCCGGAGGGATCCGTACCAAGATCCCCCGCCCTACGAGCGCCTACGAGGAGACCTGCAGAGCGCAATTTCGAGGCGAATCAATATTCAGCACCGTTTGGTTTACGACGTGATCGAGCACCTTAAGACGGTCAAGATTATCCGTATGTGGACACATTACCAATAGCGGCTGAGCGCAGGCGTTAGGTAGCGAGCGCGCAAACCTCATCCAAGAGGCAAAATCGGAAGGACTGATCACGTTCGCTTTCGACCTGTTGCAGACGTTTGCAGTGAGCTAGCGGCTTATTTAGGCAGTTTGTCAATGTGACCGGGATATTGATTAGGGCAATCGCGTCATGTCGATAATTTGCGGTCATTCGCAATAATATTGAGAGTCAAGTCAATAAAATGACATTTTCTGTGAACACAAACTGCCGGAAGGCTACAAGGCCTATTCCAAAACCAAGCCGATTCAACTGGTCGAATTCGACACCCTGACAAGCTGGTGGAACTCTAATGAAGGGGAACGCGAAGCCAACGAGCAGGCCTGGCAAGTTGATATCGACACCATCAAGGCCAGTGGTCATAACCTCGACATCAAAAACCCGCACCGCCCGGAAGAAGAAAAACAGCATAGCAGCGCCGAACTACTCGACCTGCTGCACCAGAGCTTTACCAAGGGCGATCAATTGCTTCAACAACTACGCCAGGAGCTTCAATCATGAACACCTTGACCGAACAACTCCTCCACGAAGTCGAAACCCTGCCACCATCGATGCAGCAGGAGGTCGTTCACTTTGTCGAGTTTCTTAAACTGAAGATGACACAACCACCGCTCAGAGAGGAGGACAGTGATAAGGAGCCGACCGGAACCAAATTGGCGCGATTGATGGAGGAGGCTGCAAGCAAGAATCTATTTGCCGATATTAAAGACCCCGCTGCATGGCAGCGGGAAATTCGTAAAGATCGCCCACTTCCGGGTAGAGAGTAAACAGTGCTTCTCGACAGTAATATCATCATCTACTCATTTCAGAGCCGCCATACCTACTTGCAGGGGTTCATGCGCGACAAGGAAGCAGGCGGCTCTGCCATTAGCCAAGTCGAGGTCTTGGGCTACCCACGCCTTTCCCTCGATGGGAAGCACTACCTTGAAGCCTGTTTCTTCAATATCATTATCTACCCAGTAGATTCAAGAGTTACTGGACTCTGGCAAATTTTAAAATTTGCGGCAGTTGAGTGGCTGAAACCCCTATTATTTCGTTAGCTTTCTCAACAGTGTGAATTTATTGTGAATATCTGAATCCTTTGTAATTCATAGGTCTCAGAGGATCGCTCAAAAAAACGCCAGACTTTATACAAACGGCTGTTGCCTTGCGCCAGCAACGCAAAATGTCGCTGGGGGATGCGCTGATCGCAGCCACAGCATTGGAATATCACCAAACATTAGCCACTCGCAATGTGACTGATTTTGAATGGGTGGAAGGATTGAAGGTGGTGAATCCGCTGGAGGGTGAAGGATGTTAGTTTGCTTGTTGGAGCAGTTGCGGAAGGAGGAGGTGTAGTGGCTGTTTGGAAAAACGTGAAGGTTGGAGCTTTCCTATTTGAGCGCGATGGACGTTACAAGCCCGATTCACAAGAAATTGCAGGGCTTCAACGGATAGACAAGATTGATTTCTCTGGAATCTTCCATTGATAAGGAGATTGTTGGCTTTCTGCTGGTTTATATGCTGCCGTTGATTAATTCAGAGCCAGACCACCATCAGTGTGCCGGTGCTAATTTTCGGGCACTGGTAATCTAAAGACTGAAAAATATCTAAGTCCCACTAGCGATCCTGGTAAGCCATTCCATTTGCCATTGCATAGCGTTCCATAAACCGGAGGAAGCGCTCCCAATGTTCTTCTTGGGTGAGTTCAAAGCCGCATTCGACTCCCTTTAGGTCATCGCCGTCGTCTCCCCCCCAAATAATTCGTAGCGAGGAGGGATTAACTAAAATTTCCCCTTCATCATCAACCAATCTCAAATTACCGGTGAATTGCTTGGTAAAACTTTGAAATCGTTCTAGGGCTTTTAATTGGGAAAAGGTCAAGAGGACATTGCGAATCCCCGTGGCTTTACTGCGGCGCAGACTGACATTACTCAGGGTTTCGGGTAAATCTTCAAAGAATTCGATTCGAGGAGCTAATTCTGACATAGGAAAACAGTGGAAATAAAAATAGTTTGGGTCAGCTCAGTTGGTTATCAAGATTCAAGAAATTGAGAAATTAAGGACTTTAGCGGGCTGTAGCGATGGTTCCCTCAGTTTCTGATTGTCGACCCACCTATCCCCAGCCTAAGCGATCCATCACTGAATTGGCTGTCGGTTTATCCCACTACCACTGCCACTCAAAACCCTTGCCATGTCTCATGCTTGCCGCGGCACAATCGTCACAGATTCCCCTACCGCCAAGTGACCCGGTTCCTCCGGAACCCCATTTTCTCCAAACAAGATTCCCTGCTTCGGCACATGGCGAAATTCCCGCAAGGTTGCGAGGGGTTCTTGCAGTCCTTCCCCGCCGCGACGATCGCCAGTTTTTTGGTCAGTGGTCGTGACCACGCAACGGCTGCAGGGTTTGACCAGGGTTAACTGGAGGTTAGGTGTGTGTAAGGTTTGCCAGGTCGATTCCACAAACGCTTGATCCGTGTCAACCACCACATTGGGGCGAAAGCGTGCCATGGGAACGGGGCGGTGCCCCTTGGTCGTAATACGACGATTTAATGCCGCGAGTGAGGCCGTATTGGTCACCAAGACTGGAAATCCATCGGCAAAACTCACTGCCGCATCGGGATGGGGACGATAGTTAGAATCAATTAAGCGGGGATGGTGGGGAGATTGCCGGACAAGACGTACTGGATGGTCGAGTTGCAGGGCCTGCTGAAACCAGTGTGCAACAAGCTCTCCTTGATCAATAGCAATCCCTTGATCCCGCCACACCTTAATCGTTAAGGTTTGCCCCGTATCTTGGGGGGTCAGGCACAAGGGTTCCTGATGGGGGCTACTAAGATGTAGCTGATGATTTTGCAGCGCAACCGCAATGGTGGCCATTTGGGGGTATTGCCGCTGGGTTAAAAACTGTCCTTCCCCATCCACCAGCATGAATTCCCGATCCCACGCCAATCCTTTTCGGGTCACCGGCGATTGGGTCAGCGCAATACCCTGGCAGGATTTGATGGGGTAAATAAACAAACCTGTAATGGTGGCCATACTCTGCGATCTGGTGATTTTTTTGCCCCCGTTATAACGCTGTATTAACTTTTTAAATCCCCCTAGATTGTGCGCTAATCCAAAATGATAAGCTAATGTTTCTGCTTTTTTTAATAAACTCTTTTACTTCGTTGAATCAGGAGCGAGAATGACAGACGTTAACGAGATGCCTTATCTGTTACGGGTAGCAAAAGGGGAAGTGGTGAAGCGCCCGCCCGTTTGGATGATGCGGCAAGCAGGACGTTATATGAAAGTATATCGTGATCTCCGGGAGAAATACCCCAACTTTCGGGAACGATCAGAAAATCCAGAATTGGCGATCGAAATTTCTCTGCAACCGTGGCGAGCCTTCCAGCCGGACGGAGTCATTATGTTTTCGGACATTCTCACCCCTCTGCCTGGTATTGGCATTCCCTTTGACATCGCAGAAAGCAAAGGCCCGATAATTACCCCTCCCATCCGTACAAAAGAACAGGTTGATGCGCTCCATCCCCTCGACCCCACCACCGCCTTACCTTTTATCAAAACAATTCTGGGGACGCTGCGCAAAGAAGTGGGTAACCAGTCCACTGTCCTGGGATTTGTGGGAGCCCCCTGGACCCTGGCTGCCTATGCCATTGAAGGGAAAAGTTCTAAGGATTATAAAGTCATTAAGCAGATGGCGTTTTCTGCTCCTGAAATTCTACATAGCTTCCTAGAAAAGATTGCCGAGGCGATCGCCATTTATGTGCGTTACCAGATTGATTGCGGGGCACAGGTCGTACAGCTTTTCGACTCCTGGGCCGGGCAACTGAGTCCCCAGGACTATGACACGTTTGCGTTGCCCTACCAGCAAAAGGTGGTGCAGTTGGTCAAGCAAACCCATCCAGACACGCCTCTCATTCTGTATATCAGTGGTAGTGCCGGAATTTTGGAACGTATGGGGCAATCCGGCGTGGATTTAGTCAGTGTGGACTGGACAGTGGACATGGCCGATGCCCGCCAACGCTTAGGGAAAACCATGAAAGTTCAGGGCAACCTTGATCCGGGCGTGCTATTTGGTTCCCAAGATTTTATTAAGGCTCGGATTTTAGACACCGTGCGGAAAGCCGGAATCGGGGGACATATTCTTAACTTGGGTCATGGCGTTCTGGTGGGAACCCCGGAAGATAATGTACGGTTCTTTTTTGAAACAGCGAAGCAAGTGGATCAGCTTCCATAGACCTTTACGCTCTGTTTCAACGCATTCAGCGACAACATAGCCATGGTTGGAGGTAACTCCCTTCCCTTGGCGGGGGGTTCAACCATTTCCAGACGGCTGAGCTTTAATGATATTGGGAATCAGTTTTTATCGACCCCCATCCCATGCCATTGGACTCGTCCCAGGACAGGCGACAACATCACCCCTTTATATTGCTAGTCGGTTGTCCCGGGAGTGGCAAATCTTGGTTGGCTCGGCGGCTACAACGGCAACAGCCTGATTATGTGATTGTGTCCAGCGATGCTATCCGCGCTCAACTTTATGGCGAGGCCCATATTCAGGGGGAGTGGTCGATGATTGCCAGTGAAATTTTCCGTCAGATTCAACAATTCACTCAATGGGGAAAAGGGATCATCTACGATGCCACCAACGTTGATCCAATTCATCGCCAACAGTTCCTGGGCCAATTGTCTCAATTGGATATTACGACCGTTGATGCCTGGGTTCTTAATCCTCCATTGTCATTATGTTTAGAACGCAATCATCGGCGATCGCGCCAAGTCCCGGAAGCCGTGATTCGCAAAATGTTTATCCAATTACAATGCCACCCGCCTCAACTCTCCGAGGGGTTTGCCACTGTTTACACCCTATTTAAACCTGAATGATTTATTTAAAGACTACTGCTGGTGGGCAAAAGGGCTCAAATGTTAGTGGTAACAAGCTTTCCAGAAACGTTACAGCCCATTCACCGTATCTTAATTTGACTCAACTGTATCTTGGGGGCTGTCTTCCTGCACCGGAAAAAAACAGTATTCCGTGACGGGTTGATTCTGAAGAATATGAGATTGCAAGATCTGTTCCATCACCTCTGGTGTTACGTTGCGATACCAAACACCGTCAGGGTACACGAGGAGGATCGGCCCTTGTTGGCAAACTCTAAGGCAATTGGCTTTGGTGCGAAAAATACTGATATCACCGTGGGCCTGGGCTGAGTCAATGCCCAACTCTGTCAGACGACGCTTCAGATAATTCCAACTCTCTAGACTCTGGGATTTTGGGCAACATTTTGGCTTTGTCTGGTCACAACACAAAAACAAATGGCGTTGTATAGAGGCGATTCCCAGGCGATCGCAGGATTCAGCTAAGGATTCAGTGGATTTTGGCAGTTCGGAAGGCATTGGAAATAGTATATGGTCAGTTCTAGCTTGACGATTATAGAAAAAAGTACCGGAGATAAATTTAATTTTGCAAAAAAACGTTTAAATGATCTTGGAAAGTAAACAATGTAAAGAAATGTTCCAACTCCCGAAAGCAATTTGCTATTGTTAGACCAATTGCCGCTCTTCATCATAATTATTCTCCGTTTCCCAAGCGTTTTGAATTGTCTATAATGTCTGATAATGCTCTCGTTTCGCCCTTAACCCAAGCGGATTTAGACCCCCTCTTTGAGTTCTTTCCGCCTTTACTGCAACAGTGGCTGCGTAACCATCCCCAGCGTCAGCAATTATTAGAAGTCATACTGGATTTGGGGCAATCTCCAGAAGTCCGCTTTCGGTCAGGAGTAGAAATATTTTCAGGACAGGCAGTAGATGAATCAATGTTGCGGAGGATTTATCAGCAGTTAGGGGGCAACGACCACGTCACTCGATTCGGTATTCCCGATACACTTCATCAGGTGAACTGTATCTTTGAGCCCCGAGGGGGACTGATGGGCATGACCTTCCGGGTTGGGCAGTCTCTGCCAGAGAGCGTAACCTTCATTAAAGATTTGCTGGAGAAAGATAACGCCTTACTTTTCTTCTCTCGACCTGGAGGAGGTAAGACCACCGTATTAAGGGCGATCGCCGCGTATCTTTCCGACCAACAGCAACAACGGGTCGTTGTTATTGACACGTACAATGCCATTGGTGGCACCGGAAATATTACCCAATCAGCGATAGGTCGTGCAAAGCGGGTTCGAGTGAGTGATCCCCAGCAGCAGGCTCCTTTGATCCTGAATGTTGCCAATACCTATACCCCCGATGCCCTCATCGTGGATGAATTGGTCACGACAGCCGATGCAGCAGCGGTCAGAACGTTAACTGAGCGGGGGATTCGAGTCCTAGTAGGGCTACAAGGACATCGTTTAGAAACCCTGATCCAACATGAGCGATGGTCACCCTTATTTACACAACAGACAAGAGATACGACATTACCGTTTCCTTCTCCGACGATCGATACGGCTATTTACCTTCATTCACATCAACGTTGGAAGGTCTATCTTAATGTGGCAGACGCCCTAGAACGTCTCCGGCAAGACCTGCTACCCTTGTCCGAGAACCGGACCCTTGATGAAGCGGGCCAACTGGTGGTGACCCAAACCCTACCATCGCCCTCAGGGCAAAATCGCTACCCGTCCCCCCGCACAAGACCATCTAGCCGTTACCCAGATAATAATATTGCGCCCACACTGATGCCCAGCGGCATTGGTGTCAATGATCCCCTGCCGATGGGAGGACGGCAATCTGAAAATTTTTATGAAGAAGATCCTTCCCCCTACGCCTTGAATCTTGAACGGGATGGGGGGGGGCAATATGATGGCCAAAAAAGGGAGGCACGCTGAGTCGCAAGAAATCAACCTGCGACAAGCCTGGTTTATCCTTAAACACCGCTTACGCTTGGTCATTGCCATTACCTGTGGTGTCGCAACAGCCGTTGGGGTATGGACTTTTCAACAAACGCCGATGTATGAGGGTCACTTCAAGCTTCTGGTGGGTGATCCCATTATTCAAAAGAATGCCACAGTGAACCAAGAATTGTCAGAACAGTTAGGCATTAATGAGGTAGATTATGCGACCCAAATTGAGGTGTTATTAAGCTCAAATACTTTAAATCCCATCCTTAAAAAAATTCAGACCCAATACCCCAACGTTATCTATAAAAACTTAGTGAATTCTGAGGGCAAAGGATTATTGAGAATTGAGCAATTAGAGGAAACAAAAATATTAGCAGTGGCATACTTGAACCCGGATCGCACTGAAATTGAGTTTGTGCTCAATCAACTAGCGGACTCGTACCTGCGCTATAGCTTGGAGGAACGGCAGATTCAGATCAAGCAGGGAATTAAATTCGTCAATGACCAGTTACCGCAACTGCGAGCAAAGGTAAACAATCACCAGGAACAGTTGCAAGCCTTCCGACAAACAAACAATCTTCTGGACCCTGAACAGCGTTCCTTGGAACTGTCGGGTTTGGAATTCGCCTTACAAGAGCAATATATTAATCTCCAAGTCCAAATTCAAGAGGCTCAATCTCTTTATACTTTGTTGCAACAACAGTTAAAGCTGAAGCCGGAGGATGCCCTTGTCTCTAGTTACCTCAGTGAATCGTCTCGCTATCAAAATCTTCTGAATCAACTCCAAGAGGTCGAAATTGAATTAACACAAGCGACGTCTCGCTACGCCGATGAACATCCGATTATTCTAGAACTTAAGGAGCGACGAGATAAGATTATTCCCCTTTTACAAAAAGAGGCCAAAACTGTCCTTGGCGATCGTTTTACTCAGGAATCTATGTTCTCTGATCTAACATCTCCTAGCCAACTGCGGTTAAATCTCAACCAACAGTTTATCCAGACGGCCAATCAGATCGAAATTTTGAAAGCCAAAAAATTGGCGATGGAGAGTGAAACAAAAGATCTTCAGCAACAAATTCGAGGTATGCCCAAGCTGGCTCGTAAATATATCGATTTACAACGGGAATTGAAGGTTGCAACGGAAAGCTTAAATCGATTTTTAGAAGCCCAAGAAAAATTACAAATTGAAGCAGCACAACAAATTGTGCCATGGCAGCTACTCTCTGCCCCCACCGTGGATGACAAACCAGTTTGGCCACGTCCAGCGCGGAATTTGGCGCTAGGAATTATTGCGGGCGGTCTTTTAGGCGTGGGGATGGCATTCCTCTTAGAGCGCCTCGATCCCGTCTTCCACTCGGTTGAAGACATTAAAGAAACGACACAATTACCCATTCTTGGCATGATTCCATGGCAGCCGGATCTGAGTAACATGGAAAAAACCTTGGCTAAGCCCTCTCTTGTAATCGGCTCCGACAATCGCCAATCAAGTTTTAAATCAGCTGCCCCCCGCAATAGTCGCAAGGGCTATCAGTCATCCGGATTCCTAGAAGCCTTCAGCTCTTTAAATACCAACATCTGGTTGCTGGGGGCTGATCATCCAATTCGTTCCTTAGTGATTAGTTCTACGACACCCGCCGATGGTAAATCAACCGTTTCACTACAATTGGCCCAGGCAGCAGCAGGGATGGGGCAACGGGTATTACTCGTGGATGCCGATTTACGCCGTCCACGGTTACATGAACATTTTGGGATGTTGAATAGCCAAGGCTTGAGTAACGTTATTGCCACCGGATTGTCTCCGGAAGAAGCCATTCAACAAGTGCCCCTTTGGGACAATTTGTGGCTGTTAACGGCGGGAGATTTACCGCCTGACCCCATTCGCTTGCTCACATCTCTCCGAATGCGTGAATTAATTGAGTATTGGGAAAATAGCTCTACCTATGACCTGGTTATTTATGACACTCCTCCGCTCCTGAACTTTGCCGATGCCCGTATTTTAGGATCGGCAACAGCCGGCCTGATTTTCGTGGTTAAGCTAGGTAAAACCGACCGTTCTGCTTTTAAGCATGTTCTGGATAATTTGCGCTTATCACAAGTTCCCCTATTAGGACTCGTCGCTAACAACATTACACGAAATGATTATGGTGGCTCTAGTTATTATTACTATTATCGCTATGGCAAACGCTAATTAGGGAATGTGAGCGTCAGGAATTAAGCCAACTGTTTAAACACCATCCGAGAATTAACCCGAGTCCGCCAAAACGGATAATTTGCCAAAAAACATCACCCATTAGCCCCTGTCTTAGACCATCAAAAAAAATCTTTTGCAAATGTTCATTAGACAATAATTCACTTTCCAGTTCCAGGCTGAGTTCCTCGATCTGCATGTTTAGTTTTTGTAGTTCTTGTTCCAGTTCTGGGCGTTGCTCGGTTTGCCAGCGGGATTCAATATCGAGTCGATGTTCTTCGAGTTGTTGTTGTCGTGAACGATGGGATTGGACTTCATCATACCGGGTTTGTAAAGCTTGTAAGGATTGGGTGAGTGCTGCTAAGGCTAGAGCAAAATCGCTTTCACTGTCTCCGCTGGATTCAATAACAGGCTCTTCCATAGGCTGATGGTATATCTTCCGATATTCCGATACTAAAAAAACATTGAGTCTTAAGGAGTAATGGTCGCAATAACTGTACGGTGACGAGGACTGTTGGGGGTTATGGAAATTTGATCAAAACCAGCGTCTAGTAAAGCCTGCTCAATATCCAAGGCAAAGTACTCATCCATATAGGGCTCCGTACTTTTTAATAGGGTCATAACGTATGGTGGCATGGTGGCATAGGCTTGGGACTCTGGATTCATATCCATAAAGCAAAAACTCCCGCCAGTGGTTACCAAGCGGCGAGCTTCTTGAAAAATTCGTTGGGTAACTGTTTTGGGCATTTCATGGAACAAGAGGAACGCAGAGACTAGGTCAAAGGATTGGTCGGGCAGGTTTGTCGCTTCCGGCAGTGCATGACCCCAAGTGATAGTTCTATTTTGTTGTCGACTGTTATGAACGGCGAGGGTTATGTAGTGGGGGGAAAATTCAATGCCGGTAATGCCCGCTGTCGGAAAGACATCTTGTAGACAGAAGCTACTCAGGCCAACGGTGGCATGTAAATCCACGATCGCCTGGGGAGTATGGGGAAGCTTTGCGAGGAGAACATCATGGTAGCTTTGGCGTAGCGCCGCATCTCCTTGGGCTCCGGCTCCGGGATAGAGGGACGAATGAACCGCATTGGCAGCTACTTCAAACTCAAAGGCAGCATCCCAACAGAGATGTCCTTGGTCATAGCCATGAAAGGAAGCCCGATAATTGTCAGGATATTCTAGAGTTTCGTCAACCACCGATCGCCAGATAGAAGTCCAGTCCTGGGACTGATAGTGCTCCACGGTCTCCCGCCAGGGAATCCCAAGGCGTTCAGCCCGCTTAACCATCATGTTGCGTGCTTGCCACTTTGCCAAATTCCACAATGGCTTAACCGCTAATAGTCCACTCACCAGATGGGTCATTGGGGAGGTCGTCGATTGTGGGGTCAGGGTTGCGGTCATATCTTGACAACAATGAGAGGGTAACAAAACAAAAGATCCACAAGACTGATCAAGATTGAGGCTCCAAACCCAAACCAGGGCGTCGAACCTGATCCTGTCCTGTTCCACAAAATCCTAGCATGCTGGCTTTGACATCAGAGAATAGGCTTAATGCTTCTTCAATGCACTAAAGCTGAAGCAGGGTAAACAAAAGAGCGATGAGTGGCCCTGACTCCAGCATTAGTTTGTGGCTAAAATGCAAAAAAAATGTTGGTGCGCCCCTAGAACCAATGGGATTAATCCACCAGAATTTTTGACTTGTGATCGCCCTCAATGGTGACCTGGAGATGTTGAGGATGGGGAATTTGGCCACTGAGTAACCAGTGTTGTAAATCCACCGAATGTTCAGCCAGCGTTAACTGTTCCTGTAGCGATATTCCTTCTAGGACTTCCCGCTCTAAAAGCTTTTCCGCTAAGCCATCCAAGAGGGCACGGTTCACCGTCAGAATTTGTAGCGCAATTTGGTGCGCCCCTTCGATCAAATTTTGCACTTCTTGGTCAATTAGCTCGGCGACTTTGGCGCTCACCGCCCGGCGGGGATTCCCTGCCCCATCTAAAAATTGTTGTTGCAGCTTTTCAAACGCGACCGGTCCGAGGCGATCGCTCATGCCATAGAGGGTGATAAACCGTTCTGCCATTTCGGTGGCTTTTTGAATATCATCACTAGCCCCCGTAGATACTTTCCCAAACACCAACTCCTCCGCAGCTCTGCCCCCCAACAGGGTCACAATCCGTCCGCGTATTTCATCCTCAATCATCAAAAAGCGGTCTTCTTCGGGTAATTGTAATGTGTAGCCCAAAGCCCCGACCCCACGGGGCACAATGGAAATTTTTTCAACGACTCCAGCCCCCGGCATTAAGGCCCCAATCAAGGCATGGCCGACTTCATGGTATGCCACCGTTTGTTTTTCCAGATCTGACAATACCCGCGATTTTCGTTCTAACCCGGTAATAACCCGCTCGATCGCCTCGGTGAAATCATCATTGGTAACCGTTGTCTGATTCTGACGGGCCGCCAGGAGGGCTGCTTCGTTAATGAGATTCGCCAGGTCAGCCCCCGCAAAACCCGGAGTCCGGGCCGCCAGTTTTTTTAGATCAACGTCAGCTGATAGCTTGACGTTTTTGGCATGGACTTGCAGGATAGCTTCCCGCCCGATTTTGTCTGGACGATCCACCATGACTTGGCGATCAAAGCGACCAGGACGCAACAGAGCGGGATCCAGGACTTCCGGACGGTTAGTTGCTGCCAGAATAATCACCCCCCCATTGTTTTCAAAGCCATCCATCTCTGAAAGCAGTTGGTTGAGGGTCTGCTCCCGTTCATCATTACTGCCCAAAAGGGAGCCGTTGCCGACCCGAGATTTACCCAACGCATCGAGTTCATCAATGAAGACAATACAGGGGGCCTGGCGCTTGGCTTGCTCAAATAAATCCCGTACCCGCGAGGCCCCAACTCCCACAAACATTTCAATAAACTCTGAGCCCGAAATGCTAAAAAATGGGACTCCCGCTTCCCCGGCGATCGCCTTAGCCAATAAAGTTTTGCCGGTGCCGGGGGGCCCAATCAGTAACACTCCTTTAGGAATTTTTGCCCCTAAAAGAACATACTTCTGGGCATTATTGAGGAAATCCACAATCTCCTGTAATTCCTGACGGGCCTCATCAATGCCGGCCACATCCTCAAACGTTATTCCGGTATTGCCTTCGGCGTAAACACGGGCCTTACTTTTGCCGACATTAAAAGCCGTTGTTCCTTGGCCCGAAGAACGACGCATAAACCAGGCCCAAATCCCCACAAAGATGAGCGGCGGAATAATCCAGCCCATCAGACTGTCAAACCAAGTGCTGGTTTTTCCGGGAGTGGCTGCAAACTTAACGTGATGCTCCTTGAGTAGACCCGTTAATTGGGGATCTTGGGGCAGGGGAATGGTGACCATTTTTTCTCGCTCTGCTTCCTCGGTTTCCACCGGACGCCACGACTCTTGATTAAATTTTTCCGGTTGCAGCCAATACTCCAGGCGATCGCCCCCGATACGGACTTCTGCCACCTGATTCGTTTCGACTTGCTGTAAAAAATCGCTATAGGCAACCACCGGTGTTTCATCACTCCGAAAGACAAAGAGATTAAGCACCAATAACCAGAACAACAACAGCAGGAGATTGCGCCCCAAGCCTTGGTAGTCGGACAGATCAGTTTTCGGGTCTTCACTCATAACTCAATCCGGTGCAGAGAACGTGTCAGTTATCTAGTTACCAATTTAAACCAGGCCAATCTTATGGTTAAAGGACAAGTGTGGGCCCCCGTCTTGCTGATGGTACCCCCCCGTTTGATTGACCACCAGCAGAATAGTAATATTTATCTGCCTGATGGCACGATGGTTTGCCGCCATGGGGGCAGACTGATGAATTTTTCGGGGGGGATTTTGTTAACCCAGTTATTACGACTTTCACGGGGTATTGATCGCATTCTACGGTGGATCGGCAAACTTGCTTCTTGGCTAGTGGTGGCGATGGTGCTCATCGGCGTTTGGAATGTGGTGGGGCGTTATCTGGGGAAGTTGGTGGGTCAAAACTTAACTTCCAACGGGCTGTTAGAAATCCAGTGGTATTTGTTTGACCTTGTCTTCCTGTTGGGGGCAGCCTATACCCTCCAAACCAATGACCATGTGCGGGTTGACATTTTTTATAAATCCTTAGGCGATCGCCAACGGGCGTGGGTCAATTTTCTAGGCAGTTTATTTTTCCTCATGCCCTTCTGTGGCTTAGTGATTTTTTATTCTTGGGGGTCGGTCATGAACTCCTGGGAAATTTGGGAGATGTCCCCCGACCCCGGCGGCCTACCGCGCTATCCCATCAAGACCATGATTTTGGTTGGTTTTGGGCTGTTAATGGTGCAGGGAATTTCGGAAGCGATTAAAAATTGGGCCATTATTTGTTGCCATCCTGTCTTAGAAGCTGAGGACGATGATCGTGGGCTATGAACAAGAATGGTTGGGCCCCGTCATGTTTGTGGCGGCGTTTTTTTTTCTGGCAATTGGCTATCCGGTGGCTTTTGCGTTGGGGGGAGTGGCGATCGTCTTTGCCATTATTGGGTCGGCATTGGGGGCGTTTGATCCCATCTTTTTTGCTGCCATGCCCCAGCGGATTTTCGGCATCATGGCCAATGCCACCCTGCTGGCAATCCCCTTTTTCATTTTTCTGGGTTCCATGCTGGAAAAATCCGGTACTGCGGAGCAGTTACTGGAAACCATGGGCATCCTGCTGGGCCGTTTACGGGGAGGATTAGCTCTAGCGGTTGTGATTGTCGGAACCTTGTTGGCCGCTACCACAGGGGTAGTTGCTGCCACCGTTGTCGCCATGGGGCTGATTTCTTTGCCGATTATGTTGCGCTACGGCTATGACAAAAAATTGGCCACCGGGGTGATTGTGGCATCGGGAACCCTGGGACAAATTATCCCTCCGAGTGTGGTGTTGATTGTACTGGCGGATCAGCTCGGTGTTTCCGTGGGAGACCTTTTTTTAGGATCCTTTATTCCCGGGGTGTTAATGTCAGTGAGTTTTGCCATTTACGTGCTGGCGATCGCCTGGCTCAAACCGGAGATTGCCCCGGCGCTACCTCCAGCGGTACGGGAAATTGGCCGCCGCGTCCTTGCTCAGCGAGTGATACAAGCCATGTTGCCGCCCTTGCTATTAATCCTGCTGGTTTTGGGGAGTATTTTCTTTGGCATTGCCACCCCGACCGAAGCGGGAGCTGTGGGGTCATTAGGGGCGATCGCCTTGGCATACTCCAAGCGTCAATTGACCTGGAAAGTGTTACGGGAAGTCAGTGAAGCGACTTTGCGGATCACCAGTATGGTCATCTTTATCCTGCTGGGCTCCACCGCCTTTAGCCTAGTCTTCCGGGGCTTAGAGGGCGATCGGTTCATTTTTGATCTTTTGGCTAACCTTCCCGGCGGCCAATGGAGCTTTTTAGCCATCAGCACCCTCACCATTTTTCTACTCGGCTTTATTATTGACTTTTTTGAAATTGCTTTTATCGTACTGCCGCTTTTTGCCCCCGTGGCCCAGAGCCTGGGAATCGACTTAGTTTGGTATGGCGTGATTGTCGGCGCTAATTTACAAACCTCTTTCTTAACTCCCCCGTTTGGCTTCGCCCTTTTTTACTTACGCGGCGTTGCCCCCAAGTCCATTAAAACGGAAGACATTTATCGCGGGGCGACTCCCTTTATTGGGCTGCAGCTACTAGTGTTGTTACTGGTGATTTTATTTCCGCCCTTGGTCAGTTGGCTTCCCAGTTTATAAAAACGGAGAGGTTGACTTCCCCATTGAATGTCAATCTAGTAACTGCCATCAATAAAAAAAGTGTGGCCTAATTTCAGACCACACCGGAGCACTATGTCTATAGAGTCAAGTCAATTAGCCAAGAAAGGTATCGGCGATTAACCCACAAACGCTTTGACGGGTTCAGAGACACCCGGAGCACTATCCCCTTTCAAGTAAGCCAACATGGTATCTGCGTCAGATACTTCAAAGGGGTCGGTGGGGCAATTATCAGCGAAGTCGGGCTCAACGAAGATTTTTTCAATTTTACAATCGTCCACCAACATAGAGTAGCGCCAGGAACGCATCCCAAAGCCAAGGTTGGATTTATCCACTAACATCCCCATTTTGCGGGTGAACTCACCACTGCCATCGGGTAATAGGCTCACTTTATCCGCACCAATTTGTTTGCCCCACTGGAACATGACAAAGGCATCATTAACGGAAATACAAATAATTTCATCAACACCTTGGGATTTGAACTCTTCAAATAATTGCTCGTAGCGAGGCAAGTGGTTAGAAGAGCAGGTGGGGGTGAAAGCACCGGGCAGAGAAAAAACAACTACTTTTTTGCCACCAAAAATTTGTTCAGTGGTTTTGTCCTCCCAACGGTAGGGGTTAGGGCCCGGGACGGATTCATCACGAACACGGGTTTTGAAAACCACACTGGGGACGCGATCAGGAGTCATAGCTACCTCTGGTAATAATAATTGGGTGATGGGCGTTGGTGTTAAAGAACTGTAACGCCGGCTTTTCTCAGAATAATTCTGAGTTAAGAATAAGTCAAGGGTGGATATAAAATAATTCTAGGAGCCCAGTGGCGGACGGCAAAGACAAAAATACCAGTGTTAAGCTAGAAAAACTTTTTTTTAATTTTGGCGGTTGGTTGAGGCGATAGACAGCGGTGACTTGCTCCCAACTCCATCATCACTATCCGCAATACCAGGCTTTTCATAACAATCCACCATTGAATCGGGAGTGCCAGTTTATGTCATTGACCCAGACGACAATCACAAAAGCGCTTAGAGACCGGGGATTAAGGGTTACTCCCCAGCGTTTTGCGGTGTATGCCAATTTGCTAAATCGTCAAGACCACCCCAGTGCAGAAGAGATTTTGTCTGATTTAAACCGGACAGCCCCGACTTCTTCCCAGGCAACAGTTTATAGTTCGTTGAAAGCGTTGTTGGGCGTAAAATTAATTCGAGAGGTTTTGTTAGAAGAGGGGGTCTGTCGCTACGATGCTAATGTGAATCCCCACCATCATTTCTGTTGTAACGGCTGCGGCAAAATTACGGATATTCCTTGGGAGCAATTTTCCCCGCTTGCTCTCAATCAAATACCCACGGGACTACAGGTAAAAGAATACGAAATTACGCTGCGGGGCTATTGCCCATCCTGTCAGGGCAAACTGGATACTTCTAACTCTTAAACTCCTAGCCCCTAACATTCTTCGCGTTTGGTGAGGGAGCCGCTGCGGAACGGGTGAAAAACTTGCTGAAATTTTTGCCAAATCCATTTCCCCGCTTCTTCGAGCCAATAAATCAGCGTGTCTAATTTTTCTAAGCACCACACGAGGATATGTTTTTCGTGACCAATGGTGCGGGCTTGGGTTTCTATCCAATCAAATGCGGTTTCTAGATGGGGCTGAGTTGGTTGAGGAGTGAGTCCAGTGGTGACTGCTGCTGGGGGCAATGGTGACGAAGACCAGAGGGGCTCAAGTTCAGTTTCATCCCAAGGATCTTGCGTCGTGTAAGACGGCTGGGCTTTAGCGACTCCCCTGGATGAAGTTTGGAGATTACCCGGCGTCTTGGAAACCATCGCCGAAGAAGGGGGAGACAGTAACGCTGGAGTCTGAGAAGCAGAGGCGGATTGGGGCTGGGGGGGCAGGAGGTCTGCCACGGTTAAGGTTTCCTCTGACCACTCCGTGCGGCGAGGCGTTAGGGGATCACTCAGTGGGGGGCGGGGCGCAAATAAATCTTGCCACTGGAGCCAGGGCTTTTCTGGAGAACGATCGCCAGTGAGTGTCGGCGTGGCGGCAGTCGGGTTACCAAAAAAATATTCAACGGCAGCCTGTAGCAGTTGCTGCAATTGATCCGGTTGGGGGAGGTCAGGATCGGCGGGGTGATGACGGAGGCGATCGCCAATCGCCTGTTGGAACTGTTGAACGTCGTGGGGGAGGTGTTTTAGGCGGGCGGGCAATTGGGAAAGGCTTTCAGTTGAGAAGGTCTCGCGCCATTTTTGGAGAGCGGGGGAGTCGGACGCGGGGATCGGGAGAAACGACAAATCCACCGCTGGTAGGGCACGGGTCTGCCAGTAGTAAACCCCTTGCCAGAGCCAATCCACTGGGGCGAAAAGCTGAGCTGAGTCGCTGGTTGTCAGGGGAATACCGTGCCATTGATGTTGCTGCAATGCCCATAAATAACGCTGCTGATAGGCCAGTTGGGCAACTTCTCGCAAAATAAGTCGATGGATTTGTTGCTGTTGCGCTGGGGTAAGGATATCCAGGGTCAAATTTTCGGTGGTGGTCAACACTAAACGGCGATCGCCACAAGTGCTTGCAATCCCCCGAATTTCCACTTCATCATCACGGGGGGTTAAGGGAAAAAAAGCCTGGAGTGATCGGGCCCAAAGGTTCGGGGTATCTGGGGACTGGGGAACGACATCAGCGGCGGGAGCGACGGTGATGTTGACCGACTGAGATGGCGGCGGTGAGGCAACTGATACTCGGGGCGGCGTTGGTGGGGCTGTTAACCAATGACGGAGGCTAGGGCGAAGAACGGCCGGTAACTGTGACTTTTGGGTAGAAGTGGATTCCAGATCAATATCAACCGTCTGTTCGGTCAGTAAAGACTGGAGAGTTGCCAAAACCGTATTTAAAGGCTGATCCGGCGGAATTTGGGCTGTTGGTGTTGGTTCGGGGCGATCGCCTGGGGGTAATGTGCCCTGGTCTTGGCTGGATTGTCCCCCTAAAACCGGGCCGAGCCATTCCTGGGGATGGAGCAACCAATACAACGGCGTAATTAGTGCCTGCACCCCCCATTGGGCCGCCTGCTGAATCTGTCTAACTGTCTGCCCCAGGCGATCGCGCAGTTTATGGGACTGACGATTGAGGTTAGAAAATAACCGACTTTTATAGGGGCCATGGGGAGAAGTCATGGGGTTTCACAGTGACCAACACAGAGCAATGGGAGTGATATCTTTACCTATCCTAATCAGTCGTGGCAAAAGACAGTAGCCTTAGCCGCTTCCCGATTTCCATGACTACCTTATTAGGCGGGGGGATTTTCCTGTGCCGTTGTTCCGGTTGCCTCTTGTTGTTTCAATAGCGGAAACGCAATCACATCCCGGATACTGGGGGAATCGGTGAGCAGCATCACCAGGCGATCGATGCCCATCCCTAACCCCCCCGTGGGAGGCATCCCATATTCCAACGCCGTCAGGAAATCTTCGTCCACCTCGTGGGCTTCCAAATCCCCCGCTGCTTTTTTTGCCGCTTGAGCTTCCAACCGCTGCCGTTGATCAACTGGGTCAGTTAATTCAGAAAAACTATTGGCCAACTCCCGCCCCACCACAAACAGTTCAAACCGCTCTACTAAACCCGGCTTACTCCGGTGGGGTTTCGCCAGTGGGGAAATTTCCACGGGGAAATCAATGATAAAAGTCGGCTGAATCAGGGTGGCTTCCACAGTTTGCTCAAAGGCCACATTCAATAAATGTCCCAAAGAAGGGCACTCTTCCGGAACGCCAATGCCCACTTCCTCGGCGGCGGCTTTGGCGGTGTCTAGCTCGACAAAGCGACTAAAATTCAATCCGGTCGCTTTCTTCACGGCATCATGCATGGTGATGCGTTGCCAAGGGGGCGTTAGATCGATCGCCGTATCTTGGTAAGTGATTTTGAGGGTTCCCAGCACCGACTCCGCCGCAGTACACACCAATGCTTCCGTCAGCGCCATGGTGTCAAGGTAATCCGCATAGGCCTGATACACTTCGATGGAGGTAAATTCAGGATTATGGCGGGTGGAAACCCCCTCGTTACGGAAAATTCGTCCTAGTTCAAATACCTTTTCAAAGCCCCCCACCACCAGCCGCTTGAGGTGCAACTCCGTGGCGATGCGGAGATACAAGGGCATATCTAACGTGTTGTGATGGGTCACAAATGGCCGGGCCTCTGCTCCCCCGGATTCACTCTGCAACACGGGGGTTTCAATTTCAATAAAGCCTTGCTCATCCAGGTAACGACGAATGGCCGCCGTAATTTGGGCCCGCCGCCGAAAGGTTTGCCGGACAGTTGGGTTGACAATGAGATCCACATAGCGCTGGCGATACCGCTTCTCGGTATCGGTTAGCCCGTGCCATTTATCTGGTAAGGGCAGCAACGACTTGGTCAAGACGGCGAAGGTTTTGACATAAATCGAAAGTTCTCCTTTCTCCGTCCGCTTAATCGTCCCCGTAACCCCCAGAATATCCCCCGCATCCGTTAACTTTTTCAGTAGGTTAAACGCATTGTCCAATTCCGGCATGTATTCCGTCAGCCGTTTTTTTTCCAGGTAAAGCTGAATTGCGCCGCTCTCATCCTGAATCTTGAAAAAGGCCAGCTTCCCCATGACTCGACGGGCTAGGATGCGACCAGCCAGGGAAAATTCCTGCTCCACTTCTTCCCCATTGCCCAGGTCTTTAAACTTTTCCTGCAAGTCCGCTGCTGTTGCCGTAATTTCCCAACGATAGGCATAGGGGTTGAGCTGGTTTTGCCGGAGCTGTTCCGCTTTATCAAGTCGGGTAGCACGGATATCATCGAGACTGGAATGGGAGTGCTGGTCGGCCATGATTAACAGTAAAAAATCCGAGGGGAATTGCTCGGATCAGGTGAGTTTCAATAAGGGGTAGACATCGGATCAATAATGGAATTATCCTAATCGCAATCCACGGGACTTTCCACCGTCAAGGTTAGAGACGTTGTCTCCGGGGGGAAGACGATCGTCGTTTTTCAACTTGGATTGTTTTGAATGACTGGGAAGCATTCCTAGAGGGTATGGAGGCGTTGCAACTGATCAGTTTTGTCCGGCTTACTTCATGTTGGCTCGGGTATCTTGAACCGCAACCCAGAAAAAAAGTACCGTTAGGGGGATGCTTCCCAACAAAATGGCCGTGGTCGTCGTGCTCCCCAATTCGGGTTGCCCGGAGGACAGTTCAAACACACAACCCACCGCGGCGATCGCCGTCACACAGGAAACCAACAGAAAAATACCACTTTTGGGAGTCACAAACGGAAGCCTCTGGGATAAGTAACCGGATTTTTTATTCAATCACGATTTCGCCCCCAGCAAAACAGCGTGACTTATTTCAAGGACTTAACCGCTTGGATCGAAAATCCTTCCTGTTTTAAAGATTCCGCCAGTGCCAGGGGATTATCGACGCGATCCACAAACATCACACCATTGAGATGATCCATTTCATGCTGGATGACCCGGGCTGGCAGGTCTGCAAATTGGCGCTTCTGGGGACGGCCATGCTCGTCTTTATAACTAATCTCCACGGTCTTGGGACGGGTAACATCCAGATATACATTGGGAATACTCAAGCAGCCTTCTTCCACAACGCATAATTCCTGGCTGGCACGAACAATTTTGGGATTGATCATGATAATGGGGAGGGACGTGGGGTCTTCCAATTCACAGTCCACCACCAGCAACTGCTTGTTGATGCCAACCTGGGGGGCTGCCAACCCAATGCCATTGGCACTATACATAGTCTGCAGCATTTCTTTGACGAGCTGGCGGATGCCATCGTCCACTTTGGCAATGCGTTTGGCGGGCTGCCGTAGCACCTTATCCCCCAAAAAATGGATATCTAATGGAGGGGTCTCAACTTTTTGCTTTTCAACAAGTACGGTGGCAGTCATGAAACTTTAGGCTGGGTTGAACAATTACGAACACAGTACCCATTTTAATCAAGTTTTCCATTGGTTTGGGTAGGGGAAACGCACCTTGTCAACTAACTCCAATCATTCTCAGTAATATTGAGAATTAAGTCAATAAGGTGCAATTTCTAGGTCATGGATGCACGGCATGAACCTCCCATTGCTGGGCGGGAGACAGTTGATAGCAGGTTCGATTTTGGGGGTTACCCCGTAGCTCTAAATGGTCAACTTGATGGGGAGTAAAAATGAGCAGGGTAAAAGTGGCTGGAGGGCAATCGGGATCAAGCGTGTGGACAGGCAAAGGCGTGGCGCTATTCTGGCGCGGACTCGCTGGCTCCGGCCAACCAAACTGGGTCTGGGCATTTTCCGATAGGTTTTGCCAGGTGGCCTGACGAACCACCGACCAAGGCTCATTGGTGGTGGAAGTGATCATCTGGATAGTCCCCCACAGTCGAAATTGTTCACGACTTTTGCCAAAATACCAGCAGATCGTCGCGTGGGGATTCTGTTGGAGTTGTTGGATTTTATGACTCCGCTGATCTGTAATGATCTTGATCTGATTGTCAGCTTCTAAAAAGCCCCGAAAAACCACCGTGCGGTTATCGGGAAATCCTTGCCTATCGACGGTGGCTAATTGAAAATAGCGGGACTCTGGACGGCGACGACTACGGTGTAAAGCTCGGGCCAATGGCGATCGCCAGGGAGCTAAGGTCATGGCAGAAAGGTCTGAAACATTACAGATATGGGCATGGATTGGTAAATCTATCGGAAGGGCTGAAAGGTTGTTAAAAGTGGCTCTTCCGCATCGCTGGGCTAGGGACATGAAGCCGAGGAACATGAGTTTAACTGGGTTTTTGCTGTAATAACGCTCGAATGATACGACGGGAGATACGAAAGTTAGTTTGTTGTAATTGAGTAATAGCTTCTGCCAAATCAATTAGACCTTGAGATGCCGCATCATCCAAGATACCCAAAGTACCGACAACAGCAAATCCGCGCTCTGCTGCAATCTGTCGTCCCAAGTGTTCATCAATAATCAGCAAATCTGCTGGTAGCATCTGAGCCAAGGTAATAGCAGCCTATTCTCCTGCATCGAGGGAACCGTGAGTTTGATCAACTACTTCAACGGCTTGAATTGTTAACCAGGAAGGGGGATGAGAAATCCACCGCTGAAGGACAAATGGCGCACCTGGAGCAAGCATTTCCTCCTGTACAACATCAGGAATAATAATTTGCTCAAACAAGCGCGGTAACAGGTCAATCTGGTCAATCAGCAACAGATAATTAAGGAGTGCCAGTCGATTGTTTGGCACGGAATTAACGCAGGGTTTGACGATCTCGTTCTAAATCGGTTTCATCATAGTGTAAATCAGCATTATGCTGTTTCAAAAAGGCATCGACTGCCCAACGAGACTGCAATCCCAAGATGCGTACTACTTCAGCACTGGTGATTTTTTCTGTTTGGTAAGCTTGCACTACCAGGGCTTCCAGAATTTCACGAGTCAGGCGCACCCATTCCGCATCTAATTCACCCCCCCTCCCAACCTTCTCCTCTCGCCCCCATTGTCCTTACACCCTCTAACCTCCCGATTTTCTTATCTCTTCCATTTAATCCCCCTTTCTCATTAATCCCCCTTCCTCCTCCCCCACCTCCCCTAACGGCTGGCCCCTCCCCCCCCCCCCCCACTCTCTTATCTTTCCCCTCTATTTTTCCCGCCATCCATCGGCACTGGTTCCGTTTAATGTGATCCCAAAAGTCTCTTCTGATGGGAGATCCAGAGATTACTAGTAAGTCTTACAGATTAGCGATAAGTGGTTAGAGGCCATCTGATTTTTCGTTCAGAGACTGTAAATTTCCCCTAAGACAAAGTCCCAATCCCCTCCCCTAAGACATGGAACCAGTGCCGAACCGCGTATGATGTGCCCGCTATGATCTGGCAAAAAAGCCTAATGGCAAGGGGCAAAACAAGGCGGGGTGCGACATTTTGTTTATTGAGCGCAATCTGGACTTTTTGAAACCGGGAGGCAGAATGGCGATCGTCGTCAGAACAAGTTTGGAAAGCTTTGGGCGCAAACGATTGTGACGGCGCGTTTAGTGGTGAGCTATTTCAACTGGATTTGGAGTCATAGTCGCACCCATGACACGGCTGCTCAAAGGGCACAATTAACTATGCATGCTTGGACTTGGCATGATTTTGCCACCTATCCCACACTTTACTAGCGCACTACCGATAAAACTTTTGGCGGCGATCATTTACCAAGGGAAATAACACGATCCAACACCTCATCAATGCCATAGGGGCAATTTGCCGGAAATTCTAACCCTGTTTCCTTAAATGCTTCTAACCTTGCGTTGTTATACAGCTCTCCAAGCCATTCATCTGTCAAATACCGGTTTAGGCTGGGACTATCTTTAAGGTAAAAGCTGATATTATTTCGTTCCCGTTGAATTGTCACTTGCCAACTACGAGAGCGTCGTTGGGGTTGATAATCCCACTTCAGTAAGTGATGCACAATTAACCGCAGACTGCTCAACAGGCGATCCCGTTCTCGCTTCGACAAATCCCGCACCTCTTCCACTAAATTTTCGATATCAAGCTTCGTAAAGTTACCAGATTCTAGTAAATCGGCCATGGTTTCTGCCCATTGGCTGTAGTCTTGTTCATACAAATGTTTCATTTCAACTCTGCCCATGGATTTAAGTGCCTCGGAAGAATAAATTACCCATTGCTAAATCATAAAAACTTTGCATAGCATAGATTCCGGTAGTGCGCTAGCAAAGTGTGGGATAGACGGCAAAATCATGCTAAGTCAAGCGTAGATTACCAATCCCACACGTCTCTGTTTCACCACCGAAATTCCCCTCGACCAGACTGAATGTGGTTAATTCTACGTTGTCTTAATAGACTGGACGTGGATAGTCAGTCAATTTTTCTGTGCCCTTCGTGTATACCGATACCATCAACGAAACATCCCAGAGATTTTTCTGTAGTCCCTATCCGCACCATTTCTTTGGCTCCGCCTGACTCGTTCTATTTATCCTTATTTTCACTGTATATGGCTGACCCTAAACGTATTGTCATCGGTGATGTACATGGTCATTACGACGCCTTGATAAAACTTTTGGCGGCGATCGCGCCAGACAAGCAAGATGGGGTCTACTTTGTCGGGGATTTAATTGACCGGGGGCCTGACAGTGCCAGGGTCGTGGACTTTGTGATGAAGCATAGTTACCATTGCCTATTGGGGAACCATGAGCAAATGATGCTAGAGGCAGTGGGAAGCGGAGACATCTTGCCCCAATATCTCAATCCTGGCTTTATAGCGGTGGTTATCCGACCCTAGAAAGCTACGATCATCAAATTCCCCAAGACCATATCAATTGGTTAAAGCGGCTGCCCCTCTATCTTGATCTAGGGGATACGTGGCTGGTTCACGCAGGCGTTGACCCCAAATTACCCATCACTCAACAGGGGGAAGACCAATGCTGCTGGATACGGGACGACTTTCATCAGCACCCAGAACCCTACTTTGACGACAAATTAATTATTACCGGACATACTATTACCTTTACTTTTCCCAAAACTGAACCGGGAAAACTGGTGTCCGGCCCCGGCTGGTTAGATATTGATACAGGAGCATATCATCCCAAAAGTGGCTGGCTGACGGCGATCGAATTGAACACGAAAGAAGTCTTTCAAGTCAACACAATCCAGGACAAGCTTAGACGGCTGCCGCTCCATAAAGCGGTCGTCGAGATTCCTCCAGGGCAGGTGGGGCATGGCCGCCGTAAAAGAAAAAAAGGCTGGTTTTCTTAAGGCTATTTTTGTCAGTGCTTGATGTTTGAAAATTGGTTGGTGTCTTTAGTTTTTCGTCGTGTCCGATCGCCGTCGGTTCAAGTTTCTTATACAACAGGTGAGCGATCGCATCAATATGGGTTTTCAGTTGGGCTGCTTTCTCAGGAGTCACCCGGTCAATACTACTTTTACCCTGAACGCTTTCGGCTCACCCTGCAAATCTGACATGCTCCCCTACTTGGCGGGGGTTTTCATTTGGCGTGCCATTTCTTTGAAAGGGTTTAGACTGGGTCCAGCAGTTCGACGAGCAACGTTTTGGATGACTGGCTCTGCACTGGCGAAAGCAATCTGTTTAGGGTCAAGGGGCGTTTTGGGTCGGGGGGGGCAACGACCACAGAAGCGCCAGAGGTTTCCTCTTCTGCTTTAGCTACTTTTTGCTTTTTAATAGAAGTCTTTTTCGATTTTTTCGCAGAGGCTTTGTCCGGTGCCACCGCTACTTTAGCCTCCTCGGTTGCTGTGGCGGCAACGACGGGTTGCGACGATTCTGGTTGAACAGGCGGAGAGTCGGCGGGAGAGGGAGATGTTGGCGCTTGTTTATTATCCAAGCTGATATAGAACTTATCTTTTCCACCAAATAATTTTTTTAGCATGATAATGAGTTCTCTCTGGTTGTAAACAGATAAAAATTAAGAAATTAAATCTCTTAAATTTTACTGTTTTAACGCAACAGACAGGAAGTCAATAGAAAAATTGTTAGTGTCTTTAGTTTTTCGTCATGTTTGAGCGGTCATGTCTAGCGTGGTCACGCCGGACGACGAAAAAGAAGACGGTCAAAAAGGTGCATCATGATTCCTCGATACTTGACAAGTCAAGTTCCAGATAGGAATCTTAATGAGTTAGAGCCCACGCAAAAAAGTGTTAATTCTTGCCATTGGCACTATATACAGTGTCCTTTGCTATATTGTTGGCGCTAACGAACCAACTTCCGCACAAGTCTTGTGAACGTTTCGTCTTCACAAATCGTCATTTTTTCCTCCCACACTAATATTTTTTGTCCCTGGAGCAGCTATGAACCCACTGTTATCGACAATGCTGATGGCTCAGGTTGTCACTATCCCCCCCCAACCCATTCAGGCGGAGTACATTGTCCAGCCCCAAGAAGTTCGGCCGCTCCCAGGGCAATTGGATGAAATTCCTGTTTTCAATAGCAACAGTCCTGAAGTAATCGAGGGAGAAGGGATTCTACTTTCGACTTTTCCAGGGAACCGCAAGTACTATCCTGGTGCCCATTTGAATCAGCCGATCAACGGTCGTTTTGACTTTTTTTCGCATCATATTGCCCGTCCCAAGGATTCTCGCACGTTGTATCAAGGGGTCCTCGTCAAAAACCCCACTGATTCCTACATCACTATCAATTTTCTGCAGGCAGGGAGCTATGTCACTGGAAAAGATGCTCCTTTTGTAAATTTACCGCCACAGGTGGATGATCCCTATGGACAGGTTTATTCTGGTCCAGGTTCCCGCTTAATGAGTGAGATATTAAGGGGATCGAGTCAAACGGGCTTCCCTCGCCAGGTGATTGTGCCTCCAGGGCAGACACGTCTATTGTTTGCGTTAGCCATTAATCGCAGTAGTGCTCGTTCAACTTTTTTACGTTTACAAAGTGATGGGCCGGTCTATTTGGCGAACCTAGCGATGTTCGCCATTCCCGAATATGCCCCCGTCACTGATGCCATGTCCACAGAGGCGGCGATCGCCAGTAAACCGATTCGTTTTCGTCCTCCTAGTTTGCCAGATTGGCAAGCCTTACTAGCGCGTGGGCGTTTGGCAACTCCGAGGGATTTGTCCCCCACCCCCATCGAACAGGTAAGACCGGGAAGTAGAAAAACGCCGATTTATGGTCGGGTCGCAGGAATTTCACTGGGGTCACGCTGGGAAACAACCTTAGTGGATAATGCCGATGCCACTTACCTGAGTATTCCAGAGCGGGGCAGTGCTTTTTCCTATCCCCTCAGCACGGTCAATGTGGGTACCCATGGAACCAATCAAATCCAGAGTGCTCCCATGGTTGCCCGTTATCCCGATACCGCCTATCTAGCCCACGGGAATTACGGCGTTCACTACCAGTTGGAATTACCCCTCAAAAACACGACCCGGCGTCGCCAGAGTGTCTCGATCGCTATGCATACCCCCATCAAACAGGATCAACATAACGACCGCCTTTTCTTTGTCAGCAATCCGACGGGGCAAGTCTTTTTCCGGGGAACTGTCAAAATTCATTACGAAGATGATGCCGGGCGAATGCAACAACGGTATGTTCATCTCACCCAACGTCAGGGAGAAATGAGCGACCCGTTGGTGATGTTAAATATGCAACCGGGCGAAGAACGTCGGGTCTCCATCGATTTACTGTATCCCCCCGATGCCACTCCGCCCCAAGTGATCACTGTTGAAACTGAACAACTTTACTATGGCAATGTGTTGGGGCCCCGTCGGTAGGGAGGGTGCAATGGGTCTAATGAAGCAGTTGACGATAAAAAACAGACGTAGTTTGTCTCGGTTGTCAGAGGAATGTCTTCCCCGTGCTATCCAGCGGAAAATTTGCCCTGTCTCCATTGTCTGTGGAGGGAGAAGATGATGGGTCAAGAATTTCGTTCCTATCTCAAAAAAGTGGGCAGTGGACAACACACCAGCAAAAATCTATCCCGTGGGGAAGCGGCGATCGCCGCCACACTGATGCTGGAGGGGGAAGCGACCCCGGCCCAAATTGGGGCTTTTCTGATTGCCCACCGCATTAAGCGACCGACGGGGGAGGAGTTAGCCGGTTTTTTAGATGCCTATGACCAGTTTGCCCAACCGATTGAGGCGATTAAGACCCCTCCCCGCCGTCCCTGGGTGTTTGGCATCCCCTATGACGGACGTAGCCGGACAGCCCCCATTCTGCCGTTGGTTTCTCTGCTGTTGGCCGCCGCCGGTCAACCCGTTATCCTGCATGGGGCAGGAACCATGCCAACGAAATATGGCTTAGGGTTGACGACTATTTGGGAGGATTTGGGCTTACCCCTGCGGCAACTTTCCCTGTCCCATTGTCAACAGTTGTTAGAGAATCACCAGTGGACGTTCTACTACACTCCGGCCCATTTCCCTGCGAGTCAGCCACTGAATGACTATCGTGATCAAATTGGAAAACGTCCCCCGCTGGCAACGCTGGACTTAATTTGGCCGCCCTACAAAGGGGATCACCGTCTTTTTGTCGGCTATGTGCATCCCCCCACAGAAACGATGATTCGCGCCGCCCTGACCCTCCGGGGAGCAACCCAATTCTGCTTAGTCAAGGGCTGTGAAGGCAGTGTCGATTTACATCTCAACCAAACCACTATTGTGGGCTTACCCACGACGACGCCGGCAGGTTACCAGTACCTCAAGCTGAATCCCCGCCCCCATCACCTCAACCATTCCGATCCCCCGTTACAGTCCCGTGAGGCCTACAAGAAACAGTTACAACGCTTTTTAAGCGATCCCCCAGCGGCAATGTCCCTCCCTTTGGAGGCAGCGTTTCTCTGGAATGGCGCTTTTTATCTCTGGCAGAGTGGGCTGTGCGCGGATATGGCAACCGGCATTACTTTAACCCAGGAGTATTGGCGCTCAGGCAAAATTCAAGCCCGATGGCAGCAACTCCAACAGGCGATCGCCAAAATGGTGCCATCAGTCTAACGATTCAATTTCATAGACCCTTACGCTTCCACCGTATTAATCGCGCCACCAGACACCCGCCGGATCATCACGACGGCAGGACGGGCGGGTTCACTGTCGGTGCCCGGCCAATGGGAGTAGGTGGGCAGGGTACGGGTTTGGGTAAACCGTTCCCCGGTGGTAGTGGTTAAGGAGAGATCCACCGAGGCCGCTTGCCGCAAGCCGTTCACTTCGCCGGGATGTTGCACTGCCAAAAATAAGGTTTTTTGATCCCGACTAAACACGGGGCCAGTGAGTTCGCTATCCATGGGGGCAGTGGCAAACGGAAATGCTTGCCCCGCTTGGTCACCCTGGAGTGGCAGATACCAGAGGGAGTTATTGCCATAGATGCCGGCCAAGTTTTGACTATCGGTGTTGTCCTGTCGTTGCAGGGGGCGATTTTGGTTCGTCGTAGAAATGTCGGTGACCATCCACAAATCGCCCGGGCCATCGATCGCCAAGTTATCAGGATTGGCAAATCCCATTCCCCCGGACTGGGGTTCTCCGCCGGTGGCCACCATAGACCAACGAAACGTTTGGGCCTGGGGTTGATCTTGGTTCTCTTGAATTTTCATAATCCAGCCGGAGGCATAGGGACTTTCACCGTTGGGGCCCCGAAAAATACGGCGATCGCACCCGCCATCCCCTCTGCTCGGCAATCCAGAGGTAAAGGCAAACAGGACTGAGCCATCGGGCAGCACTTCCGTATCTTCTGGGCGAGCAGTCGGTGTAATACCCACCGCATTGGCGGCAAAATGGGCATCGACTAAAATGGCTCCCTGTTGTAGGGACGACGCAACGGGATACAGATCCGCCAAGGTTTTAAATTGTTGCTGATACTGCGCCACCGCTCGATCTGTGGTGAAGCCCACCGCACCGGCTTGGTCCCGGTCGGGATTAGGGAGATAGACGACGCGGGTTTCCGGTTCGGTGCTGGCAATCTGGCTCGGCTTAATGGGGGCGATCGGGGTATGGGGGGCGAGTTCAATCCATTGCCCGGTTCCATCTGGGTTGAACTGCGCTCCGTACAGTTTGCCTGCGGTCAATAACTCGGAGTTGCCTTTGTCTTGGGGATTTCTCACTAATCCTTGGGACACAAATTTATAAATGTGCCCACTCCGGCGATCGCACCCAGAATACACAGCGATTGGTTTTCCAGTCTCCGCCCGGATGGCAACGGCTTCATGGCGAAACCGCCCTAACCCCGTATGTTTACGACCATAGTCATTGGGATTTGACGGGTCAACTTCCACCATCCAGCCATATTTATTCCCCGCTAAGCCAAAGACATTACCCAGCCCGGACAAAGAAAACTTATTGATGGCAAACGGCCGCGCCGCAGGATCTAGGGAAGAACCATCCGCATAGACCGCCTCCGTCACCTGGTCTTGAAAATTTTCCTCCGCGCTCAGCACGGTTCCCCAAGGCGTGGTTCCCCCTGCACAGTTTTGTATAGTGCCCACCAATCGATTGCCCAGATTGTCCTCATAGCCCTGCTTTTGGGGATTTTCAAAGACAGCAACGACGGGGCCCGTCGCGGTGAGATAGGGGCCGCCCCTTAAGCCTGACAATCCCGTGATGCGGCGATCGGCTTTACCCGGGTGTCGCTGCCAGCCTCCCGTTGAATCCCGTTTTAATTCCATCACCCCCACCCCAAGCTCCGATAACCCCGCTCCGGACAATACTTGAATTTGTTGCCGTAGGGGGTCAGTTTCTGACAATGCCAACGCATTGACTGCTCCCCCTTTGTCCTGTACCGCTGCAATCACCGCTTCAAACGGTAACGACTTGCCCCGCGTTGACTCGTAGCCCAGCCGCCAAGGAATCAAACTAATATATTCAAAATTAACCGCCAGAAAAGCTTGATCTTCATTGGTTTCTACTAAGCCTAGATAGTCATTATTAAACCCAAACCAGCCGTCCCCCACCGGATCTCCCCATTGCGCCAAGACCTCATAACGATACCCACCGGGCAGCACCAGGTCATCCCGCACCACAAACGTAGCAAACTGTTTTTTTTGTGCTTCTGGCGAGAGACCATCGATGGTTAAAGGAATGGGATAGGAGACGGGTTTAAAGGGTAATTGGGTCAATTGACCCGCAGAGAGGGAGGAGGCTGGAACCCCAACCCCAGAGTTACTACGTTGCTGACAACTGACCAGAGACGCACCAAACCCCAGACCCATAAACGCTAAAAAGTTTCGCCGAGACCACATCATAGGTAGAGCTCTTTCAAAATTGGTTTTATCGTAATAGTAAGGCTGCTACACGTCCCATTATCAAGGGTTTGTCAAATGAAATATTAAGGATAAGGAGAGCATCCCCGACTGATGAACCATGCTCAACCCAGCGGTGACCGGCTTCTAGGAAGTGCTCTCATCCTCGATCACCTGAATGGCTTCCAGTAGGGTCGCATCACCATAAATAATTTTCATGGCTCTATATAGATTTCAGGGAGGTCTGATTCGGAAGATAGTTGAAACCCTTGCTGTGTTTAGCTGTCAGCCTTGGAGGTGCAAAACGCTTAAAACACAGTTTTGGTAAGGCTTGACGGCTAATCTCTTGGTTCATCTCCCTGAAACATCTATTGAACCATTTTCATAATGCCCGGTAAATACCGATCCATCGTCATGACATTGGGCGTAAACCAGTTGCGTAATTAGAGCAAGGCTCTCGGGTTCAAAGTAGAGATCGTTAACTAGATATTTCATCGGGGTTAATCCCCAAGGCTTTCAATTTCTCTGCTAAGCGCTCAGCTCTGGCTGGCCCTGGCTTTTTCCTGTTCCAGTTCCTTTCTGAGCTCTAATGGGGATAAAAACAAATTGTTTTGACCATCATAAATATTCAGGGTGGATGGTGTCGGCTCAAAGCGAACCCCCAAACGAGGACTGACCCAATTTTCAATGTTTTCAATCAGGGTGAGTTGGTTGTCCACCCTAGTTAGCCCCGTTAATTCGTTATGGTCTGGGTCGTAGATATAGTACTCTTCGACTCCGTAGCGATTATAAAATAACAACTTACGGCTCTTTTCTTTGGTGGTATTCCCCGGCGACAAAATTTCAAACACGACTTGGGGCGCAATATTTTCCTCTTGCCATTGACGGTAGGAACCACGATCGCCTTTGGGACGGCCAAATGCAATCAAGACATCTGGCGCAACACGGATATCGGGACGGCCTTCGACTGGATACCACAACAGATTGCCCGCTACGAATACGGTTTCATCATCGGCAAACAGACACTCTAAATTTTCTTTGATTAAGACAATCCAGCGAAATTGCTTCGTGTTATCTGCCGTGGGTTGACCATCGCTATCGGGATAAACAATCGTTTTATCTAGTGCTACCGTCATCACTTTGAACCTTGCCTATTAACAATATGACTTTGAGTTTAACCAAAAAGCTTTTCATTGGCGCGATCGCCCAGTACACTTTTTTGAGCCACTAATGACTCGTTTCAACAGATTTAGGACTTACGCAAATAATCCTTTCAGAGAGTCAAAAACGCTCTGGTGGTGTCTCTCTGGATTAATCTACTATCACACTAGGCTCTGCGTAAGTCATGTGGGATATGTTTATCATACGGAACGGAACAATCAACCTTAAACCGAGGAGGCCCACGACTGGGGATAACCTCACTCACACTCGTCAATGACAGCTTGTAAATAGGGCAAAAAGGGACTGAACCAGCTCGCCCACAGATCACTGGTGAGGGTGCGTTTCTCGTTGCGGGACGGGGTCGTTTCCTGAATCAATTGATTCACCTGTGCCCGCCAGGATGCATTTTCCTCCCCACTGGGTAACAACATGCCGTAGGGAGCACAGAAGGGTCGATTCTTGTGGCGTGGGGTCAGGAGTTGATAGCGGCTGGGATCAATTTGGAGCTTGAAAGCATCCCCCACCAGTAAAATGCCGTCACTGGCAAAGCCACTGATTTCCCCCTGTAATGCGGCCTGAATCCCAGCAACGCGGCTGGTGAATTGGTCATTTAAGCGGGGTTGGGCTTGCCATTGTTGTAGATCTTTGACGGTGGTGGTATCTGCGATGAGGCCGATGGTGCCTTGACGTACAGTCGTCTCATCTAAAGGCGCAAGGATTTGGGTTGCTGTGACAAAAAAGGGGTCTGAAAAAATGACCCCGCCACTTTTTTCCCGTTCTGGGTTGATGGTGTTGGGGCCACATTCCATGTGGACTTGTCCTGATTCTAGAAGTTGCCAGCGGTTGGGGGTTGTGGAAATTGTGGGGCTAACGGTAATGGTTTGATCGAATTGCTCACTCAGTTTTTTGGCTAACGCTTCGGCAAAATCCCGACAGTAGCCCTGTTGTGCCTCACCTTCGCCAAACAAGGGGGAGTCGTTGCGCAGGCCAACCCGTAACTCACCAGAGGCTTGAATTTCTGACAACACTGGGGATGCATGAAGACCGGTCGGATAAATGGCGATCGCCCCTAGAATTCCTATTCCCAGCCAGACTGATTTATGCATACACTAAGTCCATTCGATTGACTCTGTTATTGTTCCATAGCGTTTGCGACGTGGAGCACTTTACCGATTAAGGGTCAATGGAATGCCGTAATGTTCTAGGTGCTATGACCGCTGTTCAACCCGTTTCCTTACCCCGTCAACGATGGCAATTTTTGGCGACCCAATCTCCCATCAGCGCCGTTAAGACGCCGAGCGAGTTATCTCCTCTGATTCAGCAAGTTTTGATTAACCGAGGCGTTCAAACCCCAGCGGCAGCGGCAGTGTATTGCGATCCCGAACAGCAAACCTTGCCCGCCCCCACCGCCGTGTTTCCAGACCTCGTCAAAAGTGTGGATTTACTGAGTTGTGCCATTGATGAGGGAAAAAAGATTGCCATTTGTGGCGACTATGATGCGGATGGCATGACCAGCACCGCCTTATTGCTGCGGGCCATTCGTCACTTGGGAGGAAAGGTGGAATATGCGATTCCTAGCCGTATGAAAGATGGGTATGGCATTAATCAACGTATTGTCCAAGAGTTTGCCGATCAAGGATTTGGGCTAATTTTGACAGTGGATAATGGCATTGCGGCCCACGAGGCGATCGCCTTGGCTAAAGCATTAGGGCTAGGGGTCATCATTACCGACCACCATGATTTACCGGCAACCTTACCCGTTGCCGATGCCATTCTGAATCCCAAATTACTCTCTCCCCATTCCGATTATGCGGGGCTAGCCGGGGTGGGAGTCGCCTATGTGTTAGCGGTGTGTACTGCCCAACGACGGGGACAACTAGCCGGACTCACCCAGTCTTTGCTGGAATTATTTACCCTGGGCACCATCGCCGACCTGGCTCCCCTCGTGGGGGTGAATCGCCGCTGGTTAAAACGGGGACTACGTTGCTTACCCCAATCCCGACTGGCGGGGGTTCAGGCGTTAATGCAAGTCACGGGGATTCAGGCAGCCAAACAAAGCCTCAACCCCGACGATATTGGGTTTAAACTGGGTCCCCGCATCAATGCCATTGGTCGCATTGGCAACCCCCAGGTGGTTATTGATCTGTTAACAACCGATGACCCAGAAGCGGCCCTGGCCCAAGCCATTATCTGCGAGCAAACGAATCAACAACGGCAACAATTGTGTCGAGATATTGAACAAGCGGCGATCGCCCTGGTGGAAGAAACCCCTTTAAATTGGCAGCAGGACTGGGTGTTAACCCCAATGCAAACAGGTTGGCACCATGGCGTGATTGGCATTGTGGCGTCGCGGTTAGTGGAACGCTATGGTGTGCCGGTCTTTATCGCCACCCTAGAAGACGATGGCAAAACCATTCGGGGGTCGGCACGGGGCATTCCCGAATTTAATATTTATGAGGCCTTGGCAGCCTGTCGTGACCTTTTGACAAAATTTGGGGGGCATCGAGCAGCCGGAGGATTCAGTCTGGACGCTCAACAATGGTCAGCCTTTCAAACCCGCTTGAGTGAGTTTGCCCACCACTGTCTGCACCCCCATTGCCTCAAACCGTTGGTGAAAATTGATGCCCAAGCTAACCTAAAGGATTTAAACCTGGCTCTGGTTGCCGAGATTGAGTCCCTGCATCCGTGGGGGATTGGCAATGAATTCCCCGTTTTTTGGACACCCCGGGTCAGGATCAAAGACCAACAGTTGATGGGCAAAGAAAAAAATCATTTACGTCTCACCCTCACTGACGACACCGGACAAGCACAGGTCAAGGCGATCGCCTGGCGTTGGGGAGCCTATTTTCCTCTGCCGGAGGTGGTAGATGTGGCTTACAAAATTCAGAAAAATTATTTTAATGGCCGTACTAGCTTACAACTAGAGTTGATCGGGGCTCGACTATCGCAGGCTTAACCATCGTCGGGAATAGTTAATCCAACTGGACAAAATCAAGATTAGGCACTTTCATCCATGTCAATGGGTGGGTAATTGATAAATTTGACATAGGGATTCTAATTTTGCTTTAAATCGGTTAACGATTGGCTCTGGATGAATGATCTGACAATCTTTGCCATAGGGCAGAATCTCGCGAAAAAACCAGAAGGTGCTCGTAATATTGCGCCGGACTTGACGAGTTTTAGGGAAGTGAGGTGGGAGATGACCTGTTTAGTCACCAACCAATGTACCAACATTGTTTGGACTATGATTTCAACTTCTTATTTGTTTGTCTGCCGCCATCCCATTCAAGCCTCTATGAGGGGCTGGACTTCTTGGCTGCCAATGGAGAAATGAAAACCACTCAACAGCGACGGTGGAATGGGCGTTACTTCGAAATTTGGCACTATCGCTATCTCAATCAAGTGCCTTTACGAGATGAACAACCAGCCCTTCTGGTGAATTGGTTTGAGCTGAAGGTGATTCGCGAAACTGATGGGGAACAGCTTTATTTCAATAGCTGGATTACCAACCATCAACTCACTGGTTCCTGCTAAGGAATTGTTTAGCAATGAAAGGGCTAGAGTGAATTGAATAAGAAATAAGTCAGGGATTTGCAACTTCTGGCCTTAAGCCTGTTAAATCAAGAGAAAACCAACAAAGTAGGCATTCGCAATCGGCGATTGCAGGCTGGGCGGGATAATGATTATCTACTCAAGATCCTCGCTCGATAAGACGCGATTGTCCTATATTGAATCTAAGGTCAAAGGCTTTCCTGGCACGAAAACTGGTATGTTGAATGTCAGTAAAAAAACGCCTATTAAGTTCCCCCTGGGAAAACTCCTGAAGCATTTATCGCGGATCAGGGAACCCCAACGTTGAACTGAGTTTTATCGAAAATCAATTAGCGCCATGGATTACCGTGAGGCGGGTGTTGATGTCGTCGCGGGGCGGGATTTTGTTTCCCGTATTCGTCAACAGGTCGAAAGTACGTTTCGCCCGGAAGTGATGGGGGGCATTGGGGGCTTTGCCGGATTGTTTGAGTTGCCTCCGGGATATCGATCGCCGGTGCTCGTGTCTGGCACTGATGGCGTAGGGACAAAGTTAAAAATTGCCCAGGCGATGGATCAACATCAGACCATTGGCATTGATTTAGTGGCAATGTGTGTGAACGATATTTTAACGACCGGAGCTGAACCCCTTTATTTTTTAGATTATTTAGCGACAGGAAAATTGAAGCCCGCCCAATTGGCAGAGGTGGTCAGCGGGATTGTGACCGGATGTCAACAAAGTGGATGCGCTCTATTGGGGGGAGAAACCGCCGAAATGCCTGGTTTTTATGGCAGGGGTGAATATGATATGGCCGGATTTGTGGTGGGGATTGTCGAAAAATCCCAATTGCTCGACGGTTCACAGGTTCAGTTAGGGGATGTGGCGATCGCCATAGAAAGTTCGGGGGTCCACAGCAATGGGTTTAGCCTGGTGCGGAAAATCATTGATAGCAATGGCTGGCAATGGTCCGATTGCCTAGCGGAATGGGGCGGCAAATCATTGGGGGACGTTTTCTTGACCCCCACTCGTATCTATGTTCGACCCATCCAAGCCCTACTCACATCTGACCTTTCAATCCACGGCATGGCCCATATTACAGGGGGCGGGTTACCCGAAAATTTACCCCGTTGTTTAGGAAGCGGTCAATCTGTCCAAATCAAAGGGGACGCATGGAAACCCTCGCCCGTATTTGATTGGTTGGCAGCCAAAGGCAACGTGGGTGCAACAGCCATGTTAGAAACCTTTAACTTGGGGGTCGGTTATGTCGTGATCCTTCCTCCTGACCAGGCAGATGCAGCCATAAAACTATTGGAAAAACAAGATCTTGTTGTCCACCCAATTGGCTCAGTAATACCCGGAAATGGCACCTTGGTGATTGACTAACCCATAGCTGGCGATCGCCTATTTCCGTGGGCTTTTTTAACCCCCCATTAAAGTGATTGATGGCGCTATGCCCCATTGCCTGTGTTTGAATTTTCATCATTTCGACGTCTTAAATCCAACCACTGCTGCAAAATAATTTGAGCGGCCTGTTGATCGACTAGCCCCCGGTTATAACTGGAGTAACGCTTTTGGGCCTTTAACTGATTTTCCGCTTCCACTGACGTCAGTCGTTCGTCTACATACTCCACCGGTAACCCCAACTGTTCACTAATTCGTCGGGAAAACTTTTGCACTTGCTTCGCCTGACTACCAATTTTTCCCGACATCGTGTAAGGCAATCCCACCACCAACAAAGTAATTTCCCGCTCCGCCACTAACGCCTGTAACTGTTCAATATCCCGCTGATAGGAACTACGGATAATAGTGGTAATACCGGTTGCCAACAATCCCATACCGTCACAGCCTGCGACCCCAATCCGTCGGCGTCCCACATCCAATCCCAACGCCGTCACTCGTTTTGGCATTTCATGAACCCTCCCAAAGCCCCCTAAAGAATACGGCAACCCAATCTGCTGCACTAATTTTATCAACCCGCTTCCCCCCCCGGCTAGCCCTTTTCTGATAGGATTTGTATGGGTTTTTCGCCTCTATCCTTTGCTGTCTCAGACATAGTTTGTTCCATGGCTTACGACATTTTCATGCCCGCCCTCAGTTCCACCATGACCGAAGGCAAAATAGTTTCTTGGGTCAAAGCCCCGGGGGATAAGGTGGAGAAAGGCGAAACCGTCTTAGTCGTTGAATCGGATAAAGCAGACATGGACGTGGAGTCCTTTAACGAAGGCTATTTGGCTACGGTCTTAGTCGAGGCTGGTCAAGAAGCTGCCGTCGGTGCCACCCTAGGACTCATCGTTGAAACGGAAGCAGAAATTGCGGCGGTACAGGCCGAAGCAAAGAGTGGAGGAGCTAGTGCAGAAGCCCCCACGAAACCCGGAGCGGCTTCTGCTGTGCCGACCCCAGAACCTCAAGCTGCACCGGCATCGGTCGCAGCTAGCACAGCCCCTCCCCCAAAATAGTGATAGCCGTAACGGCAATGGTCGGGGTCGTATTATCGCCTCTCCCCGAGCAAAAAAATTAGCGAAAACCCATAAAATTGATTTGTCTACCCTGGTGGGAACTGGCCCGAACGGTCGGATTACTGCAGCAGATGTGGAAAAAGTAACTGGGAAAGCAACTGCCCCAACTTCCCTCGCTCCCATCACGGCTCCGGCTGCAGCGGCCACCACCAGTGCTCCGGCTCCTGCGCCCCTACCCTCAGTTCCTGTGGGTGAGACAGTGCCGTTGAGTACGTTCCAAAAAGCAGTAGTGCAAAATATGATGGCGGCCATGGCAGCCCCTACATTCCGGGTGGGTTATACCATCACCACCGATGAGTTAGACAAGCTATATAAACAGATCAAGTCCAAAGGGGTAACCATGACGGCGCTGCTGGCCAAAGCGGTGGCGTTAGCGTTGAAAAAACATCCGGTCGTTAATGCCAGCTATTCTGAACAGGGCGTCACCTACCACCGGGATATTAATATTTCTGTGGCAGTGGCCATGCCCGATGGGGGGTTGATTACCCCTGTGTTACAAAATGCCGATAAGGTTGATATTTACTCGTTATCCCGTCGTTGGAAAGAATTGGTAGAACGGGCACGGGCGAAGCAATTACAGCCCGAAGAATATAACAGTGGCACCTTCACCCTTTCTAATTTTAGGCATGTTTGGGGTCGACCGATTTGATGCAATTCTACCGCCCGGACAAGGCGGCATTTTGGCGATCGCCGCTTCTCGTCCCCAGGTTGTTGCTAATGAGCAAGGGCTGATCGGCGTGAAACGACAGATGGGGGTTAACGTAACCTGCGACCATCGAATTATTTATGGTGCCCACGCCGCCTCCTTCCTGAAAGATCTCGCCGCCATTATCGAGACCAACCCCCAAGCGTTAACTCTGTAGTTTGTGGTGTCGGTGCTGAATCGTCAATGTTAAGGCTGTCTCTACCGAAAACACAAAAAAATCCTTAAAAAACAGATAAACCCATCTCTTTTGCTGAATTCGTTTAATGAGACGCCAGACAGTCGATTATTAGCACAAACGGAACAAAAGGCCGCTTGATTTTTTATTTACAAACAGCTTCTAATGGTTGCTGAATAAAACGATGACGAATGCCTATTATGTGTTAAGTAATTTAGGTGACACTCCTGCAATGGATTATCCCAATTAGGTTCAGAATTAAGATCTTTTGGGTACAGCTTATTTTTTTCAGTCTATTTCTGCTTCACAAAAAACATCGCAATCAAAAAACTATTGCATCATAATGCTGACTAAACTGCTCGAAAATCGAAGAACATAGCTCAATTATCTAAAAGCTAATTTACTCTCGTATCTAGATTTAATTAAATTAGGCTGGTTGCTCGTCCTCACTACGCCCATTGTGTTTACAACTTCTGCAGTGCTCGCTAAAAAATTAGGTTATGACACAATCAGTGTTCTTGAAATTGGCTGTGCTGGGGGCATGGATTAGTTAATTTGGAATATCAAGCTAGAGAAGTTTCAGCATTAACTGGTGTAAAAATTGAGATCTATGGATTTGATACTGGAACAGGCTTGCCAGCTCCAATAGACTATAGGGACTTAATGTACTTTTGGAAGGAAGCTCAATTTGAAATGGATGTTGAGCGTCTTAAGCTTCGTTTAACCAACACTCAATTAGTCCTAGGGAATGTCAAAGATACTGTCAGCACATTTTTCAAAGACTACAATCCCGTTCGTCGTTTAATCATGTTTGATTTAGATTTTTATTAATTTGACTGTTGATGCATTTAAGCTTTTTGATGCGGATGATTGCTTTTTTATTCCGAGAGTTTATTGTTATTTTGACGACATAATTGGCTCCGAACAAGAACTTTTATTCTGAGTATACAGGTAAGATTAGCGCTTACTGAATATAATTCAGAAACGCCCACAAAAAAAATAAGTCCGTCTTTTCATTTGATAACTAAGCCTAATTCACCCCAATGGCATTATCAAATATACACTCACCATAACTTCCAGCATGAAAAGTACAATTTACATATATTAGCAAGGAGGTGAGAAGAGGATCAGGATTTTGAAAAACTAACTTGTAGCCAAGTTTGTGCTTCTGAGCGAGGCTGGGCTATTTTCAGTTTAAAAATTTGTCTTTTCTCTGAATCACATCTTGAGCATAATAACCCTTATTTTCGATTACCAAGTAAGCTGATTCTCGATTCTGTATTAAGGGATAAGGTTTGCCACCTCGGCCAGCTTCATGCGTCCTGTGGATCCAGCCGCTATTCCCCTGAGAAAAAGAGCTGAACTATCTTTGTTCAGCCCGTTTCATAAGCTAATCAATGATTGGTCTAAATATATTTAACGTCAGACATTGATCAGACTCCCCATTGCTCGTCCCATGTTGGCTGGTTTAAGCGCATCCAAGGCTGCGGTGGGTTCATAACCACAGTGAACCATGCAATCGCGCATCAGGATTACACACAAATGAACGAAGTACA
>CALNXU010000016.1:0-103201 GCA_942490695.1 Merismopediaceae cyanobacterium | reverse complement strand
ATAGCCAGGGGCGATCGCATGAAAAAGCTCATTGAGGGATTAGAACAGTTTCAGTCGGGATATTTCCGCTCCCACCAAGATCTCTTTGAGCAACTGTCCCACGGACAACATCCCCGTGTTCTGTTCATCGCCTGTTCCGACTCCAGGGTTGATCCGAACCTCATCACCCAAGCCCAGGTCGGTGAATTATTTGTTATCCGCAATGCCGGAAATATTATTCCGCCCTATGGGGCTGCCAACGGCGGAGAGGGGGCTGCTTTAGAATACGCCTTAGTTGCACTGGATATCGGTCAAATCATCGTCTGTGGCCATTCCCATTGTGGTGCCATGAAAGGGCTGTTAAAGCTCAATTCTCTCCAGGAAAAGCTCCCCCTCGTGTTTGACTGGCTTAAACATGCCGAAGCCACCCGCCGTTTGATTCATGAAAACTATAGTCATCTAGAGGGAGAAGAGCTGATTGAGATGACCGTAGAGGAAAATATCCTCACCCAACTCGAAAATTTACAGACCTATCCCATCGTCCGTTCCAAGCTACATCAACGACGGCTGGCCCTCCACGGTTGGATCTATCGCATTGAAACGGGTGATGTGTTGGCCTACGATGGCGTTGCCCATGATTTTGTGCCGCCCCACAGCCGTTTACCTAACCCGGAGCCGGAATACAATCTCCATCCCAGTTGTCCATTGATGTCCTACGCCCCCTTTAAAGTCGGCTCAGAGCGAGGCAAACAAGCAGCGGCGTTGGGAACTACTGGAACTACTGGAACCACCAGTAATGATCAGGGCAAACTCTCAACGTTACCCGGCTTTAATCATTTACCGCCGGAACAGGCCGACCGCATCTATCGGGGTTCCCATTAACGGCTGGGTTGTGATGGATAAAGCCCAGCTCCGTCAACAGTTTTTGGCCCGGCGGCGATCGCTCCCCCTGACCGAATGGCAGCAGTTAAGTTACCAAGTTTGTCATCAACTCCGCTGTCTGCCCCAATTTCAACAAGCGAACACCATTGCGGCGTACTTTACGACCCAACAGGAACCTGACTTATCCCCCTTGTTTACCCCGGCTAAAACCTGGGGCTTTCCCCGTTGCGTGGGTCAACAACTGCAGTGGTCAACCTGGCAACCGGGTCAGCCGCTTCTCCCCGGAAAATATGGTATTCCCATGCCGCCCTTAGAAGCGCCGTTATTAGATCCCGCCCATATTGACTTGCTACTAATCCCCGCCGTTGCTGGCGATCGCCAAGGTTACCGCCTGGGTTATGGTGGGGGATTTTATGACCGCTTACTTGCCAACCTCTGCTTGGCAACCACTGCCTCGCCTGGGCATTGTTTTTTCCTTTGCGATGGTGGAGGCATTATCCCATGACCCCTGGGATCTGCCCTTGGACGGCTTCTGTACAGAAATTGGAGCGGAGCGGTCAAAGTCTGTTGTCCGCCCTTAAATTGACACAACCCCTGCAACCGGGAATGCGAATAAATCTTATTCACACCATTCCACCGGCAAGAAAGCAAACGGCCGATGGCGGCGGCAATGACCACGTATCATATGGGATGTTGAGAAGCCGCTAGGAACCACTTGCCGATGATTGAAGTTGAACATCTCAGTAAACTTTATGGACCAACGATGGCTATCCAGGATGTGGACTTTACCGTTGCCAGAGGGGAAATTCTTGGTTTTTTAGGCCCCAACGGTGCGGGTAAAACCACCACAATGCGTATTTTGGCGGGTTATATTCCAGCGACATCAGGCACGGTGAGAATTGCCGGATTTGATGTTCATGAGCAGTCCCTCGCTGTCAGAAAACGGATTGGTTATTTACCCGAAATCCCTCCCCTTTATCCCGATATGACCGTTAGCCAATTTCTCGACTTTGTCGCCAGCATTAAAGGGGTTGCCCCTGGCGATCGCCAGTCACGGGTGGAATGGGCCATTGAACGCTGCCAACTCCAAGAAAAGCGTCAGATTTTAATTCGGAAATTATCCAAAGGGTTTAAACAACGGGGTCGGCATTGCCCTTAGGCGATCGGTCATTGACCCCCGTTATTATTTTGGATGAACTGACGGTGGGCTCCAGACCCAAAAACAAATTAATCGTTAAGTACGGAATTTAATTAAAAAGCTGGCAGAAGACCATACTGATTATTCTTTCGACCCACATTCTGCCGGAAGTGAGCATGACCTGTGACCGGGTCACTATCATTAATCGGGGTCAAGTCGTAGCGACCAATACACCGGATAAACTCATGGCCGATTTGACAGGCAATATCAGCTATCAACTAGAAGTTAGCGATATCGGAGTCAATACAGTGACCCAATTACTACGACCCCTGGACGGGGTGATCGAGGTGGAAAGCTCCCCAGTATCAGAAAGACCAGACCGGCTCCACGTTACCGTCCGTAGCAGTGGAACGGTGGAAATCGGTCCCCAATGTATCACCAAGCTTATCCAGGCCGGGGGGCAAGTTTATGAAATGCGTCGTCTGCGTGCCACTTTAGAAGATGTCTTTTTAAACCTGATCACGAGTGATGAGTCCCATTCCGAGGAAGTCGCGTCTTCAGAAGTCAGCAATTCTACGACTGCCACAACGGTTGACTCGATCCTGAGGTTGATGCAGCCCAGGGTATGTCTTAAAACTATAGCCAGAGGAGAATGGAGTCCAACGTCAGCATGGCACCCTTAAGAAACTTTTTCGAGTTGATGCTGCAATGCTGTTTCTAATTCCGTTTGTAACGTCTCTAAAGTTAACCCTAATGCTTGGAAACAGGCTTCTGGCGACTTTTTCGGTTGGAAAAAGATTAATTTAAATTGGGCGGGTGTAATGACGAAAATAGCGACTTCCGTTGTCGGATCATGTCCCGCCAAAATACCGACTAGCTCATTCAGACGATGATCAATTTTGTCGTTAAATTGGGCGATCGCCGTTGGGTCACAACTGATGAAATGGGGCGTTGGTTGTAGGTCGATGCCGAGATAGGGTTTTTCGTCAGGAAACTGCTGGAAAACCCCCCAGGCTAATGCGGCCAAAGGAATCCTGATGGGCTTGACTAAATTGATCGAGCTGTTGGCTCCAGGCATCCTGTTTGGGGGCAGCACTGGGGGAAGATTGGGGAGAAAACATCTGCAAACAATGAGCAAAGGGCTATTTCAAATACTGTACGATACCAGCGGCGATCGCCTTCGCCATCTGCTTTCGGAACCAAGCGTTAGAGAGACGACGGCTATCTTCTCCCCCCGTCACAAATCCCACTTCCACCAGCGTTGAAGGCATCGAAACTTTTTCGCAGTACATAAAATCTTGCCCGACGAACCCGGCGATCACGGACATTGAGTCGACGAATAATACTATTGTGAATACTCTGGGCTAAGGAGCGACCCGTTTGATAATAGTAGGTCTCCACGCCGTTAACGCCCGGCCGACTCCGCCCCACTGAGTTGGCATGAATACTCACAAAAACAGTGGCATTGACTGCTTCAGCTTTATTTACCCGTCCTTGCAGAGACACAAAAATATCCCGATTACGCACCATCACGACACCAATTCCCTGCTGCTCCAACTCCCGCGCAACTTGTTTTGTAATATCTAGCACCACATCTTTTTCGCGTAACCCCCGTTGTCCAATCGCCCCCGGATCTTTGCCGCCGTGCCCCGCATCCAAAAGCACTGTGAACCGCCGGACGGGACGAGGAGGCGGTGCAGGAACGTTAACGGCAACTGAGTCTTCCGGTAAACGATATTCATAAGGCTGCAAAATGGTTGGTAATTTCGCATACCAACGGTTGGGAGCTAAGCCGCGAACTTTTACCTCCCAGGGTTTCACCGTATAGGGATCGGTTAGTTCTAAGACAATGCGAGTGGTATTCCAATTCAACCCTCCAACCCGGGCTTCTTTGACATATTGTGTCAAGGGTTTACGGATGGTTTTTCCGCGATGTTGAATGCCAGGCAGATCCACCACCACGCGGGTCGGGTTCCGCAGCACCTTGACGCGGGGGCGTACATCTTGGTCGGTGACCATATCCAGTCGGCTGCCCTGTACATCAAACTTCCAGTACTCCAATGACCCCGCTAAGGCGATTGCCGTCCAGAGCGGAAGGGCAATAAAGCCAGCCAGTCCACCTAAAAAGTATCGCTGCCAATTTAGTGTTAAACGCCCCATCACCCTGTCAAAAAATGTCAAATGATTGAATTTAACGTGTCCTATGGCTTTGACAGTTAATCAACAATGATCATTGTGTCGGACACCAATAAGACTGCTCACCATCATAGGCGAAGTTACTTTCTCATTGGAGTGTAAACCCAAGGAAATTTAAAAACGGAGCAAGGGGAAAAAAATTCCATTCCGTAGATTCTTGTCGGAATGTTGGATATTTTTAACTCGGCTATGGCAGGGAGAGACTCAATTTGACCGCCGCACTCCGTCATTGCCAACGATACAGTTCTGGCAATTGACGAAATTGCTCAGCATAGTCCATGCCATAACCCACGACAAATTCATCTCCAATGGTCAATCCCACATAATCCAGTCGCACCGGGATAACACGACGACTCGGTTTATCCAGCAGAGTACAAATTTTCACAGAACGCGGCTGTTGCTTGTGTAGCGCCTTTTTTAAGGTTTGCCATGATCGTCCCGACTCAACGATATCTTCCACTACCAGGATGTCTTCTCCCCCTAGGTCTGGAGGTAACTTCCCTTGCCATCGCACATCTCCGCCGCTAGTAGTGCGATCGCCATAGCTGGCAAGCTTGACCCAGGCAATGCGTTTGAGGGGGGTGGCTATAACACGGACGAGGTCGGCCAAAAAAATCATTGAGCCACTCAATACCCCAATCACCACTGGTGATCGCCCTTGATAGTCTTGATCAAGTTCCTGGGCTAAGCGTTTAATCGTGGTGTCAATTGTTTTACGATTAACTAGGGGAGAGATAGAAAGAGCCATAGAAATTCGCCATTGAAAACACCTTTTTAAGAGACATCAGGAGAGTGGCGTAGGCTAGAAAGATCCACTTTGCCAAAATGAACACTTAAGGCCAATTGCATATTTTCCAACATTTTAACTAACCAAGGAACTCCGGCACAGGTAAACGATTCATAATGATTGAGAGATTTACTGAATGTCATTCATGCCAATAAATCCTTGAAGCTTATGTAGAATTTATCGTTTTTCTTTATATCAAATCGCGATTTAATGTAAAAGCTTCCGTTCTATTCTTTTATGAGTATTGAATTTACACTATCTGACATTAGTGATTTCTTGGAAAAATCAGCAAGAATCCATCCTTCAATTCACAAAAATGCACTGACAAAAAATGTTTGCACTAATTCTAGGGAGGCTTCCTCTGGGGATATTTTCGTAGCTTTGCGGGGGGAATCTTTTGATGGGCATGACTTTGTTCCTCAAGCAGTTGACCAGGGGGCGATCGCCGTCGTAGTTGATCAGTTGATGCCGTCGTTACCACAAACAATTGTGCAGTATGTGGTACCGGATACCTTGGCTGCGTACCAGCAAATTGCCCATTATTGGCGGCAACAGTTTCAGATTCCGGTGATTGGGATTACTGGGTCGGTGGGGAAGACCACCACTAAGGAATTGATCGCGGCGGTACTGTCTCAGTTTGGAAAAGTGCATAAAACCCAGGCTAATTTCAACAACGAGATTGGTGTCCCCAAAACGCTACTGGGAATGACGGCAGAACATGATTTCGCCATTATCGAAATGGCAATGCGAGGACGGGGGGAAATTGCTTTATTGGCTGACATTGCACAACCCACCATTGGTCTGATTACCAATGTGGGAACTGCCCATATTGGTCGACTGGGATCGGAGGCGGCGATCGCCGAAGCAAAATGCGAACTTTTAGCCCATCAACCACCAGAAAGTGTGGCAATTCTCAACCGGGATAATGCCAGACTAATCAATACTGCGGCAACAGTTTGGCAGGGAAAGACCATTACCTATGGGTTACAGGGAGGAGACTTCCACGGGCGAATGGAAAATGGCCACCTGTTGGTGGATGGACTCTCTTTTCCGTTGCCATTAGCGGGGGAACACAATGCCTTAAATTACTTGGCGGCGATCGCCGTTGCGGCGACATTAGGACTGGATTGGCCGCAGCTAGCCAACCAGGAATTAGTCGTGGAACTGCCCCAAGGACGGGCAAGACGGCATCAATGGGATAAAGACATTTTCTTTTTAGATGAAACCTATAATGCGGGGCTGGAATCCATGTTGGCTGCCTTGGTACTATTAGCCCAGACAGAGGGAAAGCGGCATATCGCGGTGTTAGGGGCAATGAAAGAATTAGGGGATTTTGCCCCGGTTTATCATCAGCAAGTGGGAAAACGGGTCGCAGACCTGAAGCTCGATGCCTTGTTGATTTTGGCCAATGACCCAACAGCCAAAGAAATTGCCCATACTGCCACTGGAGTTGAAACCACAGTTGTGGACACAGCCGGAGCACTGGAAGAGGCGGTACTTAACCTCATGCAACCCGGCGATCGTCTCTTGTTCAAAGCCTCTAATTCTGTTGGATTAAGTAAAGTTGTACGAGCGTTAATGGAGCGGTCTCCGCTGTGACTTTTGGGACGATAGACAAAAATGGCAGAGTATACAAAATGAGGGTTGCCACTGAAACGGGTTCTTTGGGAGCCAGTCGCCCTTTATCGCCTTGATCAGTTCGTGGAAATTCAGTAACCCCAGTTATGTCCTTCGGCAAGGTGATATTGCCGGGGCTTGGATGAAATGTCCACTTTTTGTGGAAGTCAAAATACTTGAAACAAATGGAGATTAAGCCCACCTTTGAGGCGATAAAAAGAACAACCCAGAAATTACCATCGAGTTGTATGAATCCACAAATCTGCCCCGTCTACTATTTGCCATTATTTGCTATGATACCCATGGCCCTTTGGAGAGATGGCTGAGCGGTTGAAAGCGGCTCCCTGCTAAGGAGTTATGGGGTTTATAGCCCCATCGAGGGTTCGAATCCCTCTCTCTCCGTTCCAACAAACAATAGAAATCTCATCAACCGGCACTGGGCGCAATCCCCACAATATTTCTCTCCCAAATTGGGGCTGTCCAGATGGGTGCGACCTCCACCCGATATATTGAAAAACCAGCCCGCCTTTTGCTCCATAAGGGCTTGGAGTGCCTGTACAATTTCATAAATGCAATATAGTATAATCTCAGAAACTCCAAATCCGTGATTTCAGGGGGGGCTTACTACATCTCGGTTGAATGCAAACTTACATATGGCAATTTGCACTGTAGTGAGGTCAATCAAGATAGCTTATAACGCCTGATATACAGTCATTCGCCGATATTTCATATTACTGAAAACTACTATAGCGGTTTTCATAGATGTGAGGTCACCCTGGGATATCCAAAACCTTAATTTTATTGGAATCCGCCGTACCTCAGTTGTTCACAAATTGCTATATAAGCACTAATTAATATTGTAATTTCATCATGAAGATAGCCGATTTAGCAGACCAGTTATTAGCGTTTTTAAAGGAAACCTCTAATATTTCCCAGTATAAAATAGAACGAATAAATCTTAATTCCCAAACTCAATGGTCTATTCAAAATGGCATTCTTTCCCATAAATCTAAAGGTTTTTTTCATGTAACAGGGCTGATCGACAAAAATAGAAAAGAAAATGTAGTGTTATATCAACCACAAAGTGCCTTAACGGGACTAGCTATACATAGAAGTAAGGAAAAAGTTTATATCCTAGTCCAGGCAAGGGTTGAACCAGGGAACACAGGACTTGCTCAATTCGGGCCAACGATACAATCAACCCCTGGTAATTACATGAGAATGCATGGGGGGAAAAAACTTCGCATCTCGAATTGTTTTTCGATTATGTTCCAGGGTGTTCAGCCATATCGCATAGTTATCAATTTGATTTAGGTGATAGGTATTTCCAAAAGCAAAAGTCGCATCATTATGTTGAGACAGAAAATCTTATTGAGACAGAAGAAAATATGATTTGGGCTTGGGTGTATCCCATTTAAGGTAGTTCAGTAGATAGTACTTGAAGGATAGTGGTTAAAAATCAGGAAAATGGATGCGGCTTCCCGGTCTTCGTTTCATGTATCCCAATGACCTTCCTTAATTTTGCCTCTAGCCATTATATAGTTCATATGATTTATCTCAAGTGGGATGCACCCGCTTTGAGAGCTCCTGGTGATTTCCTGAAGGGCCACATTGCTCCTTTAATCTCTTCATAGTCCGCCTTTGATAGCGAGCGTTTGAGACGTCTAACCTCCTGCTTGCGCACAGTATCGGCACAATCACGGTAAGCTTTTGCCACATGAAACCGGTCGATAACCAACTTGGCCCGGGGTAGGGCTTCTTGAACTGCGCCTGTGAACCCTTTGTACATATCGCTACAGACTCGTTCAATCTGGGCTCTGATCTCAAAGGGAATGCTGGTCAAGAACGCTACTATAGTTTGCTTCTGACGGTCAGCCAGCACCGCGAGCACCTCAACACCGCCCGTGGACAATGGCATCGTCACTAAGACCACATAGTCTCGGTGACCGCGTTTGAGCGCAACCTCATCGAGGCCGATAACCTTGAGCTGAGTAACCTCACCCCAATCGACTTCAGTGGCCAGCCAGCGGTCAATCACACCAGTGACACAGTCATCACTGAGGTTCAACTTTTGCGCGACGTCCACCACCGTTGAATTGATCAACAGCTTCAGCAGCCAACGTTCGTAGGGCTTTGTGTTTCCGCTTCGAGCCTCATGCCAGCTCACCTGTTGAGTCGTTGTTGGCTTGCCTTCGCAGTGAGCACACCGATAGCGTTTGGGGCGAATCTCAACCCACACAGGCACTTCGAACAATGGCAAGTGGCGCAGCCGTAAGGGCTTGCCATACCCGTGGAATTGGTCGATCTCTTGACCGCATTGGCGGCATTTCGTGCCCTTCAACGTGCTCTCAATCTCGATTAGCCACGCCTCTGGGCTTATCTTTTTCGTTGACAAGACCTTCACATCTGGTAAATCGATGGGTATCTCTATCGAATCGTTAGACATTTGTTTTAACTACGTTACCGGAGGGAGTGCATATTCTCTCACAGTGCTCTCGGTTTGCGGCATTACACTAGACGTAGTGCGTCTCCACGCGAATTCCCGAAGAGCCTTGATTTTTAACGTCCATCAACTGAATTTCGAGATGACATTTTCTGCCCAAGCAACAGCGGACGGTTCCCAGACGTTCTATTCCGAGGAATTTGGAGAAGCTTTCCATTCCCGCCATGGAGCCCTAACGGAAGCATGGGAAAAATTCACCCAGCCCTGTCAATTACCAGATTTGGCTAAGGTACGTTCCCATTTATGTGTAATCGATGTTTGTTACGGTTTGGGCTACAACACAGCGGTCGCTTTGACTAAGATTTGGGAAAATAATCCCCACTGCCAGGTAACGTTGTGGGCACTGGAGCAGGATCCTGTCGTGCCGCAGCAGGCGATCGCCCAGGCATTAATCGCTCCATTTCCGGCATTGGTGCAGGCGATTCTCAGGAATTTGGCACAGCAACAGTGGGAGCAGACGCCCCAGTTCCAGGGACGATTATTCATCGGTGACGCCAGACAAACCCTCAGTCAGTTGCCGCCTGAAACCAGAGCCGACGCAATTTTTTTGGATCCTTTTTCTCCTCCCAAATGTCCCCAACTCTGGACAGTGGAATTTTTGACCGCCCTGGGCGATCGCCTAGCAACGGAGGGTTGTTTAGCCACCTATTGTAGCGCCGCCGCCGTCCGTCAGGGATTAACCTTCGCCGGTCTTCATTTTGCTACCTTACCCCGTGGCGATCGTCCAGACCCCAAACATCGTCCCCTCGGAACATTAGCTAGCCGTCAGTCGTTACCCCTGCCGTGCCTTCCTCCTTGGGAGCAGGAACATTTACGAACCCAAGCCGCTATCCCCTATCGTGATCCCTCCGGGCAATCCACCCCGCTAGAAATTTTAGAACGGCGACGATTGGAACAGGTTACTTCCGGTTTAGAGCCGACGAGTCGCTGGAAAAAGCGTTGGTTACAGACTTCCGTGACCACTCCCCACCAACATCCTTAGAAATACCGCTGGAGTCAATTTAATGACAGTGAAATGTAGGGCAATCGCGTCTTGAATGATTGTGAAAGAAATCGCTAAAAGTCAAATTATGGAGGCTGTTGCGTCTATTGATGGCCCCTAATGAGTCAAAAGTCCAAGATTTATCAAGAGTGGGAAACGGTCAAACCGAAAATTAGTATCATTGAGTATTTTCACGAGGTAAGAGAAACTTTGACGACAGGGGCAAGCGGCAGCGGTGATTCATCAGTTTTGGCATGATACCCCCAGTTTTGGCTTTGTGGGGCAACATCAGGATTGGCGCATGAAGTTTGACCGGCGATCACCCTGATTTACAAGGGCTTGGAATAAGCTACCGGAGGCTAGAGTCAGCACTCGTTAACCAAATCGTTAGCGTACATTCAGTTCAACTTCAGCTTTCAAGACTTTATTGGAAAACAAGGATAATTTACTCTTTTCACTCAAACAATGAATAGTCAGCAATCACACACAATCACGATCGCCGGTTTGACAAGTGTGCTCCTCATGGCTGGTTACGTTTCCTTTGCCAATAATGAATCGAGACTAAGTTCAACTGCTCCCATTGGCATTGAATCGGCTGTGGCAAGTAGCCAGTCTATCCGTTTTTATGAGGATGACCAAGGATTGGCCATTCGTGGGACTGACCCAGTGGCATACTTTACGCAAGGAAAAGCCGTTGCGGGTAAACCAGAGTTTACTTATGTTTGGCAGGGAGCAACGTGGCAGTTTGCCAGTGCACAAAATCGTAATTTATTCATCGCCAATCCTGAACAATATGCGCCCCAGCATGGTGGCTTTTGCTCCTGGGCAGTTAGCCAAGGCTATACAGCCCCAATCGACCCACAGGCATGGAAAATTGTGGACGGGAAGCTTTACCTTAATTACAGCAAACGTGTTCAACGCCTCTGGGAGAAAGATATTCCAGGCAATATCACAAAGGCGAATGCCAATTGGCCGGGTGTATTAAAATCGACTCGTTAGCTCAGAGCTTAGGGCTATTTCACTCTACTGCCCAGCGGACAGCGGCGTTGCGCGTCGCTCTCTTAACCCCCGTGCGAGTCTCTAAAATACTTCCCTAAATAACTTGTGGGAAAAGCTCAAAAAACGTTCACTAACCCCCTGACGGCTTACCTTGATCGCTTCTGCCCACAGCAACCCCTCACGGTTTAGCATTCGAGTTAGCTCTGTTGCTGATGGAACTTGAGATGGACAGGGTGGTGGATGGCGAACGATTAAGGGGATAACGCCCAAGCTCACCCGCCGCCAATACCCCTCAGCTCTCAGCAGAAGATAACTTTTATCCGGTCGGATGTAGCGACTTGTTATGCGGTTGTCGAGGCTGTCGAAGAGGTTTAGAAATAATTTTCCTACCACTTACTGCTTGTCGTTTTCGCAAGTCATCACAAATAGCCTTCAAATCATAATTGAATGTCTTTGCATGTTCCTCGCGAATCCTATAGATTCCCTCTAAAATCTCATCTCTCCACATTGATTAATCTCCCATTAGCTCATAAGGTGTACAAATTGTGGGTAACTCATATCCAGCATCAAGACTAATCTGAGTCAGCTTTTTCTGGATTTGAGCATTTGCGATATGTTTACAGTTCCACGTTAGCAAATAGTCCAGGCTATAGATTGTAGCGACCGCAATATGAATGGCATCATCGGCAGCTTTGGGTGGCAGATTACTTTTCGTGAGAAACTGAGTTGCCAGTTCCTCCACTGCTTCATTCACTTCAAGCAGTGGAAAGTCACTCAGTATCTCAAGCCGTCTCCTGGCTACCTCTACATCCCCCCGTGCTGCCTCATCTAAAACCGTTTGTGAAATATAGAGGTCGAACTGAGTCCGGCGAGCATCCCACCATTCTCGTGTAGCTTCTACGTTCGCCATCAGAATGAGATTGTTGCTTGTTCTGGCTGTTAGGTAGCCGATGATACTGGTTTCTATGTAAACGGTCTCACCCATAACGATAGAGGTTGGATAGTTTACTGATCCATTATGGATTGCCAGGTATTGGAGCAGGAGACGACTGAGAAGGGGGTTGGGAAGGCGCACTAACGCTAGCTAACGGAGAGCATCACCGGCACGAGGAACTATTGAAAGAGTCAAAATCGTGAGTGTGATTCGAGTGTTCGAGTGCATGCGTAGGTTAGACTACACCAACACATCAAAATTTTGTCTATACATTCTTATCATTCTTGCGAAGGCTCTCATTGTGTAATACGGATTCTTTGACGAAATTCACCAGTATTATCTCTGTCATATGAGTCATTGAAAGCCGTAGCACAGAACCCAGATTTTTGAGCAATTTCCCAGTAGATATCTTCTGATCCAATTGATGCTCCTCCTGGGAGAATTCTCGTGAGTTATTGAAATAAAATTTTACTGGAGGATCTCCAGGTTTACTAGCTGCGGGTAAAACTCCTACAAGAAAACAATGAGCATTTGCTTGAGGCGCTACGTAGCCACTACCAGCTAGGCGATTTGTTCCTGACGTTCCACTAGTCCTTCCGTCTGCTGTATATTGCATCGTTCCAGAATCATTAAATAGTTGAACAATATGTCCAGAGGGCATATAGACACCCCTTTGTAAACCCCACCTCCTTGAACCACGATTATTAATAATAAATTCACCAGATGTAGGGGCCGACTTATCACTAAAGTCGAAACCAGAAAATTCTACTAAATATTCTTATCTCTTCTTTTGTGAACATATCACATTCAGGTGGATTCCATTCGTTCTAGATTCGTACTTGTAAGGTCAGCTATATCAAGTTGACGCAACGCTCTAATCTCTTGACTCACAATCTGTTCCTCTCCTAGTAATCAATTTCTTAACTCAACTCCAAGCATTTGTAATTTAGTGTACATAGTAAACAATAATCCTGATTAGACGTGAATACTCATATTGAGTCTTATTTCTTTCACACTAAAGGTACAAAGTGCTGTGGATAGCTAACGGCTATACTCACCGGCGTACAGGCCAATTATTCCACACAGCCCAGATGATCGCTCGTACGTCCAGTGCAGTAAGTAGTTAGAACCTGAACGAACAACCACACCTTCAAACTCTAAGCAACCATCCCAAAAAAACCATTTGTAAGCAAAACTTAAGGATTATTCGCCTCTCAGCAAAAAACTTTAGTGTTACAGCGCCAGCTGACGACTATACTGAGCAGCGATAATTAACCGCAACGTTGAGGTCTTGCTCCTATCTCTATTCCACTGTCGTTCAAAAACTGGACGCCATGTTCTAGTGAAGTCTTCTCTTGATATCTTCCTCTGCAACCATTCCAATACGCTTCCCACGCTGACTCCTTGTATGATTGACTGATGTTGTAGAAACTGCATCTTTTAAAGAGCTGACTTCATCTGACTTGTCGAGCCAAAGTTCGAAATTCCGATGTCTAATATAATGACCTGGAAAGTTATATGTGACTCTAGAGAAATACCTGTTGCAATCAAGCCAGTTTTTTGGACAAAAGTAGCATCTTTTAAAAGCGTCTACCATCATTGGGAGATAGGACTATTCGGAAGTTTTGATGACGCAAAAAGTGATTTGGGAGATTTTAGATTCTCTAAAGAATAGCAATTAGAACCTGCCAAACCATCTCTAACCCTAAAAGTTGAATCGAGCTTATCTAAATTACTGTTTGCAGACTCAACAAAACCTTGAGAATTTCTGTGTCGAATGTATCGTGAAAAAGTTAGTAGATTCAAGCTGACGGGTACTGCTTGTTTGTGCAAGGGAGGCTTGTGAACTTGAAACAAGGGTCACACAACCTATGGTTACTGAAGAAATGAATAAAGCAAGCAATGACTGTATTCTTTTGCTAGCATTCTTTGATTCTGTATATAGATTTAGTGGTCTAACGCTTCACATCACCGGCAGCAAAAAGCAGAGCGAGGAACGAGCGGCGCTTTTTGCTGTCCGAGTGCATGTGATTGCTATGTGTGTTTTACACGATACTTTCTCTCAACATATATCCAACAACAGATCCTTTATTAATTAAAAAATTCAATATTATTAAAAGCTTATTTTTTAATGCTTTTGTTCTCTTAATCACCTCACGATTTTTAAAAGTGTAATTTCTAATAAGGTTTTCTATATAGTAAATAGTATTTGTTTCAAGTTTTTTATTAACATAGTCTGCGTTATTATCAAGTATATTAGAAATCCAGATTACACCATCATCAACATATGAACTTCCAATATCATTTAACAACTTTGAAATAGCGTATAATGCAGAAGGGCAATGACCAATTTTGTCTGAAATATCTTTGAAGAACCTTTTATTGCTATCTTTTAGCGAATGCCATTCTTTCGCAGTTTCTTTCCATGGAACATGGGCAAACAGGTAGCTTTTTACAATTTTATCTACATACCAATATTCATCACCATCTTTACAAATTTCAAATATTTTTTCTTTGAAAATATCCCAAACAAACCAGAAATTATCATATGTGTTTAAATAATCCTCTGCTGAGACGAATTCGTTTAATAAATCTGCAATAGACTCAGACTTATTAAAGTTATCAAGAAATGGTTTTATATAATTTTGGATTTCATCTTTAGGTGCATTCAAAACAAAGTAAACAAATGTTTTTAGAAATTCATGCTTAGTCGTATAATCCACCTTTTCATCTCTATCATCTGGAAGAATTTTATTAACAAAGGCAGAAATAACTGCTTTGACAATCTTCTTGTGGTCATTCACTATCTGTTTTTTTGGAATTAGCTGAAATGCTGTATTTAGGGTGCGCAAATCGCATTTATCAATTTTTTTAGACTTTTCAGCTTCAATTTGCACTCGATAATATTTAGTAAATTTTCTTCATTCTCTTCGAGAAACATCTTCATTAATTGATTATCATGAGATTCAAAAATACCATTTTTGTGATTTTCTTTTCTAATTCTTTCCCTTAATTCATCATATCTTGGTTTAAGCAACAAATATCCGAGTAATAAAGATTGAGCATCACTAAAATTTATCTCCCATAATTTATGGATAGCTATAATAGGGAAAATACTAAAATTTTCATTGGAAAGCATACCGCCTACATGGCACTCATTGAACAGGCTTAACAGCAAAATAATTTTTATATTTTCTTTTTCTTCTGGAAAGACTCCTAAAAGGTTTGGAAGTACAGAGATTGTAGCCTGCACCCCATCAGATATTTGATATTGGTAATTTGGACGGAAAGTTGAAGAAGATACCTCTAAGACAACATCCCGACAAAAAGATTTTTCTTCTTTTGTTAATTTTTCAACATGGTCTCTCAAAGCAACAGAGCAAACATAAGCAGGGATCGAATGATTAAATAAAAAGAAACTTTCTTCATCTGAATGTTGCATTTTCAACAAATCAGGAACATTTATCTTATTTAATTTTTCAACAATATCCTTTGATTCCTTAAGCGCAAGTTTCAGGTTACTTTCATACAGTTCATACTGTTTGTATTTATCATCTTTTTTGAGTTTATAGTCAGCCCAAATTTTTAATGAACTGTATTTCATTGGCTCAGAACTTTTTGCTAATGATTTCTCGCTATACTCTTTTAAGTCAGGCTCAATTTCCGGATTAAACTGGATAGCGATGCCTTCATCGGTTTTTTCAGTTGTAATATTCATCTTCTCTTCTTATCCATTCTGGCAAGAAAAAAGTCTCCAAGTTTTATCTGACTCGTTTTGTTCTGATTCTACGGGCAATTCTTGATAGTAATTATCTAATATTTTCCACAATTCTTTTTGTCTCTTTTCGGCTTCCTCTTCGCCAACTTCTTCACTCCTAAAAATTTGATAATTTAAGAAAAGATGTTCTAAGCTCCATTTACGATGTTTATCTTCACAAGTTTTAATTCTTTCTTCATCATAAAAATCATTTCTATTGACACCCCAGTTTTGGCCAATTGAATATAAAAATTTAGCACTTTGTTCAGAAACTAATCTGTTGGTATCATGGAAAATAAACTCTTTTGTTTGAAAAAGAACTTTAGCCACATTAAATGTTTTTTCAGGATACGCCAAAACAATGCTCGAAACTACAGATGAAATTGATGCTGATTCAGATTGTGTCAGAAGATAAAGAAGCCAATTTTCTAGAATACTGGACTCAGCATTTTTCCCTATTTCCAGAAAAAACTTTTCTAGCGCCATATGAATAGATTGAAGCAAGTATGGACTAACAGGTGAACCTGTTCCCCGGTACAAATTCCAAAGACAATGACTTATGTATTGATTTTGGACATTTTGGTCATCTATTCGAACTTCAACTTTTTGCACAGAGTTATCGAAGCCAGAAGCAGAATACTTTTGTGCTGATTTATTAGTAAAATTCAAGATAAAGTCAATTGTTCCCTTTAGATAAAATTGGAGTAACCAATAGATCGGTGTTTGATAAGCACTTGCAGGGTGATAGTCGGAATGATTTGATTCCAGCCCAAAATGTTGTTCGATTTCTATGCGTGAATGGTAAAATGAATTATCATCTTTTGGCGTATAAAACCAAAATAAATCAGCTAATTTTAAAACATATTCAGGAAGAGATTTGGAAGCAGAGATCCCTTCCATCTTTGTTAGAATAACTTTTGATAAATCATAATAAGGATCTCTGTGATTTTTCCATTTGTTTTTTAGTATCTCGTCGAAAACATCCTTCAGTTCATCTTTAATTTCAGAGGCACCATAAAGAATAGTCTGCAAAAGGTTTTCGTTGGTATTGTCGCGAGAGTAATAAACATCCTCTTTAATAATCCATTGATAGAATTGCAATGCAATAAGGCTTGAAAGCCTTGTGGTTTCTCCCTCTTTAACTTTATTATTCCAATCATGAATTACTGGCAAAACAAAATTAATATTCTTAATACCAATTGCTTCTATATTATCAGAGACAAATTTTATAAGATTTTCCCATCCTTGACCTTTTGGCTTTGTTAAGATGTATTTTAAGGAAAATAAGTTTAGGCTTTTAATCCCTTTTGCTTGAAAAAAATCATCATCAACCTCCTTGCAAGTAATTCTCAATATAAAGGTAATTTTTCTTAATAATTCTTGCTCATGGGCTATCAATTCATCTTTAAAAGATTCAAATAATACTTTTGAATAATTTGATAGTAGAACAGAAACTAATATTTCATCTTTCCAAAACTGTTCAACTTCTTTGCTATCAATTATCTCTTCAATAAAACCTTTAATGTCATTACTTTCCAATAATAGTTTTTCTGATAGCCAGTTTCTAAAACTTCTTCGAATAGGAAGAGATTGTCCGATTTTATTAAAAAATTCCTGGTCTTCTGATTTCTTTATAAATTCACTTTCAATTATTTTCTCTAATGCCCATTCTTCATAAATATCATGCGTAATAAAATAGCCTGCTTCTTCATAACCTAATATTCCATCTCTTAGTAGTTCATTATCAAGAATATTCGATTCACAATTTGGATTAATGAAAAATAGTCCATTATTTGCTCTTTCAAATGCAATTTGTAAAAAGCACCTTTCTCTTTCAGGCTTTGATTTTTTAATGTTTTTTAGCCATAATTTGGCTTTGAATTCGCTGTGATTTAGCTCGTCTATGTCATTATAGAATTTTAAATATTCGTTTAAATAGAATGGGTTTCTTATTAACTCCAGAGCTTTTCATCATTTGGTAATGAAAAAGAATGTTCCTCTGAAATTGTGCGCATTTCTTTCAATTCCAAATCATTGACGCTTATATTTAATGGGGCAATATTGTAAATTTCAAAAAATTGGTAGTTTAAGTCCTCTAAATAATTATTCCTTGTAGTAAAAATAATTTTCCATCCATCCTTTATAAGGACAGATAAAAATTCCTTAAAAGGATCAGAGTTTTTCAAGTCCAATAATTTTTCAGAAGAATCAATTACAATGATTTTGCTTTTTTGATCATTATGAGCTTCAGCGAAATTATAAAAACTGAAATATGCAAATAAATCGTTTATGTTTCTTAACTCAAATTCCGTTGCTTTGAATACATAAAAAGGTGTTTTATCATTTGATTGTTCATATAATTTTTTGATAAGTGCTGTTTTTCCGACACCACCAGCGCCACTTAAAATTGAAATTACCTGTGGTGTATCTTTTATTTTCTTTAAGATGCTTCATTTCTATCAATTTCAAAATTTTGGTTATTGAAGGAGAAACAAGTTGTTTGTATTTCGAAAAGATGTTTACAGTGTGCTTTTGCTGTTCTTGAATCAATACAAAAATACTTTTATCTAATGTAAAAAAATGTTTAGAAAAAACCTCATTTTCAGTGGCAACAAATTTAGACTCAAAAAAACTCGCAGTTCTCCATTCTAATGCAATACTTAATTCTTTTGCTTTTGCTTCAACATTTATTTGTTCCTTGTGGCTTTTCCCTTGTTTTGTCCCCATTCTTGATTTGTATAAATTACAATTTTGTAATATTGGGATAATCTTTTTTTGCTTTTTCAACAGTATCAATCAAATCATCTTTGTGGTTTGACAGAGCAGAATTATAAAAGTTAGCCTGCCACCCTATTACTTCATTACTATTTCGATTGGATTAGTTTCAATTGCAGATTGGTTTTTAAAGCGGAAAATACCAAATGGTTTGTCAAATTCTCTACAAAAAGCAAATAACAAAACCACTCAAAATTATATTGAGGATTTTCACTGAATTTTGCTTTAATATTTCCCAGTTTGGCTTAATCATATTTCCTCTTCACATTTATTCTGGCGTAATTTTCATAGATAACCAGTAATTAAACTGCAATGGGATGCATTCATGCACATTTTATCACCTAACTTGTAAGGATAAACAGCATATAAAACTATAGTTAACACACTATCGATCAATGTACCTGAAAAGAACCGCCAGCCTAATTGTCTGGATTAAGTTTCATTAAGTCAGTGGAGGTGTTGGATAGCATGTAGATTGTCAAGATATACGGCGCGAACAACCATGAGCAGCTTCCCAGCGGTTAACCCTAGGTTTGACGAAGTGCTGAGATCCGAGCAGATCCCACTAGCACAATGATCCGAGTATCGGAAGCGGGTGCGCTTCTACCTGCATTTCTGTAACAAGTATGGGCATCAACCAGGGAATCTTGGGAGTCTGCCGCTCTTTATCGCCAAGCTGGCTTCTAAGGGACAGACAGTGAAACAACAAGCGCAAGCCCAGCGGGATGGCACTTCTGAAATCACCCCTATCAATGACCTACAGCGTCGCATCTTGGCGCTGGTGAAGATCCCTGAAACCATTTATGAGGTGCTGGGACAAACTTGATTTATTCCAGACACCGCTCAGAAATGCGCGAACCAGCCCCCAGCTTTACGCAACCCGACTCGCAAGGAAAAGCCGTTGCGGGTAAATCGGAGTTTACCCATGTTTGGCAGGGAGCAACATGGCAGTTTGCCAATGCCCAAAATCGTAATTTATTCATCGCCAATCCTGAACAATATGCGCCCCAGCATGGTGGCTTTTGTTCCTGGGCAGTCAGTCAAGGCTATACAGCCCCAATCGACCCACAGGCATGGAAAATTGTGGACGGGAAGCTTTACCTTAATTACAGCAAACGTGTTCAACGCCTCTGGGAGAAAGATATTCCAGGCAATATCACCAAGGCGAATGCCAATTGGCCGGGTGTATTAAAATCGTCTCGCTAGCTTGGGGCTATTGCAATCTTCTAATTTTCTTCTATCTTGATTTTTGCCCGCTTGACTAATCAAGGCTCACCCTTGAGCTAGGGCAGTTCCTTTCACCTGGCGAGGGCGTAATGCGGTGGATGGCGAACAATTAAGGGGATGACAACCGTTATGCTGAAAAGACCCTCTTTATTTTCGACACTCCCTTGGCTTCTTCCGTTCATCCCTTACCCCGCTTGCTGATTTATAGCCGTAAATATCGTTCCCAGTTGTGGGCGGCGGTCAGTTGCTCATTGCTGAATAAAATCTTTGACCTGGCACCTCCGGGGTTGATTGGTCTCGCGGTGGATGTGGTCATTAAGCAACAAGATTCATTTCTGGCCCAGTTGGGGGTGACATCGGTTCAGGGACAATTACTCCTGCTGACCCTGATTTCTGCCATCATTTGGGGCTCGAATCTTGTTTTGAGTATGCCTATGAAAGGCTTTGGCGCAACTTGGCCCAAAATATTCAACACGATCTGCGGTTGGATGCCTACGCCCATCTACAGGATCTAGACTTGGCCTATTTTGAGGAGCGCAGTACGGGACGTTTAATGGCCATTTTGAATGATGACATTAATCAGTTAGAGCGGTTTTTGGATGTTGGGGCCAATGAAATCTTGCAAGTCTTGACCACGGTGGTGGTGATCGGCGGCGTATTTTTTATCATTACCCCTGACATTGCCTGGATGGCGGTACTGCCGATGCCATTTGTTTTGCTGGGCTCAATCCTGTTTCAGTCCTTGTTGACCCAGCGTTATGCCGATGTGCGGGAAAAGGTGAGCAATCTCAACAGCCGTTTGGCCAATAACCTCAGCGGCATTATGACCATTAAAAGTTTTGCCACAGAGGTGGAAGAGATTCAACGGCTGGCACAGGAAAGTAATGCCTATCGCCAAAGCAACCGGGGCGCGATCGCCTTGAGTGCAGCGTTTGTCCCCTTAATTCGGGTGGTCATTTTGGTGGGATTTACCGCGATTTTATACTCCGGTGGGATGGAGACGGTGCGGGGTAACCTAGCTGTCGGGAGCTATAGTGTCTTAGTGTTTTTGACCCAACGATTACTCTGGCCGCTGACCGGATTAGGTAAAACTTTAGATCTATACCAACGGGCAATGGCCTCAACCCAGCGGGTCATGAAGCTGCTCGATACGCCCATCCAGGCCCATCCGGGGGAACTGAGCCTGACCCCCCAACAGGTGCAAGGAGAGTTGGTGCTCCGTGACCTTAGTTTTGCCTATCCAGACCGTCCCGCCATTCTCAACCAGATTTCTTTAACGATTCCAGCTGGTCAAACCATCGCTATTGTGGGTTCCACGGGGTCGGGAAAAAGTACGTTAGTGAAGTTGTTACTACGCTTATATGAATGGGATACGGGAGAAATTTTACTGGATGGTATAGATTTGCGGCGATACTTTTTAGGCGACCTCCGGCGATGTATCGGCCTCGTTAGCCAGGATGTGTTTCTGTTTCATGGCACAGTGCGGGAAAACATTGCCTATGGTAGTGGGGAAAAGAGTCTCCACGCGATTGAAGATGCAGCGCGGCTAGCGGAAGCCCATGATTTCATCGTCCAATTACCCCAAGGCTACGACACGATCATTGGAGAGCGGGGACAAAAACTGTCGGGCGGACAACGGCAACGCTTGGCGATCGCCAGGGCCATTTTGAAAGATCCGCCCATTTTAATTTTGGACGAAGCGACGTCAGCGGTGGACAACGAAACGGAAGCGGCGATCGTCCGTTCCTTAGAAAAAATCACCCGTAATCGAACCACCATTGCCATTGCCCATCGTCTTTCCACAATTCGTTATGCTGACCGAATTTATGTGCTTGAACAGGGGCAAGTTCAAGAAGTGGGGAACCATGAATCGCTACTGGAAAAAAATGGGATTTATGCCAAGCTTTGGCGAGTACAGACGGGAATACGGTCTACCACGCCTTCGCTGACAGAAACATCCGTTTAAGCCCGGTAAATTCAAACCAGATCCCATCTGGTTAATTGCACATCTTTTGTTCAGTAGTCATGCAAAATCGATGACCGACCAACCCCAGCAAAAGCCTTGTTCCCCTTGCTTGATAAAGGAAGAGGAATGCATTCACCTTGCTCCTATGGGGATCAAAGCTTAAAGGGGCAATCCGACCAGCGGTAATTTAAATGAATTCTAATTCTGGTCTCAGGATGTCCAATAACTTGGGTTTAGTGATCGCGCCTTCATGGGAAATGATCATGTCTCCCCCTTTGAACAGACGGATGGCGGGAACTCCTTCCACTTTGCATTGAGCGACCGCTTCCGGGTTAGGATCTACCTCCAACTTGAGAACCGTCAGCTGATCTGTAAATTCATTGGCGATCGCCTGAATACCTGGGGACATGAGCCGGCAAGGCCCACACCAAGGAGCCCAAAAATAGACTAAGACGGGGGTCGTTTGTTGCGTAATTTCTTGTTCAAATTGACTGTCTGTAATTTCAAGCAAACTCATGTCAGCAGGCAGATAAATAATAGAGCAAATAAACACATTAATTCTACAGCCCACATTCAGACGGTTTTTCAACAAAAAAATAATATTTGTGACAAGCCTTACTGAAAAAGGGCGAAATGAGATGCTGTTGATCGTTCAGCTCGACGAAGAAATTTTGGCCATCAAGTCAAATGCCATGCAACCGCTGAAAACATTAAACATTGCATGACCCATGGTGTCGCGAAATCGTGTTCATTAATTTAGTATTGGGGTCACGATGGGAATTGATGACCGTCCAATAATTTCTTGTGATGCTAGCTTGGCTATGTTAAGCTGTTAGACGCATAAAAAAGGGTCGCTAGCTCAGCGGTAGAGCACTCGGCTTTTAACCGATTGGTCCTGGGTTCGAATCCCAGGCGACCCATAACTTAATATTGATTACGACTTCTTTGCTGATCGTTCTTTTCCATTGTGCATGCTGAAAAAACACAGCCAACACAATATCTTGATTTTTCTGATTGAATCTTGTTTTTAATTGCGATCTGCCTAATGTTAGTCAGCTTGAGGACTACCATCGCAATCCAAATTGAGTCAAGGGTTTTCTGGGAAAGCGGCTAGTCCGGAAAGAGGCAACGTGAACCAGACTTCAGTCCCGGTAAGGCGATCCAAGTTCAAGCCAATTTGCCCCCCATGGGCTTGGATAATTTGCCGACAAAGATATAACCCTAGTCCCAACCCTGCTGTGCCTTGTTGTACTTCTCCCCGTTGATAACGTTCAAATACTTTATTGGCGATCGCCGGATTAATGCCAATCCCATTGTCAGCGAGGGCACAACGGAGACCAGAATCGGTGACGGTGGCGGTCAATTCAATCTGGAGGGTTTGCTGACGGGGGAGGGGATTATATTTCAATGCATTCGCTAATAAATTATCTAGAACCCGCCATAGGTAATCGCTATCGGCTTCAATAAGCGGCAAATTAGGGGAAAGATGTGTCGTCATGACAACCGCTTGCTTAGTTAAAGGGAGCGCCCATGTCGCCATAAAATCATGAATTAATTTTTTGATATCCAACGTCCGGCGCACTAACGCAATTCCTTCCTTTTCATACTGATGGGTTTCCGCTAAAGAATTAATGAATACCAGTTGGCGATCGCAACTTTTTAGCATTTGCTCAACCGTACTGAGGGGCAACGAAATTGTCTCAGCGTCAATTGCTGCATGTTCTAAACTATGGGTCAAAATCATTGACAAGCCTAAAATCGGATTGCGTAAATCGTGGGAAACCACATGCAGCGAGATTTCTAGAGCCTTTTCGGCCCGCCGTCTTTCAGCAATTTCCACCTGAAGTTGTCGTTTCTGAGATTGAATTTCAAGCTGATGATTAATGCGAACGACCACCTCTTGGGGATGAAAAGGCTTGGTAATATAGTCTGCGCCTCCTGCTTCAAATGCTTTAATCTTGTCAAAAACGTTGTCCAACGCACTAATAAAAATGATGGGAATATCAGCCATTGGCGGCGGCACTGCTGATTTGAGAGATTGACACAACTGGTATGCATTAATTTGGGGCAAGCTAATGTCCAGTAAAATTAAATCTGGGGGCATCCCTGCGATGCTCTTTAAGGCCATGGGCGCGCTTGATGCCTTTCGTACCGTAAAGCCTCCGTCTGATAATAAGGAAGCTAATCGACACAAATCATCCGGGGTATCATCGACAATCAATAATGTTGGCGAATCAGGAGTCGGAGAAGACATCATGCCTCAAAAGATACCCGGATAGACAGGCAAAAATAACTAGGCTAAATACAATGGGCGGACTTAATCACATTTCGATTGATTATGCTATGGCTCAAAAATTTCATTTTTCATTGCTTGCTTTGATTAGAACAGAATTTTTTAGGATCTTGCCAATTAAGTCCTAGCCCCGGTTTAACCTCGAAATTCAATTTTTTAATTATCGAAAATCCGACTTTTGTAATTCAGGTTTCCACCAATCGTACCAATCTTTCCAAGTCGCTTCAAGCATTTGAATATTAACTTGGTGGTTAGCTTCTGTCGGGATAGAGATTGGCATCGATATGAGGGTAAACAAGCAGCGATTATCGGTTAAATGATTGAACCCCATTAACCAACCGAAAAAGCTTGCAGGCGAAATCCCGTGCTGAAATCGGTTTTTAGTGGTTTCTTCCTCGGTAAATGTGCTTTTTCCTACGGCATTAACACAAGAAGAAAGATACGTTCTATCCGAATTTTTAACTACACCATAACTTCCCCGTTCGGGGTCAAATTTAAACTCGAAAGTTTCCGGCATAGGTTCCACCTCCAATAGTTCCATGTAATGATTGACTGCCCCCGGCCCGTCAACTTGGAGATGAACCTGTGCTCTTACACTACTATCGTTGCCCTGGTAATTGTAGACCCAACCGGGATTCACGATATGTTTAAATATCTCTGGAGGGGGAACGGCAGCACTATTAACCAGTTGCCAATTTTCTAGGGGAACAGATTCAGGATAGGCAATCGCTACATTGTTATTTTTTTGTCGTTCCTCCGGACTTGGACGGAATAGGGTGAAAATCGTTTGCCCAAGGATGGCCACAAACACGATGGCAAAGAGACCCAAACGTAGTTTTGCATTCGGTGTATTAAGCGATTCCTGCATTACCCTTCTCCCAGTTGTGAGGGGCTAGATTCTGATGCGTGACGAACATAGCTGAGCCAACAAAAAGCACCGAAGAGACAGACCGAGATGATTGCAAATAAAAGGCTTCCATCTTCGCTGTGCCAATACTCAAATCCTTCCATGTCATTGGCATTTACAAAAATAGCCAGTATTGTAATCCGCACGGCGTTAACCAGAAAACCGATCAGGACAGCCAGGATGAAGCAAAGGACTTTTTGGAGATAGGAAACAGGGACGAGAAAAAAGAATAGGAATGCAACACACGACATCAGGATGACGCTTTCTTCCCCGGAGCAAGTCCCAAGCACCTCAATTCGACCTTGGGGCAGGGTCACGAAAACCCCTTCACGATAGGAATTGAAACCAATCATGTAGAGGAAGGCATTGGTGAACTTGGCGGTAATTATTGTCAAGTTGATGATTTTGAGGAAAACAGCAACAGCTTTAGCAAAGATCAATAAACTAGCAATGGTCAATTCACGCCAGTAACTAACTATATTTTTGATACCAGAAGCTAGGGTTGCAATACTGAATACGCCCACTAAGGGGAGAAGGCGTAGACTAAAATCATTGCTACCTTCTAGATTTCTTAATAAAATTAAGCCTAGTAAGACTAGACCAAATACGGTCGAAAATAAATCACTTTTAAAGGTCAGCGATTCTTTGCGATCCCAGAGGACAGAAAATAGTGTGAGCCACATTAAGAGGGCAATACTAAATAAATTTTCTGAGTGGGCTTTATCGATAATGATAAGGGTTAGTGCAGCTAAGGCAAAAATTAGGGCACTAAACCAAAAGTCGATTTTTTGGGCAGATTTTGTCCACCAATTTAAATCGGTAAGGTGACTAATCGTGTCTAGCATAAGTGATTCAGATGATAGGCAAGGCTTTTAATATGAATAGATAAATTTATATCTTATGAATAGATATTAGCCATGGAATTTAAAAAACATAAAGTCTACTGAGATTATAAAGGACTTTGCTAAAAATCCTTGCCAGAAATTTTGTCGCAGTGCATCAACTTTCCCATTTTGTTGACTGATGGTCAGACGAATAATTAATTCTTGCAATAGGGGGCTGAATTGAGGTTCCGGAGGATGGGAATGCTCTCTTTTGGGTTGAGTTATCCTCCCGTCATTCAAGCTCATTGGACTGTCTTGTTTTGGTTTGCCATCGCTGCCATAGGTCTGGCCGGCGTTGTTGGGTTCGTTCAATCTGCTGTTGTCGTCGCCAAGCGGCGATCGCCTGGTGGTTACCTGACCGGAGTACGCCGGGGACGGCTAATCCGCGACAAACTGGAGGACGGGTGTAGTGGGGATAGTCCAGCAGCTCGGTGGTAAAGCTTTCATTTTCTAGGGACGCAGCTTTCCCCACGGTACCGGGCAGCAACCGCACCACACCATTAATCAAGGTTAAAGCCGGAATTTCGCCACAGGTCAACACAAAATCCCCCAACGACACTTCCTGGGTTACCACCTCACACACCCGTTCATCTACTCCCTCATAGTGCCCGCAAATGACAACGATTTGGTCATAGGTCACGAACTGTCGAAAGAGTTGCTGGGTCATGGGTTGCCCCTGGGGAGTCATTAAAATTACCTCCCGTTTGGGGTGACTGGGTAGCGTATCCAACGCCGCAAAGATTGGTTCTGGTTTCAACACCATGCCTACCCCACCGCCATAGGGTTCGTCGTCCACTCGTCGATGCTTATCCTGGGTAAAATCTCTGGGATTAATGAGATTCACGCTGGCGATCGCCTTTTCTAGCGCTTTTCCCAGCAATCCTGTTTGGAGAGGGGAATGAAAAAATTCGGGAAACAGGGTTAAGATATCGAATCGCACAAATAAACCTTAGATATTACTGTTCACAACGTTGACATTAAACGTTGACATTAATTGTCGGGAGTTAGTTTTTTTCAACACGAAAACCGGGGGCTTCGTAATCTTCAGGCAAATAGTCCGCTGGAATCGTAATCATATGCCCGTCCCGCACAGCCCGGTAATGGGGAGAGAGAATTTCAATATCCGCTTCGTTACATTTGTCTTGGATATTCTGATGCAAGGAAGAATATATTTCCCCCATTTTGTAGGGTTGGTGGGTATAGGCCTTTACGGTGTAGGCAACGTAGAAGTCATCCAGGCTGGTCTGGAAGACAAAGGGGAGAGGATCTTTGAGAATGCCATCCGATGCTAGGGCCGCCTTGATTAAGGTCTCATGAACTTTTTGCCAGGGAACATCATAACCCAAGGTTATGGTGGTTTTTAGGAGTAATGGTGTTTTGTCATCTCGAATCGCTGCGGTATAGTTAGTAATCTCAGCGGCAAATAGTGTGGCATTTGGCAGGGTGATAATTTCATTGCCTGGTGTAATAATTTGGGTGGACAGCATGGTTTTTGTTTTCACTCGTCCCAGTTGATCGTTCACTCTAATCACATCATTAACTTGAAAGGAACGGGTATAAATCATCACAATGCCACTCACAATATTACCAATGACGGCAGTGGAACCAAAGGTGACTAATGCACCAATGAATACAGACACGCCTTGAAATCCTGTTGAGGTTGCCGCCGGTAAATAAGGGTAAATAAATACTGCAGCCAAGCCAATGATGAGGGTGGCCACAATATTTTGAGTCGGGTGAGCCCATTCTGGGTAAAAATTACTAAAAGTCAGCCGTCGCTGATGAATGCCTTCAAAAATAAACTTTGAGAACTTAATCGAATACCGGGCAATAACAATAATTAAGGCAATGATAAAAAGATTTGGTAAATAATCAACAAAGCCGTCCCAAATCAAGCTAACTGCATTCCAAAAAATAATAAGAATTCTGCGACTAATGGGCTGAGTAAGGGGGAAACAGCTTAATAGAAAGGGGATATATATATATACAAGCACTAAATTACTGCCTACACGGATGATCCGAAATAAAAGTTTTAATATACGAGCTAAACGTTCTCGTGAAACAACTTCTAATCCTTGTACTTCTAATCGCTCAATCCGTTGATGTTGCCATGTTTCTAAGCGGTTAAATCCTTTTGGTAATAGCCTGTTGAGCAGCAAAAAGAAAATGGCAAAAAAGGCTGTGGCGATCGCCGCTTTAATGAAACCCTGTCGAATCATCTGCGGTGAGCGTATTTTTCGGTATTTTGTTATCCCTTGCTTAATGGCTTCTAAATGTATGCGGGCTAGTTCATCCACTGATTGATTGGCAAATCTAGCATCAGCGGTCGTAATAACACTCAGAAATTGATCGTTGGCATAGACGGCCCGCAAGTTTTCGACCTTGATAATCTGAATATCAGAAGCAGGAATTGCCAGATTATCTGCAAGCTTTCGAATAAGTCCATTATCATCTTTTGCTCGAACCTTAGGAGATCTTTTTCCTATTGTTGTATGAATTGTAAAAAGTTGCTCCCCATTCAAGCTGACGACTCCTACTTCTTGCTTATTGTCATCAATGGGAGGCACTGATGGATTCGTTTTTGTCTTTGTATCTGGCGAGGATTGCAAGTCACCAGCATCGGGACTGGGCTGGGTGTCGCCATCAGATGGTGGTGGGGATTCAACCGCTGTCTGGGCGATCGCCGGAGAATGAAAATCGAGCGCAACAATAGGGGCAAGCGTGTTCCATATCACTGGACTTTGGAATGCCAGCCAACAGCTCACCCCAACACAAACAAGAAAACGAATGCCCGCCTTCACTGGACACAGCTCCTAAACAAGGGAAGAATTCTCTAATTTTATGAGCCAAAAATGATGAAGCCTGATTTCGTAAACAATCGCAATCATTCGTTGGGCTAACCCGCCCCTAAATCCACGGCAATACGATGGGCACAGGCAAACCCAGAAAAAGCAACGGCATTTAAACCTTGTCCTGGAAAAGTGCTATCCCCCACACAGTAAAGTCCAGGAATGGCAGTGCGGTTAAAGGGCATGGGCAATAATCCGGGCAGCTTACGGCGGGGGATGGGGCCATAGGTGCCATTTTGTCGTCCTAAAAAACGGCGATGGCTGCGGGGAGTTCCCACCTCTTGATAATCCATTGCCTCATTTAAGCCAGGAAAAATTGTCTCTAGGCGATCAATTAGACGATGGGCGGCAGCCTCCTTTTTTATTTGGTAATCCTGGGGGAGAAGGCCTTCCCATTCCGCCATCCAACTGGGGGTAAAGGTATGAATAATGTGGTGCTCGGCGGGGGCTAAGCTGGGGTCGAGCAAGGTGGGAATCGAAACAAAAATTGTTCCCTGTTCCGCTTCCAGATCGTCCCAATTCTCTAGCAAAATATGGTGACATTCAGTGCCCGTCGGCAGAAGATCGGCTTTCACCCCTAGGTGCAAACTCAGGAAACTAGGAGATTGTTGATAGCGGCTTTGCCAACGTTGCTCCCGTTTCGGCAAAGGGGTATCTTTCAGCAGTTGTTCAAAAGTATCCCAGCGGGTAGCATTCGAGACAATGCGCCGGGCATACAGTGCCTCGCCATTGGCTAACTGTACCCCGATCGCCTTACCTTGCTGCATCAAAATCTTGGTGACCCGTGCCTGATAGCGAATTTCACCACCCGCTTTTTCCAAGCCGGTGACCAATGCTTCGGCAATTTTGCCTACCCCGCCCAGGGGATAGTTAATCCCTCCGTAATGGCGATCGCTAAATACCATACCCGCGTTGATCATTGGGGTTAAATCGGCGGGAACCACCGACCAGCAATAACACTCCATATCGATAAACTTCAGCAATTCTGGATCTTGGATGTAACGCCGTGCCAAATCTCCAACGTTTTGGGGCAAATACTTTACCAAGCCAAGACAGGCCCCCGGATGTTGAAAGAAAACCCGCATCAGATACCGGGGCTCTTCGAGGGACAACAAATCCATTGCGTTTAAGCAGTTAAATACCCGCCAACATTCGTCATAAAACTGGCGAATTCCCTCGGCTTCGTGGGGAAAGCGTTGGGTTAATTCCCCCAGAAAAGTCTCATACTCCCGATGGACTTTTAGCGTTAAATCATTGGGTAAATGGTAGTGAATCTGCACCGGGTCGGGCCTAGTTTCCAATTTTTGTCCCACAGTGGCTAGGGCCCTTGTTAATAGATTGGTTGTACCCTGCTGCCCGAAACCGAAAATCATCGAGGCTCCCACATCAAAGCGGTAGCCTTCCCGCTCGAAATAGCCAGCACTGCCACCAGGAATGAGATACCGCTCTAGCACCAAAACCTGTAACCCCTTCGCCGCTAACTGGGTTGCTGTCACCAATCCCCCAATCCCGGAGCCAATGACGATGGCATCATATTGATTTGTTGTGTTGGTTGTGTTGACAGTGGCGGTGGCGGTGGTCATGGAAATTGATAAGTCTCTAGATTGAATGGGTCGTTAGGGGAGATTGGTTGTCTGCTTTAGCGGCCTGTCCCTTGCCGATCATAAACGAAGGTAAAGCATCAGTCCGAATTCACCCCACAGTAAAACATAAACATACTGTTGCCGGCTCTCATTTAAAGAATAATTCCCAATTCCTTTAAACGAATCGAGATTCCCTGCGACAGGAATGGGGTTGTTTTTAGCATATCTTTTCGTACTATTTATTGCATTAATACAATGATCGGAACACCCCCAAATCTCTGTGGGTTTATTGGCAACCTATTGAGTCATCTGTTGGCTCAGTATTATGAAGTCTGTTATCCAGGATACCTACGGTTTTGTGCCATACTGTTTAAATCCGTGGGGCAGTGGTAATAATGAGTAGAACCCTACGCACAATCAATATCAATTAGTCGCCTTATATGTTTGGTCTCATTGGTCATCTCACAAGCTTAGAACATGCACAAATTGTCGCTGATGATTTAGGTTATCCCGAATATGCCAATCAAGGTCTTGACTTTTGGTGTTCTGCTCCTCCTCAAGTCGTAGACAGCTTTCAAGTCAAAAGCGTGACAGGACAAATAATTGAGGGGAAATATATCGAATCTTGTTTTTTACCAGAAATGTTATTACACCGTCGTATAAAGGCGGCAATCCGTAAAATTCTTAATGCAATGGCGCTCGCCCAGAAAAGCCATCTAGACATTACGGCACTGGGAGGCTTTTCTTCGATTATTTTTGAAGAGTTTAATCTAAGAGAGAATAACCAGGTTCGAAACGTTTCTCTCGATTTTAATCGTTTTACCACGGGCAATACCCACACGGCGTATGTTATTTGTCGCCAGGTGGAAACAGGCGCAAAGCAATTGGGGATTGACCTCAGTAACGCAACGATCGCCGTTTGCGGTGCCACAGGGGACATTGGAAGTGGCGTTTGCCGTTGGTTAGAAGCAAAACATCAAGCTAAAGAACTTTTGCTCATTGCCCGTAACCGTGAGCGTCTAGAAAAACTACAAGCAGAATTAGGGCGGGGAAAGATTGTCGATTTAGCCACTGCACTACCCCAAGCTGACATTATTGTGTGGGTTGCCAGTATGCCAAAAGGAGTTGAAATCGACCCCCAGCATCTCAAAAAACCCTGCTTGATCGTGGATGGTGGTTACCCCAAAAATTTGGACACTAAACTGCAAGCCGATGGGGTTCATGTGATTAAAGGCGGTATTGTCGAGCACTCCCTCGACATTACTTGGGAAATCATGAAAATTGTCAATATGGATATTCCCAGTCGCCAGATGTTTGCCTGTTTCGCGGAAGCAATTCTATTGGAATTTGAAGGATGGCATACGAATTTTTCGTGGGGGCGCAATCAAATTTCAGTGAATAAAATGGAGGCGATTGGAGAAGCTTCTGTTAAACATGGTCTGACCCCCTTGATGTTCTCGTAGCCGTTGGTTGATGTCTGACTACTGAGGAAAGGAGAACCATTTGCTGTACTTGTTACACGGACGAACGTTCAGGGGAACCAATTCCATATTTCAGATTTTTTCCGGCCATTATTTCTACTGAATACTGAGTCGGGAGGCAGCCGACTATAATAAGGGTCAAAACTATTTGGTGTCAGGAAAGTTATGGCTGTTTCGTTAATGCAAGCCCTCAAGGTCGGCAGTTATATCGTTAGCCAACGATTACAGGGAAAAAAACGGTTTCCCCTCGTATTAATGTTAGAGCCATTATTCCGTTGTAATTTGGCGTGTTCAGGCTGCGGCAAAATTCAGCATCCGACGGAGATTCTGAAACAAAATCTTTCTCCAGAAGACTGTTTCCGTGCGGTCGAAGAGTGCGGCGTTCCGGTTGTATCGATTCCTGGTGGTGAACCTTTACTCCACCCCCAAATTGGCGAAATTGTTCAGGGGCTCGTGGATCGGGGCAAGTTTGTCTATCTTTGCACCAACGCTATCCTTTTAGAAAAAAGCCTACACAAGTTTAAGCCTTCTCAATATTTAACCTTCAGTATCCACTTAGATGGTTTACAAGAACATCACGATAAATGTGTAGACCGCCAAGGGGTTTTTGAAACAGCAATTCGTGCGATCAAAGCGGCAAAAGCCAAAGGGTTTCGAGTAACCACCAACACCACTGTATTTGACGGCAGCCAGGTGGAAGAGATGCAGGAATTTTTTGATTATCTGCAGACGCTGGGGATTGATGGCATGATGATTTCCCCCGGCTATAGCTATGAATGGGCCCCGGATCAAGAACATTTCCTGAAACGCGAACAAACCCGTGCTTTGTTCCGGGAATTGTTAGAGCCCTGGCGCAATGGCAAGAAAGCCTGGAATTTTAACCATAATCCACTGTTTCTCGACTTTTTGATGGGGGAAAAAGACTACGATTGCACCCCCTGGGGAAGCCCGAGTTACAGTGTTTTAGGCTGGCAAAAGCCCTGTTATCTCCTCAATGAAGGTCATTATCAAACCTTCCAAGAGTTGCTGGATAAAACTGAATGGGAAAACTACGGACCCAAAAGTGGCAATCCCCAGTGTCGCGATTGCATGGTTCACTGTGGTTATGAACCCACGGCAGCCTTGGATGCGCTCAAACCAGCCAACATGGGACGGGCAATGGGGAGTCTGATTAATGTCTAACGCTTAAATACTAAGACCCATCATTGATAGCTAAACCCAATACCATAATTGGATGTGCTCCCACTGGAGCCTTGGTAAAAAGACTACGCCAGCTATGGTGATGGGCTATTGCGAGCGCCTACTTTCAACCAAGGAACTCTTGACTCTTCAAGGGTTTTACTCTATCACCCCTTAAGGAGCCAGTGCCTTATTCAGAAATATGTTTTTCTACTGATAAAGGACAGGTTACAGACTTTATTCCTGACCAATCGGTAAAAGTTTCCTCATCTTTATAATGTCGGGGTGTTTGTAGCATCAAAGACCAGGCTTTTTTAGCTTCAATTAAATTGAATCTATCCTTATAGTGAGTGAGTAAAATATCTTGAACAACAGGATAGTAATCAGAGTTAAGATTAGGAAAAATATGATGTTCTGTATGGTAAGAAAAATTTAGATGTAGAAGATCAAAAATTTTAGGAACTCGCAATGAAATACTATTAATTAGGGGATCATTTACGGTAGTCATCCGACATAACATATGATTAGTATAAATATAGAACATTACCCCGGTATAGCCAATCCAAATGGGAAGAAAATAGCCCAATAATAATTTAATGGGATGAAAATCTAAGTAAATTAAAACACTTAAATGAATGACAAAGATGACTACCAATTCTAGAGCGATCGCTTTACGTTCTTTTTTACTTACCTGAAAAGATGCAGGGGGATATTGGGTTAACCCGTTATTAAAAAATAATACAGATGTGAGATTGCGAAAAGTGTGTACCCCCCAAGCATTAGCATTTCCAATAATTAACCAAACAGGATGAACTTCAGCTGAAGGAACAAAGAGATTTTGAATCCATTTTCCAAGATTTTTAGGCTGAGCAGATAAATAGTTACGGTCGGGATCAGCTAAGGAATTGGTTTTATTATGATGCTGACGGTTATGAACGGCATTCCATAATGTGGGAGGCATCCATAAGATAGCTAAGCTTAATAAACTAATTATTCTCTTCAATAATGGAGATTTAATAGTCTTACTATGTAATAAATCATGGGTGCTGAATAGTAAGACAATAACACTATTTCCCATGATAAGACTGAAGGGCAAATAAAGCCAAAGAAAGTACCATTTCCATTGATCTAAATCATCAGCAATTCCCCTACCTAAAATTAAAATAGCTAAATTAATCAACAAAATCCATAATTTATTAATATCTGGATTGAATGCTTCAGGAGGAACTAAAGATCGTATTTTTCTTGCGTATTCTGTTTGAGTAATTAGGTATTCTTCTTGAGCATTAATCATTTGGGACATATTTTTGGAGGTTAATCTTTCACTTTATTATAAACCAGTCTCACAAAAAGAAGGAGTTTCTCAATATTTTGTTAAAGCTTAGGGCAGTTCAAGTTTAAAAATTAGCCGATTCCAGAAAAAAAGATAATATAAATTTTCTTTCATGAAAATATATTGAGAAATACCAAGAAATATAAACAAATTGATCATGGAAAATTGAATTTTGATTATAGTTGAAACAAGGACTGATAGAGATTATTATTATTTATCGGTTTGGATAATGGAAAGGTTGGTTTGCTGACTGACTGACAAGAGTTAGGGGAGAATCTCTGAAATCTTTGCCTGATAAGGGTTATGACAGATGCAGACTGTGTCCGGTTAGCTTAATGCGAAAATCCCCGGCTTTCCTAAAGCGAAAAGCCTTACACAGAAAGAGATCTACAGAACTGGAACTGTTTTGACTGAAGCTCTTATTCTGCAAGAGTTCTGAAATTTCTGTCAGTTAACCAGGGTTGGCCTGTGATCAATTCTAACCTTTCCGTGAAGTCACAAAAGTCATCAATATTGAGTCTTATACGAAATAAAATCGTAGAAGTCGTCGGAAACTTGCAAGTCATCGCTTCTGAATCAACAAGGAGACAATTTCATGAGTAATGTACGCGATACCTCCAGAGACGGATTTATCAACAAGCTAGAACAATTTTTGTTGACCAATTTTCCGATAATTTGGGCTATTCTCCAAAGTAATAATAGGATTAAACGATGGCTCAATAAAAAACTAATTAACTATGTTGTCTATAAACTGCCGCCTCGTCCCCACCCCTTTAGTACCATGTCTACTTATACCTCTTGGGACTCCCTAACGGATAGAAGTTGGACAGGAAGGCATCTTCCGGCTGCTCCTCAATTTAATCAACCAGGAACATTACCACAACTAGAAGATCTTGCTGTTCTATTCCGAAAACGAGATGGTGAAACCATTGACTCACCAAAATCTACCTTGCTATTTCCCTATTGGGTACAATGGTTTACCGATGGATTTTTACGGGTAGATAGGAATAATCGCCTTAAAAATACCTCTAACCATCAGGTGGATCTTGCCCCTGTTTATGGGTTGAAACGAGAATCAACCGATAAACTAAGATCAAAACAAGGGGGTAAACTCAAAAGCCAGATGATCAACGGCGAAGAATATCCTCTTTACCTTTACGAAGACCCAGAAAATAATATCTTCAAAAAAGAATTTGAGGGCTTATATGTCCCTCTAAGACGGGTTCGTGAAGAAGTACCCGCCGAACAAAAAGCCAAGTTCTTCGCCATGGGAGTTGAACGGGCTAACGTGCAAATTGGCTATGTCATGTTTAATGTTATCTGTCTGAGAGAACATAACCGACAGTGTGATTTATTAGCAGCCAATTATCCTGACTGGGACGACGAAAGACTGTTTCAAACCGCCCGTAATATTCTCATTGTCATCATTTTAAAAATTGTTGTTGAAGAATACGTTAATCATATTACGCCTTATCACTTCAATGTCATCGTTGATCCCATTTCTTTTGTTCGCGAGCAATGGTATCGTACCAATTGGATGACTGTGGAATTTAGTTTAGTTTATCGTTGGCATAGTGCTTTACCAGAAACCTTGATTTATGACAATGAAGCAATTCCGATGGAAACAACCTTATGGAATAACGAGTTGTTGACTAGTCGGGGACTAGGTGCATTATTTGAGGAGGCTTCTTGCCAACCAGGTACCCAAATTGGTTTATTTAATACAGCCGAATTTCTCCTTCCCGTTGAATTAGCCAGTGTGGAATGGGGTCGCTACACGCAAATGGCAAGTTACAACGATTACCGCGAAATGTGCCAATATCCAAGGGTCACAGACTTCAATCAGATCACAGGAGATCCTGAAAAACAAGCATTATTGAAACAATTTTATGGCCATGTTGATAACTTAGAATTTTATGTCGGCTTATATGCCGAAGACGCGAGGCAAAATGCAGTGATTCCTATACTGATTGAGCGACTAATTGCCATTGATGCTTTTTCGGTGGTCTTAACTAATCCCCTTTTGGCTGAGAGGGTGTTTAACGAAAAAACCTTTTCCCCTATCGGTTGGCAAGAGATTCAAAAGAAACAAACAGTCTCAGACCTGGTTAATAGAAATCTCTCTCAGTCGGAGCGCAAATATCACGTGAGTTTTGCTCGTAATTAATAGGGAACTACTTAGATCAATACTCTGGTCAGAATGAGGAGAAAATAGCCCCATAGTCACAAAGCTTCTGGTAATTTGGATGAGATTTAATGGCTCTTAGGGAATTCGGGTGGTCACCGCTAGATATAGTGTCTAGGCGTAACCGAGTCAGCCATGAAATGCAGGATGGCAATTCTCTGAAACTCCAGCAAACTTGCAGTTTTAGGATTCTGCTATTTCTCACAATATGGTTGAAAGACCACTAGTGGGTCACTTGTTATACATGAGGATAAGCTGAGATCGACGAAAGTTCTACTGTGTAAGGCTTTTGTCTGTTTTCAGAATGGCTATGGCTGTGACAAACGTCCCGCTAGTTCAGAACGAGTGTCCCCGTTGATTTTTTGGCGGATGATAGATTCTCGAATGTCTGACTCTGCGTCATTGTTGTGGAGGGGAATATTGAGGTGGATCCCGACTGCATTTACATAGGTTCGTTGCTGAGGGTTGCTGTTGACAGTTTGCCGTCTTCTAGCTCAACAATGCGGTCAGCCACATCCAAAATACGGTTATCGTGGGTCACGATTAAAATTGTTGATCCCTGCTCCCGCGCTAGCTTGCGCATTAATTCAACCACGTCATGGCCTGATTTACTATCCAGCGCAGCGGTCGGTTCATCGGCCAAGATCATTTTCGGATGACTGACTAACGCCCTGGCGATCGCCACCCGTTGTTTTTGCCCTCCAGACATATTATGGGGATGGTAATTAAGGTGATCACCTAGACCCACTGCTTCCAGCATGGCAACGGACATGGCTTTGGTTTGGGATTTGGAATATTGGGGATGGAGTTCCACTGCCATCTGAACATTCTGGCGCGCGGTGAGGGATTCCAGCAGATTATGGGACTGAAAAATATAACCAATGTGGCGACGGGTATCGATCAGCCGCTTTTTTTTGGCCTGCACCAACTCATTACCAAACACCTGTAGGCTGCCACTCTGACCCGACCGTAGACCTCCGATTAAGGTCAAAAGGGTGGTTTTACCAGAACCGGACGGCCCCTTTAAAATCACCACTTCCCCCTGGGCGAGGGTGAGGTCAATGTCAAACAAAATTTGTTTACGGAGACTGCCACTGCCATAGAAATGGTTTAACCCGTTAATGACGACCATCGGTTCCGGCGACGTATCACCAGGCTGGGAGAAAGATGGGGTTTCGACGAGGGTAGTCATGACAGGACAATCGGGGGAGGAGAATGTTGACGAACTTTACTAGAATGGGACGTGATGGGAGGGAAAAAATCTTAAATTAATGCCCTGCTAGAAAATATCGGCGGGGTCAGCCGACCGTAAACGTCCCACGGCGATCGCCCCTGAAATGCAGCACATGGCGATGGTTAATGACAGTACTGTTAAGGCCCGCGCAACCGTCATGATCAACGGTAACCCAGTGGCCCTAGCCGTATTGCTGTAGAGGAAAACGCCGAGCCCGAAACTGGGCAGAAAGCCAATCAGAGCCAGTAATAGGGCTTCTTGGAAAACTACCCCGAGGAAATAGTTATCTCCATAGCCAATGGCCTTGAGGGTGGCATACTCCGGAAGATGGTCCGACACATCCGTATAGAGAATCTGGTACACAATCACCGTCCCCACAATAAAACCCATCGCCGTTCCCAAGGTGAAAACAAAACCGATGGTCGTCCGGGTTTGCCAGTAATTCAGCTCATAGGCTACTAATTCTTCTTTGGTAAAAACCTGAACATCCCCTGCATTAAGCTTGGCCCGTAGCTGGGCAGCGGTTCGTTCCAAATCTGCGCCGGGATACATCTCCACCACCCCCACGTCGATGTTGTTTTTTCTGCGGTTGGGAAAAAGCCGGAAAAAGTTCAAATCACTACTAATTAAGGTTCCATCTGCTCCAAAGGAAGACCCCAACGTAAATAAACCCTGGACATCAATTCTGCGTCCCCCCACTTCCGTGGTGACCCTTTCTCCTTGTTCCACTAACTCAGCGACGGGACCAAACTCCGGGCGGGATTTACGGTCAAAGATAAACACGTCCGGCCGTTTAATGGTGTCGAGGTTTTCGTCGATGCCATCAAAGTTAATGGGGTTGTACACCGGGTTAAACCCCATGACATAAATTTGTCTGGTTTCGAGGGTTTCGGGATTTTTCCAAAGATTAATGTCAATGTAAATGCTGCTAATTTTTTTGACATTTTCGTTGCCCAATACCTGATACAAACGCCGGGCAGCAAAGGGGGTGGGATTAACAAAGGTATCCGTCTGTTGGCTGACAATGAACAAATCCCCTTCTAGGCTTTTGGGGATGCGGATGGCACTGTCAAAAAGGGCATTTTTAAAACCCAATTGCATAAAAATCAGGACATCGGCGAAGGCAATACCGGCGATCGCCGCGAGGAGGCGCATTTTTTCATGAAATAGTTGGTGCCAAGCGAGGGGAATGCGCATTATTACGGGTTATGGGTCAAATTAATGGGATTAATTGGGTTCAATTTTTACCAACACGTTGGCATTACTCAACCGGGCCACTTCTTTGCTGGCTTCGGGGCTGAGCTGAATTTTAACTTCCACCACCCGGGCATCAATATCCGCCGCCGGGTCAGCATCCAGCACATCGTTTTTGCCAATTCTCAACCCCACACTCATCACTCGCCCTTCTAACTCCCCGATAAAACTGCCATTTTCGCTGGACACTCGGGCCACTTGTCCGGGCTTAACGCGACCAATATCGTTTTCATACACTTCCGCCACCACCATCATCTGGGAAGTGATGCCCAAATCGGCAATGCCGTCGTCTTCGGAAACTTTTTCACCAGGGCGTGTATGGATTTTGAGTACTTGGGAATCCACCGGCGCTTTTACCACTGATTGGGCAGCCTGGGCCTTGGCTTCATTAAATCGGGCCATGGCCAGGTTCAATTCCGCTTGGGCCTTTTGTACATCGACCGCCCGGACTTCTGAAATTTCCGCTAGGGTCGCCCGAGCCGATTCCCGTTCCAGCAGCATGGTCTGGGCATCTTTGGTTTTAATCGCTTGCTGCTCACGAATTTTTTCCGCCAACGTGGCTTCGGTTTTTAAGAGCCGTGCTTTTGCTTCCGCCAGGCGTTGACGGGTAGTGGCAACATCCAGACGACGGGATTCCCATTCTGCCAGGGGAATAGCCCCACTGTTCGCCAAGGCTTCAAAACGTTTATCGTCCCGTTGCGCTTGCTGTAATTCGGCTTCTAAGCGCTGAATGGTAGCTCGTTGTTCAATTTTTTCCCCCTCTAGCTCTTTCACTAAGCCGACAAGGGCTGATTGATTGACGTTAAATTCCTGCTGCAATTCTGCCTGGGCTTTAGCCACTTGGGCCTGTTGGGCGGAAATCGCCCCTTTTTTCGCCCCGGCTTTGACCACCGCCAGGTCTGCTTGGGCCACCTTAACCCGTTCTTGCGCGGTGATTAGGGCCGCAAAATCATTATCGTAGGAATCGAGAACTGCAATTGGCTGATTCTGCTTGACGGTTTGTCCTTCCCGGACCAAAATCTTGTCTATTCTTGCCCCCCCAAAAGAATTGGAGGTTGAAGAGAGTTTAATGATTTCACCAATGGGGGCAATGCGTCCCAAGGCGGAGATGGGTTGATTCGGTGCAGTGGGAGAAGGCGAGTTTTCGGTTGCGGTGGTGGGTGATTGGGCTTCGGTAGCGACGTTTATCCCAGACCGCAGACTATAAAAGATAATGCCTCCAGTGGCCAGTACACCCACCGTTAAGGCAATCCAAATCCAACGACTACTGCCCTGGTCAGACTCGGTGGCTGGCACCGTTGGCACTGTTTGTGAAGCTTGTACCGTCTGTAACGAGTCAGTCATATTGTCTGCATCAATGTCCATCTGCACCAACTTCTGGAGAAACCCGGTTGATTAGTAGCCCAATTGTAACAGTTGATTACGATGCTTGAGGGGAAAGGTAGTTCCCGCTACGCTTCAAAAGCCAGCCATTGATTGAGGCGATTCATCCCCCCAGAAATCAGCAAATTCAACGTTAGATAGGTAACCATCACCACCAGCAACATTTCGATCGCCCGTCCGGTTAAATTGGCCACCGTATTGGTAATGGCATAGACATCACTGTAGCCAATGGCGATCGCCAAGCTGGAATTTTTCGCTAGATTGAGGTACTCACTGGTCAACGACGGGATCATTACCCGCAGCGCTTGGGGAAAAACCACTAACCGCAGTGCTAAGGGACGTTTGAACCCCAGCGCTTGGGCCGCTTCCCACTGTCCCCGATCCACCGATTGAATGCCGCCGCGCACCACTTCCGCAATAAAAGCTGCTGTATAAACGGTTAACCCAGTCAACAGGGTGGCAAATTCTGGCGAGAGGGTTCCTTCCCAACCGCCGGGGGTGAACACCAACCCCTGATTACTGAGGCTGAGCCACTGACCAATCTCCATCGCTTGATCCGCCTTCGGGAGTTTTAAAAAGACCAGGTAGTACCAGAAAAATAATTGTAGTAACAACGGGGTGTTGCGAAATAGCCCCACATATACCGCCGCGATTTGGGTTAATAACCAATTGGGACTAAGGCGGGCAATCCCGACGCCAATCCCCAACACTGTGGATAACAGAATCCCTAGCCCCATCACCCGTAACGAGTTGAGTAACCCCACCAGCAGGGCCCGAAATAACGGGTCAGTCCGTTCGTAGGCAATGAGGCGATCGCCAATGTCAAAAGAAGCGGGGCGATCGGGATCCAGCAAAAAGCTGAAGCCAAAATTCAGCCCTAGTTGTTGAAAGTTTTGCCAGAGGTTGTTGCCTAAAATACCCAGCCCTGCGAGCACCACTGCCAGAATAATCAGCTGGAATCCCCACTCCCTGAGCCGTCGGTCACGCCACCCCTGCTGAACCAACAATTTCCATGATTTCATTGTCACCAGTGTTTATTTCCCCCAGATCATTTTGAGCGCAATCAGCAACATGGCTCCACCAAAAACCCTTCCCAGTATCTCATTGGGGAGATTAATCGCGACCTTGGAACCAAAGAGACTGCCGACAACAAATCCCACACAGATACAAGCCGCCACCTTAATGTCCACTGCCCCTTGACGGTAATAAGTCCACGCTCCGAGTAAACCAATGGGAGGTACCATCAACGCGAGGGTCGTTCCCTGGGCCGAGTGCTGGGAAAAACCAAATAGGAAAACCAAGGTGGGCACAATAATAATGCCCCCGCCGATGCCAATTAAGCCGCTCGCGAACCCCGCCAACAGTCCCAAGCCAATAAATAAAACAATATTGAATGTCATCGCTCAAGCTCCGAAGTCGTTGGCAGCCGTTGGCATTGGGAACAAAGTAGATCCGTCCGTTGTGCCACAGGAATAATTTGTTATCTTCTAACATAATCGGCTCTAATCTTAATGACTTGTTTCTGTAATGTCAGAAATCCCCCTGTCCGTCCAGGATGACCGCTCCAACGACCTTGAACAATTATTCTCCATCTTTCCGAGCACCATTCAGCATAGCTTGGTAAACCACCCGCATAAGGATCAACTTATTGAAGTGGTTATGGACTTGGGGCGATTGCCGGAAGCTCGATTCCCTGAAAAAGCGTTATATCTCGGTGATATTCCCATTGCCAAGGAAGATTTGCAATATGCCATTGAGCGGGTGGGGATGTTTAGTGGCGACAATCGGGCTGGCATTGAACGGACTCTGCATCGCATTAGCGCCATCCGCAATCGGACCGATGACATTATTGGGCTAACCTGCCGGGTGGGGCGGGCGGTCTTTGGCACCATTAGTCTCATCCGGGATCTGGTGGAAACGGGTCAATCCCTACTACTGTTGGGGCGACCGGGGGTCGGCAAAACCACAGCCCTACGGGAAATTGCCCGGGTGTTGGCGGATGATTTTAATAAACGGGTAGTGATCATAGATACGTCGAATGAAATTGCTGGGGACGGTGATATTCCCCATCCGGCGATCGGGCGGGCACGACGGATGCAGGTGGCGCGGCCGGAACTACAGCATCAGGTGATGATCGAGGCGGTGGAAAACCACATGCCCGAAGTGATTGTCATTGATGAAATTGGCACTGAACTGGAAGCATTGGCGGCACGAACCATTGCTGAGCGGGGGGTGCAACTGGTGGGGACAGCCCACGGTAATCGTCTGGATAATCTGGTCAAAAACCCCACCCTGTCGGACTTAGTCGGGGGAATTCAAGCGGTGACGCTGGGGGATGAAGAAGCTCGGCGGCGGGGGTCTCAAAAAACGGTTCTGGAGCGCAAAGCGCCCCCCACCTTTGCTATGGCGGTGGAGATGTTAGAGCGGCAGAAGTGGATTATTCACAATGATGTGGCCCTAACCATCGACAATTTACTCCGGGGCAAAGCCCCCGTCGAGCAACTGCGCTTTATTGATGACCAGGGGCAACTCCAGGTGAGTGCGGTTACTGAAACGGCAGCGCCTCATCCCAAACCTTCTCCCTCGCCCTTTACTGATTCTTTGTCCCTTCCCCTCCCGGATCGGCCCACCGGATGGCGCGCAGCGGGTCGGATGCAACCGGTGCCCCCCTTGGCGGCAACGGCTGAACCCAAATCGGAATTTGAAGCGCTCCTAGAAAAATCCCTCCAACAATCAACTCCCAGCCTCCATCCCCGTGTTCCGGGCCCCAATGGGGAAGAATTGCCCGTTTATGTCTATCCTTACGGCATCGGGCGATCGCAGCTAGAGCAGGTGATTGAAATTCTACAACTGCCCGTCGCCATCACCAAAGATTTACATTATGCGGATGCGGTATTGGCCCTCCGTTCCCACGCCAAAAATAATCAAAAGCTACGGCAGATGGCTAAAGGACGACAAATTCCTCTTTATGGCGTCAAATCCAATACCATTCCCCAAATTAGCCGTACCCTCAAGCGTTTACTCGGTATTGATGACCCCCATAAAGCAGAAGCGGCCGACCTGCGTTTGTTTACCCGCAGTGGCAGCAACGATGAGCTGGAAGCGTTGGAGGAAGCCCGCCTAGCAGTGGAACAAATCGTTATTCCCACCGGGCAGCCCGTTGAGTTACTCCCCCGTTCTGCCAAAGTCCGCAAGATGCAACATGAATTGGTCGAGCATTATCGCCTGCAATCCGACAGTTTTGGAGAAGAACCCAATCGACGGCTCAGGATTTACCCTGCCTAATCTTGTATCTAACCCAGGGGCAAATATGACGACAGCAAAGGAGTAACAATCAGTCTGATATTGGGCTTTTGCGGCTATTTAACAGGGAAAAATTCTAGGGATCATTTAAAAATAAGAAAGCGCTACTTTACGGCGATCGCCGTAAATTATTAACCGGTAGGGATTCTGGAGATTTTTTTGGAAATTGATGGATTATCCAGGTTAGAAGGTGAGCGTCACGGGGAATCACGGTCAGTACAATCACTGTACTCTGGAATAAATTCATTGCCAGTCAATTATTTATGAGCACTCTGTTTGGTGTGCTAGCAATTTTGTCAGCATCAGCGGCAGCGGGAATGCGCATTGCTTTGCCGCTCCTGGCGGTGGGCCTACTGCATGATGATCTCTGGGCGCAGGTTCCGATCCTATCGCGGGTTCATCCCCAAGTCGTTATTGCAGTTCTGACGAGTTGGTCCCTACTGGAATTCATTGCTTCTAAACACTTGCTGGGACAGCGAATTTTACAAATTATCCAGTTGATTTTTACGCCACTGGTCGGGGCGATGTTGGCAATGACCGTCGCTAAGCTCTTAGACCTCCAGTTTATGCCGTTAATATTTTCCGGTTTGATGGGGGGCAGTTTTGCACTGGTCTTACGATTGGTGATGATGGGGTGGTTTCTTCGCTTACGGGGGATTCCCCTCTGGATAGCACTACTTGAAGATTTATTGTGTGTAGGACTGGTGTTTTTTGCGTTTCGTGCGCCTCAAAACGGTGGCATTATTGCGATGTTTTTGCTATGGATTGCCCTCCGGAGTTCAACGGCATGGAGAAAATGGTTTCAGGAAAAAAATAGGGTCAAACATTCTGACCCTCATTGACAGCATTAAAATTTTTGATAGTCAATCGTCGTATGGCAAGTTCCTTTCTGGAACTAAACTTAAGCCAATAATTTCAATGTCTTTGGAGTGGAATTTCACAATTTATCATTTATCCCGAATCCCCTGTTTGGATAAGCTTATTCAACTGTTCTATGGTGTCCTACAAGAGATCGGGAATTGGCCTTACTCTTTTGTCCGGTACGCCTGATTAATGAGAATGATGTAACAGCCCCCTATAAAAGTCTTTGATCTGCCATCGAAGCATTCTTCTCTCGCCATTCATTGCAATAAAAAATTTTTTCTCTTAATGACGATGCAAACATTTATTCGATCTTTACCGGGTTGGCTCAAGGCAATGCTGGTTTTTCCGCTCCTGTTTTTAAACGGGGTTTTATTGTTTTTGATTCTAGGGCGCTTCAAAGCACTGGTGGACTACATAGTGATTGCGACCTTAATTGCGTTCTTGTTGAGATTGACCATTAGCTTCTTAGTCAGTAAGGGAATTGGCAAAAAATTGGCGATCGCCACAGTCGGAATTTTAAGCCTTGCTGGAATTTTCTTTCTCGGTGTGACGCTGGTTCCTCTCATGGTCAGTCAGTTGGGTAATTTATTTGACGATTTACCCACTTGGTTAGAAAACAGCCAGGAGCGCCTCAATGCATTGGCAACTTCGGCGATCGCCACCCAACTGAGAGACATGGGAATCGATGTTGATGCCCTCTTACAAAAATTATATGCTGCCCTTAGCCAGAGCCTGAGCGGCATTGGTGGCACCATCTTAGGACTACTAACCGGTACCCTAAATGGCGTATTAAATACCTTTGTCATTATCATTTTGACTATTTTCCTGTTGCTGGGAGGCAATGAATTTTGGGGGGGGATTTTTAGTTTTCTGCCTAAACCTTGGGATCAAAAAGTTCCCCGATACACAGAAGAAATTTTCCGAGACTATTTCATTAGTCGTTTAATCTTGGCAGCGGGTTCTAGCGTTGCTCGCCTGATCGCATTTACCGTGTTGGGACTGCCCTATGCCACCCTCTTTTCCTTTGGCTTGGGGGTTGCCAGTCTAATTCCTTTTGCAGGGGCAGTCGTGACCCTATTTGGGGCAATCATTCTCGGGCTGAAAAGTGGCGTATTCGCGTTGAAATTTTTCATAAGCGCTTTTTTAATTGACCAGATTACTGACAATGGGATCGCACCGAAACTCATGGGGGATAAAATTGGTCTCAATCCCGTCTGGATTTTGATTTCTATTTTTATTGGGGCCGAGTTGGGAGGGTTGTTAGGGGTTCTCTTAGCCGTGCCGATCGCCAGTGTCATTAAGCGTATTGCCGATGAATTTCGTTATGGCAAACCGTTGGAACTGCCGGCATCCGAAGAGGATATCCCATCGGGGAAATTGGTTACTGAAGAAGGTTGACCTCTCTGGCGATCGCCGGTGAAGACTTTGTGGAACGGACTGGCAGTCTGAGCTTTGCCGCCGGACAAACCAGTAAAACCATTCAAGTCGCTGTGGTGGGGGACAGTACGTTCGAAGCGGACGAAACCTTTGGGCTGACCTTAGCAGGGGCGACGGAAGCCACCATTACAGATGGTACTGCCATCGGTACTATTTTGAATGATGATATCGAAGCAATAGAACTTCCTACCCTTTCCATTGCTGATGCGGAAAAGGTAGAAGGAGAAAAGGGTAAAGGTAAAGGAAAAAATTCTCTCCGCACCAGGGCAATGGCGTTTACGGCAACCCTATCTAGTGCCAGTAATCAGACTGTAACTCTCAATTATCAAACAATTGATGGAACAGCCTTAGCTGGCAGTGATTATTTAGCCACCAGCGGGGCTCTAACCTTTGCTGCGGGGGAAACCAGCAAAACCATTGAGGTGGAAATTATCGGAGACGATGAGATTGAGTCTGACGAAACTTTCCAGGTTGGTTACTCTAATCTCACCGGGGCCAATGCAAATGGAGTCTTCGCGTTAGGCACTATTGTGAATGATGATCATGACTCTCTAACGAATAAAGGCATGAGCAAAGGTAACACTCAAAAAATTCGCGATGCTTTATTTAGCTTTCGTAATTTTCCTCTTTATACATTTATATTCAGTAGTTGGAACTCCAGCCTATCGTCAGCAGATCGCCTAAATAAAGATGTACTGAGTCGTGAAACTCTAATTTCAGGGTCAATCTCGCTAGGGAATGACATTAACGAGGAGGTGACCAGTCATCGCAACCCGATGCTAACAGCAGATCACCTATTGACGACCGACTTAACCTTAGGAAATTCATTGGCATTATAAAAGAGGACTCTGATGGCTGACGTTAATCAGTGACCCTAAAAACAGAGAAAAGGGCGAGTAATACTCGCCTTTAATGGTTGAGTTTATTCTGCGCAACTTAGCTGAGTCGCTGAAGCATCTTCATCTAGAAAATGAACGTTGGCAAGATTCTACGAAGACATCCGGTCTAAAATTTTCTGGACAATATCCATGCCAGTCACTGCCTGCCAGCCGAATAAACCGACCAAAGAAACATTTAAGCTGATGTGACAAATACGAGCGACTTCGTTGCCTTTCTGCATCCAAGGCACAAGTGCTGCAGCCGAAGCGATGAGTCCTGTCATGCCTAATCCCACTAACAAGTGGGGGCCAACAAATAATTTACCATTGTTAATATAAGTGACTGCCATCCCGCCAAGGGTGCCCAAAATCAGTAGACTCAACAAAAGAGAGCCCAATATAAAGTGTTTACCCTTAACGTCTTTTTTGATTAGTTCTTGTCGTTTTTCCTTATCTGCTGACCGAATCTGACGGGATTGGAAACCAAGCCACATGGCATAAAGTGAAGTGAAGAAGAGCGCCCACATCATTAGGGGGTGACCAAATTGGCTATAAATTTTTATCGATTCTGGAATCTCAATCATGAAAAAAGTAGTCATCATGCCTTGTCAAGGATTAAACGTTACTTAATGAAAAGTAACATAAAGTTCCGAGAGTGACCTTGTTCTGAAAAAGTGGACAGGGGAATTAAGCGGGAACCGGTGATTGTAGAGAGAGGTAATAATTGTCCTCAAATTAAACAGGGGAAAGAAAATTGATGGAGGAATTTAAGCGTTGGTGGTTATAGAAAATCTCAATCCATTCAGCAATAGCGCGGGTAAGTAAGGTAGTGGAGTGGAATGGGTTTTCCCGAATCCTCGACAATTTTCACTACCTCTGGTTTTTGCTCGTCTGTAAATGTTCGTCTTGGTTTTTGGCTCATTTGGAGATTCTCCTTGATTTTCGACTCTTGGGATCTATCCACTTTTTTCAGTCAGGGCCATTCGTCCCCTGGCTTAATTGTGAGTACAGTGCCTGTTCAAATAAATGGCTTGATCGCTCCCAAGTATATCGACTCGCTCGATGGTAGGCTGTATCAGACATTTTTTTCCATTCTTCATCAGTCATCTGGAAAAAGTTTAGAACTGCTTGTGCCATCGCATCTGGATCACCTGGCTTGACTAAAATTCCTGCATCATTCTGTAGTAGCTCAGGTGCCGCCCCGACAGCGGTCGAAATCACTGGCGTCCGACAGGCCATGGCTTCTAGCAGGGGAAGTCCAAATCCTTCTCTATAGCTAGACACAATCCAAACATCACACCTAGAGTAGATTTCTCTTAATTGGGATTGGGGTGGATCATAAAAATATTTGTCAAAAAAAGAGTCATTCTCTCCAGGCATTGCCAATCCAAATCCAACGACTTTTAAGTTTTTTATCTTCTGGGCGACACTCTGTAGTGCCTCGAAGACGACATTACAGCCCTTCCAAGTAGTAGCTGAATACATAAATCCGACTGTTGGATTAATCTGACGTTGACGAGGTGATGCATGAAACTGGGCTAAGTCAACCCCATTTTCTACCAAAGAAACATCTTTGTCACTATATTCAGCTTCCATATAATCCGACAACCATTGTGCAACCACTATTTTGTGAAATGGTGAATAATAAGTCGCTTTTACTTGTTTGATAGGGAGATAATCATGTAATTCGTGGTGTTGCACAAAATAACATTTCACGCCTTTCTCCGGAGGAAATGAAGCAATCCATTCAGCCGTCAACCACCAAGTTGCAACTACAATGTCTGCATTGGGCACATCAGAACTTTCAACATAATCTTTTCCTTTAGCCAATAAGATAGGAACATTGATTTGATTAAAATAAGGGTGTTTATTAAGTTGATGTTTATCCGGTGGGTTGATTGAAAATATATCCTTTATTTTATTCTTGATAAGATACAAGTACCTTTGTCGTGAATCTGGGAAGTACTCCGTTAATTCAGGCGCAACAATATAAACATCATGCCCCTTTTCTTGTAACATCTGGGCATGAATGGCAAGTACTCGAGAGCCACCACTCATATTAAACTCAGGGCAAACAAAGGTTATTTTCATGACTTTAGCTGCTTGGGTTCTGAGTTGAGTTGAGCAGGTTGGAGAGTTTCCATCATACATTTTTAAGGTGACAGTTGGAGCAAACAGCTAAGAATTTATATCTCATCAAAACCATAACTTTAGTATCGGTATTTCAGTGTTCCTAAATAGATCATCCAACAACTAATCGAAATTTTCTTAATTTAATATCATTATATTTAGGCATAGTGAAATGCTTATAAAAATATGTTTGAAAAGTCTTAACCAAGGCGACGAAATATAATATTGCCCATGGTGACATAGAGTATTGTCTCACTAGTCTGGTTAACTGGCAAAACTTCTTAAATCCAGGCTATGAACTTCAAACCCTTGCTGCTTCTCCTTTTTGCAAACAACTTTCAAAGTCAAGCCAAAAGTCTGTTGAATCCATTCGAGAAACCGTTTGTCGCCAAAAGTGCTGTCAGTCCAAATTAAATCTGCTTGTGGCGATTAGCTGTAAAGTAGTGCGCCTTCTACAAGACTTTAATAGGAAATTAATGCTTGCCAATTTTGCCAATTCACTCCGCCTTAACCTGAGCTTCGTAACAGGCTTGCATCCCCAAGAAAATAACCCTACGGTCTATTTGAATCTTTAGCTCGGGGTGGCGAGAACTTAATGGCTCCTCGAAATAATCGCTATCACCGCCGGTCAACACAACGCGACCTTGACCATAGTTGCTTTGCCAATCTTTCAAATATTCACTTAATCCAGCTAAACAAGTGTAAAAAACACCGCTCTGTATGGCTTCCGTCGTGTTCCGTCCCCAACGAGCGGGAGAGGTCACCAATGGGGCAGTTGATAGGAGAGGAAGGGCTGCGGTACGATCGCCAAGGGCAGTAAATTGCAAACCGAGTCCGGGTAGAATTGCCCCCCCCACGAAAGAACGTTGAGCGTCCACGGCGGTTAATGTCAACGCAGTCCCCCCATCAATTACTAGACAGGGAAAACCATAAGTTAGTCCGGCTCCCCAAATGGCTAACGCCCGGTCTATCCCTAAAGTGCCGTAAAGATTTCGTAACGGAATGTCGTCTAGGGTGACAATTTTAGGGGCGTAGGCTTGCCAAAGAGTTAATTGTTCTGGAACCACCGAGGCGATCGCCAACGGCATTGTTGCCAACCCATGGGGATAATGATGTGGCTCTAGATTATGGCTTGTGTCCCAAATCTGTTGAAGCTGACCTTGTTTAAACTGTCCCCAATGAAGATGGGAGTTGCCGATCATTAATGCCAGCCAATCAGACACAGGGAACATGGTGGGGAGGATAAATATTCAATAGCGTTTTTTGAGTGATGTGAATTATCCTTTTGGCAGTTCAAGGTTCGGAGAATGTTTTTTCTGAGAACCGATTACTTGAGTTTTTCCAAAGACAACTGAGCCGCTTGCTGCACTTGGGGATGGTCATCTTTGGCCAAAAAGGTGAGGGCGGATAAACTTTCGTCGCAGGCAAGATTCCCCAGGGCTTCTGCCAAACGTTGCCGAATGAGCCAGTCTTCATGACCGGCAAAACGTAATAGTGCCGCAACGGCATCGACAGCCCCAATTTCACCGAGGGCGGCGATCGCCGCCTGTTGGAGCACCGTTTCTTCACTGGCCAAGGCATCCAGTAACACCTGTTTTGCCCGGATATCCCGCAGATTGCCCAGGGCAACGGCAGCACTGAAGCGGACTAACCATTCCGTATCTTCATAAAAAGCTCGACACAGGGGCTGAAACGCCCGTCCATCTTCCAGGTATCCTAAAGCCCCCGCCGCATCTGCCCGAATGCCATAATCTTCGTCATTTTCTAACAGCTTCACCAAGATCGGGAACGACTCTTCGGTCTGCTTGACCCCCAGCGCAAATACGGCCATTGACCGGACTTGCAAGATTTCGTCATCTAACACTTTTTTGATCAACGGCATGGCATCTTCGCTGGCATAGGGACGCAGAGAAGCCAGAGCCACTAGGCGATCGCCAGAATTAGAACTTTCGAGCTGTTGAGCAATTTCCGCTAAGGAGAGGGCAGTCATAACAAACACCAAGGAAATGTATCCTAAGCTTAACAAAAGTTAACCATGAACTCATAATTTCCCTTTGTCTTTCCTTGCTCGCCTAATTCTCGCCGTTACCCCTTCCGATATTTTCGGTAAGTTAGGTTAAGGGAGTCCAAGTATTACGCATTCCCTGTCTGATTCCGCCCAGTTCATGTTTTTTGCCCCGTCATCCTCCGTCACTTCTTCATGCCCCATCACCACTCTGCGATTGATCACCAGGTTCTGGACAATGGAATTACACTACTGTGCGTGGAGAATCCGGTGGCGGATTTGGTGGCGGGGCGTATCTTTCTTAAGCAGGCTGGCGCTTGTTGGGACCCTATTCACAAAGTGGGTATTTCCAACTTGGTGGCAACGGTCATTACCAAAGGAACCCATCAGTACTCTGCCCTAGAAATTGCGGAATTGGTAGAATCGTTGGGGGCCAGCCTCCGGGCAGATGCAGCGAATGATTATTGGTCTTTAAGTCTCAAAACCGTTACCGTCGATTTCCCCCAAATTTTGTCATTGGCGGCTGAAATTTTACGACGACCCACCTTTCCTGAAGCAGAAGTTGCCCTAGAAAAACGACTGATTTTACAAGCCATTGAAGCCCAAAAAGAACAGCCATTCAATTTAGCTTTCCAGCAACTGCGCCAGTGTATGTATGGGGATCATCCCTATGGCCATTCCATTCTCGGTAACGCCGAATTAGTTCCTCATTTTACGGTGCAGGATTTACGGGAATACCACCAAGCCTATTTTCGTCCTGATAATTTGGTCATTAGTCTGTCGGGTCGCATTACCCTGTCCCAGGCCTGGCGATGGGTAGAAGACTGTTTGGGAGACTGGGAAATCCCGGATCAGTCCATCTATTGCCCCCTGTTACCGGAACTTAATTCCCATCCCCATGAATTTCTTACCCCCCAAGCGACTCAACAATCGGTGGTAGTGCTGGGGTATCTCGCCGTTGGGACAAAGCACCCCGACTACTTTCCCCTCAAACTTATCAGTACCTATTTGGGGAATGGTTTATCCAGTCGGTTATTTGTGGAACTCCGGGAAAAGCGGGGGCTGGCCTATGATGTGTCGGCGTTATATCCCACCCGTATGCACCATGCCCCGTTTGTGACCTATATGGGAACTGCTCCGGATAAGACGGCGATCGCCGTTGAGGGGTTAAACACGGAAGCCCGGCGATTATGTGACCATCTCCTGTCGGAAAGCGAGCTGGAAACCGCCAAAAATAAATTGCTGGGTCAATATGCCCTGGGAAAACAAACCAATGGTGAAATTGCCCATCTTTTTGGCTGGTACGAAGCCCTCGGCCTGGGCATTGAGTTTGACGAAACCCTACAAACAGAAGTCCAGGAAGTGACGTTGTCCCAAGTACAGCGGGTGGTCCAAACTTATCTGTCCCGGCCCGTATCTTTCCATTGTGGGATCAGAGGCGGGTCTGAACCAGTTACAGGATCTCACCCCCCTCGGTTTATCCCTATCCTGATGTCTCACCCATGTATCAAGTTGCCATTGTGGGAGCCGGCATTATTGGCGCGGCGATCGCCTACGAACTGAGTCTGATTGACGACTTAGAAATTACATTATTGGACGCGGCACGACCGGGGCAGGGGGCAACTGGCGCAGCATTAGGGCTATTGATGGCTGTTATCAGTCAGAAAAAACAGGGCCGGGGTTGGCAACTCCGCCAGCAGGGATTGGAGCGATACCGTCAGGTCATTCCGGAATTAGAGAAAATAATTGGTTATTCCCTCCCGGTCAATCGTCGGGGCCTACTCAAATTACTCATGGAGGATAATCTCGAGCGCTGGCAGAAACTCCAACACACCCGGCAGAGCCAAGGCTATCCTCTAGAAATTTGGAATGCCAAGCAACTCCATAGCCGTCTTCCCTGGTTACCGACTCACCTATCGGCAGCGGTTTATTCCCCCGCAGATTGGCAAATCCAACCCCGACCTTTAACCCAAGCCTTGATTCAAGCAGCGAAAAAAAAGGGGGTGCGCTGTCAGTTTGACTGTCTAGTTTATCCCCTTACATCCGGATCTCGATCTGTCCGGCAGTTGGAAACGGCTAACGGAACCCTCCCGGTGGATTTTGTCATTATTACGGCTGGACTCGGTAGCACCCCCTTAACTCAACACCAAGAAGGTTCGATCGCCTTAGAAGCTGTTATCGGGCAAGCATGGCGTTTACAGTTTCCCCCTTCGTTAACCGATTTAGTCAACCAGCCTGTGTTGACGGCTAAGGACATTCACCTCATTCCCTTACCCCAAAATCAGGCATGGTTAGGGGCCACTGTGGAGTTTCCTGCCGACTGCCCCCATGGTCAGCCTAGTGCGGCATTACAGCAAGAGTTATGGCAAGGGGCGATCGCCACCTATCCGATCCTCAAACACGCAACCATTCTGGAACACTGGAGTGGCAGAAGACCTCGTCCGGTAGGAGAAAGTGCGCCAGTCATCCGTCCGTTACCTGGTTTAGATAATGTTTTGCTAGCCAGTGGTCATTACCGTAACGGGATTCTACTCGCCCCGGGGACGATGCTTGCCGTCCGGCATTGGTTATTAAGTTATCTTTCGACTTAGTTGTGATATTGCAATCCTGGGTGATTAACAAGAACAAGATATTTGCTGTTAAGCCTTTAGTCCCTTTTTATTTTCACCAATGGCTCCGGATTTCTACCAACCAGTTGTGTGTATCGGAACTTAAGAATGTAGTTGAAGATTGTGTACAAATCCAAATTTGGGCTGAGGTTTACGAGTCCCTGTTTTCAGAAAGGGCAAGATAAATTCATTGAACTGAGCTAGTAGGTCACTTGTTATACGTGGGGATAAGCTGAGATCGACGAAAGTTTTACTGTGTAGGGCTTTTGTCTGTTTTCAGAATGGCTCCTGGCGTGACAAATGACCCACTAGAGCAAACCCAGGCAGAGCTACCAGAAGACTTACTGTTTGTGGGAGACAAAGCCTATGTCGGCAAACGTAACACCACCATGCCCCACAAAAAGCCACCCGGCAGCCAACTCACCGAGGCACAAAAAGCGTTCAACAAACAGGTTAACCAAAAGCGTGTTTATGTCGAGCATGTGATCCGTATAGTAAAACTACTAAGCGACTAGCCTCACATTGATTTCAAAGAAACTATATCCTCCATATCCCCAAAAAAAACTCCCACCCAGAGGGTAGGAGTCTGACAAAGGATGCTTGCTGATGCCTCTGATGTTAGTCGAGGTCAGGCATCGTAAGACAAGGCTCTGTCTCACGATCAATTCCTTTTTCAAAACCGGCTTCCGCTGCACGGGCACGACCAGCATGCCACAGGTGACCTATTAGTAAGAAGAAGCCCAATACAAAGTGGGATGTCGCCAACCAAGCACGGGGGGAGACATAGTTGAAGGAGTTAACGTCGGTGATAACCCCACCCACAGAGTTCAAAGACCCCAAAGGAGCATGGGTCATATATTCAGCTGCCCGACGAACCTGCCAGGGCTGAATATCGTTGCGAAGTTTATCGAGATCTAAGCCGTTAGGACCACGGAGGGGTTCCAGCCAAGGACCGCGGAAATCCCAGAAACGCATGGTTTCACCACCAAAGATGATTTCTCCAGAAGGAGAACGCATCAGATATTTACCCAGACCGGTAGGGCCCTGGGCAGAAGCGATGTTTGCCCCCAGGCGTTGGTCACGAACCAAGAAGGTGAATGCTTGGGACTGAGATGCTTCCATCCCCGTAGGACCATAGAATTCGCTGGGGTAAGCGGTATTGTTGAACCAAACATAGACAGAGGCAATAAAGCCCATCATGGACAATGCCCCCAGGCTATAGGACAGGTAAGCTTCACCAGACCAGATGAGGGCCCGACGTGCCCAACCAAAAGGCTTGGTTAAAATATGCCAAATACCACCGGAGATGCAGATCAATCCAATCCAGATGTGACCACCGATGATGTCTTCCATGTTGTTAACACTGATAATCCAACCTTCGCCACCAAAGGGAGCCTTGAGTAGGTAACCGAAGATGATAGCTGGATTCAGCGTGGGGTTCGTAATAACTCGGACATCACCACCACCGGGAGCCCAGGTATCATAAACCCCCCCGAAAAACATGGCTTTAAAGACCAACAACAGCGCACCACATCCTAGAAGGATCAAGTGGTAACCAATAATATTGGTCATTTGGTTTTTATCTTTCCAGTCATAACCAAAGAAGCTGGAATATTCTTCTAGGATTTCGGGTCCCCGTAGGGCATGGTAAATACCCCCAAAGCCCAGAACGGCAGAAGAAATTAGGTGAAGTACCCCAACAACAAAGAAGGGGAAGGTATTAATAATTTCACCGCCGGGGCCGACCCCCCAACCGAGGGTTGCCACATGGGGTAATAAAATTAAACCCTGTTCATACATGGGTTTTTCAGGAATGAAGTGGGCAACTTCAAATAGGGTCATTGCCCCAGCCCAGAATACGATTAAACCGGCGTGGGCAACGTGAGCACCAAGCAACTTACCGGAAAGATTGATCAGACGGGCATTACCCGACCACCAAGCATAACCAGTAGATGTGATATCACGTCCCCCCACCATTGAAGAATTAGAGAGCGTTACCACGGGGGAGTACCTCCTCAGGGAAGACAAAGTTTTGATGGGGTTGATCTTGGGGCGCCATCCAAGCACGCATCCCTTCGTTCAACAGGATATTTTTGGTGTAGAAAGTTTCAAACTCGGGGTCTTCGGCTGCCCGTAACTCTTGGGATACAAAGTCGTATGCCCGTAGATTCAAGGCCAGACCAACGATACCGACTGAACTCATCCATAAACCCGTTACCGGGACAAACAGCATGAAAAAGTGTAACCAACGCTTGTTGGAAAAAGCAATCCCGAAAATCTGAGACCAGAAACGGTTGGCAGTCACCATCGAATAGGTTTCTTCTGCTTGGGTGGGTTCAAATGCCCGGAAGGTGTTCGCATCTTCCCCGTCTTCAAACAGGGTATTTTCTACCGTGGCACCATGGATGGCACACAATAGGGCACCCCCCAGAATTCCGGCAACTCCCATCATATGGAAGGGGTTCAACGTCCAGTTGTGAAACCCTTGCAGGAACAAGATAAATCGGAAGATTCCCGCTACCCCAAAGCTGGGGGCAAAGAACCAACTCGATTGTCCCAAGGGATACATCAGAAAGACACTGACGAATACGGCGATGGGCCCAGAAAAGGCGATCGCATTGTAAGGACGAATGCCGACCAGACGGGAGATTTCAAACTGACGTAGCATGAAGCCAATCAGTCCGAAAGCACCGTGTAGGGCGACAAACGACCACAACCCACCAATCTGGAACCAACGGGTTAGGTTACCTTGGGCTTCGGGTCCCCAGAGGAAGAGAATGGAGTGACCAAACGCATCTGCGGGGGAAGATACCGCAACGGTCAAGAAATTCGCTCCTTCGAGGTAAGAACTTGCTAAACCGTGGGTATACCAGGATGTAACAAAGGTGGTTCCGGTTAACCAGCCCCCTAATGCCATGAAGGCACAGGGAAACAACAGTAATCCAGACCAACCGATAAAGACGAAACGATCACGCTTTAACCAGTCATCGAGAGCATCAAATAAGCCTCTCTCCGACGGGGCGCGTCCGACTGCAATAGTCATAAAGTACAAATCCTCTTGCGAAACAAAATTAAGGGCAAGATTTTTTAAGGCAGCTTCAAAAGTTGAGATAGGTCAAGATGTTTCTATTCTCTAACAATATGAGAAGATTGGAAACCTACTTAAAGCCTTAAAGCATAGGGCTTTTTCAATCAATCTGGCCGAAACAGTAGTGTGGGCATAGACCCACAGATCTGCTTTATTTACTTTGGGCAAAATCGCTCAGACAGCAATGCTCGCGAGCATTTTGGCAAAGATGGCTTAAAACATCTCTTAAAGTATTATTAGCAAAAAATTTACATTCTGACATATCCAGTCTATGACCTTTGGGCGGAGGATCAGGGCGGGAATAGCGTCAAAATATATTTTGGGTACCTCAATTACGATCGCCAGATAGAATGAAAAAAGAGCCAATTCCGCCGATATTGAAGCGAACCTCTTCAGAAATAAGGATATTGACGCTGGTAAGTACACCTGATGCAAAAGCAGTTTTTTTACTTTTATCTAAATTCATCGCCGCTAAGCTAGACCCCTCTCCCCGCCATGATGGGCATGACTCGGCAGTCTAGAAATCTGATCAAGAACTTATGAATGCTCGGTCTACAACTCAGCCAATGATGACACAATATAGATTATCAATCTTAAGGGAATAAGTGACATGACAGACCCCATTTCATTACTACTGGTGGATGATGAGCCGGGAGTCCGCGAGTCCATACAAGCTTTTTTGGAAGATAGTGGCGAATTTAAAGTCGATGTCGCAGCTAGTGCCACAGAAGCCTGGGAATACCTGAAATCCAACCTGCCTCGATTGGTGATTTCTGACATTATGATGCCCCAGGTAGACGGCTATGAATTTGTTCGGCAATTGCGAGATGATCCGCGCTTTCAGGCGTTACCTGTGGTTTTTTTAACCGCTAGGGGGATGACCAGTGATCGAATCCAAGGCTACGAAGTGGGCTGTGATGCTTTTCTTCCCAAGCCCTTTGACCCCGATGAATTAGAGGCGATCGTGCGTAACTTAATTGCCCGTCAACAAGCAAGTAGTGATGCTCAAGGGGATAAGAGTAAACTCCAAGAAATCTATCAGGAAATTCAGGAATTAAAACAACAATTGGGACAGCCTAAACGCTTACAAACTAACCCCTCACCCATCAAGCTAGATTTAACTCCCCGTGAACAAAGTGTCCTAGATCTGGTTTCACAAGGGCTAATGAACAAAGAAATCGCTGCACAACTCAACACGAGTGTCCGTAACGTCGAAAAATATGTGAGTCGCTTATTCCAAAAAACCGGAACTTCTAGTCGAACTGAGCTAGTCCGGTATGCATTAGAGCAGGGATTAACGGATTAGGCTGGTTGACTGACAAAACTTTCAGAACTCTTGCAAAGTAGGGACTTCGATTAAAACAAGTTCAAGTCTGTCGGTTTCTTCCTGTGTAAGACTTTTAGCTTTAGGAAAACTGGGGATTTTTCACCAACTTTTACTTTTGCCAGTCAATTCAGTCCCCAATTTTCGATCTGAAGAACAGTACTTGATTTTGATTTTGCTTGCTAAAGTTAACGATGCCCATCGCCATAGCGGAAACTAAAGATCAAGCTATTACCTCATTCTCCGCCTCAATTGGGGGTTTTGCTTTGACTTTCCGGTAGGGGTTTGGGGTCTGGAGCCAGCCAGGTGATTAATTTCTGTTGGATGTCTTGGCGTTGGTTAATTAAATAAATACTCATTAGGGTTAAACCAACACCGGCCCATTGTAACGGGCTTAATTCTTCTCCCAAAAGTAAATTACCAAAGCTTAGGGCAAATATCGGGGTCAAAAAAGTCAAGGCGCTTAGACTCGTTAAATTACCTTTAGATGCCAAAAAGAAAAAGATTCCGTAGGAAATAGCACTGCCAAAGATGGTGGCATAGGCCAGGTTTTCCCAACCGCCTAGGGTGATATGTTCCCAAGGAGTCTGGTTTTCCCAGAGGGCGATCGCCATCAAGGGTAATCCGCCAATAATCATGTGCCAGCCCGTGGCCACCACCGGATCAACCCGTTGACTGACAAAGGGAATTAACACCGTTCCCACCGCCATCGACAGAGACGCTAGCAACATCCACGCTTCCCCGCTCTGCCAAATAGCTGAGCCATTCCAGGCGATCGCCAGGGTTTGGGTTTGCCAGAGTTGAATAAACCATTCGTCGGGCAAACCGATCAAACCAATCCCGGTAATCCCTAAACCTAGACCCAACCAGCCAATACCCCCAATCACTTCTTGAAAAAGCCAACTGGATAACAGTGCGACAACGATTGGCTGGGAATCAATAATGACTGACCCCAGACCTGCCCCCGTCCGGGCCAAACCTTGGGCTAGAAATCCTTGGAAACAGGTGGCATCAATGGCGGCAAAAAGGCCAATCCAGCCCCATGCCTGCCATGTTTGGGGGTGGGCGCGTCCTTGCCAGGCTGCCACCATTAAAACCAGGATCCCCGCTGGAATTAAGCGGATTGTGGCCACAAACAAGGGTGTTGTGTCGGGCAAAACACCTTTCATCGCCACCATTGCTGTTCCCCAAAGGAAAAAGGGAGCAATCAAGATCAGCCAATGCTCAAGCCTTTTGACTGGCGGAGTTTCCACAATATTTATCCCAAGTAATTTGGTACAACGAAATTCACTGTGTAAACAGCAGTTTTGCCTGCTTAATAATTGATTACATTAATTCTAAAACGATTACCTTGACTTGTCTGGTCACCGTAATCTCGATATTCTGGGGGCGTAACCCCAACGCTGAGACAATAACCACAGTGGCAGCGGGGAATGAGGTATGGTCGGATTTCTCCGCTATGCTGACGAAAACACCTTGTTACAACGGTTTGATGAGTATTCAAATGATGGGGAACGACCAACAACAACGTCATCGCAACGGACAATCTCGATTTCGCTTCCTCCATTGCTGCGCCCTCAGCCTGGCGATCGCCGCGAATATTACCTTGGCGACCCAAGCCCAAACGAAATCGGCGGTCCAGTGGTACAACAGCGGTGTGGATAAACTCACTGCCCAGGATTATCAGGGGGCAATCACAGATTTTACAGAGTCCATCAAACTCAATGATAAAGACGCAGACGCTTACTATAACCGGGGTTACGCGAAGCATATTCTTGGACAACATCAAGCGGCGATTACAGACTATAACCAAGCCATTAGCCTGAATCCCCAATATGCCTATGCCTATGGCAACCGCTGCTATGCCTATTTTTTGTTGGAGGAATATCAACAATCTGTACAGGACTGTACCAGCGCAATTCGCATCAATGCCGACTATCCTGATTTTTATGTCTACCGTGGCAATGCCCAGGATGAGCTAGGGAATCAGCAGAAGGCACTGGCAGACTATGACCAGGCGATCGCCATTAATGCAGAACATACTAATGCCTATTACAATCGGGGCTTAACCCAAAATCGCCTCAAACAGGATCAAAAAGCGGTGGCGGATTACAGCAAAAGTATTCAATTTAATCCTAATTTTGCCGAAGCTTACTTCAATCGAGGACTCAGCTATATTCGCCTCAGCCAAGACCAACAGGCGATCGCCGATCTCAAAAAAGCAGCAGAATTATTTACCACCCAGAACAAAACCGAGCTGGCTAACAAAGCCAATACACTAGCCCAGGAACTCCAACAACTCGGCGGCTAAGTGGGTAGGCAAAAATTAATTGGGGTAAAAACGGTTATGTAACGGCAGCTTAAACTTCAATGGGAATGACCCTACGTCTGAATGGAATTTAGAGTCAAATACCAGTAATGTTGAAAAAATAAAGCAACATATTCTCAAATACATCGCAACCTAACTTTAAGCAGTTTGACGATAGATAAATTTCATCTCTCCAGCCTATCCGTCTCCATTAATTTTAAAAATATCTGTTTCTAATGACTTTCGTTGGCGATCGCCGATAACATTTGGCAGGCTCGGTGCTGACAAGTACCACAATCCGCTCCAATGCCCATCGATTCTGACAATTGATCAAACGAGCGAACGCCTTTTTGGGCCGCTTCCGTAATATCCCTTTCCGTAACAGCACGACAGATGCAAACGTACATAATCGACTTAACCTAAACTTAACGCTAAAGATTAGCAACATTGTTGCAAGTTATTTTCATTATGACCCCAATTGACAAAAATGGCCGACTTTTTCTATGGGTGCTGCGTAACCAAGATAAAATAGGCTCAAGTAAATATTTCGATGGAATTCGCCATGCAAGGCATTCAAGAGATTAGACAACATCTCAACCTCGTCCTCAAAGATCAACTCACTGCAATCAACCAATACTTTCTCCACGCCCGCATGGCTAAAAATTGGGGACTCTTCAAGCTGAACGAAAGCGAATATAAATATTCCATCAAAGCCATGAAGCAGGCAGATTGCCTCATCGAACGGGTTTTATTTCTGGAAGGGCTCCCCAACTTACAAAACCTAGGGGCGCTGTCCATTGGTGAAGGAGTTCCCGAGATGATTCAGAATGACCTGACGAGTAATCACACGATTCGGACAAACCTCCAAGCCGGCATTAATCTCTGTGAGGAGCGTCAGGACTATGTTAGCCGTGATTTGTTGACCGAACTTCTGGAAGAAACAGAGGAGCAAATTGATTGGCAAGAGTCTCAGCAGTGGTTGATTGAGAATTCTGGCTTGGAAAATTACCTGCAATCTATGATGGAAGACTCGGACTAATGCTCGTTTGACCGGGGCGAGTTTTTCGCCGTCCCAGATTCTCCCTTTCGCTGACCCGAAAATTAAATGAACACCGCTCCCCCAACGGAGCCAATTATTTAGGAACTTAGTTGCTGCCACTATGAAAGGAAAACCTGCTGTTCTTGCCCAACTCCACAAACTCCTCCGAGGAGAATTAGCGGCAAGAGACCAATACTTTATCCACTCCCGCATGTACCAGGATTGGGCACTGCACAAGCTCTATGAACGCATAGATCACGAAATGCAAGATGAAACGGGACATGCCAGTTTGTTAATCGAACGGATTTTATTTCTAGAAGAGACGCCCGATCTATCCCAACAAGATCCCATCAACGTCGGCAAGACTGTGCCTGAAATGCTCCAGTTTGATCTGGATTATGAATACAAAGTCATTGATGACCTGAAGGCGGCGATCGCCGTTTGCGAAACCGAGCAGGATTACCAAAGTCGTGATATTTTGCTCCATATTTTGGCTGATACAGAAGAAGACCACACCTACTGGTTGGAGCAACAATTGGGGCTAATTAAAAAAATTGGTTTGCCAAACTACCTACAGTCACAAATGGGTTAAACCGTGGAGCTGTGATCACTCAGATGATCCACTCCTTCCCCCCCAGAGCTATTAAAGTAGCCATTAAATTGAATCCGATCAGTCTAATGGTGAGGAACAGTTAACATATCTTATAATTGCCATCAAAGCTTATTAACTTCCAATCCTGAGTCCCATGCAAAGTGTTTTCTTTGACCGCCTGAACAGCCCAGAGCGTCCCGTTTTGGTTTTTGACGGAGCGATGGGAACGAACTTACAAGCTCAAGAGTTAACGGCAGCAGATTTTGGCGGTGCGGAATATGAGGGATGTAACGAATATCTGGTGCATACTAAACCGGAAGCCGTGGCAGCAGTTCACCGAGCCTTTTACGAAGCGGGCGCTGATGTGGTGGAAACAGATACGTTCGGTGGCACACCATTAGTATTGGCAGAATATGACCTGGCAGATCAAAGCTATTACCTCAACAAGGCGGCCGCAGAGTTGGCAAAGTCGGTAGCAGCAGAATTTTCTACTCCGGAAAGACCCCGGTTTGTGGCGGGATCAATGGGGCCAGGCACTAAGCTACCCACACTAGGACATGTGGACTACGACACATTGAAAGATGCCTATGTGGAGCAGGTGGAGGGGTTATTTGACGGTGGGGTGGATCTTCTATTAGTGGAAACCTGTCAGGATGTATTGCAAATTAAATCTGCCCTCAATGCAATTGAGCAGGTATTTGCTGAGAAGGGATCACGGTTACCGCTGATGGTATCGGTCACCATGGAAGTCATGGGAACCATGCTAGTGGGGACAGAAATGTCGGCTGCGCTGGCGATTTTGGAGCGTTACCCCATCGACATTTTGGGGTTGAACTGTGCCACTGGCCCGGACAAAATGAAAGAGCATGTGAAATATCTATCGGAACATTCGCCGTTTGTGGTGTCCTGTGTCCCTAATGCGGGGTTACCGGAAAATGTCGGTGGACAAGCCTTTTATCGCATGACCCCCGTTGAACTGCAGATGGCACTGATGCATTTTGTGGAAGACCTAGGGGTACAAATTATTGGGGGGTGCTGCGGAACCCGACCCGATCACATTAAAGCGTTGGCAGATATTGCCCAAACCCTGACACCCAAACAACGTATTCCCCACTACGAACCCAGTGCGGCATCGATTTACTCCACCCAAACTTACAAACAGGACAATTCCTTCCTCATCGTCGGGGAACGGCTCAATGCCAGTGGCTCGAAAAAATGCCGAGAGTTGTTGAACTCAGAGGATTGGGATAGCCTTGTTTCTCTGGCTAAATCTCAGGTTAAAGAAGGGGCACAAATTCTTGACGTCAACGTGGATTATGTGGGCCGAGATGGGGTGAGAGATATGCGGGAGTTATCCTCTCGTTTAGTCAATAATGTCACCCTGCCGTTGATGCTGGACTCCACCGAGTGGCAAAAAATGGAATCTGGGTTAAAAGTGGCGGGGGGAAAATGTATTCTGAATTCCACCAACTACGAAGACGGCGAAGAACGATTTGAAAAGGTTCTGGAATTAGCCAAAGAATATGGTGCTGGGGTGGTGATTGGGACGATTGACGAAGACGGCATGGGGCGGACAGCGGACAAAAAATTTGAGATTGCGAAACGGGCTTATGACGCAGCGATCGCCTATGGGATACCGGGCCATGAAATTTTCTTTGATCCCCTAGCGTTACCGATTTCGACGGGGATTGAAGAGGATCGAGAAAACGGCAAAGCAACGGTGGAATCGATTAAACGAATCCGTGAAGAATTACCGGGATGTCACATTATCTTGGGGGTCTCTAATGTTTCTTTTGGCTTAAATCCCGCTGCTCGCCAGGTGTTGAACTCCATATTTCTGCATGAATGTATGCAAGCGGGGATGGATGCGGCCATTGTCAGTGCCAACAAGATTCTCCCCCTAGCCAAAATCCAGCCTGAGCATCAAGAAATTTGCCAGGATCTCATTTATGACCGCCGAAAATTTGAAGGGGATCGATGTACCTATGATCCCTTAACCAAGCTCACCACCCTATTTGAAGGCAAGACTACCAAAAAGGATAAGGCGATCGCCGCTGATCTACCCATTGATGAACGGCTAAAACAACACATTATTGACGGAGAGCGGTTAGGTCTAGAAGAAGCGTTAACCGAAGCACTCCAGGGGCATCCACCATTAGACATTGTTAATGTCTTTTTGCTCGACGGAATGAAAGTCGTCGGGGAACTATTCGGTTCAGGGCAAATGCAACTTCCTTTTGTGTTGCAATCAGCCCAGACCATGAAAGCAGCCGTGGCATTCCTTGAGCCCCATATGGACAAAGACGATTCAGTGGATAGTGCAAAAGGCACATTCCTAATCGCCACCGTCAAAGGCTATGTGCATGACATTGGTAAAAATCTAGTGTAAATTATTTTGTACAATAACGGCTACCGGGTGATCAACCTGGGCATCAAACAACCGATTGAAAACATCATCGAAGCCTATAAAGAGCACAAACCGGATTGCATTGCCATGAGTGGATTGTTAGTAAAATCCACCGCCTTTATGAAAGAAAACTTGGCCGTTTTCAACCAAGAAGGGATCCAGGTGCCAGTAATCCTCGGTGGAGCTGCCCTAACGCCTAAATTTGTGCATCAAGATTGTCAGGAAACCTATGAAGGGCAAGTGATTTATGGGAAAGATGCCTTTGCTGACCTGCATTTTATGGATAAATTAATGCCCGCAAAAAAGTCCCATAACTGGGATGACCTTAATGGATTTTTAGGTGACTATGCAGAAGCCAATGGGAATGGGGCTGATGAAAACGGCAACGGCGCAAAAACTAATTTTGGGATTGAAGCAGAAAAACTTATTGATGCCACAGAACAATCCACAGAACCCGATGTTGTCGATACACAGCGATCAGAAGCAGTTGACCCCGATATTGAACGCCCCACCCCGCCTTTTTGGGGCACCCAAATTATCCAAGCCGACCAAGTTGATATCCAGGAAGTCTTGCCCTATTTGGATTTACAAGCTTTGTTTGTGGGGCAATGGCAATTCCGTAAACCGAAAGATCAATCCCGCGAAGAATACGATAGCTTTCTACAAGCTAAGGTTTATCCGGTTCTAGAGGAATGGAAAGCCAAAGTGATGGCAGAAAATTTGCTCCATCCCACTGTGGTTTATGGCTATTTTCCCTGCCAATCTGAAGGCAATACCCTATTCATCTATGATCCAAACGCCGTGGGTGATAATGGCGGTCATATTCTCCCTGGAGCAGACCCCATTGCCCAGTTTGACTTTCCTCGTCAGAAGTCCGGTCGTCGTCTCTGCATTGCCGACTTTTTTGCCAGCAAGGAATCCGGCCTAACCGACGTTTTTCCCTTGCAGGCAGTCACGGTAGGAGAGGTGGCAACTGAATACGCCAAAAAGTTATTTGAAAAAGACAATTACACCGATTATCTGTACTTCCATGGCATGGCGGTACAAATGGCGGAGGCCCTAGCAGAGTGGACCCATGCCCGCATTCGACAGGAGTTGGGATTTAGCGCGCTAGATCCGGACAATATCCGTGATATTCTTCAGCAGCGTTACCAGGGTTCCCGCTACAGTTTTGGCTATCCCGCTTGTCCCAATATGCAGGATCAATACACTCAGTTGGAGCTATTGCAAACGGAGCGGATTGGACTGTACATGGACGAAAGTGAGCAAGTGTATCCTGAGCAATCCACCACAGCGATTATTACTTACCACCCCACCGCTAAATACTTCAGTGCCTAAACGTTTTGTCTCTAGGACAGAAATACCCAGGGACTTAAGTACTAATGTTCCCCGACCCAATCCAGAGAAACTTCTGCTTGAAGATTACGCAACTCATCTCGATGGGCTGTAATGATAAGGGGATATTGCCCAATATGGTCGGGGTGAGTCGGCTCGCCCACTTCTAGGGTGACCGTTTCTTGACGACCTGCTTTTTGCCAATAAAACCCGCCCGCTAAGGGGGCTAACCACAGTAAAAAAAAGTAAAGGCTGCCACCACGGGGAAAGAGAACTGAGAGGACTAATGCTAAGCAGAGGAGACCGAGGGCCGCTAAAGTACTTAAGAAAATAGTGAGAAATACGCTGGGCTGTACATAGCCTTCAAAGGCGATCGCCTGCCTTTCTGGGTCAACTTGACTAAGGCGGTAAGAACGAGTGGCGAGGTAATCTTTCAGTTGATCCAGAGGACCATTTTCCGGATCTGTTACCCAGACCTTTAGCTGTTGGGTGCGATCTTTCACCGCTGCCCGGATAAAAAAGACTAGGCCAATGAGAGATAGCAGCGTGAACAACAGGGTTGAGCCCAGTACCGGGTAATCTAAATCCATAAGTTGAAGCCGGGAATAAAATGCAGCAGGCTTTTATTAATCCACAATTCGCCCGTGGGAAGCAAATATCATTTTCATCATAAAAAAGTTTGCATGAATCAACAGGAAGTCGGAGCCCATGTCAGTACAGCTCATATTTCAGCAGAGTACAGGGTAAATCTCCATTGCGAAATGGGATACGAGCGGCCGTGCGTAATCCAATCCGTTTCGTCAGCGTTGAATTGCCGCTCAAAACAAACGCCGTCCAACCGGTAAAGCGCTGCTTGAAAATATCCCCCATCTGTTTGTAAAACGTGCCAAGTGTTTCCACATCACCCAGGCGCTTGCCGTAAGGGGGGTTACAAATGAGGATCCCTTTCTCCGCCGGGGGAGTAATTGCCTCAAACGGTTGATGACACCAGGTGATGAGCTGCCCTAGCTGGGCATTAGCCGCATTCGCTTGGGCCTGTTCTAAAACTGTTGGATCACTGTCGCTGCCCCAGAGGGGAGCCACTAGCTGGGAGCGTTGTTGGGCTTTTGCCTGCTGTAGCATTGACCGCCAGAGAGCCGCATCGTAATCGGGCCAATGTTGAAAACAAAATGCAGGTTGAAATTGACCCGGAGCAATGTTTAAGCTCTGTAACCCAGCTTCTAACAAAAAGGTTCCTGAACCACAGAGGGGGTCAAACAAGGGGATATCAGGTGTCCATTCGGCGATCGCCAAAATAGCAGCAGCCAGTGTTTCCTTGAGAGGAGCCTGTCCCACTGCCGCCCGGTAGCCCCGTCGATGCAAGCTAAATCCAGTACTATCGAGGCTTAATCGACAATGATTTTTGTGAATGTGGGCATTGACGACAATGTCAGGGTGTTGGAGATCGACACTAGATCTCTCCCCATAGCGCTCCCGCTGCTGATCCACAATGGCGTTCTTAATTTGTAAGGCGGTGAAATGACTATGGTTGAGTTGGGTATTTTTGCCGGAACAGGTGATTTGTAACGTTTGAGCCGGAGATAGGTAAGTCGACCAATCAATTTTATGAACACTGCGGTAAAGTTGTTGGGCATTAAAGGCCTTGGCGGTGGTGATCGGCACTAGTATTCGGTAAAGGTAGCGTGACCAGAGATTAACCCGATACAGTAAGGCTTGGTCGCCTTGGAAGCTGACGCCAGCAAATTCTGCTTTAACCGCCTGTGCCCCCAGACGTTCCAACTCTTGCACGGCGATCGCCTCAAGACCTCTGGCAACAGTGGCAAAGTAAGGACAGAGCATAGGGCGAAGAAAAAAAGAGAAGGAACAGTCGACAAGTCAGTGCTTATCTTAGGTGACTCATGCAACAATGCCCGAAACGCAGCGTAGCATTTCTACAACTTGATCTGCCCACGATGGTGCTTCTTTCTATCCTGTGATGAATCTTTCCCGCAATTCAGAATTATCCCTGTTTAACTTACTCCAGTCATTGTCGCCCCAGACTGTCTATACTGCTTCGACCACGCAGGCACAGCAGCGACTACGGATGGTCAGCACCTGCTTGGCAGCCCGCGCCCTCCCCTTAACCCTTTGGGCAAAGTTTCCTGTTTTATCTGCTTGGCAACAGGCGATCGCCCCCTTGATGATCCCTGGTGGACTCAGGCAATTGTATTGGTGTCATACAGAATCCAATACCCCGGCGGCCCTTACCCCGTTTTCCTTTAACTTACCCAACACAGCGACCCTGACACCACTCTGTCTTGCAGACAATGACGTATTAGCTACCGAGCAATTTTTTCTGTTCCTGAGTTCCGAAATAACTTGGCTGTTGGTAATCCGTCCCCAAAACACGTCCACTGATATCGTCAGCTTCATAGAAACCCTCGATCCGGAGGCGATCGCCACAGTGCTGGCAACACTCAGAAAATCTTTAATTGCAACTGATTCATTACCCGAAAGCATTGTTGCACCCCATAGCCTCCCGTCCCAAGCTGATTTAACCCTTGTCAATCAACTCTGGAACCCGCCCCAAAATTGGGCTCCCTCTTCCCCTCCTCCCGTGTTCCCCAAAAGTGAAGAAGAAAGTACTATTGATGCCACCTTTTTAGCTGTAATAACCCGTGAACTGGGAACCCCCCTCACCAACATTAAAACAGCGCTGAGGCTTCTGGAGTCATTACAACATAGAAAAGAACCCCGCCAGCGCTATTTAGACTTACTGAAGCAGGAGTGCGATCGCCAAAATTTTATCCTGGTGGGGTTACAAGAACTATTTGAAATTGAAACAAAACCCGACATCAATGCAAAAGTACGACTAGAAGACTGTGTACCAGGGGTGGTGAGTACTTATCAACCTATTGCTAAAGAAAAAGGAATTTCTCTGGGTTACACCATTCCAGAAAATTATCCTGACATTGCTTGTAGCGCCGGGGATTTACGGGCGATCTTGCAACACATTTTGCACAATAGCCTCAAATTTACTCCCGCCAATGGCAAAGTTTATGTCAGAGTCAACCAAAAAAATAAGGGTGTCGAAATTACGATTAGTGACACAGGCTGCGGCATCGAAATGTCGGACTTACCTCGTTTATTCGATTGTTTTTACCGGGGCAAAAATGTGGATGCCAATTTGCAGGGAGCTGGGTTGGGACTAACAATCGTCAAACGATTACTCCAACGCTGGGGCGGTCGTATTCAAGTCAAAAGCAATCGCAGTCGCGGTACTTATGTCTATTGTTGGTTGCCGACAACAGCCTAAGCCTTTCCACACAATCGACACCGGTGGCGATCGCCTGGTAACAAAGAAGACCATCCCAATTCCGTCGTCTTTGATAGAGTACCGGAATCAATTCACTGGCCGCTCAATGCCAATAATGGATTGGTCGATACTAGCAGCCCGCACTGGGTCTGTTCCCTCACGCTCATGTAGGAGCCTCCATTTTCCATGCGTATTGTCACTCTCCACGCCTTCAATTGGAAATATCAGGACATTATTGACAGCCTAGACTCTATCCACGCAACTGGGTATGGTGCCATTTTAATTCCGCCACCGCTGTACTCGGATCCTAACGGGGATGCCTGGTGGCAACGCTATCAACCGAAGGATTATCGGGTGCTCCTGTCCCACCTCGGCGGTAAACAGGATTTAGAGGCACTTATTGCTGCTTGCCACGCCATGAATCCACCCATTCGAGTCTATGCTGACTTGGTCATTAATCACATGGCTAACGAGAGCCGCGAGGATCGGTTGACGTTTCCCGGGAAGGCTGAACTCGAACGCTACCGTCAGAATCCGGATCTCTACGAAGAGAACCGCCTGTATGGAGACTTGAGTGAAGGGTTATTTTCCCCTTGGGACTTTAACCAAGCAGGGGAAATTGAGGGCCATGAATGGGGCGATCGGGGGGCAGTGCAGTATCAAAACCTATCCGGCTTACCCGACCTCAAAGATTCTGACTGGGTGTTAGGCCAGCAGCGCCAGATGGTGGGGGCGTTAGTCGAAATGGGCTTTGACGGGTTCCGGGTGGATGCTATTAAACATATTACCGAGCGCATGGTTGATAACTTGGCCGATAAGCCTGCCTTCCGGGATAAATTTTGGTTTGGCGAAGTACTGACCGGCAGTGACCACGATGAACGGACATTTCTCCAACCCTTTTTACAGGAAACCTGGATGTCAGTCAGCCTATGATTTTCCCCTATTCACCACCATTCGGGAAGCATTTGGCTTTGGGGGTTCACTGAAAACACTGGTCGATCCGGGCGCTTATGGTAATGCCCTACCTTGGTATCGCGCTGTGACCTTTGTGGTGACCCACGACATTCCCCATAACAATGGCTTTCGCTATGCCATCCTAGACCCTCAAGATGAACACCTGGCCTATGCCTACGTCCTTGGCCGCGACGGTGGAGCACCCTTAATTTATTCTGACCATAAAGAATCTCCCTTTGATGGCGATCGTTGGTTTGAGGCTTACAAACGACCAGACATTGCCGCCATGATTCAATTTCATAATGCAGTCCAAGGTGAGGAAATGGTGACGCTCTATGAAAGCGACACCCTACTCATTTTTCGCCGGGGTCATCTAGGCATCGTCGCCATTAACAAAAGCACGTTTGATCAATGGGCAGAGTTCAACACCTGGGGGTTAAAAAATCCTGGAACCTATCAGGATTTGATCCATCGTCATGAAATGACCCTCTCTGGAAATCGGTTTACCTTATTTGTGCCACCGCGCAGCGCCCAAATGTGGTTAGTCAAAAACTAATCTGACCGCTCGTTGTCGGAAATAGCCAGGATTTTTGCTCTGTCTTCATTTCACCGCAGACAATATTTTCAGGTGTTTTAAACTGGGATCGCTAATTCCAGCGTTTATGTTCGATGCTGCCTCAATGTGGGTCTTCTGTTGCCTGGAATACAAAGAGGTTTTCTGTTGCCTCACATACTAGGTAAGAAAAAATGTTAAGAGGGGTTTAAAGCTTGTTTATTTAGCCTCCCTAACTTTTCCTAATTTGGTGTGAGTGTGAATCCTACAATGAATAAATTTCCTAAATGGAGATACCTACTTTCTGGTGTCGGTTTCTTGTCAATGTTTGCGATGGGGGCAAATGCCGAGGAGCTATCCTCTGACCCGAACTCATCGATAAACCCGACTCAATCTAGCGCGCCAACGCTGTTTGGTCGTCCGTCCCAGTCCGGTCAATCCGTTATTGATCAAGTCCGTTATCGCCAAGGGTTAAAACAATTTAATGCCAACCCCGATGCCGGGATGACCCAGGTCACTAGTGTTTCAGAGTTACGGGACGTTCAGCCCGATGCTTGGGCCTATGAAGCGTTAAAAAGCCTCGTAGAACGCTATGGCTGTATTGTTGGTTACCCTGACCGTACCTTCCGTGGCGATCGCGCCATTTCACGGTATGAATTTGCCGCCGGCTTAAATGCTTGCATGAACGTCATGGAGCGGCTGATTCAAGAAAATGTGGCCGTGTTACGCGAAGACATCGACAAGCTGAAGCGCTTAATGCAGCAGTTTGAAGAAGAACTGACGATGCTTAGTGCCAGAGTCGATAATCTCGAAACCCGAATCGCCTATCTAGAAGACCACCAATTTTCCACCACCACCAAATTAGTGGGAGAAGTGGCTTTCCAGATTGCCCAGGCGTTTGGAGATGATATTAATAATGGTACGGGGCAGCGAGACTTAGACTCCCAAGTTGTCATGCAGGACAAAGTCCGTCTGCAATTTGTGACGAGTTTTACTGGGAAAGACCAACTATTTACCCGTTTGACCGCTGGTTCCATCGGCAACTCATTCCAAGATGAAATTGGTGATTTCCAAGGACGTTTTGCGTATGATGGCCCGGACAACAATGATGTCACCATAGACCGTCTCCATTACTATTTTCCGGTTGGTGACAACCTGCGTATTTTTACCATGGCTAGTTTGGGGGGTCACCACTTCTATGCCGACACCTTTAATGCGGGTCTCGATGTGGGGGGCGGTGCAAATGGGGCTTTATCCCGTTTTGCGGAACGGAATCCCATTTACCGGATTGGCTTAGGCGGACAAGGGATTGGGGCTACCTACGACTGGGGAGAAAATTTCCAGTTTTCCGCCGGTTACCTTGCCCGTGGGGGTAACTCCCCTAATCAAGAACGGGGACTGTTCAATGGGAATTACTCCTTAATGGGGCAAGCGGTTTATAAACCCACGAACCGCATTAAATTTGGTGCCACTTACATTAATGCCTATGATCCGGACGGCCTTTTTCGCTATGGCGGGACAGGTACGCGACCTGCCAACTTTTTGCTAAACACCCTGGGGACAGATAATTCGGATGTTTCGAGCAACTCCTATGGTCTGCAAGGGCAATTTGATATTACCCCTAGTTTCAGCCTCCGGGCATGGGGCGGTTATACCAGTGCTCGCCTTATTGGCCAAGGTGGGGGGGATGTGTGGAACTATGCAATGGCAATGGTATTCCCCGACCTGTTCAAGGAAGGTAGTATGGGGTATCTGATGGCGGGGGCAGAACCTTATCTAGGTGGATTGAATGTGGCGAATCAACCCACTTACTTTAATAACAGCACCCCTTTCCATATTGAGGCGGCCTATAAATATGCCTTTTCCGACAACATCACCCTCACGCCCGGCATTATTGTCTTGACCGCACCCAACCAAGACAGCCGAAGGAATGACACCGTCTATATCGGTGTTGTTCGTGGGACTTACTCTTTCTAGATCAGTGGTTGAGCTTAGTTTAACTCCATTAGAGTCATGCTCTAGGCAGAAGGAAAGCGACAGTGGTCTTTATCTTTAGATCAATTCTTTGTCACCTTTCTGCCAAAGCTTCTCCCTAATTATCTGGATTTAGTTATTCTGATAACTCCTTTACAAATTGGTGATCGCTCCCAGGGTCTATTCAGACATCAACACGGAGGCGATCGCCTTTTTTTGTTTAATCTGTGTTTAACAGTAACCTTCACAAGTTGATACCCCTATCCATTCTATACGCCATAAGCTCCTATGAAGTTTCAAGTAAGTTCAATTTAGATTATATTAATTTTCACAACACCGAGGTCAGCACTGGAGACTCGCCAGTCTCAACAAAAGGGGAGTCACAGTAGCAACCATGAGTAAACCAGTTGTGAATATCTTCTAGAGAAATCTCTTCAATTGCATAACAAACAGCCTCCCTTAGCTCTAAATAATTTCGAGGTTCTAGTTTCTTTAGAACGCCCACCTACTTAGAAACAAGCGGGAGTCCAGGCAATAGGAAGGGAGGTTCGAGGTCAAAACGAGCAGTATGGCCGGCTTGAGTCCTGATTGACTGACAAAAATTTAGTCACAGCTCCATTATTTCAAGTCTTGAAATAATGGTGTGCTGAGATAACGCTCTCCAAAACTGGGCTGAATCATCACAATCAACTTATTGGCATTTTCTGGTCGTTTACCCAACTGAATGGCGGCGGCTAAGGCGGCTCCAGTAGAAATCCCTGACAATAGCCCCTCTTCTCGGGCTAAGCGTCTGCCATAGGCGATCGCCGCTTGATCTGAAACTTGGATGACTTCATCAATTAATTTGACATCTAGCACCTCCGGGACAAAGCCAGCCCCAATCCCCTGAATCTTATGACTCCCTGGTTTTCCCCCCGATAGGACTGGACTCCCCTCGGGTTCAACGGCGATCGCTTGAAAGGAGGGTTTTTTTTCTTTCAGCGCTGATGCCACCCCCGTAATAGTGCCCCCTGTGCCGACCCCAGCAACCAGGTAATCAATCTTTCCGTCTGTATCTTCCCAAATCTCCAAAGCGGTGGTTTGTTGATGCATTTCCGGATTCGCCGGGTTATTGAACTGCTGCAACATATAAGCATTGGGATGTTCATCCACCAAAGCTTGGGCACGACGAATACAACCGGCAATGCCTTCGCTACCGGGGGTCAACTCCAATCGGGCACCATAGGCTTTGAGCATGGCCCGTCGTTCCTGACTCATCGTTTCCGGCATGGTCAAGAGCAAATCATAGCCTTTGGCCGCCGCCACCATCGCCAGTGCAATCCCCGTATTACCCGACGTTGGCTCCACCAATAACGTCTTGCCGGGTTGGATTAACCCTTGGCGCTCCGCCTCCTGAATCATATTGACCCCAATCCGGTCCTTGACTGATGCCGCCGGATTCATCCCCTCCAATTTGACCAAAATAGTGGCATTACATGCTTCTGTTTGGGGAATACAATTCAACCTCACCAGGGGGGTATGACCAATCAATTCCGTGACGTTATTAGCGATTTTCATGGCAGGGCAGCAAATTTATGGCAATGGGATCTTGATAGCAGGGTTGTTAGCAATGACGGGAACTGCTTCCGTCACGCCTGTTGAGAGAGATATGCAAGACATCGACCACAACAGTACACAACAATATTAAGAATATTGTCCCAGGGGGCCTCTCAATTGTGAAATAAGAAGAAATACTCAAGGGAGGTAACTGATTCGACATTCAAGCTAGACAGCCTCTTTGGGTCGTTAAATGCATGAAATTGGCTGGAACGGCGAGCTATCCAAATCAATCGGGGGAGAATCAGGACGAGTAAAACCGGAAATCCCACAAATCATGGAATGGGTCTGGAGGGGAGAGCTAACCTATCTTTGGAAATTGCATTTTTTGGCTCTCTTTCCGCCAACAGATCCAGAAAAACAAGAGACAATTTGCTAACTGTCCAATCTTTGGTGGACAAATCGGCCTAGCCTCCTGTATATTATGGATGTGTGTGAGGAGTAAGTTAAAGCCTCTGGGGTCGAAACACGGAAAGACTCCCAGGGGTTTTTTCTTTGCCTATTAATTTATCAACCATCAAAAATTGTCGGCAGAAATATAATTCAATCATCAGACGAAATAGGGCGGAAATTAAGAGTCGAGTCGGGATTCAACCATGTGGCGATCACCAGACTGAATTCAGTTAATTGTTTCAGGTAAGTTTGAACTTTTTGGCGGCATTGCTTTTGCCGTTCTGGGGTGCGAGCCGATTGCCAAAAGACGATTTCAGTTTGTAGCAGGCGTGAAGTTCTATGTAACTCCGTTTTCACACTCTGCCATTGAGCTTGGTGGTGAGGAAGAAAGTGAGAAGGCGGGATTGTGATTAATTTTGCATTGATCAGTGTTAATAATGCCATTAGGGAGGGTTTTAGTTCCTCTAACGGAACATCAGGATTCATTATGGCGGTTTGGGTTGTTTGACAGCGTTGTTGAAACGATTGCAGTAACGGGGAAGAAGCAGCGGAATTCATAACGGAGGAGTAGCGAGTAGGAAGTTTGAAGCCTTGGCGGGTTAAGTTGCATTTGTCCCATATAAAGGCAAGGGATTAGCTTTTAATTAATGACTGCGAGGGAAGGTTCTCAGATGCGCTAAAAATTGTTCACATTCATCCACGGTTAATTGATAACGGGAGCGCTTGGCGAAAGTTTCTTGAAGGTATCTTCTTCCTTCAGTTTCTGACCAGCCAATTCGTTCCATTTCTGTCAAAATCAGCTCTAAATTTTCAGGTAGTTCAACCACACCGGCAACCAATCGATAGCATCTATCATCAACTTTCCAAGGTTGACCAAAACTCATCGTCAACAGGCAATGGTTGCTAATATTTCTGCCGTTTTTTAATGATTCTAAAATCAACGGATCGGTTATGCTAAACGTGCAATCCCCTACACCATAATGGCTGTCGTGAATCATGGCGCGCCATTTTCGCTGGTCATCTTGAAAACATTTTAGTTGTTTGACTTCAATTAACTGCAAGGTTTTTACGGGTGATTGCTCTTCAAAATAGCTAAAAGGTATAGATTTTTGGAAGTCAGGATGTAGCAATATTTTCTCCCGAAAATGCAATATGTCCGTGACTCCAGCCCTGCGAATAACTTGCCAAGACCGATAGGCATGGTAATGACAATTTTCTATCTCATATTTTCTGCGTTGATCATCCAGAGGAATTTCTAACACATCTAAAATCTTTATGTTTTCTGCCATGATTCGATGATCATCTAAGGGAATACGACTATCATCTAAGTCAGAAATCGGCCTAACCCAGCTTCCTGTCTCACGATTAATTCCTGCAATGCAGCGACCACCATTTTTATAGGAATTAGCTAGACAAATAATTTCCATGGTTATCTATTCCATTTTGATTAAATCCTAAAATACTTATAAATGGACAATTTCTAGATCTTTGAACTGCCGTTGCAAATATTCAGCTGCTAAGCGACGATGGCAATGGTGAGGCTTATCTTCACTACATAAAAAGCAGCATTTTTCTAGCTTTTTGGCCTCTAGATGTGATTCAACGGATCGCTTTTTGATTAGTTCTAAATATTTTTTTTCATAATCTTGCCAACTCATTTCCTTCTTTTTATAGGCATTTAAAATATCTTTGGTTGGTGCTAAAAGGAGTTGATGTTCATATTTAATCCCATCAAGTCTCTTTAAGAAATATTCAAGGTCAGGCTGTTTTGCAAATGCTGATAATTGAGACGTATTATTCAAACGAGTATCAATCACACGCTGGACACCCGCTGCTTGAAGCCGCCCAAAAAAGTCAGCCGCCGTTTTTTTTGTGAACCCAATTGTAAATAGTTTAACCATTTTGTTTCTCAACGTAGGCAATCTTTTCCCCTTGTTGCTGATACGCTTGCCGAAGACGCATCGGACGATCAAGACAAGGTTTAGAGGGTTCTGGAAATAAGGAAAGCTGAGCAATTGGTTCAGGATCTTGGAGCCCCTGGGCTTTAAGCATCCTTTCTTCAAGATCCTCATGGTATTCTAATTCGCCATTACTATGAATATGCCCAATCTCAAGATTGAAATCCACAAGATACTGGCAAATCAGAATAGCTCGATGGCAGGTCAAGGGATCTTTTTCTGCACACATCAGAGCAATACGGTGATCTTTTGCACCGTTCAAGAGTCGCTCTAATCCCTGTTGAAAGGCATCTGTTGCTGCAATTTTTTCGTAAAGTGCTTTTCCCTCCACGTAACAGTCTGGGTTATCAGGCCGCGCTCCCAACTGTGCTCCCAGAAACACATAACGAATTTCGGACTGTGGCAATAAAACTTGGAGGTCTGGTTTATTAAAGTGGGGTAAATAACGGCTGTACGGCATTGAACGAACATCGGCAAGGGCGGTTATACCATGTTCTTCGAGGAGAGCAATAAACTTCTCCGAGCTGTGGTTGGAGTGCCCGATAGTGAATAAAGGAAACATAATAATTTAGCTGTAAACTCCCTGGAAACTTAAATCTTAGACAAAATTAGCTCACTGATGGACACATTTTATAGTACGTTTAATAGGACATTCATGCAACACAATTATATTCGCGGATAAGAGAGAGCGTTGTGGTACTAGACCTGTTGGGAAATAGAAGTCAAAATCCCCGAAACCCTCTTGTAGACTGACTTTCAAGAATTCTGCGCAGAGATTTCTGAAACGCTTGCTAAGAAAGGCTTTCAAGGTTTTTCGGGCTTATTTCCCGACAACTCTAAAATTGCATTACGAGGATGGAGGTGAGTTGGCGGATTTTTCCAACCCCGCCCTATTCCATGCAAGTTACTCCCTGAGCCAATTGAATCCGCGAAATTTTGTTAACTTAGCGTGAACTCTTCCTGAAGATCATTCAGCATTAAAGAATGTGCCCTTCGTGGGTCGTTGTTGTTTGCTTAGGAATTCTCATGCTGGAACAGGATGTGGTCATTGTTGGAGGTGGCCTAGCGGGTTGCCGTGCTGCGCTGGAAATCAAGCGTCTGGCCCAGAGACAAAAGTGGCGATCGTGGCGAAAACCCACCCCATTCGTTCCCACTCCGTCGCAGCCCAGGGGGGAATTGCCGCAACGCTTAAAAATGTTGATGCGGAAGATTCTTGGGAGGCCCATGCCTTTGATACGGTGAAGGGTTCAGACTATTTGGCGGATCAGGATGCGGTGGAAATCCTGACCAAAGAAGCGTCGGAAGTGATTATCGACTTAGAACATCTGGGGGTGCTGTTTTCTCGCTTACCGGATGGCAAAATTGCTCAACGGGCTTTTGGGGGACACTCCTATCAACGCACCTGTTACGCCGCAGATAAAACGGGCCATGCCATTTTGCATGAATTGGTCAATAATCTCCGCCGCAACAATGTCGAAATTTATGATGAATGGTATGTCCTCCAACTCATCTATGAAGATGGGGAAGCAAAAGGCTTGGTAATGATGGAAATTTCGTCTGGGCGGATTGAAGTCGTCCGGGCCAAAGTGGTGATGTTTGCCACCGGGGGCTATGGTCGGGTTTATAACACCACGTCCAATGATTTTGCGTCTACGGGGGATGGCTTGGCTATGTCGGCGATCGCCGGTATTCCGTTGGAAGATATGGAATTTGTCCAGTTTCATCCCACGGGGTTATATCCGGTGGGGGTATTAATTTCCGAAGCGGTGCGCGGGGAAGGAGCTTACCTCCGCAATAGCGACGGACATCGTTTTATGGAGAACTATGCCCCCAGCAAAATGGAGCTTGCCCCCCGGGACATTACGTCCCGTGCCATCACCCTAGAAATTCGAGCTGGCCGGGGGGTTCATGCCGATGGCAGTGCTGGCGGTCCCTTTGTGCATCTGGATCTCCGTCACATGGGACGGGAAAAAATCATGAGTCGGATTCCCTTTTGCTGGGAAGAAGCCCATCGTCTGGTGGGGATTGATGCGGTCGAGGAACCCATGCCTGTCCGGCCCACCGTCCACTACTGCATGGGGGGTATTCCCGTTAATACCGATGGCCGTGTCCGGCGCAACGCCAATGAACTCACCGGAGGCTTTTTTGCAGCGGGGGAATGTGCCTGTGTTTCGGTGCATGGCGGTAACCGCCTAGGGAGTAATTCGTTATTGGAATGTGTGGTGTATGGTCGTCGTACGGGTCGTGGTATTGCCGCATATGTCCAGGGGCGATCGCTCCCAGAAATTGATGAAGTCCATTACATTACCCAGGCCCAAACCCGCATTAAAGGGTTACTCCAACAGGAAGGTTCCATTCGTATTGCTGAGCTACGGCATGGGTTCCAGGACTGTATGACAACCCATTGTGGGGTTTTTCGTACCCAAGACGTGATGGAAGAGGGGTTAAGCCAAATTCAAGATCTCAAGGCAAAATATGCTCAAATTTATCTCGACGATAAACAATTACAGTGGAATACGGAAATCATTGAAGCCTTGGAACTCCAGAGCATTATGGCGGTCGGGGAACTCATTCTCACCTCAGCTCTCCATCGTCAGGAAACTCGGGGGTCCCACGCCCGTGAGGATTACCCTGAGCGTCGGGATGAAGCGTTTTTGCGCCACACCCTGGCCAGTTGGCAGGCGGGCCACGTCAGTGTGGACTATATGCCCGTTGTGATTAACCGCTTTGAACCCAAAGAGCGGAAATATTAAGCCGATACACTATGGTTGCTAGCCCCGCCTTACCGCCCCAAAATATTGAAGCCGAAGAGTCTATCCTGGGTGGCATCCTATTAGATCCGGAGGCGATTGGTCGCATTGTTGATCTGCTCCTCCTTGATGCCTTCTACGTCAAAGCCCATCGACGGATTTATGAAGCAATGCTCAGTCTGCATGGGCAAGGTCAACCCACAGATTTGATGTCGGTGAGTAGTTGGCTCCAGGATCACCATCACTTAGAGGCGATCGGCGGCATTGTGAAGTTGACCCAGTTAGCCGACCGGACGTTATCCGCTGTCAATATTGACCGCTACGCCAGCCTGGTCATGGACAAATATCTGCGGCGGCAACTCATTGCGGCAGGTCATGAAATTGTGGAGTTGGGTTACGACACCACCAAAGCGTTAGAAATAGCGTTTGACGAAGCGGAACAAAAAATCTTTCGCCTGACCCAATCCCGCCCCCAATCAGGGCTAGTGCCTCTATCCGAAACCCTGATCAATACCTTTTCAGAACTAGAAAAATTACACCAAAAATTAGCCAGTCCAGGGGTAGAAACCCAATTCTATGACCTGGATGCCATGACAGGAGGATTGCAACGGGCGGACTTAATTATTTTGGCTGGCCGCCCCTCAATGGGCAAAACGGCGTTTGGGTTGGGAATTGCGGCCAGTATTGCCAAGCATCAGAATTTACCGGTTGCCATTTTCAGCTTAGAAATGTCCAAGGAACAGTTGGCTCTTAGGCTCTTGGCCAGCGAATCCATGATCGATAGTAACCGTCTCCGCACCGGGAACTTTAGCGAAACAGAGTATGAACCCTTGACCACTGCAATGGGTACCCTGTCCGCTTTGCCGTTATACATTGACGACACAGCCAGTATCTCGGTCACCCAAATCCGTTCCCAAGTGCGCCGCTTACAAAGTGAGCAAAAGGGACAGTTGGGCATGGTGTTAATCGATTATCTGCAACTGATGGAAGGCAGTAGTGATAATCGAGTGCAAGAGCTGTCCAAAATTACGCGGTCTTTAAAGGGGTTAGCCAGGGAAATTAATGCGCCGGTGGTGGCATTATCGCAATTGAGTCGAGCGGTGGAGTCTCGCACCAATAAACGCCCCATGATGTCGGATTTGCGGGAATGCGTTACCGGGGATACGTCTGTCGCCTTAGCCAATGGACAACAGGTTCCGATCAAAAAACTGGTTGGACAGCAGCCTGAAGTAGTCACGATGGATAAAACAGGCAAAATCGGGACTGCCCTGGCTGAGACTGTTTGGGAAGTCGGGCAAAGACCGATTTATCGCCTCATGACCGCAGCCGGAAAAGTGATCAGAGCGACCCAGGAACACCGTCTCTATACCCTAGATGGCTGGAAAAAATTTAAAGAGTTAAGACGGGGTGATCGCCTTGCCACCCCCCGGCTTCTCCCAGAACCCGAGTCACCCTTAATGTGGCAAAGTCTCATGCTCACAGGGGTTTTTGAAACCATAAAATCTGTAATGAAGGAGCAGGGAATCAGCCATAGAGAAATGGCTCAGCGACGAGGAACGGCTTATGGTGGCTCATCTCATTTTCAATTTGCTCCGTCCCGTTCAACATTAAAAAGTTACGCCTCAATTCTTAGGAACCAATCCCTGATGGAACTCGCCAGCTCCGATATTTTCTGGGATACAATTGTTTCTATTGATTATGACGGTGATGAATTTGTCTATGATTTAACCGTTCCAGAAACCGCTTCTTGGATTGCGAATGGCATTATTTCTCATAACTCTGGTTCGATCGAACAGGATGCAGATTTGATCATGATGATTTACCGGGATGAATACTACAATCCAGAAACCCCGGATCAGGGTATTGCCGAATTGCTCATTACCAAACACCGGAATGGTCCTACAGGGGTCGTCAAGCTTCTGTTTAAACCAGAATTTACCCAGTTCCTAAACCTCCAACAAAGCCAAGATTATTGACCGTTATCCCCCTCAAATTATGCAAGACCTTGTGTCCCAACTGTGGCAATGGAGTCGCCTTCATCCCTGGCTAACAGGCATTGCTCTGAACAGTGTGCTAATGGCGATCGCCTTTGTCGCACCGAAAAAGCTACTCACGGTGTGGGGGTATCTCCATGCATGGGTTCTAGGGGTGATTGTGTGGCGGGGATTTGGGTGGCAGGGCTATAGCGTTGTGATGATTTACTTCTTGGTGGGGTCAGCCGTTACTCGCATTGGGCAGCAGGAAAAAGAAGCGGCTGGCATTGCAGAACGCCGATCCGGACAACGGGGCCCCGAAAATGTTTGGGGATCTGCGTTGACTGGGGCTATTTGTGCCCTGTTGACACTGTTTACACCGGAAGTCGTTTGGCCCTGGTTAGCTTTGGCTTACGTCGCCAGTTTTAGCACCAAGCTTTCCGATACTACCGCCAGTGAAGTGGGAAAAGCCTATGGAAAACGAACCTTTCTGATCACCACCCTCCAACCCGTTCCCCGTGGAACCGAGGGAGCAGTCAGCCTAGAAGGAACATTAGCCGGGTTTGCCGCAGGGTTAATACTTGCGGCGATCGCCTGGGGCGTGGGCATGATTTCCCCCGTTGGTATTGGACTCTGTACCCTTGCGGCTTTTGTGGTGACCAATTGTGAAAGTGTCATTGGGGCAACCCTACAGAATCGCTTTACTTGGCTGACCAATGAAGTGGTCAATGGCATTAATACCTTCATTGGTGCGGCGATCGCCATCGGATTGGGGGGGAGCCTTGACCATTGGGGAATTGGTTAAATTTATTCGCGAGGAGAACCCCCGGTCTCCCCCTTGTATGGAAGAGAGATGGGTAAAGGGGGCCGATAATTGGGAGGTAAAAAGCCCGAAAAAGAAGTCGAAACTCCGGGGCAACCCCCCCCCCCCCCCCCCCTCCCCGGCCCCCTTTCCCCCCCCCCCCCCCCCTTGGGACGCGGGATTTGTTTGGTTCGCCCTCCGCCGCCCCCCTGGGCTCTTTTTGGGGGTTTCGGTTGTGGCGTTGGGCTGTTTCGTTTTGTTCTTGGGTGTGGAGCAGTAGAAAGTAATGACCTTTTTTGCCCAACAACTCGCCGACGGGAGGTTTAACCAACGGCTGCTGATAGCCTCGAAGCTTTCATGACGGCGGTGCAATCAATCGGACTCCGGATATAGTAGAAGGTTCTTTGGCGGCACGATTGAGTCATTGAGGTGAAATATTTTGACCCAATATATTCCACTGTAATTCTGGATTGACAGCATCTCATTTTCAATTCAGTTGATTCTATAGTCCTCAAGTGCCTTAACGAATCAACAATAGATGCGAAAAAAAAATCATGAATTTACCCCATCCTACGCCACACCAGTGGTAACAGCTTTCTCCTCCGATGCCTCGGAAGCATTAGCTAATTCTGTCAATTCAGGACTGCCGGTAAAACTTAATTTCTCGCAGGGGATCGTATCGGAAATAATCGAACTCGCCATCATGCCGGTGTGAATTTCGAGCTGTGCGCTCGGTAAAGCTTCAAAAACTAAGCGTTGACCAGGGAACACAACCCGTTCAAAGTACCAGTTAGGAATGTTTGTAATCCGTGCCACTTGAATTTGATTCGTCGCATTGACATAGCAGCAAAGTAAGACAGAATTTTCGCCTTGGGGTAGGGGATCAAGAATTTGTGACATGATAAGAACAAGTAATACGAGATTTTAAAAATTTTTATTTGCCGCTTGAACTGTAGGCTAACATTCCCCGATCCCCGTTAGCTGTAAAGATAATTACAATCAAAATTTTTTGACTTTTTGAGCGCCATCATTTAAGCCCTATTGGCGAGTTATGCCGATTGGGGGAGGGAGTTCGTTAAAATAGCAAAGCAAATTTTCGGCAATTCGGAAGGGTTGAAGCAAATGACAAAAAATGTAGCAGTGGGTTTGTCGGGGGGGGTCGATAGTTCAGTGGCCGCAGCCGTACTGCAGCATGCTGGCTACGATGTGACGGGAATCACCCTCTGGTTGATGAAAGGCAAAGGGCAATGCTGTTCCGAAGGATTAGTTGATGCTGCATTCATCTGTGAACAATTGGGAATTCCCCATGAAATTGTCGATACCCGTGACCTATTTCAGCAATACATTGTGGACTATGTGGTTGCTGGTTATGGCGATGGCGTGACGCCCCTCCCCTGCTCCCAATGCAATCGAGCGGTTAAGTTTGGCCCGATGTTGGCCTATGCCCGCGAAAATCTTGACTGTGAAACGATCGCCACTGGACATTATGCCCGGATCAATTTTGATGACAACATTGGGCGTTACCAGTTAAGACGAGCAGTTGACCGGAATAAGGATCAATCTTATTTTTTGTATGATTTATCCCAAGATATTCTAATGGCAACCCTCTTTCCGTTAGGGGAACAAACCAAAACCGAAACCCGTGAACTCGCGGAAACATTTGGGCTGAAAACTGCGGCAAAACCAGATAGCCAAGACCTCTGCCTCATTGAAGCGCACGGTTCCATGCGTCAATTTTTGGATAAGTACATTACCCCTAAAACTGGCGAGATCGTAGATTTGTCGGGTAATGTGCTGGGACAACATGATGGGGTTCATCACTACACTATTGGCCAGCGCAAAGGCCTCGGCATTGCAGCCCCCGATCCGTTATATGTGGTCAAACTGGATCCTGTTATGAATCGGGTGGTGGTGGGCGATCGCCAGAGTGCAGCAAGCACTGATTGTTGGGTGCAGAGGCTCAACTGGGTTTCCATTGCTCCTCCCACGACTCCCATTCGTTGTGGAGTTCAGGTTCGTTACCGTTCCCCCGCCGTGGCGGTCAACGTGATTCCTTGCGGAGCAGACCGCTTAAAACTTGTGTTTAATGAACCCCAATTCGGGATCACCCCCGGCCAGGCAGCCGTTCTGTATGACGGCGATCGGGTTCTAGGGGGCGGCATTATCGAAAAATCGCCAGTGGAACCCAACTAACAAGAATTCGGGCTGGGATTGCTGGGCGGCACTCCTGGATAGATGGATTCACGAGTAATGGATCTGTCACTCCAAAGCAGAGTTGCTCAGGAACATAAAGGCTACCGCTGATTCTGAACCGACGTTAACCCGGATTTATGGTTTTCCCTCTTCTGTATGTTCGGCGATCGCCTGGGCCATAAACGTTGCCTGGGCACTCTGGGCGGCAGCATCAGATTCAGGACGACGTTGGATATAGTTCCCGTTGGGCTGCAACTCCCAGGCTTGACGATTATCCGCCAGTAGGATTCCAAGGATTTCCTGTAACTCTTCTTTGAGTTTAGGGGTTTCGACCGGGGTAATCGCTTCTACCCGGCGGCTGAGGTTACGGCTCATCCAGTCGGCACTGCCAATATAAATTTCTTCATCACCGCCATTATGAAAGTAAAAAATCCGGGAGTGCTCCAGCAGGCGACCAATGACACTGGTGACCCGGATATTGTCACTCACTTCTGGAACCCCTGGACGTAAACAGCAAATTCCCCGAATAATTAAATCAATTTTAACCCCCGCCTGAGACGCTTTATATAGGGTGCGAATAATCTGGTTATCTACCAAAGAATTCATTTTGGCCACAATGCGGCCACTCCCGCCGTTATAGCAATGTTCTGCCTCCCGTTCAATCATGGCTACCATCCGCTCACGCATATTGACGGGGGCAACCAGTAACTTTTGATATTCTTTTTGGCGAGAATAACCCGTGAGAAAGTTAAATAAATTCGTTAAATCATTCCCTAGTTCAGGTCGACAACTCAGTAAGCCCAGGTCGGTGTAAAGCTTGGCCGTTTTGGGGTTGTAGTTCCCTGTCCCGATGTGGATATAACGACGGATTTTTTTTTCTTCCTGTCGTACCACTAAGATAGTCTTGGTATGGGTCTTCAGTCCCACCAGACCATACACCACATGCACTCCGTACTGTTCTAATTTCCGTGCCCAGTTAATATTATTTTCTTCATCAAAGCGAGCTTTTAATTCCACTAAAACGGCCACTTGCTTGCCATTTTCAGCCGCAGCAATTAAGGCATTGACAATGGGGGAATCCCCAGACGTCCGGTAGAGGGTCATTTTAATCGTGAGGACATCGGGGTCGTAGGCGGCCTGGGTAATGAATTGTTGAACTGAAGCTGTAAACGAATGGTAGGGATGGTGAACGAGAATATCTTGCTGACGAATTAGGGTAAAAATATCGGTGCCTTCTTGCTCCCTGCGGTCATCATTATCCCCATCTACCATGGCATGAACCTGCTTCACGGCGTTGGGGATCACGGCAGACCAGGGTTCATCCTTGAGGTGGGGGGTGGGCATGGACATGAAAAAGAAGAGATCTTTGAGGCCGAGCAACCCTTCAACGTCGTAGACGTCCATTTCTTCCAGTTCTAGATCATGCATCAGTCGATCACGGATGTTGCGGGGGGTCGATGCGTGAATTTCCAGACGAACGGCCGATTTCCCCACGCGACGCTTCCGGAGTTCTTCTTCAATCGCCAGCAATAGATCGTCGGCTTCATCTTCTTCCACGGCGATCGCGGCACTGCGGGTTACGCGAAAGACATGACATTCTTGGATAATCATGCCGGGAAACAGGGCTTGGAGATTATGGGCAATCACCTGTTCCAGGGGAACTCCTGTCCACACCCATGGCGGGGAGGAGTCGGGCGGACACAGCTCCTGGGGGAAGGAGACAAAACGGGGCAGGGCCGGCGGGACTTTGACTCGGGCAAACAGTTCTTCGTCGGTATCGGGATCTCGTACCACTACCCCCAAGTTCAAACTGAGGTTAGAGATATAAGGAAAGGGATGACTGGGGTCAACTGCTAGGGGGGTTAGTACCGGAAAAATCTGTTCGTTGAAGTAGGTGTGGAGATATTGCCGTTGTTCTTGGTTGAGGTCAACATAATTGATGAGATGAATGCCGTTTTCTGCCAGTTGTTCTTTGAGCGTATATTCAAAAATCTCATCCTGGAGTTTCACGATGGGCTGGAGGGTGTTGTTGATATCCTGCAGTTGCTGCCATGGCGATCGTCCATCAGCCGTTAATTTCGTGACGTTAGCTTCGACCTGCTGTTTTAAACCCGCCACCCGGACCATAAAAAACTCATCCAAGTTGGAGCAAAAAATGGCTAAAAACTTTAGTCGCTCTAGCAATGGGGTACGGTCATCGAGTCCCTCATGCAATACCCGACCGTTAAAGGCTAGCCAGCTTAATTCCCGATTGAAGTAAAGTTCAGGATGGGTCAAGTCAGTGCGGGACCGATCAAATGTCGCTTGGGTCATGGTGATGCTGGGTCAGTGGCTTGTGTCGATTCTACCCCAGTCAAGAAAGGGTTAATCAATCATAGATAATGCCCTCATCATAGATAATGCTCTCATCGGGGAGCTGATACTCGCAAGGCTAACCGAAAAGGCAGTCACATTAAAATTGCCTAAACCCCCTCAAGGATATAAATGAATCGTCGAGTCGAAAACACGCTGATACGAGTTGGGATTGTCGGTACTGGCTATGCGGCCCAACGTCGAGCGGAGGTCTTCCAAGCAGACCCCCGTTGTCAATTGCAGGCTGTGGCGGGTCACCGTCCCGAAACATTGGCGGAGTTTGCCCAACTATTTTGTTGTACCGCTGTCGATACGTGGCAAGCGTTGGTGCAGCAACCGGATCTTGATCTGGTGGTCATTGCCACCATTAATCAACTCCATGGGGCGATCGCCGAAGCAGCGCTTAAAGCCGGAAAGCATGTGGTGTTGGAATATCCTTTGGCGTTAACGGCTGAGCAGGGGCAACGACTGGTTCAATTAGCCGAGCAGCAACAGCGATTATTGCATGTGGAGCATATTGAATTATTGGGGGGAGTCCACCAAGCAATTCTGGCCAATATTGGCCGCATTGGCCCCATCTTTGCTGGACGATATGACACCATCATGCCGAAATCTCCTGCTCCCCGGCGCTGGACCTATCACACGGAACAATTCGGTTTCCCCTTCATCGCGGCCCTGTCCCGCATCAGCCGTTTTACGGATTTGTTGGGGCCTGTTGCCATCGTGAGCGCCCAATCCCGCTTTTGGCCGAGTGACCACCCAGATTATTTTCGGGCGTGCCTCTGTCAGGCGAGTCTAAAATTTCACACTGGCGCACTCATGACGTTGAGCTATGGCAAGGGAGAGGTTTTTTCGGCGGGGGAACGAACCTTAATGCTTCAGGGGGAAGCCGGCACCCTTTGTTTTCAGGGGGAATCGGGTAAGCTCATTCAAAACGGGACTGAAATGGCGATCGCCGTGGGGAGTCGGCGGGGATTGTTCAAGCAAGATACGGAAGCGGTGCTGGAGTATTTAACCGCCGGAATGCCTCTTTATAATGAGGTGCAAGCCAGTCTGATGGCCTTGCAGGTGGCGGAAGCTTGTTATCTGGCTAGTCAAAACCAGACCGTTGTCAGTCTTTAACTATTTTGGTGCTACCCCGCTGTGACCCTGGACAGGACTTCAATTCCGCGACGAAGGAAGCCGGTGTTTTGAGCACTTGGTGGGATTAACCGACTGCGATAAGCTAACCAGAGTTTTGTTGGCGCTGTTTTATGTTCGCAGATCTTGTCAAAATTTTCTCCAGCCGTAAAATGGCAGCCCTCCTATTTTTAGGCTTTTCGTCGGGGCTGCCGCTGTTTTTGACCAGCCAAACCCTCCAGGCATGGATGACAACGGCGGAGGTTGACCTTGCTGCGATTGGGTATTTCAGTCTGGTGACGCTGCCCTATACCTTCAAGTTTGTTTGGTCACCGTTGCTGGATAGCCTAGTGCCGCCATTTTTAGGGCGTCGTCGGGGCTGGCTAATTATTTCCCAAGGGGCGTTACTGGTGGCGATCGCCATGATGGCTTGGCAAAATCCCCGGACGGGACTCAACCTCTTGGCCATTAATGCCCTTATCATTGCCCTGTTTAGTGCCACCCAAGATATTGCTGCCGATGCTTACCGGACGGATGTGTTGGATGAGCCGGAAATGGGAGCCGGGGTGGCGCTGTTTGTGTTGGGGTATCGGGCGGCGCTGTTGGTAACGGGATCTCTGGCTTTGATTCTGGCGGATCACCTCCCGTGGAACCAAGTATATTTCTTGATTGCGGGCCTTATGGCGATCGGGATTGTGGCTTCTTTGTGTGCCCCCGAGCCAGCGATGCCCCCCCAAATCCCGACGAATTTTACAGAAGCGGTCATCGATCCGTTTGCCGATTTTTTTCGCCGCCAAGGCGTCCGGAATGGCTTAGCCATCCTGGTGTTTATTGTGCTGTACAAATTAGGGGATGCGGTGGCCAATAATATGTCCACCCCTTTTTTGTTACAAACGGGCTTCAGCCAAACCGATATCGGCGCCATTAAAGGGGGAATGGGCTTAATTGCCACCATTATTGGCACCCTGGCGGGCGGCGCATTTCTGAGTAAGGCGGGCATTAACCGTTCTCTCTGGATTTTTGGGGGCTTTCAAGCAGTGAGCAATCTCGCCTATTTGGCCCTGGCAAACTTGGGGTATAACTATCCCTTCATGATTCTGACTATTAATATTGAGAATTTTTGTGCTGGCTTGGGAACCGCAGCATTTTTGGGCTTTTTTATGAGCCTGTGTAACCGGGAATATTCCGCCACCCAGTTTGCGCTCCTGTCTAGTTTGTATGCCTTTAGCCAAGGCATTTTAATTGCACCTGCCGGGGAAATCGCCAAAAATACTGGCTGGCCATTGTTCTTTTTCCTCAGCTTTTTAGCCTCTTTACCGGGATTAGCGCTATTGCCTATTTTTGCCCCCTGGCACCAAACCACGCCCCCAATTCCTGTCTCTGTGCCAACGGAAACCCAACGCCCTGGGGCTGAAGACTCAGACCTGTAACCGGTATCACCCCCGCCAAGACTGCCATGAAACGACCCACCCTCTACTGTGCCATTACTGGCCATGGCTTTGGCCATGCGGTTAGGACAGCCTGCATTGCCCATCGCGTTCAGCAACTGTGTCCCGATGTGTTGATTATCATGGCCACCCGGAGCCCCCGCTGGTTGCTGGAGTCCTATCTGCAACAACCATTTATCCATCGTGCCGTGGCCTTTGATGTGGGGGTTATCCAAGCCGACAGTTTACAAATGGATCGGGGCGCCACCTTAACCGCGTTAACCGAGATTTATCAACAAAAAAACCGCCTCATTGCCACTGAATCCAACTATCTGCGCAATAATCAAGTGGATTTGGTTTTGGCCGATATTCCGGCCCTGGCAACGGCGATCGCCCACCAAGCCGGGATTCCCTGTTGGATGAGTAGTAACTTTGGTTGGGATTTCATTTACCGAGACTGGGGGGAGGCGTTTGCAGACATAACCCAAGCCATTGAGGCCGACTATGCCCAATGTGACTTACTGTTTCGTTTACCCCTAGCAGAGCCGATGGCGGCGTTCCCCCATCAGGTGGATATGGGACTTACGGGGGGTGACCCCCATTATTCGGTCGCGGCACTGAAAGAAACCTTTGCCATTACGGCCCCAAAAGACCAGACTATCCTGTTAACCTTTGGGGGACTGGGGCTACAGACCACCCCCTATCAGGGCTTAGCCGCCTTTCCAGACTGGCAGTTTATAACCTTTGATCCACAAGCACCGGACTTGCCCAATTTACGCATTGTTAAAGACCGTCGCTGCCGTCCGGTAGACTTGATGCCCCTATGTGGACGGGTCATGTCTAAGCCAGGGTTTAGTACGTTTTCCGAAGCTCTACGCCAGGATGTTCCCCTCATCTCCCTTACCCGTGATGGCTTTGCGGAAGCGGAAATTTTACTGGATGGATTGCGGGATTACGGCGAGCATCAAATTATTGCTTACCAGGATTTTTTCGCCGGGAATTGGGACTTTTTAAGACAACCGCCCATTCCACCGCGGCTAATGGAAAAACTGGATAAACAGGGCGATTGCCACATTGCAGAACGGATTGTGAATGAAATTGCCTAATGTGACCAAACCCCCCACCCATGGGGGCGAGCGGGGGTCAGGACATTGAAAATTCAAAAAAATAGGAGTTGGTTTACTGAATCACATCAATAGAAACCGGCGCTACGCCACTCCGATGAACCCCAATCACTTTGGCGGCGGCGGCAGACAAATCGATGACCCGACCATGGGCAAAGGGCCCCCGGTCATTGATACGAACCACGACCGATTTTCCAGTGCGGACATTCGTCACTTTTACCTTTGTGCCAAAGGGTAAGTAGCGGTGGGCAGCGGTCAACCCATGTTGATTAAACCGTTCTCCGTTAGCGGTGCGGCGACCATGAAAACCGGGACCATACCAAGAAGCCATTCCCCCTTTGATCCGATTTAGGGTGGCATTGGTGGCGTTAGGGATGGTTACGGTGGGCTTAGGGGCACCGGCGATCGCCGTCAGGGGGGCTGCACTGCCTAATAAACGACGGAGACGATTGGTGGTTTGTAACGTCGTTTGCTGGGGGGAAAGTTGTTTTTCGGGCAACGTGAAATTGGCATCAATGACCACTAACACTTGTTCCGCCACTTTGACTTGATATTGTTTCGCTTTGCTATCCCACGCGGCTGTGATTTTGGTGGCGTCAAATTCTGGGGATTGACTCAGTTGCTCCAGTTGATTGGCGATCGCCTCTGCAGCCTGGATCGGATTATCCGATGCTGCCAGGGGTTGACCTGCCTGAAATTGCTGTAATGCTGCCTCGTTTCCCAAAAAAGTTACCACAGGCAGGCTATTAATCCGGAGGGTCGTCGCTAAGCGCTTATTTTTCCAGGGATGGCTAATCGTTGAAATGACGGGTGAGTCATTCTTTGTCAGCCTTCTTACCGGTTTTTTCTGGGGGAGGGAGGCGGCGGTCTCTTCCACTAGCGTTGTGCTGAGAGAAGTCAGGGAAGAGGCAACGGATGACGCTTGTGTCGGGCCGATAATGGTGGCTGCAAACCCCGAAGCCGTCAACAAAAAGGCGATCGTGCTGCCAGTAAAAAATCCTTTCATTAATTTATGGATAAACGGCAGGGAGGGAAAAGGGGTGAATCACCCGATGGGCGTTTACTAAATTTCGGTCATGCCGAAGCTGTCGCCCATGCTGGAATACAATGCTTTTTTTATAAAAAACATCATGGCTTCCGTCCCACTTGCTTGAATCTATTAACAATTGCAAACAAGATTTTTACAAACCTTTACAAAGTAACATGGCTGCTCGTCAACAGCTGCCAGTGTTTCTTATCGGAACTATAAATTTCCCTTATTTAAACGGCTAATACTATGAATCAGGTTTTGCTTCAAGTATGGCGTTAGGGTGTTCACGAATTATCTCAAAATTCCTTTTTTTTAACGCAAAGCTACATTAAAGTATATGCACGTACCATATTGTTTGTAGATAACTTTTCAGCTTGATTATCAAAGTATTTTCTAGCCTCATTCAGATTCATTTTGGGAGATCTGTCTCTTCTTGAATCATTTGTGTCCCATTGCTGGCAATTAAACCATCCAACTAAATACAAGCCATACGGACAAGGATTATCTGCTAAATAGCGTTCAACAAGCTGAGTTTGCATTGCAGTTTTGAGTTCATTATGCCAACAACCTTTGACTTCGATAATGACAGTGATCTGGTCACATGTACCACCATACGATTTTTTTAGAATAGCATCAACATGAATATCTGTACGTTCTCCTGGTCTACCTCCATGGCTACGTCTTAGCTCAACTTCACGGTTAACAATAATCCCTTGATCTTGTAAATCCCTATCGAGGAATCGCTTGACATAGTCTGAAAATGCATTTTCATCCAAAGGTCGAAAAGAGACGTTATCTACTTGTTTGTCCCATAAATCCCTTACAGCAGAGGTTTCTCCTTGAAGTTCTAATTCAAGGCGATCAAGAGATTCTAGTAGTACCTCAAGCAAATGTTGACCACTTTGGACAAGCCGTTTGTTTTGGTTAAAAATAAGCTGAAGAAACTCCTCTGATTCGGGGGTTGCCAGGTTTACGACGCATATTTTCTTGGGCTTGAATTAGGGTTTTGCCAAGCCAAGTGATATCCGGCAGTTCTTGGACAAGACGCTCGATTTCTTTACAAGCTTCGAGAGTTCCTTTGTCTCTCAATTGTGATAGAACTCTATCTCTAAACCTGGCTAGATTATCTCTTGGGGTCACTACATAAGCCATTACCTCATTACTATGATCAGGATCTTCATCGTAAGGATATTGGTGGACTAACCAGATATATAAATCTGCCATTTGTTGCTCAGTTAAGTTGAGCTCCATTGCACTTAAATTATGAGAAGCAGCTAATTCAAAAGCATCGCGTCCAAATTGTTGATCTGCTGTAATCTTTTCCCAAATAATTTCCCAGCTATCTGGATCTGAATACTTGATAAGTGTTTTAGTGGCAAATAATGTTTTTCCCGTTGAATTTCATTTACATTTTCGTTTGATCATCACTTTCTACAATAGTTTGTGCAAATTTCTTAGCCGTGGCAATGATCCTTCTTCAACTAGCTTTTCCAATAGTTGTCCAAAGGTACTAGGTTTTAATTGAGAATCTTTTACTTTTTCTACTAGCTGATCTTTTAAGTGTTCATCCCAACATTGATCACTCAAACGATAAATTACAGAGATAGTATCCTTCTTCTGGTTTTCACTATCAATCAACTTTAAAAGCGTCACTACAAGCTCATTTTTAGCCTTTTGATATGAAAGATTGACTAATTTTTCGATAATTTTCTCTGGAATTTGAGCCATTAGAGCCATTGGGGACAGCAAGAATAATTGGTGCCATCTTTGCCATATTTCAGATGAAAGATCTTCTAAGTAAACTGGGCTTACTTGTAAAAGCAGTAAAAAGGCTTTGCAGCCTGCTAATTCAGGAGTATTGACATGAGTTGTTCCTATCCAGTCATCATCTACATCCTCTTTGTTCTGAATATACTGCTTCGCGCCTTCAATAATTCTTTTTTGAGTAGCGTTGTCCGCCTCCTGCCACCCAGGAAGTTGAATGAGATCCAACTCATCGCCATAGCGCTGGCTTTCAGGTTTGTGGGTCATCTCCCCAGTTAATTGCCACCAAGCGTTTAATTCTCCACTTTCGAGATTATCTAAACATCCAAGAACTCGTTCTTTGGGGGGAGGATCCAATGGAATTATTCTGCTACGCTCTTGCATCTCCTGTATTTTGCGGTGATCAGCCTTCAACTTCTCGGCTTGCTCCGAATCTAGCTCAATGGGTGTCAATTGATCTTTAAAAAAATTCTGTAAGACGTTATTAGTCTGTGTAGCCTCAATAATTGAATCTATTTCCCTTACATTTGTATTCTGATGACTAAAGCTCCACTGAATTAGTTTTGCCCAAATTTTCTGAGCTGTTTCAGAATTAGAAGTTTGGAGTTTTTCAAGCATCCAAAAAATATCTTCTGAAACAAAATTATAATTATCCATCAATGGCATCAATGGGGTGTATAAAAATAATGGGTCTTGGCCGCTTTCTGAAATAGCCAAAACAGCTTTCTCGATCAGGGTATGCCGTTTTTCGCTATCTTCCAAAAGTAACTTCTGAAATTGTGTTTGTAAACTGTGCGAGTGACTTATTATTTTTTGATATTCTCTCCATTGCACCAAGGCAACTTGAGTGAAACTTTCTGCCACTCCAGGTAACTTAAAGTGCTCCCATGCTTTTAGAAGTAAATGATCTCCTAATTGCTCAAATGGGTGTCCAAAGCACCTTACACCTCGCTCCGCAAGCCAATTGAGAGCAGCTACTAAATCACTTGGCTGGAGTTTGGATATTACCTCATAATCAAGAAACTCTTGATACCCACCAAAAAAATTTCTCTTTTTCGGTCGCGTCAGAGCTTGAAATAATTCCTCTGCGGTCAACTGGTCGGGCCAGAGCGCCTGAAGCGCATAACCTTTTAATCTATCATCCGTATCTTCTGGTAATTGTTCAAGCACAAGGGGTTTCAGCTTCAGTTTTGTTTCCCTATCACCCATTGCACCGACGGCTTTAGCTGCACTCACTCTTAGCTGAATGGACTGTGATGAATCAAGCGCGAGGTTAGCCAACTCATCCTGAAGTTCAGAGACTCCGCATACTTCCGCAATATTGATCGCCAGATCCCGTGCATCAATCCGTTTGTTGGAATCACAAAGATAAGGACGTAATTGCTCACTTAATCCAGGATGCTTGAGCTTATTGTAATTTCGATAATTTCGATATAAATCGAATAGTTTCTCTTCTTCATACTGTTTCAATAAGCTATCGATAATTGACGCTCTAACCTTTTCATCAGTCGGCACATCAGTTCGTAAAAGAACATCTGGATCAGTTTTGATAATTTCTTCAAGAACATCTGGTCTCATGCTGGCTAGCCATGCAGCCGTTTCATGAAGTTGAGGGATTAGCTTGCGGTCAAGATCTTCAGATGAAAAGATTAAATTTTTGATCTTCTCTAAAGGTATTTCGTGCTGTGTCAAATACCAAGCAGCCAAAAACTCAGCATAGGTTTGATGCGCCCATCCCATTCGATGTGGCCCACGGGATGAAAACAAGCCAGTATCCAAAACTTCTTTAATCACTTCTCTTTTGATCTCAAATTCTTTTCCATTAGCAGTTTCATAACCTTGACATAACGTTTGAAGCAGGACATCTTCGATGGGTACATCTCCCTGAGCAATTCCAGTCCATACGGCAAATCGATTGGCAAAAATTGTGACAGCGGCAATTCGAGCCGCCACTATCAGACGTTGATGACTATCGAAATCGCCTGTACGGTTTGAGGCTTGGCGACTTTGATTCATCTCCTCACAGAGACGCTTGCATCCCTTAAGGTAAAATTCGTGAAGTTGCTGTTCTGGAGAAAATTGACCGTTATGTTTGCGGTATGTATTTAACAGAAACTCGAGAGTAATTGGTTTAATTGCCAGTGGGACAACATCCTTTTGGTCAATTGCCTGTAGAAAATCATCTTCAGAAAGTCCTTTAGCTTTGGCTGCTTCGATAACGTCTATACGTCGAAGCGGAGCAAGTTCATAGACTCCTACAGAATTTTCACCCCATATTTCTTTTAATCCTTCTTCCAAAACTGGCTGCCATATAGCCGTCCGACAAGCGATACGCAAATACAAACGATCAACTACATTCTGGTAGCGTTTAAATTCATCGACTAAGAGTGTTGCCAATGTGTCTATTCGTAACAAGCATTCATCAAAACTATCTAGGAAAATGTGTAATTGGTGAGCGCCAGTCTGCCATGCTTTAAATTCTCGGCTGTCAAATAAACTGCGAATTAATCTGTCTTCACTTCCATATGATCGCAGATCCAGGAAGAGTACCTGATCGCCTTGTTCTTGAATGTTGTTAACAATTTCATGTTGCTCCACCTCTAGAGTCTGGGTTTTGCCAATTCCCGGTTCACCCAAGAGTGCCAAGCATGGCAGATGAGAGATAGTCTCAAAAATTACTAGGTCTGAATTATACTCCTTGCCCCATTCTGTATCTGGATTCAACAAATAACCATCATCACCCAGATTGATGCGACCCGACCGGGGGCACCAGAACCGTTTCCAGTTGTAATGCTGATTCGACATGCTTAACTGCAACAAGGGTAATATGCTTCCTCTAGGATAGTTTGCCCAAAAAACTCTGCCATCGTAGTCCTTGTAATTTCTGGATCAATCGGTGCTCTGGATTGATGTCACTTCTCCCATCTCGATTAATCTCCTCGGCTATGTTCAACCGCGCTAAACCTGACTAGCCCGATCGCCATGAAGCACCCAAATTTCTGCTTTGCGGCCTCGGCTGAATCATGCTCCGCTTGTCAGAAATTGGGTACGCATATCCTGAAATATTTAACCACTGCTAAAGCTGCAATTTATCCTTCAAAAAATAGGTCAATGCCGGTGATTCACGGGAAGCCGTCAACGTTAGGGCTTTGACGCCAGCAATTTTTTCAATTAAATCCAGGCCAGCAGTGTTACTAGCGGCAATACCGCTAATCAGATCCGGCGTAATAGCAAAACTTTGGCTAACTCCCACAACAGCATAGGGGTCTGAGGCACAGAGGATGGTACAGCAAACCAGATCGCCAAGTTCGTCTAGGACAACGGCTCCATTGTAAGGTTCAAAGAGAGATGCCCCCGCTTCAATCACAACGACATCAGGATTTTGACCGGCGATCGCCCACAAACTAGTAACATCGAGATTGCATAGGTATACTCAACGTAGAACGACAAGAGTAAATTACCAATCCAACACTTCTCTGGTTCACCACCAATGAATCTGGCAAAGCTCTGCTAGACAAGCATTTCAGAATCTCTGCCTCGAATCCCCCAATACTTCAGCTAGCAGAGGTTTTAGGGAATTATCTCCCCTTTTAACAACCAGTGCCGAGTACTCCAACCAGGGGATTTTAACAATCATTTACAATAGAGAGACTTAATAAAACTTAACATCCTCAGTGGAGGAATCAAGATGCAACTGACCTGGTACGACACCAATTCTTGGTTAATAGATATCGGTGGACAACGGATTTTGCTCGATCCCTGGCTAGTGGGGTCTTTGACCTTTGGTAATGCGGAATGGTTACTGAAAGGCGATCGCCGGGTTCCCATCGAAACCCCTGATGCGGTCGATGTGATTTTATTGTCCCAAGGTTTAGAAGACCATGCCCATCCCCCGACGCTGCAGGCGCTGCCAAAAGATTGGTCGGTTGTGGGTTCTCAAAAAGCGGCTGATGTGGTTAATGAGTTAGGTTACAAGTCCGTCACTGCGTTAGAACATGGACAAAAATTTGTGTTGCAGGACCGGGTTGAAATTTGGGCCCTACCCGGTGCCCCCATTGGCCCGACCCTAGTGGAAAATGCTTACGTAATTACTGATCTCCACACTGGCGATCGCCTCTATTACGAACCCCATGGTTTCCACTCCGATGAAGCCCATACCCTAGACAAGGTTGATGTCATCATTACGCCGATTATTGGTATTACTATCCTCGGGCTGCTGCCCGTCTTAAACGGCCAAAAAACGACGTTAGCCCTGGCAAAAAGTCTTAAGCCCCGCTACATTTTGCCAACAGGGAATGCGGAGACCATTGATTACCAAGGTATTTTGACTAAGGCTTTACGTCTCGATGGCACGCTGGATGAATTTCGCCAGTCCCTACAACAAAATCAACTGGCATCCGAGGTGCTGGAGCCAACGGTGAATCACCCCATTCAAATCCCAGTCGGGAATCAATCGACGATCGCCGCTTAATGTCGATACGTCCCATTGATTCTAAGATTTAAGGGGCGCGTAACGAGTAAGCTATGTTGCTTGTCCCCTTCACTGGATGATCTTTCCCCATGCAAGCTGTTGACTACACGACGCTGTTCGCCCTGTGTGGAGAATTGCAAGGGGATTGGCTCCCCGCTCGAATCGAACAAATTTATCAACGCGATCGCCATACTTTATCGTTGTCGTTACGGACATTGTCGGGTCGAGGGTGGTTGACATTATGCTGGCATCCCCAGGCCGCACGATTGTGTTTAGACCCGCCCCCGCCCCGGGAACCGGATACCTTTACCCTGAGTGAGCAACTCCGTCATCAAATCAAAGGCTTAGCATTAAGCCGTCTCGAACTCGTGCAACCCTGGGAACGGGTGGTGGATCTGGCGATCGCCAAGCGTCCAGGGGAGGAGCCTCAATATCATCTATTTTTGGAAGTGATGGGGAAATATAGCAATCTGGTGTTGACGGACGCCCAGCAGCAGATTATTACCGTCGCCCATCAAGTCAATGCTAACCAGTCCCGCGTGCGGACGGTATTGACCGGGCAGCCCTATCAGCCCCCGCCGTTGCTGTTGGCCAATACCCCCAAAACCTCAGAGTCCTTTGCCGATTGGCGAGACCAGGTCAACCTGATTCCAGGGGCGATCGGTAAACAATTGCTGAAAAGCTATCGCGGGGTGAGTCCCCAGGTGATTCAATTTTTATTAACCCAGGCTAATGTGGAGGCAGATCAGGAAAATTGGACACTCACTGGCTTATTCGCGCGCCTCTTTGACGCTTGGCAACAATGGCTAAACAGCGTTGAGCACGCTCAGTTTCAGCCGGCATTCACCACCAGGGGGTTTACCGTGCTGGGTTCCTCCTCTCCAGACGGCTCGGCTTGGGAATCGGTGAATGACATGATCAGTCATTATTTTAGTGGGCAGCAAACCCGCGCCCAATTTCAACAACTCCACCACCAACTGCGTCAGCGGGTCAAAAGCTTAGTCAGAAAATCGCAACAGAAAGTGCAAACCTTTGAGCAGCGACTAGTGGAAGCCGAAAATAACCAGCAATACCAGACCTATGGGGATTTACTGATGGCCAACATGCCTTTGGCGCAACCCGGATTATCTGAAGTAACCGTCAGGGATTTTGAACAGGGCACACCGCTGACGATCCCACTCAAAGCCGATAAGACGTGGATACAAAATGCTCAATGGTATTACAAGCAGCAGCAAAAGTTAAATCGAGCCCGGGGGGTGGTGGTTCCCCTATTGGAGCAAGCGCAAGCAGAGTTAGCCTATTTAGTCCAGGTGGAGGCCAGCCTCGATAATCTACCGCAGTATCAAGAGGGGGAAGACTGGCTAGCCCTCAGCGAAATACGGGATGAGCTGAGGGAACAGGGTTACCTAAAAACTGATATGGCCCGGCAACGTCGCCGCCCAGAGCAAGACTTTAAGCCCCATATTCGCACAAGCCCTTCAGGGTTTCCCATCTGGATCGGTCGCAACAATCGTCAAAATGATCAGCTGAGTTTCCGTATCGCCACTGATTATGACCTCCTGGTTCCCAAATCAGGAAATTGCCGGCAGCCACGTCTTATTGCGACTTCCTCCGGGGGCGATCGCCGATGAAGCGGATTTACGCTGTGCCGCAAATTGGGCCGCTTATTACAGTCGGGGTCGAGAAAGTGAGCAAATCCCCGTCGTGTATACCCGACCCAAATCTGTCCTAAAGCCCAAAGGCGCTAAACCGGGTATGGTCATTTACCAACAGGAAACAATCATTTGGGGGAAGCCCCAACAAGTGGGCCATGACGCAGACTCGACAAACGCTTCTAGGTAGTGTGTAGTGTGCTAGCAATGTGGTCGTCTGTGAAGGTTTTATTGCAGTTAGGACAGTGGTACCGCTGACTGCTCTGCGGCAAGTGGGCTGCAGAGTTGCCAGTTGTCCTTAGAAAATCTCAAAAAAAAACCCGGCATTGCCGGGAACTTCACTCAATCAGAATAACGATTCAGCCCATTACAAAAATCCAGAAATGTTATCTACTGCACCCTGTCGCAAGTCAGGGGACAGGAAGCAAATGTTGCCTTGTGGGCGAATTGTGGCTCCTCATTTAGCCATCCAAGCCAGCTTACTTCGTGGGGATGCACGCCTCGCAAAGTTAACAGTGCAGCACTCGCCAAGATGGTAAATAGCACGCCGCCCAATAGACTTGATGCCACCACTAAAACGGCACTCATCGGCAGAACTGACTGTAACGTTACAGTTGCTAATACCCCTACGGTTGCTAGCAAAAATACAATTGGAAACCCAACGACCAACAAGCAGACTAATAAGGTAACTGTCCAGATCAAAAAACTCTTCATGAGGGTGAGCGTAAAGCCCATCCCTGCTCCTTCCCGCGATGTAATTTGCATAACCCAAAAGCTCCAAGCAACAACTTTAAATAGAACAAGTTTTAAACAAACTTAAAAAATTAAAGGTTGTTTAAAGTTCTTGTAAAACCAGTATAAAAAACATTCGACAAAAATGAGGATTATTTTACAAATATTTACGTGATCAGCTTGACAATATCTAATTAGCCAATCAATCTATTGAAGTGCTTGAAAGGATAGAAATATCCCTAAGCTGAATTCTTAAGCTGATTACGGCAATGTAAGACAAGAGTAAAAGATTAAGCCATGATCCCCATATAAATTATTGTTTTTTGTAAAATCAAGTCCAGATTGAAAAATAAGTAGCCATCTTTTCTGTTTACATTTATTTATATTTTTGTTGGAATTGCTCAGAATAATGGTGACGACAATCGAGAGTCCACTGGGCTTAATGTCTCAGCTAAAGCATCTATTTGGGATGATTATTTAAGGCAGGCACTCACACGGGTCAGACAATAGTTTTCTGAGGCAAGGCCCAGGATCAGAATCCTGATGATTTTTCTACCGTTGCGAATCGAATCAAGCAAGCAAATTAGTTATAAAACTTAATCAAAAACCGTGGCATCCATCGACTGAATTAGACCATTAATCAATAGAGATTGGATCGACGTCAATGATCCATTGGACGTCGTCTGGAGCGCGGATCGACGTTTGTGCCGTGCGAAGAGCCTCTTTTAATGGAGCTATGTCGGCGGTTTGCAGCATCATGTGAAAGCGGTATTTTCCCCGCAGCTTTTCGATCGGAGCCGGTGCTGGCCCCAGCAATCGAAACTGATTGTCGCCTGTTAGACGCTCCCGCAGAAGATCGGCGACACTTTCGATCAGCTGTTCGGTTTGTGCTTCGCTGGTTCCTCGAGCGATCACGCGAATCATCTGACCGAACGGGGGATAGTTGAACTGTTCGCGAATTGGCAGCTCGGCGTTGGCGAATTGCTGATAGTCGTGACGCTCGGCCGATCGGATGGCTACGTGATCGGGATTGGAGGTTTGCACGTAAACGCGGCCACCTTTTGGGCCACGACCAGTTCGGCCGGCGACTTGAGTGACGAGTTGAAATGTGCGTTCGGCGGCACGGAAGTCAGGCAGATGAAGTGCCGTGTCTGCATTGATTACCCCAACCACCGTCACGTTGGGGAAATCGAGTCCCTTGGCGATCATCTGCGTTCCTACCAGGATTTGCACTTCTCCGTGGCGAAAGCGAGACAGCGACTCCTCGTGACTGCCTGGCTGACGCATCGTATCCGAGTCCATTCGCAGGCAGGGCGCATTCGGAAATCGAGAGCGGACTTCGGCCTCGAGTCGCTGTGTGCCTTGACCCGAGTAACGAATTCCCTCGAACTTGCATGCGGGACAAACCGGGGGCGCTGGCATTTGGAAATCGCAGTAATGACAGACGGCCGTTTCGCCCTGACGATGGTGAGTCAGCGGCGCCAATTCACAGTTCGGGCATCGAACCACTTCTCCGCAGGCGGGACACTGGATGTGTGTTGAAAAGCCTCTTCGGTTTAGCAGCAGGATAATCTGTTCGTTCTTTGACAACGCTTGCTTGATCGCTTGCTGTAATTGTCGACTGATCGCTCCGCGAAACTGCCGACTGTGAAAGCCGTCGCGCAAGTCGATTGTGACAACATCGGGCAGCGGCAAGTCAAGTACGCGTTTTGGCAAGGAAATCAACTGATAGCGTTCTGTCTTTGCATGCTGCCAGCTCTCCAGCGAGGGGGTTGCGGAGCCAAGGATCAACGGCACACTTTCTGTTTCGGCGCGTCGCGCTGCGACATCACGTGCATGGTATCGAGGCAACGAATCTTGTTTGAATGAGCTGTCATGTTCTTCATCAATGACGATCAACCCCAATTTCAGTAAGGGGGCAAACACGGCGGAGCGGGTACCGATCACAATTTGTTGATTGCCTTGGAGCATTTGTCGCCAGGTGTCATAGCGTTCACCAGCAGAGAGAGCACTGTGGTACACCGCCACTTTGTCACCAAAGCGGGCCCGGAAGCGGTCTGTCAGTTGGGGGGTCAAGCCAATTTCCGGCACTAACACCAAGACTGATCGCCCCGCTTTGAGCACTGCTTCACTGATGCGGAGATATACTTCTGTTTTGCCCGATCCCGTCACCCCATGTAACAGAAATTTGGTGATAGCCGTGGAGAGCATTAATTTTTTCACAGGCTTGGCGCTGGGCTGTGGTGAGGGTGGGTGGTGCGGTCGGTGTGACGGTGGGTTGGCTTAATTGCCGCAATTTTTCGCGTTCGCCGATCGCCACCAGGCCCTTTTTTTCCAGGCTGGTTACCGTCGTCCCGGAACAGGGAACCGTTTTGAGGAGCTGGGCGAGCCACAATTCACCGCCATGATTTCTTAAAACGGCGATCGTTGCCTGTTGTAAGGGGGTTAGCTTGATGGAGGGATGGGTATCCAGTAAGGTCACCATCTTGGGCTGTTGCGCCCGGATGGCCTTCGGTGGCTCCAAATAACTGTCCACCCATTGCCTTTTCAGTAAATCCTGTAGCCCCTTGTTGAGACCTTTAACCTTTTGTTTGAGGTAGCGGTAACTGTAATCTCCTTGTTGGGACTGTTGTAATAGTTGGATGATCTGCCGCGCGGGCCGTTGCGAGGCTTGGGTCAAAAATAATGACCACTCATCCGGGAGGCGATCGCCTTGTAAACGAATCCGGCGTTGGGAACGTTCCAGCAACCCCGGCGGTAACGCCATGCGAATCACGGTAATCAATTCCGTACAGTAATATTCCCCCACCCAATGTAGTAGATGCCAGTAATGGGGAGAAAAGAACCCCGACATCACCACGCTGTCAATCGGCTTCACTTTGTCCGGCGTTAAAGTGGGCGGTAGTGTGGTCCGGCTCCCAATAACAATTCCGCCCAACTGCTGGGAACCAAACGGCACAGAGACAATATCGCCGTCTTTCACCGTTAACGTCTCAGGGATAGCGTAGGTAAAGACCCCTTGCCCCGCCTCAATGTGAGGACAGTCCACCAAAACTGCTACCCAAGGCTGTGGTGTTTCGGCATAGCTAAAGCCTAATTCGGCCAAATGTAGCAAAGACGGAGTCGGGTTCATGGAGAGAAAGACCAGAGCGCACCAGTAAGATGAATAACGATAGATCACCCTGAACGATTCCGCCAATTGATTCTCTGGATGATTCGTTTTATTGACCCGCCCCCTCCGACAGCTTCATCCTATGGTCACTCCTCCCCCAACCAGGCTTTTATCCCCGATAAAGATTGGGATGTCAGCCTTTATCAAGACCACCATCGTTTTGTGTGGGAGTACGGCCACGATTTGATTAAGTTGCTGCAACTGCGACCAGGGGAACGGATCCTAGACTTAGGCTGCGGGACGGGACATCCACCAACGAATTGGCCAAGGCTGGGGGGCAGGTGCTGGGTT
>CALNXU010000015.1:0-41586 GCA_942490695.1 Merismopediaceae cyanobacterium | reverse complement strand
CAATTTCTAAATTATCGATTGGTGCTAGAGACCACCGAACCGAATAGAATTTTATTCTTAGCCGTTCCTCTTTATGCCTATCAATCTTTCTTCAAGAGAGACTTACCCAAAGCCGCAATCAAACAATACCAACTCAATCTAATTGTTTATGATCCGATCAAGGAGATTTTAGTCGAATGGATAAGTTAAATCATTATCGTCAAATCATCCAAGGGATTCTCCATGAGAAAGCTCAAATTAAACCCGTCGGTGGTGAAATTGAAGTGGAGACAGTTTTCGATCAAAAAAATGACCGCTATCTCCTAGTCCATCTCGGTTGGAATGACCAACAACGAATCTATTCCTGTGTACTTCACTTAGAGATTCGAGAACAAAAAATTTGGATACAAAACAATCAAACTGACCAATCCATCGCAGAAGAACTCATCGAAAAAGGCGTTCCTAAAACCAATATTATTTTAGGCTTACAACCTGCCTATATTAGGGAGTACCTAACTTGATAAACAGCCCCAAGCACGATCGCTTTACAACAATACAACAACGGAGATCGCCCTATGTCCCGCCCCAATGATATGACCAATAAGGTAATTTCAAACAAATAAACGCGATCGTCCTTCTCCGTCTCTTTCCGGTTCCCCCGATTCGGGGGCTAGGGGGCAGAATTAGAAGCAAAAACAGATGATGTACTAATAAAACTCTTTTAGAATCGTTTATATAGCAAGAGGTCACCATCATGGAAGTTAATGCCACCGTCAACGACGATATCGCCCATAAAATTAGTTTGATCCAACAACAAACCCAACAAGATCTTTCTGAAATTCTCAAACACGCGATCGAACTGTACTACCAAAGCCTCCATACTCCCCCCAAAACCCCCTTACAAATTTTAGAAGAGTCAGGTTTTATCGGTTGCTTTCAAGATGATCCAGACTTGTCCACCAATTATAAAAAATTCCTGACAGAACCATAAATACGACTGACTTGCCGATCCTAATTAAATACATCTAAGTAAGCAATAAAATTTTCAATCACCTGATAATTTTTTTGTGGATTCGCTGATTTCGCCGCACCATATTCTAATTCTGCCAATGTGATAATCGAGATTCCCAAGCTACTAGGACTTATTTGTTCAACTTTATCTAAAACTTGGGGGGGCTTTTTTTAAAAATGTAGATGCAAATATTGGTATCCAACAAAAACATTTAAAATAAATCCTCCCGCTCCTGTGGTAGTTCATCATCTCGGGTCTCCATAAAATCGGGAGATGCCAAGGGCGCATTTTCAAAAAATTCTCGCCACGATCGCTTCTTCGGAGACAAAATTACGCGATCGCCTTCCCTATAAATAAAAATTTCCTTCCCCTCAAACCGAAACTCCTGGGGGAGTCTTACCGCCTGACTATTACCGTTCATAAATAATTTAGCCGTTTTAGATTGAGCCATAATACACTAAGCAAAAGAATATATATTCTTAGTACATATGCCCCCTCTCTTCCCGATTACCCATGGAAAATCAGCTACGCTAGCGATGAAAATAATCCCATCGCTGACTTTTATCTCCCAGCCCTAGAGCGATCGATTCAATACGATCGTAAATCCGGTTTTTTTGGTAGTGCCATCCTCAGCCACATCGCCAGAGGCTTAGGAACCATGCTCAACCAAGACGGCAAAATTCGCCTCATCCTCGGTTGCCAACTCAACGCCCAAGATGTGGCCGCCATCAAAAAAGGTTATGAACTGCGGGAAGCGATTATCACCAGACTTGATAGCCAGCTCACCCCACCGGAAAACTTTGCCCAGCTTCACCACTTTGAAATCCTCAGTTGGCTGATCCAAGCTGGCCGGTTAGATATCCGCATCGCCATTCCCCTCAAACAAAATGGCGACCCCGAATTATTTGATCCAGCCCTAGATTATAGCTATCTCTTCCACGAAAAAGTTTGTATCTTCACCGATGGCCAAGGCAACCAAATGACAACCAATGGTTCAGGCAATGAATCCTTGGGGGGTTGGCAAAATAACATTGAATCTTTTCAGGTAAATTTCTCCTGGGAAAGCGATCGGGAATTAGAAAGGGTACAAGAAGAAATCATTAGATTCGAAAAACTCTGGACAAACCAGATGCTCCGGGTTGAAAGTTTTGCGATGCCCGATGCCATTCGTGACAAACTACTGCGCTACACTCCCTCGCAAAAACCCCAGTGGAACCCCGCAAAGGATTACGACCATCGCCCCTTACCCAAAACCTTCAAATCACTCACCAGTTCTAGAGCGAAAGAAGGTGATGAGCCGGTTGAAAATTGGGGCAAATCTAACACTAGAGAAACCCCAACAACGCCGGAAATAGACCAAGAGGCGAGCTCGCAGAAAGCCGCTATACGGTGCGCCTTTGAACAAGAAATGCTCAAAAAATGGCAGAACCTCCCCACCGATGAAGGATGCTTGAGCTATTGCCTAGAGTCGATTCCCATTACCCCCTGGCCCCACCAAATTAAAATCCTGCGCCATGTCGTCGAGAATTTTCCCACCAGCTTTCTCATTGCCGATGAAGTCGGACTCGGAAAAACCATCGAAACCGGTCTAATTCTGCGTTACTTACTTGTTTCCCAGAAAGCCAAGCGTATCCTAGTTCTTGCCCCCGCCAGTGTCCAACCCCAATGGCATAGCGAGATGCGAGAAAAATTCAACCTCCATTTCTGGAGCTACAACAAAGGACAATTTACCGACCCCTATGGCGAAACTTGCCCTGCCCGAGACAATCCTTGGAATACCCAAAACTTAGTCTTAGCCTCCAGTCACCTCGTCCGCCGCCAAGAACGGATGGATGAACTTCTAGCAGCAGAACCTTGGGATGTGGTCGTAGTGGATGAAGCCCACCATGCCCGCCGCAAAGCCCCTCAACAACGCAAAGATACGCCGAATCGTTTATTGGAATTGTTAACCCAACTCCGCGATCGCACCAAAAGTATGGTGTTACTGTCTGCGACGCCAATGCAGATCGACCCGATTGAAGTGTTTGATTTAATCTCTGTGATCGGCTTAGAAGGTCACTGGAGTTATGGCGATACGTTTTGTGAGTATTTCAAAACCCTGGGCGATCGCCCCAATGAGCAGCTCCTGAAGTTTTGGCAACAGATGACCGCTGACTATTTCCAACATGGCGGTGAATCCTGTCCTAGATTTCGGGCTCATCTGAATAAGGGCGATCGCCTCCTTGCTTCCCGGCTTGATGACTTTTGGAGCGGGAAATATCCCACCATTAATCTGCGGCAATACTTGACTGATAGGAATTTTCTAGACCGTTCCAAGGAATATCTCAGCATTCATACCCCCCTCAAGGAAAAGATGTTTCGCCATACCCGCCATACCCTCCGCGAATATTACAAACGGGGTTTACTGGATCGAGATGTGCCCCAAAGGAATGTCCAGGATCAGGCGATCGCCCTCGAACCCATCAGAGAAGCCGAACTCTACCGCCAAGTGAGTGATTATGTCCGGGACTTCTATCGCCTTGCCCAAAAAGAAAACCGCAAAGCCCTAGGGTTTCTCATGACCCTCTACCGCAAACGGTTGACCAGTTCTTTCTACGCCATTCGAGAATCCTTACAACGTCGCCTTGATGCCTTAATTACCCAACAGGGCAATGGTCTCAGCGATGATGATTTTCTGGAATTAGAAGATCAAGACGATGCCGTCATTGACAGTCTCGGAAGCTTTATGGAAGAAATCCACCCCAAAGAAATTCAGTACCTAGAAGATCTGCTCCGCCAATTTGAAAACACAGGGGAAGACACTAAATTTTCCCACCTACTCACCATCCTCCGCCAAGAATTTCAAAACCGCGATAGTGCGATTATCTTTACCCAATACACCGATACCCTCGACTTCCTAAGGGAAGAACTCAGACAACTTTATGGTTCTCAAGTGGCTTGTTATTCGGGACGCGGGGGCGAAAAGCTCATTGCCGATAATTGGCAGACTGTCCCCAAAGAACAAATCAAACGGGAATTTAGGGGAGGTCAAATTAAAATTTTGCTTTGTACTGAATCCGCGAGTGAAGGCTTAAATCTCCAGACCTGTGGCGTATTAATTAACTACGATATGCCCTGGAACCCGATGCGTGTTGAACAACGCATTGGTCGTATTGATCGCATCGGTCAAACCTACCCCAATGTCATCATCCACAACTTTTATTACGACGGCACAGTAGAAGCAAAAGTTTATCAACGGTTACGGGATCGCATCCATGCTTTTTCCTCAGTTGTTGGAAGCTTACAACCCATCTTGGCAAAAGTCCCGACCCTGATCGAACAGGCAACCATGAGCGTCGACCCCCAAGAAGAAGATGTTTTATTTGCCGACTTTGACCATGACCTAGAAGCACCGCCATTACAGGTCACGCTAGATGACATGGTACAGATAGATGTTGAAGCGGATATTGCTAGCATTCGTCAACCGTTGCCACCGTCGCCATTGTCTTGGCAGGATTTAGAAAAATGGCTTACCACTTCGCCAACATTTAAGCAGGCAGAAATTACTTTTGAGGACAAAGGTGGTCTGTGTTGGACGCTAACTTACCAGCCAAAGACCTACGAGGTAACCTTTGACCCCATGACCTTTGAGGAATATTCGTCGTCCCTCCGCTTCATGGCGATCGGTAATCCTTTATTGCATCAACTGATCGAGACAATTGTTTCTACTGTTGGATTTAATTGCTAAAAACTAAGCCGAGCTTCATTTACTGGTGCGTTGACTGAACAGATGTTAGTCCGCTTAGCCAAAATTTTAGACCAACGGGGGCATGGGAACAGAAAGGTTCACGTTTGCCTAAACCCCTTACCCCATCTAGCTTTTGTCCATAAGTCATCCATGAAATATGTTCCATTGGGCACCGCGTGCTGGAAGGGCAATCGTTAGATGAATGGAATACTCGGATCGAAACCAGTGGGAGCTTGATTCCAAATCATAGGGATCATATGCCTTGTTGAGTCTCTGGACACTGATGCTTTCTTGTTTTGTCTTTAAAAGAACAGTCAGTACGTCAAGCAAAATTAACAAATGTTAATGATTATGTTAAGCTTTGTAAATAGGTTGAGTTTGGCAAACCCGTTGTTACAACGTCAGGGGAGCCACATCATTTTCTTGTTACGGAAAAGTCAGCCAATGGTCAATATCTCCTGGGTGGCAGCGTCATGGGTGTTCAATGGCAAAAACTAATTATAAGGGCCGCAATCTGGCTTTGTGCTGAAATTACGCTGTCTTGTATGGGGCTAGATGATTTGGCGGATTACAGTGAATTTTTATTTCAAGACCGCAATGGTTATTCTGCGTCTGGCAGCCCAGTCATTTTAGTAGCGGGGGGTTAACCCGCTGTCTTGTTTGGCAAGCAACCATTCAACAGTGACCGAATCAAGTCGGAATTCGCGCCGGCTAGGCGTATCAAAAAATTACGGTAGGTATTATGCAGTCCAAGCTGACTAAAGGTCGGGTTTCTCTTCAACTCATTAAGCTGACGCTCCCCATGATTTGGGGCATCTTCTCCATCCTGGCCTTCAGTCTGGCAGATACCTATTTTGTGGCACAACTGGGAACACGGGAACTAGCGGCAATGAGTTTTACGTTTCCAGTGGTTAATGTTTTGTCTGGTGTGGCGATGGGGTTAGGGATTGGTGCCTCTTCCATTATTGCTCGTGGCATTGGGGAAGGCGATCGCCAAAAAGTACAACGACTAACCACGGATAGTCTTCTGTTGTCGCTGTTGGTGGTGGTCATTTTTGTCCTGATCGGTTTGGCCACCATTCAGCCCGTCTTTCGGGCATTGGGAGCAGGAGCAGACATTCTGCCACTGATACAGGACTATATGGGCATTTGGTATTTAGGCATGGCCTTTATTGTGGTGCCGATGGTGGGCAATAGTGCCATCCGTGCATCCGGCAACACGTTGGTTCCAAGCCTGATTATGACCTTTGCAGCGGCTGCCAACGTGATGGTTGACCCCCTCTTGATCTTTGGTTGGGGGCCGTTTCCAGCCCTAGGACTCAAAGGTGCGGCGATCGCCACGGCTAGCTCCTATGGCGGCACCCTGATTGCATCACTATTATTTCTCCATTTTCGGGAGCGTTTACTGGTATTTAAACGCCCCCACCTGCCTACGCTGTTGACCAACTGGCAGAGTTTATTACAAGTCGGCATCCCGGCGATCGCCACCAATTTAATTTCGCCGTTATCGGTGGCATTTGTCGTTAGTTTGCTGGCACAGTATGGAGCCGAAACGGTGGCTGGATTTGGTCTCGCGTCCAAATTGGAATCGGTGGCCCTAATTATTCCCATCTCCGTCGCCTCTAGTATCGGACCCTTTGTGGGACAAAATTGGGGCGCACAGCAACGCGGCCGGGTGAACCGCTCATTGCACTTAGCATTCTGGTTTTGTTTAGCCTGGGGCACATTAGTCGCCGTGATGTTAGGAACGTTGGGAGCGGACATTGCCACTTGGTTTGATGAAGATGCCGGAGTGGTGGCCAGTGCCGGCCTCTATTTAGCCATTGTGCCCATCAGCTATGGCCCGTTAGGCATGATTTTGTCGACTAGTTCGGCATTCAATGCGATGGGGAAACCGATTTCAGCGCTGGGAATGTCACTCTCCCGCTTGCTGGTACTCTATCTACCACTCGCGTACATGGGCAGTTGGCTATTTGGCATTACTGGGATATTTGGGGCTGCTTGTTTAGCCAACTTTATGGTGGGACTCTGGGCATGGCGGTGGCGTTCTCGCTGGAGTAAGCGCGTTGGGGAAACCCCAGAGGCTGCATCGGAAGTGGTTCCAGTTTTAAGCGAAGGATAAGGGATTCCACAGATTTTAAAATTTCGTTTGCCGGTCTCAATTCTCAATGTAAGTCTTACAAAATTAGAATGTAGCCAGGAAAGATTCACAGTTGGGCGGCTAATTGTTTGAGGACGCCACAGGCAATCAATGACCCCCGGATCAGCCGTCCGGCGGCGATGGGGTGTTGGCTAAATGTCCGGGCTAGGGCAAAGGGCTTAAGGTTGCCGACCGAATCAAACACCCGGCTTAAATCGGGTAGATCATGCTCCACACCATCGCTCACCACCCGCAACATCGCAATGGGGATTTGGTGTTCCTGGGCAAATTTTAAAACGGTCATATTTTCCATCTCGACAACTGCTGCCCCTGATTGCTGGGCAAGGTGCTGCTTGGCGATCGCCGTTGTTACTACATGGGGCGTGGTGAGTCCCTTAACGCAAGGGAGCAGGGTCGCAGTAGGGGGAGCCCGTAAACGATGCTGTAGAAATTCAGTGAAATGGCGATCCGTTGATTGCCAATTTTGCACAGAACCGGGGGAGATAGAACAACAGTGATCGAGCAAAACCGCCTGGCCAATGGGCAACGTCTCCGTTAAACTACCCGCCACCCCCATCACCAAAAAAGCACTAGGTCGCGTTTGCCATGTCGTGGCCAAGGTAGCCAAGTAATCCGCTAACGCCAGACTGCCCGCCGGGATGGAGTCAAGCGTTATGTTGCAGAGTGACGGGGTGCGGCGGGCTTGCAGTCCTTGACGAACCGCTTGATGCTCAACGCCTTTCGGGACAAGGATGTGGATGTTAGTCAACAAAGAAGATAGCTTTTCTGAATTGAGAAATTGGGATGACATATGTTAAGGTTGTTTCTGCGAATAATTCTTATTTAGCTGGTTGATTTTGAGCATTGTTCTAATGCAGTATTAGCCAGAAAACCGGGTTAGGCATTAAGGCAGACTGTGCTTGTCCGGGAAAATCTCGATTGCTACTTGCTTACCGTTGCGATAACGTTTATGACCCCCGTTCTTTCCCTGTCTTCCCAGGAAACTAAGCCTGTTGAACATCCCCTTCCAATCTTGCAAGTACAAGCGTTGAGCAAGTCTTTTTCTGATCCATCCTCACCGATTTTGCAACAGATCAACTTTGATCTAAAGGACGGAGAAATTATTGGATTACTGGGACCTTCCGGCTGTGGAAAAACGACCTTGTTGCGAATTATTGCAGGGTTTGAGCCGCCGAGTTCTGGTGAAATTTTTTTGCAAGGCAAGCGCGTGTCCGGGGGGCATTCCCAACTACCACCAGAGAGCCGACACACCGGTATGGTCTTCCAAGATTATGCGTTATTTCCCCATTTGACGATCGCCGACAATATCCGGTTTGGACTGCGCTCAAAATCTTCGGGCTTGAATCGTCAACAAATGACTGACCGAGTGGCTGAAGTGCTAGCGGTCGTGGGTCTATCGGGTTTGGAAAAACGTTATCCCCATGAACTTTCGGGGGGACAACAACAACGAGTCGCTTTGGCCAGGGCTTTGGCACCGCGTCCCAATTTAATTTTGCTGGATGAACCCCTCAGTAACTTAGACGTACAAGTACGGCAGCGCCTACGCCATGAAATCCGCCATATTTTAAAAGCCACTGGCATCGCCGCTATTTTTGTCACCCATGACCAGGAAGAAGCGATGGCAATTTCTGATCGCATTGGTGTCATGCACCAGGGACGACTAGAGCAGATTGATCGTCCGGAAGTGATCTATACACAGCCGGCGACGCGATTTGTGGCGGAATTTGTCACCCAAGCTAATTTCTTACGAATGGAATGCGAGGGAACGCAAATTTCAACCGCGTTTGGACGGTGGCAGCTAGCCCATCCTCCCCAGGCGATCGCCGGGGAAGTCATGCTCCGGGAAGAAGAAATTACCATCACCCCGGATCGGAATAGTGCTGTTACCGTGAGCGATCGCCAGTTTTTAGGCAGGGAATATCGCTACTGCTTACAAACAGCATCCGGCCAACAGATCCATGCCCGTCTACCGCTACAGACCCAAATTCCTGTTGGTGCCGCAGTCAACATCACCCTCAGAAATACATCCCCGACGATTTTTCCCATGTGATGAATCAGCCCGCCCCAAACCCCCTTGATAGTCCTTCCGATAGGATGGTGGGCAGTCGAGCCGTCGAGATCATTCACTCAAAATGATGTTCTTTGCGGCTTTTGGGTGTTTGCATAGAAAAGATTAAGCGCTGGGCATATAATTTTTTTCCAAGCCATCGAATTTTTGCGCTGTTATGAAACCCTATTGTTCAATCCCGATTATTGAATGTGGTGAACCCATCGTTCCTATCGCCATTGAAGGAGTTAAGCTAACAACTCCCCCTCCATACCAGAAATTGGGTGCTGATTACCAGGGGCGATCGCCCTATTATTTGAGACAAGGGGTGGTCAAGGCTTTGGCCCAAGCTCAAACCTATCTACAGCAACAGCGACCAAGCTGGCAACTTCTGATTTTTGATGCCTATCGTCCGATTGCCGTGCAGCAATTTATGGTGAATCATGCCTTCCAGCAAATTTTGGCGCGGGATAACCTCCATGAGTCGGTGTTAACTCCTGCGCAACGGGAAGCCCTATTAGCCGAAGTGTATACGATTTGGGCTGTCCCTAGTATTGATCCCAAAACCCCTCCCCCCCACAGTACGGGGGCGGCGATCGACTTAACCCTTGTGGATGAAACCGGTCACCCTCTGGATATGGGAGGAGACATTGATGAACTATCTCCTCGGTCGCAGCCCCAGTATTATCAACACTGTCAGGGTAAGGATAAAGACCAGGCCACTCAGTTTAAACAATTTCAACAGCGACGAAATTTTCTGAATCAGGTAATGGAAGCCGCTGGGTTTCTACGCCATCCAGGGGAATGGTGGCATTTTTCCAAAGGGGATCAACTTTGGGCATGGCAGCAACGGCAAAAAGAAACAAAGAGTCATGCTATTGCCTGTTATGGAAAAGTAGAGCTGTGATTTGGAAGAGACCTCTGTTAATTCCTATAGCAATCCGGAGTCATTTGTGAGCAGAGAAAAGCATCAGAATCTGACACAGAAAAGAGCTCGTTCTTGTGAATCATCTAGAATCACCATACTCTCGACGGCTAAGGCGTGGACATTTTAGGATGGTTGATAGTAAATGAATCAACACTCCGGACAGTTTTTGATGGCCAACGGTAGAATGCGGGTTTCAAGCCTCTTCAAAAGTGACTGGACGTAGCTTCGAAAGATAATCCCCCCGGATACTGCCCTCATCTGTCAGCAAATGAATGAGAAGAGGTGCGATCGCATCGCCACCACCGAATTGTTAGACCCCGGCGACTCTGGCGTTTAACCATCGTTGGAGTGATCTTTGACTTTCTCCAGATGGTTGCCCAAGAATCAAGTTCTTAATACTGATGTCTTCATCAAGTTGAGTCCAGTGGATGCCTTCACCGCTAGCAATGAAACGCCAGTTGTTACGTTCCTCCACTGAAGCATTCATCAGACGGGGATACCACGCCAATGGAACAGATATGGTGCGTCCATCAGATAGATCAGCAGACAGAGTATCATCTGTGACGGTTATTCCCTGAATTTTGGGTACTTCAAGTAGTTCAATCGTTAAAGAAGTCATGCCAACCTACCAGTAATTGCTCTTGGTGTTCTTCAACAAGTTTTTGAATACGGTTAATTTCAGTGCGACTAAACCCTCGATTGCTTTGGATCCGGATTGGAGCAAGCCAAAACTTGGCTTCATCCTGATCACGCTCAATATGCACATGAGGTGGCTCATCACGACCGCCTGCATAACAGAAGAAGCGATATGGGCCAACGGTCAATAAAGTCGGCATTCAACAAATTTGATTTTCCAACCTGTCTCCCTAGACTAAAACATGTCCGAAGACTTGGACGGAAAGCACACGTAACGTAAATCCTTTGAACAAGCAGGTAGAGTAGGCAATGCCCGCCCTACTTTAGCTTGCTTGGGATAAGGGGGCAAGTTATACCAGTAGGGAACTTAATAGACCTGTTGGGAAATAGAAGTCAAAATCCCCGAAATCCGCTTGTAGACTGACTTTCAAAGATTCTGTGCAGAGATCTCTGAAACGCTTGCTAGGAAAGGCTTTCAAGGTTTTTCGGGTTTATTTCCCGAAAACTCTAATATAAAGTGCATAACGCCTAGTTCAGCTGCCCCGAATTGTTAGCCTTCGCCATTCTCGAAATCTAAGTAGTCGGAATAAGCCTCAATCATTCGTTCTGCTTCTTGCCACTTGTCGGTAGTACTAAGCAAGACCTCTAGTGGATGAGTTCCTTCGTAGCCCGCTTTCGCTATAGCCCAGAGCATGTAGTCGAGGGTAATGGGATTGCCACCTGCTTCAAATGCGTATGCCTCATTAACGGCCTTGTGTTGCGGAAACATCGCATTTGCCTTTTCTACAGCAGCCCGAAGTTCAGGACTCCAAGTTGAGGATATCGCAAGGCTCTTTCGCACCTGTTCTCTGGAGTGATGCGCAATCACAGCTTTCGCTTGATTCAGTTGTTCGCGCAATATCGCAAGTTCTTCGTGTTTATATTTAGGTGGAGGCTCCACGGAGCCAAGGGCGTCAAGCAGCTTTTCAAGGGCAACTCCATGAGCATCGACTTTGCGGAAGTCTGCATAATACTTACCCCTCAAAAAACCCGGAAGCTCAACGTCTTCGAGCAGCAATGGCAATACCATTACTCGCTTTTCATCGATCTCCCGATTAGATGCGATATCGAGTTCACGTTTAACCCACTCACTACCGATTGAAGCCTCGGATAATATTGCTGCTACAAAATCTACGCGATCAAGCCCTTCTCGGATTTTTTCGACCAAAGAATCCCCTACTCGAATCTCACCTTCATCAATCCAGACTGTATGACCGGCATGACGAAGGTCAGCTGCGAGGTTTCTCGCAAATAGCTTGTCTTGATGTGAGTGACTCAAAAATATACTGGACATTGTTTTATTAGGCTAACAGGGCGCGAGGTAAGTGGAACTCCGACTCGGATGATACGGTAGCATCGGATGACAAAGGGGTGGAGTGCAACGGAATCCGAAGGATTTCCGCTTCATCGAGTTGTTGGACGTCGCGAGCTGAGTGATAAAGGAAGAAATACAGATTCGATGAAGTCTCGCGCCCCGTTGGGCGAGCAGGTGAGCCCCGCGAGCGATCAGCGATCGCCCAACGTCCAGCGTAACCGGGCGCCGACGTCACGCGTTGACTTCAGATTCCGCCGGATTCGCCGCTCCGGTTCACGCAATTGTTCGCCAGTTATCTGCCAGGGAATTTCCAACTAAGCCATGATACATAATGTTTTGCAAGTACGTCAGCAGTATCGATAATCTGTTCCGCGTTTTCAAGTGAGACTCGCTCACCATGCACTGCCGCGTTACAGACTGCGATGATCTTATCGATGAGTCTTCGCTGCTGCGTTGTAATCGAACCATTCGAATACAGCTTATTCACGACTTTGGAAACTGAATCGCGGTCCTCAATCTCAACACCGTACCCCTTGGCCAAATTCTTTGTCAGAATTTCAAGTTCAATCCGTAATCCTGCTAACGCTATGCTGGGATCCTGTGATGCAAGATCTCGGTATTTCTGAAGTTGCATCCCACTTGGTGACGGACTTAGTCCAAGCTTCAGCATTCTCGCGTTTGCCTCGGTGACGGGTATTGTCGGCACGCCGCGCGATTCAGGTGGTGGTTCAATGGCCTCTACTTCCTCTGAGAGTTTGTTCGCTTGATTGATGGTTTCCTGAAGGTTGATCTTTACACCACCCGGAAGGTTGGCATCCTTCAAGCGATCCAAAACTTGTGCGAGCGACTTACGAAACATCACGACAATCGTCACCACGACAGCAGGCCACGCAAGTGCGGAGACGTACCTCAGTACGACTTCTGCAATTTGAATGCCCTGATCGAATGTCATCATGTAGCCTTACTGGCGAACTAGGGATTATACGGAAACTTTCCGCCTAATACTCTCCACAGTAACGATATGTGGAAACTTTGGGTATATCACGCCATCTAAGCATGATCGTAAGAAACATTCCGTATCTCACTCCAAAAAGCGTACTGGAAAGATTAGCGTACTGTAAAAAAATTCCTTGATCCTTGAGCTTTATTTTTTAGTGCCAAAAAATGCAGGGTTTGTGTATTTAGCTCTGCTTTTCTATCCCGGATCAACCGACCATCGGTCTTTACGAAAACCCATAACGCTCTTCCTGCTAAACCAAACTCCAGCGATCATGAAAATGGCAAGCTCAAGAACCGCTTAGCAGGGCGGCAAAGCATCTCCCTTGGCGATCTGATCTGATAGATGTTCTCCCAGGATGGCGATCGCGACAACTGGCAGACGCAAGCCTAAGGCTCGTAAAACCCTAAGCACAGTGGCAAACTCTGGGTTAACCTCCGTACCGGGATTACCCATCGATAAGCGACGAATCCGCTCATTGATGCGTGCTTTAGCTTGATGATCGCACAGAGATGTAAATGCAATAGACCTCTTGCAAAAGTCTATAAGACTTATGTCAACTTTGGCGGCAATGGCGATCGCCGGGGAAGTCATGCTCCAGATGGAAGTTGCTGGGTTTCTACGCCATCCAGGGGAACGGTGGCATTTTTCCAAAGGGGATCAACTTTGGGCATGGCAGCAGCGGCAAAAAGAGACAAAGAGTCATGCTATTGCCTGTTATGGAAAAGTAGAACTTTGAGTTAGAAGAGACCTTACTCTCTACATCCTCACTAACGGACACATCTTTTAGTTCATTTAAAAGTACAAAGGCTGAAACACATATCTGGTAAGTTTTGAGCCTAATCTACTTGTCGAGAGCCTCCTCCCGATCAATTCTCAGAAGTCAGTGGTGAAGGAAATTCTAAGCAAATTCTCTCAACAGGGCAAGAACTTTAGCCTTATTCTTAGAACCTAGTCGTAGCGAAGCTTTTAAGCACTTGTGTCCGCCACTGAGCTCTACATCTCTCTTGTCTCATAGACAGTCATGGGCAGCACAGCCACACTGGATTTTTGAGAGAGGTAGTGCCCATAATGCCACCCTACTAATACAGCAATTCGTCTAAACTGTAGGGGCATTGGCTAGGCAAGCTAATTTCATATTCAGCCTCGACAATCATGAGGGCATCTTGATAAAATTTTTCAAATTCTCTCTCAAGTTTTGAATTCATACTTGGAGCAAATTTGCGAGTTATACCAATCTTGAACGCAATGACCTCAGACTTCCACTTGTTACGGCATTCAGGCAACGGAACGTAGTCGAGCTGAGACGGTGTTTAATTTGTCTGATGAGCAAGCTGACCACAGCATTATATTCACTACGTCCCAAGGCTTCGATCTCCTCAATAATAATGTCCCAGTTCAATCCATCTAAATGTTTTATGGCGGTTTGCGCAGAAGTGAGGTATAAAGGGAGGGGATCGGCAACTCTGTTTTAAAGGGGTAAAAATGAAAGCATATTCACTAGACTTTCGGCAAAAAATCATCGAAACATACGAGGAGGAAAAATTATCTATAGCTAAACTAGCTGAAAGATTTAAGGTGGCAAAAAGCTTTATTCAAAAGCTTATTAAGCAATGGCGTGAGACAGGAGACCTAAATCCGAAAAAGCCATCAGGAGGGAAAGATCTCAAGCTCTCGCCAGCACAGATAATTCTTGTGGGAGACTGGGTAAATGAAAAAAATGATATAACCCTCAAAGAAATCAGCAGAAGATTAGAAGAACAAGAAGGTGTCACGGTAAGTATATCGACTGTTTGCCGAACCTTACAGAGCTTAAATTTAACACGTAAAAAAAACAAGACAGGCACGTGAGTGCAATACAGACAGAGTTCAGATACTAAGGTCTGAGTATTGGGAAAAGGTTAGAGATATTCCAGCAGAAGACCTTGTCTTTGTTGACGAAGCTGCCTCTAACCTAGGAATGACTCTTCCTTATGCCCGGTTCGAAAAAGGAGCGAGAGCATATAGTTTAGTTCCTTGTAATCGAGGTCAAAATATTTCGATGATTGCGGCTATTGGCTTGAAAGGATTGCTTACTTTAGTTCAAGTAGTAGGGGCAACAAAGGGAATTCAATTGGAGGCATTCATTGCGAATATTTTAGTGCCACTCTTGTGGACTGGTTCCTATGTAATTATGGATAATGCCAAAATTCATCAAGAAGAATATATTCGTCCATTGATAGAAAATGCAGGTGCTGAATTAATATTTCTTCCTCCTTATTCCCCAGATTTTTTCCCTATTGAAAATTGCTGGTCTAAAATCAAACAAATTCTAAAGAAACTAAAACCTCGAAATTATTTAGAGCTAAGGGAGGCTGTTTGTTATGCAATTGAAGAGATTTCTCTAGAAGATATTCACAACTGGTTTACTCATGGTTGCTACTGTGACTCCCCTTTTGTTGAGACTGGCGAGTCTCCAGTACTGGCCTCGGTGTTGTGAAAATTGCTATAAACGCGGTTTAGGATGTGATGGATTGTCTCAGTGGAGTAATCAATCAAAGTTTCTTGGGTAATAAATTTTATATGCTTGGTTAATGACGCCAAAAGCAATACGGAGGATTAACCATTTTAGAGGTGGGTTTAATGTCTTTATTTCTGATAGATTAAATAGCTGCATGATTTGGCAAAATGCCTGCCCGTTTCTGCGTCGTAACTGCCGCCATGCACCGGCTAAAATATATTGATAAAAAAACAACTGCTTGCAGGCAATCAACTCTTTTTTGCTTAACACGTTGAATCGGGATAATTCATCAAATAAACCCAACAAAATTCCGATAGTTTGTTGATTAAAGGATGCCATCGTCAATGCTTGAGAATGTACGCGATAGGCCACCGTTACGGCTTGATGACAATACACCCCATACTGGGAAAATAGGCGCATCCACATTTCTACATCACAGGGCTCTTTCCAGTCAGGGTTGAATAACCCCACTGCGTCAAAAATGGATCGCTTGATCACGATCGCCGGAAAGCGGACAAACGATGAATTGGAAAATAGCCGCATGAGGGCATCGTGGGGGGGCAAAAACTGGCGGGATTGAAACACTTGCTGTTTCAGGATTCGTTCCTGTTGATCCACCACCTGCACCCCGCACAAGAGCACCGGATAGCGATCGCCGATTTTCTGGATGGCATTCACTAATCGCTCCACTCCCCCCGGCAAAAAAAAGTCGTCGTCGTGCAACACCATTACAAACTGACCCCGTGCCAACTGGATAGCCCGATTCCAATTTTGGGCCATTCCCAGGGCTTGGGGATGATGCTCGTAACGGTAATGCCAGCCAGTCAAGGTTGCGTTGGCGATCGCCCCACAACGGGCATCATCAGAATCATCTGTAATCACAATTTCTACTTGTGAGCGATCAACCTGGGGATCTCCAACAATTGAGGCCAATCCCCGTTGGAACCACGCCGGACGGTTATAGGTCGGAATACAAATGCTTAATCGCTTTTCTGGACTCATTTCACCTTGCCCACTGCGTCCAGCTTTCACCTTAACGTAAGGGCGATCGCCCTACTATCGTGATTTTGTGATCACCGTCGTGACCCAATCTGTCAGGAATGACGCAATTTTATGGCTCCTAATGCGTTTCCTGGACGGTTAATGTCCGCAAGCGATTAATGGCGGCGGCTAATTCCAACGGCGGAAAAGCGGCGAGGTTGCCCTCCGTTTGACTCAAAGCTTGAACCCCTTGGCTGAGTAATTGGTGGTGAATAAAAGAGAGAATTTCCTCCATGGGCAGGGTTTGGCTCCCGAAATGGGAGAAAAGTGCCGCCAACGCGGCCCCGATCGCCCGGACTTGATTGGCTTCCACCAATTGCTCCACTGCAGAAAGATCAATGTCACTTTGACCCAAGCTGAGCTGCGCCACCGAACGGGCTTTCACGCTCACGGCCCGTTTCCCTCGTCGGGGGTCAAACGAGACGAGATCCACTTGACGTTGGGGTAATGTCCCAAAATCCTTCCCCCCTTCCCACTGCCGTTGACTGGGATATTGGGCGGCGATCGCCTTAGCTTGTGGGGTGACATCCTGGACGTGGTAACTCTCCAGCGCAATGACCGTATCCGCCACCTCAAAGTAGTCGCCACTCCCCCCCATGACTAAAATGCTGGAAATGCCTTTGTCTTCGTACAGTTGCCGTACCTTATCGATAAAGGGCGTAATGGGTTCTTGGGATTTATGAATGAGTTGCTGCATCCGGCGATCGCGGATCATAAAATTCGTCGCACAGGTATCTTCGTCCAGCAGCAGCAGCGTTGACCCGGCTTCTAATGCCTCCACGATATTGACCGCTTGGGAGGTGCTACCGCTAGCATTCTGGGTAGAAAATTCCTGGGTGGATTGACCCCGGGGCAGTTGGTTGATAAAGGGCGATAGGTTGACCCCTGTCACACTCCGACCCTCTTCGGCGCGGACTTTAGTCGCATTAGCCACCGAAACCACTTTTTCCCGGCCGTCTCCCAACGGCTGGTTATACACACCCAAGGCGATCGCCGACAGTAGCGTGGATTTGCCGTGGTAGCCGCCGCCCACAATTAACGTGACGCCCTGAGGAATTCCCATTCCGGTCATCTCTCCTTGGTGGGGGCAAGGCAACGTTACCGCCAAAGCAGTCGGGGCTTGAAAAGTCACGGCTGAGTTAGACGCCAACGGCCGGGGGTCAATGCCACTACAACGGGGCAACACAGCGCCATTGGCTATAAACGCCACCAACCCCCGCTCAGCTAACTGTTGTCGGAGGGCAATCTGATCCTCAAGGGCTTCGCAGTGGGCAGTTAGTTCTGTCAATTCATAGGCTGATGCGAGGAGGCAACGGTTAACCAATTGCGGCAAGGCGTTACACAATAACTTTTCTGCTGCTGTCCCATCAATCCGCCGCCCCCGTCCTGGTAATCCCACCCCCAACCGGACTTCCCAGCGGTCTCCGTCAAAAAGCACCAACGTCCGGTCTAGAATTTCTTGTCCTAACGTGGTTGTCTGTATTTTGCCGCTATTCCCCGATCCGGTAGAACAGCTCAACCGTTGGGCTTCCTGCACAATGCGCCGGGCGATGAAATCCCGTAGCCCTAAACGGCGATCGCCGGAGTGAATTAAACGGGCGGGAAACTGACTGTGGGCATTATCAATGATTAAAGCAATTTGAGACGGGCTGGCGAAGGGGTCGCGCTGAATCCGCCGCAGATGTAGCTGAAACTGGGAAAATTGATAAACTGATTGGAGGTCTCGATAGGCGGGATAGGGCGCACCATCAAGGTTCAATAGCGCTTGGGATAGGAGCGGGTGATTCAACATGGCCGAGTTGGGTTAATCTGCAAAGAGCAACGAGGTATTGACATTTCGTAACCGGAGTTGTAGTGAAACTATTTCAGAGATGCGCTAGTCATTTATTTACCGTATATTTACCGTAATCGACCCACAGCGACCAACGATGATTCCACCGACGCGGCCCTAAATTTTGGTGAGATAAACGTTATTCTGTTACTGCCTCCCCTACCTACCCATTGATTGCCCAAGCTCCCACACATTAATCCTCTCGATAATTAGCCGTGTTTAAACGATTTTCCCGCCGAAACGCCGAATCCAGGAGACGTTCACGCCAAAAAGCAGCAGAACGCCGTGCTCCTTCCCCCGGTTCGTCGTCGGAATCGACCATAAGCCCTAATATCAGTCGTATAAGGTCTGGCGCTAAAAAATCCAACGTATCCATCAGTCCCCTAGACAATGGCAACTATGAAATCTTCAACCCGGAAACCGGCAAAAAGGTAATTCTTTCCCATGAGGTCGGGGCTGAGTTAACGGAAGGGTCATCTTTGCCGGCCTCTCTCTCTCCATCAGAGACTGATTCCATGACAACGGTACCGGAGGAATCCCTCGTCCCTGAACAAAACACACCACTTCTAGCCCAAACCGTTGCCGTAACTGATATTGCAGGGACAAGCTTTCTGGATAAAACGGTTACTGAGTCTGGGGTCGATGCTGCCGAGATAGATTTCCCTGACCCCAGCGGAGATAGCGAGGCAGATAAACAGAATGCAGGTGGCACAAAAAATAAAAATAAAGAGAAAATACGCCACTGGATTCAACAGGCGGGGCGATCGCTCCATACCCTGTCCCAGCAGCGACATTTCTGGTTGATTTTAGGGTTTGGGATGGGGGCCGGTGTCGGAACCTCAGCGTTGGCATGGGGATATTACCAAGTGGACACCATGACCCAGGTGGCGATCGAAGATATTTTGACCCACGCTGAACCAGGAACCATGACCATCAAAGCGGGGGATGGCTCCGTGTTACAGGAAATTGGCAACGTTAGTCATGACGAGTTGACCTTAGGCGCAATTCCTCCCCTAGTGGAAGAAGCCTTCATTGCCAGTGAAGATCGACGATTTCGGCAACATCGCGGCATCGATTTACAGGGAATTTTACGGGCGTCGGTGTCCAATACCCTCTCCGGCGAAGTGGTTCAGGGGGGCAGCACCATCACCCAACAGCTAGCCCGGTTGGTTTTTCTGACCCAAGACCGGACTTATTCCCGCAAAATTAAAGAGTTGCGCATTGCCCAAAAGATTGAAACCACGTTACCGAAAGATCAGATTTTGGAACGCTATCTTAACTTGATTTATTTGGGTTCTGGTGCCTATGGCGTTGCGGATGCGTCCCATGCCTATTTCAGTAAATCCCCGGACAAACTAACCCCTGCGGAAGCGGCCACCCTCGCGGGAATTGTCCCTGCCCCCAGTCGTTATTCTCCCCTCGAAAATCCAGAAATCGCCACAGATCGACGCAACCAAGTTCTAACCAAAATGGCGGAAGTGGGATTCATCAGTCCAGCGGAGGCCGATGGGGCGATCGCCCAACCGTTAGGGCTCAATCCCAGCCCCCTAAAACGTTTTAACCGAGAGGCAGAATACTTTACGGACTACGTTCTCCAGCAACTCAAGAGTAAACTCTCTGAGGAACAGCTCCAAAGTGGAGGGCTGACCGTGAGCACTACCCTGAATCCGGTTTGGCAAAATGAAGCCCAGACTATCCTCAAAGAATCGACGGAAAAATATGGCAGATGGCAACGCTTTTCCCAGGGAGCCATGGTGTCCATTGATCCCCGTACCGGGGCAATCAAAATGATGGTGGGGGGAAAGGATTACGACGAAAGCGAATTTAATCGGGTCAGCCAAGCCAAACGTCAGCCAGGTTCCACCTTTAAGCCCATTCTCTATGGAACGGCGATCGCCACTGGCATCTCTCCGAACAAAAGCTATCCCGATGTTCCGTTCTCTATTAATGGTTACAAACCGGAAAACTACGGTGATAAATATCGCGGTGGCAATATGGCTCTCCGGACAGCCCTCACCAACTCAGTCAATGTGGTGGCAGTCCGATTGTTGTTAGATGTCGGTTGGACGCCAGTGATTAACACCGCGCGCAAAATGGGCATTGCGTCAGAACTCGAACCCACTTATTCCCTGGCGCTAGGTTCCTGGGTCATGTCCCCGCTGGAGATGACCGCTTCCTATGGCACATTTGCCAACAAAGGAACGTTTGTTAAACCCTACGCCATCCAGACCGTCACCAATGCCAAAGGGGAGGTGATTTATAAAGCGGAGCATCAACAAACCCGTGCCCTCGACCCAGATAGTAACGCCATCATGACATCCATGATGCGCAATGTGGTGACGTCTGGAACAGGGCGGCCCGCCCAACTGGGCAAACGACAGGTGGCAGGTAAGACCGGAACCTCCGACGAAGCCCGTGATCTTTGGTTTATTGGCTACATTCCCCAATTGGTGACGGGGGTTTGGCTGGGTAATGACGATTACAAACCCACCAATGGGGCCAGCACCACCGCCGCCATCATCTGGGGTAAATACATGAGAGATGTGGCTGAAAATTTTCCCGTGGAATATTTCCCTGCCATGCCGAAAAACCCCGATGCCCGTAAACCCAGCATCAAAGCTGAGCCGTTGAATAAGCGAAAAATCAAAGTTTTAGCAGCCCCGGCTACGGCTAAGTCCCAATCATCTACGCCACGCCGGTCCCGGTCTCGGCGACAAGCTAGCAGTGGTTCTAGTCGTACTACTCGCTCTGCGCCGCCCCGTCGTTCTACATCCACCCCTCGTCGTACCACAACAGCAGCGCCTAAACCCGCTCCCCGGGCTGCTACCCGTGCCCCCCAACCCACTGCTCCGGCTGCTACTGGCGGCGGCTTACCGGCTCCCCCCGCCGCTCGGAAATCCGAATAGTAAACCACCATAGACATTGGCTAGGGTACTGACAAAAAGCACCGAAACTTTGACTAGAAATTTGTTTCAGTGCTCTAAATTCATAGACAGGCTTGGTTTAAAAGCATGGTACTTGGGACAGCGGCAAAGAGATACAGCCCTATTTCCATCCAGCCTCATCCATGACCTTGACTGCTGGGGTCAGGGCCGGCCCCAATTGAGTCAGGTCTATTTCATCCGCTTTAAATTCACCGAAGCTTGCCACCGCCGTATTCAGCGGTACACCGGCTAAAACCGGATATTCATAGTTATTTGCTGCGAGGAAAGTTTGGGCGGGTTCGCTGACCATATATTCAAGGAATTCTACCGCTGCGTCCTGATTGGGGGCTGACTTGACAACCCCCGCACCGCTGATATTCACATGGGCGCCTCGACCTTCTTGGTTCGGAAAAAAGATGCCAATATTTTCGGCGATCGCCTGATTAGCAGGATCGTCACTTTCCAGGAGTCGGGCCAGGTAATAGGTATTTGCCAGGGTCACGTCGGCAATGCCAGCCGACACGTCTTTAATTTGGGCGGTGTCATTGCCCTGGGGGGGGCGGGCAAAATTGTTGACAAAGCCAGTTGCCCACTTTAGGGTTTCTGATTCACCATCGGCCAACACCATTGAAGCCACCAAAGACTGATTATAAACATTGCTGGAAGGGCGGATAATAACACGATTTTTCCATTGGGGTTCAGCTAGGGCTTCATAGGTGGACAACGCTCCGGGCTGAACTTTAGACTTGTTGTACATAATGACCCGCGCTCGTTTCGTGAGCCCAAACCAAAGACCCTCAGGTTGGCGTAAATTGCTGGGAACGCTGGTTTCTAAAACATTGCTCTTGATCGGTTGAAACACCCCAGCTTCTGCCGCACGCCAGAGTATGGCTACGTCTGCGGTCATAAAAACATCCGCTGGACTATTCTCACCTTCCGACTTAATTCTTTCTAAGAGTTCATCGGCTTTGCCTTCAATAAGATTCACCTTAATGCCCGTTGCTGCCGTAAACTTGGCATACAGTTCATTGTCCGTGTTGTAATGGCGAGAAGAATAGAGATTAACTACCCCTGGTTCAGCCCTCGATGTGGACTCTGTTGGAGTTGTGCCTGACTCGTTGGGGGGCGTCGATTGACCGCATCCACTGAGTATTTGACTGCCTAAGACCACCGTTGCAGCTGATATACCGCCGAGAAATAAACGACGGCTCACAGATCGTTTTGACATTGAAAATCACACTCCCCAAAAATTTAATAGAATTAATTCTCAATAACTATAGAGGATTGGTTGATTTTTCTCAATATTTTTTCGCGCCCATGATGGTTTTAATTGATTTGACGCGCCGATTGAATCAAGTTTGTGCCATGCATTCTCAGGCAATTTGAGGATAGCAGTTGATATTTCTTTATCGAGATAAATATGCAAAAATATGGCTTCACAAAACATAGCCCGCTGGCATTATTGGCCATTCTCCTAGACTTGCAACGCTTGGGATTTGCCTACTTTTTTCTGTCGGGGTCAGTTTTTATCACGCACTCATTTCCAGGGTCGAACGCTGAGAAAAAATGACTTGCAGTCGGTCTAAATCAATTTCAGAGAAATGGTCTACAGCCCAGTTTGCCTGACGTTGCATGAAATGATAGGGATAGGTATGGGCAATGCCGACCACTGGAATGTTGGCCGCTTTAGCGGCTTCAATGCCCGCCAAGGTGGCTTCGATCGCCAGGCAATTTTCCGGTAAAAGGGGGGAAATATCCTCCAATAAGCTGTCCGTCTGGTCAGCGGTCAGGGTTTGACGTTGTTGATTTAATCGTTCGATCGCCAATAAATAGCCGTCTGGTTGGGGCTTGCCGGTAGGAAGATCATCCCCCGCAACGATGAGGGGGAAATCGGTCAGAATTCCAGCCGTTTTCAAAATATATTCCACTTCTTGACGCACTGTACTGGTGACGATGGCGATCGCCAACCGCTGGAATTGTAACTGCTTTAAAAAAGGGATGAAATCGGGATAAATGGGTAATTGATCCCCCAATGCCACAATTTTTTTATGGTACTGTTTTGTCTTGCGGTCAATCAATTTAAGTAAATAATCGGCCGGTAACCCCCGTCCACGATGCTCAAATAAATCCACTAGATACACTTTGTCGCTGCGGCCGAGGCAAAATTGTTGGTATTCTGCCGGGGTCAGGGGGCGCAGATTTTCACTGAGTAATAGATCGTCCAACAGTTGTCGATGAACTGCTTCGTCATTAATGACGACACCGTTGAAATCCAATAAGACCGCTTTTAACACCCCTTTTTTCCTCAATGACGCTGGTTGCAATGGCTTTAGTTTTTTTAAATGGGCTTACTGTGTCGATCTTTTGTCTGATTTTTTTGATTTTTTGCGGCGGGCCTTTTCGGTTTCATCTAACTGACCATTGACCAAGCCATTAAAACCATACACTTCCCGACTACCGGTGTAAGCGACTAACTCCACCGTTTTTTCATCCCCCGGCTCAAACCGTACCGCTGTCCCCGCTGGAATATTGAGCCGCATTCCCCGTGCAAGTTCTCGGTCAAATTGCAACGCCGTGTTGACTTCATAAAAATGATAGTGGGAGCCGACTTGGATGGGGCGATCGCCAGCATTAGCGACGTTGACGGTCTGGGTGGGACGACCGACATTCAGTTCAATTTCACCGGCGGCGGGGATTATTTCACCAGGAATCATGATGACTTAGGGGATAAATGTTAGCTGGGTTGTACTGGAACAATTTACTCCGTAATTTTAACGGGCTTTACCCGTAATCCCTAGGCCCTGCTCGACGGTTTGCCTACAATGATTCCTGGATTGAATTTTACCTCTGGTGCTCCATGTCCCACGATCTTCCCCTTCCGGTCGATGTTCGAGCGCTGTTTGCCCGCATTGCCCCCCAATATGATGCATTTAATTTCTGGTTAAGCCTGGGACAGCACCATGTATGGAAGGCCATGGCGGTGAAATGGAGTGGGTGTCGTCTGGGGGGACATCACTTGGATGTGTGTTGCGGTAGCGGGGATTTAGCCTTTCAGGCAGCCAAACAAGTCGGAACAACCGGGCATGTGGTCGGGGTGGATTTTTGCGAAGCACTGCTGGCGATCGCCGCTCAACGCCAGGTCGGACGGTTTCAACGCTATGCGATGCAATGGCGATCGGGGAATGCCCTCAATTTACCCTTTGCGGAAGGTCAATTTGATTCAGCCACCATGGGCTATGGCTTGCGGAATGTGGGCAATATCCCCCAGGCTCTATCGGAGCTGGCGCGGGTGCTGAAACCCGAGGGAAAAGTCGCCATCTTAGATTTTCATCGGCCAGATAATGCCTACCTGGAACAGTTTCAACGTTGGTATTTGCACAATATTGTGGTTCCGTTAGCCCAGCAGTACCAAATTCGGGATGAGTATGCCTACCTGCAACCCAGCCTAGACCGATTTCCCACGGGGCCAGACCAGGTGAAACTCGCTCAGGCGGCCGGCCTGACAGCCGTAACCCATTACCCGATCGCCAATGGTCTAATGGGGGTATTGGTGGCTCAGAAACGAGTGGCTTGATTTGATGCGTTTTGAGGCGATCGATGTCCAAGTCGAAATGAAGCTTACCCCGAACCACAGTACGCTAATCTGTCTAACATGCTTTTAGAAATGATATAAAGAAATTTTCTGGCGATCGTCCCTAAATGGGGTGATTATACGGAAGTTTTTCCTATATTGTTGCTGTAGGGTGTATTAGGTAGGTAGATGGAATTAAATATAGGGTGGAGTAAACGCACTGGAACCCTCGCTAATCCCAAGTTTCATTTCTAAATCTAAACAACACTTGTCTTATATTTAATTAGACCCACCTACTTACACGGAATACGGAAAGTTTCCGTATGAGTAGTAAGCATCATAGTCAACACTCCGGACAGTTTTTGATAGCCAACGTTAGAATGCGGGTTTCAAGCCCATTCCACATTAGACTTGGTCAGCGAAAAATCAAGAGTTACAGTGCTTGCTTAGAAAAGTGTCCGGACTATTGATGGTATGAACTTGAAAAAACCGGAGAACCATATGAGTGATCAATCGGTATCAGATAGCTTTATCTGGGAATGGCTTGAAAAAATGAAGACTAACACTAAATTTGATCAAACAATTATTAACTCCATTGAACAGAATTTGGATGAAATTGATAAAGGAAATCTTGATGAATCAGGTTTGCTACAGGCATTAGTCGAAATAACAAATAGGATGGATAAAAATGCCTGAAATTAAGGAAATTAGGCTAATTCAACAATGAAGTGCATCAAATTCTCGATAAAAGTTCGTTTGCCCAAGGATTAAGGGTACTTGAGCTGTTTTAGCCCAGGCAAATGCTAGACGAATGGGTTCAAGACCCCCAATTTGAACGTGCACAAATAATCCTCGTGCTTCAACCGTTGCAAGATTTCCAGCCAATGGCAAGCGGACAGTTTGTTCATCCCAAATTGCACCTAATTGCAGTCCGATATCATAAGGTAAGAGATTGACCATAGATCCAGTATCTAGCAGTGCATTTGTAGGAACAGAAGAGTCTGCATAACCAAGAATGATAGGAATTGTGGGTAATGCTTCATCCTCAGAAAAGGGAAACTCGACTGTACTAGGCACGAGTGGATGCCTCTTGGTCATCCTGAATCATCTGCATCAGCACATTTGCGGCTTCCGTTGTATCGTAGGGCGACCATATTGGGTACTCTGATGCAGAAAAAATGACTTGTAGTTCAGCGTCTGGGATTTGTGTGGCTAGAAGTTTAAAGAGTGATAATTTGTCTGACTGACTCAGATTGTTGACCATAGGAATTAACTTAGCGAGTGACATAGTTTAAATTCCAGATATGTGAGAATACGCTGATCATAAGCGATCTGTGAGGTACGGTTTAACAATCCCGTTGCACACCGACCGTATCAGGTCGGTCGATGAATCCGAGAGGTTACTTGCGACGGATGAACGGGGTCGTGGGGCGATCGCCTCACTTGTGCCCAACCAGCCCAAGAAAAGGCGCAGAAACTAAAACGGAACATCTTCATCGGCTAAATGTTCTAAATCCAACGTAGGTCTTCCCTGGACTCTGGGGGCATGTTCCGTTGGGGGGGGGCTGAGGATGCCTCATTCGACTCTGGTGTGGCTTCAGACTCAATAATTTCTCCGTCAAAGTTTTTGGCAAACTGTTCCAGCGCTTTCCGGGTTGGGGAATCCGTCAAGGATTCTGACGGGTCTATCGGTTCAACCGGGGGGACAGGCGTCGTGCTTACCGATGGAGGCGGAGAGGGACTTGAGCCCGCTGGCGATCGATGGAGGGATTGTGGTTCGGGAGCGGGACGGGATGGCTCGGTCGGTGCGGTGGGCGGTGGAATTGTCGAAGCTTTTACTGGTGGCGACGCAACGGCGGTTGCAGTGACAGGCGATGATGGTGTCGGGGCAGAACTGACTGGCGGGCGGGGCGGGGGAGATGAAGGGCTAGCCGGAGCAATGCTGTTGGTGGAAACGGACTGACCCACAACCAACAACTGCACTCGGATTGTCGTGCCACACACTTGGGCAAAAGCCGCTTCTAATTCTTTGACTTTTCCTTGGGCAAGTTTCAAAAGTGCTTCTGTTTTAATCCCGACCCAGGCCGTATTGCCCTCAAATTTTTCTAGCATCCCGTGGGCTTTCACCAGCGCTTGGGTCAGGGTGGTTAATTCTGCTAACACTGCACTCCAGGTTTGTGCCAAATCCCTTGAAGCAGGGGGGGCAGAGGGCAGGGTAGGAGTGACTGCCTCAGGCTCAGTTTTAGGTTCAGGGGATACTGTGACTGGAATGGGCTCAGAGGGCGGCGGGGTAACCCGCGGTGGGGCTGTTGGAGCGGCAGTATTGGTGGCAGGGAAGGGAGTGGAAATGGGACGTTGAGCGGGGGCCGCCTGGGTCCGGGGCGATTCAACTGTGGCATAAGCGGAGGGCAAGAGATTCAGGAGCGTAACTTCTAACCAGAGGCGCGGCTGGGTGGTGTTCCGGAGCTGCACTTCACTGTCTTTAAGCCGCTGTTGTCCCTGTAAAATCGTGGGCATTGCCCAATTGGGGGCTAACTCACACAATTGCTGCCAGGTGGGCTGGGTCACTGCGACCAAATCTAGGCGCTGGGGAGCCGTTTTAGCAATTAGTAGGTTGAGGTAAAAGGCGGCTAAATTCTGTAGCACAATTAAGGGTTCTCGTCCCCGATTCAGAATTTGGCGACAAGTGCTCAGCAGGGTTTCCGCTTGGTCAGAGGCGATCGCCGTCAAGAGGGTCAACAAATCCTGTTCTGGCACTGCCCCGACGAGGTCCCACACCTTATCGGCGGTAATGAGCCCCGGCAGTAAACTCAACTGGTCGAGTAAGCTTTCCGCGTCCCGCAACCCCCCATTGGCAATCTGGGCGACGAGGGTGAGCGCCGCTGGGTCAATATTGATTCCCTCTTGGGTTGCAATCCAGCCTAAATGTTGCACCATCGCATCCAGGGGAATACGGCGGTAGTCGAACCGTTGACAGCGGGAAATAATTGTGGGGAGCACCCGTTGGGGATCCGTGGTGGCCAACACAAACACCACCCTTTCTGGGGGTTCTTCCAGGGTTTTCAGCAACGCATTAAAGGCCGCCACACTGAGCATGTGACATTCATCGATGACATACACCTTGTAACGGCACTGCACCGGGGCAAACTGGGCCCGTTCAATCAATTCACGGATATTATCAACCCCCGTATTACTGGCCGCATCAATTTCAATGACATCCAGCGCGGTTCCGATGGCGATCGCCCGACAAGTGTTACAAACACCGCAGGGGGTGGCTGTGGGACGCGCCGCTTGCAGACAGTTGAGGGATTTGGCCAGAATGCGCGCGGATGACGTTTTTCCAGTTCCCCGTGGCCCCGTAAACAAATAAGCGGGGACAATACGCTCCTGCTCCATCGCATTACTCAAGGTCTCGGCGATCGCCGTTTGCCCCACGAGATCGCCAAAGGTTTGGGGGCGATATTTATGGTGGAGTGGATCGTAAGCCATAGGTTTTCAGGGGGGATCAAACTCTGCTGAAACACAAAGGGGTGATGGGGGGGGCTGAACCAACTTGATTACTCTTATTCTCTCATCAGGGTCAACCTCCCCGGTTGTGTGGGATTTCGTTCTGCCAGAGATTCAGTGTTTAAATTGGACGGGAGAATTAATCGTCAGCAATGATCCCGGCTGTTTCCAGCACCAATAATCGACGGAGTTGATTGGTATCCAACCGGGTTAACCAGTTTTCTCCGGCATCCACTGTCTGCTCCGCCAATTGTTTTTTATTTTCGATTAACGCATTGATTTTTTCCTCCAATGTTCCGGTGCAGATAAATTTGTGAACCTGTACGTTGCGAGTCTGGCCAATGCGAAAAGCCCGGTCAGTGGCCTGATTTTCCACCGCCGGATTCCACCAGCGGTCCACATGGAAAACATGGTTGGCGCGGGTGAGGTTAAGGCCCGTTCCCCGGCTTTGAGGGAGAGGATAAATAGCGCCGGGCTGTTGGGGTCTTGCTGAAAACGTTCCACGATCGCCTGGCGGTGTTGTTGTTTAGTGCCACCGTGGAGATAAAGAACTTCTTGGTTAAACTGCCGTTCCAAATAGGGTTTCAGGAGATGTCCCCACTCGGCAAACTGGGTAAATATCAGGGCGTGATCGCCTCCGGTGATCACTTCCTCCAGCATTTCAGTCAGACGGCGTAACTTCCCGGAGGCGGTGGGCTGCTCAATCCCCGGTTCCTTGAGGAGTAACGCCGGATGATTACATAACTGCTTGAGCTTGGTGAGCAGGGCGAGAACCAGTCCATGGCGCTGGATGCCGTCGCTGCTATCAATGGCCGCCAGGGATTGCTCCACTAGGGATTGATAGAGTTCAGCTTGGGTGTGGGAAAGCCCACAAAAAACCGTCATCTCCTGTTTTTCCGGCAGGTCTTGGATAATGGTGTGGTCAGTCTTGAGGCGACGTAAAATAAAGGGTCGCACCAGGTTCCGCAGGATCAGTAACGATTGGCGATCGCCGAATTTTTCGATGGGGTTAGCAAACCGTCGTTTGAAATAGGTTTGGTTCCCAAAAAACCGGGGTTGAGAAACTCTAAAATTGACCACAGTTCTGTTAGGCGATTTTCCACCGGGGTTCCTGTCAGGGCAATGCGAAAGCCCGCCGATAATTCCCGTGCTGCTTGGGATTGTTTAGCTTGGGGATTTTTAATATTTTGCGCTTCATCCAACACCACCCCCTGCCAGTCCACGAGTTTTAAACTGCTGATATCCCGTTGCAAGAGGGCATAGCTGGTGAGGACAATCTGCTGGTGCTGCACCTGACGCACGAGCGGTTGACCCTTTTTACGGCGATCGCCGTGGTGGAGAATTGCGTTCAGCCCGGGGGTGAATTTCTGAATTTCATGTTGCCAATTACTCAGCACCGACGTGGGGCAGACGATTAAAACCGGGTTAACCAACATCTCCTCAGCTTGCAGGGTCAGCAAAAGGGCCAACAGTTGCGGCGTTTTCCCTAGCCCCATGTCATCCGCTAAACAAGCACCCAGTCCCCAACGTTCCAAAAAGGCCAGCCACCCGACGCCACGACCCTGATAGGGGCGGAGTTGTCCCTGAAATCCAGGGGGAGCCATGATGGGTTTTACCCCTCGGGGGTTTTGCAGGGTCTCGATCAATTCCTGCAACATTCCTGTCGCTGCAAACTGGGTGACGGGTAACCGGGCAATGGTTTGACTTTCCCCCATGCTTAACTGGAGTGCCCCCTCTACTGAGATGGGTAGGGGGTCTTGTTGTTGTTCAAGAATAGTTTGGGCCGCCCGCACATCCGCCGGTTGTAGGGTAATCCATTCCCTGTGGAATTCCACCAGGGGGAGATTGTTAAATAATAACCCAGCAAAGTCATCGGCAGACAGCGCTTGAGCGGATTCCCCTTCTCCGAGGACGAGATATAAATCGTAGTCAATTAAACTTTGTAGCGTTAGCCGTTTTCCCCGCCGCCGTTGAATTTGACCCATGACTTTTACCCCTAATCGTTTCGCGGTTCCCCCCTGTTCCAACCCGGTCGGCAATTTGACCCCCAGCCCCTGTTCCCGTAATTGGGCGGCGATCGCCAAAATAAATTCATAGGCTTGAATGGCATCCAAATCACAACCCACAGGACAACGGTCTTCTAAACTCTGGGCGATGGGGGCATAAACCCGGGCCGCCATGCCTAACCCCCGGAGTAGACTTTCCTGGGGGTCGAGGATTTGACGCTGTTGCCAAGACAACACTTCAGAGTCGGTTTGCCAAATTGCCGTAGCGGGAATCCAACTGTTTTCGTTATCTAGGGTTTGTAGGCCAAAGGCTAAATGCCAAGGGCCACCGGGATTATCGTGGGGGGGATGGAGGGCCACCGCCCCCCGAACCTGTCGCTGTATGAGGTCAAGGTTGTCCGGTCGCCCTAAATAGGTCTGGAGTGGCAGCATCCAATGCCCCAGGGTGGTCGCCAGCCGTTGCGTGGCTTTACCGCGTCCCAACTGGATTTGAGTGGAGTCAATTAAGCCGGTGAGCCATTTTTGTAACCACTGACTTTTATGGCGCGTTGCGGGGGGATGGGTCGCCTGGATATGGGCCTGTAACAGGTGTTGAAGAAAATCCAGAACCACCTGTTCACGGCGATGGAGGGGAGACCCTTGGGCTGAGGCATTAGCCGGTAGGGCCTGGGTGAAATGGGCTAAGCAGGTCTGATCACGGGTACTGTTCAGAACCGGCAGCCAGTAGGCTTTGTTGCCATCGGGGTTAACCTGAACCCCCGGCAGATATTTCCCGCGTAACGCAAAATCCAACCCCCAGCGATAGACCTGGCCGTAAAAATAAAATTCAGTCCCCAGTTGGGGGGGGCGATCGCCTCCGAGGGGTAACGCGGCAAACAGGCGTTGGGCTTGGGTCGGGGGTCAGAGCAATTCCTTCCACTTGCCATTCGCGATAGTGGAGATAATTGGCTTTCATGGCCACGGGGTCTTGTCCGGCCACGAAGGGTAACGCCTGCTTTTGTTGGCGATAGCTGGGTAACGTGAGGGCTGGGTGTGGGGCTGAACCGTGTCGAGGGAAGGGGAAAGGAAGTTGGAGTTCCGCCCCCAATGTCAGTAAATCTGGAATGGCTGGTGTGAAGGGATGGCGGGATGCATCCCCTGCTTCCCCAGTGGTTGACCAAATGTCGGCCCAAATAAATAGCTGACCCATCTGGGTAGTATCTGCGGGTAGCCAATTGCAGTGTAAAGTTGCCATAACAGGAATTTTAGGGGACAGTGTTTAACTTATTGCAACGCCATTGTTTGAGACGGTCGCGCAGCTTCATGAACCATTCGATTGAGCTTTCTTAACCACCCATATATTTTCGCCGTAACCGCTCGACGGGGAATTCGGCGGTTGATTCCTTTTTTCCGTCAGCATTAAACTGGTTGCGGTTATGACCGGTCAACCCGGACAAACTCCCCCTGTTCCACCCCTGTTTGCCATGAATACCCCCCACCCCCAGGCGATCGCCAGAATTTTAGACGCTAACCTCAACCGAGCCAGGGAAGGTCTCCGGACGATAGAAGAATGGTGTCGGTTTGGGTTAAACAATGGGACATTAGCCAATCAGTGTAAACAACTGCGGCAAGCCCTAGCCCAATGGCACCGCCCAGAATTTCGGGCCGCCCGCAATACCCCCGACGATGTGGGCACCGGGTTAACCCATCCCCAGGAAGAACACCGCCAATCCACCCCTTGCTATTGTTACCAATCTTTGCCGGGTACAGGAAGCGCTGCGGGTGCTGGAGGAGTACGGCAAGCTGGAGGACCCCGCGATGGGGGAAAGCTGTAAACAACTCCGTTATGAAGTCTATGCCCTCGAATCTGCGCTGCGAACCCTCCCCGCCTAGACCGTCTCCCGGCGATCGCCGTTGTATTTGGTCACGTCTCCCCATCCCTAATTTATTCACCGTTGTCGAATCGGCCCCTCGGGGGGGGTTAACCTCGTGCAATACCGGGGATAAGGAAACGGAGGATTGTCTCCGCTGGGAAAGGGCGAAGCAATTACGGCAACTCTGTACAGCATATAACGCCCTGTTTTTGATCAATGACCGGGTGGATTTGGGATCGCCGTTAATGCCGATGGGGTTCATTTGGGGCAACAGGATTTACCCATTGCCGTTGCGTCAACTCCCTTCTGGGTTCCGGTAAAATCATTGGCCGCTCCACCACCAACCCTGATGAAATGCAACAGGCGATCGCTGGAGGCAGACCACATCGGGGTTCCCGGTGTATGCCACGCCAACGAAAGCCGGCAAAAACCAGCGGGCTTGGCGTGTGCGCTATGCCCAGGAAAATGCCCCAGTCCCTGGTTTGCCATTGGTGGCATTGATCCGGAAAATTTGTCGGCAGTCACTGCTGCCGGTGCCACCCAAGTGGCGATCGCGGGTGCAGGCTGTGATGCAAGCCAATGATCCCGCCCAAGTCCGACCAGGCAGTGCTATTGCAGCAACTACCAACATCATCGACGATATGATGATGCAGGCAGAGCAAATCACACGAGGAAACTGGAAATGAGTCACAACATGACGAGCACTAGTGGTAAATGCCCAGTGATGCACGGCGGTGTGACGAAAACCAGTATGTCGAAGATGGAGTGGCCTAATGCACTCAACCTCGATATTTTAAGTCAGCATGATAGTAAGACCAATCCGATGGGAGCAGACTTTGACTATCGGGAGGCGGTTAAGAAGCTCGATGTTGACGGACTGAAAAAAGACTTACAGGCCCTGATGACCGATAGCCAAGACTGGTGGCCAGCCGACTGGGGCCATTATGGTGGTCTGATGATCCGTATGTCGTGGCATGCCGCGGGTACCTATCGTATTGCCGATGGTCGGGGTGGGGCCGGTACTGGCAACCAACGCTTTGCCCCCATCAATTCCTGGCCCGATAACGTCAACCTGGATAAGGCCCGCCGTTTGCTCTGGCCCATCAAGAAAAAATACGGCAATAAACTTAGTTGGGCTGACTTAATTGCCTACGCCGGTACCATCGCCTATGAATCCATGGGACTTAAAACCTTTGGCTTTGCCTTTGGACGGGAAGACATCTGGCATCCAGAAAAAGATATTTATTGGGGTTCAGAGAAGGAATGGCTTGCCCCCACTGACAACCCCAACAGTCGTTATTCCGGCGATCGAGATTTAGAAAATCCCTTAGCCGCTGTAATGATGGGACTAATCTACGTCAATCCCGAAGGCGTGGATGGGAACCCTGACCCCCTCCGGACGGCCCATGATATACGTATCACCTTTGCCCGTATGGCCATGAACGATGAGGAGACCGTTGCTCTGACCGCCGGGGGGCATACAGTAGGTAAATGCCATGGTAACGGTGATGCTAGTTTGCTTGGCCCCGAACCGGAAGCCGCGGAACTTGAGGATCAAGGACTAGGCTGGCTGAACAAGACTAAACGGGGCATTGGCCGTAACGCCGTCACCAGTGGCATTGAAGGTGCATGGACAACCTACCCCACCCAATGGGATAACGGCTATTTCCATCTGTTGCTCAATTATGAGTGGGCATTGCAGAAAAGTCCGGCCGGCGCATGGCAGTGGGAACCGATTAGCATCAAGGAAGAAGACAAACCCGTCGATGTGGAAGATCCCACGATCCGCCTCAACCCGATCATGACCGATGCCGACATGGCCATGAAAATGGATCCCCAATATCGGCAGATATCTGAGCGGTTCTACCAAAACCCAGCATACTTCTCCGAAGTCTTTGCACGGGCATGGTTTAAACTGACCCACCGGGATATGGGGCCAAAGTCCCGTTACATTGGCCCCGATGCACCACAAGAAGACCTGATTTGGCAAGATCCAGTGCCGGCGGGCCGTACCCACTATAACGTTCAGACCGTTAAGGATCGGATCGCCGCTAGTGGTCTAAGTATTAGCGAAATGGTGTGTACTGCCTGGGACAGCGCCAGAACCTTCCGGGATTCAGACAACGTGGGGCGCTAATGGAGCGTATCCGACTGGTTCCCCAGAAAGACTGGGAAGGTAACGAACCAAACCGTTTAGCCAAGGTGTTGACTGTGCTAGAAGGTATCGCCACTGAAAGTGGTGCCAGTGTGGCCGATGTCATCGTACTCGCGGGTAACGTTGGTATTGAACAGAGCTGCCAAACCGCCGGTTTTGAAATTACGGTACCCTTCTCCCCGGGCCGTGGCGACGCCACCAATGAGATGACCGACGTTGATGCCTTTGAAGTACTAGAACCCATCCACGACGGCTATCGTAACTGGCTGAAAAAAGACTATGTCGTTAGTCCTGAAGAACTAATGCTTGACCGCACCCAACTAATGGGGTTAACGGCCCCTGAGATGACAGTGCTGGTGGGGGGGATGCGAGTCCTTGGTACGAACTATGGTGGCACCAGGCACGGTATGTTCACTGAACGGGAAGGGTTGCTGACCAATGACTTCTTCGTCAACCTAACGGACATGAACTATACCTGGAAGCCGATCGCCAATAATCTCTATGAAATTTGTGATCGCCAAACTGGGGAGGCAAAATGGACAGCCACCGTTTTGATCTAGGGTAATGACCTGGTATTTGGTTCTAAATCGTCGTCACCACAAAAGCGGTATTGTCGCGCGCAGCGCGCGATCAAATTTTTCGGAGCCATGGTTTGGCGGTAAAGCCCATGGCGATGTCTGACCATTGGTAAAAGCAATCCCGACTCTGGTGACCCTTACGGGTTTGGTATCCTGATAAGCGATGCTGGACTATTGTTGCTTGGCCCTAACTGTCGGTAAATCAACCATGCCAGATAATGATTGCAAGATTTGGGTAGATTTCCAGGACATCCCGGAAGAAACCCCTGAAGACCCAAGCTCCCATCAACAGTAGGGAAATAACCCGACAAGCTGGGTCATCCAGACGCATCCACTTATTGACCTATGGGCAAAAACTGGGCAATCACCATCGGCATTAACCATTACGACAACTTGCAACGGCTTGTCTGTGCCAAGCGGGATGCCGAGGCGATGCGGGACTTTTTCCGGGATGACTAGGGGTTTCGAGGAGATATTCCATCCCACGGAAGATTCTCCCCCCATTCCAGTCCCAAGACGGGCTTACCCACTGCCTCCCGGCCTCCACCTTTGCCACGTTGATGCGCTTTTTACGAATTTGCTTCGAACAACCGTTTTTGGGGTGAGGGGGCACTCTCTGGTTTTTCTTTGCGGGTCATGGGCTTTCCCACGAAGAACGAGACTACCTGCTGCCGTTGGATGCCGATCCGGGGGATGTGGAACGAACCGCTATCCCCATCAGTTATGTGACCGAGCGGCTACGGCGGTGCGGAGCCGATAATGTGATGCTATTGATTGATGCCTGCCGCAGTCTCAGCCGCTCAGGGACTGGTATTGGCCGGGAAAGCCAGAAAGGGGTGGTGACGCTATTTTCCTGCAGTCCCCGCCAACGGTCTTATGAAATTGAAGCGCCGCCGATTCAGCATGGCGTGTTTACCTATGCCCTCCTCCAGGGACTCCGGCTCCCTGGGGAAGGCAACTGTGCCAATTGTGGAGCGTTTGGGCCAATTATCTCAAGTACCAAGTCCCGGAACTCAGCCGCCGCTTTGTCCAGCCCGTTCAGCGCCCTTATGAAATTGTGGAACCCGCCAGCAAATACTTACCTGATCCTGCTGCCCCGCAACGCAACGGTAACGGGATACCGAAGCGCTGAAGTTGGACGCATTCCGGGCCGAGAAAGCCAAAGACCTTGATTTGGCTGAACAGCTCTTGATTCGAGATCTGGGCAGTTTCCCCTAGCGATCCAGATGCCCCGGGCCGGGGGTACGGAAAGTAGACCGTTTGAGGACTGACGCTCCAACAGAATCCAGTCCACCCGTTCCGCCTGACACTCCCCCTCGGAGTCCTGCTCAGCCGCCTGCCCCAGCAACGATCCCAACCCCCAAGCCAGCGACCCCACCCCCGCGTCGGTCTGCTCCTGCCGTATCCAGAACCCCGCAGAGGACGCACAACAAAAGGCAGTCCTTTAACTTCCTCACCATCACGACGGCGGGTACTTTCCAGTGGATTTGCTTAGGAGATGGGAGGTTTAGTGCAACAAAACTTGACTGGGTATTATTTTTATCCTCTAGTTGGCGAGTTCCTCCCCTAGAACCTGAACGTTTAAGTGGTTCATCGGCTGAATTTAATGTTGCAACAGCTGACATTCAACAAAAAAAAAATTAATGCTGCTCGAAAAAAGGCGGAATTTCAGGGAAGGGAAGACTTATAGGTGATGGTGTCAAATTGAAGGGATGGTGGGGATTCCCTGGATTCATTTACGATGGGTTCACCGGCCGCCGAAAAGAAGCGACAGGATGATGAAAGTCCTCAGCATGGGGTTAATGTCCCGGCCTTTTTAATGGGTCAATATCAAGTAACCCAAGCCCAATGGTGGGCAGCTCTATAGTTGAGCCTAAAGTTGAGAAGGAGCTGGATGCTGATCCTTCTAATTTCAGAGGGGATAGCCACCCGGTGGCGCAGGTTAGTTGGGAGGATGCGATGGAATTTTGTGCCCGCTTGTCGCAAAAGACGGGGCGGGAATACCGTTTACTCCAGTGAAGCGGGAGTGGGAGTATGTTTGCCGTTCTGGAACGACGACTCCTTTTCATTTTGGGGAAACGATGACGACCGATTTAGCGAACTATAACGGTAATTACGTCTATGGGTCTGGGCCAGAAGGAGAGTATCGGAAAACAACAATGGATGTGGGATATTTCGAGGTAGCGAATGCGTTTGGACTTTATGATCTGCACGGTAATGTGTGGGAATGGTGTCTGGATCATTGGCATGACAACTACAAGGGTGCGGCTGACGGATGGCAGTGTTTGGGTCACTGGGGGGAGATGCCTCAAAACGAGTACTGCGGGGCGGTTCCTGGCTTGTCACTCCATGGCTCTGTCGCTCTGCTGACCGTGACTGCAACAGGCCAACGACTGGGATCAACTACTACGGTTTTCGTGTTGTGGTTTCTCGGCGTGGACTCTGTAGCCCTCTGCCCTCTTGCGCTTTTGCCCTCTGCACTATCTTCTCTTTTCTCTCCGCACCATGTAACTTTTTGAGTCGAATTCATTTTTCTAAAAAAATTGAAGATAAAATTTTGCCAGGAGTAAATCGTCCGCCAAAAAAAATGCTTCAATTGGTAAAAGTAAACCGATTAAAGTTAGGAAATAACTATTTTTTTTAATCCTGATAAAGTTTTAGGAAACATTCGTTTTTTGATTCTCCTTGAAACCCTATTTAGAGGTAATGTCACGTTGTTTATCACCAATCGTGTCTTGAATGAAGGTGACTCCTAGAGTTAATGGGGCTTATCAAGTTCCGCGTTCAGTGAGCTTCAATCTGAGCGATAATCAAGCTTTACAATCCGTTTATTTCTGCCGTCGTAACGCCGGGAATGACTATACTGAAATCGGCAATGTTAGCTTTTTTTCGGAACTGAAAGCAGCTAATGTCAAAGAACTTCTTTTGTACTTTCATGGCTACTCCAACTTGCCGGAGCCTTCTATCTTTCCCCGGACAATGGAGTTGCAGCAACTCTGCGATCAAAAATCGCCGGGTTACATAAAAGTCATTCCTGTAATCTGGCCCTGTGACGACGATCTCGGTCAAATTGGAGATTACTTTGACGATCAAATTGCTGCCGACAAGAGTGGCCTTGCCTATGCTCGCCTCTTTCAAAAATTTCTCGCTTGGCGCATGGACAACAGTAACGTCGTGAATCCCTGTACGAAGCGAATTAATATCCTGTCCCACTCCATGGGCATTCGCAGTATTGAGAGCTGCTCTAAACGATACCGTTCATTACTTTTCACCCCAGGGGCCACAATGGTCTTTCGCAATATTTTTATGGCAGCGGGAGATTTAGTCAATGAAGCTCTCGAACCCGGAAAAGAAGCTCAATACATAGCACCTTCCGCTCGCAACGCAGTCGTTTATTATGCATCGGACGATCTCGCCATGTTGTTCAGTAAGGTAGCGAACGTTGCCAATATGATCGCCTCTCGACGTTTGGGACATACGGGGCCGGAACGCATTGATCGCTTAGACAGGAATATTTTTGCCATCGATTGCGATGATTTTAATACACTTTACGATCCGCCGGTTAGCCACAGTTATTTTGGGCGCGTGATCGCCAGGGAAATCCCGGTCAATTATCTTGAGCACATGTGGCAGACCATCTTGACGGGCGACCGCTGATGGATCATCCCACTTCTCGTACTCACTCAGGAGAAGATGGCAGCTTGGAAGCTAAGGCTTAGGTAAGGCGACGTTGGCAACAACATCCGAAAATCCCCCCGGATTGGGTATCCTGGTGGGCGACGCCGAACGGTTACCCAGTCCCCCTAACTGCACACAGGTAGATAGACAATGCCAGACGAAGATTTCAAACTTTGGGTGATTACCGAGGACATCCCAGCAGAAACCGCTGTCCCGGATGGAGCAAGGGAGGCAAAGGACATCGGGGGAGGGATGGGGCAACCAGCCCAAGGCGGTGGTCAGACTACAGAGGGTGGCAAAAAAGCGAGTGCCGTTGGATGCGCTAGCGTTAATTGGGGTTATGGCGGGACTAATTCACGTGGTCGGGGTTCTGTTTTCCACGGCAGCAGCCAAGACCGGAATGCAGTTGGACGAAGTACAGCTATCGGTGGCGATCAGTGCAGATGGAAAAGTGAATATTCTGGGGATGGGGGGCGGTGGCCTGACCAACAGTGGGGGCATCACCCTAAAATTCATTCGTCAGCCAGATAGTCCAGAGGCATAGCCGCCACTATTGACCCATGGGTAGAAACTACGCAATTACCATTGGTATTAACGACTACTACAACCTGCAATCCTTGAGCTATGCGGTGCAGGATGCCGAGGCGATGCGGGATCTTTTTATGATGAAGTCGAGTTCCTTTGAAAAAGTTTACTATCTATCCGGCAATTTCCCCCGGATTGACTCGCCACGGGGTCTGATACGGTCTTTACCCACCTTTGCTAATCACAAACGCTTCTTCCGGGAACGATTTGCGCAACCCTTCCTAGAGAGAGGAGATAACCTCTGGTTTTTCTTTGCGGGTCATGGTCAATTGCAAGATGGTCACGATTATCTGATGCCGATTGATGCTGATCCCGGCAACCTAGAGGAGACGGCGCTACGAATTAGTGACATTACGGCTTATTTGCGAAATTGTGGCGCGGATAATGTGGTTTTGATGCTGGATGCTTGCCGGAGTCAGGGACGGCGTGCCGGGTTGGGAATTGGGGAGGAAACGCAACCGGGTATAGTGACGGTTTATGCCTGTTCTTCCAAGGAAGCATCCTATGAAATCAAAGCAATAGAACACGGTTCATTCACCTGGACGATGCCTTGCTAGAAGGACTCCGCCTCCAGGGGACGAATAACTGTGCCACCGTTGAGCGGTTGGATCAATATCTCCGCACTCAAGTCCCCCAACTTAATAAGCGCTATGCAAAAGAACCGCAAACCCCCTACACTGCCGTTGAACCCATCTCCAAAAGTCGCCTGATTCTGTTGCCGCAAAAGGCCCTGTTACAAGATGTATTGGCGCTCAAAAATGATGCGTTGGAGGCTGAGGCAGAAAGGGATTTAGACCTGGCCGAGAAATTATGGATACGAGTTTTGGGGGCATCGTCTGCTGATGGCAAAGCAATTCGGGCATTACAGCGGATTGCTATCCAACGAGCATCGTCATCGGTCAAAACATCGGCAGTCAGCTCAACGACTGCAACGAGTCGTCAAGCAACAGCCCCCGTTCAACCTAAGCCACCAGCCACCACCGTTGAATTTGAGGTAGTGACGGTCGATGCCAAGGCGTTATCACGGATCCCGCAGAAGTCAGAGCGGAATGCCGTCAGGAAGACCTGGAAGGAGCTCAACCAAGCATGGTGAGGATTCGGCGGGTCAATTCCAGACCGACTACTGAAGCGTGATGATGAAGAAAGGCCCCAGCATGAGGTCAATGTGCCACTGGCTTTTTGATGGGTCAATACCAAGTAACAGCCCAGTGGCGGGTAGCGGCGGCGTTGCCCAAAATTGAGAAGGATCTGGACTCCGATCCGTCCCGTTTCAAAGGGAAATAACCGACCCGTGGAACAGGTTTCTGGGGCGGCAATGGAGCCTGCGCTCGCTTGTCGCAGCAGGCAGGGCAGGGTACCGTTTACAGTGAGGCAGAGTGGGAGTATGCCTGTCAGTGCCGGGACAGAACCCTTTCATTTGGTGAAAACCAACCTACCGGTCTAGCGAACTCAACGGCAACGGAACTTATGGTTCTGAGCCAAAAGAGAATATCGAAAAGCAACAACAGAGGCGGGATATTTCCAAGCAGCTAATGCTTTTGGACTTTACGATGCACGGCAACGTGGGAATGGTCATCCCGATCATATGGCACGAAAACCACAACGGGAGCGCCGACAGATGAAGTGCTTGGGTCACGGAGGAGATGCCTAGGCGAGTGCTGCCGGGCAGTTCCTGGAATCTCAATCCCAGGTACTGTCATCTTAACCGTTACAGGGACAGGCGGACGTCTGGCTCAACAACCTCGGTTTTCGTGTTGTGAGTTTCTCGGCGTGGACTCTATAGCCCTTCACCCTAGCGAAGCAGTCACCGGCAACATCAAAGCCCCCACATTAGATGCCTAAAATAGAAGCAAATCCCCAATTCTCACAATCATGAAACTTAAAATTCTCGTTTGGCAAGAAGCAGAAACCTGGTGCACTCCGTTCCAGCTTTACCCCGGTTGCCATACTTGGGGAGAGTTACGATCACCTCATGGAAATGGTCAAAGAAGCCGTAGAAGGTTGGCTAGAAGGTAGCCAGGACAAAAGATTTACCCCTGAAACCCCCAAAGGGATTTTGTAAAGATGCCAACCTAACCGAACAAGATTTACCTTATGCGACGAACCCATGCCGGAACGACAAAAAAATAACAGGCGATCGCCCCTCGAAAATCAAGAAATCACTATCATGATCACCGTCCGACCCTCCCATGTCCCGAGGCAGAGCCAATTTCGGCTGGTTAAATACCTGCCACACGTTTTCGTTTAACTACTATCATCCCGAGCACATGGGGTTCGCTTCTTAAGAGGTGATTAACGAAGACCAGATCAAACCGTCAAGGGTTCAATACCCACCGCCACCAAGACATGGAAATTATCACCTATGTTTGGCGGGATCTCCAGCGCATCCAAGATAATATTGGCAACGGTTTCATCATTCGCCCAGGAGATGTACAACGGATGTCTGCGGAGGCATCGCCCATAGTGAATTTAATGCGTCTGATCGTGAATCAGTTCATCTTTTGCTAAATTTGATT
>CALNXU010000014.1:0-125705 GCA_942490695.1 Merismopediaceae cyanobacterium | reverse complement strand
CAGATCGAAGAAACGTTTGGACGTTAGTGCCGCTCCCTTGTTGGGGGAATGGTCATGGCTGCCCCAGGTGCTGGTGGCGCAGCGGCGGAGCCCGAGGAAGAAAAAACTGAATTCGATGTCATCCTCGACGAAGTTCCGGCTGATAAGAAAATTGCCGTGCTTAAAGTGGTGCGGACAATTACAGGTCTTGGCTTGAAAGAAGCCAAGGAGATGGTTGAATCGGCTCCCAAGCCCATCAAGGAAGGAACGGGGAAAGATGACGCTGAAGCTATCAAAAAACAACTGGAAGAAGCAGGTGGTAAAGCCAGCGTTAAATAAGTTGTAATTCCATACTTTCTAAATCTTGTTTTAGCCTACCTAGTTTTCCCTAGGCGGGCTTTTTTATCGTTACACCGCTCAGTGACGGACACAAGTAGCAAAAAGGCTTGTATGGCAGGGAACGCAGAGATGGGGTAAAAGGGCTGGGAAAAATACGCTCCATTGTTAGAAAAAGTCCAGAAATATTTGTCCTCTTTTTCTGATGTTACGCTGCTTGCCGATAGGGAGTTTGCGAATCAAAATTCAATGAAGTGGTTAAACGCCAGCCATTGGAATTGGGCAATACGCCTTCCCGCCGATATCCTAATTTATGAGATCTGAATCTAACAGGAAGCGATTCTTTAATCAAACGTATGGTAACCACGACACAGCAGTTCACCAGATTTTGGTTGGTTTGATTAATGCGATCTAATAGCTGCTGCGACAATGAATTTCCGAAGTCACGGCAACTTAGTTTCCGCCTCTGAATAGGTCAACACGTGAGAATTCGGCGCTTCTTAGGCGAGATATAAAGGGTACATTTCTGTCAACTTCTGTCAATTTGTAGCCGAGTTTACCCAAGGCATGTTCATAAAAATAGACATTGAAGCCAGAATGAAAATGAAAGGGAGAAAAATGCGTCAAGCTGCAAAAGGGCGCGGTTAAAATTAACTGCCCTCCGGGACGTAATAACCGGGTAAATTCTTCCAATGCGGCGATTGGATTAGGGATATGTTCAAAAACTTCTGTGCAGAGAATAACATCAAAAGAATTATCTGGCTCGGGAATTGCCGTAATGTCGCTGACAATATCAAGCTTGGAATTGTCCCATGCTCCGGTTTGTAAGCCAAGACTATCCCCTTCTCCGTTGTACTCACCAAAGTCTTGTCCCACATAGGTTAAATGGGAGCAGAATCTTTTATATTGTTGTTCCCCACAACCGGCATCTAACAGCCTCAAACCAGGTGATAAGTTAGTTAATATCGTCTCGATCCAGCGATCACGGGTTTGTTCATTTAAAGTCCCAATTTTTAGGGTTGCGGCCGTTGGCTTGGGCGGCTCAGTGGGTGGTGTATCAGAGATGGCGATCGGCAGCGAACTTTCTGCTGCTGGAGAAGACAGCGTGGTTGACCCAGCCCCATCACCCCCTAGTGACGAGTCCTCAACGAGCGTTAAATGTTGGCGAAGCAGCAGATTCCGGCAAAGACAGCGGAGAAGGTTCTGACTCGTTATCAGTAATGCCGAATAAACGCTGTAACCTGAAGCCACAACTGTCTTAATTTCCAAAATTTACTCGACTCCATTGCTTCAACACGATTTTACAGTAAAGCTTCTATTTGCTGCAAAAGATACGTTGAATCATGCAGCGATTTATCAGACAAAGTGGATATGAGTAATGTTTCATTTGCCATAGATACCCGTACTAATATATCCTTTCGTTGATTTCAAGTGATTTTTTCGTAGAGAAATTGCGAGGAAAACATTACATATAAAGTTTTTTGATTCTACGGATGTGCCGTCCATATTTTCCCCCACCTTGAAACAAGGTATCAGTGCTTTTACCCTTTATCTAGAAGGAGAATAAACCACAACCTACGGATACAACCTACAGATTAAAGCTGATTGACTCACAAAACTTCGGTTTGAGTTTTTAGAGTCAAAATAACTGAAAGCCTTATTCTGCAAGCACCTCAACACACTCAAGGCAAATAACTGGTGAAACGTCGATCTGAAATCTATTAAAGGGGAATGCTAAAACTCAAGTTTAGAAAGAGGTTTAGAACATGTTTGAAAAGTCTCTTACAACCAATACTGGGTAAGGGCTTGAAGACTTTTGCCAAAAACAGGCTCTGTCTCCCATAAAATAAAGAATTCAGCAAAACTTTTCAAACATACTCTTAGAGCTTAGTAGATAAACCTTTATCAGTCAATTAGAATGGAGGAATGTTTGAATTTAGAAACATAGTCTTTCAAGAATCATAAAAGCGTAGGAAACTGAATTAAATACTCGGGCAAAATAGAGTACTTTTGAAACAATATTGAAGGTCATATGTAGCATGTAATTGGCCAATTCAACAATGAAGTGCATCAGAGTCTGAAAATAGTTTATAGAATACTTCAAAGGGGTTCGATAGTCAAGGCATTTTCTAGGACGATTGTTAATTAATTCGACGGCTTTTTCTACTTCTTCTGGAGAGACTATTTTAAAATTTGTCCCTTTTGGAAAAAATTGCCGGAGTAAACCATTGGTATGTTCATTAAGCCCTCTTTCCCATGAATGATAAAGATTGGCAAAGTAGAAAGATGCAGACAATGTTTCACTTAGTTCTTCATGGAAACTAAACTCCTTGCCATTGTCACAAGTGAATGTTTTTAATTTTTCTTGTGGGATATTTTTAAAGAGTTTTGATGTAACTATATTCATACTTTTTGCTGTTTTATTTTTTGCTAGTCCTGCCACTAGAAACTTTGATGCTTTATCTACATGAGTAACTAAAATTCCTAAATGGTTTCCCCCAATCATTGTGTCACTTTCCCAGTGGCTATCTCTTTTTTTCTCCTGCTATTGCCGGTCTTTGTTCTATGCCGACTCGATTAGGAATGCCTCCACGCTTACCTTTCATGCTTCCCCGCTTTTTCCTTTTCTTTTTTCCTTGTCTTAAATATCGCTGATATTTTCCTAACCCTTGATAGTTTTGATAAATCATTTTGATAGATTGTTTCATAACTTATCCATTTCCCTCTAATTTTTGTAGCTTTTCAGGGAAGTAGAAAAATGAAAAAAAAGGTTGTGAAGTTAGAAAAATGAGCAAGATGATTCAAGTGGGCGGATATGAGGTTCCCAAGGAGGATTGGGAGTCAACGCCAGCGAGCGTGCAGGAACTGGTGATGAAATTGGTGAAAGGAAATGAAGGGCTAAGGGAAAAGCGCATCGGTTAGAGGAACGAGTAAACGAAATAGAAGAACGTTTAAATCAAAATTCAGGGAATTCATCCCGTCCGCCGTCAAAAGACGAGCCAGGAAAAAAAAGGGAGAAAAAAATCAGTCAGATAGGAAGTAGAAAGCGTGGAGGCCAAAAAGGACATCAAGGAAATCAACGATATTTGTATAAACCAGAAGACTGCAAGGCAATAAAGGAGGTCAAACCGGAAACGTGCGGTCATTGTGGGAATGAATTGAGAGGGGAAGACGAAAATCCATATCGGCATCAAGTGGTGGAAATTCCGCCAGTGAGACCGGAGGTAATAGAGTACAGACTGCACAAGCTAACATGCCCGGAATGTGGGCATGGAACCCGAGCCAAGTTGCCGAATGGAGTTACCCAGAAAGGTTATGGAGAAAGATTAACCGGGTTAGTGGGTGTGTTGAGCGCTCACCATCATCAAAGTCATGGATTAGTGCAAGAGCTACTGAAGGAAGTATTTGGCGTGGTGATATCGACAGGGGGAATAAATCGTCTACGCCAGGAACTCAATGAGGCGGTAGGGACAAGTGTAGAACAGGCAAAAATTTACGTCCAGAGCCAGGAAGCGATGAATAGTGATGAAGCTGAGTTCACACAACACAATGGTGATGGGAAAAATCCCAGCAAGAAGAGGGGGTGGCTATGGGGATTGGTAACCCCCTGGTCTCATTTTTGAGATAGTACTATCGCGTTCCCAGGATACGGCGAAAAGTCTTATCGGGACTGGGTTTAAAGGCACTGTCACTTCAGACCGGTATGGAGCATACAATTGGCTCCCCCTCTGGAGCAACGTCAAATTTGCTGGGCGCATCTGAAAAGGGATTTTATTGCTATTAGCGAACGGTCTGGGGTATCAGCGAAATTGGTAATGCTTTATTAAGAAGACAACGTCCCTGTATTTCGATGGTGGCACCGGGTACGGATGGAACCATGAGTCGTGCCCTGTTTGTGGAAGCAGTTTCCCATCTTCGGCGGGGTTTTCAACGGAATTGGAGAATGCGGCGGCATTATGCGTTGATCCAAAGGAGAAAACTCCCTTGGCTAAAACGGTGCGGACTTGTCGTCAGATTCTGTAGGTCGAGACCCGCCTTATGGACTTTTGTTAACCATCCTTCACTTGTACCAACCAACAATGCCGCTGAGCAGGCTCTAAGACCCGCCGTCATTTGGCGTCGCCTTAGTTTTAGTTCTAAGTCTCAGGGTGGCAGTGACTTTGTTGCCCGTATGCTTACTGTGACCACTTCTTTACAGGCACAAAATCGCTCCGTTCTTGATTTCCTAACTCCACGTGTCGCTGCTCGATTTGGTCTTGAGCCTCCTTCTCTTCTTCCCGGTCTTCCCCTTTCTCCTTTTTTCTTTTCCTCCTGAATAATTACTAATTTTTTTAGCCTACCGGCTATTTTGTTCCGGGCTATGATATTTTTTAGCCTGGTCTTTACTTCATGTAATATCCAGTCATTTATGTTGTTAAATTTCTTTTTGGACTCTTTCCTTCTATTATCTGCTAAAACTTGAGCCTTGTCAGGTGAATACCACCCTTGCTCTGTCCTATTTCTTTGCAATTCCCGACAAATTGTACTTTGTGAACACCCAACCAGTTTGGCTAGTTCTCGTTGTGATAAGTTCTGTTCTTGTTTTAGTTGATAAAGATGATTTCGTTGGTCTATGCTAAGATGCGAATAGCTCATTGGTTTGCCTGTTGCTTTTGAATGACTTCAGACTCTAACTGGTGAGCTTTTCTATATCAAGCTTTTCGTGTGATGCACTTCAGATTTAAATCGGCGATTAATTGCATTTAACTACTTAACCGAACATAGCTAAAGGGTACCTCTAAAAATCCAAATTTTATTGAGAAAAGCCTGGTATACCGTGGGTGATTTTCGCAACAAGGCAATTATTAGAGGTTCCCTAAAGTTTGAATGCCTAAGTAGGTTGGTCTAATAAAAGTCAGCTATGTTGCGGAATGTAAAGCACCGCAAAGCCTTACCAGCTAAGAGTTTGAGGATTTTTTTGCCAGGGATATACATTACTTTTTTTTCGTCTACCTACTTAGACAACTTGGACAAGCATAAAACTAGTTTAAAAATACTGCCTTTGTGCTTGTTGACATTATGGTGGTTTCTAGTCATGTTAAAGTATCATTGGATCGTTGCATACTCAGCATCATACATTAACTCAAATTTATACCTCAATATTATAAACCGCCAATATCATGGAATTAAACGTGGAAAGTCCGCTTTCTTTTAAGTTCGTATCATTAAGTTAGCTCTGACGAGATAGTTTTTAGGTAACCTTGTGGGTTTAGATACAGCATCGGCTCAATTCGTTTGTGCCGCCAAATCATTGGCGTAGATTTTACCGATACATTGATGATTGGGCGACAAAAGTTGTTTCCATCTCCTGCGTCGCTACAACGCATTTTTTCGATTCTCGACATTCACCAAAACGCTGAACGTTTTATTCGTGAGAATCAATTTGCAGAGAATTTCTTCTGCCTTATGGGGGCGCGAGGTGGGTTCCCTGAGACTACTCCTCCTACGAAGATGCCACTTTTGTTGGGGATATGAATTTACCAATAGCAGATCACCTACGTAACCGCTTTACTGTAGTTTACGATGGTGGTACGCTCGAGCACGTTTTTAATGTGCCCCAAGCTTTGAAGAATTGTATGGAGATGATACGAGTTGATGGGTATTTTATGCAGGTGAACGTTGCCAATAATTTTATGGGCCATGGCTTTTGGCAATTCAGCCCCGAATTACTTTTTCGGGTCTTTAGTGAGAAAAATGGTTATGAAGTTCAAGCAATCCTCTTGCACGAAGTAGTTACGAACGGAGGTTGGTACTTGGTCTCCGATCCAGATCACATTGGACAACCTGTGGAATTGTGCAACTCAGTGCCAACTTACATTCTCACGATAGCCAAGAATTGCTGACGTAGCGATATTTACGTCACCGCCGCTGCAAAGCGACTACGTTGTCACATGGAACCGAAACTCTCTCACAAAAAAGGAATTGGTACTTCCAAATCAGAATACGTCTGGGCAAGGGCGGAACTCGTGGAGCTTGAGCTATTTGTCGGAACTCATCAAGAAGGTATTGCAACCGCTTCGTGGAATGATGCGCCACAACAGGGAATGGACGGCTCAACTCATTGGAAATAGTCGCCAACCTTTTGATCGGTACTACTATAAACGTATTCATGAAGACGATCTTCTCCGTGGCAAACTGAAATAAAAAGGTCGCTTGATCATTTGTTTCGACAACATCGTGTTGTGGACAGAGCATAAGAAAACAACGATTGGGCTAGACTTTGTTGCATAAAGAATCGTATCCTAGGCAAAGGGTTGAGGCTTTCAATAAGTGTTTAAATAAATATTTTTCTAGTTCTCAAGCTCTAGCCTAAAAAGGCTTTCAGTCCTACAATCTCCTGATAGAAGCCCCAAGTCTCAACATGGACCCAGTTTAGGGGGAATCTGTTAGTCAGTCTAACCATGTGTCGGTTGACCATCCATCTTAATTAAATTGAGAAACAAAACATTATAGTCATGATCAAGCGAGTACATTCCCGACTGATATTTCCATCTTTAGAGTCCCGACTCAGACTTCGCAAGATGACAGAGTTGCCCTCGAGGCAATAGGATATTTTTTGTCAAAAAAAGGTTTCCAATATAATTACCTTGAACTCGGCTCTTACTTAGGGGGCACTCTTTTGCCTCATCTCGTTTCCTCTAACTGCAGCCGCATCATGTCAGTAGATAAACAGGTTTCTTTTCCAACCTGATGAGCAGCGTGCAGAAGGATATTCTTACACAGGCATCACAACAGATAACCTTATAGATGAACTGAGTCGGCATGTAGACGATCTCGACTGCCTGAATAAACTGGAAACACATGATGGGGTTGTTAGCAATCTGGATCACAGTTGCTTCGCGAAAGGTATCCTTCAGGTTTCCATTTGTGTTTCATAGATGCAGAGCACACAAACGAAGCTGTGTTCTATGACTTTCTACACACATACAAATTGATTGCATCTGACTCAATCATAATGCTTCACGACTCATGGATGATGGCGGCAGGTATTCAGAACATTATTTGTTATCTAAAAAGCAACAACACGCCATTCTACTTTTGTCAAATCAAAGATTCAGTCACTGCATTTTTTCTTGGAAAGTATGCGACCCAAGACCAGCTACCTCAATTCGTCCGTTTAGCTTCCTTTAATCAAGAAGATTATTTTCGAGAAAGTAACGACCTTCTGTGGAAATACAGAAGGAATGAGGTTATCAATAGTTTGAGTACTAATGAAATCACCAATCTCCTGTGGGAAGACAGAAAAAGTGATATTACCCATCTCCTGTGGGAAGACAGAAAAAGTGATATCACCCATCTCTTGTGGGAAGACAGAAAAAGTGATATTACCCATCTCCTGTGGGAAGACAAAAAAAGTGATATTACCCATCTCCTGTGGGAAGACAAAAAAAGTGATATTACCCATCTCCTGTGGGAAGACAAAAAAAGTGATATTACCCATCTCCTGTGGGAAGACAAAAAAAATGATATCACCCATCTCTTGTGGGAAGATAAAAAAAGTGAAGTCATCAATAGTTGGAGCACTAAAGCTTTATTGAAAGCGTTAGTAAAAAAAATCATTACAAAGCTGCGTATGTAACGCTCAGAGGCAAATTTCGCTTGCGTGGTAGAAGCCTAACAAATTGTCCCAAGTGGATTTGCTCGTTCGATCCAAATCGATCCAAACAAATATTTATACCAATTGGTTATGAAGATAAATCTAATATTTCACCACCTCTGAGCTAGGGAGGCCTGGTAGTCAATGAATCCGCCTTCAGAGCGCTTGGAGTATTAAGTGCAGCTTTACACTTAATTAGTATTGGAGCAGATACATGAAAATACAAACAGTTATTGGCAGAATACTTGTCGCTCTAAGGAAACCTTTCTCTGATAGGGAAAGCTCAACACAGGACAGCATTGCTTTTCCAGATTCTCTTCAAAAAGCCAATGTTACACTCCCCAGTATCACGAATGGACAGGAACAGGGCCTGATGATTGGCAATGGGGACATGTACGGACTGATTTATCCAAGTGATCAACGGCTTCATGTGCGCATAACCAAGAATGATATTTGGGACGCGCGCGTGGACACATCCAAAGACGATCCTCTGCCCACAGTCGATATCATCAACGAGACGGTAACCGGAACCACTCAAGTACCCCCCAGTTATAATCTGCCTTATCCACAACCTGTGATCGGCGCATCATTATTATTTGGTGGGCACGATTCCACCAAAAGCCTGAGTGGACATCTCAATATTGGTAAGGGTGTCGCCACAGTAAAATCCAATGGAAAAATACAAACATCTCTGCGCATTCTGCACGAGCACAATGTACTTTTAGTGAATTCGCCATTCCAGACAGTCGACATCCATGTCAATGACGGGCAAAAGGGAACTACTGACGGTCTGGAGTGGGTTAAAAGAACATTGCCTGGAGACCTGGATTACGAGGGGATGTCCTATGCGGTGGCGTTAGCGTCAAAGGGGACTTGAAAGCTGTCTCCATGGTTACCTCTTTTGACGTCCAGGGTGGTGATGTAGTTAGATCTGCCGTTGCCATTGCCAAAAAAGTGATTGCACAGGAAGAAAAAGCTTTGATCAAGGAGCATGAAAATGCCTGGCATCGCTACTGGTCTAAAAGTGGTATTCAGCTGAGCGATGAGGTGATGGAAAGATGGTGGTACCGGATGCTCTATTTTGCCAATACAGTCTGCAAGCCTGGAGCGGCACCGGTGGCATTAATGCCGCCTCTGGCCACAGATATAACGCCCTGGCATGCAGATTTACACCATAACTACAATGCCTGGCAGGCGTTTTGGCCGCTTCCGGCGGCGAATCATCCGGAGTTGGTTGATCCATGGATTTCCTATTACCACAGCATGATTCCCCGGTTCAAATGGCTGGCGCAGGCTACCTATGGCATTAATGGTCTACACGTACCGATTTCATCCTTTCTTCATGAGCCTGACCCGGCTACCTGCAAAGACCAGAATAACCTGGCAAATGTCGGTGAATCCCTGGGGACTAACCATTGGATTGCAGGCCATGACCCTGCAGGCAATGTGGCACAAGTACCTTATTGATCAGAATGTGGCGTATATGAAGGAAAAAGATCTACCCTTTCGCCAAAGAAGTCGTCACCTTCTACACGGAATTCATGTCGAAATGTAAAAGAAATGATCGGGGGAAGATCCTAATGGGGCCATCTTACAGCCCGGAACATGGTCAATGGGGAATTTACAATTGCCCGTTTGATATCGCATATGTTCACTATGCTTTAAACGCTTTCATAGAAGCGTCGCATATTTTGAAGTTAGATAGGGAACTTGCAGAGAAGTGTCGTACCTACAATAATCTTCTGGATTCTTACCCTACGGCTATGGATAGAGAAGGAAAGCCAATTGTGGTTGACTGGAAGGGCTGCAAGTACGAAGAAATTAGTGTTCACAATATCACAGTTCCTGCTTCACCTGTTTTCCCGACAGACCAAGTGAGCTGGTTTTCTCCGGAGAGTGAAAAGGAATTGTTTAAAAGGACAATCAAAGATACCCAGTTTAATGGAAATAATTCACATGTGATGTTTAATATTGCCAAGGCTCGTCTTTCGATACTGGATGGATATACCGCAGGTAGAAAATGGTTTGCTTCCCGTGAGCAACCGAATGGCTTCTTTGTTTGGCAGGGACATCAGCATGGAACATATATGCAGGAAATGATCGGCATCACAGGCTGATCAATGGGTTTCTGCTGCAAAGCGTTAAGAACAAAATCCGCTATTCCCTTGCTGGTAAAGGATAAAGATGCCCAATTTGCCCAACTTCACACGCAAGGCGGCTTTATTGTATCTGCAGAATTCAAAGCAGGCAAAGTTGCGCTGGCAAAGATAAAAGTACGGCGGACAGAAAACTCCAGTTCCTCAGTCCCTGGAAGACAATTTTCGCAAATAACAGAAAACTGGACATCGATGGCGATGGATTGGTAACTTTAAATACAAAATCAGACCAAGTATTCTTGTTTACCGAAACAAGTCAGAAATAGTCGAAAAAATCATTGGGCACTGGTCTACAAGGAGCGTCTTTGTAACTGCATAAGTCCAGCATTTCACATCACGTCAGAAGAACAAGCCTTGATCAATCAAAAGCTAAGAAAGCAGCGGTAAGGTAGCAAAAAATTTTGAGCCAGCCCCAGAAAAGTATTACCTGCATGTATGCTAGACATCTTTTCAACACGCCTAGGGGGATATGTGGAGTTAATGGGGGATACATGATTGAGTCCTCAACAGCGGACATAAGTTCTTAAAAATCTTACTACGACTGGGTTTTAAGAATAAGGCTAAAGTTCTTGCTCTGATGAGAGAATTTGCCTAGAATTCCCTTCACCACTGACCTCTTGATCAAGAGTGAGGCTCTCGACAAGTAGATTAAGCTCAAAACCTTACTAGATAGGTGTTTTGGTTTCTCGTACTTTAAATTGAACTAAAAGATGTGTCCATCAGTGAGGATTGAGTCAATTAAAATGAGACTAAAAGAGGGCGCATTGCACCAATATTGAAAGCCTCACGTTTCACTCTAATCCGGTTTAACTATAGCGCTAAAATTATTACTGGACAAAGATTTAGAATATCGATTTATTGAAACCATTGTCTAACAATTGTTTTGGGAGATTACTCTTTTACAGACCAGTGTTAAAAATTCTCAGGATGTGTTTAGGAAAGCCATTGCGACAAGAAAATTTGTATTTGGTATTTAAATTTTTTGTTCTTTTTAATATATAGTTGGTCTCCGCTAACTTCATCACAAGTATCTTTAACTTTAATAAAATTGTAATCATCAAGAAAATTTTCAATCTCTTGCTTCAAAGGTTGATTTTGGTACAATTCGACTGCCTCGACCTCTAGCCAGATTGCGGAAACATTTTCTAGCATCTTAACACCACCTTGCAAGACATCTAGTTCAGCACCTTGTACATCTAAATGAATTAGATCAATGGTAGAAATTTGATGCTGCTCACAAAAATTGTCTAATGTGTCTGTTTTAACTTTGATGATTTGAGAAAAGCTAAGCCAGTTATGGTATTTTTTCATCTCCAATTCATTCGGGGGTAGCAGTGAACTTGATTTGTTGCCAAAATCCCATTGATCACTATTCTTTAGATTATCTGGATGGCCCGATGAAACATAAAAATTCCTCTCTCCAATTTGATTACTTAGGGCGACATCAAATATTTCTGCATTGCTGATATTATATTTTTTCCACAATTTTTTAATAATTTGAATATTGTCCGGTAGTGGCTCAAATGCCAGAATCCGACTAGCAGGGAACAATTTTTGATACTTAATTGAATCCTGTCCTTCACAACATCCAATATCACAAATTGTCAGGGCTTGAGTTTGTTTAAATAAACACTTCAATTCCTTTTCAATAGGGCTAGGCTGTTCAATATAATTTTCTCTGGTTATTTCCATAAAAATCAAGGACTCTAATTAACTTGAAACATAATTAAGCATTTCTTCCCCATAACATATCATGAGTAAGTCAACTTTGTTTACATAGTCTTGACAAATTATGTCTTGACGAGATTTTTTTGATGAAAACTTCCGGCTACCTTATTGTTCCTTCCGTTACTATCCAGTTCGGTTGATTGTAGATTTATGAAATTTGACCGAGCAGAAAAATATCAATACCGCGATATAAAGCTTTGTTCCAACGGCAACAAAGTGATTTGGGGGTGAATTAACTTTGCTTGTTGATGAGTTCACGAATCCTTTCTCAGGTTAAAATATCAATTCTAAGTTGTCTTTACCGTATCGGAGTTTTATCAAAACATGGGAGAATCCAAACGTCGAAAACAGGCTATTGGCGATCGTTATGGCGAAGAAAAACGCATTGTGGAATGGCTACCCTTGACTAAAAAGCAAGCCTCAGATTTTTATCAGTGGACGACACGGGGAGCTTGGATCGGCATTGGTGCCATGGCAGCGCTATGGTTGACGGTGCGCTTTGTTGGCCCCACCTTTGGCTGGTGGACAGTACAGTAACAGAAGCGAATCAACGATAACTGGTCACCGCTCCAGAAAATTCCACTCCATTCAATCGCGGTCTGTGCCATGGCAGTATGTCTGTGGATAAGCAAATCAATCACAAACCGGAAAAACCATTGTGCTACGCCTGGGGATAGACACGCCCTTTCCATCCTCCACCTCGCCCACGCCAGTGTCGCCAAGCAGAATCTACGGTCATGCAGTTATATAACAGAGCAATCAACGGCAACACGAAGCCCCAGAAAGGGGAACGTTGATAGAAACGTAAGGTGGGCCAGTAGGCGATCGCCATGAGGAGCCAAGCTATTAATCCCGTGGTGAACAATAGGATATTCCCCCAGAGGATGCCAAACCCAACGGCGAGCGGGGGAACTAAGTAAATGATGCCCATGGCGATTAATGTCCCCACCAACAGCCAGGGATTGTAATTTAATTGGGTATAGGCGGTGCGGGCCACCATATTCCAAATGGTCTCTAGCTGATCGTAGGGACGAAGACTAAATTCGTCTTGGGTTAACCCCAGCCAAATGGGTTGCGGGAGAGATTTAACCTTCTGCGCCAGGGTGCAATCATCGATCAGGGCTTCCCGTAGGGCGGCAATGCCCCCAATCCCGATTAATGCTTCTCGTTTCAGGAGAATACAGCCCCCAGCGGCGGCGGCCATTTTACGACGGGGATTGTTGACCCACGGAAAGGGATAAAGTTTTTGAAAAAGAAGATAAAGGCGGCGGAATCAGCAGTTTTTCCCAACTGCTATCACACCGCAACCTGACCATCAAAGAAACGAGGGCCAACTGTTCGGTTTCGGCTTTGTGGACGAGCTGGGCCAAAATTTGGGGGCTATGGATAATATCCGCATCGGTTAACAGCAAATAATCCGGTAGCGTTGTTTGTTGCTGAACCCGTTGCCAGCCCTGCTCGATCGCCCAAAGTTTTCCTGACCATCCCACCGGGAGGGGCTGGCCGGGAATCACTTGTAACCGTTCTGTGGCTTGCAGTTCCGTGGCGATCGCCTGGGCAACGTGTCCTGTGCCATCGCGACTCTGATCGTCGGTTAATAAGATTTGAACAGAACCGGCATAGTCCTGTTGCAGTAAACTGGGCAAACTTTGGGGCAACACATCCGCCTCATCCCGCGCGGGTATCAAAACCGTTACGTCTGGCCAGGGTTGCCCGTCACTGGTTGGTGGTTCAGAGGGGGCTAATCGCTGGTCACAACGCCAAAAGTTTCCCCAAAAGGTCAATAGAAAAATCCAAATGATCAGCGACAACATCGTGATGGCGATCGCCCCTATCTCTAGCACTACCGTCTTCCTCCTAACCCCTGTTGTTCGTATCGAAACGACTTTACCCCATAACAGAACCCTCTGTTTTCATCGGTCACAATACGTCCCGTTTTTCTAAATGGGCCTCAATCTCCGGGCGCGATCGCCAGGCAGGGCGCCATTGATTGTTGGCATAAAGATTGAGCTGATCGCCATTGTGGGGGGAGTCGGGTTGGCTGCTGTTGCCATACACCAAAATCGTTTGAGCCTGGGGCTGCTCCCCAAATTCCATCACGCTCAGATAACTCTCCCCGGCGATCGCCTGGAATTTTTGTTGGTCATCGCTCCGGAGGGTCAGCACTCGAAAACTGCCTAAATTACTGGGGGCACCATGGGCGGGGAGTTGGGTCTGTCCAGCCTGCATCCTGACGACTTCGCCCCAACTGACAGCTAAGTCGCCGTAAAGGAATTCCACTTGCGCCGCAGCCCCTTCCAGCACCGCCATAAACTTATTAATGTCTTTCATGCCGCTGGGGGAATTGAGGGGATCCTCGGCCCGCCAGCCACCTCCCAGGACATTATCTGTCCCGATAGCCGTCGCCCAGAGCAGAAATAACACCGCTCCCCGGCTGTCGGCATTGGCCTGTTTATCCCATTGTTCCAACACGGTTGCTGCTTCCAGCCCGATGGGATTGGCGAGCACTTTGGCCGCTGACACCAGCAACGGCACAATCCGCTCAGCCAACTCCAGATCCGTCCTCAAGACCAATGCCTGAAAGTCCGCCAAGCTAATGCGGTCTAAATCCTTAAGTAACTTAATGGAGCGTTGGGTTCGCAATAGGGAAGGGGTCGCCGCCAACGACGGAGCGGCAATATTGGGGGAATAGTCCTGGGGGGATAGTGCCATCGGAAACGTACTGGTCCAAGGGGGATCATTACTGTTTTGCAGCCAGCCGTTTTCCGGGTTTTTGAGCTTGGGCAGTTGGTCATAGGAATAATAGGGCTGATTTAAGGCATCAGGGTCCTCTAGGGGTTGCACTTTTCCCCACTCCTGCCAACTGCCGTCCCGCTGCCGGGTCAGGGTATTGAACAAATAAAAAATGTTGCCCTGGCGATCGCCGTATAGGACATTAAAGAGGGGAACTTGCTGGGACTGCCATGCGGCTTCAAATTCAGCCAGGTTGTGGGCACGGCCCATCTGCCAAAACTGGGCGATTAAACCCGCACGCTCTAAGCCGGGAATATCCAGGACATAGGCGGTGTCTTCCCGCTGCGTCACCACCGTTCCCGCTTCACTTTCCAAGACATCCCAAGTGAGGGTTTGCAATGTATTGTCGGGCTGCCGGACTTTGATGGTTTCTGTGCGACGGGTAAAGGGTCTAACTTGTCCCTGCCAACGATAGCCGCCTTCTGCCAGCGCCAGCCCGTATTGACCCACATTATGGGGCGCATTCACCGTCAGGCTCCAGCCTAAATCATTGTTAAAGCCCATCTGCGGAACCGGCATACCCACCAGGGAGGCCCCGGTGAAATTAATCCCTGGAGCCTTTAACTGCATTTCTGTCCAGCGGAACATACCGCCCCATGGCAGATGGGGGCTGGCCAACAACAGAGCATTCCCCGATTGGGATTTTTCCGGTGCGATCGCCCAGGCATTGGAGGCCATGGCCACATTATCCGGCGGGGACGGTTGGGTTTGTAACGAGGCGATCAATCGGGGGCTGACCACAAACTGAAACATCAAGACGGACTGTACATGGCTGACCACATCCACCGGGCGAATGGGCAACACCTGGCGCAACGGAGCCTCTCCCACCGCTGGATGCTGCTGGAAATAATCGTTAATCCCGTCCACAAACGCGGTCAGATTCCGTTGCATTTGAGGAGATTGAGCTTCGTACCATTGCTGTCCCCGTTGGGGAATATTCATGGCATGGACATATTGATCACTGTCTAAAAAATCTAGGCCCCAGTATTCCGCCGCCCGCCCCCGTGCCTGACCGTAAAGGGTTAACAACAAATCGGCATGACCCCGGGCTTGGGCCCAGCCAAAACCCCGAAACAAATCGGTTTCCTGGGTTGCAAAAATGTGGGGAATGCCCCATTCGTCCCATAAAATTTCTGTCTTGTCTCGACTCCAAGCCGGTTGCATGACCCCCAATAACCCTGTCAATACAAACAGGAGGAGCCAGCTAATCCACCGTTTTTGATTGGTTCCGTTCACTCCACACCCCGCTGCGGCAAGACAATAAACTGCTCAATCCTAACTGAGTCTGGTGTTTTGGCAACCCCGCCTCCTGGCTTCCTTATTTCAGCGTTGATATTGGGATGACTTGCTTCCGGCAGCGGTGCTTAGAGGATCTCCCGCCACATATTTCGGCCTTTTCTAACGGTGGCTTTACCGATTACCCATTATTTTTTTGATTTCCAGAGCCAGGGTATTACCCTACACTAAAGGCGATTTTGTTTATTGCTTACCGTTTCCGATTATTTCATGAGACCCCTAACCCATCGCACCAAAGTGGTTGCAACCATCGGTCCCGCCAGTAGTTCCATTGGAGTGCTACGCAAAATGGTTGATGCCGGAATGAATGTGGCCCGTCTTAATTTTTCCCACGGCAGCTATGAGGATCACGCCAAAATTGTCAGTTTGCTGCGGGAAGTGGAAAAAGAAATGGATCATCCCATTACCTTGCTGCAAGATTTGCAAGGTCCCAAGATCCGGGTGGGGCTGCTCCCCAATGGGGAGAGGGAATTGACGGAAAGTAAAACGGTTACCCTCGTTCCTATCGAAGTGGCTGCCGATTACCCTGATGCCATTAGTATCGATTATCCCCATTTAGCCAAGGAGGCCAAAATTGGAGAGCGGGTGCTGCTGGATGATGGTCTCCTGGAAATGCAGGTCACGGCGATCGCCGGGGTGGAGGTAACCTGCCAGGTAATAACGGGCGGCATCTTAAAGAGTCGCAAGGGGGTAAATTTACCGGGACTGGATTTAACCCTCCCTTCCATGACGGAAAAAGACATTAAAGATTTGGAGTTTGGACTGAGCCAAGGGATTGATTGGGTGTCCCTGAGCTTTGTCCGCAAAGGGGATGACATCCGGGCCCTCAAAAACTTTCTTCGGGAGCGGGGCTTTGCCAACTTGCCGGTGATTGCCAAAATTGAAAAGCCCCAGGCGATCGCCAACTTGGAAGATATTGTGGCTGCGACCAATGGCGTGATGGTAGCCCGGGGAGATCTGGGGGTGGAAGTTAACCCGGAAAAAGTGCCGCGTTTACAGAAGGAAATTATTCGTTTGTGCAACCTCCAGAACAAGCCCGTCATTACAGCCACCCAAATGCTGGATAGCATGATCAACAATCCCCGGCCCACCCGTGCGGAAGCCAGTGACGTGGCCAATGCCATTTTAGATGGCACCGATGCAGTAATGCTGTCTGGGGAATCTGCGGTGGGAAGCTACCCGGCAAAGGCAGTTAAAATGCTCTGCAAAATAGCTGAGGAAACAGAACACCATTTACGCTTTGAAAACATTCCCCCCGCCGACAATACCGACACCCATGCTTTGAGCGAGGCGCTGATTGTCATTGACGAAATTTTAACGTTGAAATACATTGTCACGTTTACATCTTCCGGTTTTACCTCCCTCCTCGCCTCAAACCAACGTCCTTCTGTTCCCGTGATTGCCTTCACCCCCAGTGAAAATGTCTACCATGCGCTTAACTTGGTCTGGGGCATTATTCCGTTTTTGATTCATGAAGAATACGATACGTTTGAATCCTTAGTTAACCAAGCAGAAGTGCTGCTGAAGGAACGAAATATGGCCGCTCCGGGGGATCAATTGTTAATTATGGCTGGCATTCCCACTAAAATCAGTCGAGGAACCAACTTCCTGAAAATTCATCGCATCCACTGAAGCCGTGCCATGGCAGAGGACTTGTAAAATTTTCCAGGCATGACGACTCCCCATTAATCGATTGGTTTGGGGCTTGCATCCTCTCCGGTTCCATGCTCACAAGCGCCAATACTAACCCAATTACTACTGCCATCCTGCCAATGTTCCTTTTTCCAGATGGGAGCTTGATGCTTGAGGGTATCAATGGCGTATTGGCAGGCCCCAAAGGCTTCTGTGCGGTGGGGGCAGCCGATCGCCACGATGACACTTATTTCCCCGACACATAATTTGCCTACGCGATGGTGAATAACCACTTTACTGATAGAAGGCCATCGCTGACGAATCTGTTGTTCAATTTGCTGAAAAATCACGGTTGCCATGGGCACATAGGCCTGATACTCCAGATAATCCACTCCTTGTCCGTTGGTGTTGTTGCGAACCATACCTAACATCATGACCACGGCCCCGTTGCCTGTATCATCGGCAAGTTGGTAAGCCGTTTGTTGACAGAGTGGCGCAAAACCAATGTGGTGTTCTGGCGTTAATGGAACTGGGGGAAAGTTGGACAAGGGAAAACAAGGAGAATTGATTCACTGAAATTAAGGGCGATCGTTACTATCTTCTACTTTTTAGCCAATAACTAACCCATCATGCCATTGACCGCCATGACTGCCCCTAATCGTTTTGATCGGACTTCTTCGCCAGACCCTCATCGTCATCCGGTGTTGCTTGTCCATGGTATCTATGACACGGAAGCCAAGTTCCGCACCATGGCTGCTTTTCTGCGACAACGGGGATGGCAGATTCATTGTTTAAATTTAATTCCCAATGACGGGAGTGCCTCTCTAGCCGTGTTGGCCCAACAGGTCGCCGATTATATTGACCAAAATTTTGCGCCGAATCAGGCGATCGACCTCATTGGCTTTAGCATGGGGGGCATTGTCACTCGCTACTATCTCCAACGCTTGGGGGGAACGGCACGGGTCAAGCGCTACATCACTATTTCTGCACCGAATCAAGGAACCCTGTTGGGGTTTAGCCTACCGTTACCCGGGGTCTTGGAAATGCGCTGGCAGAGTGAATTTCTACAGGATCTGAACCGTGATTACTCGACGCAACTGGCCCCATTACAGGTTACTGTCCTGTGGACACCGTTTGACCTCATGATTATTCCGCCCACCAGTTCCCGGTTAACCCTGGGCAAGGAGGTGGTTCTGCCTGTCCCTGTCCATGCCTGGATGGTGGCTGATCCGCGCTGTCTAGACACCGTGGCGATCGCCTTGGAGGAGCCATTATTAACTCCAAAAAAGTTAATGGAACACAACCGGTAATGAATTGATTACTTTGATGGCATCTCAATGGTCATTGACTCAAAAAATACCCTTCCAGCCCAAAGTATTGGTGTGGTTGGGGATCGTAATGCCCTGTCCGAATTCACTACGGCCGAGATGGTCAAAAAATATACCGGGATCGGCGGCAATCGGTGGTTGTAGAGAGAGGTAATAATTGTCCTCAAATTGAACAGGGGAAAGAAAATTTATGGAGGAATAGAAACGTCAAAATGGGGGAGACAGGTCAACGGTTGTGACAAAAAGATTCAACTATCATGGGGGCAACGGTGAACCCAGGACGTTGATGAGTACTCAAAGCAAGTTAGTCCGCTTAGGCATTACCAGTTCAGTCCTGCTGGGGGCAGCATTATTCCCACAACTCGCTCCCGCGTTGGGCATGGTGGAAGCGGGGCAAAATTTAGGGAATTTAGGCATTTTATTAGGGGCTATCGCTTCGGTGGCAGGGGGCAATGTTGCTAATGCCATTGATGCGTTCCAGTCTGGAACCGAACCGGGTTGGGTGGGCTTGGAAAATGAGGATTTAACTGGGGCGGTGGGGAAAGCCATCGCGTCTGTGTTGATCCTGGTGGCGGACTCGAAGAAACCCAAAAGCTGGTCTTTACAATCCCAAGCTGATGCACGCATTCACGCTAATTTAAGCAGAGTGGCAAATTCCGCAGCGGAGAATTGGCTGGCTTACCGACGGGAGGATTACAGCGCGTTACAGGAAGAAAATATTGAGGCGATTATCACTCCGGCGTTAACCGAGCATTTTCCCAAGGCATTGCTCCAGGTGATAAAGGAGGATTTTGCCAAGGACGGGAGGGCCTATGCGGCGTTGAGTTTAAAGTTGTTGACGGGGCTACGCGCTCAGTTAAATTCCCAAGCGGGGTCTGGGATTCATCCGACGCTGAAAACGGAGATTTTGGCGCGGGTGGGGGAATTGGAAACGGGGTTAACGGAGCGGGTGGATGAGACGTTTCAGCAGATTTCGAGCCAGATTGAGTCGGGATTTGCAGAAGTTTGTGAGCAATTGGGAGTTGTTACGACGGGGATTGATCAGCTTTTGACGGGACAAGCGGCCATTCAAGACGATTTGGGCGAAATTAAGGCCGATGTCGAAACCTTATTAGCGCAAGCGAAACAGCCCACAGTCACGGTCTCCCGCTCCATTCCCAGTAATCTGCCGTTTTCCGCGACGGCGAACTTTATTGGACGGCAGGATAAGTTAACCGATTTAAACACCTCGCTGCGCCAGGAAAACCGTTTGGCTATCTGTGCGGTCAATGGCATGGGGGGCATCGGTAAAACGGAGTTGGCGCTCCAGTATGCACTCCAGTTTAGCGACCAGTATCCGGGGGGGCTGTGTTGGTTGTCCTGTCGGGAGGCGGATATCGGGATTCAGTTAGTCACTTTTGGGCGCAGTACGCTGGGATTAGCGATCCCGGAGCAGGGAGAGTTGGCGGAGCAATTAACTTTTTGTTGGAACCAGTGGCCAACAGGGGATGTGTTGCTAATTTACGATGACGTGACCGATTACAGTGCGCTGCAACCCTATTTACCGCCAGCAAATCTGACCCGCTTTACCGCGCTGCTCACCAGTCGTCTACGCCCCAATCGGGTATCGGGCATTGAAAAGATTGATTTAACGGTGTTATCCCTACCGGAGGCCTTGGCGTTATTGACTGCATTGGCAGGGGCAGAACGGATTGAGGCAGAACCGGAATTAGCGACGCAGTTGTGTGAGTGGGTGGGGCGGTTGCCGTTGGCGTTGGAGTTGTTGGGGGCCTATTTGGCGGAATATGAAGATTGTTCGTTATCGGAGCTGTGGGAGGAATTACAGGCAGAAAAATTAAATTCTGAAGCGTTTGAGGCGTTAGCTGGAGAGTTACGGACGCCGAAAGGGGTAGTGCAAACGTTTGAGTTGAGTTGGCAGGCATTATCCCCGAAAGCGCAGGAGTTGGTGGTCAGGCTCAGTTTATTTGCCAGTGCGCCATTTAGTTGGGAGTGGGTGGCAGCCCAGTTACCGGAGGCAGGGCAGAGTAAAGCGAAAAAGTGTCGGGATAGAGAGTTAATGAAGCGCAGTTTGTTGCAGCAGTCGAAGAAAGGACTGTATGAGTTGCATCCCTTGTTGTGGGAGTATTTGGTGACTAAGCAGTCGGCAGCGGCAGAGATTGATCAAATGAAGCGAGATTTGGGAACGGTCATGGTGGGGATTGCTCGACAAGTTCCCCAAACGTTAACGCTAGCGGATTTGGCCGCGGCGGAGGCTGCACTGCCCCACTTGGAAACAGTCGCCGCAAATTTGTCAGATTGGTTAGTAGATGAAGATTTAATTTGGCCGTTTGTTGCGTTGGGCAGAGTTTATGAGGGGCAAAGTCAATTTCCCGAGGCGGAAAAATGGTACGGCTTATGTGTTAAAACTTGTCAAAAACGCTTAGGCGATCGCCATCCGGACACCGCAATCTCATATGGAAATCTAGCAGGTGTTTTTGAATCAAGGGGCGATAACAATGAAGCTTTACCTCTTCGACAAAATCCTCGACAAAAAGCTCTAGAGATTCATAAAGAGCAATTAGGCGATCGCCATCCCGACACCGCCTCCTCCTACAACAACCTCGCCGGATTGTATTCCTCAATGGGGCGCTATGAGGAAGCGCTACCCCTCTCTCAATTGGCACTGGAAATCATAAAAGAGCAATTAGGCGAGCGCCATCCGGACACCGCCACCTCCTACAACAACCTCGCCGGATTATATTACTCAATGGGGCGCACTGAGGAAGCTCTACCCCTCTATCAATTGGCGTTAGAAATTGTCCAATCTGTTCTCGGTGACGATTATCCAAACACCCAAACCATCCGCCGAAACTATGAAGCTTGCCGACAACAAAGCCGACAATAATCACTCACAGCGTGTCCCGATATTCCTCCAATAAGGCCAACACATTCCCTAATCGTCGTCGGTGGGTGGGGTTGGGGTCGAGTAAGAATCGGATGAGGACAGTACGATATCGAGCTTCGATTCTGGCTCGGCGAGCCTCGCGTTCTGCTGCTTTATTGATTCGGTCTCTTTCCTCAATTCTTCTAGCCTCAGCTTGTGCAATCTCTCTTTCTCGGCTTCGAGCTTCAGAAACTCTTCGTTGCTCTTCCTCAATTCTTCGTTGTACTTCTTCAAGTCGGACAAACCCCCGTAAGACTTGATCCACTGCCACAAAGCTGAAAGTAATCCCCGCGAGGAGGAGTCCTGCCCATTGGGGGATGATAACGGTGTAGTTTCGGAATTGGAGTGAGTCATAAGCCAGAAAAACACTGGTAATAAATACCAGCAACGCCGTCACAATGGCGATAAACGTCTGAAAATTGGGCATCTTTTGGCGATCGCAATTAACTCCAGTTTAATCAATGAAACGCGATGAAGCGGCAATCTTGTATCATACACAGAGAGGGAAAATTACCTTCGTATTATCAGCGCTCGTCCTGCTAATTCAAGAGAAAGGAAACAATATGAGTCAACCCAATATTGACGACGAACACAGACAACTTCAAGAAAATTATGATTTTTTCCAGGGTGTACGTGGAAAGCACCACAAAGCCTATCAGGAAGGGACAAATATCGTCCTATTAGATGCTGATGTTGCAGAAATATTTAAAGACTCTCAATCTGTGAACTTAGCGTTACGCAAATTGACAGAGATCGCGCCTGATTTTGTTGCATCAATCTAAGGCGATCGGTCTGACTCCTTCGGGCCGTATGAAGAGGCTTTACCCCTCTATCAATTGGCATTAGAAATTTTTCAATTTGTTCTCGGTGGCGACCACCCCAACACCCAAACCGTCCGCCAAAACTACGAAAATTGCCTACAAAAAAGCCAGGAATGAACCCACTTCTCTTAAAGTTATTGGTACGAAAAATTTTACAAGCCATCCTGGGTGATGATTACCCCCGTTTCCGAGTTGTTGTGATAGGATTAGGGTGGTGTCTGGTTGTGGGGTGTTGGGTTGGTGTTTGTTTTTGTGGGTCTGTTGGTTGTGTGTGGGTGTGTGGGTTTGTCGGGTGTCGCGTCGTGGGGGGGTGGGGGGCCTGGTGGTTCTCTGCTTATGTTGTGTTCTGTCTGTGTGTGCTCTCTGGTTCTCTTTGTCCTCGTGGTCCTCTTCGGCCCCTTTTGTCTTCGTCCGTCGTGGCGCCTCCTGTCCTTCCCCCTCGTCATCTACTATCTGTCTCTCTCTCTCTCGTGTCTCTCTGTCTCCTCCCTGGATCCCTCTCCGCTCTCTCTCTTGCTCCGTCTCGCTGTTGGTCTCTTTGTCGCCCTCTGTGTTGGTTTCTCCCTTCTTTCCCACCCTTCAAACCATCTATCGTAATTTATCCCAAATTTAAGCTAAATTAGCTGAAAAAGAATAACCTCACCAACAGAATGAACAGCCAAGATTATCCATTTGCCCAAGACCTGATTACAGATGATCAAGGTCAAATCCAGAAAGTCATTATTAACTTTCAAGACTATCAAAAAATGCTAGAAATTTATGAAGACGCTAGTCTTTATCGCGCCATGCTTGAGACTAGAGAAGAAATCCCCTTAAGCCATCAGGAAGCATTGGCTCAACTCGAAAAAGAATGAAAACCGAATATCTTCCCACTTTCATTAAGGATCTGAAACGATTAAAAAGTTCAGCTTCTTATCAAATCATAAAAGATCTTGTTTTTACCGATATTTTAGAGAGATTCAAAATCCACAAGAAATCAGCAACCTTAAAAAGCTCAAAGGAGATGATAACGCCTATCGTATTCGGGTAGGAAATTATCGAGTGGGCTTTTTTCTGGAAGACGGAAAAATTATTTTTGCTCGTGTTCTTCATCGTAGAGAATTTTACCGCTACTTTCCCTAAAATCCTGACGTTATGCGAGTCAGTCACGAGTTGCTCCCAAGACCTGATATCAGCAGCTAACAGTAAACACTCACAAGGTGTCCCGATACTCTTCAAACAATGCCAACATATTCTCTAATCGTCGTCGTTGGGTGGGGTCGGGGTCGAGTAGGAATCGGATGAGGACAGTACAATATCGAGCTTCGATTCTAGCTCGGCGAGCCTCGCGTTCTGCCGCCTCAAGTCGTTGTTGCTCTGCTTCAAGTCGGACAAACCCCCGTAGGACTTGATCCACTGCCACAAAGCAGAAAGTAATCCCCGCGAGGAGGAGTCCTGCCCATGGGGGGATGATAACGGTGTAATTTCGGAATTGGAGTGAGTCATAAGCCAGAAAAACGCTGGTGATAAATACCAGCAACGCCGTCACAATGGCAATAAATGTCTGGAAATTGGGCGTCTTTTGGCTGGCTTGATTGCTTACACCTATCTACCCTAAAAGCCCTCTCTGGATTTAGAGCACAAAGGATTGCCCGTCTTACCTCCTGCCATTTTTTAAACTCTAACCCCCATCGAACTGACGTGTAAGTCAGATTTGATCCTGCTTTACCGTCAAAATATGGAGTGCCTCAACCTGATCTTTTTTAACCGTGGCTCGCCAACTGTTCCGATGGATCGAGTTCTTCCAAAATAGTGAAATTAACATGGTTAATGGCTAAGGCACCGATGGAAACCCGTTGTTTATTAACTGGTATGCCTTGGCTGACCAACTGTTCAAAGGGCACATCTTTCGCCGTTTCTGCGTGGTACCAGGCCAAACCCATAAAGAAACGGGTGGGGTAAGGACCACCATCATTGGTATCGTCTGGATTGGATTCCATGGGTAACCAGCCAAACCCCGGTAGATAAAACTCAAACCAGACATGATTAAAGTCGGGTTCCATGGGTTGGTGACGATTAAGGGGATAGGGAGGGCATTTATAGCGCCCGGCAGTCCGGCACGCAATGCCATTGAGGCGGGATAGGGCTAATAAAACGCCGACATATTCACCACAGGAACCCACACCACGGCGCAATGCTAAGTCGGGGGTATCGATGTGGGGTTTGATGCCATAGGAAAGGCGGTCATAAACATAGTTACGGATGCTGAACATCTTGCGTAGAAAATTCGTTTCCCGCCCGATCGCCTCGGCGGCGGCGCGAATAATGATGTCAGAATCCATGCTCAGTTCATCGTTATCCACCAGATATTTGCCATGGAAATCCTCCGGGAGGGGAATCAGATCTTCACAGTCGGTGGGTTTGAGGCGATATTTAATGCCCCAGACTTCTAATTCGACCCGCCAGCCAAAGACAGCCCGGCTATTTTCCGTCAGCGGGTCAAAGCGAAAAACCGCCACTTTTTGTCCGTTAACGTCATCAATGCGGTCAAAGGGCAGCCCAATGGACTCAATGGTGCGAATCCGTTGGCGTGGTGTTTCCGCCGGCAGCGCAATGCGCCATTCCACCTCTTTTAATTCAATGGGATCGAGGGGAGATAATTCCTCGACATAGGTCATTTCGAGTAAATAGCCATTGGACCAGGCACAATGCTTCTGGGGATCAAAATAGTAGTACAGCGGATGAACAAAGGTTGTATCCCGGTACAGGAGTTCGTGGTTGGGGTCGGCGTTGGGATTATCGCGGATGTAGGGTTCCTGTTGCACGTAGGCAATGTAGAGGGTTTCTTTCTGGGTTTGGGAGTCAGTGTAGAACGCAATCCCCGTGGGATTTTCAAAAGGGGTAATGAGGCTAAATTGAATTTCCCCCGTTGCCCGATCCAGGCAATAAACGGTCTGTTCCGTTTGGTCGCATACCCAAAGTTCTTCTCCCTTAACGGTAATATTTTCCACCCCGATACCCGGTGCATAAAAACGGGTTACTAACTCCCTGGTTTCTTTGCCGTAGACCAAAATATCGCCCCGTTTATGGCAGGTGAGATATAACGTGTTGCCTTTTACTGCCACCCCATTAATGGGCTCAGCAAAGCAGGAAAATATCTCCGGGGTAAAACTGGGATCCGTTAAATCACACGTGTAAAGATATTGTCCGGATGTGAACCAGAGTCGCCCGTCGGCGATCGCCAAGCCGGTGGCACCGACAAATTCCTGCCAGTGTTCTGAATTGAGAATTTTGGTGTTGTTGGTGCGGGGATCGACTTCCAGGAGGTAACCATTTTTACTGTCCACTGCCAATAGACGCTCCCCTTCAAACGTAATCCCATGGAGTGCCGCAGCTGTGATCGGGCGGATCGTTTTGCCAACGAAGGAGTCAGCTGCGGGGGCAGTGATGAGGTCAGTGTTCATAAGGCGATCGCCCAACAGTAAACAGAAAAAGGTAACATTTGCGTCAATTTCTAAGGGTAACAAGCTTCTGTAAAGCCGGAATGCTTGCAACGAACTTTTAACCCGCCCCAACGGCAAAATAGATCCCAGGGGAGTCGTAAACTAGAGGACGTGATTTTTACTTACCACTCCCAGTTCCAGTGTTCCCGTAGTCATGCCAGGGCCGGTGTTTGGCACACGCCCCACGGGATTGTGGAAACGCCCCGTTTTATGCCAGTGGGAACTGTCGCCACAGTGAAAGGGTTAACCCCCGCCCAATTGGCCAGTACTGACGCCCAAATGGTGCTTGCCAATACCTACCACCTGCATTTACAACCGGGAGAAACCATTATTGCCGCAGCTGGCGGGTTGCACCAATTTATGGGCTGGCCCGGGCCAATGCTGACCGACTCTGGAGGCTTTCAGGTTTTTAGCTTGAGCAAATTACGCACCATTTGTGAAAGGGGGGTGATGTTTAAGTCGCCGCGGGATGGACGCTTGATTGACATGACCCCGGAGCATTCCATTCACATTCAAAATGCGTTGGGTGCAGATGTCATTATGGCCTTTGATGAATGTCCCCCCGGACAGGCAGACCGGGCTACGGTGACAGCAGCGACGGAACGGACTTACCGTTGGCTGGAACGGTGTATGGCCGCCCATCAACGTTCCCAGGATCAGGCCCTGTTTGGCATTGTGCAAGGGGGAACTTTTTTAGACTTGCGCTCCCAAGCTGCCACTGATCTTATCGGCTTAGATTTACCGGGTTACGCCATTGGAGGCGTGAGCGTGGGGGAAGCGCCCCACTTAATTGATCAAGTGGTTCAACACACAGCGCCGTTACTACCGGCCCATAAACCCCGTTACCTCATGGGGGTGGGGACATATCGGGAAATGGCCAGGGCCATTTATGCTGGCATTGATTTATTTGATTGCGTTATTCCCACCCGCTTGGGCCGCCACGGCACAGCCTTAGTCAATGGCGATCGCCTGAATTTAAAAAATGCCGCGTTTCGAGAGGATTTGACGCCGCTGGATCCCACCTGCCCTTGTTATACGTGCCAGACCTTTAGCCGGGCTTACCTGAATCATTTGGTGCGATCGCGGGAAATGTTGGGCTATATTCTCCTGTCGCTCCACAACATTACAGAACTAATCCGCTTCACCCAAGCCATCCGCCAAGCCATTATGGATGATACCTTCACTACCCAGTTTGCCCACTGGCTAATGCCCTATGAAGACCAGCCGTGAGTTGCCCCGTGCCGGTCCTATTCAATTGGCTTGACCATGGATTCAGGCAGATTTCATCTCAACCCATGGCAACAACCCACTAACTCCCTCCGGTCAGGAGAATATTCTCTAACAGGGCTTGGTGGATAGTGACTTTTTCCCGTAATTGCTGCTGTTGCTGGGGCGTTAAAGGGTCTTCTTGGGTTAATGCCCTCTGCCACGCCCCGCTAATCGCAACCGATGAGGGTGGCAGTTCCGTCAGCTCCCACCCCGGCAAACCGACTTCTGTCATTAAACGACTGACTTTCGGATCGTAACTTAGTCCAAAGCAGCAACAGCCTTCACTGGCCGCCATAATAAGGCTATGTAATCGCATTCCGATCGCCAGCTTGACCCCGTGGAATAGCCCCTTACATTGACGGGGATCCGCCCGATAAAGCAATTCAGACGGCCCAGGGAGCTGAGCGGCGATCGCCTGGGCAATCTCAAAGTCTTGGGTTTCTTGAAACGGAATCAGGCGGATACGGGCTTGGGTTTGCTGCTGGAAATGGATGAGGGCCGCGGTGAGTAATTGCTGCCGCTCCGGGGTCAACAGCGGATGTTGGCGTAAATTTACCGCAACTGTTAGAGATGGTGGTTGGGTGGCTGGAGGGACGGCGGCCAAAAGCCAAACGGGGTCAGGGGCAACCTGACAGGGTAATTGCCATCGTTTTAATAAAGCGGCAGACGCTTGATCCCGCACACTAATCCCGGTACAGCCTGACAATACCCAGCGGGTTAACCAACGGATGGGGGGACGATTCAGCGGCCCGATCCCCTGGGCCCAGGCAATGGTTTTTAATCCCAACCATTGGGCGATCGCCATCAGCCCGGCATAATACAAGGGACTGGTGAAGCTGGTCACGTCTTGCATTAAGCTCCCGCCTCCCCAGATAAACCCATCAGCCCGGCGTAATTCTCGCCAGACGGTCGGCCAATGGCGATTGGGGTAAGCTTCCACCCCATAGCGGGCAGAGGTCACTGGGGGGTTAGTGGAAAAGACGACCGGGGTAACTGAGGGGGGCAACAGTTGTAACAACGTCACGAGCAACGCCTCATCCCCCGCATTATCCTGTCCGTAGTAACCACATAAAATAACGCGCATAATTAAGGATGAGTTAGGACGCTCGCCATGCCCCCGGCACTATTCCCATTCAATGGTTCCAGGGGGTTTTGACGTGATGTCATAGACGACCCGGTTGACCCCTTTTACTTCATTAACCATCCGGTTAGAGATGCCTTCCAAAATATCGTAGGGAACTTTGGCCCAATCAGCCGTCATGCCATCTTCACTGGTGATAAAGCGCAGCACCACCGGATGGGCATAGGTGCGTTTGTCCCCCATGACCCCCACACTCCGGATAGGGAGTAAGACCGCAAATGCTTGCCAGTAGTCGTGGTAAATCCCCCGTTTAGCAATTTCATCCCGCACGACAAAATCTGCGTCCCGTAAAATATTCAATCGTTCTGCGGTGACTTCACCAATAATGCGGATGGCTAATCCCGGCCCCGGAAAAGGATGGCGACGCACAATTTCTTCGGGGAGACCAATGGATCGGCCCAATTTACGCACTTCATCTTTGAACAATTTGCGCAGGGGTTCCACCAATTTAAAGCGGAGGTTTTTGGGCAATCCCCCGACGTTATGGTGACTCTTGATTTTGACCGCCACTCGTTCTCCCGTTTTGGGATCCACATTACTATCGGCGGATTCAATCACATCAGGATAAAGAGTTCCCTGGGCAAGGTAATCAAACGGCCCCAAGCGATTGGATTCCTCTTCAAACACTTGGATAAATTCGTGACCAATGCGCCGCCGTTTTTCCTCTGGATCGGTGACTCCATCTAACTGGGCCAAAAAACGGTCACGGGCATTCACATACTGCACCGAGATATGGAATTGTTGATCAAACAGCTCCACTAACCGCTCCGGCTCCCCTTTGCGCATAAATCCCTGGTCAATAAACATGCAGGTGAGCTGATCCCCAATGGCGCGATGGAGCAGGAAGGCCAATGTGGAAGAGTCAACGCCGCCCGATAGGGCTAACAAAACCCGTCGGTCACCTACCTTTGCCCGCACTTCCCGAATGGATTCTTCGATAAAGGCTTCGGTGGTCCAGGTGGGGTCACACTGACAAATGTGATAGACAAAATTACGGATGAGGGCGATTCCACCAACGGAATGCACCACTTCGGGATGGAATTGCACCCCAAATAGAGACTTTTGATGGTCGGCGATCGCCGCGCAGGGGGTATTGTCCGTGTGGGCTAAAATCTTAAATCCATCGGGTAACCCCACACAGGAATCCCCGTGGCTCATCCACATGGTGCTGCCACTCTCCACATTGGTCAACAGATCGGTGGGATCATCAATGGTTAAGCTCGCTTTGCCATATTCTCCCCGTTTAGCTCGTTCCACCCGTCCGCCGAGTTGTTTCACCATTAATTGCATGCCATAGCAGACCCCTAGTATGGGGATGCCGAGGTTGAAGATTTGGGGATCACAGGCTGGTGCCTGGTCGTCATACACAGAACTGGAAGCCCGCCCGATAAAATAATGCCGTTTGGGTTTAAGGATTTAAGTTGTTCTGCATTGGTGCGGTAGGACAAAACCTCGGAATAGACCTCCGTTTCCCGAATGCGGCGGGCAATGAGTTCCGAGTATTGCGAGCCAAAATCGAGGATGACGATCATTTGGCGATTGAGTCTGGCCGCTGTCGTTGTCGGTAGGGGAGATTCAGCCGGGGGAGAAATTTGGGTAGTCACAGCAAACTAAGGTCTAGGGAACTAAGGGGATGAGTGTGGCGCTTACAAGCAGCGGTCCCAAAAACAGCAAGTCAAAATAAACAACTTGAAATGAACAGTAGGCTTGAAAACTGAGTAGATTACAGAGAAATACTTTCGTTCATATATTGAATAATTTCTGTCAATTTTATTGAACTTTCCTGCCAGATTTCATCGTTCTCCATATCATATCCCACTAACTTCGTTGTCCGATCATCTCTTAATAGCCTCAGCTGTTGACCCCGGGCTGATACTGGACAACACCCAGCATGGGGGAGAGAAATCAACGGACTGCCAAATTAACCATTCGTTACAGATCTCTTACCATCTTGCCTCCCAAAAGCTACCCTCAGTATCGTCAGGCTCAACCGATTACCTCGAATGTCGTTTTTGCCCTTGATGGAGAATCCACCCACGGGTGTTAAAGCCATTAATTGGTTGTTATTGACGGCTATCGATGTCGATACTTTTGAGGATGCTGTTCGCTGTATCCGTTGGTACACTTATCGTTGGTTGATTGAACGTTATCATTATGTCCCCAAAAGTGGTTGTCGTGTTGAACATCTGCAACTGGAAACCGCAGACCGCCTCAAAAAGGCTTTAGCTACCTACGCTATTGTGGCTTGGCGATTACTCTGACTTACTTATACGAGCCGAGAACACCCTGATGTTCCTTGCGATGTAGTATTTTGTTCCTACAGCAAAATCAGTTATTTTAAATTTCATCAGTCGGAATGAACAATTACTCCAGGGAAGTAAATAGTTAAATACTCAGACATGACGATGTTAATTACTTTGTCACGCCGAGTAGTTATTACAGCTTCTTTGGTACACAAAGAACCTTCGTTGATTGGCTTAAGGTTATATCGATTTTTACCTTCTATAATTAACGGGCTTGGAGGGACTCGAACCCCCGACCTCGTGGTCCGTAGCCACGCGCTCTAATCCACTAAGCTACAAGCCCTAGTCATTTACCTGACAATTAACAACACTATCATAAAGATTCCAGCTTGTGCAAAATAAGTCCTCAAAACCCAAACTAACCCATTTGTCCGCCCAAGGAGCTCTGCAGATGGTGGATGTTTCTGCCAAACCTCAGACAACAAGACAGGCGATCGCCATGGGCAAGATAGTGATGAAACTGGAAACCTTGAATGCTATCCGGGCGGGGAATGCCCCCAAGGGTGATGTCGTAACCACGGCCAAAGTTGCGGGAATTATGGCAGCCAAACAAACCGCCACCTTGATTCCGCTTTGCCATCCTTTACCGCTGAATCAAATTGAAGTGGATATCCAGCCAGACGATGCATTACCCGGTTTTATCATCACGGCAACGGTGGTTACGAAAGCGGAAACTGGGGTGGAAATGGAGGCGTTAACGGCAGTATCGGCGTCGGCTTTAACGTTATATGACATGTCCAAGGCCCTCGATCCCGCCATGATGATTACAGATATTGTTTTAGTCCGTAAAACAGGTGGACAATCGGGAGACTATCGAGACTATCAACGGAACTCTGACTAAATCTGACCTTAAGCTTCGACCACAAGCATTTTTAAATTGTTAATTGTCGCATCAGCATCGACCAAATTCAACGTCGGATAGCCTGGCCAATGAATAGCGATCGCCCCCCGGGCCTCGGCTTGCTTGGCCATGGTGATATCTCCCTGAGCATCGCCAACCATTAAGGTTGCGGAGGGAGGTATCTGCAATTTGTCACAAACAATCCGATAGAGTGCTGGATCTGGTTTGCTCACCCCTTGGTCTGACCCCATGGCCACATCAATCCACTGCCCCAGTGCATGATCCGCGATAAACCGCTCGACGCTCCATTGACGTGCCGCTGAAACAATAGCAATCTTCAGCCCCTGTTGCTGCCACCACTGAAACTGGGCTTTGACCCCCGGAAACAGGGGACAGGTCTCCGCATCCGGGATAACCTGGCGATCAGCTTGATTAAAACAATCCAGAGCTAAATGCCAAGCGGGATACCAAGAGTATCCCCGTTCAGCAATATAGGCCGCCGCTGCAGTTACGTTGTCATGCCGACTGCCCACCGCCATCAACCCAGCGGAATCTAATCGCTGGGTCTTTTGATCAAATCCATAGGCTTTGGCTAATGGCGTTGCAATCCCAGAACATAAGCACTCCAATAATGCTAGACGGGCATGGGTCAACTTTTCTAGGTAATATCGAGAATTTTCTAGCGTCCCATCTTTATCAAAAATAAGGGCATGGAGGCCCTGAAATTTAGTACCTGATACTTTGAGGCTGACCATAATTACGACAAACGTGGAAAACGAAGATTACCCAAGAATGATTGGACAAAATCAAGAAAGCTATTAGTCTGTCTAGCTTGGAGCCAGATTTTACCTTCTCCTAAAAAACGACAGAGACGACCCTGCCCTCCCCAAACATCACTTCTTAGTTTTTCGGTAGAAAGTTGATCTTTTTTGACTATTGTGTAGTCCAACGTATCTTCAAATGCCGCAACATAATCAGGGTTATAAACCATTGTTGATGTGTTTGGAATCTCAATTAAACCGCCACAGACACTGAACCACAAATCCCCAGTACCAATTAACCGCAGTAAATAAGTTTGGCTGTCATTATAAAAATATTTTATGTCACTAAAAGCAGTATCCAACTTAGTGGTAGGCTGACAGGCCAGGAAGGCATCAGATTTCAAATATATTCCTTTTTCACTGGTTAAAAAGTAATGGTAAATATCTCCAGGTAAGGCTGGGGTTAAAGATAGGTGCCCTAGGCTTTTTTCCGCCGTAAATTGGCTTAAAAACAATCCATCTTGTCCGAGGGTTTGGCGCAATACATCTAATAATCCTCCCCGCAGCTTACTGATAAATAGTGTACTCTCATCCATCGTCGTCACACTGTTAGCATCAACTAGAACGATTTGATTTGGCTTTAATTCTAATTCTAGAACAGCATAAAGCTCATCTTGGTGGATTTTATAACCAATATTATATTCCTGATCTAGGAGACGAACCCTCACATTTTTCTTATGCTTCGATTCTTTAGGCTGGGCAAGTAAGTTTTCAAGGTAATTGCCTCCTGATATATCAGAAAAACTTTCTTCTTCAGTATTAGAATCGGTGGGATTAGTCAAGTTGGGATCAGTCACAATTGGATTTTATTTAATGTAATCAAGCATTCAAAGAATAAATTTACTGAGGCTCCATGATTAAAATGATTTTTTTCTTGATTTTAACTGTTGTCCAATTTTTTGTGCCAAGGCAGCGGGGCGATGGGTTTGAAAAAACAACCTCCCCTTACCTGTGAATTCATAGAAAATTTCTTGCCTAGGCATAAGCATTTTCTGCCAAGATTTTAGCTTAGAAAATAGTTTAACCTTGAGGGTATTTTCAAACGCAATAATATGGTCACAATTAATAAGATGAGTGCCATCTATGTCAACGTTGTAAATTCCCCCTAATGAACTCATGAGTACATTGCCGTCCCCCACTAGACTAAGCCAGGTGGTGCGGTCATGTTTTACGGGGGAACGATAGCCCATAAAGATTTCAATGTTCCCTCCTGATGCCAGGTACGCGCTTTGGCGAATAATAAGTTTAGATTGAGTTAATTGATAGCAAATAATGTTACCAGTTAGAGCTGGTGCTAGATATATTTCCCCGCCGTCGGACTCCGCTTCATAGTTGTTTAGGCACAATACATGGGAGCCTGTCATTTTGCTAGTGCTCTTTCCATTTCCTGAACTCCCTTCGCTGCTCCGCCGCATCAGGGTTTGTACCTTAATATTGTCATTCATGGCAATGAGGGAACCATGCTGGGCAAATAGTTCTTCTCTGGACTCTAAGCCGACTTTGGCGATCGCCGTATAGGTAGTATGAATTAAATCAACTTGCATTGTTGCAGGACCGCTAACGTAATTTTAATCGGATAAAACGTCCCAAATGAGGGAGATTACGGGATTGCCAGTAGAAATTCCCCGTACCAATGAGTTGGGATGCCAGCCCTTTTCCGGTGCTTTCATCGCCGATGATCCCCTTCGGAAAATTAACTTTTAAGCGGAGTTTTGGGCTATAGGCGAGCAAATTATGATGTTCAATCATAAACAGCCCAGAACAGGCCGCCTTAACTGAGCTGCCATAGCTACTGAGGAAAATACGTCCCCTTCCATAGAGTTTTAAGGCCAAAAGCCCTTCCCCTGCTAACCAGCTAGAAAATCCTAACCAGTGTATCCCCATGCCGACCCCAGATGTATGGGCAAGGTGGACTCCAGGCAACACAACAATACCGTTTTTTGTTGGATTAAGACGGGAAATTTCGCCCGGTAGTGCATGGCTGAGGCTAAGGCTTAAGGGTTTTTTTGTGGGATTGCTGACCATGTTGATCATCAGGTCTTCTTGGCTAAACAGGGAGCGTGCTACGGCGTTGATAAGGCCACCTGAAAAAATAGGCTTTAGGACTAAGCCTTCGTCCATACTGATCAAGGTTCCCAGCCTGGTGTAAAGCTTTTCATTGGTGTTGAGAGTAACACTAAGGGTTGAGTAAGTAGGACGAGAGCGGATTTTATAGAGCACTAGGGAATAAAGCCAGGGTGAAACAGTCCGCTACTATTTTGACCTATGATTTTTACAACGCAAAGTCAGCCCCAGGAATTTGACCAAGTTTGTATTTATTTGATTCCACGGGCTCAAAAATCCAATTGTCGTTAGGTTTTCCCAAACGGTTGTCCCCACCATTGCCAGCATTCTTTATTGAATGGCGATCGCCATTTGAGAATTAATTGTTTTTCCCAAGCTTGGAGAATTTTTTTGTCTGCGGGGACATGGGGCCAAAAGGCTGAAACCACCTCTACCGGTAAATCATGGCGACGATGGAGTTCTATATAGCGCACTATGTAGGCTTTGCAGTCATGGGTTCCCCGCCACCGTTGATCGGCGCTCAGTTTGGTTTCCCCCACGTATAACAAAAGCGGCCACTGACGATCCAAAATGAAATATAGACACCCCGCTTCACTGCCACTCCACCCACCAGCCCGTCCCCCTTGCCGCCAAAACAACGAAGAATGTTGATTAAGGCTAAATGGATTAATGTCATCCGGATCGTGCCAAGTCGTTTCAGGGGTATCAAATAAACTCCCCTGTTGCGGCGCTTGGGGGGTTTGTTGAATTCGCTGTTGGTAGGCGTGGATTTGATGCTGCCATCGTTTCAGACCAGCGGCATCAAGCTCTAATTTTGGTGATCGCCGGACGCGATAACTTCCCGGAGTATCAAACAGTTTGAGTTGTTTCACAAAAAATCACGGAGGCGCAAATTAACCAACATTACCGAGGCAGCGAATGGCATTGGGCTTGCCAGCGTAAATAATGATCACAGAGCACCAAGGCAGCCATTGCTTCCACCATCGGCACAGCACGGGGTAACACACAGGGATCATGGCGACCTTTGGCAGCCAGCGTGGTTTCTTCCCCCGTTTTACTGACAGTTTTTTGTTCTTGACCGATGGTGGCGGTGGGCTTGAAGGCAACGCGCATAATAATCGGTTCCCCATTACTGATACCACCCTGGACACCACCGGAGCGATTGGTGCGGGTATGCCATTCTCCTTGCTCATCTAGGTAATATTCATCGTTATGTTGGCTTCCTGTTAAGACTGTGCCCGCAAAACCAGAGCCGAACTCAAAGCCCTTCGTCGCCGGTAGGGACAACATCCCTTTCGCTAATTCTGCTTCTAATTTGTCAAACACCGGTTCCCCCAAGCCCTTGGGCGCGTTACGCACCACACATTCCACCACGCCACCGATGGAGTCCTTTTGCTGGCGGATATGTTCAATGCGCTCAATCATGGTGGCTGCCATCGCCGCATCAGGGCATCGCACAATATTTGCTTCGACGGCTTCGAGGGTTACCGTCGCCGGGTCAACCGTTCCTTCCAAATCCTGAATCCGTTTCACATAGGCCACAATTTCCACCCCAGCTACCTGGGCTAAAATCTTTTTGGCGACCGCCCCCGCCGCCACTCGACCAATGGTTTCCCGTGCCGAGGAACGGCCACCCCCCTGCCAATTACGGATACCGTATTTCGCTTCATAGGTCGCATCCGCATGGGAAGGACGGTATTTGACCGCCATTTCGCTATAGTCCTGGGAACGGGCATCCTTATTCCGCACCATAATGGCGATCGGGGTTCCCAGGGTTTTCCCCCCAAAGACACCGGATAGAATTTCACACTGGTCAGCTTCATTACGGGGGGTCGTGATCTTACTTTGACCGGGGCGACGACGGTCTAGATCCTGTTGAATGTCGGCCGGGCTAATTTCCAGGCGCGGCGGGCAGCCATCAATGATCACCCCAACGCCCCCACCGTGGGATTCTCCAAACGTGGTGATCCGAAAAAGCTGACCGAATGTGTTGCCCATGAAACCTTGAATATCCTGACTGGAAACAAATAGACCGATGCTTATTGTATCGGAATCCTTAGTCGGGGAGGGCATCAACGCCATCGAATCAGAGTTAAGTTAAACCAATGGTCTAGATACATTACTCCGCCAAAAACAATCCCCCATGCCAATCAAGGTGGGGGAGTTAGATGCGTTTCATGGGATTTGTATCGCTTGGAGCCATTTTTAATAGGCTAGCGTCTCCAATGTCTGCCGTAGGTAATGCCTAACTTGGGCATCTAAAAGCTTAGGTACGTCTTCAAGAACAGCTTCATCGGTTGCTGCCTCGGGATGATCATCCTGCCAACATTTGAAGCCAGAGCTGTCGGCGATCGCCAATTTCAGATTTTCCCAGAGGGGTGTTTCAGGGGACATGGTTGAGGATTGGGGAGATAGTATGGTTTGGGACATGACAGATAAAATTGTCTTTCGATTGAGGGACTAGTGAGCAAAACGCCAAGCTAGCAATCACTGTCACCATAAAAAATAGTATTGCGCATTAGCTTTTGTTGCTATCACTCTAACGCAGCTTTCCCGGCTAGGACTGTTAAGTTCAGCACAATTGTAAAGTGATTGTTAAAATTTTGCTGTCGTTGGAACCGTCTTCAGCCCAAAGAAGCGGCAAATCTAAAGCTTATTGCTCTGGTTTCGCGGATAGCTCCTAGTGAAAATATTTCAACCCATAAAAAACCCCCCGAAAGAAGGGGGACAGATACCGTCGAAAGCGGCATTTTTATTTATCGGAGTAAAAGACTGGCTCTTGGCTTAGCCCATGAATTTATCTTTAACCAAGGGGAAAACATCCCGACAATTTGATCCAATTAAAAATAGATCGTGCCGCCCCAGCGCTCATCTAGCTTAGGAGCAATCAAGCAATAGCCAGCAACGTCAAAAATGTCATCTTCGTTGTAGTTGCGCATTTCGGTGTAAATATCGGGACGGGAGACATTGGGGTGGAGTTCTTCATAATTGTCCTCTCCGTCATAGCTGGTGGGATGTTTTAGATAATCCACCAATGCGATTAAATTATCCCGTGGGGGTTCTGCCCCCGCCAAATCATCTAGGCTCATGCTGACATTATTGTTGGTTTTGGTCTTGCCTTGGAGATGGCACTGGGTACAGGTATCAACAAAAATCTTTTGCCCATTGGCAAATTGTTGAGAAGTTAGGGTGACTGTTTTGCTCGACTCATCCAACGCTACAGTCCGGGTGCTTTCGGTGAGTTCCACCGCACTGGCGCTGCCGACAAAACTGCTCATCAAAAATAAACAGGTGGCGATCGCCGTTAAAAAAATTCGTTTCACAAGGGTTCTCCTTAAAATATTGTCATTAAGGGTAAAAAAATTGACTGATGCCATTAATTTTAAAAAAATCCGTACATTAAACCAAGCAAAGCTGTAAATTTGTGCAGAAGTTAATTACCCCGGCTTGGGTAAACCCAGAGCGTTGGCGAAAAAACTAACGCACACGTCAAGGGGACGTAGAAGAGGATTGCTCCAGAATAGCCATAATGACGGTTTTCGCATCTTCGAGCGCTAAGTGGGTATTTTGATCTTTGTAGGCAATCTGAAACCGGTCACACAATGCCATCACTGACGGGATAGACCAGTGGTATTCCGCCGCAATGTCCGCAATGGAGAGGTCAGCAAATCCCATAAATTTAACAATATCCTCAATAAACTCTTGGCTTTCATCAAAAGTAGAGTGTTGATTTCCATCATGCCATTGTGCCGAGCCATTATTACAAAAGTCTTTGGATCGTTTCAGCCGCCCGCCTTAGGAATTTGGTGTTGGCGGAGCATTAAGATAATTCGCCGCATCTATGACGCTGCTGCTCAAAGGGCATAATTAACGACGCAGCTATGGACTCTGCATGATTTTGCCGTCTATCCCACACTTTGCTAGCGCACTACCGAACAGACGTCTAGGGACAAACCTGAAACAAATCTTAAAATCCCTAGAAACCCGACTATGCCCTAGAAACAACGGTATCAAAGCCCCGGTTTGGCGATATGCTAAGTAAGGCAAGTTTTTGCGATAAAACTTCACTATTCATCATACAAATTAACCATAGGAGGGTTGGAGATTGGAAACCCATAAAGAAAGAATCTTAGTCGTTGATGACGAAGCCAGTATCCGGCGGATTCTAGAGACCCGCCTCGCGATGATTGGCTATGAAGTCGTTACCGCCGCTGACGGAGAAGAGGCGATTCAAACTTTTCGGGACAGTGAGCCAGACCTGGTGGTATTGGATGTCATGATGCCTAAGCTTGACGGTTACGGGGTTTGTCAGGAATTACGCAAGGAGTCGGATATTCCCATCATTATGTTGACGGCCCTCGGCGATGTTGCGGACCGGATCACCGGGCTGGAATTGGGGGCAGATGATTATGTGGTAAAGCCTTTCTCTCCTAAAGAGTTGGAAGCCCGGATTCGCTCAGTGTTACGGCGAGTTGACAAAGATGGTATGCCAGGGATTCCCAGTTCGGGGTCATTCAAATTGCTAGTATCCGCATTGATACCAACAAACGCCAAGTTTATAAAGGAGATGAGCGGATTCGTCTAACGGGCATGGAATTTAGCTTATTAGAACTTTTGGTTAGTCGTTCCGGAGAACCTTTTTCCCGTTCCGAAATTTTGCAAGAAGTCTGGGGCTACACCCCTGAACGTCATGTGGATACTCGGGTGGTGGACGTTCATATTTCCCGGCTGCGGGCAAAGCTAGAGGAAGATCCTAGCAACCCGGAATTAATTTTGACTGCGCGGGGGACTGGCTATCTATTTCAACGAATTTTAGAACCAGGGGAGAGTTATTAAAGGGAACGTTGATTCATCGTCTGATTGTAAAAATCAATCGTGTTTCTCAGAGGTTTCTCGATAAGATGGATAGTCTTCAAGATGCCCTAAAGACCGTTTTATTTTAATTATTTGCCTCCTAATTCTTTGATGAAGGCTGATCCCAATCGCTATCTCCGTTTGCTCCCCCTGGCTGCGGGGGCAGTGGGAGGAATTCTGCTCCTGATCAATCGTTTGTCGACTGACGTTTTAACACCCTCCCAGTCCCGTTCTGATGTGGTCGGGATTATCTTGTCGGGACTCCTCGTTTGCATCTGGTTAATCTGGCAGCAGATTCAGCCTCGATCGCCAGATGAGGTGACCTTAGTGGGGGAAGAAACATTTGACTTATTGGATTTATTGACCGATGACGTAAAAACCGAGCTGGCATGGGCTTCCCACTTGCTGTTGAATAACACCGTCACCCAAGTCGTTATTATTTATTATGATGGCCAAATCTTATTACGTCGGGGGATTCGTGGCGCGGAAACAACGGTGACCCCCGGAAAGATTTTGAGTCGAGTCCTGGAAAACCAAAAGCCTGTTTACTTGGTTAATTTACCGCTGTACCCCGGACGGGTCGAGTTTAATTATTTACCAGAAAATACCCAAGGCCTTATCTGTCAGCCTATCGGTCAACGGGGGGTTATGATTTTAGGGGCAAATATTCCCCGTAGCTATACCCGCCAAGATGAAAACTGGATTGCGGCGATCGCCGATAAATTAGCCTACACCTTACAAAAATCGAATCCGGCAGAGCTCTCCAGCTAACTACCATCGTTCAAATTCATAGTATATGTTGCCTACTGTTTCATAGGTTATGCCAGGAAGTTGACCGAGTTTGTCATCCAGATAGTCAAGCGCTTCGTTTTTCGTCATGTGGGTTCGTTGCATAAACGTCAGTACACTGACTTTGCCCTGACTTTGACGGACTAATTTATTAAAAATAGAATCAACGTCCCGCTTTAAAGTACGCAAATAGGCAAAAATTATCAGGGAATAGGTAATGGAAGCCAGCAACCCAAACAGATGAAACAGGGGAGATTCTAATAGAGATTCGGCAAACGTAAATACAAAAATAAGCCAAAAGCCAAGTATTGAGGCTGCTATCGGCGTAGACCCAATGCGCTCCTGTTCCGTTCTGGCTTTTAGACGAAATAAACGAAAGACAAAAAATAGTGCTGTTAACAGGAAATATAAAAGCCAGTCCATGCCTAGATACAGATCCTCCTAGACAGGTGAATATTGCAGATGGGGCAAATGCTTACGAAAAAACACGTTAAATCAGTTGGCTTAGGGTTCATGACTTTGCCACCCTATTTTTATCACACAATCTTTTTGCAAAGCATCAACTCGAAACAGTTACCTTATCAAGACAAACTGCTGCGCTGTGCTAAGGCGCTTGACTAACTGTTCTAATGCCGTTCGTTTTGACTCACTTAAATGGATTGGCGGGGCGCTTTGGCGAGGCATAAAATTGATGGCCGTCCTATCAGTCCATGTTGAAAGCAAACCACACTGACCAAACAATAATCCCCATAAAAACTATTGTTCCCAGCAAGAAAGCCGTACTATGCAAACTGGCGGAGTCAATAAGCGTCATGGGATTGGAACAAAATCTACAGAAGATAGGAGAGCTAACAGAAAGTGGTTTAAGTCTAAACCTTAGTGACCCTTTTAAGCGGAAGATGGGCAAAAAAATCACAATTTTTGACACTTGTCGAGCATTTTTTCCTCGCGAGTGGTATCTAGTCACTGATTCTTACATTTACAGCGGAAATATTGATGAGTTAAGCCGGTAAGCAAAAATAATCGAGAATGAGATAGACCGAATCAAAAACGCGATAAGGTGTCAACACTGCTGCCTTAATTTTGCTGTGAATGTTTTTTCTGACCAACTGTACCTCCGTCGCTGCTTAACATTAGCCCAACAGGCCGTAGGCAAAACTGCCCCCAATCCGATGGTTGGTTGTGTGATTGTTAACCAAGGGAGAGTGGTGGGGGAAGGCTATCACCCCCAAGCTGGCCAGCCCCATGCAGAAGTGTTTGCTCTGCGTCAAGCGGGAGATGCCAGCCAGGGCGCAACTCTGTATGTCAACTTAGAACCCTGTAACCATTACGGAAAGACCCCCCCTTGTACGGAAGCGATTATTGATGCGGGCATTCAACAGGTAGTGGTGGGTATGGTTGATCCTAATCCATTAGTGTCGGGGAAGGGGATCACCCGATTGCGGCAAGCGGGGATCATGGTCACGGTGGGGGTCGAGCAAGCCGCCTGCGAAAGGTTAAATGAAGCCTTTTGTTTTCGGGTTAGTCAGCGTCGCCCCTTCGGAATTTTTAAATATGCCATGACCCTAGACGGTAAGATTGCCACTACCGGTGAAGCCTGGTGCCAGGTTACTTCGCCGACTGCTCGCCAGTGGGTTCATCAACTCCGTGGCCAATGTCAGGCGGTGATTGTCGGGGGAAATACAGTGCGTCAAGATAATCCCCACTTAACAACCCACGGTCAAGGCGATCGCCAACCATTGCGAGTGGTTATGAGTCGCTCTCTCGCTTTACCTAAAGCGGCATATTTGTGGGATCAAACGGTGGCTAAAACTCTAGTGTTCACCCAAGCTGGAGCCGATCTGTCCCAGCAAAATCATCTGCAACAGTTAGGGGTACAGGTGGTGGTGTTAGAAAAACTGTCTCCCCTGGCTGTGATGCAGACCCTCAATCAATGGGATTGTTTACAGGTGCTGTGGGAATGTGGCGGCCAGTTAGCAGCAGTGGCGATCGCCGAGGGAACAATTCAAAAAATACACGGCTTTATCGCCCCGAAAATAATTGGTGGGCACTCGGCCCCTTCTCCGGTGGGGGACTTGGGACTAACCCAAATGACCCAAGCGCTTCCGGTGGAGAGCATGACCTGTCAGGCGATCAGTTCGGATTGGTTGTTTACAGGTTATTTGTCTGCTTCTGCAACCTGATTCCGGTGGCGACGGCAGCGCTCAGAACAATATTTCACTTCATCCCAGCAGCTAGACCATTTTTTACGCCAGGTAAAGGGGCGCTGGCACACGGGGCAGACTTTACTGGGTAACTGATGTTTGTTGCCACGATGCTTCATAAAATAAGGTCGAGAAGAAACAAGCAGATTGGTCTTAATCGGGGAATGACACTGGTGGCCAGATGACTCACCCCGTCTTTTCCTGTAGTTCTAGATAGGGTAGTTTTAGATAGGTTGGTTCCCAATTCTACGCGAGAATGCCCAGCAATTTCCTCTCCATTCGCTATCAAAATTATCATATCCGTTCCTGGCAACCGGACGATCGCCAAGCTGCGGCCGCAGTTGTTGAGTCTGTGTTAACTGCCTATGGATTACCCTGGCAGCCGGCAGAAGCTGATCAAGATGCGATCAATGTTGAGCAGGCCTATTGGGCCACGGGGGGTGAATTTTGGGTAGTGGAAGATTTCAAACTCAGTAATCAAATTGTTGGTACAGCGGGCTACTATCCTATCGCGCGGGAAACGGAGGCCGTGGAACTCCGAAAAATGTATTTGCTACCCCAGGCTAGGGGCAAAGGACTGGGGGCGTTTCTGCTTACTCAGCTTGAAATGGCGATCGCCACCGCAGGCTACCAGTCGATCTGGATTGAAACCGCGAGTATCCTCAAGGAAGCCGTTTGCTTATATGAGTCACGGAACTATCATCCAGCCACCAAGGTTGAAACCTCCCGCTGTGATCGGGCCCCCCCCCCCCCCCCCCCCCCCCCCCCCCCCCCCCCCCCCCCCCCCCCCCCCCCCCTCCCCCCCCCCCCGGGTGTGCCATCGTAAGGGTATTCACACTGGTAAAATTAACTAAGATTAATTCTCTAAAAGGGTGTTTGAAAAGGGTCAAACTCAACGAAAGGATAGGACTTTCAGCACTCTCATCCCAACGAAAGAATGAGGGTTACAGCGATTTCCGTGGACTTCTCAAACACTCTCTAAGTAAGAAGGCTAAGTTCTTGATTAGATTTCTAGGCTGCCAAGTCGTGCACATTATGGCGGGGAGAGGGGTTTAGTTTAGCGGCGATGAATCTAGATAACAGTACCGCCGAAAACGTTGCACGGGTCACAGTGGAGCGGCTGACTCGGCTAAAGGCTGGGCGCAACTCTCCTACAATTTGCTCAAGATGCTGTGGTAGCTCCATAATATTGCTGGCTGCAACTTGGTAGATCAGTCAGTTTCGGGCATGACAGGTCGTTTGACTCAGACCATGTCCGTTTTTGGGGTTTCTCTCTACCTGATACAGAACTTCTCACTGCCTAGCCTACTATGATGCCCGGTTTTTTATGATAAAAGGATTAAACCATAACTACTTATATTTTTTGAATTCAAACTTACACTACTCAAGGATTAATGAATTATTTGACGAAATTATATGTACATAACCAAGAAAATTTAATTAAATTTTCCTGGTTAATTCCAATTTTATTTTGGGCAATTTTATACATTTATCGGCCTTTTTTGCTTGGTTTCTACCATGATGACTGGCATATATTAGTCTATATGCCACTTAAGTTTTATGCTGAAAACTATCCAGAGACATATCCAAGTTTTCCAGATCTCGGATTCTACTTTTTTATTAACTTTTATTCCAATAGACCACTAACTGGGATTACATGCTGGCTCCTTTCCTTGATTTGTCATGATTCCCCTTTTAAATGGCATTGTGCAGTTATTATCACCAATATGGCAACAGCTTGGTCTATTCGCTTATTAGTCAGGAAGTTTTTAACTCTAATTCATGAGGATAAAGCGTATTTAGGAGATATTGCTGCTACATTCTGGTTGGTTTTTCCCTGGTCGATGGCAATAAACACTTGGCCAACTCTAATTCCAAATCAATTAACCATTATTTGTTTTAGCTTAAGTGGTTGTTTTCTGTTTACCGCTTGGAGCAAGCATAAGATCGGTTGGTTTCTTCCTGCTTTATTTTTCTTGCTGAGCTGCTTAAGTTACGAGTCTTTCTATGGTCAATTTATTATTTATATAATAATTGGTTTCATTTATAGAATACACAAGCAAAACACGATATTAGCGTTATTTTTACCACTTTTGAGCTTTGGGTTTGCTCAAGGGGCTGTCATTCTATTTAATCGATTTGGTGGTGTGTTTATACAACATTCAGTAAGGAAGACGTTGAACAAAGACTGGCCTCAGTTATGGCTATCATCATTACAAAATTTACCTGAAACTCTACTACAAAGTCTAACTATATTCAAATCCTTTTTTATTATTATTATTTTAATTGGCATATTTATATTTATTTTTGCTTGCGTTGAGCAGATTATTCGATACCCACTACAAAGAAATAAATCTCTATTTCAAGCAATTTTTGCATCCCTCGCATTTATATTGGGAGGAATTATTGCAGTTGCAATTTATAGTATTGCTGGGTATGCAATGACCAGTATTGGAGTAGAATCTAGAGTGACCTTAAGCTTGAGCTTCTGGATAACTTTGGTGTTAGTTTCATGGTCATTAGTCATCTTAAAATCACGACTATATATTAGGAGAGTAAGTCTGATTATTACATTAAGTGGATTGTTATGTTTGAGTGGTGCAACAATGATACAGTTACAATCTTGGATAAAAAGTTGGGAAACTCAACAACAAATTTTAAGATCGGCTCCATTAAATAAAGTAAGAAATCTAAAAAATAATACATATATTGTGCTCAACAATTATCCCGATGAATTTAAAGGGGTAACAGTATTTCAGTCTGATTGGGATTTTAATTCTGCAATGAATTACACTTATTCATTGCCCTCTACCATTCGCTTTTTACTACAACGTGAAACATTGGTTACCACTTGGAATGGGGAAACTATTCAGCAAACATCACCGGGGAACTGGGAATTTTCTTATGAAGCTGATGAAGTATGGGTATGGAACTATAAAAATAAAAGCTTCAAAAAAGCAATCCCTCCTTTCCAAATTCCTTAGAAATTGCTTGAAAAGTGTTAGGCTCAATGAAAGAATGGGACTTTCAGCCATTTTATTTGTTTACATCATCTTAACTGATTGACTGGCAAAAGTTGATCCCCAAATCCCTGAACCCTTCACTACAATTAAGTTTCAGCATTTCCTTTAGAGGGTTTCAGATCGACAGGTCACAGGTCCCTTGCCTTGACTCTGTTCAAATACTTACAGAATAAAGCCTTCAGTCGCCTTGACGATAAAAGCTCAAAACACTCATGTAGCCTAGGTTTTAGAAGTTTTGTTAGTCAACCAGGTACAGGACAAGCACTCAGCATTACCATGCTACCCCCCGATCTGGGACATTGTGCGTTGATATGTATTGCTGACGTTTCCCTTATGGCGGGCAATAAAGTTAATGTCGGGCTTAGCTCCTAATAGTTTTTGTACCTCTAGCCGGAGCACTGTCGTCGGTACGCCCTGGCGGAGTGGCGTTTTTAGATCTAGTTGGGCAGTTTCATTCAGTAAACAAGGTCGCAACCAACCATCTGCCGATAGTCGCATGCGGTTACAGCGCTCACAAAAGCATTCAGACATCTGACTGATGAACCCCACTGTGCCTAAGGCACCAGGGATTTGGAATATGTCAGCAGGGCCGTTGCCTGCTATCTTCCCCGGCTCCAGTGGCTTTAACCTAAACTGATCCTGTAAGCGCTGCCGTAGGGTTGCTGACGGAACCCAGCCGGCTGTGCCAAACAATTGATTATTCCCGATGGGCATAAATTCGATAAACCGCACTTGCCATCGTCGCGTTAGGGTAAGCGCAGCGAGGGCTTCCACTTCCTGATCATTGATACCGGGAATAATGACAACATTTAATTTCAACGGGTCAAACCCCACCGAATGGGCGGCCAAGATTCCCGACCAGGTCTGCTGCCAACGGTCTCGCCCCGGCTGTCCCACCATTTGTCCAAAGCGTTCTGGGTTGAGGGAGTCGAGGCTAATATTTAATCGACGTAATCCTGCTTGATAGAGGGGCTCTGCTAATTGTGCTAATTTAAAGCCGTTAGTCGTCAGGGCAAGATCTCGGGTTTCGGGTAAAGTGGCGATCGCCTGAACAATATCTATTAAGTCGGGACGTAACAGGGGTTCTCCCCCCGTCAATCGAAACTTGGTAAACCCGTTAGGAATAAAGACTTCCCGGAGTAACGTTAACAATTCTTCTTGGCGCAGCAGTTCGGGCCGCGCAAAATAATCAACCGTCATCCCAGCGGGAACGCAGTAAACACAGCGATAATTACATCGATCAATTAAGCTGATGCGGAGATAGTCAACAACAGGCATAGGAGTTTGGCGATCGCCTCTCAAAAAAACGGCAATGGCAATTAATCAAGTAAAATTTATATCCTTTGCGGCATGAAGATTTTTTCCTGTTTTACATTTAGTCTAATAGACTATCAAACTTAATCTTATGGGTGAATCCTTTTCAAAGTCTTTCTGTGGACAACAAATAAAGAGCACCAAATTATTAACCCCAAGGTTGAGTTCCCATCAGATGGCATTGTTGCAATGTACCTCTGCGAGGCTATAAACTGCATCAAGCATTGATGATAGTCTGAAGGGGGACAAACAGGGGTAAATCCAAGACAAGGCAGGCTTTCTGGGGATGGCGATTGAAGAAAATTGAAACGAAAATGAGCCTTTTGGGGCAAGACTGCACTCTGCGATGCCGACTCTATTGTTAACGATCTCCTCTCAATTTAGGAGATTTATTAGTACGTCTATTTCTCAACGAGCCTACTCGACAAGACCTTCGGAATACCTTGTCCCCCCCGTCAGGATGATTAAGTCTAGCCAAGATAGCGTGAATAGTCGAGTAAAATCGGCTTTTGACGGACATTGTAGACTCGAACACGACTGCTTTCACCTGGATGAGGCAGGCACCGGGGTCTCTGTTTAATCTCTATCACTTTAACGACTTTTTAAAATGGCTCAGGCTCAGCAATCATATCAGTTTTGCCTAAATTCATTCGGGGATATTGTGCGCCTGAAATATCTTTGGGATTATCGATGCTCACTTTTTAGCTCAAAATCCCAACCAAGCATGACGAACCATCAAGATGCTAGTTAGAATCAATGGAATTCTGTGGTGAAATATTGACTCTAGCCATGGATTTTTCTATAACCAACGCATGACAGCCCATTCCCATTCTCACTCTGTTGCCCATTCTTCCCCCGTTACTGGTCACGGCCATGTTCACAGCGAAGAATCATTACGTAAGATTGTTAATCGTTTATCTCGCATTGAGGGTCATATCCGTGGTGTGAAAACGATGGTTGGGGAAGGTCGTCCTTGTCCAGAAGTCTTAATTCAGATTGCGGCTATCCGGGGAGCCTTAGATCGAGTTGCTCGCATTATTTTAGATGATCATATGAATGAATGTATTACGCGTGCGGCAGCGGAAGGTAACATCGAAGCCGAGTTAGCAGAACTCAAAGCCGCCTTAGACCGATTTCTTTAAAAATAAATTTAAGACTTTTTCACAGACCCTAACCAGCAGGCATCAAACCGAACAATGTAAACGAGCCAAAATCAACCAAGGTGAAATTCGCTGGAGTCTTTTCAGGTCTGAGTTTTTGACTTAACCTATTTCGTTGACTTCCCTGATGAAGTGATTCAGAAGAGTTAAGTGATGTACAACAAGGTTGATTGGATTCATTAAGCAAAAACGCAAATGTGAATATAGTAATCCAAAGTTATTTGTGAAAAAACAAAGGTCTAAAAAGCTTGGATGCTAAAGATTCTATTCTTATCAGTCATCTAGGATTGCCATAACAAACGCTCCTCAAAAAAATCAAATCAAAATTTCGCTTAACTAATGTCTCAATAGAGGCACGAAAGAATTAATTATTGGTGGCTGCTAATTTTTCCTTTAACTGGGCAAGCTGATCAGCCCAGCGAGGATCGGGTTGAAATCCGTCGGAACCAGAACTAATAACGCTGGACTTTTTGTCTTTTCCGTTACGCTTCTTATCGTTATGCTTTCCCTTGACAGGAGTAGAGTTATTTTCATCATCTCCTTTTTCACGAGGATTCGCCTTCTCAATCTTCAAGGGACTATCCATAAAAGATTGACCATTATATTTTTGTATAAATTCATCTGCAGCTTCATCGGTGGAAACGGTCACAAAGGCAAATCCTCGGCACTTTCCTGTTTTTCGATCCTTGATGACTTTTGTCGAGACTACCGCGTTAGCTTCAGCAAAAATTTCTTGCAGCGCCTCACGTTCAACAGATTCTTTGGGCAGATTGCCAACGTATAAACGAACGGACATGAGCTAAATACCTCCGAGAGTATTTCGAGAATAGTTTTGTGATACACCGCAGACAAGAGGCTGGGGTGAGATGGGGTATTCGCGGTTGAACTGACGCACACGACACGATTCGAGAATATGACAGTTTACCCCATACAATCAAGGTTACTTTTCTTAATAATATCTGTTTTTGCAATAAAAAGAAAACGGAATGGACTATTTTTGTTAAATCTACAACAAATCTTTGGCACACTCACGGTGAGGGTCGTGCATCCAATTGTTGTGGGAAATGTAATGAGGTCGTGCCAAGTCCAGGGATAAGGGGTTAGTCCAGCTCGTTGTGCTGCCGTGTGATCGTTGGCTACCGTTTGGAGCTTTACCATGCTTATGGGTACTTGTAAAATGAGCTATGCATAAATCCTGATTTATTAAGGACTCAAAATAATCACAGAAGATCTCACAAGGGCTGATTTCCAGCATGAACTTTCAGAGGATTCCTCCTCTGCTGGTTTAAAACCATCCGTGCTTTAAAGTGATTTTTTATAGCGTGCGATGGGTATGGGCATGTTGCTTGACATTATCTTCCGGCTTGACAATCTTGGTGGAATTCAAAACTCGTTTTTTTTCAATGGAGTAGTTAAAGTTTTTCGTCTGGGTTCCCAAGGGAATGTGCTGGGTTGCTTCGGGACGGGTGGCATAGGTACGGGCAGTGGCGGCCAAACGTTCCGTAAAATCATCACAGAATTGGGCGTCAGCGGGAAAAGCAGCGGGGATTTGAGGCTGGTTCCCAGACATGATATCTCCCCATTGCAGGGCGATCGCCTGTTGGTAGGAGGTGGGAACTTGTTTCAGAATCGCTTCTAGGGCGGCGGAGGGAATCGGTTCGATTATATTTACCGGATGGTACTCAGAGTCTTCGCGTAGATAGCAAGTCGCAAGCCCCAACACACAATAAGCATCTGTGGCGGGGGCGGCAGGGCGAGAGGGAGTCGATACCATAACTAAGGAGATTCCATAAACTTTCCCTCAGTCTAAAAGTGATCCGGGCGATAGACTAGATACTATTCACGGAAATTATTAATTCATTGGTCACGCCGAACCGTTGCTTACGGTGATTCCATAGGCGTGTTTCTGTTGGTGTTATGAATCGAGCCAAACTTCCCCGTCCGTTTGTCCCCAAAGAACCACTGCACAAATATCATCAACCCAGTGATAGTGCCCTTGGCTTGGTTTCCACCCAAAGTTTTCCGGCGATCGTGGGGACGGCTGACATGATGTTGAAGTCGGCTCAGGTGACCCTGGTGGGCTACGAAAAGATTGGCAGTGGTTATTGTACGGCCGTTGTCCGGGGCAAAGTGGCGGATGTACGCCTTGCCGTGGAAGAAGGGGCGAGAACAGCCAAACAGTTTGGACAACTGGTGTCTAAATTAGTAATCCCCCGTCCGATGCCCAATTTGCAAGCGGTGTTTCCCATCGGCAGCCATTTAGTGGAACTGGCTCAACAGCAACGGGGTTACAGTCGTTTAAGTAATCGTTCGATTGGCCTACTAGAAACCCGGGGATTTCCGGCGATGGTGGGGGCAGCTGATGCCATGTTGAAATCGGCGGATGTGCAGTTGTCTTCCTATGAAACGATCGGGGACGGACTCTGTACAGCAATTGTGCGGGGAACGGTGGCCAATGTGGCTATGGGGATTGAAGTGGGGATGGCGGAGGCGGAGCGAATTGGCGAACTCCATGCGGTTATGATTATCCCCCGTCTGTTGGAAGATTTGGAACATACCCTCCCCGTGGCTACGTATTGGTTGGATGAAAATGAACCGCTGCCTATGTTATTGCCCAACACGGTTCGGGAAAAACAACGACAGTTGGTGGCGTTACCGGAATTGGAAAAAGCGGTTGTTCCCCAAGCGATGCAGCAACCATTAGCCTTAGAACAGGATGCGGTTAACCAGCAACCCCCAGAGCCGCAACCCGCGAAGGAGGTGGAAGTGGAAGTGATCGAGCCTCATCAGGAACAGCCGGATCAGCCCTAGTGTTTATTGATCAGGAAAGTACAGCGTTGGGTTCTTCTTTGCAGACCTTTACGGTCACAGCCGCTGGCGATCGCCTGGATCAATGGCTAGCGGCCCAGTTGCCGGATATTTCCCGGTCCCGTTGCCAAAAATTGATTGCCGCCGGTCGAGTGCAACGTAATGGCGTGACCTGTCAGAATAAAAAGTTAATCTTACAATCTGGCGATCGCCTGAGCATTTCTATTCCGTCGCCAGTCCCCCTAGATGTCGTTGCGCAAGCGATTCCCCTCGATATTCTGTTTGAAGATGAACATTTAATTATTGTCAATAAGCCCGCTGACTTGGTGGTGCATCCAGCTCCGGGTCATCCCGACGGGACCCTGGTGAATGCTCTGTTGTATCATTGCCCAGACTTAGATGGCATTGGTGGTGTGCAACGGCCGGGCATTGTGCATCGACTGGATAAAGATACGACAGGTGCGATGGTGGTTGCCAAAACGGAAGCGGCCTTGCACCATCTCCAAGGGCAATTAAAACAAAAAACAGCCCATCGTCTTTATTGGGGCATTGTCCACGGCTCTCCGGAGATGGATGAAGGAACTGTTGATTTGCCCATCGGTCGGCACCCTGGCGATCGCCTCAAGATGGGCATTGTCCCCACTGAAAAAGGCGGACGGGAAGCCGTTACCCATTGGCAAGTGCGGGAACGCTTCGGCAACTATAGTTGGCTGGAATTTCGCTTAGAAACGGGGCGCACTCACCAAATTCGGGTACATGCCAAGCAGATCAGCCATCCCCTAGTGGGCGATCACCTTTATACCAACTCCCAAAACCTAAAAGTTAATCTTCCGGGTCAAGCGCTCCATGCCAGAAAATTAACCCTGATTCACCCCGTCAGCGGAAAAATTTTAACGGCGATCGCGCCGACCCCTCCCCAGTTTGAAAAATTATTGTCTTTTCTATCTCGGCGGCAGGCTTAGGCTCAAAATAATATCCCTGCTTTTGATGGCAGGGAATCTAGGAGTCTATGCTTTTGAAGTTAGGCTAATTGAGGGATGGGGACTAATTAAGCATCTGGGGGCAGAATAACGGAATCGATTACATGAATAACACCATTGCTAGCGTCAATATCCGCTTGGGTGACGGTGGCATCGTTAATTAAAACATTCCCCTCTTTAATTTTTACTTTGATCATCTCACCCGCCAACGTTTCCACTTTACCCGCTTGAATTTTATCGGAAGTGACTTCTCCGGCTACAACATGGTACTTCAGAATTGCAATGAGCTTGTCTTTGTTCTCTTCTTTGAGCAAGCTTTCGACAGTGCCCTCTGGGAGTTTGGCAAATGCTTCGTTAGTGGGAGCAAACACGGTAAAGGGGCCATCACCCGATAAGGCTTCGACTAATTCTGCCGCTTTGACTGCTGCTACCAGGGTAGAAAAATCATCACTTCCGGCAGCAATTTCTACGATGGTTTTACTGGTAGCTTCGACAACTTCTTGTGGCTGCGATTGGTCATCGGTTACCATTTCGGCGATCGCCATGGAAGGAAGCCCTAGGGTCAGGGTTGCCAGCAATGCAGCAGAAAATTTTGAGATAAACATAGTGAAATACCGTTCTGTATGGAACAACCCGACTTTAACATATCTTTACATTTTGTTGCGGTTTTTGAGTTTTTACTTACAGCAAGTGGATTCTAGGGTCATCCATCTCCGGGCCATGCCCCCACGACCGAGGTTTCGTTCCGACCCACTCCAGTTGATTTTTGTCGATGCGGCCATGGGTGAGCCCCGTTGGGTTATCTAACCGACAAGCTACTGGATGGAAGCTTCAAGCTTAATCCTTAGCGATAATGGGCTGCCTGCAGGCTGAACATTTTGAAATATCGCCCCTGTTGTTCCATCAGTTCGGCGTGGCTGCCGGACTCAATAATTTGGCCTTGCTCCATCACGACAATGCGGTCAGCCAAGCGACATAGAGCCAAGCGATGGCTAATGACAATACTCATTTTATCTTTGGCAATTTTCCGAAAAGCCTGAAACATCGATTCTTCTGCGTAGGAATCCAGCGCCGCCGTTGGTTCATCGAAAATAATTAGCTCGGTTTGTTCCATTCGGCTCAAAGCCCTGGCGATCGCCACCCGTTGCCATTGTCCACCGGATAATTCCACCCCATTTTCCAGTTGTTTTCCGAGCGGAGTGTCTAGCCCCAAGGGTAAGGAACGACTAGCGAGGGGAAAGCCAATACGATCCAATATTTTATGAATTTGGCGATCGCCATCGTGTAATAAATCTGGGTTTGCAAAGGCAATATTTTCTCGAAGATTGACGGGGAATTGGGCGTAGTCTTGAAAGATTACTGTGATGCGATGATAAAGTTCCTCGTAGCTCAGCTCATTGATATTCACCCCATCCCATAAAATTTCACCGTTGGTCACTGCGTAAAATTGACACAGTAGTTTAACGAGCGTTGATTTACCCGCCCCATTTTCCCCGACTAAGGCGATAATTTCCCCTGGCTTAATCTTCAAATCACACTGGTTAATAATCGGGATTTGACTGCCCGGATAGATGAAAGAAACATGCCGAAATTCAATACCTTGATGCGGAGATTTATTGGTCGTTTTGGGTGGGCGATTATCGTGGATGAAACTAGGCAATTTTTCGGCTTCTATTACCGGATTATTGTTAGATTGTTCTTTGCCCGCTTCTAACTTTAATATCTGATGAATTGGTGTAATTCCCAGCACAATGTCATATAACTCAGAGCCATTATTAATCAGAATGGAAAGTCCTTGACGTACTTGTAGAATCAGCCCCCCATAAAGTGCTAAGTCTCCCAATGTATAATCCTGTCTCAACACCCCCTAATGAGGAAAAAATAAGGCACCATTAAGCCGATTGAATTGAGAATCGACCAGCCAACAATTGAGATAGTTCCTCGTTTTCGTATCTTTTGCAATGCTTGGAACATTTCTTGAAAATATTCCTGCCACCGGGCAGTTAACAAAGACTGTAGCCGGAGTAAGCGGAGTTCTTTCGCATACGATTGTTGTGTTAATATCATCGCCTGTATGTCCATCATCCGGGAATTATAGGCTTGGGATTGTTCCACATCCCAACTTTTTTCGCGATAATAGCCTTCAATATAAATTGACGGGGCCGTGGCAACAAAAAGGACGAGAGGAACCCACCAAGTAATGGTTAAGGAAAAAAGAATGGCGGGAATTAAAATGCTTAAACCCCCGATGCCTAATATTAAAATAAACGTAAATTCTTCAGTTTTTCTGATGCCTTTTTCAGCCAGTTTAATTAGATTTAGTAACTCGCTATTTTCAAACAGCGAAATATGGGGGAAGGTCGAAATTTTTTGAATTAAAGCTAGCGTGACATACCCATTGACTTGATCCCGGACTGCCCCGGTCAAAAACGAATTAATTGATTTAAAGGCATCTAAAACAAAATTCAGAGCAACAATCCCCAGCACCAGCCACAGTAATACGGCTCCCGGATTGAACAGAGTTTCCTGTATTGGCAAGTCAGGACCCCGCTCAAGGCCAATGATGGTATTAATGATTTCTTTATTTAAATACAGCGACAATGAGGGGCTGATCCCGGTCAGCATGGAAAAAATAAACAATGGCCACAAATAACGCCCCGCCGCTCGAAACACTAACTGCAAGCTCAGCTTTAATGTGGCGATCGCCGTTAATGGAGGAATTTTTACTGTAGGGTTGCCATTCATTAACATTTAACTAACAGTGACGGAGGGCATAGCCTGTCCTTGATGTAGACCCTCTCAAGGATGAACTTGTCCATCCGGCATGGTAGCCCCCTGGAAATTTGCTCCGAGCATATTAGCACTCATGAAATCGGCTCTAACTAAGTTGGCATTAGTAAAATTCGCATCCGTCAAGTTAGCACGGGCCATATAGGCTTCGATGAGTTCTGCCTCGGTGAAGTTGACCCCATTCAAGTTTGCTCGGCTCAGATCGGCATTGTTCATACGGGCAAAGCTTAGGTTCGCCCCGCTGAGGTTACTCCGACTGAGATAAACCTTATTCATCATCGCCCCCTGAAAATTGGCTCCCATTATCTCTGCCTGAGAAATTTTGGCTAGCACCAAATGGGTATTACTTAAATTAGCTTCCTCTAGACGAACCCCGGTAAGGTCTGCGTTGGCTAAATTGACTCCCTGTAAGTTCGCATGGCTCAAATCAGCTTTGCAGAGACCAGCGCCTTGTAAGTTAGCGTCTTGCAGATTGGCATAGCTTAAATCCGCGCGACTCAGGTCTACCCCCCTCATGTTTGCTCCCTGTAGGTCGGCCCGTGAAAGCAGTGCCGCCTGCAAATTCGTGTAGGAGTTCTTTTTCCCCTGACGCATATTAGCTCCCCGGAGGCAGCACCCGGTCAGGACAGCACCACTTAGATCCGCCCCCTGCAAATCTACCCCAATGAGATTCGCATCTTGTAATGAGGCTAAGGTAATATCACAATCCCGGAGGATACTGCCTTGCATAGATGCACCATGAAAGTTAGCATTGCGCAAATCTGCTCCCGACAAGTCTGCCTGGTTAAGATTGGTACCGCTTAAATTTGCTCCCATCAACTGTGCCTTGCAGAGGTTAGCCCGATTAAGGTAAGCAAAAGTTAAGTTAGCGCCCCGTAGGTCGGCCTCACTGAGAATAATGCCAATTAAATCGGTATCGGGTAAATTTGCCCCGACAAGTCTTAAGCCGGTAAACGATATTTCACCCTTATGGTAGCGTCGCACTAATTCCTGTGGTTCCACGGATTGATCTCCAGCGTATGTAACTAACTCTAGTGTCTGAGCCATTATCTTTCCCAGAAGTTGGAAAATAACATAACTCTAGAAAAAATCCATTAAATACCGCTCTGTTTGAGTCGAATAGCTTTGACGCTATCGAGCAGAATTTGTGGGTTAGCTTGCTCTGGAGAAACAACGTTTATCTGACCGCTCGCTTCGATAATAACGTCTGGATTAATTTGCATATTTCTGCCAGACACGGCTGTTGCCAATTGGTTATCCCACAGCGCAGCCAACTTTTCCCGAATGCGTTTAAATTCGCTGAAATCGTTGAAGTTGACGAGGGTAAAAATGCGTTTAATCCCCTGAGTTTCTACTTCAATAGCATACACATCGAACTTGAGCTGGGGGCTCCGGGGGAATTTCACCAGTTTGCCCGCCAGTGTTTTCTGTTGCTGATGCCAAGTGGCGATTGCATCCAGTACTTCGATGGGCTGTTCTGCTTCAAGGTTAAGTTTTAGGTGGGTCGGTTGTGGGGGTCGCGCCTGAATCAGATAACTCAGCCGGATGATATCCCCACGAAATAGTCCTTGGGTAAGCTCAGATGCTTCGACAAAAATGGGAAACAAACTCTCTTTATATTCAACAACCAAGACTCGACCCGCTTCCCCAATGGCATGAACTTTTCCCACAAGCTGGCTCTGGTTCATTAACTCAGCCGGTAGCTCACTGGTTCGTTCGTAGGGTGATAAGTCCCCTGAACTAGACCATGGTTCGAGAACCTGGAGGGACTTGACCAATACATGCTGCTGCGGGCTAGGATTGGCGATCAAGTCTCCTTGGATGCAGACTAAATCGTGGCGATTGACTCGACTTAAAATCTTTCGAGTCGGCTCATCATGGGCTAGCAAAGAAAATTCACGGTGTTTGAAAAAATTTTCTGGTTCACGAACGGACAACACAAAAAGTTGAGCCTTTGCCGCGGCACCATGAATTCGGCCGATTAAACCCGTCTGGTTTAACTCCTGGGATAACTTTGTTAATTCCAGACCTTCATAGGCTTCTGCATGGTAACGACAGGATTCATCAGCTGCGCTGAAAATGTTCAACGTCATGATGAGCAATAGACTAGCCACCACCAGCACGAGGTTTAGGTATTTTTTTGAAATCATAAATTCCAGTCTGACTCAACAAAGGTCATACACCGGCCTAGTTATCCCAACAAATCTCAACCGAATGGCATTGAAAGAAGTATTGGTTGACGGCGTGACTCCCTGAAAACTTGTGCTTTATCATGTCACATCTGACCTGCCATCAGTGACATTCACCCTTCAAACTTCACCCTTCAAACTTGCGCCTATGGCTGGGGCTGATCTTCATTGTCCGAGCCATTGTTTCTCATGCCGTAAAGACCCACCAAACGAGCAATGGTAATGGCTGGATAAAGTTGACCTACAATGGCTTCAAAATTCGCCAAACTCATGGAAATCGGATTAGTTGGGCTAATATCCCCGTAACCGAGGGTGGTTAGGGTGGTGAAACTAAAATAGAGTAAAGAAAATTCAGTGCCATCTTGATCCGTTAGGCTGGCAAAGCTGTCTGGCTGTAGGGTGATTAAAATCCGGTAGAGCAAATACCAAAAAATTCCCAATAATAAATAGACACAAACCGAGCCAACGAGAATATCTCGGTCTACCTGTGTTGCACGATTAATTTGCCTTGCAATGATGATCACGGCTAGCCCAAGAAAAGTCACAAAAACAACATCGCTAAAAATTTTTAAATTACCAGATAGGGGCAAACTGGGGAAAAAATCGACGGCTAGACTGGTGAGAAGTGCAACCAAAACGAGACCCCGCAGTATCCAATACCACACTGGGGGGACTATCATCGTCCGTAATAACAGATAAATCGTCAGGGCAAATAAACATTGAGATAAGGCCAAACCAAGTTCACTATGCTGCACAAATGATGTGAACAAAAACAACACAACAATCGACCAGAATAGTTGTCGGTAGCGCCAATTATTTAAAGAATAATTCCGGGTTTGTTTAAACATAGCCAACAGTTGCTGCTGTCGAAAGGAGACGACTTCGTGGTCACCATAACAGGATTTATGATGTCTTATCTGCCCGGTCGCAAAATCACCGCACATTCGACATGGGCGGTTTGGGGAAAGAAGTCGCACCCCTGTACCAGGTGATTTCATAACCGCCTTCAATGCACAAACGCTTTAAATCCCTGGCGAGGGTCGGAGGTTGACAACTGAGGTAGGCGATCGTGGCGGGGCGGCGACGGATAATTTCAGTCAATACGGCGGGGGTACAACCTTTTCGGGGGGGGTCGAGGAGAATAATATCCAGAAAATCGTCCAAAGTGGGCAAGCGGGTTTCTACCTTATCGGCAAAGAATGTCACATTGTCGATCTGGTTGACGACGGCATTGGTTTGGGCTGTTGCACTGACGCTTGGCTCGATTCAATCCCGATCGCCTGCTGTACCTGTTGCGCTAAGGGTAAAGTGAACGTTCCGACCCCACAATAGGCATCTAGCAGTTGTTCATTCCCCTGTAGTTCCAGGGCCGGCACAAGGTGGGACAGCAATAATTCAGCGGCGGCGGTATTGATCTGAAAAAAAGTATCCGCCGCGAGGGTAAAGGTTAGATTCGCCCCAAAATTTTCGCGACAGGTTGCTGAGCCTGCCACCACAATCGTTTCTGGGCCGAAAATACGGTTTCCGGGTTGGGGCTGCACATTTAAACTGACTCCCACTAAGTCTGGGTAATGGTCGAGCCATGCCGCCGCCTGCTCGGCCAATTCCGGTAAGCTAGCCTGGGTACTCACCAATGTCAGCAGGATTTCCCCCGTTCGTTGTCCCATGCGTAAACAAAGATGCCGGAGTTTACCTTGCTGGGTAGCTTCGTTGTAAATTGACCAACCACGGCTCTGAATATCCGCCTTGATCCCTGCCAGTAAGGGGTTCAGCCGCTCATCCTGCACTGGGCAGCGGTTAATATTAACCAGTTTATGGCTGCCTCGACGGAAGTAACCCGCCTGTACTTGCCCCGTTTGAGAACGAGCCAGGGGATAGCTCACTTTATTGCGGTAACTAAAGGGGGTCGGTGCGTGGAGAAAGGGCTGTAGGGGAATGGCGTTAAAGCCGCCGACCCGTTCAAGGGCATCAATGATCAATTGCTGTTTACTTTGGGCCTGTTGCGCTGGGGAAACATGCTGCCACTGACAACCGCCACATTTATCCGCCACAATACAAGCGGGTCGAACCCGTTGGGGGGATAGGGCAATCAGTTGTTGTAGTTGCCCGATGGCGTAGCCTTTTTTGACCCGAACAAGGCGCGTTTGCAGACGATCGCCAGGGACGGTATCGGGGACAAAAATCACCTGGTTATCAATGCGGCCGATCCCGGCACCATCATGACTGAGGCCCGTAATGGTGAGTTCGACAAGTTCCCCTTGGCGTGGCATAAAACTCCTCTGTGCTGAGTAGCAGTGGTCGCGGTGCAGTCAAATGGATAAAATTCGGCTGTCCCATTATCGGTGATCGTCCCTAACTGAAGCTGAGTTCGAATGAAGGATTTTCGATTTTTTAACGGAAATATCGAGTATCGGGCGTTGATTGAGTCTGGCAATCCAGAACTAGAACTGATCATTGCTAGGGAAAAAAGACTTGAAAACAATGAAAGTAACCCGTCACCATCGAAAAATAGATAAAGTTTAAACTTGTTGAACAGCCCAGGTTTTCAACGCCCGATAGTCCACTTTCCCTAGAGGCGATCGCCGTATGGTTGGCACAGGAAGCCATTTTTTGGGGCAATGATGGGGGGCTAGTTGGCTACGACACCATTGTTTAAGCTGGGCTTGCGTTATCTCTGGAGGTGAGCGGTTGATAAATAGCGATAACCTGTTCTCCCCAATAAGAGTCCGGGATGCCCAACACCACAATATCTTGAACTTTGTTTGCCGATAGAAATAACTGCTCGATCGCCTGGGGATCAATTTTTTCTCCGCCACTAATAATTTGTCGTTGCTGACGACCCAGAATGTGGAGATAACTCTGCTGGAAATACCCCAAATCTCCCGTCAGCCAAGGTCGGGACAAAGGACGATCGGGGTAATAGCCCCAACAAAGGGAACGGCTTTGCACCGCCAGCAATCCGGCTGAGTCCATTCCCTCTCTCTCAACGGTCACTGAGGCATGGGGCAAAATTCGACCGACTCCCGTCTGACCGGCTAGAAATTCAGCGGGTAATAATGTGGCAATTTGGGCCGCCGTTTCTGTCATGCCATAGGTGGGCGCTAGGTTTAAGTGTAATTGCCTGGCTTGGTTTAGCAAATCAGGCCAGGCAGGGGCTCCCCCGACGAAAATGAGGCGAAATTGCTGTAACCATTGGGGATGGCGCTCCATCAGAGTCTTTAGCTGGGTGGGGACTAGGGATAATAGCCAATCAAAATCCCCGGTTAAATCCACCGCTGTTGCCTTCAACTGGCTGTAGTCCGCGAATAAAATATTGCCCCCGGATAGGCCCGATCGCCACCATTGCATGAGTCCACCGACATGAAACAACGGCAGCAAACACAAGCTATGGATCTGGCCGGAAGCGGGTAGCGTCGGGGTAAAAAATTGCCGAAATCCTGCCACCGCAGCCGTCAAGGTAGCCACAGAATGCATGGCGAACCGAATGGGATGGGATGAGCCGCCGGTAGGGATACCGATCCAAGGTTGGTGGGGCGGTAAATTCGATTTTTGAGGCTTGGTCTCTCGTTGAACGCCCTCTTCCCCCGCCCTGCCATCCCTCAATATTTGTCCAGAAACAATTGGGCGTAACCTGTTGGATAATCTGTTGTCGTTCCTGGTGCTGCCATGTCGGATTGCCGAGAAATAGACATCCCCGCCCCGTTGCCAAAAAAGTGAGTACCGCCGCACAAAACTTTAGAGGGTCAGTTTCTAGTAATAGAATCCGGGGCTGTTTAATGGGTACTAGGGATTGCTGATATTCTTGCTGCCACACTGACCAATGGCCTGGGAGGGATTGTCCTTTGAGATTGGAGACCCCCCACTAAGGCATTAGTGAGTAATTGAATCAGACCGCTGACATTTGTTGCGTTCATCATCACCGCAAGCCCAATTTTTGACGAAATGCCGGGCTGTAAATTCCCTTTTCCCAGTTTTTGGCCCGCTTGATTTGTTCGGGAGTGATGTTTTTGGCTTCATCTTCATTAAGCCATCTCTTAGTGCTCCAAAAAATTGTGCCGTTGAGGTCAGCGTCCCTGAGGTCAGCCCCACTGAGGTCAGCCCCAACAAGTTTAGCCTCCCTGAGGTAAGCCCATCTGAGGTAAGCCCATCTGAGGTAAGCCCATCTGAGGTAAGCCCATCTGAGGTAAGCCCATCTGAGGTAAGCCCCCCTGAGATCAGCTTCAAAGAGCTTAGCCCCAATAAGCTTGGACGAAGAAAGCTGAAATTGATTATCACATTGACGCTCCGACACCTTTCCCCCTTCTTCTTTCCTCTGAAGCTTAGCTGGGAAAGTTTTAAGCCACTGATCCAGCCCTTTATTTAATCCATAAACCTTAGCTGGGAAGGTTTTAAGCCTCTGATTCAGCCCTTCATTTAATTCATAAACCTTAGCTGGAAAGGTTTTAAGCCTCTGACTAAGCCTTTCCCACCAAGATTGGTTTTGATAGCAATCGTATTGAGTTTCTCTTCTGCCGATCACTGTTAATGTCGCTTGAATGTCTAAGCTAACTTTATTGTCTCTAACCCATTCTTCAACTAATTTCAGGCATTTCTCATCTCGATTAGCCAAAGGTTTTTCCATGCAGGCTGGACTTTCGATAGCTTTGGTCGCCAGTGATTCCTGCTGGATATAGGTGGTGAGCACCTCTATGATGGTCCAATGATCGCGGGGGGAATCCTTGGCAATCCGCTCCAACGAATAAATCCCCCCGCTCCGCACGGACATTTTTTGATTACCGTCCTTATCGTTTGCCTCCAGCAATTCCACTGCCTTGACATAGCGGTCTGTCACCAACCGTTCCCCGGTTAAACGTCGGTCTGCGCTGGCATCCCAAAAATTGAGCAACAACGCAAACCCGGCGATCGCCGTTCCAAAGAGGGTCAACCCCGACAGAATGGTTTTTAGGATCTCCAGCCCTTCCGGTCGTGTCTCTGGATTTTTTAATAACTCATTCGATTGTCGTAGCAGCCCCGGCCATAAGCGAGGAACCTCGAAAATGACCGCGAAAAACTGAATGATTGGGTTGACCCCCCGGATAACCGGACTGACGGGGCCGATTGAGTTGAAAAGCCAGTGCAAGGGTCTGAGCCATTGCCAACGACGCACCCGCCAGGGATGCTGCTGATAAAATGCCGTCGCCGCGGCCCAATCTTTATCTGCATCGCCCAATGATCCTGCCTGCTGCCGTTGCCGCCACAACTCATGGGCTTTCTGGCGCACCAATACCTCTGGTAACGGACGGGACGGTTTTGACCGACGGCGAGCCATGGCAATGCTCCCAATGCAAACACAGACACCAGTGTATCAAGAGGGGTCAATGGGGTTAAAACAACGGCTGAAATGGGGAGAATTAGGCCGGATCATAGGAGGCGTTTAATGCCATCCCCCAAACTAACCGACGCCGTAAACCCCAATTTTTCTTGGGCAAGGGCGGTGTCCGCCATCGATTTACGCACATCCCCATCACGGGCGGGTTGAAAATCTGGCGAGAGGTTAAAACCCGCTTGCGCCGCAATAATCTCCAATAATTCCAACAACGTCACGCACTGACCGCTGCCCACATTAAAACGCCGCTGCTGCTCAAGGATTACTTCCGATAACGATGCCCCTAAGAGATTCGCCCTCACCACGTCACTGACATGGATAAAGTCCCGGCTTTGTCGGCCATCACCATAGATAATGGGCGATCGCCGCTGACGATAGCAGTCAATGAAGCGGGGAATGACCGCCGCATAAGCAGAATCCGGTGCTTGGCGATCGCCGTAGACATTAAAGTAGCGTAGGCAAACGGTTTGCAGTCCATAAGAGTAGTAGAAACAATCGGCCAGTGCTTCCGCAAACACCTTACTGGCAGCATAGGGAGATTTGGGAACAGAAAAATCAGACTCCTTGAGGGGCGGATGATGGACATCCCCATAAATAGCGCAGCTAGACGAAAGCACCACGCGGGGAACGTCCTGCTGGAGGGGCGCCCAGAGGACATTTTGGGTTCCCGTATTATTGACTTCATGGGTTAAATAAGGATTATCCAATGACCCGGCGACCGTGGTTTGGGCAGCTAAATGAAAAACCACATCCATCCCACTTAACGCGGTTTTTAGCGCCTCAAGGTCACGGATATCTCCTTTGAGTAAACGAACTACGTCCGATAAATGTTGAATATTTTCCGATTTGCCCGTTTCAAAATTATCAAAAATTGTTACATCACAACCTTTTTGTACTAATCCATCCACCAGGTGTGACCCGATAAAACCAGCTCCACCAATCACCAGCGCCCGCTTCGTCATAATCTAAGGGTTAATTTTTTCATTCGAGCACCTTAGTTTACCAGCTTGAAGAATTTTTTACGATGTTTGCTGGAGGTACTCCAATCGTTAATTTTAAAATCAAAATATCCTAAAAGATTGACTGCTTTACTTAAATCAGAAAACAAGTACAAAAATCACGAAGTCATCAAATATTTACGTCTAGAATGTCCTTGAGATATTTTATTGCGAACGTATATATTGCCAAGAAAATCAGCCCTGTAAACACAAATTATATCTCGTTATTCATTTTGGGGAAACCTGTCCCACAAATCAGTACATTGCCGCAGACTTTGGTGATTTCCCTGTCCTAAAATCAAATGATCAAGTACCGGAACTTGCAGATATTGTGCCCCTTTTAACAAGAGTTCGGTGAGGTGTATATCTTCCGGGCTGGGGTCTAGACCACCGGAGGGATGGTTGTGGGCCACAATCAAGCGGGTGGCTCCCTGTTTGATGGTTTCCCGAAAAATTTCACGGGGATGGATCAACGTTTCGGTGGCCGTCCCGATGGTGATGACCTTGGTGGCAATGAGGCGATTTTTTACATCCAGCATCACAATGGCAAAATGCTCCTGCTCCTCCCACATTAAGTCCTGACTCAGGGCGATCGCCGCTGCCTCCGGGCTATCCACCGCCATTCTTTCCAGGGGGCGACTTTGGTAAACCCGTTTCCCCAGTTCCACCGCCGCTAAAATCGTGGTTGCTTTGGCGGGACCAATGCCGGGAAAGGCGATTAATTCCTGGGGATGAACATTACGCAATACGTCCAGGGGGTCGCGGCGGTCCTGTCCCAACTGTTGCAGCATATATTGCCCTAACCCCACAGCGGATAATTTTCCCTGCCCGGTGGCTAACAAAATTGCCAAAAGTTCTGCTGTGCCTAACTGCTTCGCCCCATATTTCAATAACCGCTCCCGAGGACGCTCGTTTTCGGGGAGATCCCGAATCCGTAAATGGTAAGTCATGGTTGTTTCGGGGGAGAAGTGGCGGGGGGCACATCGCAATGGGGACAATGCTGGTCTGCCACATACAGTGGCGATCGGCGTTCCTCCGGGGACAGGGGATAGCCACAACAGGCACAGATTTCATAGGAACCTTCAGCCAGTCCCGTTTTTACCGCAACCCGTTCGTCAAAGACAAAGCATTCCCCTTGCCACAGGCTTTGTTCTGGGGGGATCGTTTCCAGATAATTTAGGATTCCCCCTTTCAGGTGATAAACAACATCGAACCCCTGTTGCAAAAGATAGCTAGACGCTTTTTCACAGCGAATGCCCCCCGTACAATACATTGCTACTTTCGGGGTTTGTCGGGGATCAAGCTGGTGGTCAACAAAATCAGAAAACTGCCGAAAATTCGCTGTCTGGGGATTGGTCGCTGCCTGAAATTGACCAATGGCCACCTCATGATGGTTGCGTGTGTCGATAACAACAATGTCGGGATCTTGAAGAATTTGATTCCACCCGTGGGGGTCAACATAGGTTCCCGTCTGCTGATTGGGGTCAACTTCCGGGTGGCCAAACGTGACAATTTCGGGCTTAATTTTGACCTTCAAGCGCTGGAAAGGTCGTTGCTCACACGCCGCATGGCGACAGGATAAGGGCCCACTGCCCAACTCGGTTTCAAGGAATTTAATCACCGCCGCCACCCGGGACGCATCGCCGGCGATCGTGGCATTAATCCCCTCCGTCGCCATTAGGATGGTGCCATTGACTCGGGCTTGTTGGCAGTAAGCCAGCCACCGTTGCTGCTTATCCTCAAGATTCGTTAGCGGCGTGAAACGATAAAAGGTAGTGACCTGATACGACATCGAATAACTTAGAGATTGCTTGCGGGGGGAAAGATATATGGCTATAATACCCAAGGTCTGTTTAGCGGCTTAAACAAACTTCCCTTTTAGGGGGTATAGCTCAGTTGGTAGAGCGCCTGCTTTGCAAGCAGGATGTCAGCGGTTCAAGTCCGCTTACCTCCATTCTTAAAAAACAGTCCCACCCGCTGTTGCGGTGACGGTTTATTTCGGATAGGTTCGTGATACAAGCAGCGCGTTTGTTCATCTTTAGCGGCTAATTTTTCAACGTACTCTCCATCATTAGGCACAGCCTTCCTTGGATCTCGTAATCTGCGGCCTGTCGAATGGCATGGATTTAATTCGCTGAATCATTGAATTTTTTGGGAATATAAAATCTAATAAAACCGTTGATTCACTCAAGATTTATGGAAATTAACCAATGTTAGCTCGGGTTTGGAGCGCCTCTCTGTTGGGTATTGATGCCATCCAGGTGGGGGTGGAGGTGGATGTATCAGGGGGGTTGCCGGCGATCGCCGTGGTGGGGTTGCCGGATACAGCGGTGCAGGAATCGCGGGAACGGGTAAAAGCGGCCTTAAAGAATGCTGGGTTTGCATTTCCGGTTAGGCGCATTGTGATCAACCTCACGCCAGCGGATTTACGGAAGGAAGGTCCTTGTTTCGATTTACCCATTAGCATCGGCATCTTGGCTGCGTCCGAACAAGTCGATGTCCAACTCCTGGAGGATTTCCTCTTTCTGGGGGAAATGTCCTTAGACGGTAGCTTACGAGCGATCGCCGGGGTGCTGCCCATTGCGGCCACAGCACAAAAAATGGGGCTAAAGGGCCTGGTGGTACCCGAAAATAACGCTATGGAAGCCTCGGTGGTGGAAGGGCTAGAGGTCTATGGCTTCAAGCATGTCACCGGCGTGGTGGATTTCCTCGCCTCCCCCGAAAAGCATCAACCCATGACTCCCCAGACTACGCTGGGGCTCACAGAAGAGACTCTGCCCAAACTGGATCTGCGGGATGTCAAAGGCCAAAGCCATGCCCGCCGTGCCTTGGAAATTGCGGCCGCCGGAGGGCATAACTTGATCTTTGTGGGGCCACCCGGAAGCGGCAAAACCATGCTCGCCCGACGGTTACCGGGAATTTTGCCACCCCTCAGCTTCCAAGAAGCGCTAGAAGTTTCCCAAATCCATTCAGTGGCCGGGTTACTGAAAGAGCGGGGGCAACTGGTCGAGGCCCGTCCCTTCCGCAGTCCCCACCATTCCGCTTCCGGGCCTGCTTTAGTGGGAGGGGGCAGCTTTCCACGACCCGGCGAAATTTCCCTCGCCCACCGTGGGATTCTATTCTTAGACGAACTCACTGAATTTAAGCGCAATGTCTTGGATTTCCTGCGGCAACCATTGGAAGATGGCCAGGTGACTATTTCTCGCACTCGCCAAACGGTCATGTTTCCGGCTCAATTCACCTTAGTTGCCAGCACTAATCCCTGCCCCTGTGGCTATTTCGGTGATCCAATTCAAGCCTGCTCCTGCTCCCCCCGTCAGCGGGAAATGTACTGGGCGAAGCTCTCTGGCCCTCTGATGGATCGGATTGATTTACAGGTGGCGGTTAATCGCCTGAAACCCGAAGAAATGACCGGACAAATGCAGGGGGAAAGCTCTAGCCATGTCCGTCAGCGCGTCAGTCGAGCCCGTCAAATTGCGGTTGAACGGTTTGCCCAGGAAGTCCGGGTCAGCTGCAATGCGGAAATGCAAGCAGCCCAACTGCGCCAGTTTTGTCGGCTCGATGCAAGCGGGCAACAACTATTGGAAGGGGCAATTAAAAAACTGGGGCTATCTGCCAGGGCAATGGACAGAATTCTGAAGGTCTCCCGCACGATCGCCGATTTGGGGAACGCCGAGTCGATCCAACCGACTCACCTGGCAGAAGCGATTCAATACCGCACGTTGGACCGCTTTGCGTAAACCCATTGTTACTGTACCCAGGGAGTCAGCCCGGTCACCATGTCGGAACGAGAGAACCCGCTTAAACAGATCCTCTCACGCTGGAAAGCACAAATTTTCTGGCGTCTCCCCTGTGCCCCGGATCTGGGGAGGCTGTCTGGACGGAGGGAGGGAGGACAGTCCCAAGCCCGGCAGTATCAGTTTCAGCAGGACTCCTGCCCCCCCCACATTGCAGTTCTCTATCCCTGGGACGATATTCTGGAGCGTCGGAGTGGCGCTAGTCGCCGAACCGGTCATCTCGTGGATTTGTTACAGCTATCTGGCTTCGGGGTGGCGGTCTATTCGGTGGGGGGCAGACTCAACCGTTGGCAGAACAATGTGCAATATAAGTTTTACTGCCCGAAGTTTCCCCAAGCGGATTTAGTGCGCCAAGCGTATCAAGATGCCTTCCAGACTTGGCAGGCGTTAGCAGCGTCACCCGCCTCGGCATTGGACGCTGACCCCACGGCCCATTGGTTACCGTGGCAGTACTACCCTTGGCGCTATGACCCGAGTTTTCAGCAATGGTTAGAAACGATTACGGACTGGGCTGATGCCATTGTGCTGGAATATCCCTTTTGGGCCCACAGTCTGGCTCCCCTGTGTCGTCAAAAACAGATTCCTTGGTTGATAACCGCTCATGATGTGTTGGCCAAGCAGCTACCGGAACAGAGTTTACAAGCCCAGATTGCCTTAACAGAAGAAGTGAATGCCCTCCGCCAAGCCGACCAAGTGATCACCCTTACCACGGCAGACCAGACATTCTTTGAGCAACAGGGAATTACCAATTTCGCGGTACCGATTGGTTTAGATTTGCAACACCTTAATCAGGTAGAACAACAAATCGACGCTCCCCACGCCTGTCTCGCCCAAGCGTTTCCGGCAAAAAATTGGCATCGTCCCTTTGGGCTCTTTGTCGGCAGTGATTTCCTCCCCAACCAACGGGCTGCGGCCCGACTCCAAGCCATGGCCGCCCATCGTCCTGACTGGGATCTCGTTGTGGCCGGGGGCTGTACGGCAACCAGACAAGAGGCGAATTTTTACGGACTCGGTAAAGTCTCGGAACAGGTGTTAAACAGTCTTTACCTGGCAGCGGCGGTGGTGGTGATCCCCCTCGAAGCTGGCACCGGGATGTCGCTCAAAACTTTAGAAGCATTGGCGTTAGGGAAGGTGGTTCTGGGAACGGCGATCGCCTTTCGGGGTTATCCCATCGAGTCGGGAAAACAGGGCATTATCGAAGACCAGTTATCAGCCTATCCAGATCGACTGGATCAAATTATCGCCGACCCGGAACGCTTTCATCCCATGGCCCAAGCGGCTAAAGCCTTTGCCCAAGGGTATGATTACCGTACCCTGTACCAACCCTATTTAGACTGGATCTCCACGGCGCTAGGTCAGGACAGAAAGGGCCTACTCGTATAGACTTCCATGTTTTGCTATTGGTAAGGCAGATGTCACCTTCTTCCATCGTGAAGCCAAAGCTTGTCACTTCGTCCAGTGCACGCAAGGGTTAGGCAACACCAGCAAACAAAAACGAAATATCAAACTAACTTCAGTCTGAAGAATACGCTGGGTCAGTCTTTTACGTCAGCTTCGGTTAACCCGCAGCTGAATCCGCAAGCTCCCTCCACTGCTGTTTCGCAGCGTTATAGAGGGCACTCACATTAGGCGTTTGCGTGCTGTAGCCCACACGGGTGACGACCACTCCGCCGAACAGAGTTTCGAGCTGGCGCTGGGTTCTCTTGCGACGATGCGGTCGCTTCTCCCCATCGCTTCCATAGACCTCCCTTTGATACTCCTCCTGCTGGTAGCGTAAGTCTAGATGTCCCTGCAACAATCGTCTAAGCAGTTCGGTGCCATACTCATTGATATAGCGTTCTATCTCGCCATGCTCCCAGTCTTGAGCATCTTCTGAACTCAAGGTTTTGATAAGCTCCTGATACTGCTCGTAGGCCTGTTCAAAGGTCTTTTGTTCTATGGTAGAGGACATGACTGATGAGGATGTTTGTGGAACAAGCCAGGTCATAACCTATCTCTCAAACAATGGATAAGTCTATACTCTGACTTTCTAATACATACCAGAATCTATTGAAATCCCTATTCCTCCTAATAAAATTTTACTTTGAAAGAGCCGCACCCAATGGACATTGCATAGGTATACTCACCGTAGAACGACAAGAGTAGATTATCAATCCCGCACTTCTCTGTTTCACCACCAATTAACCATTACGCTAACCCCGGCGGTAGCGCTTCTCCACATTCTTGATGTACGGCTTTAATGCGGTCAAAAATCCAAGGGACTTGCTCCGGGTAGCAGGGTAGCAGAGCCAATGGACTCAGCAGCGCCGCCGCCGCCATATCCGCCACACTCAGGCGATCGCCACATAAATAGGGTCGAGTTTGCCAGGACTGCAATACCTGGAACGCTAGCTGGAGTCGTCTTTCTGCCAGGGCAGCGGACGCAGCATCAATGCCATATTGTCGCCGCACCACTTGAATTACTATCTGACTCATCCAACTGGAGTCAATGGCTTTCCCTTCCCCGGCGCGGTATTGGTAATAAACAAAGCGGGTGGCCGTGCCAATGCTTTCATCCAACCAGTCCTCTAGCCATTGCGCCCGGAGTCGGAGGGCTGCATCGTCGGGATAAAGGGGATGAGAAGGTTGGAATGTTTCCAGGAATTGAAAAATCTGACTGGAGTCGCTGATAGCAGCGGGAACTTCGGGCAATTCGGGACAGAGAACGGGCACGGTAGCCAGTCCAGTGAGGGGTTTTAGCTTCAAACGGTGAATCCCTGGGGTCAAATTTTCCACACGATAGGTGATGTCTTTATAACCCAGCGCTAAACGCGCTTTGCGGCAATAGTGGGAGGTGCTGAATTGGTAGAGCAACATAGGGTAGTCGAGCGGGAAGAAATAGTTCTTTATTCTTCCATTATTGGGATTATGGAGAGGGGAAGAGGGAAGGGGGGAAGGTTCTCGTCTACACGAATGTATAACTCATCTCCTTCCGCTGTTATCTCGGCCCTTTTAGTCCCCGCGGTGTCCAGCCCTCACTCTGTTGAGCTAATCGGTTTTCCCGTCTGATTATCGTTGAGTGAGATTTTTTGTGGATTTTTCCTGTTGCGCTTAATCCTGTTCCCGTCGCTCTAATGTTTATGGCATATTCCATTTCGGGCGATGTTCTATGGCCTTATATTTCTTTGATAATTTAGGCATCATTTAAGATTGTTGCACTGCCTTCGGAAAAACGCTTATCAGCCAATAAGAATGAATCCTTACGCAGAAAGAAGATATCAATTTGGATCAAAGCATTATCAATTAGACGACGATGTAATTCTAAAATTTCGTATGCTACAAAGTTATGAACATTCATAAACTCTAAAACTTCTGCTAAAAGCGGAGCCTGTTTATTCATTTGAATTAATGATACTTATAAAATGACTGCTTTTGTCTTTGGTAGCAAGCGTCTAGCCCCTTTCAAGATTTCCAATTCATATCCTTGGGCATCAACTTTAAGCAAATCTAAAGAATCTTGGTCGAATAGTATAGAGTCGAGAGTTTTAGTTCTTTTCTTGACTTTAAATCGATCAACTCCTCCTCGCTCTTCGAACACTGAAGAACCAGTTCCCATAACATAAAATGCTACTTCCAAGTCATTCTCTGCACCTAATAAATCTGCATAAAGCTGTGCATTTAGTGAAGGAATTAAAGCAGTAAGTGCCAATTGATTTTCCTCGTTTGGTTCAATCATCGCTATTTTTGATACTGGCCATAATTCTCTTGCCATTTGGCTCCAATCCCCTTTAAAGGCTCCCACATCGACAATGGTTTGAGGATTAAATCCTCGATCTCGAATTTCTGCAAGCCCTAGCTTCATATTGGGTGCATTTGCATATTTAAAGGCAAATTCATAAAATTTATCGGGGGCTAGATTGAAGCCAAAAGTAAATATTTTGCGACGTATTCTTTTTGGTAAAGCCATTTTGAGAAAGGCAAAAAAGATGGCTTTCAAGTATTTTTGTTGCATTCTATGTATTTTTTTAATCTATGATAAATAAAGCTGTAATGAGTAACAATAATCTCATATATCAGTAGCCAACTCGCGTTATGGAGCCATTTTTTCGTACACTTGAACGCTATATGAATAAAACTGGACGATATTTATTCATGTGATATCCCTTGCGTGAGTTTCCTCAAAGAAGTCATTCCGCTATATTAAAGATTAAACCGCTTAACATTGTGAAACAACAATGGCATCATCCGTTGCGATTCGAGAACTCCCGCTTTTTCCACTCCCCGAAGTCGTGCTCTTTCCGGGGCGACCTTTACCGCTTCACATTTTTGAGTATCGTTATCGGATGATGATGAACACAATAATTGAAGACGATCGCCGCTTTGGAGTATTGATGATTGATCCCACAAATGGTGAAATCGCTAGCGTTGGATGTTGCGCTGAAGTCCTACGCTATCAACGGCTGCCGGATGATCGCATGAAAATGTTAACGCTAGGGCAACAACGATTCCGAGTCTTGGAATATGTCCGGGAAAAGCCCTATCGAGTGGGTCTTGTGGAATGGATTGATGATCAATATACAGGACAAGATCTACATGTATTGTCTAAGGAAGTTGATCGGCTTTTGCATGATGTTGTGCGTTTGTCGGCAAAGTTAACGGATCAAAATTTGGAATTACCTGATGATCTCCCTGTTTCTCCAGTAGAACTTTCCTATTGGGTTGCGGGTAATCTGTATGGGGTTGCCAGTGAACAACAGAGCTTACTGGAATTAACGGATACGGCCAACCGCTTACAACGAGAGGCAGAAATTTTAATGTCCACTCGCAAGCATTTAGCGGCTCGTACCGCGTTAAAAGATATTTTGGGTGATGACGAAGAAAATTAAGTCTTTTTTGCTATCGGGTCGGTCGTGGAAATAAGTTAGCTGATTCTCTGAGTCCAGAAATCGTTGTTAGGGCTCCTAAATTTTGGCCTTTTACGCCTGCCGACGGCCTTCTCCCAGTCATTCCTGTTGACGAAATTCGACTCCCGGAGACTTTCTAGAGACAAACTGCGTCACGTTGATTGAATTTTACACGTCCCTTATTTTTATCGATTGTTCCTCCAATTTTTTGAATTAATGAAGTTATTGACCCGTTCGATACTCTCTATATTGCCCCTCCTTACTGCCATGTTGGCGGGCTCAGTCTCTGCGATTGAATCTCCTGTTTTCATTGCTCAGCGGGAACTACTCCCCCCACCTCCGGCTGGCCCCCATCCCGTACCCGATCCCGACCAGTTCAACCTAGATCCCAATGCCAGTTCCTTTCGAGTCATGGCGATCGTGACTTCAGCGATCCAAGAAAAACAATTTAAAGTTGCTTATCCCGATGCGTTTGCTACCAACCATTTTGGTCGTCGAGTGATGCAAATTGGTCGTTTTAGTGACCCCATGAATGCTCAGCAAGCAGCAATGACCTTACAAAACTTGGGTATGGAGATCTTGATTGAACCCTAAAGGCATCAGTGGGGAGCTGAATAAATTTATCAACGCCACTTGGCATGGTAGTTAGTCTGGTGAGGACGACTAGCCAGAAGGCTCAGTTGGTTCATAATCGAGCACTCCAAGCAGTAGAGACAGAGGCGATATACAATTTCGGCGAATAGTCTTGCATCCATCGATTAATCATTGTGTGGGAAACTTTGATGCCTCGCTCAAGTATCATTTTTTCCAAATCTCGATAAGGAGTCTAGAAGAAATAACCTGAACGTTTTCTTGTGCTAAATGCTAAGCTTAGAGCAGTATAACGTTGGCAGCATTACAGTGCTCAGTAAAGAGATTGAGGAGGCGATTCAAAGGAAATATGAACAACTTGCTCCCTATCTAAATGAGTCGAGTTTACGAATGTGGGCAGCATCAGAAGCTTTGAGTTGGGGGCATGGTGGCATTACCAGCGTATCCCGTGCTACCGGCTTGCTACTGTGTTTTGAGGCTGGAAATTGGGAATATAGTCTAGGGGTAGTTGGTTTTCGAGGAAGGGCGGAGATGACACCGGAATATGGGTACAACAACGGATTAAAGAATGTGGGGAGTAGAACGTATGGTTTCAGCTAAAAGTAGATTTGAGTACAGAATTGCTGACTCCTGGCGCAGACAGGTTAACCAAAATTCCCGAAGAAATTTTTGAGTTTAGTTGGCTTGAAGAATTATCATTCGCCAATAATTATTTGAAAATTATCCCAGATCCAATATTTGAACTCAATAATCTTAAAGGACTTAGCTTAAGAGCAAATAATCTTAATGATATTCCAGAAGCAATCACCAATTTGTCTAATCTTGAGATATTAGATCTAGGTAATAATGGACTAGGAAAAATCCCAGATCCAATTGTTAATATGCCCTGGCTTGACAGCCTCATTTTCAATGGGAATCACTTGGAAAAAATATCGGATAGAATTGTTAAGTTATCCAACCTTAGAGTGCTAGTTTTAAACGAAAATCAACTTAGAGAAATACCTAAATCTGTTTGCCGCCTTAAAAATCTCCAAGCACTTTCTTTGAACAACAACCAAATAAACAAAATCCCAGTCGAGATTTCAAATCTTTCTAATTTAGATTTACTTTATTTATACAACAATGAGTTAAAAGAATTACCGGAAATAATTGCTTCCTTATCAAAGCTAACAAAACTTCATCTGGGTAGAAACCATTTAAACGAGCTACCGGAAGCCATTACCCGTCTGGCTAATCTTCAACACCTTGAGCTAAGAGGAAACCAACTGAGTGAGATCCCGGAAGCCATTACCCGTCTGGCTAATCTTCAGGAGCTTAATTTAAGGGATAACCCCTTAGTTGACCCCCCCCATTGAAATCGCCGAACAAGGTATTGAAGCAATCCGCGAATACTTTGCCCAAAAAGAAAAAGAAGGGGAAGCATTACTGTATGAAGCCAAGCTAATCATTGTCGGGGAAGGGGGGGCAGGCAAAACCACCCTGGCCCGCAAGCTGCTTGACCCCGATGCACCGCTACCGACGCCAGAGGACAGCACTGAGGGCATTGACATTAAGCCTTGGGAGTTTCCATTAAGTAGTGGCGAAAGCTTCCGGGTCAATATCTGGGACTTTGGCGGCCAAGAAATTTACCACGCCACCCACCGTTACTTTTTAACTAACCGTTCTCTGTACCTGCTGGTTGCCGACAGCCGCCAAGAACATCCCCATCTCGATTACTGGCTCAACACAGTGGAACTGTTCAGCAACAATAGCTCCCTACTGCTGGTTAAAAATGAAGTCAAAAATCGCTCCGTTTCCCTCAATGAAGCAGAAATTCGTAAACGCTTCGACAACGTGAAAGAGAGCCATGCCACAAATTTGGGAGACCGCCAGGGTGGTAGCGGTTTCAGCAATCTCCGGGATGCCATCCAATATCAATTGCAACACCTGGAACACATCGGCACCCCATTACCCAAAACCTGGGTCAAAGTACGGGAAGCGCTAGAGCATGATTCACGGAATACTATTTCCCTAGAAGAATATTTTCGTATCTGTGATAAAAACCAATTTCGCCTCACCCAAGACAGCAACACCGATGGGCGCTTAGTGCTGAGCCAATACCTCCACGACCTGGGTAGCATCCTCCACTTCCAGGACAATCCTCAATCCAGCTTGTACAAAACCATTATCCTCAAACCGGACTGGGGAACCGAGGCCGCTTACGCAGTGCTGGATAACAATACGGTGAAGGACAATCAGGGGCAATTCACCTGCCACGACTTAGCCGAAATTTGGCGCGCCCCCGTCTATCAAACCCAGCAATCGGAACTGCTGGAGCTGATGCTGAAATTTAAACTCTGTTATCCCCTCGCCAACAGCATCCCCAAGGCCTACATCGCCCCCCAACTTCTGCCCGATGACCCCCCGGCGTATCACTGGGAGGACAGTGACAACCTGCAACTGCACTACACCTACGACTTTATGCCCAAAGGCATCCTGGGGCGGTTAATGGTGGAACTGCGCGACCTAATTGATGAACCCAACAAGTGGAAAACTGGCATGGTGCTCCAACGGGATGAAACCCGAGCGGAAATCATTGAAACCTATGACCGCCGCGAGATTCGCATTCGACTGCGGGGACAAAATAAACGGGACTTTCTAGCCATCATCACCCATCAACTCGATGCAATCCACCGAACGTTTAATAAACACTTGGCAGTTGATAAATTAATTCCCTGTATTTGTGATGAATGTCAACAGTCCCCGACTCCTCATTTTTATCGCCTAGAAAACTTGCAGCGTAGAATGAAAAAACGCAAGCAAACCGTGGAGTGTGAAAGCTCTTTCGATGATGTTGAGGTTTACGGTCTGCTGGGCAACATTTTCGTATATTTTCCCTGGAATCAGTTCGCTCCTAAAGATAATCCTCTTGAATCGTCAAAGTCTGCACCGGTCAATTATTTCGATCTACGCGACTCTACGATCAGCAATGTGGCTGGTTCAGTTCAAGGGGATCAACACAGTGAGTAAGCCGCCATAAGCATTCCCTTATATGCCCTCGCCCAACGCCAGTCTTCACTGAGTCTTCCATGCTATCGTCGAACCATGCTGACGGTTTAAAGAGCAACAAACATCAACAGGAACGCACCGAACAGCTACAGCGAACGATGGAATATTTGTTAAGCAAAGATGGCTGAGCCCCCAAAATTTATGCTGCAACAACTCACTACCACAGAATTGATTGGGCAAACCCTGACCCCAAAACCCATGAGTGAATCCCCCAAGTTTGATCTACGTGGCGCAAAAATTGGCAACCTAGCCGATACAGTCCAGGGCGACCAGAAATCGGTGCAACATAACTACGCCAAACAAAAATCATTGACAGAAACGGCGCAAGAAATTCAGGCACTTCTGGATCAACTCTCCCAAACCTACCCCACACAAACCTTCCAAGAAAAAGGCAAAATGGCTGATGTCGCACTCGCCCAAATTAATGCCAATCCGACCCTAAAAGCCAAGCTGATGGCAGTGATTAAAGCCATGAGCATTGAATCCGTCAAGCAAGCCCTGAATCATCCCGTTGCTGAAATTTTAATAGCCGGGGTTGGAGCTTGGACAGAGTAATCATGCCGACAAAGACTAAGTTTAGAATTGATTATTCTTTCCGGAGCATCGTCCCTATCTAGCGCTATAGATAGATTAAGGATGGGTCTCTTCGAAAGCTCTTTTTTTTGTTTGGATACTTTTCTGTGCGAACCCGGATGAGGGCATTTTAATTAAGTAAGTCATTGCGCCAGGTGGGATCTGTCAGTGCCAGAATAAAGAAGGTAACGGTAAGCCACACAAAGCCGATGCCATAGCCGGCCAAAATATCGCTCAACCAATGAACCCGACAGTATAGACTCGCTACACCAATCAGACTGACCCAGAGGGCTGTGGCCCCATAGAGTGGCCAACGATATTGGGGAAAGCAGGTGACCAGAATAGAAGCTAAATAAAAATAGAAAACGACGCCTCCAGCAGCATGGCCACTGGGGAAACTACGGCCGTCCACCTCGACTAAGCTTTCCAAGGGACGGCGGCGATAAAAGATGGGCTTGAGAAATTGATCCACCAATAACAAAATGCCGAGGGCGCCAAATGCTAACCCTTGGGCTGCGGTCCACCAGCGTTTATAAAGTAATATCATTAGTGTAATGAAAACCATGACCGCCGTTACTTCTGAGCCGGTGCCTTGGTAAATAATTTTCCACAACGGCCTCAACCCAGAGGGCATTGCTTGGTGCAACCAAGACAAAAATTGGGCATCCCACGCAATCTCACGGGCATCGGAGAAATGGGCCCCCAAGGTAAAAAAAAAGGTGATTATCGCGCCGCAGACCAGCCATCGTCCAACCCCGATTGTGCGTAACGCCCTTGGAAATCGCTGGGGCCATTGTTGTATTTTTCCGAACCAGACGCTTAGCAACATCAAATCGACGGGTTAGCCTCTTAACTTTAAATTGGGGTTATGGTGTGGGGCGATCGCCTGTTTGGGCAACCTATCACGTTCAGGACGATGAATTTTAGATGAGTTTTAAAATAGGGTGTCATGGCGGGGAGTGTTGTCCGCTTTTTGGGGATGGGGGCTGATACTCAATCAATTGAGGATATCGCTGCCACCAGATTCGCCATTCGCTCCAAACTGTTTCTAGAATTTGAAACTGCATTGCGACAGATGCCGGTGGCACAGTGTCCAACGCCAAGAGAGACCAGAGGCAACCATGGTTCCAAAAAGATTGTTGCCCCAACGCCCAACCGAAGAAACGGCCTAAATTCAAGTCTTCTTGGTAACGTCGTTCCATATAGTCCGTGCGGTTAACCGTCGTGGCCCCATTCATGGTTAAGCAGGCGGTAAGGTGGGCTTTGTTGTCCCATTCATACAGCGCAAACTGATTGGATGGCGACCGCTCCTGTCGTTGCAGTTGCTCGCGCTTAATCCCTTGAAAATAAAAGACATTACTAGGGACATCCCCAATGCCGGGGTAATAACGCACCATTGCCGTTAGGGTCTGGGAAGGACGCTGATAACGATATAGTTGACTCCGTTCAGCAAAATCATCATCGGAACGGGGATTTTTTTGGGGAGGAACTTCATGGGTTTGGCTCCCTGGTACATAAGTCCATCCGGTTAATGGGGGCGGGGGCGGAAAATTAATGCGGGGCTTGGTGGGTAATGCGGGGGCTAACCAGACTTTCAAAAATGTTAGTACCCCCCCCAGGGCGAGTAAAACTAACCACCAGGGTAAGTGGGGAGAAGTCTGGGGAGGCGACTCTGGCATCGAGACTGTGGCAGTATTACGCGGCGGCATGGGGTTGATAATCTCGTTGCATTAACCATAAATAAAGGCTACAAAACCCCACAATGACCATGACGGTGAACACCAATGCACCGTCCCCTTCGTGCCAGTACACAAAAGCCTCCGGCATAACGGGATGGAGGGCCGCCAAAATTCCGACCCGCAGTAAATTCAGGGTAAATGATAAGGCGATCGCCAGAAAAAAGATGCCAATTCGCCAAGACCAGCGGGAAAGGGGAAACAATAACGAAGCAATGACCGCGACTTGGACAACATAGATCAAATTACCGACGCCTGCACAGGTTTCATTAATGATTACCCCCCCACCAGGGAACAAAATTTGATTGGTTTCCACCTTGACGGTAAAGCCTAAATACCAGAGGGAATAGCCGACCAATTTAGTAACGATTAAAGATAAAGGTTGAGCAATATTCCAAATCCCCAAACCCAGTTCCCGTGGTATGGCTAGTAGAGACAGGATGACTAACTCCCGCCAAAAAATTCTGGGGCCAGCGAACCCGGCGGCAATCCAAGAAACTCCGATGCCAGCCACCAAGGGTAGAATGCTCAAACCAGGATTGGATGCCACAAAGCTGAGGCGCATCAAGGTCAAAACGACTAACCCGCTGCCCAACAGGGTGGGGAGCCAAGTACTGTGGTCGGTGAAAGTGGGATATTGACGAAAAATGAGGGTTAAAACCGCCATGTCCACCAAGATACAAAGGCCAATCAGGTTCGGGAAATTTGTCCGGTCGATTAAGGTAAAGTGGCTGGCCATCAAACTACCGACTAATACCACCAGCCAAAAGCGACGGCTAGTCAGGTCGGCTTGCTGGGGGAGCGGAAGGGCAAAGGGCATGGAGTGGGGGAAAACCTAAAACTGTTTTGCAGTGTAGCGCATTGTCTTCCCCCCATTGGAGACCCCCGCTTGCCGCCATCCAGTGACCCAGATGTTGCTGCTAAAATCGGTGAAGATTCTTGATGATTGTGATTCTTTTCGCTCCTAACCCCTACTTATTTTCTAACTGTTTGGTATGGTACGCAGACGCCCGGTTCCCTGGATTCATCGCTACTCACGTCTTCTGATGGGGGCGATCGCCGTCATTGGGATTTTGATCACCACCTATTTAACCTATGTCTCCTTTGCTGGAGGTGAGGCCATTTGCCCCGTGAATCCAGAAATGGGTAAGTCTAGCTGCGATTTAGTCTTACAGAGTGCTTACGCTAGGGTATTCGGAATCCCGCTGAGTTTATTTGGACTGCTTGCCTATATTGCGATGGCAGTGTTGTCCCTCGCCCCCTTTTTGGTTAACCCAGAAAGCAACAAACAACAGCGCGTCAACCTCGAAAATATCACCGGGCGCTTTTTGTTAATGGGCGGCACTGCAATGGCTGTTTTCAGCGGCTACTTGATGTATATTTCCTTTTTTAAGCTCCAGGAAGCCTGTCTATACTGCCTGAGTTCCGCAACCTGTTCACTTTTATTGTTTATTTTGGCGGTCATCGGCCGCGAGTGGGAAGAAATGAGTCAAGTCTTTTTCACGTCGATTATTGTGGGTGTGGTTACCCTGGTGGGAACGTTAGGGATTTATGCCAACGCCGAGGGACCCCAAGCCGGAGCCAATGGAAAAATTGCAATTCCGGCGATCGTCAGTCAGCCCCGTCCCCCCATTGGATGGCCTATCACCACCCAATCTGGCAAAGGAGAAATTGACCTAGCCGAGCATCTGACGCAACAGGGAGCGATAAAGTATGGGGCGTTTTGGTGCCCCCACTGCTTCGAACAAAAACAACTGTTCGGCAAGGAAGCGTTTGATAAAATCACATACATTGAGTGCGATCCTGCGGGCAAGAATCCCCAACCCCAAGCCTGTGTTGATGCCGGTATCCAGAGCTTCCCCACCTGGGAGATTAATGGCAAACTTCTGCCCGGTGTCAAAACCCCGGAACAATTAGCCAAGGAATCTGGTTTTGACAATCCTGATAACTTACCCTTCAAGTACGAGCTGGCCCAAATAACACAAGAATGCTCCTGGGGGGTCAACAGCAGGGAAGCACTGGTGACTGGTTAAGATTTCTCTAGATAATTTTTTCTATAGATAATTTGAAGCTTCTGACCGGTCTCGTCGCTGGCACCCCGACGTTGAAAAACCTAGAGGTTATTTTCGGACATCAAAACTTCCCCATTGACCACCTGCTTGGGGGTAGTAAATGCTTCTAGCCCGATTAACCCCCGGCGTTGTCCCTTTTGATTCGAAACTCCTAAAAATAGGGATTCACCCTGTCGGGGATTACGACAAAAATAGGGCGGGGTGTTGATGTAAACCAGCGCACTGTCAATGCCCATCGCAAATTGACGACTCTCTTGGTAAGAATTAGTGGCAATAGAGTCACCATGACCACTACTGCAATGGTTAATCCAGGCGATCGCCGTTTTAAGGTCGGGTACACTTCTGAAGGCGATCGTTTTATCGAGATAAGCCCTAGGCCATTCTGTTTCCTTGGCCAGCGTCAGTTGTTCTGGAAACAGGGCACAGAGTTCACTATCCCCCCGGAGCTTAAAGCCTTTTTCCTGCAAATTGTTAAACAGCCGCAGGAGCAGCGTGCTATTCAATTGGGGATTCAGCAATACCTTTTCAATGGCATTGACGGGATCCGGTTCACTGGCATAGCTGGCTAAAATCATCTGCCGTACCAGGTCTAATTCTCCCTTGTTGGACCAATACAAGTAACAATTACCCATGGCGGCCGGCAAGACGGGGACAGCTGCTTTACGATTAATTTGGTCAACAAAGCTGGGACGGCCATAGGGAATCACCAGATTAATGGCATCACTCCGACTGACCAGATCCTGTACCAGGGGCATTTCATCAGCCGGTAAGTGATAAATCAGGGGGGTTTCGGTGAGGTTGCTTTCAACGAGGGCTTCATTCAGGAGTTGGCAGATCGTCGCGGCGGAATGGCTAGAAACGCCACAACTCCGTAATATCAGACTATTGCCTGCCTTTAAGCAAAATCCAGCGGCGATCGCCCCCAATTCTGGAAACGCTTCGTAAACCAGGGCCACGACCCCCAACGGCATCGACTGACAATAGGTTTGGGAGGGATTGAGTTGGTAGGGGGCTGCCATAACCCGTTGTAGGGGATCCGGCAGTTGGGCTAGTTGGGTCAAAATATCAACGGTGGTTTCCAGCCGTTGCGGCGTCAACTTCAGCCAGTCCAAGAGGCAATCTGTCACCGCCATTTCCCGGCTGACTTCCAAGTCCAGCGTATTGGCCTCTAAAATTTGGTCGAATGCCGCCGTCAAATGCTCCGCAATGGCGGCGATCGCCTGGTTTCGCTTTTGTCCCGACCAACCATTCAAGTGGAGAAAGCCCGTCTTTGCTGCAGCCAAGGTACTATCCAGGAAATTGTCTGGCGGGAGATCAGCAACCATAAATATGAGGAGTAAGGATTAGCGACGATAACTGAGCCATAACGAGTAAATGACAAACATCATTAATGTCGCGGTAATTAGCAATCCTAAGATAATACTTAATGCCAGGGGAGAGTGGAGAGCCAAAAATGACCACCCCATAAAAACAACGAAAATTAAAGCTAAAACACTCGGCCATTGATGGAGATGGGCGGGGGAGTGCTGGAGCTGCCAACGGGTTCCCGTCCAGCGCCAAAAGCGTTTATAAGGGTAAGCCGACGTTAACTGTTCTATGGCTTCCCGGTCAGCATTGACCACAAAAATTTGTTGACAGCGCTCACAACCCAGTGCCTCTGTCAAGGCGATCGGGACTAAGCGCCCCCGGCGAGAACAAGGGCAAGGATAATCCTGATGGGGGTCAATGGGACTGGAACCAGAAGAACGCACGATGATAAGGGAATCGTTAATCTAGGCCGGAAACTTGATACAAGCGGATAATAATGCTGGCTCCTATTTCATGAAGGACGGGACGGATACCAATGCTGCCCATGATGCCGACGAGATAATCCTCAACCAGTTATCGTGTTGGTCGCTTGAGGGGGTGTTCTGTCGCGCCGGAAGGTGGATTGGGTCGTCACCAGTGACAAGGGAAGGGATATGCCAAAAACAGTTTTTTCTCCAAACTTAACGCAGTTTCAAAATATCGCAAACTTCTTTTTGGCGATCGCCCGGGGAAGGGGGAGGCACTTGTTACAATTTGATCATCTTGACGTTAATTTTTTTGTCCCCATTGGGTAGAACAATCTCTAGCCAATTGTTTCTGGAAACGTTAACATATTTTAACAAGGACTAAAACTCCAAATATAAATATACCCTGAGCTTAGGAGGCTACAGAGTGACTCAAAATAATAATAAAAAATGGCGTAATGCGGGCTTATATGCCTTATTGCTGATTGTTGTACTCGCTTTAGCGTCTGCGTTCTTAGAGCGCCCCTCTTCTGCGCCAGACACTTGGACTTATGATAAATTCCTAAACGCAGTCAACAACCAAAAAGTAGAAAGAATCCAATTAAGTGCTGATCGCAGCCGTGCGATTTTTACCTCTCAGGAAGGTAAGCAGGTTCTGGTGAACTTGGTGCCTGACCCGGATTTAATCAATACATTAACGGAAAAAGGAGTGGATATCTCTGTTCTTCCCCAAAAGGATGACGGAATGTGGTTCCGTGCCCTAAGTGGCTTATTTTTCCCGATTTTATTGTTAGTGGGCTTATTTTTCCTGTTACGTCGCGCCCAAAATGGACCCGGTTCCCAAGCGATGAATTTTGGGAAATCCAAAGCCAGAGTGCAAATGGAGCCTCAAACCCAAGTAACTTTTGGGGATGTCGCTGGAATTGAACAAGCGAAGTTGGAATTGACGGAAGTTGTGGATTTCCTCAAAAATGCAGATCGTTTTACCGCAATTGGAGCCAAAATCCCTAAAGGTGTTCTCTTAGTGGGACCTCCTGGAACAGGTAAAACCTTACTCGCCCGGGCAGTTGCCGGGGAAGCGGGTGTTCCTTTCTTCTCCATTTCAGGGTCAGAATTTGTCGAAATGTTTGTGGGGGTTGGTGCTTCCCGGGTTCGGGATCTCTTTGAACAGGCTAAACAAAATGCTCCCTGTATCGTCTTCATTGATGAAATTGACGCGGTAGGTCGTCAACGGGGTGCTGGTTTAGGCGGAGGTAACGATGAGCGGGAGCAAACCCTGAACCAATTGCTGACAGAAATGGACGGTTTTGAAGGCAATACGGGAATTATCATCGTTGCTGCCACGAACCGCCCCGATGTTCTCGATGCTGCCTTGCTACGTCCCGGACGATTTGACCGTCAAGTGGTTGTTGATCGCCCTGATTATGCGGGTCGTCAAGAAATCCTCAAGGTTCATGCCCGGGGTAAAACCTTAGCACCGGATGTGGATTTGGATAAGATTGCCCGTCGGACTCCCGGATTCACCGGTGCTGATTTGTCTAACCTCTTAAACGAGGCGGCAATTTTAGCAGCCCGTCGTAACCTCACGGAAATTTCCATGGATGAGGTGAATGATGCTATTGACCGGGTTTTAGCTGGACCTGAGAAGAAAAATCGGGTGATGAGTGAAAAGCGGAAAACTTTAGTGGCTTATCATGAGGCGGGTCATGCTTTAGTGGGTGCTTTAATGCCCGATTATGACCCCGTACAGAAAATTAGCATTATTCCTCGCGGTCGTGCTGGCGGCTTAACCTGGTTTACTCCCAGTGAAGATCGCATGGAATCCGGGTTATATTCTCGCTTCTACCTCCAAAATCAGATGGCTGTTGCCCTAGGGGGACGAATTGCTGAGGAAATCATCTTTGGCGAAGAAGAAGTGACCACGGGGGCGTCGAATGACCTCCAACAGGTTGCCCGGGTTGCCCGTCAAATGGTTACCCGTTTCGGCATGAGCGATCGCCTGGGACCGGTTGCCTTGGGTCGCCAAGGTGGTAGCGTTTTCCTCGGACGAGATATTGCCTCTGACCGTGACTTTTCCAATGAGACTGCGGCAACCATTGATGAAGAAGTCAGTCAATTGGTGGCTAGTGCTTACCAACGCGCGAAACAGGTTCTTGCCGATAACCGTTCCGTGCTGGATGAGCTGGCCAACCTCCTCGTCGAAAAAGAAACCGTTGACGCAGAAGAGCTACAGACAGTGTTGTCTAAAAATGAAGTCCGCTTGGCTGCCATGGTCTAATCGTTGACCCCAGATGGTTGATTATTTGACCTGACTTAATGAGTCTCCCCTATTACTGGGGAGATTTTTTTGTGCTATTGCCAGTGATGTTGCAAAATCAACGCCGTTGTCCTGAAGCCGAGTTTTTCATAAAGTTTGACAGCCGCCTGATTCTGGGGATACACCTGCAACCCCAAACGCCGATCGCCCCGTTGCTGTCCCCAATATTTCGCCTGTTGTAACAACGCGGTGGCAATGCCCCGGCGACGATGCGCTGGCCGGACATACACCATAAAAATTTGCCCATGCCGCTCCCCTGTGGCCTGATCAATGGCATTGCCTAGCCACAAACCGGCCACTGGCTCTGCCATATCTTTTGGCGATCGATGATTAACCACCAGGTCTTCGGGATAGACCCACCACAGGGGCGTTTGTCTGCAAAAATATTGTTCCACCGTCTCCCGCAGATGGGAAAAATCTTTCTGTTCCGGAAACACGGCCCCATAGGTTTGCCGTAAAAATAACGTCAGCCAATGGCGATCGCGCCGTTCACCGTCTACTAACCGATAGCCCAGACAGTGAAATGGTTTAGCCGGAAAAGCGTCATGTATCACGTAAAAAACCCCCTTGAAATCAAGAGGGTAATAACAAAGTGCTAAATCAAGCAGAGGCTTGACGATTATTTTTGGGCTGCCCGACGCTTTTTGAATGCGGCACCAAAAGCAATCGCTGCACTGGCACCCATCATGGTCAAAGGTTCGGGAACCTCAATTATGAGGGATTTAACGGTATTCGCTGCCTTAAAGTCCCGGTATGAGGCGCTAAGCACCGCTTGTTGTCCCGCTGCCAAGGCGATCGGCGCACTGTTAAATGCGAACGTTTCGGCTGCATTAAACGGATTCTCCTCAGAAACAGGACTTCCGCCAGATAAATCCAGCGTTGCAACTGGAACTAGGGGACTATTTGGATCATTTGGATCTTCTGGAACCAACCCGAATTCGTTAGCCTCACCGACCATGTAGCCGGTAATGGCAACAAAGTCAACAGGATCCATAGCCACCGTATCTTCGACCACCTGAATGGTGAATTGGCTTCCAGCTCCCAGAGTAACTGTCTGGGTAGGATCAACCAAGAAAATCCCGGTAGAATTCCCCAAAAAGTTGCCAGTGGGACTGTTGTAATTGCTCAGTACCATTTTAAACCCCCCTGAAGTTGCCTCAAGGGTAGGGGTACCAAAGGGACCGGTGAAATCAAACGTGATTGCTGCCTGTGCAGAAGGGATCACCGCAAAACTACTGAGAGCAGCAAGGCTGGCTAGTCCAGCCTTACCTAAAGTCGAAAGCGTCATATAAAGGAATTCCTCACAGAATTTGGATAAAGAAAAATGTCGTCGAATTGACTATGTAATAAGGGATAACTCCCTCCCCATTAGTATTCGATGCACACAAAAATAACAAGAGAAACGTAGAACTCTGGCTCACTATAGCAAAGATTTACATCCACAAAAGTAATCTCTCTTCACAAAGCTTGTCAACTCCCCGGGTTTCTGGTAGACAAAGCGCAATTTCTAGTGGACTCAACTTCTGCAAGCCCATATTTCCATGGCTTTCACTAACTTCAGTTAATCAACAGCCCCCAGAAAATAAATCTGTCTTTAAGCAAGCTTTAAAAATCTTTCAATCTACCTCCAATCTTTACAATTGCTTTAAAGTATCTTGGTTTTATTAAAAAAACATACAAATTGATTGAATAATCATTCGAGATATTGCCGTAAGTGATAATGCGGACTATTATCTAAGTGCTAACACCCAAATCACATAATAAATTCAACCATCTCCTGCTTGAAATCACTAGAGGGTCTAGCCCCCCTTCTGTTTTCGCCCCAGGAGTTTCGAAGTTCTACTGCGGTAACACACGATGACTGATCTACACGTAACAATTAACAACGGTACACTAGCCAACTTTGATACCTGGGGGCAAGTCGAAATCACGGGCTTTGGTTATGACCCCAATAGCCCGGTGAGTGTGTTTTGCCTCGACCCCGATGTTCCCTTCACTCCAATACAACTTGGGACGCAGGCTTATAAGATTTTCTCGAGTGATGAGCTTGCCCGGGGAGTGGTTTCAGCAGAAACCGAACCCGACCCCCCCGGGAGTGCTTCCACCTTGGAAAACCTCGATCTCGTTAATTGGTTATTGAATCAGGAAACGTTGACCGCACCCTATACGGCAGGTGAAATTCAAGCGGCAATTTGGTTACTACTCGATCAAACTGTAATTGACAACGAAGGCACCCTAGAAGGCAACAATGGTTTTATAACGGATCCTTCAGATACGATGAATCCGCCGCCGGATGCGAATGGCACGAGTTATCAGAAATCGCTGTTTCTAGAACAACAAGCCCGTGCTAACGGGGAAGGATTTCAAGCCGATGATACCCAAAACCAAGCCTTAGTCTTTATTGACAAAGATTCCACTGATGGTAATTCTCAACCCCTGATTGCCATTGTTCATGCAGCGCGACTGGGGGATTTTGTTTGGTCTGATACTAATGGCAACGGCATACAAAACGGTAACGAACCCGGTATTAACGATGTCACAGTCAAATTACTGAGAGACTTAGACGGAGATGGTGATATTGAGGGTGATGAAATAGTCGCAACCACGGAAACGGGCGACAACCCTGATACCCCAGAAGTTGAAGCGGGCTATTACGACTTTAGAGGATTAACACCGGGATTTGAATATCAAGTCATGTTCGTTCCCCCTGAGGGATTCGAATTCACCACACCGAATGCCGGAAATGGCACCAACGACTCCGATGTCGTCGATCCCATTAACGGTACGACCGACACCGTTGTCTTGGAAGATGGTGAATATAATCGCAACGTAGATGCTGGACTGGTTGCTGCAGAACTTGACTACGGTGATGCCCCCGATACTTACGGCACTACCAATGGGAACGATGGTGCTCGTCATCGACTCAGCAATGGTCAAATTGACGGTGTTCCGGTTTTGAAACTGGGCAACTTAGTGGATGTTGAACCCGACGGCCAACCCAATGCAAATGCTGACGGTGATGATATTAACCCGGCCAATGCTGACGATGAAGATGGTGTGGCCTTCTTTGATGACGACGGAGATCCAAACACCATCACCCTTAAGGCCGGCGAACAAACCATGGTCGCTGTCAACGTCATGAAAATGGGCACCTCAGAGACTGCCTATCTTAATGCCTGGGTTGATTTCGGCGGCGATGGTGTCTTTGACGACAGTGATCAGATCTTCACTGACGAAGTGGTTAACAACGGCAATAACTTGCTGATGTTTGATGTCCCCGAAGATGTGGTCGGCGGCATGTCCTATGTCCGCTTCCGCCTCAGTACTGAGAGAGGTCTGGGGGCTACTGGTATCGCACCCAACGGAGAGGTTGAAGACTATAAAGTGGTGATCGAGCCATTGGTTGCTAGCCTAGGGGACTTTGTGTTTGAAGACACAGACGCCGATGGGATTCAGGACATAGGAGAAGAAGGCATTCCCGACGCCATCGTGAAGCTGCTAGATGGGAATGGGGATCCGATATTGGATGAGAATGGAGACCCAGTGACCACTGTCACCGATGGCACAGGCTTCTATGAATTCATCGACTTGACCCCAGGGGTAGAGTACAAAGTAATGTTTGTACAGCCGGATGGGTTCGACGGAGTAAGTCCCTTCCAAGAAGGGAATGACCCCACCGTAGATTCTGATGCCAACCCCGACGAGGAATTGACATCGGATGGAGTGGTACTTGCCCCAGATGAAAACAATCCCACCATTGACGCCGGGTTCTTCAAGACTGCCGGAATTGGTGACTTTGTCTTTGAAGACCTAGATGCCGATGGTATCCAAGACCTGGGTGAAGCAGGGATTCCGAATGCCGAAGTGAAGCTGCTGGACGAGAACGGTGACCCCGTACTAGATGAGAACGGCGACCCGATTACCACCACCACCGATGCCACCGGGTTCTATGAATTCACCGGTCTAACCCCCGGCGACTACAAAGTCATGTTTGTGCAGCCCGATGGGTTCAGTCGTGTGAGTCCCTTCCAGGAAGGTGATGATCCGACAGTAGACTCCGATGCCAATCCAGAAGATGGCTTGATGTCGGATGTGGTGAACCTAGAGTCAGGAGAATTTGATGAAACCATCGACGCCGGATTCTTTAAGCCAGCCGAGATTGGCGACTTCGTCTTTGATGACTTAGACCAAGATGGTATCCAAGACTTGGGCGAACCAGGGATACCCGATGCCATTGTGAAGTTACTCGATGGCAACGGTGACCCCGTGCTGGATGAGGATGACAACCCCATCACCACCACCACCGATGCCACCGGGTTCTATGAATTCACAGGTCTAACCCCCGGCGACTACAAAATCATGTTTGTGCAGCCCGATGGGTTTGAAGGTGTGAGTCCCTTCCAGGAAGGCGATGATCCGACAGTAGACTCCGATGCCAATCCTGATGATGGCTTGATGTCGGATGTGGTGAACCTAGAGTCGGGTGAAGTGGATGACACCATTGATGCGGGCTTCTTCGATATCCCCGGAGCCAGCCTAGGAGACTTTGTGTTTGAAGACACAGACGCCGATGGGATTCAGGACATAGGAGAAGAAGGCATTCCCGACGCCATCGTGAAGCTGCTAGATGGGAATGGGGATCCGATATTGGATGAGAATGGGAGACCCAGTGACCACTGTCACCGATGGCACAGGCTTCTATGAATTCATCGACTTGACCCCAGGGGTAGAGTACAAAGTAATGTTTGTACAGCCGGATGGGTTCGACGGAGTAAGTCCCTTCCAAGAAGGGAATGACCCCACCGTAGATTCTGATGCCAACCCCGACGAGGAATTGACATCGGATGGAGTGGTACTTGCCCCAGATGAAAACAATCCCACCATTGACGCCGGGTTCTTCAAGACTGCCGGAATTGGTGACTTTGTCTTTGAAGACCTAGATGCCGATGGTATCCAAGACCTGGGTGAAGCAGGGATTCCGAATGCCGAAGTGAAGCTGCTGGACGAGAACGGTGACCCCGTACTAGATGAGAACGGCGACCCGATCACCACCACCACCGATGCCACCGGGTTCTATGAATTCACCGGTCTAACCCCCGGCGACTACAAAGTCATGTTTGTGCAGCCCGATGGGTTCAGTCGTGTGAGTCCCTTCCAGGAAGGTGATGATCCGACAGTAGACTCCGATGCCAATCCAGAAGATGGCTTGATGTCGGATGTGGTGAACCTAGAATCAGGGGAATTTGATGAAACCATCGACGCCGGATTCTTTAAGCCAGCCGAGATTGGCGACTTCGTCTTTGATGACTTAGACCAAGATGGTATCCAAGACTTGGGCGAACCAGGGATACCCGATGCCATTGTGAAGTTACTCGATGGCAACGGTGACCCCGTGCTGGATGAGAACGGAGACCCAGTCACCACCACCACCGATGACACCGGGTTCTATGAATTCACCGACTTGACCCCAGGCGACTACAAAATCATGTTTGTGCAGCCCGATGGGTTTGAAGGTGTGAGTCCCTTCCAGGAAGGCGATGATCCGACAGTAGACTCCGATGCCAATCCTGATGATGGCTTGATGTCGGATGTGGTGAACCTAGAGTCGGGTGAAGTGGATGACACCATTGATGCGGGCTTCTTCGATATCCCCGGAGCCAGCCTAGGAGACTTTGTGTTTGAAGACACAGACGCCGATGGGATTCAGGACATAGGAGAAGAAGGCATTCCCGACGCCATCGTGAAGCTGCTAGATGGGAATGGGGATCCGATATTGGATGAGAATGGAGACCCAGTGACCACTGTCACCGATGGCACAGGCTTCTATGAATTCATCGACTTGACCCCAGGGGTAGAGTACAAAGTAATGTTTGTACAGCCGGATGGGTTCGACGGAGTAAGTCCCTTCCAAGAAGGGAATGACCCCACCGTAGATTCTGATGCCAACCCCGACGAGGAATTGACATCGGATGGAGTGGTACTTGCCCCAGATGAAAACAATCCCACCATTGACGCCGGGTTCTTCAAGACTGCTGGAATTGGTGACTTTGTCTTTGAAGACCTAGATGCCGATGGTATCCAAGACCTGGGTGAAGCAGGGATTCCGAATGCCGAAGTGAAGCTGCTGGACGAGAACGGTGACCCCGTACTAGATGAGAACGGCGACCCGATCACCACCACCACCGATGCCACCGGGTTCTATGAATTCACCGGTCTAACCCCCGGCGACTACAAAGTCATGTTTGTGCAGCCCGATGGGTTCAGTCGTGTGAGTCCCTTCCAGGAAGGTGATGATCCGACAGTAGACTCCGATGCCAATCCAGAAGATGGCTTGATGTCGGATGTGGTGAACCTAGAGTCAGGAGAATTTGATGAAACCATCGACGCCGGATTCTTTAAGCCAGCCGAGATTGGCGACTTCGTCTTTGATGACTTAGACCAAGATGGTATCCAAGACTTGGGCGAACCAGGGATACCCGATGCCATTGTGAAGTTACTCGATGGCAACGGTGACCCCGTGCTGGATGAGGATGACAACCCCATCACCACCACCACCGATGCCACCGGGTTCTATGAATTCACCGACTTGACCCCCGGCGACTACAAAATCATGTTTGTGCAGCCCGATGGGTTTGAAGGTGTGAGTCCCTTCCAGGAAGGCGATGATCCGACAGTAGACTCCGATGCCAATCCTGATGATGGCTTGATGTCGGATGTGGTGAACCTAGAGTCGGGTGAAGTGGATGACACCATTGATGCGGGCTTCTTCGATATCCCCGGAGCCAGCCTAGGAGACTTTGTGTTTGAAGACACAGACGCCGATGGGATTCAGGACATAGGAGAAGAAGGCATTCCCGACGCCATCGTGAAGCTGCTAGATGGGAATGGGGATCCGATACTGGATGAGAATGGAGACCCAGTGACCACTGTCACCGATGGCACAGGGCTTCTATGAATTCATCGACTTGACCCCAGGGGTAGAGTACAAAGTAATGTTTGTACAGCCCGATGGGTTCGACGGAGTAAGTCCCTTCCAAGAAGGGAATGACCCCACCGTAGACTCTGATGCCAACCCCGACGAGGAATTGATATCGGATGGAGTGGTACTTGCCCCAGATGAAAACAATCCCACCATTGACGCCGGGTTCTTCAAGACTGCTGGAATTGGTGACTTTGTCTTTGAAGACCTAGATGCCGATGGTATCCAAGACCTGGGTGAAGCAGGGATTCCGAATGCCGAAGTGAAGCTGCTAGACGAGAACGGTGACCCCGTACTAGATGAGAACGGCGACCCGATCACCACCACCACCGATGCCACCGGGTTCTATGAATTCACCGGTCTAACCCCCGGCGACTACAAAGTCATGTTTGTGCAGCCCGATGGGTTCAGTGGTGTGAGTCCCTTCCAGGAAGGTGATGATCCGACAGTAGACTCCGATGCCAATCCAGAAGATGGCTTGATGTCGGATGTGGTGAACCTAGAATCAGGGGAATTTGATGAAACCATCGACGCCGGATTCTTTAAGCCAGCCGAGATTGGCGACTTCGTCTTTAATGACTTAGACGAAGATGGTATCCAAGACTTGGGTGAGCCAGGGATACCCGATGCCATTGTGAAGTTACTCGATGGCAACGGTGACCCCGTGCTGGATGAGGATGACAACCCCATCACCACCACCACCGATGCCACCGGGTTCTATGAATTCACCGACTTGACCCCAGGCGACTACAAAATCATGTTTGTGCAGCCCGATGGGTTTGAAGGTGTGAGTCCCTTCCAGGAAGGGGACGACCCCACAGTAGACTCTGATGCCAATCCAGACGATGGCTTGATGTCGGATGTGGTGAACCTAGAGTCGGGTGAAGTGGATGACACCATTGATGCGGGCTTCTTCGATATCCCCGGAGCCAGTTTGGGCGACTTCGTGTTTGAAGACACAGACGCTGATGGTATCCAAGACCTGGGAGAAGAAGGCATTCCCGATGCCATTGTGAAGTTGCTGGACGGCAACGGCGACCCCGTGCTAGATGAGGATGACAACCCCATCACCACCACCACCGATGCCACCGGGTTCTATGAATTCACGGGTCTAACCCCCGGTGACTACAAAGTCATGTTCGTGCAGCCCGATGACTTCGACGGTGTGAGCCCCTTCCAAGAAGGCGATGACCCCACAGTGGACTCCGATGCTAATCCCGATGATGGCTTGATGTCAGATGTGGTGACCCTCGACCCCGGTGAGAATGACCCCACCAGTGACGCTGGGTTCTTCAAGACCGCCGGAATTGGGGACTTTGTCTTTGAAGGCCTAGATGCCGATGGATCCAAGACCTGGGTGAAGCAGGGAGTCCGAGCCTCTGACCTCCCCTCCCACCACCACCCAGCCGACCGGGTTCTATGAATTTCGAGGTCTAACCCCCCCCCCCCCCCCTACAAACATTCACCCGTCTTCCCTCCCCATCCCTCCAATGACTTGAGCGTTTGGCTGTCGGAATATCTGTGCCTTGTGCCACCCTACCCGCCCCCCCCGGCACCGGGTTCTATGATCCCGACTTGACCCCAGCGACTAATCTGTTTGTCGTGTGGCCCCCCCCCCCCCCTCTCGTTCCCGCGCCGCTTGCCCCCCCCCCCCCCCCCCCCCCCGAGACTTTGGTGTAGCCTTCCAAGAAGGCGATGACCCCACAGTGGACTCCGATGCCAATCCCGATGATGGCTTGATGTCAGATGTGGTGACCCTCGACCCCGGTGAGAATGACCCCACCATTGACGCTGGGTTCTTCAAGACTGCCGGAATTGGTGACTTCGTCTTTGAAGACTTAGACCAGGACGGCATTCAAGACTTGGGAGAGCCGGGAATCCCTGGCGCCGAAGTGAAGCTGCTGGATGAAGACGGCAATCCCGTCCTCGACGAGGATGGCAACCCCATCACCACCACCACTGATGAGAATGGGTTCTATGAATTCACCGGCTTGACCCCCGGGGACTACAAAGTGATGTTTGTTCAACCCGATGGCTTCGAGTGGGGTGAGTCCCTTCCAGGCAGGCGACGACCCAGCAGTGGACTCCGATGCCAATCCTGATAATGGCTTGATGTCCGATGTGGTGAACCTAGAGTCAGGAGAATTTGATGAAACCATCGATGCCGGCTTCTTCGTCCCGATGGATCCTGCCATTAACATCGAAAAATTTGTCCGGGTCGATGAAAATCCCATCGCGTTGACAAAACTCGTTGCCGTACAACCCACCGGTGGTAACGGTTCTGAAGGTCAAGATGCTTGCGAAACCGCTGGCAAGCCAGAAGCCCTCAGCTTCACCTACATTGATGACGGTGACTTGGTCATAGACACCAATCAAAAACCAGGTCAGGTTGAATTTCAAAACACTAATCCCCAGTTGGACGATGATGGTGAAATTTTTGTTGAAACCAATAAGGGTTTCAGCGGCACAGTGGAAATTGGTGAGGAATTTACGGTCGCTGCTACGGGTGGTGATTTGGAGTTCGAGATTTTCGACTTCCAAGGCGTGCCACCTTGACTGCAATCAATTTCCAAGTATCACTTATCCTGCTCCCAGCCCATTACACCTGGCGACGTGCTGGGCAGTCTGACTCTGACCGCTTACCAAGGTGAAGATGGTTCGGTAACTCTGCCTGACCCCACCCCCACCTTTGAGGATGCCAACGAGGCACCTTATCCCGAAACGTTAGTCGGGTAACAGATGTTGAATTCCGTTATGAGGTAAGGAACACAGGTGATGCTGCAATCAGCAATGTCGAGCTGACCGACAATCGTATCGCTGATATTACCTTCGTGGAAGGCGACACCAACAATGATGGCAATCTCGATACTGATGAAACTTGGATTTACAGCGCGTCTGAAACGGCGGGTGAAGGCCTCATTACTAATAAGGGAACAGTCATGGGTCTCACAGCCGATGGCATAGTGACCATGGCCATGGATCCGGCTAACTACACTGGTGTTAACGCTCCAACAGGTGGCATTGGGTTTGAAGGTCAAGCGGTGTGTGAGACCGAAGGTAAAGCAGAGGCAATGGTGTTTGAATATATCCCCAGCACCACCTTTGATACTCAGCAGGAGTCCAAAAAAGGAGAAGGACTGATTAACAATGGCCTAGATGCTGACGGCACCAGCTACTTCGTGGTGACCGATGAGGACGATGTCAGCAAAGTCCGCGCAGGCGAAGGCGATATCTACTTTGCAGGCGATGTTTCAGTGGGTGAGCGATTTACGGCCAGTCGGGCTAACGCAGGTGATAAATTCAGCTCCAACACCTTCTTCTATATGTTTGATTCACAAGGAGGACCGCTGCTCCAGTCGGCACGGTACCACACCTCTTGCTCCGCCCCCATCATCTTGGGTGATGGCATCTACAGTGCTACCTTGGTGGGCTATGACGGTGAAGACGGGAGCTTGATTTCCATCCCAGTTCCCCCAGAGCCGGTCACACCCATCGAACCCGGCCCAGGTGCGGAATTGCCCCAAGTCGATGATCCGTTCGACCCGAATAACATCGGCGAGAGCGCAGACACCCCACCAGGCCCCGTGGCCAACCCCGACGATACCGTCACCTTTACCTACGAAGTCACCAACACGGGTGATGTTGACCTCACCATTACTGATTTGGTTGACGATAACGCTACTCCTGATGACCCCAGTGATGATTTCACCCCGACAGAAGTTGTAGGGGAAGATGGTTTCAATTTTGGAGATATAGCTGATAAAGGTGTCTTTAACCCCAGTGAAATCTGGTATTTCCAGTCCAAGGAAATGGCAGCCAATGCTGGTTCGAGCACCAAGAACACCAACACCATTAAAGTGAAAGCAAATGATGCCGCAGGCATCATGGTGATGGATGATGACCCCGCCAACTACATCATCAATCCCCTCAGTATCGAGAAGTTGGTGCGTGTGACACCAGACTTCGAGATGGGAGATGCTTGCGAAATCGCTGGTAAGCCAGAAAAACTCACCTTTACTTTCAGCCAAGACCCAGATGCAGCAGGCCCAATAATCGACACCAATCAAAAATCGGGGCAGGTTGAATTTACAAACAACAATCCCCAGCTGGATGATGATGGTGAAATTTTTGTTGTAACCAACAAAGACTTCAGTGGCACAGTAAGCATCGGGGAGGAATTTACTCTTGATGATGTTGGTGGTGATCTAGAGATCGAGATTTTTGATTTCCAAGGTGGTCCCTTGCTGCAAGAAATTTCAAAGTATCACTTATCCTGCTCCCAGCCCATTCGGGTTGGCGACGTGCTCGGCAGTCTCACTTTGACGGAGTTCCAAGGTGAGGACGGCACAGTGAGTATGCCCGACCCCACCTTTGTGGATGCAGATACCCCCGCCACTGCCCCAGAAGCGGTGATTGGGACGACAGTTGAGTTCCTCTATGAAGTCACCAATGAAGGTGACATCGGCTTGACGGATCTCAATGTTACCGACGACAAGCTGGCTGACCTGGAACTGGTGGATCAAGGCAATGGAGATGACATCCTGGATCCCGGTGAGCAGTGGATCTACGCTGCCTCCGAGAATGCCACCGAGGGTCTGCAAACCAACAAAGCAACAGCTACTGCTAACGTGCATGATGTTGAGGTGATGGATATGGATCTGGCGAATTATGTCGGTGTTGAGATGCCCCCACCAGCCGGCGATGTGTGTGACATCTTCGGTAAGGTGGAAGCCCTAACCTTCAAGTACGAACCCAGCACGGATGTGGTTACTGGCCAGAAGTCTGATAAGGCAGGCATCTTGGCCCAGAATGGTGTCGATGATGATGGCGTATCCTTTGTTGTTGTCACTGACAAAGAGGATGCCTCCAAAGCTCTCAGTGGCGAAGGTGATCAGTACTTCCGAGGTAATGTCGGATTTGGCGAGTTCTTCCAAGCCGATGAGAGCATCGACAACTTTGGCTCTAATACTTATGTCCACTTCTTTGATGACCAGAATGGACCGCTGTTACAGACGATCAACTATCACACGTCCTGTTCACAGCCCATTGCCATCGGGGATGTCGTGGGTAACGCGACTCTAGCTGAATACTTCGGGGAGGACGGAGCTTTCGATAATCCCAGCATCGTCCCCGTACCAGGCCAGTTTTAATGCTCCTGATTTAGAGCATTAGAAAAAAAAGGGGGCATTTGCTCCCTCTCGCCTGACCCAACTTGGACTCGATTCACCCCTAGCCAATAACATCGACTTAATCATCGGCAGATATTAAGGGGATGGGCTGGGGATTTTTTTAACGTTTTAAAATTTTAATTTTCTGTTCTGTCCAAGAAGCTTTAGTGTTCAATCTTGCAATAATCCCATAAAACTAGAAATAGATTGAGGATTACTCATAAGCAACCATATAAGCCGGTTTTGACCATCAAATCTCTGCTTGCTGACAGGATGCACTTTATTTTGAAAATTCTATTGTTAGAAGTTAAGGTGAATCTCAGACTTAGAAAACTGACACCTCAGCCGATTGAGATAAAAGTCGCTGAAGTCTCGTTCCTGTCTAAATGATTGATCTAATTTAATTTCACTGATCGACGAATCACTGGTCTGCATAATATATCTGCACAATATAAAAATTTTGTACCATGTCTGAACTTGAATCCGCTTTGCAAGTTTATTATTATTCCCTCGATGGCAGCTTCAATAATTTGGCTGATCCTAATTTGGGTAGCACCAACAGTTCTTTGTTAGCTGTCGCCCCCTTGGCCTATGGAGATGGCTATTCCACCTTCGCCGGAGGCGATCGCCCCAATCCGAGAGTCATTAGCAATGCCCTTGCCCAGCAGGATGAGAGTATGCCTGATCCACGGGGACTGACAAACTTTATCTGGGCTTGGGGGCAATTTCTAGATCACGATTTAGACCTCACCCCAGAATTATCTGATACAGAAGCCGCTAGCCAAGATCGATTTATTAACATTCCTGTCCCAGTAGGCGATCCCTACCTTGACCCCTTTAGTACTGGCACTCGAGTCATCGAGATGCGGGACACTGTTTTTATCGAAGGGACAGGAACCGACCCAGGGAATCCGCGCCAATTACCCAACATCATCACCAGTTGGATGGATGGTTCTCAAATATACGGTTCTAGTGAGGAACGGGCAGCCGCATTGCGCTCCTTTTTCGGGGGGGGATTACTAATCAGTGAAGGCAACCTGTTACCCCTAAATACCCTGGGGCTAGAAAATAACAATCCGGGACAACGTCCAGCCGAATCCTTTTTTGTGGCGGGGGATGTCAGAGTCAATGAGAATGTAGTGCTCAGCTCGATGCATACCCTCTTTGTTCGAGAGCATAATCGCTTAGCCCAGGAACTAGCCCTAACTAATCCAGACTGGACTGATGAACAAATTTATCAGCGAGCCCGGCAAATCAATATCGCCCAGACCCAGAGTATTACCTATAACGAATATTTACCGACCCTTTTAGGGGTTAGCGCCCTGACCGATTATGGTGGTTACGACCCGACCATTGACCCTGGCATTAGTCGCGTTTTTTCGACCGCTGCCTTTCGACTGGGGCACACCCAACTCAGTACGAAAATTCTGCGGTTAGACAACGATGGTAATGTGATTCCGCAAGGAAATCTCACCCTTGCCGAATCCTTTTTTCCGGGCAGTGGTGCGTTGCAAGCAGCCGGGATTGACGCCATCCTACGGGGATTAGCCGCCGCCGCTAGCCAGCAGGTGGATACCAAAACCATTGATGATGTGCGCAGCCTACTGTTCGGCTTTGGGCCAGCCGCTTCTGCCCGCGATCTTTTTGCCATTAATATTCAACGGGGTCGAGCGAATGGTCTAGCGGACTACAACACCGTGCGCGCCGCCTTTGGACTGGATCGGGTAGAAAGCTTTGCCGAGATGACGGGTGATCTGGATAAACAGGCGGCATTGGAATCGCTTTATGGTTCTGTGGACAACATCGATGCGTTTGTGGGAATGTTGGCGGAGGATTTACAGCCCGGTGCTAGCGTTGGTGAGACTGTGTCGGCGGTATTGGTGGATCAGTTTAGTCGTTTACGGGCAGGCGATCGCCTTTATTATGAAAATCATTTTTCGCCTGCCGAAATTGCCGAGCTAGAAGGACTCCAGCTCTCAGACATTATCCTAAGAAATACCGATACCCAGGCGATTCAAGGAAATGTCTTCCATTCAGGCAATCTGGAACTGGAAATGTTGGTTACCCCGATGCCGACACCTTCCGTCCTGGATCTTGCCTCAAGCCTCGATAAGCCCCAAGCCCTAACGTTCACCTACACCGGGGACTACCTTCTCCGCACGAATCAAAAACCTGGCAAAGCGGACGCTTGGGGAGTAGCGGACGACGATCCCTTTGCCTATGTCGTCGTGGCCAATAAAGCGGATGCCGACAAGGTTTGGGCAGGGAAGGCTAAAACCTATTTTGCGGGAACTGTTGCCTGGGGCGAAGAATTTACGGCTGATGTGGCGATCGCCGGCAAGGATAAGTTTACCTCTAAGACATTTTTGTTGTTATACGAGGACGAAGCCGCCTATTTACAAGGGGCCGAGCCCTTACAGGTCGCGGAATATTCTACCTCCGGTTCGCAGCCAATGTGTTTAGGGGACGCGATGGGGAGCTTTGCACTGACGGGGTATGTCGGTGAAGACGGTGAAGAGAGTCTGCCCCCCACGAGTGTATCTACCGGCTTGGAGATTGCCATGGACAGTTCTTTCCTCGTCACCTATCAATTAAGCAATACCGGCGAATTAGCCCTCAAGCCGACTCAATTTCAGTCTCCAGACGGAACGGCTCCCTACTACATGAAGGGAGACCTCAACGCAAATCATCTCCTCGATGCCGGCGAAACCTGGGAATACATGAATCGTGCTACGGCATTGCCCGGACAGCAGACCATGGCCATGGACATCATGGCGATCGCCAGCAATGGGGCAGGGGATTCATTAGGCTTACCCAGTCTAACTGCCAGTGATTCCATGCAATATATGGGAGTCCAAGCACCACCGTTTGGGGATTTGGGTCAACGCTTCGGCAAAGTCAACGCCCTCACATTTCAGTACGTGGCAACTGATAGGGTGTTAACGGGGGGCAAAAACAATGACCAAAACGGAAAAGCCAAAATTGAAGACGGCGTATCCGACGATGACATCAGTGCTTATTTAGTGGTTTCTTCCAGCAATGATGTGGACAATATTAAGGAGGGGAAAAAGCCACTGTATTTTGCCGGCACTGTCGAGGTGGGTCAATCCTTCACCGCAAGCTTAGACTTTGCCCATGAAGATGAATTCAAAGGTAATACCCGTATCCTAGTCTTTGAAGACGAAGCGGCATTCATTGCCGGTGCTGACCCGCTACAGGTGTCTACCTATAAAACGAATGGCTCCCAGCCCGTGGCGATAAATGACCTTGTCGGGGCTGTCCAACTCAAGGAATATCAAGGGGAAACGGGTGGGTACGATGATCCGGACATTGATCCCCTCACTGGTCAGATTGGTAAAGGCTTTTCCGTCGTGGGTCTCTTGGGAGATCCTCAAACCTTAACCCTCCAATACAGTGCAACCCTCGACTTACTGACTGGCGGCAAAGACAATAACCAAGGGGGCAAAGCTAAAATTTTAAGCCACCGCAACCTCGATGGCGATGGCACGTCGTTTATCCGGGTGAGTGACAAAGCCAGTCCCACCGACTTAGGCGGTAACGAGTACTTTGAAGGCTTAGTCAGCTTTGGTGAAACCTTTACCGCGAGTGTCTTTGCGCCAACAGCGGATGCTAACCAGTTCGGACGTAAAACCTACTTTCACTATTTCGATGATCTAGATGGCCCCCATCTAGGTTCTGTGGTCGACCAGACCGATGGCCCTCAGCCCATGGAGTTAGGCGATCAACTGAGTGGCTCGGCGTTGGTCGGCTATGTAGGAACTGAAGGGTCGGCATCGTTACTTTAATCTGCTTGACTATTGACCACCAACGAGGGGACTGGCATTTGGGTTCATTTTGGAGCCTATCCCGTACCAATCCATTCCCCCCTCTCCCAGGGTTGGCACTACACCAAGCCCAATAGGGCCACCATCAACGCTTTTTGTGCATGCATCCGATTCTCTGCCTGATCCCATAACCGAGACTGTTGACCTTCCATCACCGCATCGGTAATTTCTTCCCCCCGGTGGGCCGGCAGACAGTGCAACACAATGGCATCATCCGCTGCAATCTGAAGCAGGTCATCATTGATCTGATAGGGCTGAAACGCCGGTATCCGTTGATCGGCCAAATCTTCTTGACCCATGCTGGCCCAAACATCGGTGTACAAAATATGGGAGCCGGCCGCTGCAGCCTCCGCATCATTGGTCACTTCGACTTTACCTCCTGGTACGGCGATCGCCTCGGCCTGTTTAAGGATTTCTGGTAGGGGTTCATAGCCTGTGGGGGTGGCAACTCGGACGGTCATCCCCATCATGACCCCCCCCAGGATGAGTGAGTTTGCCACGTTATTTCCATCTCCCAAATAAGTCACCGTCCGGCCCCTCAAGTCTCCAAAGCACTCCTGAATGGTTTGAAAGTCAGCCAAAATTTGACAGGGATGTTCCAAATCACTCAAGGCATTAATGATGGGCATCTCTGCATGGTTCGCAAAATTTTGTAAATCTGCTTGGGCAAAGGTTCTGACCGCCAGAATATCAATGTAGCGGTCCAACACCCTTGCGGTATCTTGAATCGGTTCGCCCCGCCCGACTTGCGTCACGTTAGGATTAAGGTCAATCACTTGGCCACCCAATTGGTACATCGCAGCGGTAAAGGACACCCGGGTGCGGGTGGACGCCTTGTAAAACAATAAGCCTAGAATTTTGTCACAGCGGGGCTTGAGTTTGCCGCTTTTAAGTCCGCCGCCAACGCTAAAATGCCAGTCAGTTCTTCAACACTCAGATCGGCGATCGACAATAAATCTCGACCAGCTAATTGACTTATGCTCATGGTTTTAAGCTTTGAAGGGATAGGTTTTTGCAGAATGACTCGGTGACCCCAAAAAGAAAACTATCTACAGGGGTCGATACACTCGATAGTCAATATTGGGGAAAATATTATCCATCACTTCTACTTTTTCCAGCCAACCCGCATCAACTTTCTCTGCACGAATATCGTCGTAAAGTTTTTCTAGCCGTAAGACATGGGAGCGAGTCCGCCGCACAGCATAGGGAACCATGGTGCCTGTACGCATAATAAAAGCCCAGTCGGAGGATTGCGCCAGCAGCAGCTCCCGTGCCGATTGGTTTAACGCCCGTTCTTCCAATTCATCAGCAGCCTCGCGATAACTCAGTTCGATCATCCGTTCGGCCGCTTTATGTAGGTGGGGGTAGACCCAAGCATTGGTCTCATTGAGCCAATACTCATGGAACCCTTTATACCCCCAACTGGATTGGGATGGGCGACACACTTGTTGTGTGGGGTTGAGCCGGAGATAATCGGCCAAGTGGGTCATATCGAAGCTGTCTTGATCAAACCACGCTTTACGGAAAAGATAATCAATAAACCACGGTCCTTCGTACCACCAATGGCCGAACAGTTCCGCATCATAGGGACTAACGACAATGGGGGGACGTGCCATCATGTCGGCGAGATGCCCCACCTGCTGTTGACGGTTATACAGGAAATTAGCTGCATGATCGGCGGCCTTTTGTTTTGCCCAATAGGGATCGTATAGGGCTTTTTCCGACAATCCCCCCTGGCGCGATGTAATTTTGTGATACTTGATGCCAATATTTTTGCGTTGACCATTGGGCATAATGTACGGCTTGATATATTCATATTCCGCCTCCCAGCCCAAGTCTTTGTAAAATTCTCGATATTCTGGGTCGCCGGGATAACCGACTTGAGAAGACCAAACCTGTTGGGACGATTCGTGATCCCGCCCAAATGCCGCTACGCCGGTTTCCGTGAAAATCGGTGCATAGGTCCCAAAGCGGGGACGGGGGCGGGCATATAAAATTCCATGGCCATCAACGAGAAAATAACGGAGTCCAGCGTCCGCTAGCATTCTCTCAACGCCCTCGTAGTAGGCACACTCCGGCAACCAAATGCCTTGGGGCGCGCGTCCAAAATTCTCTTCATAGTGGTCGCAGGCTACTTTGATCTGGGACCATACAGCCTGCGGGTACATTTTCATTAAGGGAAAATAACCATGGGTCGCGCCGCAGGTAATAATTTCTAGATTGCCGCTATCTTGAAACTGCTTAAACGCCGTCACTAAATCCCCGTCATAACGCTCCCAAGTTTCCCGAATTTCGGCAAATTCCCTGGCATAGAATTTAGCCAAATACTGAATGTGACCGTTATGCTCGTTATGGACAATTTCTTTTTCGAGTAATTCTTGTAGTAACGATAGGTGCGCCTCATATCGTTTTTGCAACAAGGAATCCCTCAGCATTGACACCAAGGGGGGCGTCATGCTCATGGTGATTTTAAAGTCTACCCCATCCCGCTTCAGTCCTTCGAAAACGTGAATCAAAGGTACATAAGTTTCTGTAATGGCTTCATATAACCACTCTTCCTCCAACACATAGTCACTTTCTGGGTGACGGACAAAGGGAAGATGGGCGTGGAGGACAAGGGCAACGTAGCCAAGGGCCATAGGGATTACACTCTGGATGGGAGTAGTACAAAATAAAACTGCACTTCTAGCCGATTTTATCAAAGTCTGTCCGCCTATCTTCCCCCGTTTTCTAAGGTTCAGTCAGCCCATGCGCTAGTACAAATCTATTAAAGTCACAAAAAAACGAACTAAACAAGAATCTGAAGATTTTATGAAACGTTGATTCTATTCACGATAATCGCCAATTTTTTGACCATTGACCCCGACGATCTGTTGTTATCACAATTCATGATTGTATCTATCTCTGAGTAGATCGATACAATCAATCGACGCTCTAGGCAGGGGTGGGACTTGAACGATTTTTACCCTAATTTCTTCTTATCCGCAGACCTACCCTTGTCTAAAAGGGTAAAAGCTTGACACAATTTAGCAATTCTGGATTTAACATTAAAACAACGGAAGTAAAGTTCAATGCAGATTAACCCTTGCACGCACCTTAAATAACAGTTATGTTTGCGGGGCTGCAGAAAATTACACATTGACTGGTTAATTTTCTTTTACATGGGAGACACCAACGGTGGATTTTTTTGGTTTTTTTGGTTTGGGTTTAGTCGCTGGACTAATCATGGGGGGAGCATTTGTGTACCTTGCCTTTGTCCCCAGTCTGAAAAAAAAGATTGCAAGTATTAAGCAAAAACTAGAGCGGGCAGCCCTGGCTAGTGATGAGGTTGAAACGTTTAAGTTGAAACTAGAGAAGCAAAGACTTGAGCGACAGGCGGCTGAATCTAAATTAAAGTCCATTGAAGAGGCCCATTACACCCAAATCTCTGAACTTGAAACCCAATATGCCACGGCGATCGCCGCGTTGGAAGAGGAAAGAGCGGGCTTGGTCAAGCAACTAGAAGCGTCTAGCGGCCAGATCATGGATTGGGAGCAAGCTTACCGCGATGTTGCACAAGAATTAGAGCAAACAAAACAGGAACTCGATGCCCTTAAATCTGCTTCTACAGATGAATCCGATCTTCCAGCGAGTCTGGAACCTGAAACGACAGCAGATGAAGGAACGGGTAATTTAGATTTGGGAGTCGCTGTTGCGGGGGCAGCGGGAATAGCCGCCGTCAGTCAGCTTGGACAAGCAGAGCCCGAACCATTAGAGGCCCTGGAAGAGAGAGAAATAACGGCAGAAATTGATGTTGATGTTCCCACATCAGAAGCGCTTGAAACGACCAGCATCGACTCTACCGACGGACTGGAATTAGCGGAAGAAGAGGGACTAGACTCTACAGATATTTTTAACGTAGGGGCAGAGGGAAAAACGGATACGATGGTGGAGGGCCGTGACCATGGATTTGCTGTGGAAGAGGAATCACCCTTCAATTTAGAGAGTGTCCCCGGTTCTGAAAATCCTGAGACCCTGACTCAAGAAGAAGCCAATGCAATAACATCTCCCTTTGACGTTGAGACAAGAGAAGCTGAAATTGAAGCGGATTTGGCTGATTGGGTTGATACTCCCGGCGAAAGTGACATCGATCTGACAATAGAGGTAGAGCAGACAACCATTCAAGGCTCAGAATTCTCTGATGTTGCACCCCCTCCAGACATAGACACTGCAGATTTCACAGATTTGTCGGAGATTGTCGAGCCTGATGTGGCGTTAGACTCATCCTTCTCCGACCTGGAAATTCCCGAAGAAACACCAAATGATCTTTTGGGTGAGAGTGAATTATTCGTAGAAACAGATGACACTGAATCGACTCAGCTCCCCGAGCCTACCCTCTTAAACTTAGAGGAAGATTTGAATTTGCCATCTGACCTGGGTGATACAGCAGATTTTCCCAAAAGCTTGTTGGCCGATACTCCAAATCCTATATCCGAGACCGCAACAGAAGAAACCGATATTGACAGTGTAGATGATGACCTAGCTTTTCTTATGGAGTTACAAGATGATTCTTTCGACTCAACGGAAGCAGCGGTTTTGCCCGATGTTGGGGATACTTTTGTGAGTGCTGGGCTGTCATCAAGCGAGTTAATGTCTGAAGGAACGGATGAGCTATCCGCTTTGTTAGGCGAATCAGCTAGTGGAGACGATGATAATGCCTGGAGTGGTCTCTTGGATGAAGCAGCGGATGGCTCCGAAACAGATCTTTTTGCTTTGCTGAAAGATGACGCTTCAACTGACAGTGCAGATGATCATCAGCGTCGTGATGAAGAACTTTTTGCGGGACTTGAGGACATGCTAAATGAGGACGTTATCGAGGGGCGGTCTGCTCTTGAGGATTTAGAGTTGGATTCGTTTTTAGGTGAAGCAAGTGAGTCATCATCAGATAATACGACCAATACCCTGGAGGAACTTGATGATCTGGGTATAGACTCAGAACCCAAGCAACAAGACTCGGAATAAAACTCTTTGAATAAGTAAATATAATTAAAGCTGAGACGTATGCAGCCTCGATTTTGTGCTGCCATTAATCTGGTGTCTTAACCCTGATCTTGTTTGACCTTTTTGGCCCCCGGTTAAATTAAGGCAGATAAAAGTCATCTAAACTCATTTTTTCAATATGGACAATATTGAGGCTAGTGGTCTCTCCCACTTCACCTCACCCACCATATTTCGACGCATAACCGGATGACCGCCCCCAGGCGATCGCCAAAAGTCGTTACAATTCTTAATTATTGGCGTTAACTGTTGTCCCCCTTACCTTTATGACTGGTCTGTTATCCCGTGAAACGGTCAACCAATCCCTTCCCGCTGGTGGCTCCGATCCCCACTGGTTTGATTGTCGAGCGGTATGGTACCCGGTCGCCTACGAACAAGATCTTTCCCGTTCTCGTCCCAATCGCTTCACGCTGCTGGGGGAAGATTTAGTGATTTGGTGGGAGCCGACCTCAAAACAATGGCGAGTCTATCAAGACCAATGCCCTCACCGCCTAGCCCCCTTATCCGAGGGTCGTATTAACGAAGCGGGACAGTTGGAATGTCCTTATCATGGTTGGACTTTTACCGGAGAAGGGGAATGCCAGACAATTCCTCAGCAGCCGGAAACCGGGACAGCCCATACCTCTCGTCGGGCTTGTGTCCGATCACTCCCGGCGACAATCCGGCAAGAGCTGTTGTTTGTCTATTCAGGGGAAGTGCCAGAAAATCAGGATTTACCCCCTATTCCGGTGGTGGATGTGTTGGACGAAGACTCCCCAGAGTGGGTCTGCTTGAACACGTTCCGGGATATTCCTTACGATGCCTTTACCCTGATGGAAAATGTTCTGGACTCTAGCCATATTCCCTACACCCACCACAACACCGTCGGCAAACGGAGCAATGTCAGCCCAGTGGATCTAGAAATCACCCAGCGCGATCGCCAAGGATTTACGGGAGTTTGGGAAGAAGGCCCCCGGAAAGGCACCTTGGGACGACAAACCACCACATTTATTGCACCGGGTTTAATGTGGCATGACTTGACCTCAAAACAATTTGGGCGCACTTTGACTGTGGTGTATGCCACCCCCATCCGGCCTGGAGAATGTCGCCTATTCGCCCGTTTTCCGTTTAAATTTGGTTCCAAAATTCCCCGTTTAGCTATCTCGTTAACCCCCACCTGGTATGCCCATCTCGGTCAAAATCGAGTTCTGGAAGATGACCAGGTGTTTCTCCACTGGCAAGAACGGTGTGTGGCCGCCTCCGGTGGATCTGCCCACTATGCCCAGGCTTGTTATCTCCCCACCAAAGCAGATTTATTTGTCCAAGCGCTGCACCAGTGGCGGCATAATTACAACGTTGATCCCTTTCCTGGCCAATCTCTGCCCCCCCGCTCCACAACCGAGGCCCTACTCGACCGATACCATTCCCATACCCAACATTGCCACAGTTGCCGCAATGCCTTGGCCAATTGGGAAAAGGGGCAAAAAGTCAGCCTGGCGATCGCCATCATTGCCCTATCCCTAATCCCCGTTGTGGTAGTGGGCTTCTCCCCTAGCCTGGGGCTGGGCATTGGATTGAGTCTATTCGTGGCGATCGGACTAGGAGGTTGGCTTGGTATTGAGCGCTTTAAACAATCATTCCTTAAAGGCAACCCCATCCCCCCCCGCAACTTATAAGAGCGACGGGCTTGACGCTAGCTCATTCTTCAGATGCGACATAGGTTCTATAAATTGGATTTCAGGCTTTCTCCTGAGATTTCATAACCCGCCAGCATGGACTCGCTAATGGCGATATCTAATGATTCTTCGTCAAGGGTATTCACCGCCCCTTCATTAAGACGAGCTTGTTGTAAACTGGGTTGAAACGGATTGATCAATACGCTAGAACAAGCCGCGATAAGAACAGCAGCCACCGTAATACTGCTCCATACACGCGCTGTATGCCAACGGTTTTGTGTTTCGATTTTTTCCCAGACTCGCTGAGAAAGCGTATCAGTATCAATAGACGGGGAGAAAGGTATATGGGGTATCGCAGTTTGTAAACGAATCAACCGCAGATAAACGCGCTTAAACTCTGGGTCAGCATCAATCCAATTCTGAACCTGGTAGCGCTCTGCAGGAGTCACTTCTCCATCAATGTAGGCACTCAGGAGTTCAAACCGTTCAAACTTCTCAGCATCAACTTCTTGTTTATTGTTGTCCCATGGTTGCTGTTGATTGGGACCAAAATTAGGTTGCATAATTTAGACCTCGCTTGGGAAATTTCCCTGCAATAAAATGTCGTGATTTCGCACGCAACAGGTGTTATGGCTTTATCACTCCTCACACAGGTTAGACGTTCCCTGGTCCCATGGCGTTGAATACAAGACCATTGCGGCCGTTATTAGAAATCAAGGTTAATTAATAGTTAACTGAAGTTGATTAAGTCAGAGTTCCAATCTTCTTTAGCTAGAAAGATACGGTTGCAAAAAGGATTGAAGTTTGGCGCGAGCACGGGCAATACGAGACTTGACCGTCCCAAGGGATACCCCGGTGATTTCTGCAATTTCTTCGTAGGCTAGCCCATCAATTTCACGTAAAACAATTGTGATACGAAATGCATCTGGTAAATCTTTGATGGCTGATTGGAGGCAGTCATAGAATTCAGTGGTGGACAGAGTATCACTGGGACTGGGATAGCCTGATTCAATATCCCAATCAATTTCACCGTCATCCATCCGTCGGGGAGCGTCCAAAGAAATAGGATGTCTGACTCGTTTACGTTTGCGTAACTCGTCGTAAAACAGGTTTGTTGCGATGCGACCTAACCAACCTTTGAATTTAACGGGTTCATTGAGACGATGAATGTTGCGGTAAACTCGAATCCAGACCTCTTGGGCGAGATCTGCACGATCTTGCCAATCTGGTGCAAGATGATAAAAGATCCGGTCAATGTGGGATTGATAGCGCCGGAGTAGTTCATTGAAAGCTAGGCTTTCGGGGCGGCTATGCTGTTGACAACGGACAATAAGATCAACATTTGAAAGTTTTTCTAAGGGAAGATCTTCGGTTTTATCGCCCTGGATAGACCAATTGGCATTGATGGCTTGATTCATGGATTTACTCAACATGATTGACTCCTCACATAGCGGGGTTGACGTAAAGAATACCCTATGGGTTTCCTTCATGAAAGAAATTTCCGAACTTTTTGGCTTTTTGTTGCTAAATGGGCACTATTTATGAGGCTTTGCGGTGGATGAGCGGCGGGAAATTTTTCCCTGATTCGGGTAGCTCGGACACAAGTGGGCTAACTGGCAGTTTTCGCAATCTGGTTTGCGGGCAGTGCAGACAGCGCGGCCATGAAAAATAGTGTGGATAGAAAAATTTTCCCAATCTGGTTGGGGAATTAATTTCATTAAATCCCGTTCAATTTTAACGGGGTCATCAGCTTGGGTCAGTCGCCAGCGTTGACTGAGGCGCTTGACATGGGTATCTACGGTAACACCCGCCAGAATGCCAAAGGCATTTGCTAAAACCACATTGGCCGTTTTCCTGGCGACCCCCGGCAAGGTCAGCAACTGTTCCATCTGCTGAGGAACCACTCCATCAAAATCCTCTACAATTTTGCGACAGGTCCCTTGGATATTTTTGGCTTTGTTGCGATAAAAACCTGTGGAACGAATCAAATTTTCTACTTCTTGGCGATCGCCATAGGCCAGACTAGGGGCATCGGGGTAGCGGGCAAACAAGGCGGGTGTAACTTTATTGACGCGCTCATCGGTGCATTGAGCAGAGAGAATCGTAGCGACCAATAGCTGAACGGGAGACTGATGATTCAAGCTACAGGTAGCATCGGGATAAAGCCGTTTTAGCCAGAGGAGAATTTCATTGGCCCGTTGCTTTTTACTGATGCGCTTGGTCACCATTGTTTGTTCTTGAATGTGTAGAGGAGACAGCGGGATAACTTAATGCAGCACTCTGGACAAAAATTAGGGTGTTAGGAATTTTCACCTCTAATATTTTGGCCCTGGTCTAACTTATTCGTAGCCCGTCAAAGAGGGTAAAAACTCTTGCACAAAGGTCAAACTAATCGTGTCTTTAACAATTAAAAAGACCCCCAAACCCAGCAACAACACTAAGCCTGTTTGCATAATGCTGGTTTGAACTTTGTCCGGTAACGGCTTACCCAGGAGTCCTTCAATGAACAAAAAGACCAATTGACCGCCATCCAGAGCAGGTAAGGGCAAAATATTGATGACCGCTAGGTTGATGCTGATCAGTGCCCCGAATTGAAATAAGTTAGAAACATCATTCCGGGCAATATTAGCACCGTACTCCACAATTTTGACCGGGCCAGCAATCTGGGAAGCGCTGTCCGAAAAGTTACTGATTAACTTCCAAAACCCTTGGACGGTTAATTGCACAATGCGCTCAAAGGCATCAGCGCTATAGACTAAGGCTTGCAGGGGATTTTTTGCCCGTTTGGTTTCCACATTGGGCAGGAGTGCTACGCCAATTTTGCCGACACCAGAATCGTCGCTAATCGGGGTAATCGTTAACGTTTGGGGCTGACTGTCCCGCAAAATTTCCACCGATAAAGGCTGGCTGGGAGATTGTTTAACCGTTTCAATAAAAACTTGAGTGGCTTCGGGGAAAGGCGGCAAGGTCTCGCCTTCCAATTGCAGAACAATATCACCCGGCTGCATCCCTGCTATTTGTGCCGCTGATGCGGTATCTACTTGGGGGATCATCAAACCGGGCTGGACATCTTGAAAGCCAATGCTACTCACCTGACCAATTAGCAGAAAGTAAGCAAAGATCAGGTTGGCAATCACCCCGGCACTAATCACAATGGTGCGGTCAATGAGGGGGCGATTTTTTAAAAGATTCGGATCATCGGGGGGGATTTTACTATCGGGGTCATCGTCCGGAAAGGCCACATAACCCCCCAGTGGGATGGCACGAATGGAATATTCGGTTTCCGATCTGGTATCTCAGCAACGGCGACTGAATCCGAGGGCAAAACGGGTAACATGAATTCCCTGGAGGCGGGCCGCGGCAAAATGTCCTAACTCATGAACGGCAATTAAAACTGCCAATACCCCGATCGCCGCCAACGCTGCTAAAACTGACATGATGCTGTGACTCAACCCCATAAGTGATGAAACGTCATTAAATTTTAACGGATTGTTACGGCCGCTTCCCTGAAAATGCGCCAACGATGATTGATGACTACAACCATTCGGGAAAAATTTCAGCGTCAGCCAAGGCAGACATCTCAGTCTCTAACCGCTGCAAGAATTGTTTTTTTCGTCCCGTCCAATAAACGGGGGAACCAATAAAAACATCACAAAAAAAAGGAACTAGCAAATAATTTCCTCTGGGGAGAGACTTGCCAGAACCGTGTAAAAAAATGGGATAAATCGGAACAGCCGGAAATCGTTTCGCCAAATGGGCAATACCGGCTTTAAACGCTTGGCGCTTTTCGGGTTCTCCCCGTGTTCCCTCTGGATAGAGGATTAAAATATTGCCCTGTTCTAGTCCTGCATAACAAGGGAAGAAAGGATGGCGTTTGTGGGACGCATCAAGAAAACGTTCCAGGGGAATAATCCCGATCACATGTCGAGAGAACCAAGCCAACCAGGGATTAGCAAAAAAATAATCGGCGGCGGCGATCGGGCGAATTTGGGGTAAACGGTAAAAAGGGAATAGACTCATCAACACCAGGGTGTCCAGATGACTATTGTGGTTGGCGACCAAAATAGCGGGTCCTTGCTTCGGTAAGCGTTCCTTGTGACGAATCCGTAACCCAATGACCACCAAGACCAGTGGATGGACAATGAGTAGGAAAAAAAGACATTTTAGCAATGCCCACATCACAGGAGCCCTGGGTAGTAAAAATAGACGGTGAAGTGAAAAAAAATCGGCGCAGTAAAGGTTAAGCTATCGATACGGTCCAAAATACCACCGTGACCCGGCAATAAATTACCACTATCTTTGACCCCTAAATCCCGTTTTAACGCCGATACGGTGATGTCCCCCACAAATCCCACGAATGCGAGTAAAACCCCGATCGCCAAGGCATGGGGGGAATTAAACGGCGTTAACCAAGGTGCCAACCCATAAGCCAATAGCATCGTGGTCAAGATGCCGCCGATTAGGCCCGCTAGGGTTTTATTGGGGCTGACACCAGGAATAATCTTGAGGCGACCGAGGCTTTTTCCCCAACAAAATTGGGCGATGTCATTGAGTTCTGTTAAAAGAATCAAAAACAGTAATAGACCTGCACCCCCTGCAACGGGATTACCCGGAGGGGGTAACACCAATAAATAAGCACCATGACTCAGACAAAAAACCGTTAGCATCATACCCCAATGTAGAGTTCCGATCGCCTTGAGGAACCCCTGGGTTTCCTGTAACAGCACCATGCGCATCGGTAAAAACAGAAATAGGTAGAGGGGCACAAAAATCAGGAACATGCCGTACCATTGTGTGGCGATCCAATAGTATTGCAGGGCAATGCCGAGGTAAGCCCAAAACAACACCTGACGGTCAATGCGGCGGGTCGGGATTAGGGATAAATATTCTTTCAGCGCCAGAAAACTAATAAAGCCATAAAGGGCGATCGCCGGGGTGATGGGTAAAAAAAATAGTAACCCCACGAACACCGTTATGATCCACCAGGATTGTAAGCGGGTCAAAATTTCTTGGTTCAAGGACGTGGGCCGTCGCCACCGCCAAAGCCAACAGCCGATGGTGGCGAGCAATAGAACCATCGTAATGCCACCATAACCCCAGCAAACTGTGACCGCAGGCATTGTCTTTTACTCCCAAAATATTCAGCACGCCTTATGTGAATGAGCTTTAGCCTTAATTAATTCAGGGGTTGCTTGTTGCTGATTAACGAAGCTTGTCATTAGTTTAAATACATTGATGTTATTGGTAGTGCCTAGTTCACATGAGTCATTTAGCTCAAATTTAACAGCCCCTTTGTCAACGGTTTGCCCCGAGGGACAGTCCTATTGCTGGCTAATAATTTATTTGAAGTCATCATGATGATGGGTCAAGTATTGTCAGCCGATCCACCCACCCTGGCACTCTGGCTCCGGTTAAGAATCGTCAGCAAGAGAAGTATTATCATTGCGCCCCAAATGACGAACCACCATTGATCAAATGATATTCCCCACATCTGCAGTATGGCTAATCCGCTAAAAACAACTGCACGGTCACTTTTACCCATCGGGCCATCATAGCGACGATCGCCATCAATCACTTGCGCTAAGACCCCAGTCATCTCCGTCATCACGGCTAACGCAACCACTAAACACAGCAGCGCAACACTAGGGAGGGAAGGCATCAGGACTAACCAGGGTAAATATAAAGCGGTGTCTGATCCCACATCCCCCAACTCATTCAGCAGTGCTCCCCGCTTTGATTTTTGCCCATGTTCTCGGGCTAACATGCCATCCATGGCATTAAGTCCCATCCGCAACACCAGGGTAACGGGGACTATCCCCCAAATCCAGTGATTTTGCCCCCGAGTCAAGCAAATGATTCCCACGCCAACCGATAAGGCGATCGCCGTGAGGGTGACTTGATTGGCCGTAACCCCCGCAACAGCCAGCACATTGACCAAAGGGCGTAGGCAGTCTTGAAAAGCCGGCTTGAGTTGATAAACGCTTGGCATGATTCAAGGGATTTTAATGTTCAGGCAACCCTATCCATCTTGGGGTTAAACCGGGCCCATGGAGTATGGGACTGGACACTTCTTCCCTTCCGTCTTAATCGCTGTGGCAACAGGCTAAACCACAGAGACTCCAATGTGTATAGTTTACTGATCTGTTCTATCATCCCCAAAACCGAGATTATCTTTCCTCTTCTCGTGAAGATTGATGATCTTCCGCTGAGTCAGGATCTAATTCCCAACGGATCAGATCCCGCCCAGAAAATGTCCGAACCGTCTGGACGGGTTCCCCATCCACGCTGGTCAACCCCATCGATAACAGCAGGCCTTCCGTGACATTTTGATCAGGGGTCGGCGTTTGTCCCCCGACAGCTTCTTCTCCCACCACTTCTGCTTGATACCAGTTGTCATCTGGATCCCCTCCACTAAGGTTGCAGGTATCTAGATGGGGCATTCTGAGTTCTCGCACCACATGACCCAGCCCCGTATCTCTATCAGTAATACCATCATCAAAAAGGCTTACATCTGCTATCTCTCCCCAGTCAGAATCAAGAATTTCTCCTGATGCATCATGCTGAGAATTGAGATATTCTCCGCTAAAGCCAGCAAAATATTTATTGATATTCATTTTGCTCTCCCTCAAATAATAAATTAAAAAATTATTTTTCTGGAAACTTAACTTATCCTTTATCCTATGCATTAATGGGGATCTATAGTCCTTTTACTACGATTTCTTAACATCTAGCTCCCGGCGACGATACAATTTTTAATGGGTTCAATAGCTGTTTCGCCCAGGTCATATTATGGTTCCGCCCCTATCTGATGAACAATACAAAACCAAAATGGAGCAACGCAAGGCCGCACAGGATCAGCGCATTGCCCAGGCAAAAAGTGAGCAAGGACTAGTGATTGTTCATACGGGAAACGGCAAAGGGAAAACAACAGCGGCCTTGGGGATGGTGCTCCGTTCCCTAGGACATGGCTATCGGGTCGCGATTTTACAGTTTATTAAAGGGGCATGGGAGCCGGCAGAGAAAGCGGCGTTTGACCCTTGGCAAGGGCAATTGACATTTTTGGCGTTGGGGGAAGGTTTTACCTGGGAAACACAAAATCGAGAACGGGATACGGCGATCGCCCAAGCCGCCTGGGAGCAAGCACTAACCTATATCCGCAATCCTGAGTATCGGTTGGTGCTCCTCGATGAAGTCAACATTGCGCTCAAATTAGGCTATCTTTCCACCGCAACTGTGTTGGCCGGGCTGGGGGAAAAACCAGCGTTAAATCATGTCATCTTGACAGGACGGGGGGCACCCCAGGCAATTATTGACCGGGCCGACCTGGTTACCGAAATGACCCTCGTCAAACACCCGTTTCGGGAGCAGAATGTTAAGGCACAACCCGGCATTGAGTACTAATTCGTCGTCTCGTCCCAAAACCTTAGAAACCCCGATTTATTGTTGGTTTACGAGCATCAATTAGGCGATTGCAGACCTTTATCAATAAAATTCGGATTATTCGAGATACCCTTTATTTGGCCGCTCTACTTGCCCGTTAAAGCTGTTTGGCTGAAGTTATCTCGATACAAGCCATAATATAGAATCCAAACACCCACTTCGTTTTTAGTCCATCAAACCCGACACGATCCTATGGTTTCCACCGTCACACTGCCCTATGTAACAGATCCCGATTATCTGGATCGATTAGCAGAGCAATACTCTGAGCAGTATCAAAATAATCATCCGTTTCCCCACATTGTCATTGATGATTTTTTACCCCCAGAAATTTTAGAGGCCATTCTCGACGAGTATCCTGCCCCCGACGACATTGACTGGAAGAGCTTTGAAAATAAGTCCGAAAAAAAGCTAGCTTCGACTTCTGAGCAACAAATGGGTCCGATGACTCGGTTCCTGTTGTATCAACTCAATGCTGAAACGTTTATTAATTTTCTAGAAAAGTTAACGGGAATTGAGGGGCTGGTGCCCGATCCCCACTTTATTGGTGGAGGATTGCATCAAATCGAAGCCGGTGGATTTTTGAAAGTACATGTGGATTTCAACAAACATTCACGCATGAACTTGGACAGACGGCTAAACTTACTCATCTATCTCAACAAAGATTGGCAGGAAGATTATGGCGGCTACCTGCAGCTATGGGATGCAGAAATGAACGCTTGTCAGCAAAAAATATTACCCTTATTTAATCGTTGTGTGATTTTTAGCACCACTGACTTTTCTTACCACGCCACCCCGATCCCTTAACCTGTCCACCGGATCGCACCCGTCGTTCTCTAGCGCTCTATTACTATTCCAACGGTCGTCCAGCGCATGAAATCAATGAGCAGGCTCACTCGACTATTTTTCGCGAACGTCCAGGCGAAAGTTTAACGGAACTAGATTCAGCTCCACAAACACTGAAAGCCACTTTGAAGAAATTTATTCCCCCTATTCTGCTAGAACTCTTGCCAAAATCATAGGTCGAGTAGCCCCGGCGGTGGATCGATTTCTAGGCGATCGCCATCCAAATCCACAACGGGCACAAGGGCTTCAACAAATGGAATCAACACAGTCTTTTCCGGATTGTTCGTTAGGGTAACTGCGAGCAAATCATTGCTAGCGGCATAAAAATCCGTCACTGTGCCCAACTGTTGTTGAGTCTGCTGATCAAACACCCGCACTCCGATTAAATCCGCCACATAATATTCCGCCGCCGCCAAGGGTAATTTATCCGTCGCTGGAACGACCAACTGTTGTCCCACTAAGCGTTCCGCTTGATTACGGTCTTCAATTCCCGCTAAGCGCAAAATATAGACATTTTTACCCGGCACTTGCCGCCCCCGCTGGAGTTGAATTGGCTGCGGTTGTTCCGCTTCTGAGCCCCGTAGCCAACGTTGCCCCTTACTCGTGAAACGTTCAGGGAAATCTGAGGCAGAGAGGACTTTGACTTCCCCCTGAATCCCGTAGGCGGCCACAATCGTGCCAATTTCAAGCCACTTGTTCGCGGGATCTGGTGGGGTCATGGTTCACGCTGGACTCCAATACAATTGTGAGACTTGTTCCACCGAGAGGCGGGACTGCACCCCCAAGTCTAACCCGGAGCGATCGCCTTGTTGGAAATGGTCAGCAGCGGCACAAGCAATCATGGCGGCATTATCGGTACAAAAGCGCATGGGCGGAAAAATTACGTCAATTTGTGCGGCTCCGGCTGCCTCGGTTAACTGTGCCCGTAAACAACGGTTGGCGGCGACACCACCACCCACCACAATGGTATTGAGCCCATGATCCTGCGCACATCGCACCGTCTTAGTGGTTAATGACCGGGCCACCGTTGCCTGAAAACTAGCGGCAAGATCCGGCACTGGGAGTTGGGGCGATGCTTGTTTTAAGGTCTGGGTTAAGCGTAAAACCGCCGTTTTGAGACCGCTAAAGCTGGTGTCGTAGGGATGATAGCCCCCTTGGGGGAGTGAAATGCGGCCTTCTGGTAACGCAAACGCAGCGGGATTTCCCCGCAGTGCCGCGCGGTCAATGGCGGGGCCACCGGGATAGCCTAGCTCTAACAACCGGGCAACTTTATCAAAGGCCTCCCCGGCGGCATCGTCCCTGGTTGTTCCCAATTGTTGATACCGTCCACAGCCAGTTACCCGAATCATGCTGGTGTGGCCGCCAGAGACGAGGAGGCAAAGAAAGGGGGGAGACAAATCTGGGTTGGTTAAATAACTCGCATAGATATGTCCTTCTAGATGATGTATCCCCAAAAAAGGTTTTTCGTATAGCATTGCTAGGGTTTTAGCCGCTGTTACCCCCACCATCAATGCTCCCACCAGCCCCGGGGCCACTGTCGCGGCGATCGCCGTTATTTCTGTCCAGGACAACTGAGCTTCAGCCAGAGCTTGGTCAATACAATGGTTCACTAAACGTAAATGCTGCCGTGAAGCGACCTCTGGGACAACACCACCGAATGCTTGGTGAATGTCAATTTGCGACGCCACAACAGAACTGCAAACGTTACGATTATTTACAATCGCTACGGCTGTTTCATCACAACTTGTTTCAATTGCTAAAATGATTGCCATTCTTTGATAGTTTTAGTGTGATTCTAACGAGTGCGAGCCGTTTCCATAACGGGTTTTATTATCGGTTAATGATGAACGAAACCCCAAGGCTTGGCCCCTCAAAAATCTGTCTTGATTAGTCGCTTTTTAAATTATTGATTAAGCAAGGAAATTTTCCTTATGAAACAACTGTTAGCGTTTCTACTCGCCCTTACCCTCTGGTTTAGTACGGCTACCGCAGCCTCTGCGGAAGACTTTGCAAACCTGACCCCCTGTAGCGAATCCCCTGCCTACCAAGCTAAAGCCCAGAATTTTCGCAATACCACTGCCGATCCCAATTCCGGTAAAATTCGTGCTGAACGTTATGCCAACGCCCTTTGTGGGCCAGAAGGCTATCCCCACCTGATTGTTGACGGGCGCTTTAGCCACGTGGGGGATTTCCTCATTCCCAGCATCTTGTTCCTCTATATTGCCGGTTGGATTGGTTGGGTTGGCCGCGCCTACCTAATTGACATCCGCAAAGACAAAAATACGGAAATGCAAGAAGTCATTATTAATGTGCCGCTAGCCATTAAAAAAATGCTAGGCGGCTTTCTGTGGCCGTTGGCAGCATTGGGTGAGTTCACTTCTGGCAAACTGGTGATGAAAGATTCAGAAGTTCCCACTTCCCCCCGCTAATGGTCTGAATACCTTGATCGCCATCGGCATTTTTTCGCTCAATGTTTTTTTAGGAGACTCAAATTATGGATAGCTTTAAATCATTTTTGTCAACAGCACCGGTGATGATTATGACCCTTTTGTCATTTACTGCCGTAATTCTCATCGGGTTTAATCGCATTTTCCCCGATCTACTTTTCTACCCCTAGGGGATTATAAGAACCCGTGTGTTCACAATATTTAAACTCACTGAGTTGAGCGGTGATGGAGAGAGACAGCCTCCATTGCCGTTTTTTTGGGTTCTAAGACCCCTCGGGGGCAGCTTGCAATTTCAAGCAAGTCTGATGTAGGAATGCCCCGATTCGATCCTTTCTCCACTCGATTGTTACGTTTTTGATTTGCAATTTTGATTGCCTTTTTCGGTAGACTGGGGACGATCGCCACCCTCGATTCTTCTATTCTGATTCTGCATTTATTGTGACCAACACCCCCCAACGGACACCCCTGTATGACCTTATTCAAAAGCAAACGCAAAAATTAACGGATTTTGCGGGCTGGGAAATGCCCATCCAGTTTTCTGGTCTTAAACAGGAACATCATGCGGTGCGGAATGCTGTCGGCATGTTTGATATTTCCCACATGGGAAAATTTTTGTTGACCGGCCAGCAAATTCTACCGGCGTTGCAGCGATTAGTCCCGACGGATTTGCGGCGTTTGAGCCCAGGAAAAGCGCTCTATACCGTTTTGTTGAATGAACAGGCTGGGATCATTGACGACATTATTATCTATGACCAGGGGCAAGGGGATAACGGCCTAGAAGCCGTTAGTTTGATTGTTAATGCCGCAACGTTGGAAAAGGATAAACAATGGCTCGTCCAACAACTGCCTGCGACCATTACCCTGACTGATTTATCAGCAACTAAGGCCTTGCTTGCCTTGCAAGGGCCCCAGGCGATCGCCATTTTGCAGCCGTTAGTGGACACTGATTTGTCAACCTTATCGGCATTTGACCATTGTGAAACGACGCTACAGGGAGAAATGGCCTTTGTGGCTCGGACGGGGTATACCGGGGAAGATGGGTTTGAGGTCATGATTTCCCCCGAAGCAGGGCAGCAACTGTGGCAGGTACTGTTGGAAAAAGGCGTGACTCCCTGTGGGCTCGGGGCGCGGGATACGCTCCGCTTGGAAGCCGCGATGGGATTATACGGTCAAGACATGAATGATGACACCACTCCCCTCGAAGCGGGCCTGGGTTGGTTGGTTCATTTGGATCAGGTGGCGGATTTTGTGGGACGGGATATTTTAGTCCGCCAAAAGACTGAGGGCATTGAGAAAAAGTTGGTGGGAATTGCCATGCAGGGGCGACAAATTGCGAGGCATGATTATCCTATCTTTGACAATGATGACGCCATTGACCTGATCACGAGTGGAACCCTTTCGCCGACGTTGGGAACGGCGATCGCCCTGGGCTATGTTCCAGCCCATTTAAGTAAAGTGGGACAGCCATTGTCTGTGGAAGTGCGGGGCAAACGTTATCCGGCAGAAGTCGTGAAAAAGCCGTTTTATCGGTCTCCGAATAAGCCCTAGCATTAGCGTTGGGGATTCACTGCCGTAATCAGGCGGCTTGATTTGTTGAGGAGAGAAGTTCTAAAAATCAGTACAGATCGCTGGACAGAGGAGGCATTTAGCCGCTGCCCATTTAGCCAGAGTTTCAGATGATTTTATTCCGACACCCAGCAGGCCACTCATTCTTATTGATTAATCAAATTTAGGGCATGAAGCATTTACTCAAAGGGGTCTCCCTGTTTCTCGTCGGCATGATGGGCTGCGGCAAATCGACCGTGGGTCGGATACTGGCAAAAAAACTGCAATATCGGTTTTATGATACCGATACCCTAGTGGAACGAGTGGCCGGTTGTACCATCACTGGATTATTTGAGCAACAGGGAGAAGTTGCCTTTCGGGATCTTGAAACTCAAGTCTTGAACCAGTTATCAGCCCAGACCCAAAGCATCATTGCCACGGGCGGCGGGGAGTAATTCTACGGCAGCAAAATTGGGGATATTTGCGGCATGGGGTGGTCATTTGGCTCGATGCATCGGTGGAAGTGCTGGCCAAACGTCTCCAGAAAGATAGAAGTCGTCCCCTGCTGCAACAAACCGAGTTAACGACGACCCTCGAACAATTGCTCGCAGAACGCCGTTCCCGCTACCAACAAGCTGATTTAACCATTCCGATCACCCGACAACAATCCCCCACCGTCACTGCGGATAGCATTCTGGAACAGTTGCCGACTATTCTCCGACCAACCACAACCAATCCCCCAGCGGAAACGAACGGTGGAGCCCAAAATACTGAGGGAATGGCTTGAGCAAATTCATAACATTTTAGAGGAAGGTTGACCGGCGGTTCCATCATCCGCGCTAAATCATAGGTCACTTCCCGAGTGGCGATCGCCGCAAGCTTGAGGCGGGGTTATTTTGCATTCAATTTTTCGCCAGACTAAACGGGTGTGACTAGAATTTGATGTAAAAGACTACAATCCTTACTGCCGCACCAGAGCTGCAAGGTTATCCCATTGGGTATCTGTGGTGGCTTCAAAGCGTGCTTGCCAAGCCTGCTCGTCTTCTAACTCAGCTAGGAGTCGGGCCGCGATTTCATTCTGCTGTTCATCTGATAGCTTTGAAATTTCTGCTTATCCTTTTATGGTTGTTGGTGTTGATATCGAATGGCAAAATTGAGCGGCGGTAGATGCATCTTGAAAGTCAACAGATTTCATCTTTTCCGTCTGCTCCAGTGATGTGTTCGACTGCCTGCGGCCCAATGGGTTTTGAGCCAATTGTTTCTAGCTGGCAAGGGTGTTAGTAGTTTCAATGTCTGCATAGGGTTTGGTAAGAACATCTTCTTTGCTGACTTGATTGGTGGCTGCCTGGCCATCCCAATTTTGCCGTGCCATTTTCATAAAGATCCACCGCCACACACTAAAAGGCATGAATGGAATTGGAGTTTTTGACATTAGCCGGTTTGCTTCAAAAGGAACCGATTTTCCCTCGGCGAGTGCCCCACTCGCTAAGTCTAGTGCCTGAATGACATGCCGCACTGGGGGACGACCACCACGCTGCTCCCCCGTCAGCGGTAAGCCACTCAACAATGCTTCACCTGCACCCATTGCCAAACCGCCAGCCCAAATCATACCTGTATCAACTGCAAAACGCTGACAAATTGCTAATGCGATCGCATTATGATGAGCTTCAGGAAACCCATTGTTAGAAATCGCAACAAGCCGCTTTGGTTTAATTTGAGGATGGGAGAAACAATGGGCAGCTATGACCTCCAATGCCTTTGTGACAAGAAACGGAAGCGCGTCGATATACAGCGGAAAAGCCAAAATCAAAAGATCGGCACGCTCGATGGATGCAAGAAAATCAGCTTGTCCCTCACCACTCAATAGATTTCTCCTGAGAGTCAGAGACCCAATCTCCCAATTCCATTGCTTTAATTGCTCTAAGACGTATCCTCCCAAAACACTGGAGGTACTGGTTGACTTAACCTTTGGGCTGCCCACCAGCAGCATTGCTCGACTCGGTCGATCTTCAACCAAAGTATCAACTACGTTGCTTCCTGAGGCAGGCATCAGTGAAGTGATGGCATCACCCACCGGAATGGCATCGTCTCTTACCAGAACATTTTGAAATTGCTGATGCAATTGTTCACAGCTATCCCTGCTGACCACAACTTCTGCAGCATAGCTTGGGGCGTGAAAGTTAATCGCATTGCGCCCAACTAATGTCTTGAACAGATGGGCTTCCTCAGGATTTGGCTGACGTTGGATTCCAATGCCAACCAATCGAGGGTAGCGCGAGTACCGGGGTAAGTGATGGGTTTCTCCGTGGAATAGACCGAAATACGGAAGGATCAACGGTAGCCAGCGATCTTGGATTTTTTTGATCTCTGATGAGTAACCACCAAATGTAACGGGTGTTATCAGAAGGGTTGTATCACTTTGGACAACTGCCTGGGCGATTTCTAGCCCAATATCAGGCTCTAAACATATCCCTGGGGTCTTCAACCAGCAACCGAAGCAACCAACACAGGTTCCCATCTTGATATTTTGTAAACAATAGCTTTGCAGCGATGCGCCAGTTCTGTGGATTTCTTCAATGAGTATCTCGATCAAAGGAACAAAATCCTGATCTGTCGTTCCTAGTCCATTCAAAAGCACGATCTGTTGATTCAACATCTGCGGTATCCTCCTCTAAGTTTTGATTGGGTTTTGCTAACTCTCACATCAACACTTCCTCAGAAAATTTAGCAGTCGAACGGGGCGCGAGATAAGCGGAACCCCGACTTGGACGATGCGGAAGCATCGGACGACAAAGGGGTGAAGTGCAACGGAATCCGAAGGATTACCGCTTCATCGAGTTGTTGGGCATCGCGAGCTGAGGGATAAAGGAAGAAATATCAACTCGATGAAGTCTCGCGCCCCGTTGGGCGAACCGGCGAGCCCCACGAGCGATCGCCCAACTACTAGATATACGGAGATTTCCCGTATAAAACACTCCACAGTAACGATATGTGGAAACTTTCGGCATATCACGCCATCTGAGCATGATCGTAAGAAACATTCCCCATATCACTTCAAAAGGCGTGTTAGACAGATTAGCGTATTGTGAAAATCCCCTTGATCTTTATCTTTCAGCGCCGACAAATGCAGTGCCTATAAATTCAGCTCTATTTTTCTATAGATGTTCTCTCTGGATGGCGATCGCCGCAAGCTTGAGGCGGGGTTATTTTGCATTCAATTTTTCGACAGACTAAACCAGCTCAAAAGCCTGTTGCAACTGCTGAAATTCGGGGAACTGGAGGGAGTTAAATCCTCGGAACATTTGCCGCCGCCGCCACTTGGGTAATGGCAATAATTTCACGAATGCAGGTACTGTACGACAGTCCCGTCTAGTTGCTGGATCAGCATTTCTCCCCAGGGCAAAGGGATAACCTCCCGCCCCTGCGCCGTTAACCACTGTTGGAGGTACTGCTGGGTGATGCCGGGGAGTTGCTCGCCGCTGAGTTCGGGAATGAAGTAGGTTCCTTGGCACCACCCCCACAAATTTCCGGTGGCAGTCTCTAGCCATTCTCCTCGAAGATTCGTCAAAATCGCGACTTCTGCTTGTTGTCCCTGAGCGTGCTGCTGACCGCTCCAAGCACTGAGATAGTTACCCGTTTTCAACTCAGCCCAGGGGCGTTGGTAGTGACCGGAGAGCACATAGGCAGGAACCCCTTGTTGCTGTTCTTGCGCTAAGTCTGGCGGTAATGACCGCCCAAAAATCCACCCCTGTCCCCCGGAAAACAAGTAATCCTTAGCACCGGCTCAGTTTTGGCTAAGGTCTCTGCGGCATGGGTTAATGCCTCCCAATCTGGCGATCGCCATTGTAATTGAGTCAAACTTGCCTGTAGCCGCTGACGATGTTGAATCCAGTGACTGAGGGGATGGCGGAGAGATTGGTCATACACCCTTAGCGTGGTGAATACCGTCGCGCCGTAGAGTAATCCCGGTTCCGTGACGGGCAGGGTAATGGTGTCTTGGTCAAACCAGTAACTGTCAAAACCAATAACGCATGGAAGATGTGGGGAAGTAGGGCGGTGAAATCGAAAAGAGTCAGCAGCCCAGTGACAAAAGATGTTAACCTCCAATGTGGTTTTGCCCACCCAACCCATCACCGTTCACTGTCCAATGTCATTGTGGGTTGGCTGCTTCTTTCAGGCAGACATCAGGAAAAATTCAGACAGCTAGGTTAGCTTAAAGCTAGTGATATGAACAATGACCCAATCCCCAAGCAACCGTTGAACTCCCAGGCTTGGCTGTGTCGCCCTTAATTTCCTTCATCAAATCCCAATGTTAGCAACCATTACTGTTCCTAAACCGTTTCGTAACCGTGGCCTCTGGCTGGGTGGGCTGATTTCCTGTCTGGTCTTGGGCTTCTTTAGCCTGACCCTCAACCCGGTGGTTAGAGCCATTCCCGACCCGGCGATCGATGTACCGAGTTTGACCAGCAAGTCCGCCCCAACCGCTAAGGCTGTGTTTTCAGGGGGCTGTTTTTGGGGGCTAGAAGCCATGTTTGAAGAAGTCCGGGGCGTGCAATCGGTGCAAACCGGTTATTCCGGTGGCAGTGCAAACACCGCAACCTATCTCCGAGTCAGTGGCGGTGGCACCGACCATGCTGAAGCGATTGAAATTACCTATGACTCCAGCCAAGTTACCTATGGGGAATTACTCAAAATCTTCTTTTCTGTGGGCCATGACCCCACCCAAGTGAATCGCCAGGGGGCTGATGTGGGTCGGCAATACCGCTCTGCCATTTTTGCGACCACGCCAGAGCAGAAACAAGTGGCCACTGCTTACATTCAACAGTTAACGGATGCCAGCGCCTTTGACCAGGCGGATCGCCACGGAAGTGAATGATTTCCTGATGAATTTTACCCCGCGGAAGACTACCACCAAGACTTTGTCAACAAGAATCCGGGGCCCATCCCTACGTGATGGTGAAGGACATTCCTAAACTGGAAAAATTCCGTCAAACCTATCCTGATCTTACTAAAAAGTGCCCAGCCCAACTAACGACAATCAATAAGTCGCCCCAGCGCTAAGCACTGAGAAATAAACCAAAGAATCAGACTGACTCAAAATTGGGAAACGGAGAGGGAGGGATTCGAACCCTCGTTGAAGTTTCCCCCAAACAGCATTTCCAGTGCTGCGCCTTCAACCACTCGGCCACCTCTCCTAGGTAGTCACAAAAAAAGATTATACAATAGCCAAGTACGTTTTCCATCATTCCCTTCCGAACGAAGTCACTTATCTGCATGACCGACACCTATCGCGTCCGCATCCATCATCGTCAAAAAGACCAGACCTTTACTGCGGTGGTGTCTGGCGATCGTTATATTTTGCATCAGGCAGAGGAACAGGGGTATGAACTACCTTTCTCTTGTCGTAATGGTGCCGGTACCGCCTGTGCCGTTAGGTGTTGAAGGGGGAAGTGGAGCAACCAGAAGCGATGGGACTATCCCCAGACCTCCAAGAACAGGGCTATGCGCTACTGTGCGTCAGCCACGCCAAGTCTGACCTGGAAGTTGAAACCCAGGATGAAGACGAAGTCTATGAATTACAATTTGGTCGCCACTTCGGTCGGGGACGGGTGCGGTTGGGTTTGCCGCTGGATGAGGATTAAAGGGTCTTGGTTACCGCAGCTCCGTTACAAAAATTCTTGGGCCCCATGCTGGTCATTCTGTTAGCACTCCTTTTACGGTTAGTGCTGTTGCCCCATGAGACCCACGACTACACAAATTATTTTTATCCTTGGTATGAATATATTCGCCTAAACGGTGGCTTCTGGGCATTGGCGGATGATTTCAGCAACTACACGCCGCCCTATGGGTACGGTATGGTGCTGGTCAGCCAGTTATTCCCCACATTAGCGCCCGTTGCCGCCATCAAGCTCATCACGTTTCCTTTTGAAGCATTGGCCGCCATTGGTCTGTATTCCCTGTGGCGTCGCTTAACGGTGGATCCATATTTTGCCAAAGTGATGACGCTAGCTTTTTTATTTAGCCCGACGTTAGTACTGGAATGGATCCTACTGGGGTCAGAGCGACATCATCTACACAACTGGATTACTTGGCTTGTTTAGGAGCTTTGGTGTATCGACGCCCTCATCTGGCAATGATCGCATTCGGTCTGGCGGATCACGTTAAATTACAAGCGGTTCTGGCTTTTACCGGCGTTACTCATTTGGTCGTGGCAGGGGGGCATTCCATGGCGGACCTATGGCTGGATTCCGGTTGTCTATGGCGCGGCCTGTCTCCCGGCAGCAATTGCCGGACGACCCTGGTCAGAGTTGTTAACCATCTATGTCAACCAAGCCGATACATTTCCCAATTTCAACCTCAATGCCGCCAACTTTTATGTTTGGTTACCCAATGAAGCGTTTGAGCAGCTTTACCCCATCACGTTAATCGGGGCGATCGCCATCGTGGGATTGTTTGTGATCACGTTTTGTTTAACGCCCTTGTCTTTGGACCCCAAGACCCTGGTTCGTTTGGCATTACTGTCTTTGCTGATCGTGCCGTTTTGTTTACCGGAAGATGCATGACCGTTACTTCTTTGCCGCGGACGTGGTTTCAGTGCTGTACAGCGGTCTTTTTCCTCGAGAATTTTGGGTGGCTCTCGCGGTTAATCTCATTTCCCTGTTCTGTTATTTTCCCTTCCTGGTGGGCGTGATCATTGTTCCGTTGAAGTTTTTGGCGATCGCCCAAGGGGCAGTCATTTTTTGGGTACTGCTTCAATTCAATCAAGCAAAAAAAACAAAGGTGAATTCTTAGCTGCTAACCTACTGCATTGTCAGCCATGAAATGCCGGATAGCACTTCTTTGAAACGCCAGCAGACTTACAGTTTTAGGATTCTGCTATGCCCCACAATATGATTGAAAGACTAATAGTTTGTATGGTGCGAAAACATTGATA
>CALNXU010000013.1:0-68591 GCA_942490695.1 Merismopediaceae cyanobacterium | reverse complement strand
CTAAATATTCCCCCATGATGAATCGCCCGTCACGTCCCAAACGGCTGAACTATTGCCGTTATGCCAGACGAACGGCGCAACCCTATGGATTCCCCCAGCCCTAGCAACGGATTTAGCCTGCTGGAATCCAACGCCACTGTTATTTGTACAGATAAGCCTGTTTCGGCCGTCATAGCGGAAGGTTGGTTAACCCAGCGAGCCTTGATTTTTGGCATGTACGGGCGCTGGCGGTGCGTTTAGTGCTGCACGCGCAGTAAGCATCGAGATCAGCGGTGGTGGTCATCGATGGGCGGGGGGAAACGGTGATTAGCTTAGTGGGGGGGACGTAAGCAGGGGCAGATCAACTGACCCAGCGCTGGCGGTTCTCAATGCCCAAGCCCGTGACTGGCAGTGCTTAGTGGATTAGCCGTCGTGGCAGTCGATCAACTCGGCGTATGCCACTTTGGCTGGCGACAGGGAGCCGGGGATTGGACAGCCGTCAGTGCAGTATTGGCAACTTAAAAGCGATTCAAGTCAACCAGTCAGTGGGATCAACCCTGTGGCAAAACCGCCACCACCCCAGCAGAAATTTTCTGTTGACCCCTGCCCCGATGCGGCAGCTCAATTGTGGATCGCGGCGCACGTCATCGCTGCTCCTCCTACCAATAACGATGCATTACCCCAGGTCATCGGGGTATGGATTGGCATCGGTTGCGTCGGGGAACGAGCCAAGCGTTCATTCAACAAGCGGTAACTCAGACCCTACACAAGCCACAATCTTAGTCCTCTGGCGATCGCCGGTATGGCGAGTATTGAGATTAAAGCAGACGAGGTGGGGTTAATCGCCGTTACCCAAAGAGCAGAAATTGGCCGTTTTATGACCTTTGCGGCGGAAGTTTTAGCCCAACGATCAGTGCCCAATCCCTCCCGTGGTCGCAGCAGAAGTGGGTAGCCCTAGTGTGGCGGAAGCAGCCGCACTAACGGCGGCACGGGCAATGGGGAGGAGGAAACTGGGGGAACTATGGGTGGAAAAGCAAATTTTCAAACAAGACGCCCAGGCGGTAACCGTGTACGATCGCCGCCGCCCAGCGAGGACATCGCTAAAGCGGGACAGCTCTGGCTGGTGGGCACAGGGCCCGGAAGGCATTTTGTCCCAACAGTCTCCGGCAGCTCGCACTGCCATCCTCGAAGCGGATGTGCTAATGAGCTATGGCTTGTATTTGGACTTAATTAAACCGTTTCGACGACCGGGGCAAATTTGTGAAACGTTCCCCTTGACCCAGGAGCAACAGCGCTGTCAACAGGCGATCATGGCAATGGCAATGGGGATTGATGGTGGCGGTATTGTCCTCCGGTGACGCGGGGATTTATGGTATGGCAGGGCTGGTGTTGGAAGAGGATGGCAGGACAAAACTCGACTGGGATGGTCACACGCCAGCGGTGGAGATATTCCCCTGGCATTACGCGCCTTGCAGTAGCCGCAGCAAGGGTCGGTGCTCCGTTGATGCATGACTTTTGTGCCATCAGCCTGAGTGATTTGTTGACTCCCCGCAACAAAATTCTGCAACGGCTGGAAGCGGCTGCCCAAGCTGATTTTGTCACGGCACTGTACAATCCCAAGTCCCAAAAACGAACAGAGTTGATTGGACAGGCACAGCAAATCTTTTTGCGATGGCGATCGCCAGATAGCCCAGTGGCGATCGTGCGATCCGTGTATCGTGAGGGAGAATCCGTCCAACAAACCACCCTTGTCGCCATGCTGGAGCAACCGATCGATATGGTAACGGTGGTGATAATCGGCAATCAGTCTAGCTTTGCGTTACACAACTACATCGTGACCCCCAGAAGGTACAGGATTCAGTAGATTAGAGTGCTCTTGAGGCTTATGAACCAGGCTCGGGTTTGTTCTTGTCAGCAAATTCTTGCAAAACTGGGTTGTTTGGTCTGACAAGATAAATCGCGGCTTATTTGTAGTTGCTCATCATCTGTTTGATTGAGAACGCCAAATATGTTCTCTAGACCGGTAACGTCAACACGCAGTTGACCTTTACTGTCAGGATTGTTTTGTTCAACTTGGCTAGAATTTTTCGCTTCCGATTCTTCAAAGAAAAATGGCAGTAATTGATCACCTAAAATAGGTTGTTGGCATTCTTCTTCGTTACTGTAACAAATTAGATAAGATGGGAATGCTCTCAAAGTCTTGTCCCATCATATTTTTGGCAATTTCAAGTTGTTGTTCATCTGGAATCAGGACATCAGTGGCGCGTTTTTTCTTTATCTTGGGTATTAACCAAGTATTCATACATCACAGACAAACTGACTGTTAATTACATTAAGAGCTTGTAATTGCTTTCATCTCGTCTCTTAGCCGTCAGGCAGTTGATTCTTCTGGACTTGCTTAAAGGTCATTGCGTCTTGCGGATTGACAAAAAAGATAAAGTTTACTTTATCGGGGGGGCAGGTTTTATTCTCTGACACTTCCTCTTGGCAGAGGGGAATGGGTTGCTGTTGTGGTGTCAAAACAGTAAAAATGGGAGCCTGTTTTAAAATATCAACCACTTTCTCCGTCGGCAGCGCTTGGGCGGGTTGACCTGCATAAAACCACGAGCCGATGGTGGCTGCCCTTAATTAAACCATCATGGCGCTTAATCGCAGAAATAACGCTTTCGTTGGCAATCAAACCTCAATAATTCAATAAAAGTCAATGTAAGTCTTTTTCAAAGATAATCTTTGTGCTTGTCTGTTTTTCTTCTCATCATTCAGATGAGCCCACGTCTAGCTTCGATGTGATTCAGTCACCCACCGTGAAGACAGCCGTGTTCCACAAGCAGACATCAAGTCGTCATCAAGGGGTTAAGAAAGGGGCTTTCAGAAAAACCGAAAATTCCGTAGATAACCACTCAGGACATAAATTTATCTAGACAGACAACATCTGTAATGACAAGCTTGCACCTCGAATGTTCCGAGTTGAACCACGGTAACATAGGGAATCTAATTTTGAGCGCCGTTGCCGCGACCGTTGTGGAAGTGTCACAGGCTTGCCATTGGCAATAAATTAAACGATTTTTTCGTGACGAGAAGATGGGTCTCAATAGAGCCAAGCAATGGGCTGACTGCTATTGGGATTCAGCAGTTTTCAGTCGACTTAGTTACTTTAGTTACTGCCGCTGAACACAACGATGGGAAACTTCGCTTGGGCATCAGCCATGGAGATCCTTTTATTCTGGTTTTTCAAATCCTGCCAAAAATTAATCACCTCGGTGGCTTGATTCAATACTTCAATGCGATCAGCTTCGGCAATCCAGTGTTTCGCTTCTAATTCGTCTTTAAGCTCTTGCCATGCATCTGCCCGTGGCCAGAAGAAATACGAGGTTAAGGGACTTGTTCCTTTCCCCACGACTTGATCAACGGCGATCGCCACATTTTGGTCAAGCCACAATACTTTTAAAATGAAGTTGTTTTGTACTTGCTGTACAGTTTCTTCCGCAATAGTCACTATGAATACAGTCCTGAGAGTAAAAATATAAGAGCAATTAATGATTATAACTTATGCTTGGACGGCTTGATTGTTATACAGGCTCATCGTTTTAGCAATTCCGTTGCGTAAACTATACTCGACCATCTCAACGGTCAACGCCAAGCTTTTATTAACAATGATTTTTTCATCGGGGGCAAAACGTCCGAGCACATGGGATACGGTTTCCGTTTGAGAACCGGATTTGCCAATCCCTAATCGCAGGCGCGGAAAATCTTTACTATTCAAATGACTGATAATGGATTTCATGCCATTGTGTCCCCCGGCGGAGCCGGTTTGACGCAGGCGCAACCGCCCCAATGGCAGATCCATGTCATCGTAAATAATCAAAACTTCTGCTGGCACTAGTTTGTACCAATCCACAATGGCCCTGACCGCTTGTCCAGAACGATTCATGTAGGTTTTAGGTTTCAGTAATAAAATTTTCTTTCCCGCTAATCGTCCCTCCGTAAACCAGCCGTGAAATCGTTTATGGTCTTGCCAGTTAACCCGGCTGGCGCTCGCCAACTGGTTCAGCGCAGCAAAGCCAATATTATGTCGTGTATGGTCATACTTGGGTTCTGGGTTCCCGAGTCCCACGATTAATTTCGGGATACTCATCTTGAATGGACATTGCAAATTGTTGAGAAAGGGCAAATTACTTGGGTGATTTCCAACAAAAAACTTACCACCTAGACCGGCCGAATAAGAATGTCCCATTTGGGCAGTAAAGGGTTTCGTTTCCATCGCTTCTCGATCTCTTTCATGACCTTTTTGGATAGAGAAATGGCATTGGAGTGTAGATAAAAATAGTGGTTTAACCAGTTATATCGAGCGATTTAACTGTACTCTTAGACAGCGATCGCCCCAGGCAGCGCAACAGCGCGTCGCAGGCAATGGCTTAGATGAGGGTGCAAATGGGGGCGGTGATTAAATCAGGGGGTTGCGATCGCATCCACAGCTGATCCAAACCGGCATCGACATGGTCAAAGCCAGCACGCGGTTGAGTTCTTTACCCAAACCAAAGTTGTTGTTGAACGTTGGCTACAAGAATGGTCACAAGAGTTTCGAGGGGGAAACAGCTTTGAGTAAAATTGGAGTACCTAATTTTTTATGCAGGTAAAACTGAGCTAAATTCAAATACCCGAGCGCATCTTCAATACCTCTATCGTAATTCACTTCTCTAGCAAGTAACGCCATGGTTCACCCGTGCTAGAAGTTGTTCTAATTCTAGCAGGAACTCTCCTTTTCATCCGGATGCAACCGGATAGTTAGCGAGTTGCTAGTTGTCATCATTAACGTCCTCAAATGGGTTGATTAGAGGCACCCCTGTCCCGACAAAGTCACTGACATTACGAGTGACCAAGATAAGTCCGCAGATTAGGGCCGTAGCGGCTAGCTGTTTGTCGAGGGCGCTTAGGGTGGGGTACGCAGGCGTCCCCATACCTGAGCTTCGGTGGCGGTGAAATCTAGAATGTGGTCAGCATAGTCATCCAGAATAGTTTGCAACCAGGCTTCTAGAAGGTCAGCTGGCGGTTGATCGCCACGATAGCGAATAAGGTCAACGCCTCGGCGCGGTTCGCCAAGGGGTGATCGCACTAATATAGAGGCGGGCGTCTTGCTCAATGACATTTTGAAAAAATTGCTGAACGCCGGGTTGCTTTGCTTTGTTTGCGCAACTCACTGATGACGTTGGTGTCAATCAAATACATTACGGGCTGTGTCATCTTGCACTCGTTCAAAATCTGAATCGTTGCCAACGTTGGGAATCCGGCCTATCACTTCGGCAAAGGATTTTTTAGCAGGTTGGCATAAGACTTGTTCTAGGATTTTACGGTGTTCGGCTTCTGCACTGACACCGTGACGACTAGCCCGTTGTTTGAGTGCTTTGACAATGGCATCGTCAATGTTGCGGACGATTAAATTGGCCATAGAGTGTCTCCTCGGAAGGTGGACTCTTGAAGGATTTGCCAAAATGATAGCATTGATAGCACTTGAAACGCAGACAACACTGACTATTGATGAAGCATCCATCTGAGCTTACCTACTCGCAAGAATCTAGGGAGCTTGTCTTTAGGCGACATTCTTTTGCGACCCAACGGCTCAAATCAGCGGCAGCAGACAACCTCGAACTCAACACCAGCGGTTTTCAACCGTCCGCCGCATTTGAATTGTTATGCCGTGTTTGACTAACGACATGACTTAACGTCTACCTCACGGAATGAAAAGCCGACTCACGCCTCTATAGCCATCAATATCAAGCACGATTTCAACCAGACGAGTCACACAATGCTCCCGATATTCAGGGTCATTCAACAGGCGATCGGCATTACCAATGGTAACCACGGGTAATGAGGCAGGAGTAATTTCTTCACGCATCACCTGTTCCAAAGAGTTCTCACCCTTCATACTCCGATTGGCTGTCAATAAAATCATTTGGTTTGATTGAGCCAACTGCCAGACTACCCGATCATCACTATTGATCGGCAATTTCATCTCGTCAAATGTGATAAATCGAATAGGAACCCAGTCTAACCAACCGACGTTCATGACACTGCCTGAAAGAAGCACAGCATGACCTCTCAAGTTATGATCAACCAGAAAATTCACGATCGAGATTCAAACTTGACTTTTGCAGCTTGAAGTTTTGCTCGAACAGCTTCTTGTCCAGGTTTCGTTGGTTGGGCTGCAAGTTGAGCGATAAGATCGCGGTTTTTTTCTTCGTAATACTGCCGAAGCTCCTCCGCTTCCTTGAGGACGAGCTGATATTCGGCTTCAACAGCAGCACGATTTGCCTCAATATAATCTAAAGCCGCGTTAATTTGTTCCTCTGTAAGTTCAAACAATCCTTGAATGAACTTAGGCGGATATTGAGCCGTCACATAGTCCATCACGTCATAAAGGGTGATGCGCGTTCCTGCGATCGTGAGTCCACGTTCTGTAAGGATGATGGCTGCTTGCCCATCTGACGCTAAAGTCATATCTATGGCTTTTTTTGGTTCCAATTTCAGAATACCACGCACAAAAAGCAAGGCAGGCAATTGCCCACTCTCCCCACCCTCCAAAAAACTTAACTCCTCGCGACCCCCAACTCTTAAACTCTCGTAAGAGTGACCAAAGTCTTTGCTTTCAGTAGAAAGTATTTGGCAAAGAAAAAGCGCGGTCTAACGTGACGCCAACCTACCGACATTATATCTTTAGGGCCTCTACAGAATTCCACGAAAATCGACATAGTTTCTCCGGCCAGGTTCAGTGATTGGTTAGCCTTGACACATGACCTAATCAGTGCGATGAGAACTTGAAGGGCTCGGCCGGGACGAATTTATCGGAGACCTCACCCGCAAGGATAGGTTTCTCGCTTAGGCTGAGCTTGGGTCGGCTTGATCCCGGCGATAGATCCAGTTCCGCAAGATCCACCCAGAAGATAGCGGGGCTGAAAGCGGATTCGAAATAGTATCGCCGTGCTTTGATGTCCGCGACCGTCCTCCAGAGCGTAGTGGCGATGTTCGGCTTCTCAGGATCGGTGATGCCGATCGGCACCGAAATGCTGCGAATCACGGAAAACACTGTCGCCACGGCAAGCCTGGGATCGGACACCTTTGGAGTAGCGTTGAGATTCCAACTCACGCGGGCAAAGCGATCGGACGCGCGGTGCGTGCCTGGCAGCATCTGCAGCCCGTCCACCTCTTTCCAGTAGGTAGTGATAGCCAATTGTTCGTCAAAAGGAGGCGAGTTGGTCATGACCGTGTGACCGTGTACTTTCGGTCATGGTGAATGACAAGCTTGCCTTCGAGGTACTCGAAGATCGCGCTGTCACCCGTGTCGTCAGCAATCGCTACGTGACCACCAGCCTTTTTCCCTCCGGGGAAATCGGGGGCGACAAGTGCGAATGGTTCCTTTTTCAGAGCCTCGACCGCCTCGGCGACATTACCAAAGTTGTCCAGAATGTACTGGAATACCCAACCGCCAATCGAGAGCAGCGGCTTCCCTGACGACTCTGCGTCTCCATAATCAGCTTCATTCAGATACAGGGCATTCACGACCAGTCCAGCTTCGTTTATGCCGTCACACGCAGCGACATAGTACATGTCTGTGACGACAGAACCATACTTTGAAGTCCATTCAATGGAGCCCGGCCCGACACCTCCGTCACGCTTCATGCCTCGTGGAGAGGCCCAGAGATCGCCTCCGTTGTCGTCATACCAGTCCATTGATCTTGCAACTAAATAGGTGCTTGCTGCAGTCTCATACAAAACGCGGGTACACATAGTAATTCTTCTTTAATGCTTTGTGGTTTGAAAGAAACGTTGTGGGGCTAACTACTAAATATATCGAAACTTTCCGTACATCACGCCAAGTACACATTTTTTAAGAAATTTTCCGTATATCACTCCCAAATCGAGTGATCGTAAGAAGGTTTCCGCACATTATTGCATAAAGCGTGTTATGCCGATTAGCGTACTACTTAATGAACCCTGCGCCACCTCGAAAACTCCTTGACGTCGTGCGTGCGACTATCCGCCTTAAGCATTACTCCTACCGAACCGAACAAACCTATGTGGACTGGATCAAACGCTATTTGCTCTACCATGACCGGAAACACCCCTGTGAAATGGGAACCCAGGCAATCAGAGCCTTTCTCGCCACCGAGCGGCATGTCGCCGCCGTCACCCAAAACCAAGCCCTTAACGCCATCCTCTTTCTCTATCGAGAAGTGCTCGCTATTGACCCCGGTAATATTGGGGATTACTTACGGGTCAAACGTTCCAAACACTTACCCACTGTCCTTGCTAAAGCCGAAGTCCAAACCTAACGAAGCGACGATCACTCGGCTAGTACCCGGCTTTCATCAAAGTCCTTGAATATCCGATAGCCAGAGCCATGAACCACAACAGCATCACTCCACTCCTAGTGCAGGACAAGGGAACACTTTTGACCAAAAATGAGAGTTGGACATAAGCCGGGTTCTGTTCCGGGGTGAATACACCCTAGGAGAGTTATCTATCTGGGAAGTTTGTTACCAAACTCCTCAAGCGGTTCCACCATCAACGAGACAGGAAAAAGACCAACCCTTGCCTCTCCGACCTTGCTTCCAACCGGGGTTTACCGAGCCAGCACCTCACGATACTGCTGGTGCGCTCTTACCGCACCTTTGCACCCTTACCTTTTGGATCATCAGGAATCCAGTAATAACCGTTATCGAGCATTAACCGCATGACAACTTACTGGCTCCTGTTTGCTAAAAAGGCGGTATTTTTCTGTGGCACTATCCTCACGCTCGCGCGCACTGGGAATTACCCAGCAGGTTTGGGCTTTAGGAAGCCCGGACTTTCCTCAGGCTAGAGAGTCTCTCCAGCCCGCAACTCCCTCGCCAACTCTCTCCATTAGTTTATCAGGTTAAAAATTGAGAATTGAGCCCTGGATCAAATATCCAGATCGGTCAAGTTGAGGTTGGCACCATGGGTTTCAATGAATTCCCGCCGGGGAGCAACCCGGTCGCCCATGAGGACAGTGAAAATACGATCCGCTTCGGCGGCATCTTCAATTTGTACCCGCTTCATGGTGCGGCTTTCCGGGTTCATGGTCGTATCCCAAAGTTGCTGGGGCATCATCTCCCCTAAGCCTTTAAAACGTTGAATGGTGTAATTGGCATTTGGAAACTGGCTAATTTGCTCCTGCAACTCCCGGTCAGAATAACAATAGAAATGGTTTTACCCGCTCCAATTTGTACAAGGGGGGACAGGCAATGTAGATATAACCCTGATCCACCAAATCCCGCTGATAACGGTAGAAGAAAGTCAACAAAAGAGTACGAATGTGGGCACCGTCTACATCCGCATCGGTCATAATCACCACCCGGTGGTAACGGAGGAGTCCACGTCAAAATCATCACCCTTGATCCCCAGACCTAGAGCGGTAATCAACGCTTGGATTTCCGTATTTTTATAAATTTTGGCATCATCGGTTTTTTCGATATTTAAAATCTTGCCCCGCAACGGCAAAATGGCTTGAAAACGGCGATCTCGACCTTGCTTTCGCAGACCCCCCGACTGAATCGCCTTCCACGATAAAAATTCTCTGATTCCGAAGGATCTTTGGAGCTACAGTCGGCTAATTTTCCGGGTAAGGTAGAAGATTCCAACACTGATTTACGACGTACTAATTCCCTGGCTCGACGGGCGGCTTCCGCTGCCTTAAAGGCTTGGACTGCTTTTTCAATAATGGAGTCGGCAACCTGGGGATTAAATTCCAAAAACTCCGTCAGGGCTTCCCCCACCAAGGTGTCAACAATGCCCCGGACTTCAGTATTCCCTAATTTAGTTTTAGTTTGTCCTTCAAATTCTGGATCGGGAACTTTAACGGAAATTACCCCGGTTAAACCTTCCCGAATATTTTCTCCGCCTAAGTTACTATCCCCTTCCTTTAATTTATTCCGTTTACGGGCAACGGAGTTGAGGGTACGGGTTAAAACCGCTTTTAAACCTTCTAAATGGGTTCCACCATCAATGGTACGGATATTGTTGGCAAAACCAAGGAGGGTGTCACTGTAGGCATCCACACACCATTGCAGGGCCACTTCTACCTGCTCGTCGTTCTTTTCGGCGGAAGTGTAGATGATGTCATTGTGGAGCGGGGTTTTGTCCGTGGTCATATAGCTGACGTATTCCCGGATGCCCCCTTCGTAATAGAACTGCTCTTCTTTGAGGGAATCAGGACGGCGATCGCCAAAGGTAATTCTGACCCCAGCATTAAGATAGGCTAATTCCTTGAGACGACCGGCCAGGGTGCTGTAATCGAACTCGATGCCATCTTTAAAAATCTGAGTATCCGGTAAAAAGGAAACCTGGGTTCCCGTAGGATGTTCGTCGTTGGGGGTAGCTTCCAGGATACCGATAGGATTACCCCGCTCAAACCGTTGATAATGCTCCTTGCCTTCTCGCCAAACTTTCACTTCTACCCACTCCGACAGGGCATTGACCACCGAAACCCCGACCCCGTGTAAACCGCCGGAAACCTTATAACCACCGCCGCCAAACTTTCCCCCAGCGTGCAATACGGTCAGTACCGTTTCCAAAGCAGAACGCCCCGTTGTGGGGTGAATATCCGTGGGAATGCCCCGACCATTGTCCACCACGGTGACGGAGCCATCGGCATTGATATCAATTTCAATGTGGGTACAATAGCCTGCTAGAGCTTCATCAATGGCATTATCAACCACTTCATAAACTAGGTGATGCAACCCCTTGGGCCCCGTGGAGCCGATATACATCCCTGGACGCTTACGGACTGGTTCCAATCCTTCCAGGACTTGAATTTGATCGGCACCGTAGTTCGTGGTCGTCATGGTCACTCCAAAATCAGGCTAAGCTTGGGCATCTCTACCGTTAGATGACAAAAGCTCTAAAAATCTTAGCACAAAAGGGTTAAAGCCTTTAATAAAGGGCAATCAAGCTTGATTTAGGGAGAGGGATCGAAATCAAGCTATTTCTCTAGGCGTACGGCATACCACTGCAATAACCGCCATCAGTTTGGTCTAGTTCACAGTAATTATCCCGTAGATGCTGCGCTTTTTCGGAGATTGACCCCAATTTATCCAAGGCTTTCGGTAAGGACACATCCCCCTGCTGCAAGAGCGCGGGTGAGCTTAGCCAGCAATTCATCTGCGGAAAGAAATGTTTCTCCCGTTTGTTCCTCCAAGACGACAAACATTTCTTCGTCTTGATACATAATCGGATCAGCCATGGTGATCGTTTATCGTCTAAGGATAAGTATATTGGCAAAAATCAGTTGAGGTAAAAAACAGCGAAAACGCTTTTCCAGCCCAAAGCATTGATTTAACTTATTTGGTCGCTTACCGGATTAACAATCCTAAGCCTTGGTCAGATAACACTGAAAAATCAACTTAGCCGAGGTGGGCAGCGGCGGTTAACCCTGTAATTTTAACGTTAAATTAACCTTCTAATGTCTGTATCAGGACTGGGCCGATTGCGTAATCAGTGCAACCTTGATGTTTAGAGGGTAGTCTGGTGAAACCTGAATAGAGAATCAATAACTGAGATCAAAGCCGTAGTAACTTCCTGGGGATTTGGAGTGTTGAGTCTGTTTAACGGGACTGACTGTGATTGTCTAAATATGCTGTCGTTTAAGCACCCATTTCAAAACCGAAAGGAAATGCTGTTGTTGGCCGGAATTTCTATATGATGCTGGGGGAAGAATTTGCAACAAGGTCAAGAATGCGCATTTTTATCAGTACGGGGAGGTGTCAGGAGATTTACAAGGAGCGTTAGTGCGAGCCCTCCAAGAGCAGGCGCAGACTGAAAATCTTGATCTGGAACTGGTTGGCTTGGGGGGAGAGAAAATGGCCGCAGCGGGGCTCAAACTATTGGCCGATACGGCGGCGATCGGTTCAGTGGGCTTAACAGAATCTCTGCAATTTATTTTCCCCACCTGGAAAATTCAACAAAAAGTCAAACGCTACCTGAGGCAATATCCGATCGATTTGCTGGTTCTGATTGACTATATGGGACCTAATTTGTCCATTGCGAGCTATCTCCGCAAAGCCTATCCAAGGGGTTGCCCATTGTTTATTACATTGCTCCCCAAGCTTGGGTTTGGTCCCCGACCAAGCGTGAGGTAACAGATCATCTCAGTGACAGACCGCCTCTTAGCTATTTTTCCGGGGGAAGCCAAATTTTTTCAAAACCAGGGATTAGCTGTAACTTGGGTCGGGCATCCTCTACTGGATCGTATTGCCTCCGAAGCCCCCAGCCGGGAAGCAGCCCGCCGGAGTCTAAGCCTCGGGGCAACCGAAAAAATCATTACCCTATTGCCAGCCTCTCGGGTGCAGGAATTGCGCTATCTGCTGCCAGTGATTGCGGAATCTGCCCAGCAATTATTTCAACAGTTACCCGAGTTAGACTTAAAGTTCTTGCTCCCCGTTTCTTTGGCTCGTTATCGTCAACAGATTGAAGAAACGCTTCAACACTATTCATTTCCTGTGCAACTACTTCCGGGGGAGCAAACGCTAGCGGCGATCGCCGCCGCCGATCTTGCCATTACTAAATCCGGTACGGTGAACTTAGAAATTGCCCTACTGAATGTCCCCCAGGTGATTTTATATCGCGTTAGCCCTCTGACCATGTGGATTGCGCGTAAAATTCTACACTTTGACTTACCCTTTGTGTCTCCTCCCAACTTGGTTTTAGAGCGAGGAATTGTACCAGAGCTACTCCAGGAAGCGGCCAGTCCCCAGGCAATTACGGCCCAGAGTAAAGCGTTACTTCTGGATGAACAACGCCGTCAAGTCTTACATAAAGATTATCAATCTCTTCGTCAAGCATTGGGAGAAGAAGGGGTTTGTCAACGAGCAGCCCAGGAAATTTTGCAGATGCTCCGCCCATAAGTCCAAATCTTTTCCCTAAACTCAACAAAAAAAGCAGAGGTGATTCCCCTGCTGGTTGGTAACTACACATGAACTGATCTTGATTAGTGCTAATAGCTTGATACAAGCATCAACATTAGAGTGAACGTTTAGTAAAGTTCTTCTTCTTTATGAGTCGCAATGGTGCAATCAGAGGTGGGGTAAGCCACACAGGTGAGCACAAAACCGTTTTCAATTTGGGAATCATCCAAAAAGGACTGGTCGGATTGCTCAACAGAACCCGATTCTAATTTGCCAGCACAGGATGAGCAAGCACCGGCACGACAGGAATAAGGGAGATCCAATCCCGCTTCTTCTGCCGCATCAAGAATGTACTCATCTTCGGCACATTCAAAGGTTTGCGTTCCGTCGGGGGTATTGACCGTAATGGTGTAAGCCATAGTGATTTTCCTCTAAGTCAAGGATTTCAGTAGGGAATAGTGTCTCAAGCCCAAAATCATAGAATTTGATCAGGACGTTAAAAAAAATTAACTATCCAAATAGTAAGTGAAAAAGATTTCTTGTCGAGTATGCATTAGCAATGAAAGGGAAAGCCGCATTTTAGATAAATTAAACTTATGGCTCACGGTCGCTGGAACAAGATAAAAGTCAATAGGGTATAAACAAGTAATATTTACAAAAACCCAGAAATAGCAGGCATTTTCTAATTCTTTTTTTTAAGACTCACCCCAACTAATCACCCGGAAACAAAAATATAAGTTTTTCTAATGATCAAGGGGGTGATTGTCATGGAGCTGCCAAAGCATGGCGATCGTCCTGTGCAATCCACAGACCCCAATAAAAGTAAGATGTTGACAAAAAATACTAGCATCTGTCTCTCGTGATACCTGAAGTGAGTTATGGTCTATAACTTTAGGAGGAATAACGAGAAAAAACTTGTCCTATTTTCGGAGGGGGGTTTACCCAAATTGCTTCCATACCTCGCCTACATTCATATATCAGGCTATTCACAATAGGAGAATCGAGAAATTATAATTGACTTCTCCAAGCGCCTACCTGCCCTCACCCCCGTTCCATTTTGGAAACTATTGTAGTCCAACGCTATTGACGTTGACTGCGATCACAACTTACCTTGCAAGACAGTGCTTCTTAAGCATTTAAGATTTAGAAAACGCATTTCATCGTAATGTTTTAAATTGAGGGCAAGAACTTGGATCAAGAAAAAATCCTTGGCTATTTTATTGAAGAAGCCCAAGAGCATTTAGAAACCTTAGAGCGAGGCATTTTAAATTTGGCCACAGTGGTTGAAGACCATGAGCAAGTCAATGAAATGTTTAGGGCTGCCCACTCAGTGAAGGGAGGTGCTGCGATGCTGGGGTATTCCAGCATTCAGAAAACAGCTCACCGGCTAGAAGATTCGTTTAAAGTGTTGAAAGACACCCCCATTACAGTTGATCAAAAACTTGAATCCTTATTTCTCAAAGGATACGATGTTCTCCAGGATTTGATTGAAAAGCTCCAAAGTCCGACGGGTCTAGAACCCAATGAAGCAGATTCGATTGTAGAAGGGGCCAGCCAACAGTTCGAGGAATTACAAAATTATTTAAATTATCTTAAAATTCATAAAAGTGGGGTGGAATATGCAGAACAGAAAGAATCTGAGATCCTTGCTTCCCCTAATGTAAACAGTGACCTAGACATCGCGACAGAAATCAAAAAAATCCTACGTAAAATGCTCCAAGTCTTCCGGCAGGAGTCCTCTTCACAAACTCGCCGTAAGCTGGAGGAATATTGTGGACAGTTGGGCAAATTAGCCCCTAAACAAGATAGTTGGCAGCATTTACTATCCGCTTGCCGCCAGGCGATCGCCAATCCCATCCATTCTTATCCAACCCTTGCCCCCGTAGTACTGAAAGGTTTAAAACAGGGTTGTGATTGTTTCAGTCTTGACAGGCCTGAAGATATACAGGTAGGGAAAGGACTCAAGCAACTCGCCTCTAGCCAACTGCCCCAGATTCTCATTCCCCTCGATCCGGTGGAAGCTGCCATCATACTGAAGCAAGCATTTGACGAACAACAATGTCAAACACTCATACGGCAAATGACAGCACAAACCTAAATATTTCTAAGGATAATTACCTAAAAGCAAGGGGCTTAAAGAGAGATTTTATAGACCCATTGTTGATATTTCGGCTCGCGATTTTCGGTGATCGCGGTCAGGATACTGCGGAGTTTTTCGGTAATGGGTCGGTCAGTATTTAGCATAAAGTTTTCGATTTGTTTGACGGGCGTGATTTTTGCCGCCGTGCCACTCAGGAAAACTTCATCGGCAATCAACAGTTCGGATTTATCAATAGGGCGTTGGCAGGTGGGAATGCCCAAATCATTGGCGATCGCCAAAATACTATCGCGGGTAATGCCTTCGAGAATATCCTGTTCATGACCAGGGGTAATGAGCTGTCCTTGGCGCACCATGAAGAGGTTCATGCCTGTGGCTTCACAAACTTTCCCTTGGGCATTCATGAGAATCGCTTCATCAAAGCCTGACTCAACAGCCTCGGTTTTGGCTAATGCAGACGTGATGTAGGCAGCACTGATTTTTCCCCGCAAGGGAAAGCTACGGTCTTCCTGCCGATACCAGGAACTAATACGGCAACTGACCCCATCCGCCGAGAGGTAATCTCCCATTTCTAAGCCATATACTAGAAAATCTTTCTCTAGGTTATGTAACCGGGGCGCGATGCCTAGACCCGCACTGTAAACCAGGGGACGAATGTAAAATGATTTATCTGGTTGGTTTTTTTGAACAAAGTCCGTGATGACATGGTGAATTTTGTCAGCGCTGATATCGTAGTGCAAAAACTTGGCACTCTTACTCAGGCGATCGGTGTGGCGATCAAGCCGGAATAGGAGAATTGTATTGGGGTCATTGGGAGCGGGAATGCCTCGCAATCCGCCAAAGGCTGCCGTGCCATAGTGGAGCGCATGAGTTGCAACAGAAAGTTTTGCATCGGAAAAAAGAACAAAATTACCTTCAAAATAGGCAAACGGCAGAAAATTGTGCATTACAAAAAAACAAAGGACAAATATAAAAAGACAAAAATACAGGCACAACGTCTTTTACGCAGCGCCTAACCACCCGGTCAAATTTTGCTGTTGAGTCGGCGAGGGGGAAGCCAAGGGCAGAACTTCATAGCAACTGGGTTGAGGCTCTGCTAGCGTGACATCCACCGTCCGCAGTACGTCTTGGTGAAAAACCGTCAACTGGATCATATCATTGGGCTGATAGTCTTTTAACCGCTGCCCTAACTGCTCTGCATTGACCCGAACATGGTTAATCGCCAGCAAAATGTCTTGGGGAGAAATCCCCACTCGGGCCGCCGGGGAATCTGTGACCACATAGGTTATCCGGGTTAATCCCCCTTCCGCTCTAACTTTGATGCCGAGTCGGGGAATCTGCTCCTGTTTAGCCGCTTTGATGGCAAGGCCGAACCGTTCTAACCATTCCCCTAGCGGTAATTCTGCCGTGGTGTGGAGGTAGCACTGGAAGAAGTCCCTGAGATCATAATCGGCAACCCGGCTAATGATGGCTTCTAATTGGTCGGGCGTGAAACCCGTTTCGGATTGACCATGCTCTGTCCACAATTGGCGGAGAACATCGTCAAATGAACGTTGATTTTGGTGGCGATCGCGGATCATCAAATCCAACAACAGCGTGATCATTTCCCCTTTCAGGTAATAGGATATCTGGCTGTTTTCACTGTTGGCATCCCGGCGATAGAGTTTGATCCAAGCGTCATAGCTGGCTTCAGTGACGGGTTGAACCTTTCGTCCTGGTGTGGTGCGGTAGCGGGTAATTTCCTGGCCCAGCTTTTTCAGGTAGGCTTGACGGTTGTACAACCCTGCTCGCAAGGGGATCATTAAGTCGTAATAACTGGTGGTTCCTTCGGAAAACCAAAGGGACGGTGTGTAATTTTCCTGCCCATAATCAAACTGCTCCAAGGCGATCGGGCGAATACGCTTCACATTCCAGAGATGAAAAAATTCATGGGCCACCAATTGCAAAAAGCGTTGATATTTTTCTGGATCTCGAAAGTTAAATCGGTCATAGTTCAGCACGCAGGAGTTTTTATGCTCCAGTCCTCCAAAGCCACCGTTGGAAAGATGCAACAGAAACGTGTAGTCGTCATAGGGCAATCCTTTAAAGATCTCGGCTTCTGTTTCAATGATTTTTTGGGTATCTGTCACTAATCGATCCAGGTCTAAATTACCCTGACCCCAAACGGCCCAGTAATGGGGCTTGTCGGCGACCGTGAATTCGCGGTAGTGATGCGTGCCAACTTCCACCGGACAGTCCACTAGTGTGTCAAAATCTTTCACCTCAAAGGTGACCGCACCGTTGTCTGCCTGGAAATCTTTTTGGAGTAATGCCGTTGTTACTCGCCAGTCGGGACAGGGGGGAATGACCGTTAGCAGGCTGGGGCATGTTTCGTATCCGGGAAGGTAGAAAAAGGTGGCCGCGCCGGTGAAAAAGCCGTGGCTGTAATCCAAGTGGTTTGTCCGCACCGTTAACTCATCGGCATACAGTCGGTAGCGGACTTGTATGGCTGTATGGCCACCTGACTCGATTTGCCAATGATTTTTACTTTGTTTGCGATACGGCAACGGCTGGTTGTCGTCTAAGGCTAATACCTGAAACGCTTGTAGGTGCCGCTCGTATTCTCGAACCAAGTATGATCCTGGCGTCCAAACGGGAAACTTGAGCTCCAGTTGTGCGGCTTGCCAGCCTTGAATGGTCAAAGAAATTTCGAAATAGTGGCTCTGGGGTTGGGGGATGGCGACTTGATAATGAAGGCTGGGTTGGGGAGACATGGGCGAGCTGAGGGTATTTAGGCAGAATACTAATTCTTTTTAGGCTAAATCCTTTTTCTGAGAATGACTAAGGGAAGCCTTGATTCATTCAAAGTAATAATGTTCAGATGCCATAAAAAAAGTTGAAAGATTGATTTCCGGCGACGTTTTCCCGACTACTGCGTGGATTGCTTGCCGAAGGGGCGGGCCAACGGTTCTCCGACAAAGAGTCCTTGGCCTGGCCATAAAACACTCCGCCAATAACTTTCGATTAGGGTCGCGCCACTTAAATAGGTTTGCATCAAGACCGGCACATTGGGAAACTTGTGGGGAAAGTTGCAGGGCTCAACGACGGCACCATAGCTCCCAGTCGCTCCGGCTTCTAGCCATCGCAGCACACTCATTTGTCGTTTGACCTCTAGTTGCCCCCCCAATGATGTCAGGTGATCGGCGATCGCCCCAGGACGAAATTGGAGAGTATCGAGATGGTTAACCGCAGCTAACCCGGTGAAGTAAAACATGACATCTTGTCGATTTTTAAGGGTGTTGCTTTTGATGATGTCAATCTGTAACCGATCGCCTAACGTGGTCTGGGCTTGTTTATAGGTCAGGGCACGGACATTTCTCGGCCGGTCCTTGGTACTCACTAAGTAAGCCGTTCCTGGCGGCTGGGTTTGGTCAGATTGAATCCCCCGGTCAATTAACGCCCTGGCCTCGGCGATCGACTCCCCCGCTAGCATCATGGTCGGCCGGACAGCAAATCGAGTGTGGGGTCGGCTACTAGGCTGGTTAAAATAAGCGTGCGGTGCCGTGGCTTTACAGCTATCAGCGCAATATTGTCGATCAAATCCCAACGCAAAAGCACTCGTAATGGACATACAAGCAACCCGGTAAGGATACGTCCAAGACAAGGCATATCCCTGAATCTGTCTCCGTGTTTGTTGTCGCACTTGTGCCTGGACGAGCTTGAATTCCTCAACCGTCATCACCTTTTTACCTGGAGAAAACGAGACTCGAATCAGATTATTTGTGGGGATGCCCCGCTGCCGCTGGTAATATTCCCCTACCGCCACACTCTGGGAGTCTTGAGTATTCATAACAACAGCCAAGTCCTGAGCCCTAAAATGGGATTGATGACTTGAATTTGACTGAGCCAATTCGGTACAGCTTGACAAGCTCAGCCCGCCAAACCCAAAGAGAAGCCAACGAAAAAGCTGGGGCCAATGAAAGCGAAACCAAATCACAATTGTCGAATGGTGGGGGGCGGTGTATTCTTGACGATAATTTATGCGGCTGGTGTTCGTAACCATTAGTTGTATTTTCTGGCCACTTCGTAATAAAACTTGAGCTTCCCCATGACCCAAGCCCGACCAACGTTTATTCCTGTCATTCTTGCTGGTGGAAAAGGAGAACGCTTTTGGCCCCTCAGCCGCAAAGAACGTCCCAAGCAATTTCTATCCCTGGATGGCTCTGGGGTGAGCCTGTTACAAGCCACAGCCCAACGTTTATTGCCGTTAGCGGGAGGATGGGAGAACCTGTGGGTGATTACCGCTGCTCCCATTGCAGACGGTGTCCGCTCCCAATTGCCGGAATTACCTGAAGCCAATTGTTTGGTGGAGCCGGAAGGGAAAGATACGGCCCCCGCTGTTGCCTGGGCGAGTTTAGAAATTGCACAACGAATGGGGGAGGATGCCATCCTGGGGTTTTTTCCGGCCGATCATTGGATTGGCGATCAAAGTGCCTACGAAAATACCCTCAAGACAGCGGTCTCCTTCGCCCAACAACACACGGCGATCGTGACCCTGGGAATTCAACCCACGTCTCCGGCCACGGGTTATGGCTATATTGAACAGGCTATGACCCCAGCCCAGTCCGACGATTTATCCATTTATCCCGTTACTCGCTTCACCGAAAAGCCCGATCACGCCACCGCAGAAACCTTTTTAGCCACTGGTCGGTTCAGTTGGAATAGTGGAATGTTCATTTTCCGAGTCGGCGTTGTCTTGGCGGAACTGGCAAAGCATGTCCCGCAGATGCTAGAAGCCTTGAAAAGCCGAGGGATTGCTGCCTATGCTGGACTAGAAAAAATTAGTATTGATTATGCTCTGATGGAACAAACGCAAATAGCGTATGTGCTCCCCGCTAAATTTGGTTGGGATGACTTAGGAGATTGGAATGCATTGGAGCGGCTTTTCCCGAATGCGGGGGACAATGTGGCCCTAGCGACCCATATTGGTCGTGATACCCAACAGTGCATTATCTATGCGAGTGATGCCGATGATGTGGTGGCGACCATTGGGCTGAAAGATATTGTTATTGTGCGGGACGGCAATGTAACGTTAGTAGTGGATAAAAATTCCACACAAGACATCAAGCGTTTGCTGCAGCAAATTAAAGACAATCCAGACCAGGCTCCGCTGTTGTGACGGCATGTGCAGACAGCGAGAAGTCAGTAAACGCATGTCTCGGAAAGAATGTTATTCGGCGTCAGATGATCCTATATTTCTGGCCCTGTTGGATGCAGTTTGTCAAGTGCGGTCAGCAAGGGATGAGCTAGGTCCCAATCGGCAACCGTGAAATCTTCATGCAGGTGGTGAAGTCGGGAGTTAACCAGCGTTTTTTGGCGATCGCCAGTTGTGTGGGGGCCAAATTTATCCGGGTGAATGTGCTGACTGGCGTCATGGCAACGGATCAAGGGCTCATTGAAGGCAATGCCCACGAACTCATGCGTTATCGCCGGGAATTAGACAGTAACGTTGCCATTCTGGCGGATGTTTTGGTGAAACACGCCCGTCCCCTGGGAACCCCCAATTTAACCACAGCGGTCACGGATACGATTGAGCGGGGTTTAGCCGATGCGGTCATTCTTTCCGGTTGGTCAACCGGCAATCCCCCCACCCAAGAAGACTTGGAATTAGCGAGCAATGCCGCCGCTGGAACCCCGGTGTTGATCGGCAGTGGTGCCAATGAAGATAATATCGAGCAATTAATTCAAGCGGCCAATGGTGTGATTGTGGCGAGTTCCTTAAAACGACAAGGCAAATCCACCGAAACCATTGATCCCATCCGGGTCACCGCGTTTGTGGAAGCATTGCAAGCGGGACTGCAAAAACAGTCTGCCCCGGTTGCCCCTTCCACCGTGACACAGACGGTTTCTTAGCTCCACCCAAGCCTGCTGCTTCAAGTCGTTGATTCTCTGCTCGTGCTGCCTCTCTTTTTCGGCTTCTAATTTTCTCATCTCGTCGTTGCCTTTCCTCAGCTTGGCGTTGTTCTTCTTCAAGTCGGACAAATCCCCGTAGGACTTGAGCTACCGCCACAGAGCCGAAAGTAATCCCCGCGGAGTAGCCCCCCTAGCATATATGCGGGGACGGATGTTAAGTAATGCGTTTGTTATTGTCGATGAAGCCCAAAACACCACCCCAGCCCAGCCCAACTAAAGATGGTATTGACAGGTCTTGGCTTCGGCTCCAAGATGATTGTGATGAGGGACATTACCCCAACGGACTTGCCGGGTGACCAGCCATCAGGGCTGGAGTTTGCCTAATCTTTACTGCGCCATGTAGAAGGCATTGCGTTCTGCCACTTCACCCAAGCTGACGTAGTCCGACATCCTCTAGTCCAAAAAATCGTTGAAGCCTATGAGCGTCATGAGTCTCGCCACAGCAACCGCTCCTAATAGGTTTCATCATCAAGATAGTCGTCTTTCCAATTCCGGTATTGGGCGTACTCTTGAGTTTGGAACAGCAGACCTTGAGCCATAGCCACCACGCAGAAGCCTCTACACACCAAGCCTAATGATAGTTCGGGACTTTATTTGGCGTTTTGAAGAAGGCAGTAGAGTGATCGCCCAACGGTGGCAATGGAGCACAGCAGAATTGCCGTTGCCGTCCGGTGCAGCGCCTTATTATGTCGCCTTGTATTTTGTAAAGCCTGATAGAACATCAGTAAACGATTTCGGCGCATACTTTTTGAACCCTTCATCATCCACGAAAGCGAAGTCATAAACGACATTCCGCTGCGCCCGATTCACATCCTCGCACCACTGCTTAAGCCGCTCCATCTTAGACGGCACATCTAGATCTTCTTGCCCCTTGGTTTCAACAATCACCACCCGGCCATCTGAAACGCGGGCAATAAAGTCTGGATAGTAGTTTGAGATGTCCCCATCCGCATTCACGTAGTCCAGCTTGAAATGAACCGCGAGATAGTTCTTGGCATAGGAAACTACATCGGGGCAAGCCTCCAAAAAGTTGGCAAACTCCAGCTCGAAGTGGCTATCGCCAATCACCCGGTTGAATACGGACTTCTTAGGAATCATGTAGCCCTGTTCCTTCACCACAAAGGGCCGCGTCTTGCGCAGCTTGATGGTGTCCCGAATTTCCGCGTCGCCCTTGTCCTGCACGGTCAGATCGTTGATCGCCTTCTTGAAGGTTTCGATCACCGTCTTGGTGGCCGCCAGTTCGGACAGGTTGCGCAGGGTATTCGGTGACTCCAGATCCACCGCCTTCCCGAACAAAGCATCCTGCGACAAACGCCTTTCACCTTGCCATACAGCACATCGTAGCCGCTGACCAGTCGCAGTTCCTTCATGATGGTCTGGGCGAAGTAGCCGATCACGCTGCGGTAATCCGCGATCCCGGCGCTGTCGAGCACCGTGGTATGGGTGACCTCGCCGGTGGTGATGTCCTTGAAGACGATCTCGCGCTGTTCTTCCTCGCTGAACTCCCGGAGCCACCGTCTGAAAAGGAACCCCCCCATCCAAGTCCGCCAGATTCTTGTATTCCCGGTAGACCCGCGGGGTCAGCACCGGGATTTCGATATCCAGTGCGTCGATGTCCTTCTTGTCGTTCTCGTTGTCCACCTCGACGATGAGCGGGGTTTTGGGCTTGGTGCCTTCGCCCATCGCCTTGCGTTCCAGCTCGACGCCTTCGGCCTGAATCGACTCCACAAAATCCATGAAGGCATCGGTGCCCACCACGCTGACATACTCTTCGGTATTGCCCGGATACATCTTGCGCAAGCCGCGCCCCAGGGTCTGCTCCGGCAGGATGTTGCTTTTGGCGGAATAGGCGCGTAGCCCCACAATCGTGGTCACGTTGCGCACGTCCCAGCCTTCCTTGAGCATCAGCACCGAGACGATGGCCTTGTAGGGGCTGTCCATCAGATCGATCTCGTTGGACTGCTTGCGCAGAAGCTCCAGTTCTTCCTTTGGCTTTTGCCTGACGCCGCCTCGGAAATCTCGCCGTTGTTCTTGGTGTGAATCACCAGCACCGCGCCCTTCAAATCCTGGTAGCGGTTCTCCAGATACGCCGCCACGTCGTCGCAGTTGCGCGTGTCGTCCGTCATCACGAACAGAATCGCCTTCTTGCCCATCTTCTGATGTTCCTCATAAGCCTTGCGCCACTCGATCACCCCCAGATCCAGGTAATCGGCATACTTCTCGGTGAACTTGGCGCTCTGCTTTCCGACAGCTTTGCTCGGCTGGCGGCATCCGGCAGCACCGGATGCTTGACCACGTTCTGGGAAATTGCCTCCACCAGCGGATAATCCGACACTGTTTGCACGAAGATCGCGCCGTTATTGTGCTTGGGCGTCGCCGTCACATCCACTTGCAGGCTCAACGCACCGCCCTTCTGCAGCAGCCGATTGTGAATGTCCTCAATCGATTTGAACCATGCCAGTTTATTGTCATGGATATGATGGGCCTCGTCGTTGAGCACCATCAGCTCGTCGATGTCGCGCACGATCATGCCCAGGTCCACCTTGGAATCGGTGGTCGCGCCGGTTGGCCGCTTGCCGAGGAAATAGTCCATCGTGTTCTCGTCGTCGGGCGAGGGCGGGATCTCGTCGCCGGAATAGACCCGGTGGATGTTGGTCAGGAAAATGTTGCCCGTGGGCCGCGTGACGTGCACCTCGTCCTGCATGTGCAGGGTCAAGTTGAAAATCGTCGCGCCAGTTGCGCCCGTCGTAGCCGTTGTCCGGCAGTACCGGGTCTTCAAAGAAAATCCGCAGCCCCTGGAAGTCATGGTAAATCCGATCCAGCACGATGATGTTCGGAGCGATCACCAGGAAATTCCGGGCTAGGTCTGAATCCGGCTCATAGCGCTTGTGGTAAAAGCTCCAAGCCAGCGCCAGGCTCATCACCTTGGTCTTGCCGCTGCCCGTAGCCATCTTGATCACATAGCGCCGCCAGTTCTCATCGAACATCCCCGCCGAGACCGCGCCGCTGCTGTCAAAGCGCATCAGGTCATACTTGTCCCTCGCGCCCACCACATCATGCAGGTAGATGATCGTCTCGATCGCCTCTCGCTGGGCAAAGTAATACTGAAAGCTGCCCATAATCGTGTCTTTGCCCGGCAAAAGGTGTGGCTCCTTGAACCACCAGGTCAGCAGGCTCTTGCTGGTTTCGCTCGCGCCCACGTAGCCGCCATCGCGGAAGTCCTTTACCTTGCGACGAAGCTGCGCCACCAGCGGCGGCATCAGCCTGTCCATGGTCGTGTCGCGTAGGGCTTCGTCCGCCGGAAACCAACGCACCTCGGGAGTGAGGATCGCATGGGGAGAGTCGGGAAAGTCGGGATGTAGTGCCATAGCTAGTCGTCGGCCTCCAAATCGACCAACATCTGTTTCACCGTGGCGATCAACGGCGAGATGTGGGCCTCACAAGTGTTAAAAATAACGTCTTCATTCACCCCAAAATAGTCGTGCGCCAGCACGTTGCGCATGCCGATGACAGCCCGCCAGGGGATTTCCGGATATTGTGCCAGAAACTCACCTTGGGTTTTTTCATCAATCTGACGAAAGGCCTCACCGACGGATAGTAAAACCATGCTGATGGAGTCGAGGTGTTCGCGCCCCGCTTCACTGGCGACGAAATCTCGTGGGGTAGAGACGTTGGCGAAACGTCCGGGCACACGTTCCAGCGCCTCAAGAATAGCTTCCAGACGCTCCCTCAGCAAAGCCAGATCAGACATAGGCCGCCTCCTGTTCTACTCTAGCTCTCAGACGGGCGGGCATCCCCTCACGCAGTTCGAGCAAATCCACTGGGCATCCCAACCGCTCCACCAACTCTTCGTGCATCAATGCCAGGTCCAACAAGGTCATTTTTGCCCCCGGATGGATGCGGTAAACCACATCCACATCGCTGTTCGCTCTCGCCTGCTGCCGCGCCACCGAGCCAAAGCATCCCAGTGTCGCCAGCCCATAGACCGCCCCCCGTTCTTTGAGAAAGGCTTCTAACTTGGCCAAGACTTCCTCCAGCGGCTGTTTCTGCAAAACTTGATTCATACCATCACCTCCACGATCGTCATGGTGTCGTTACCGAAGATATCCACCACTTTCACCGCAATCTTGCGCCGCCCTGGTGTCACCTCATGAGCCACGCTGGTCAGCTCCAGTGATCGCTCCTTCTTGGTGCGGAAGCTCTGCCACTCGTTCTCGAAGATATAGTCGCCCGTCCATTTCTCGCGGGTTTCGCCACTTTCCGGGTCTTGGATGCGGATAATCTCCCGTTTGTTCTCGAAGTCGAAATCCACACTCCAGTAATCGATCCAGTCTGTCCAGTGCTCGGTCAGGGTCTCGCGCTGCATCACGCTCTTTTTGTCCTTGGTCAGCTTCACGATCTGGCCTTTCTCAACCACGATCCGGCTGCCTGCCTTCTTCGTCTTGCCCAGCGCCTCCTCTGCTTGGATGATGCTGTCCTGGGAGTAAAAGACGGAAAAATCCGTCAGCTCCACCGCCACCGTGCTCGGCCGCCCCTTCTTGCCCTTGGTCACATAGGGCTTCACCTCGATAAAGCTCACATCGTGGAACACCACCTGGTTCTTCTCCACCGCCCGCTTGTCGAAGACCTCCGCCGGGATGTATTTCGGAGCGATGTCGATGCCCTTGCCCCGCGCCTCGTCCAGCACGTTGGGGAACAGGCCCATCTCGAACTCGAAGCCGAGGATGTCTACCTTGGTGATGTGGTTTTTGCGGCACTCTAGGATGATTTCCTCTACGAACAGCCGCGTCACCGGCAGGTTCACCGGCCCGATCGCCACCAGCCGCCCGGCCCGCTTGCCGTGGAAATGCTGGAACTGCGCCACTGGCTCCGCCCGGTAGGCCTGCAGGATTAGGTCGAGGAAAGCCGCTTCCTTCTGCGCCAACTGCTGCGCCTGCTCCTCCTCCCGCAGGTTTGGGTTGACCCCCACAAAATGCTGCCGCTCGTATTTGCCGAGGTTGAGAATTTCAAAAGCGCGATAGTCCTGCCCCTCCGCCTTGAGCTGCCGCTGCACCCCGATCATCCGCTTGCGGGTGGTGTGGATGGCGAACTTGCCCAGATCGGCGCAGATCCACTTGCGTCCCAGCTTCTCCGCCACCGCCGCCGTCGTGCCTGAGCCGCAGAAGAAGTCGGCGATCAGATCGCCTTCGTTGCTGGAGGCTTTGATAATACGTTCGAGCAGGGCTTCCGGCTTCTGGGTGTCGTAGCCTGTTCGTTCCTTTGACTGCGAGTTCAACCATGGAACATCATCCCAGATATCACTTGTGGGTGTACCTGTGCATTTCATCAAGAAAACGTTTGTAGCGCACGACACCGTTCCGGGTGTAATAAAGCCTACCCTGAGCTTCTAAAGCTTCCATCCGCTCAACTGGGCAACGCCATAATTTTGAATGCCCGTTCCATTCGTAGGTGTAACCACCGCCTTTAAGACCGTAGGCTGTCAAATTATCGTCCTCAAACCGACGACCGGATTCTTCATCAGTTTTCTGATAATGCTGTTCAAGATATTCGTCCGATTAGGGCTGATAGTTCTGATTCCAAGTTGGCTCGTCACCCTTTACAAAAAACAAAATGTTGTTTTGCATTGGGCTGTATAGTCCCTTGTCTCCGTGACCAGGAGAAGATTTCCATACGATTTGTGAGCGATATGCCGACTTGCCAAAAATTTCTTCAAGGATAAGTCGAATAAAACTATTCACCCGCCAATCACAATGCACATAGATACTTCCATTCTCGGCCAGTAGGTCGCGCATGAGGATGAGGCGTTCGTAGATCATGGCGATAAATGAATCTGCACCCTTGCCCCAGGTGTCGCGGTAGGCAATCTCTTCGAGGATGTTGGGCTTCTTGGTGAAGGTGTCGCCGCCGATCTCGATCTCCTCACGCAGCGGTCCGTTTTCGATCTCCTCACGCAGCGGTCCGTTTTTCAAAAAGAGAGAATCAGTTTGTTGTCGCCCCAGATTAGCTTGTTCGTCCAGCCCTGGAGTTGCCGCCCCCGCGCATCTAGTGAAAACCCGATTGAAGAAAGCAGTGGAATATCGTCTCGGGTATCCTCCGGCTTCTCCGCCCTCGGTTCGTCTACCTGCTCAATGGTCTGAAAGGGTAGCACCAGATTGCAGACCTCATTCGTCTTGCCGTGCCACACCAGTTCCACCTCCCGCTTGTCTTCAAACAGCAGAAAGCGATACTTCTCTGGCAACTCCTTGCCCGCCTCAATGAAGCGCACAATCTCCTGCTTTTCCTGTTCAGTCAGTTTCAGCATGTATTGTCCTTAAGGTTTTTCTGACGCCGCGCATACATGATTTGGGAACATAACAAATTATTAGACTCAACGTTTCTGCAGAAGATCTCCATTTGAGGAATTAAACTGACCGCATCAGTCTAAGGGTTCTGTATCCGGCATTTAGATTAACAGATTATCTCTAAGATCTCATATAGAGCAATTAGACTAAATAGCTTAAGTATATTTCCAGTGGCGAGAGGCGGCTGATAGCGTCCATTGTTCTTAATAAATACATTCGCGAGTAAGTCGAAGCCCCGTAATGTCTGACTATAAGTTTTTAGGAAGAGGTTGACTCCGTCGCTAATGCCTTACCCGTATCTAAATCGTACTAATAATTGATCAACAGTCACCTGACAGGAAGGAGTTTTCCAATAGGCCGCATCTTGGGATGTGACTTGCCCCATAATTATTTTGCCATCAGCACCACAGCCGAGCGGGCTTGCACGCCATAATGGGAGCCTGTCATTGAGGCATGGTCGGGGTCACAAAAGTCTTCTGGGGTAGGCAAAAAGGTGTCCACAATACGATGCCAGCGGAGACCATCATTGAGGGGGGGAAGTTCAAAGGGTAAGGGTTCCCAATAGGCATTAAACAGCAAATGCAGCACCTCATCAGCCAAGGGATGATACAAGGTCGCAGCGAGGGAATGGGAATGGTAAGACCAGTCGGGACGGAATAGTTTTACCCCATGCCAAGCAATACAGGGACGGGGTAAGTTTTTGGTGGCCCGGAGATAATGTTTCCGTAACGCCGCTTCATCCACAGGGGGTAATGGTGGTGGCTTACTGGCGCGATCGCCACCATGACCATCACCATGGCGATGGTCATGGTGGGGGTCAACGGGGAGGCGGGGAAGCTCAAAGCTCAGTACCGGCAGAACTCGCTCTTCTTGGAATAAGGCCAAACTTTGGGTGAATCGAATAATGCCCCGCAGAAAATGGGTTTCGTCGGCATGGGATGCTTCCCCAGTCCAATCAAACCAACTCAGTTCGTTATTTTGACAATAGGCATTATTATTCCCGCGTTGGGTTCGTAGAACGGGATCCCCCATCAGCATCATGGGAGTCCCTTGGGAGAAGAAGAGAATGGACAAGAAATTTTTAATCTGCCGACGCCTCAAATCGATAATATCCTGATCGTCCGTCTCTCCTTCTATGCCACAGTTCCAGCTAAAGTTTTCGTTAGTACCATCCCGGCTGTCTTCTCCATTCGCTTCATTATGCTTCTCGTTGTAGGAGACTAGATCATTGAGCGTAAAGCCATCATGGCAGGTAACAAAATTAATACTGCGATTAATGTCTTTGTCTTCGCGGTGGTAAATGTCGGGACTACCTAATAATCGGCTCGCTAAATTAGGGACTGTTCCCCTATCTCCCCGCACAAAGCGGCGCACATCATCTCGGAAAGGACCATTCCATTCGGCAAACCAGTCCGCCAACTCCACAAATTTTCCCACACTGTATAACCCCGCTGCATCCCAGGCTTCGGCAATTAATTTCGTCCCCGCCAGTATCGGGTCAGACTCAATTGCCCAAATAATATTTGCCGTTGCCATTTCACTCCCACTCAACGGGATGCCCTTAGTATCCCGCACCAGGACAGAGGCCAGGTCAAACCGGAAACCATCCACATGCATTTCCGAAACCCAGTAGCGTAAGCTATCCAGAATCAACTTGCCCACCACCGGGTGGTTTGCTTTGACGCTGTTACCGCAACCGCTGTAGTTACTGTAGTAGGTTTTATCCTCCTCGAGGATGTAGTAGGTTTCGTTGTCGATGCCCCGAAAACAGAATGTCGGGCCATTTTCATTCCCTTCCGCTGTATGGTTAAACACCACATCTAAAATGACTTCGATGCCTGCTTGGTGGAGTGCTTTGACCATATCTCGAAACTCATTCACCGCCCCTAACGGATCAGGGGTTGAACTATAGCCTTGGTGGGGAGCAAAAAAGCCGATAGTGCTGTAGCCCCAGTAGTTGGTCAAGCCGGGGCGGGCATCCTCCGGGTCAAAAAAATGAACCGGTAGTAGTTCGACTGCGGTAATGCCCAATTCCTGGAGGTAGGGAATTTTTTCAATTAGTCCCGCATAGGTTCCCTGCTTACCGTCCGGTAACCCCGAATTGGGATTACGGGTAAAGCCCCCGACATGAAGTTCATAGATAATGCTGGCTGCATAGGGAGTGCGTAACGGTTCATCCCCCTCCCAATCGTAGCTAGAAGAATCCACCACCACACCCCGCAAAGCCTTGGCACAATTATCCCCCGACGTCATGGCGGCCCGGCGGTCATAGTTTTCATACCCGGCGATCGCCTTAGCGTAGGGATCGAGCAACACCTTGCTGCCATCAAAACGATGACCTTTATCCGGTTCATGGGGCCCATAAACCCGATAGCCATAGACTTGTCCTTCCTTTAGTCCTTGGACAAAGATGTGCCAATAGTAAAAAGTTCGGTTTCGCTGTGGGTCTAGGGGAATTACTTGGCTGGGTTGAGATGTATTGGGGGCATCAAATAGCAACAGCTCAACCCCCTTAGCATGTTTAGAGAAGAGGCAAAAATTGACCCCACGAGCCGTTACGGTTGCCCCTAAAGGCGAAGTTGAGCCGGTATCTACCCGTTGCAATATGGGGGAAGTTTGAGACGTCTTGGCCACGTGGGATTACCTGAAATGAATCCCCTTAAAGCTAGCAAAGCCTATCGAGTCTGATTTCTGGATTGACAACATTCTTTATATTTTCTGCGTCCTCCATATAGCAAGCAGAGTCAGAAATGTCGGGATTGTGGTCGTCAGTTTGTCCTTGACCCAGTGTGGCAAGCGATTACAGCAGAAGAATCTGTCCTGATTGACCGAATGCTTCTCGAGCGTGTTTCCTTAGCGTGGATTACTCGTATCCTCCAAATTTCTGAAGATAGTGTCCAACGCTATGTGAATCGCCAATTTTTGAGGAGCAGAGAAGTGGGAGCGTGATATACTGGCAATGGCTCGGACTCATGCGATTACAACGCCTAAATCTTGTCAGAACCGGAAGGTAGCAGCAATACAGGATGCTTGTAATAGGCGTGATATCCGGCCTCTTTTGGTTTAGGGGTGACGGATACCCAAACAGGGTGGGTCAGGCGAATCATCGTGTTGTCCCAGGAGAAATTTTCATTGCCTGTCCCGTTGTAAGGCTGGTTGGTCAGTGTCGGGTCAGTTTTATCTTCACGCTTCATCTCCATACCCCACATGCGCTAGTATTTCAAACCGAATTTAATTAACGTTTTAACCTTGATTTTTTTGTGGCTAAAATCAATCGGCAGACCTTACCTTTTTCCAGTTCTGGAGAATATATCTGTCAAAGGCATTTAGATTTATATGACGATGCGGACTGCCGCACTCTGGGGACTCAAGCCACACAGGGACGCAGACTCCGACTGACTGTACAGGAAGCGTCTGACGCAGTTCTGGTTCAACAGTGTGAAGATCAGTATCAAGCCTGGTTACCCGTATCCCAACTGACGCACTTAGTCCCCGTTGATCAACCCTATAGAGCGATCGCCGTTAGTCGCCCAGAAATTGAGCAACGGATTCCTGCCATTATTGAGTATTGCAAGCAAGCACAAACAAAGTCCAATCACTATCAATGGGGGGGGAATATTGGGCCCGACTATGACTGTTCGGGCTTAATGCAAGCGGCTTTTCAGTCCCAGGGAATTTGGTTGCCGAGGGATTCTTATCAACAGGCGGCTTTCTGTCAAACGGTGGTAGACGTTCGAGATTTACCGTTAGTCACCAAGCAGCAGACTATGCGGACGACGATGGCGGACTGCTTACTGGGGGATCTGCTGTTTTTTGGCAGCCAGCGAATTGACCATGTGGCGTTGTATCTTGGCGGTGGTAAATATTGTCATAGTTCAGGCCAGAGCAAAGGGCGCAACGGCATTGCCGAGGATTCTTTATGGGAGTTAAATGACGCCACTCGCCATCACTATTTCGGAAAATGGTGGCAGTGTGGCCGGGTAACCCATAGCTTTATTCCCAACCAAGACCCACTGGCCACCACGGCGATCGCCGTTGATACCTCATTGTTGACGTAGTTAGGATGGAAACTAATTTTCTAATTTGATTAGAAAATCATCAAAATATCCGTCGAATTGCAAAAATCACTCGGGGTCTAGCAATTTTCTTGGATGACACATTTTGGGTTGAGAGCCTTGGTTTTCCGCCACATGATTAGCTAAGCTCAGAATCCCCAAAATTATAGGAATAGAATTTGACCCCGTCGATAAAATCTCCGTCTATTTAATTGGATTTTGAAACCAACCTTGTCAAGACCCCAGCGGAAAATGGCGCTGACTGGGCTTTGGATTTACGAATGGGAATCTTACCGATAAGGTATTAATATCTACGAAGCTCACTAAGTCCGTCGCAAATTTTGCAGCCTATTTTATGGGGAAACAAAGCCTAAATCTACTACAAAAGATCTTTTTGCCCAAAAGTGATCGTCGTTTTCTACTTTTATTAAAGTATTTTGAAAAATTTATTTCTAAGTTATTAGCGCTCTGCCTAGTTGTTGTCATTTTTGTTTCAGTAATTGATCTATTTAAGGTTCTATTTGTTGAACTCCGGAGTGAACCGTTTGTTTTTTTCGATAGAACCATTATTGAAATTTTTGGCTTGTTTTTAAATATCTTGATCGCCTTAGAATTATTGGAAAATATTACCGTCTATTTAAAAGAAAATGTTATTCAAGTTGAGCTTGTCATTGTCACGGCCATTATTGCTGTCTCACGAAAAATCATAATTTTTAGCTTTAGCAAAAATGACAGCCTGGAGTTAATTGCCCTGGGATTTGCGATTATATGCCTGTCTGTGGGCTTTTGGATGTTGAAGCGGTTAAATGTCCACCATGAATCGGTAGGACACCAAAATAAGTCGGAGCAATGATCACCTAGATAAAAAAATTTAGCAATTTTTCCCTCGATTCCATCGCAATTAAATAGTATGCTGATGTTTGTTAAGTTCCTTAACATTTGCAAGAGGAGGTCTCTGTGGAACGCACATTCATCATGGTTAAACCCGATGGGGTTCAACGTCAGTTGGTGGGGGAAATTATTGGACGCTTTGAAAAAAAAGGGTTCCAGCTAGTGGGCATGAAACAAATGTCCGTATCTAAAGAATTAGCAGAAAAGCATTATGAGTCGTTAAAAGATAAACCTTTTTTTCCTGGATTAGTAGACTTTATCTCCTCTTCTCCCGTTGTGGCGATGGTGTGGGAGGGTGAATCGGTGGTTTCCACCTCTCGACAAATGATTGGTGCCACCAATCCCCATGCGGCTGCCCCTGGTACAATTCGTGGAGATTTTGGCGTTTCAGTCGGACGCAATATTATTCATGGTTCCGATGCCATTGAAACGGCTCAGCGGGAAATTGCTCTCTGGTTTGAAGAATCAGAGTTAAGCTCCTGGACGGCTGTTAGCACTCCTTGGTTATACGAAGGGTAAATGACCTCATCCTTTGCCTCCTCTCTCATTTGGCGATCGCCCGACTATTCTGGAAAATCGAGTGCAAACTATAGTTGAAAAAGATTAAATTAAGACCCCAGAGGGGTCTGCGGTACTTAAATAGCTCGTTTAGCCGTATTACAATCTAAATTAATTCAACTATAGTTTGGGGCTACTCAGCCAACGTTATTATTGGTAGGATGCCTTGCTAATGGTTCCCTCCGCTTTGTCCGCACTGCACTGATAGGACACTTCCTTGGTCCCTCCGCCGGCGGATGAAATCTGAGCTTTACCCCGAATGCCTTGTTCCGTGTCAGAAATTTTATAAACTTCGGACGGTGTGGGGAACTCGATTTGCTTTTTGCCTGTATTAATATTGACGATTCCGCCGATATCAATGCCGCTACTTTCCGCTGAGACTTGCTTTTTTAGCTCCGCCTGACAATTATTTATCAAAGTCGCGTCACTGGCGACCGGTGTTGCCGTTTCGGTCTCAGAAGGTTCAGTGGCAGCCGCTTGATCTTCTCTTTTAATATCCACGTTGGCGACCTGAGCATTGGTGATATTCGCCACACAGGTATAGGTAAAGCCAGGGGTTTTGATGGCACCATTGGCATCGGTGACGAGGAGTTTGCCGCCGCCGCTCACCTGGCGTTCGTTGTTATTGACAAAACTAATTTGTGATTTTTCTTGAAACAGCGCTAAGGTTTCTGGGCTGCCCTGGCTAGCCAAATTGCGCATAATTTCCCTTTGGCAAAGAAGCGTCGGGAGTTCGGTGCTGACCTGCGCTTGGGAAGCCGGGATCATTGAACCGAGTAATACCGTCATGCCTAAACTGGCACCCATCCATCGAGCAGATCTAAACATTTGTGTTCCTCACTTACGTAAAATGTCTTACCTCCTAACCTTACAACAAAACCTGGGTTACCTTTCCGGCGACGGCAGGCTGGGATTGGAACGCGGAGGTCGTTGTTTGAGGGCTTTTAAGTCCGCCTCTAGTTTTTTAATTTCACGCTGTAACTTTTTAAGTTCTGCACTCTGACGGGGTAGCTGTTGGTTGACTTCAGCCCGTAAATTCATTAAGGCTTGATTCAGTCGTTGACGGTTTTGGCTTTCGGTTTGGCGCAATGCTTCAAGTTGTTGGGTTTGTTCTTCTAAACTGGCTTCCAGGCGTTCTAAGCGGGCTTTTTCTTCAATGACAAACGGAAACCCGCCCTGCAAAAAAATATAGCCTGTACTGCCGACTAAAACGGCTCCAAGGAAGAGACCAATGGTGGCAAAGAGCCGAGACCGTTGCTGTTGAGACTTACGAAATGCCGCCAATAAATTCAACGCGGCTTCAGAATCGGGTTGTAGGGACAGGCATTGACGGATGCGTAGATGGAGTTGTTCGGCGTCCTGACGAACATGGAATTGCCGCCAACGTCCCAGATGGGCTTGGCCCAAGCATAAAAGCATGTCCGGTTGGCTAGGATTCAAGGCGATCGCCTCTTGCAGTTCGGTAATGGCATCTTCCCAATAGCCTAGACGCATGTACCCTTGGGCACGGGTGTAATGATCCTGAGAATATTGCTGGGCGGCTTGGATTTCCCCTGGCTCAATGCCTAATTCCGTGACGATTTCTTGTAATTCTGCCGTCGTCGGTATCCGCTGGGTGGACTGGCTCAGTTCGGTAACCCGTTGAATATAGTTTTCTATCACGCCGCTATGTGCAAGAACCATAAGCAATGCCACCCAATCGACTGCCAAATTTAAACTCCTATTTTAGCTCAGAGAATTTTGAACCCAACAATTTCTTGGGGGCAACTCCAAAATGGTTTATGGGGCCTCGCCGGGGAGGGGGAGGGAAAAACTTGCCCGATTTTTTGAAATCCTGCGATCCCAGCGGTGATAATAAAATCTATCGCTGCCATCGACTCACCCTATTGGTTCAATCGCCATGACCCAAGCTGCCCTTACCCCCTCACGTCATCCCCTCCGGAAATATATTCAATGCTTAGAGTCAGGACAGGCCTTGCTCGCCGACTCTCCTCAGCATGTGCTGGAAGTGGTGGGGATCTTGAAAAGCTATGGGGTCGTGTTAGATGCCTATGCCATCAATTTGCAATATATTGCTAATACCCAATTTTTGCGGTTGTTTCCATTCTATAAATACTTCAACGGCCAGCTCACTGGCGATCGCCTGGTGAAACATTGGTGGCATGACCGGATTAATTACGAATATGCCGAATACTGTATGAAAGCCATGATGTGGCACGGTGGCGGCGGGCTGGATCAGTATCTCGACGGTGAAGAATTTAGAGAAAATGTCGGTCGCTTAATTGCCGCAAAAGTGAAACGTCATCCGGTGCTGTGGGGGGTGAATCGAGTATTTCCTGAGTTTTTAGCCGAGCACATGCGCATGATGTCCTACTATTCTGGGCTAGGCCAATTTTGGCGGGTGATGGCGGATATGTTTCTGGCCCTCTCCGACCGGTATGATAACGGCGAAATCCAGAGCATCCCAGATGTCGTCGCCCATATTTTAGATGGCTTAGTGAAAGATGCCGGACGTCCCATCGTTTATCAGGTGGATTACCATGGCCAAACCTTTGACATTTTGCCCAAAGCTGCTGGGTTAACCTTTTTGATGGATACAGCAGTCCCCTATGTGGAATCTATCTTTTTCCGGGGAACGCCTTTTCCGGGCACCGTTTCCTATAATGCCCAAGCCGCCCAAATCCCCCAAGACCAGACCCTATTTTCCTACGGTGCGCTGTATGCTGACCCCTTGCCCATTGGCGGAGCCGGTATTCCCCCCACTTTATTAATGCAAGACATGCGTCATTATTTACCGGATTACCTACATAACTTTTTTCGTCAGTCCCTGCGCCAAGAAGACGACATCCTGGTTCAAATTTGCCAAAGCTTCCAAAAGTCTATGTTTTGCGTCACCACTGCCGCGATCAAAGGACTGGCTCCGTTTCCCATGGATACCCCTAATCCCGATGAACAACAGGCCAATCGCAAATACTTAGAAACTTGGATGGATCGTTTCATCACCTCACAGGTGGACATGGCCAACCAAGCCTAGGGGGAGCGAGTGAATTACGATTCAAACTGGCAAGATCTACGGCAAGCCATGAATGCCTGCCGCCGCGAAACATTACGGCTGTTGAGTTGCATTCCCGATGACCCCCTTGGTCAGTTGCTGCACCCTGAATTTAGTCCCTTGGGTTGGCATTTTGGACATATTGCCTACACCGAAGCGCTTTGGTTATTGCCGCCTCCGTTGCAAGCCGAATTTAATCTGCCCCGCTATTGTCAATTGTTCCGGGCGGATAGTTTACCCAAAGCAGAACGGTGTCATTTACCTGACCGCCCCACCTTAATTCAGTATTTAGCCCGAGTCCGGGAAGCCGTTTGGCAACAGTGGCCTCCATCTTCCCCAACCGATGAAAGACAGCGATTATGGGCGTGGTTATTGCAACATGAAACCCAGCACGGAGAAACGATCGCCTTTCTGTCTCAGTTAGGGGGGTTGGCCGTCGGTCGTCAGTCCCTGGAACTAAGTGGGATTTCTAGCAATGCAACCACTAAGGCCGTCGAAGCAGAGATGGTATCTATTCCCGCTGGTGGCTTTTGGCAGGGTAGCAACGCGGTCTGGGCACAAGATAATGAGCGTCCTACCCACTGGCAAGAGGTGCCCCGCTTCTGGCTGGATGTTTATCCGGTGACCCGTCAGCAGTATCAAGAATTTAGCGAAGCAGGGGGGTATCACCAGGCCAAATACTGGTCAGCGGAGGGCTGGCAGTGGCGGCAGGTGAATCAAATAGAAGCGCCTTTGTATTGGTCAGACACACGGCTGGAGCAACAGGCTAATGAGCCGGTCTCTGGGGTCAGTGCCTATGAAGCTGAAGCCTATGCCCAATTCGTCGGTAAACGGTTACCCACAGAAACCGAGTGGGAAAAAGCTGCCGCATTCATCCCGTCTAGTCATGTGCCACCGGTGGGGGGAGTGAACCACTCGGGCCAAAACGTCCCGAATGCCAATGCCCAATGGGGACAAACAACCCCCGTCGATCATCAATCAGCGGGGGTCAGCCTTTACGGTAATTACGGTATGTTAGGCAATGTTTGGGAGTGGACTGCCTCTACGTTTGCCCCCTATCCTGACTTTGCTCCCTATCCCTATCCCAGTTATTCCCAGGCTTACTTTGATGGTAGACATCGGGTACTGCGGGGCGGCAGTTGGGCTACCCGTCCCTGGGGACTACGGCCAAGTTTTCGTAACTGGTATTATCCTTGGGTCAGGCAAATTATTGCTGGTTTTCGTTGTGCCAGCTGAGTCTGCATTCCCAGGCGATATTCATCTCACTATTAAATGTGTCTAGAAACCGGCGTAAACTGGGACACTCGATAACGCCGATTGTAAAAATTGCAGCGCAAAGATAGCCAGAATCGGAGAAAAGTCAATGCCACCCAGGGGAGGGATGAAGCGGAAAAGATTGAGATAGGGGTCAGTGATGGGGCTTAAAAATCCCATGATTTTACCTGCCCACTCGGCGGATTGGAACCAAGACAATAAAATTCGGACGAACAGCAGCACCAAATAGATATTGATGAAGTTTGTCAGGGTTGCAAAGAGTAAAGCCATAGTAGAGGGAATAGAGGACTGAATTAGGGCTGAGCTAATTTTAACCTAACGGCCAGGGTTTACTCTGCATCATTAAGTGCGGGTATTCTCCCCTCTGCATTGACCCGCTAGAGCTGGGGGTGTCATCGCCGCCTTGTCATTTCAAGGGACTTGCAGGGCTGTAATCACTACGGTATTAATAATGTCTTCCACCAGGCACCCGCGACTCAAGTCATTCACTGGTTTCTTTAATCCCTGCAAGATGGGGCCAATGGCGATCGCCCGGGTTTCCCGTTGAACAGCTTTATAGGTATTGTTACCCGTATTCAAATCAGGAAACACAAAAACGGTGGCCTGACCTGCGACCGCAGAGCCCGGTAATTTTTGCGCGCCCACCGTCGGATCCACTGCTGCATCGTATTGAATGGGCCCCTCGATGGCCAAATCAGGTTGGCGTTTTTTGGCGATCGCCGTTGCAGCCTTAACTTTTTCCACATCCGCGCCTTTACCCGAAGAACCGGAGGCATAGGATAACATAGCCACCCGGGAATCGAGGCCAAAACGTTCAGCCGTCATAGCAGAGGTGAGGGCAATTTCTGCTAATTGCTCTGCGGTGGGGTCGGGGTTAACGGCACAGTCCCCATATACCAGCACCCGGTCTTCCAAACACATAAAAAATACGGAAGAAACCAGGGAAAAGCCGGGTTGGGTTTTAATGATTTGTAACGCCGGCCTTACTGTGTGTTGGGTTGTATTGACGGAACCGGAGACCATGCCATCTGCTTCCCCCAGATAAACCATCATCGTGCCGTAATAGGAAATATCTGTCAGGGTGTCACGGGCGGACTCCAGGGTGACGCCTTTATGTCGGCGTAAGTCGTAGTAGACCTGGGCATATCGCTCCCGTTCAGGGCTGGTGAGGGGGTCAATAATGTTTACCTGCCCCAAATTCAACGCGATATGGTTGACCTTGACAGCCTGCTCGATCGCCTGAATATTGCCCAACAGGGTAATTTGTACAATTCCTTGACGAATCAGACTGGCCGCAGCCTTTAAAATCCGGGGTTCTTTCCCTTCCGGTAAGACAATATGCCGTTGACGGGCGATCGCCTGCTGTACCAAATTGTAAATAAAGAGCTTGGGGGTAATGCCTTTGCTGTGGATATGCTGGAAACGGTCTAGAAGCTTCTCGCCATCGACATGGTTTTGAAAAAGGCTGACACAACGGCGAATCTTTTGATTATCTTGGGGACTCAAAATTGGCTCAATCCGCTCCAATGCCGTCGATGTTTCGTAGGTATGGGTACTGACCCAGAGAATAGGCGGGGTATCGGGCAAGCCATCAATCAACCGTCGAATGGATTTTTCGGGCTGGAAGTTTGCCGTCAGTAGGATGCCTGACACACTGGGATAGCGTAGGGAGCGATGGGCCTGCATGGCCCCCAGGATCACGTCCCCTCGATCGCCAGGGGTAATAATCAAGGTGTTGTTTTGAGCCAGCCAATCCAGCGCATGGGCAAAGTGCATCGCCACCACCAAATGACAGGAGACCAGATTATTCATCTGGTCTTGACCAAATAAGACTTTGGCATTGAGGGCCGTTGCGATTTCCCTTAGCCGCAGACTCTGGAGCAGCTCATCTTCGGGAATAGCCGCCACCAGGAGAGATTCTTTCTTATAACGGGTTTTTATGGCTGCATAAACTTCTGCCCGCAGATGGGGTTGCACCCGGTTCACTATGACCCCCACCACTTGACAGGAACGTTCTCTATAGGACTCTAGGGCTAAGTCAATGGGTTGCAGAACCTCTTCCAGGGAATTATTCGCCGCATTGCCCAATAACAAAATCGGGCAGTCCAGCATTTTGGCGATCGTGGTATTGAAATTAAACTCAAAAGCGTTCTCTTCTCCAACGTAATCAGAACCTTCACAGAGAATAAAATCGACTCGATCCGCTAGGGCTTTATATTGTCGAATAATGCGATCAAAAACTTGTTCAACGTCCCCTTGTCCAGCCAGGTTAACTGCTTCTTGGAGGGACAATCCAAAAGATTCATCGTAATTTTGCTGCAGCCCGCAGTGGCTTAACACTAAAGCAATGTTGTTATCCTGTTGACCGGCAATTGGGTTCTGGAGAATAGGACGAAAGTAGGCAATCTTGGTTGTTTTTGTAAGAATTAAGTCTAAAATTCCCAAAACAACTAATGATTTCCCACTCTGGGGTTCTGTGGTACTGAGGTACAGGGAACTCGTCATAATGGGGCCTCGACTTTCAGCTTGACCAAGTGCCTTCAGCTTAGCGGGAATGACCGTGAGCAGCGAAAAATCAAGTTGTTATTAAGGCTGACCCAGACGCAGACCAGGCGGTTGGCCCAGCTTTTTTAGTGATAGATTTTTTACAACTATAACAGTCGAATTTGAGCGTTATTGACTGCTTATTAATCAGTATCTCGATTCCTGCATTCAATCCTGTTTTAGATATGCCAAATTTGCCACAATAACTAATTTCAATGGGTCGATGATCACTAATTATTTTTCTGGCTACGTCCATTGAAGATTCCTCGATTCTTTATGTAATATTCGTTGAAAATCAACAATAGTAACAAGAAGCTCTATCCCAGAACCGGCTAGGATTTTATGCGATCACTACTTCCATATCACCACCCAGAAGTGGTGGCGGTAGCGACCAGATTAAGTTGAAAAAATCAGGTTTTCTGTCTCACTAAAATTAGTCAATTAACTTGCCAAGACACCACCGGAACCGCTGCCCTGGAACATGAGCCAGGACAACAGAAAATCGGCGACAAAAATTGCCAGCAATGCTGTGACAACAGCGGCTGTGGTGGATTCCCCCACCCCCTTCGCGCCCCCTTTTGTCGTCAATCCCCAGTTACAGCCAATAATGGCAATGAGTGCCCCGAAAACAATGCCTTTAATCGGGCCACACAAAATATCCCAGGGAGTAACAAGCACTTGAATCGATTCAAAAAAGATCTGATTGGCAATGCCATACATATTGGTGGCAATCACCACTCCTCCAAACATCCCCGTCAGCAGAGATAAAATACTCAGCGCTGGAACCATGATGCAGCAAGCGAGTAGGCGGGGAATCACAAGATATTCCACCGGGTTAGTGTTAAGCATATAGAGGGCATCAATTTGTTCCGTCACACGCATTGTGCCAATTTCAGCGGCAAACGCTGAGCCGACCCGGCCCGCGACGACGACCGCTGTCATGATGGGGGATAGCTCTCGGGCTAAAGCCAAGAGTAAAATCCCGCCTACGGCGCTGCCAGCCCCTAACGCGAGGAATTCCCGCGCCACTTGGATGGTAAAAATCATACCGATCACCGCCGCTGTAACCAGGGCAATGGGGAGAGAAGCGGGTCCCACCGACATCATTTGCAGGGAAGTGTTACGGAAGTCAATACGCTTAGTGAACAGTTGATAAATTGTATTGCCCAGTAATAATATCCCTTGTCCTGCCCGCTGAAACCATGACTCTAGTTCCAGCAAGATAATGGGCTGCCGCATAATGATTAGTAAATTCCAGAAACAACAACATCGGGATCTTAACCAGATTTAACCCTATCTCAACCTAGCATTCGCGGGCATTTTGAGTGCCAAGCTCGTTGATGAGCTGAACTTCGATACGTTCAGGAGTCACTGAAGTAAAGTTTTCTTGAAGTTCTTGTCTTTCCCTGACATTTGCTGTAGGTTTGATTCAATAAATAAACACTTAAAAATAGATTTATCACTATGTTGATGGGCTGATCAATTTGATTGGTCGCAGTGTGAGTTTGAAGTCTCACGCCTGGCTAAGATAATCATTGATTAGAAAAGTTTATGGAAAACATTTTATGCAAATAACCAACAACATTCACTTTCGGAATGTGAAAGGGGATATTTTTGGGGGAGTCACGGCTGCGGTTATTGCTCTCCCCATGGCCTTGGCGTTTGGGATTGCCTCTGGTGCCGGTGCTGCTGCCGGATTGTGGGGGGCGGTTTTAGTCGGCTTTTTTGCAGCTCTTTTTGGTGGCACACCGACCCTGATTTCCGAGCCGACTGGGCCCATGACCGTAGTACAAACTACGATTATTGCCAGCCTCGTTGCGACGGATCCAGATAATGGCTTGGTTCTTGCCTTCACAGTGGTGATGTTAGCCGGGGTACTACAAATCGTTTTCGGTTTACTTAAACTGGGCAAATACATCACCATGATGCCCTACACCGTCGTGTCGGGCTTCATGTCGGGGATTGGTATTATTCTCGTCATATTGCAATTAGCTCCTTTTTTGGGGCAAGCCAGCCCAAAGGGGGGCGTGATGGGAACCCTCCAGTCTTTGCCAGACTTGTTGAGTAATATTCAGCCCATCGAGACGTTACTGGCATTAATTACGGTAGCCATTATTTGGTTTATGCCGTCGAAGTGGAAAAAGTTTGCACCGCCCCAATTGGTGGCATTAATTTTGGGCACCGTCATTTCCCTGGTAGTGGTTCCTGACGTAGACAGCATCCGCCGTATTGGTGAAATTCAAGCTGGATTTCCTACACTCCAACTGCCGATGTTTCGTCCCGATCAACTCCGGTTGATGTTTGTGGATGCGGCAGTGCTGGCCATGTTGGGGTGTATCGATGCCCTACTCACATCGGTTGTTGCCGACAGTTTAACCCGGACAGAACATAATTCGAATAAGGAATTAATCGGTCAAGGAATCGGGAATATTGTTTCGGGACTTTTTGGGGGTCTCGGCGGTGCGGGGGCCACGATGGGGACAGTGGTTAATATTCAGTCGGGCGCACGGAGTGCTTTGTCCGGCATTGTTAGAGCCTTTGTGTTATTAGTAGTGATTCTCGGAGCAGCTAATCTGGCGGCTACCATTCCGTTAGCGGTATTAGCGGGAATTGCCTTCAAAGTCGGTATCGATATTATTGATTGGGGTTTCCTCAAGCGAGCCCATAGTGTCTCCCTGAAAGGTGCCATGATTATGTATGGGGTGATTATCCTAACGGTCTTGGTGGACTTAATCGCCGCAGTGGGGATTGGTATCTTTGTCGCCAATGTTTTGACCATCGATAGGATGAGTTCCTTGCAATCAGAATCAGTGCGTACCATTAGCGATGCAGACGATGAGGTTCATCTTTCCAGTGATGAAAAACGTTGGTTAGATGAAGCCAATGGTCGAGTCCTGCTATTCCAGCTCAGTGGGCCCATGATTTTTGGGGTGGCGAAGGCGATCGCCAGGGAGCATAATGCCATTAAAGAATGTGCGGCTATTATCTTTGATGTCAGTGACGTGCCTCATTTGGGGGTGACAGCCTCCTTAGCCTTGGAAAATGCGATTGAAGAGGCGGCGGAAAAAGGACGCAATGTCTTTATTGTGGGGGCAGCGGGTCAGACCAAGCGTCGCTTAGAAAAACTGAATGTTTTCCGTTTTGTTGACCCTCAAAATTGCTACGACAATCGTACCGAGGCTTTGCAGAATGCCGTTGCCCGTCTCGTATCCGGGGGACAGCCTGATGCGACACCGGGGATCAGCATGGAACCGACAGGTTAAGCATCAGTCACGATGGCAAATAATTTTATAGTTTTGTCTCATTTTTATAATTTTTTCTGTCGTACATAAAATTTTATCGTATTAATTTATGATGAAAGTTACGGAGAGATGCTTACCATAATCATTCGATTAAGAGTGATACGCAAAGACTTTCCGTGTAATACCTAGTTATTAATCTCAAGCAAATATTCACCCATACTTGCTTGAGATAAAGCTGGCATTTCCTGAGCGCAACATCAGCGATTAGGTATCGGTTCCGCATAGTCTGATTTTGACAGGAGCATTCCGTGGTTAAAGAACAAACGACACAATCGCAGAATAAAACTTACACCATTCAACGGGGAGGGGAAGACTTCGAAATTGTGGAAGCGACCGCTGCCTTTGCCGTTAAACGAAAGCAGTCCAATTCGTCTGTTCCGCTGACTGCTGCCGCACAAGTACCGAATCGTTTTCCTAGTCTCCGACTTGATGAAGATAGATCATTTCGAGGCGTCGAACTGTATTATATCGACCCATCTGCACGCGATGACGTCATGGAGGAGTTGAGAACACATAGTCCTGATGTCGCCTGGTGCAGCCACGTTTTCCATACTCCGGTCGATCCAGAGTCAATGTTTTTCCCGATGGACAGCATTTATGTAGAGCTACAGCCATCGAGCAGTGAGGCGGAAGTGAACAGATTGCTCGATCAATATGGGCTGGAATTAATCCCTGATCCCGACGGAAATCCGAATTGTTGTGTGCTGCGGTTGACGAGTGAGTCAACTGAAAACCCGCTGAAAATCGCCAATGCCCTACTGAAATCCCATGCCGTTGTACTGGCTGAACCAGATTTGGTGGTTAAAAGTAATCTCGCGATTTATCGTCCCATCGATAATTTGTTCCCGTTACAATGGCACCTTGAGAATCAAGGAGGCGCGGGCCTGACGATTGGTGCGGATGTCTCAGCAACAGCGGCTTGGGACATAACCCGTGGTAGCCGTAATATCACCGTCGCAGTGATCGATGATGGATGTGATATTGGCCATCCAGATTTTGCATCCAATGGAAAGGTTCGATTTCCCAGAGACTTTGGTCAAGGGGATGCCGATCCGTCTCCCGTAGGCTTCTCCGATAACCATGGAACAGCCTGTGCCGGAGTGGCGGTAGCCGATGAAAACGGCAGCGGTGTCGTGGGCATTGCGCCCGGATGTGGTTTGATGCCAATCCGCTGGAGCGGCTCGGTCAGTGACGCAGATATTCGCGACCAGTTCGATCATCCTCGTTTGAACGGCGCTGACATCATTAGTTGTAGTTGGGGGGTGGCAAGCAACTTCTTTACTCTGAGCACATCAATGAAGCGCTCTATTAGCAAAGCCGCCACCGAAGGGCGCAACGGAAAGGGGTGCGTGATTGTGTTCGCGGCAGGAAATGATAACCATGACATCGATGCTCCCCCCAACACCCGGAATGGTTTTGCCATTCACCCGGATGTTATCGCTGTGGCTGCATCAAACAGCCGGGATCAAAAAAGTCACTATAGTAATTTTGGTGATGCTATCTGGGTTTGCGCTCCTAGCAGCGGTGCGGGGGGACTGGGGATCGTCACCACCGATCGCCGGGGTTCAAGCGGTTACCAGTCCGGTGACCACACGACGGTAGAACGTTTCGGGGGAACGTCCAGCGCCACGCCGCTGGTGGCTGGAATTTGTGCCCTGATGCTGTCGGTGAATCCGGAACTCACGGCTAAAGAGGTCAAGGAAATTCTCAAAGACTCGGCTGAAAAAATTGATCCCCAGGGTGGTAATTACGACAATAACGGACACTCTCGCCTCTATGGTTTTGGTCGGGTCGATGCGCAACGAGCGGTGAAAGCAGCACGAGACCGGAGAACCACCGGGGGGGTCACTGAAGTCCGCTTCGAAAGTAACCCAGATCTAGCCATTCCAGACAATCAGCCCGTCGGAATTTCGGATGCCATTGTGGTCAATCGATCATCTTCTGTGGGAACAGTGGCGGTCGAGGTCAACATCACGCACACCTACCGTGGTGACCTGAAACTGGCGCTGATCAGTCCGATGGGAACTGCCGTCCGTTTGTTTGGACGCACCGCCCCGATCTTTGATGGAAGGGATAACCTGGTGGCCCGTTTTACCACTGAAAATGTACCTGCCTTAGCGGCGCTGAGTGGTGAAAGTGCCGAGGGGAATTGGACATTACAGGTGGCTGATCTCGCCGCCGTTGATGTCGGTAAGCTCAACACCTGGATCTTGACGTTGGGTTTATCCACTCGACAGACTGAGTGGCGCATTGCTCCCGGCCTGGCGATTCCGGATAACAACGCCGCTGGTATTACCAGTGAGATGAATGTCGATGCTGATGGCGTCCTCAAAGATATGGCTGTTTCCATTGATATCACCCATACCTACCGGGGCGATCTCAGCATTGCAGTGGAGTCGCCTGCAGGGGACGAGATTGTGTTGAAGTCTGTCGATTCCGGTGACGGGGTCGATGATTTGCGACAGACATTTACCCTTGCCGATACACCGGATCTGAGTAAGTTCATTGACCGCAACAATAATATCCGTGGCGTTTGGAAACTTCACGTCAGGGATAATTTATCGGCAGACGTTGGCAAATTAAATGCCTGGAGTTTAAAACTTATCGTCTGAATTATCTGGAGTTGGCGACATCGGAAACAGAAAAATATCGGTCTGAAATTTGTGTTGGCGATCGCCACCTGTGGCGGCTGATTATCAATGACAACAAACAGCATCCCGATTTTATCCAAGTGTTTTGCCAACACCTGCCCCATAGGCACTGGTTCCGTATGATGGGGAAGCTGTATAACCCTCTGTATAGGGGATTGGGACTCTTTGTCTTAGGGGAAAATTTACAGTCTCTGAACGAAAAATCAAGGCCTCTAACCACTTATCGCTAATCTGTAAGACTTACTAGTAATCTCTGGATCTCCCATCAGAAGAGACTTTTGGGATCACATTAAACGGAACCAGTGCCCATTCCGATAGATTTGGCACGATTACTCCAAAAATAACCAAAGTACAAAAAGCTGATAATAAAGGATATAGAGATGCCTAAAATTGTAGACTGTGCATCAGACATCGGTTCTTGAAGATTGCCAATGATCGTTATCAGAAAACCAAGAATGCCTCCCACTATTCCACCGACAATGGCGAGAATAATGATATCGATCAAGTAGGCTAATAAACGGGACTTAAAGCTTGCTTGTTCTTTCATCTGGAGATTCCTTAAATAATAAAAGTAAATTAAAGCTAACGCTAATTCTTGTGTGCGGAATAAATATAAAATGGGATGATGATTGTAAAATTCTCAATAATCAATGGCTTCATTCCTCCAGCTAAATGATATTTGTCTTGCATTAAATGAGACCAACCTGCTGAGAAGGCTAACGGTGGGCAGCTAATGATCTGAAAACTGCCCAAAGTGAAACAACAGCTAAGATGGGCCAGATGATTAATAGATCTACACGAATATTAGCTTCTGGTGTTCGAATCAATATTAACCATTCCCAAGCGGCATAAACCCCTGTATTCCATAGCGGGAGTGTTCTTCACTCCCTTCCTTCCAGGATATGGTGTATTAGCAATGAGAGTCTGTTTGCTAGAGAGCGCCTTCATCTACTTTCGACTCAGGAGGGTTCTGAACGAAGTCCACAACCTGAGTTCCTGAACGGTTAAAGGAACACTGAAAAGTATATTTCACTTTGGGGGTGTCATAGATTCCATTGACTGCATGGGTACCATCAGTACGCTGCCCTTCATATTTGACAACAATTTCGCTGGTTCTTGTGCTGTACTCTTTAGCGGCTAGACCCTTGCAAGTTGTCAACATCTTTTCAGTATTTGCGGCATCGGTAGGTTGCGTATCGTTCGCGATTATCATTTCCAAACGGTATTTAGCAACCTCACCACGACGGGCAGCACTCCGCATCATATAAACACGAACTTTATAATCACCGCTTTTGGGTAACGTTCCTTCATACTGATTACCACGGGTGGAACCAATAAACATCGCCGCGTTATTTTCCCCGGGAGCAAGGATATTAAAGTAAGTCGCTCCATGCTGGGTTGCCATGCTGATGTTGGCATATTGGCCCTTGCGAGCATTTAAAACATAATCCACTGCTTCATAGCCTTTGATTTGTCCTTCGATAAACTTACTGGTGCTCCCAGGTTCAAATTGAACTCGTTCGGTGCGTATGTCGTCGGCTTGAGCTATCGTAGGCACTGCAAGCACTAACGTTCCCAACAAGAAGGATGTCAGTATTCTTTTATTAAACATGGATGATTCTTAGAGACTGTTTGTTTTTCATGTGGAAGTGTAAACCAAATAAGAGTGCTCCGGATGCAAAATAACGCTTCAAGTAGACCAGAGCAAACGCTTGGGCCCTAAAATTTTCACCTTTGACACAATGCGTTTGCCCTATCAGACGAATTCTTAGTTTTGGCTTTGACGACGTTTTAAGCGCGCGCCAAAAGCAACTGCCGTAAAGGATAGTGATTCTGGGGGATAAGGGCTGCTTTTCCCGACAACGAAGGAGTCACTCCGGTTCGGAGAGGGGGTGGGGAAACTCTCTATTGACCCATTACACTTTGGAAATAGGTGTTTTATATTCTGACGGCCCACTTCCCCATGACTGCGTCTGCTGACCGTTCCGCTGGCTGGTTTCCCAAATTCCGCGAGGCTTTCCAGAAGCTTCCTCCGCCGAAAACGGAAGAATCTATTCTGTTACGGATAATGGTGCAATTAATGGTCATCATCGGTATTATTGCCACCGATGTTGCCGCGCAGACGACGTTAAGTTATTGGGCCGTTCCCCTCAGCATCCTGGGTGCCTGGTGGAGTTGGCGACATCGGAAACAGAAAAATATCGGTCTGAAATTTGTGTTGGCGATCGCCATGCTGGCGTTGCTGGTTATATTTTTCGGCAATTTGCTGCAAAATTTGAATGCTAGCCAGGTGACATTAGCGGGGTTGTTAGTCCAGCTCCAGGTGTTACACAGCTTTGATTTACCCCGTCGTAAGGATCTGGGCTACTCCATGGTGATTGGGTTAATTCTGCTGGGGGTAGCGGGAACACTGTCCCAAACGTTAGCTTTTGCGCCATGGCTATTTTTGTTTCTCGCGGTTGCTCTGCCCGTTTTAGTGCTGGATTATCGATCCCGACTGGGGCTGCAGGATACGCTCCCTACCCGGCAACGGCGATCATCCGAAAAAGCCTCTAAAAAAAGTTATTCCCCCTTGGTTCCCCGGCGTTTATTAACACTACTGGGCATTACCTTGGCGGCTGGCCTATTGATTTTTGCCCTGATGCCCCGCTTTCCGGGCTATAAAATCCAAAGCTTTCCGGTCAGTGGTCCCGGAGACATGCAACAGCAACGATTTAACGAGAACAATCAAAACATTCAAAATCCCGGTTACAGTCCCCAGGATAGCGGCGAGGACGGCCGAGCTACCCAGAATCGACCCGGCGATGTGGATGACACGTTTTATTACGGCTTTAACACCCGGATCAACCAAAATTTACGGGGACAGATGCGGAAACAGTTGGTGCTGCGGGTTCGTTCCCAAGCCCCCGGATTCTGGAAAGCGCTGTCGTTTGATCGGTACACGGGCCAGGGATGGGAGATTAGCGAACAAGCCGATATTTCGACGGTGCGGCGATCGCCCTGGTCTTACCGATTTTCGTTGGGGGAATTTGCAACCTCCATGAAAACAGAGTCGGTGGTTCAAACCTATACCCCGGTGATGGACTTGCCCAATGTCATCCCCACCCTCTACCATCCCCGTTATCTTTATTTTCCTACCCTAGAAGTGGGCCTAGACCGCAACGGCAGCCTCCGTTCCCCTGTGGGGTTACTGAAAGACACCACCTACAGCGTCGTTTCCCAAGTTCCAGTGCGGGATCGCACGGTTTTACAGCAGTATAAGATGCCTGCCAACAGTCGCCTGAGTCCGAGGATGTTAGCGGTTCCCGATGCCATTCGAGCAAATGTTAAAGCCAAAGCTGAGGCGTTATTGGCAAAAGCGGATCGCCCTCTAGATTCCCCCTATGAAATTGCATTGTACTTAACCCAGGCACTGAAGCAAAACTATCGTATCCGTACTGATGATCTCCCCTTTTTTGGTGAAAACGAAGACTTGGTATGGGCCTTTTTAAATAAATATCAAGGGGGATTACCGGATCATTTCTCCACCGTGCTGACTATCATGCTGCGGACATTAGACATTCCGGCACGGCTAACCGTCGGCTTTGCCCCCGGACAATACAACCCCTTTACGGGGTATTACCTCGTCCATAACACCGATGCCTATGCCCTAACTGAAGTCTTATTTCCCGGATTAGGTTGGTACACGTTTGACCCCATTCCCGGCCATGACCTTTATCCGCCTTCCATTGAGGACACTGAAACGTTCGGGATTCTCCGACAGATTTGGCGTTGGGTTGCGGGCTGGCTCCCTTCCCCCGTTGCTGGTTTTCTCAGTGGCTTGGGAACCATGATTTTTTCAACCCTGGCGAAGATATTGCAGTGGTTCTGGAATTTTGCATCAGGTAGCCTCATTGGAGGATTAGTCGCCTTGATGTTGGCGATCGCCGCGACATTACTCGGTTGGTTAGGATGGCAACAGGGACGACGGTGGCTACATCAGCGCCGCTTGGCCAGTTATCCCCCCACTGCAAGGCTGTATCACTCTTTATTGGATACGCTAGCGGCCCAGGGTTTCCATAAAAGCCCGGCCCAAACCCCCGGAGAATTTGCCCAGTCACTGCGGGAGCATTGTCAGCCCGAACAAGTAGACATTATTGTCACCCTGTCTGATGCCTATACTGCCTGGTGTTATGGAGGGCAAGCAGCAAACCTGGACTATCTCCAACAGCAGTTAAAGCGATTACGCCAGAGCTTCCACCGACGTGCTATCAAAATTCCCTCCAGACATTCTGGCCACAGGCAGTAATTTCCTGAGAATGTCTTCAGATTTGCCGCTTGATTCATGACGAGACAGCGGCAATGTCCCTGTCTTAATTTTTTCTTGTCTCACCCCTATAATGATGCAATTTGCTAACCGTTTGCAGCGCTTCGGCGCAAATGTTTTTGCGGAAATGGATCAGGCAAAAGCGACTGCCCGCGCTGACGGTCACACCATTATTGACCTCTCGCTGGGGTCATCGGATTTACCCACAGCTGAACCCGTTTTAGACACCATTGCCACCGCCCTCCGTCAACCCGAAACCCATGGTTATGTCCTACACCAAGGAACCCAAGCTTTTCGTCAGGCGATCGCCGTTTGGCTGAAAAAACGTCTCGGCATTACAGCAAATCCGGAAACGGAAGTGCTGAGCTTAATTGGTTCCCAGGAAGGAACCGCCCATCTACCTCTGGCAATTCTCAATCCCGGCGATGTGGCCCTATTGCTTGATCCCGGTTATCCTTCCCATGCGGGGGGAGTCTATTTGGCGGAGGGTGACATTTATCCCATGCCACTCTTGCCGGAAAATCATTATCTCCCGGTGCTGACGGATATTCCCCCCAACGTCTTGGCAAAGGCAAAACTGATGGTGCTGAGTTATCCCCATAACCCCACAACCGCCGTTGCCCCGCTAAGCTTTTTTAAAACAGCGGTGGCGTTCTGTGAACAGCATAATCTGGTCTTGGTTCATGATTTTCCCTACTTAGACCTGGTTTACGACCAGTCGCCCTCTCCTCCTTCGATACTCGAAGCCGATCCCACCTTTAGTCGGTCTATTGAGTTTTATACCTTGTCCAAATCCCACAATATGGGCGGCTTTCGAGTGGGGTTTGCCGTGGGCAACGCCCAGTTGATCCAAGCACTGAAGCAAATTAAGGCGGCCATTGACTTTAATCAGTACCAAGGCATCCTTCAGGGAGCCATTACTGCCCTACAAAGTCCACCAGAAACCATCCAAAAAACCATTGATACCTTTTCCCAGCGGCGATCAGTGCTGGTCAATGCTCTCCAGGCGATCGGGTGGAATGTGCCATTACCCACCGCCACCCTGTATGTTTGGGCGAAGCTTCCTCCCCGTTGGTCCCAGGACTCGATCGCCTTTTGTCAGCAGCTCGTCCAAAAAACTGGCGTTGCCCTGTCCGCTGGAGCCGGATTTGGGGCAGCCGGGGAAGGTTATGTCCGCTTTGCATTGGTGAAAGAACCGGAAACGCTCCGAGTGGCGGCGCAAAAAATTGGGGAGTTTCTCGCCACCATAGACAACAGAGGTTTCGACTAACTTGTGAATGGATTTGTTAAGAACTATGAATGCTATCAGCCGCCTCTCGCCACTGGAAATATACTTAAACCATCTAATTGCCTCCCATGGGATCTTAGGCGGAATTTATCAATCTAAATACCCGATATGGGATCTTAGTTAGATGGACTCCAGTCAGTCTAATTACCCAGAGAAAGGATTTTAGACAGAAACAGTCAGTCTAATCACCTCAGAATGGGATCTTGGGCGGAAACGTTCAGTCTAATTACTAGTTAGAGTTATTTGGGGCGAAAACTTGCGCAAAGGAAGATAAATGAAAAAAAGACATATAGACCCATTTACTCCTGACTTGCCTATAGATTCACCTGATAGGTTTTCAGGACGTAAGGCTCAAATGGATAGTGTTGTAGATTCACTATTCCAGCTTTCCAATAACCAGCCTAGACATACGATTATTACTGGTGATAGAGGTATAGGAAAAAGTTCGGTATTGACTCAGGTTAAGAATGTTGCTGAAGGAGAAATGAATTTACTAAACCGCCTAGATACAAATCCTGGCGCTTGGTGGTGCAGAAAAGTCGCCAAAGTCCTATTCTGACTGGATCGCTTATAAATTCAGATTGTCAGAGCAGGGGCTTCAATGTGATGCTAAAGTTGCTCAACTCAAAGCAATCTCATGTCAACCGCGCTGCTCTATCATCCTAGGGCAATCGCGTCTTATCGAGCGAGGACCTTGAGTAGATAATCATTATCCCATCCAGCTTGCAATCGCCGATTGTGAATTGAATGTCTACTTTGTTGGTTTTCTCTTGATTTAACAGGCTTAAGGCCAGATGTCTGAGCAGAGCGAAGTTCTCGTCTGCATGTCCCTTGCGAATACGACACTCATCTTCTCGAAAGGCAACGTCTAAAACCCAGTGCAATGAATTTTCGATGCCCCAATGAGTGCGTATGGCTTTCGCTAAGCACTCTGCCTTAGGGGCAAGGGAACTAATGTAATAGCATTTCTCTGGAGTGGGGTTGGGCTCGGTGGTAGTTCGACAGATGGCCTCTACCATCACAATACTGTTCAATCCTGCCCACTTTGCGGTGGGCCGTAAAGCCAGAGATACGATGGTTGGCTTGAAAAAGACCTGTCGTAAATTAGGGGTTAGCTTCTGGGATTATCTGCTCTCTAGGGTGCGAGGTGATCCAAGTGTTACATCGTTGGCTGGGCTGCTTAAACGCAAAGCGACGGAGTCCAAACAGGTTGCTCAAGCAGCCGGAACCATTTCCCATGCCCCTTACCCTCGATTATGGAGAAGTTGCGTATGAACCGTCCCTTAGCGGCAGGCTTTGCCCGTGGAAATTAATTCTTTATGAGAGAACGTGCGGCGTTACTATACATAATCCATTGCGTCTCATTCTTATTTTTGTTGACTGCCACTAGGGTGAAAATACATGATTAATGCTTCGGTTAAACCCTCCAATGTGTACTTTTGGGCTTCCACGTCAACTCGTCCCAACTGACTCAAACAACGTTTACTGGTTTGAGGGCCAATGGAAGCGAGACAGACGGAGTTCAACCATTGCTGCCATTCCACCGCTGGCTCGCCAGTGGTCTGATGACGTTGCAGCAGCAATTGGGCAAAATGACTAACAGTTTTTGCACTGGCAAAGGTAATGGCGTTAAACCGTTGCGCTTGAATGCCTTGCCAAATGCTTAAGGGCATTTCGGAAGGACAGAGGGATTGGTAGGCAGGAACTTCAATGACGATCGCCCCTTGGGTGCGGAGGTCTTGAACTAGCTCTTGTCGCCCCCCCTGTTCGACGCGAGGAAAGAGAATTTTTTGCCCTGCGAGGTTTGCAGGAAGGGCGGGAATCAGGGCATCGGCGATAAAATCTTGGGGGATAACATCCGGTTGCAGGCCATACTGCTGTAAAACCGTCGCGGTTTTCTTGCCCACCACCGCAATGTTGAGACTCCCCAAGGCCCGACTATCCAAACCATGGTGGTGTAAACGTTCAAAGAAAAAATTCACCCCATTGGCAGAGGTTAGAATCAACCACTGGAAGTGATCCAAGGTGGCGATCGCCTGGTCGAGGGGCTGCCAGGTACTAGGGGGAGTAATGGTCAACGCCGGCATTTCCACGACGGTTGCCCCGGCATGTTGCAATAGGGTGCTGAACGGACTGGCTTGCTCAGCGGCCCGGGTAACCAGAATGGTTTTGTTTGCCAGTGGTGGAGGGGAAGACACAAGGGAATAATCAGCCACGGATCCAATGATAACTATCGCAGGGGAAAGGTCACAGCCCTGGGTTTTTTCCACCATATCAGCCAAGCTGCCGTGCCAGGTTTCCTGATTAATCCGCCCTGCATTTTTGATGATAGCGATGGGAGTCGTCGGGGCTTTCCCCACTGCCTGTAAACGCTGAAGAATGTCGGGTAATGTCCGTCCTGCCATCAAAATTACCAGGGTGGGAAGGCGGCTGAGAACATCCCACTCCCATCGCGCCGGCTCATGACCACTCAACACCATAAACCCTGCGCTGTTCACTTTATCCGTCAATGGAATTCCCATTAAACCGGCTGCGGCGATCGCCGACGAAATACCGGGTATTACTCGAAAAGAACAAGAGGCAGCTTGTAATGCCTCTATCTCCGCCGTTAGTCGCCCAAAAATCCAGGGATCGCCACTTTTTAAGCGCACCACCTGCTGACCACCCTGGCAACGATCAACGAGTAACTGATTAATCTCTGTCTGGGGGGTGCTGGGTTTTCCGCCCCGTTTTCCCACCAAGATGTGTTCCACTGTCGATCCTAGTAGGTCGAGGATAGCGCTGTCCACCAAAGCATCATGAATAACCACATCCGCCTGTCTTAAAATCTCGGTCGCCTGGCAGGTCAAATAGGCTGGTGCGCCTAATCCTGCGCCAACAAAGTAAACGCAACCTGCACTGGAAACTGATACTGCCATGATTTTGTACTACTCAGCTCAACTTGATTGCCATGGGGGGTGATACTGAGGTCGAGGAGTTTTATCTGGGTATACCCTAGACGACTAAAATATGGATATTTTTGAACGCCTGAAAGGTCAAGGATAACAATGTTTCTAGAGATTTTTGGTGGGTGGTATTAGCATTCTCCAGACAAGTCTCAATCACTTCCTTAAAATCATCATAGTCAGCATAGTATTTTGGATACAAACATTGATTACGGACGACTTTTTCTTTACATTAATTGATTAAATTAAATATCGACCCAACCTTCGATTGGGTCGATCAGGTAAAGTAAATTCTGGTGGCGATGCCTCTACTCCACAAGCAATATGAGATCAAGTCTCAGCGCGATAACATTAGGGTCATAGCTAAAGGGAAGATAGTTCCAGGACTTGGAGTCATAAGACCCCGTTTTTGGGTTAAGCGAAATTTGTATAGTGGTGGGCGATAAACAGAGAGGTAAAAACCGCCTAAATTTTCTGTCTGCCAAAAGCCTCTATCTAACTCATGTGCCCACCGCCTGATTATTCGAGCCGATTCATTCACTGCTAATTTTTCAACGGCAAACCATGTCCGACTTCCGCATCGAAACCGACAGCCTCGGAGAAATTCAAGTCCCAGCCCATAAGCTCTGGGGGGCGCAAACCCAACGCTCTATTGAATATTTCAGCATTGGGACGGATCTCATTCCCCGCGAAATGATTCCTGCCTACGCCATTCTGAAAAAAGCATCGGCGATCGCCAACTATCAGGCTGGGAAGTTAACGGATGAGCAAAATCAACTCCTTGGACAAGCTTGTGACGAAATCCTGGCGGGGCAACACCAAGACATGTTTCCATTGCATGTTTGGATGACAGGGAGTGGCACACAGTTCAATATGAATATGAACGAAGTGATTGCCAACCGCTGTAGCCAGTTAACGGATAATCCTTTGGGGAGTAAAGTCCCTGTCCATCCCAATGATCACGTCAACCTATCCCAATCCTCCAACGACACATTTCCCGCCGCGATGTATATTGCCGCCGCCATAGCGGTTAACCACAAGCTTATTCCTGCACTCAAAACTCTCCGGGATCATCTTAATGACAAGGCGATCGCCTGGGCTGATGTGGTTAAAATTGGGCGTACCCATATGCAAGACGCTACTCCATTAACGTTGGGACAAGAATTTTCTGGCTACGTTGGATTACTGGACGAAAACCGAGACCGCGTGCAATACAGTTTGCAAGATGTCTACCATCTCGCGTTAGGGGGGACTGCGGTGGGAACAGGGATCAATACCCATCCCGGCTTTGCGGAAGCTGCCGCCGCCGAAATTGCCCGTCTCACCCAGCTCCCCTTCATCACTGCACCGAATAAATTCACTGTCCAAGGTTCCCATGATGCCTTAGTGATGCTTAGTGGTAGTTTAAAAACCTTGGCAACGGCGTTATACAAAATTGCAAATGATATCCGCTTGCTGAGTTGTGGTCCCCGCTGTGGTTTCAATGAGTTAACATTACCCGCCAATGAGCCGGGTTCGTCGATTATGCCAGGGAAAGTTAATCCGACCCAATGTGAAGCCTTAAGCATGGTGGCGGTGCAAGTGATGGCCAATGATCTGGCGGTGACCCTGGGCGGGGCTGGAGGCTTTCTGGAAATGAATGTGTATAAACCTTTAATGATTGCTAACGTATTGCAGTCGGCACGAACCATGGCAGATGCGGCCCATAATTTTGCCCATTACTTAGTGGCGGGCATGAGGGCAAATCAAGACACCATCAAAGCTTATGTGGATCAGTCGTTAATGTTAGTGACAGCCCTCAGTCCAGTCATTGGTTACGATAAGGCTTCCCATGTCGCCCACCATGCATTTGAGCATAATCTCTCCTTAAAAGAAGCCGCCACCCAGTTAGGCTATGTGACCGCTCAGGAATTTGACCAAGTCGTTGATCCAACAAAAATGGTGTGATTCTTGGCATACAGTAGGGCCGCGAAATAAATTAAATCAATGCTCCAAGTAGAAAGATAGTTTCAGCGATTGTTACTCCGGTTTAAGGGCAATACCCGTGAATGAAAATGATGAAGCGTAGTTAATCAAGGAGTCCTGCGGTAGCATAAATGGATATTCAATGCCCAAACTAACACTAGCCACAGGTCTTAGATGAGCCAAGCAATCACCAGAGCCACAAACCTAGCCGACCTGAGTTCCGATTATAGTTTGTTGCCGTTTTCTGATCGCCCAACGGCTAAGTTGAGCCGCCACGGTTAGGTTGGAGATTCTGTGGATCGTTTTGTTTTGGTCGGCTCCAACGATTTGTTAGACCTTGCTTTGGTAGTAAGCTGACTACTTGCCTGCCACTTTCTGCTTGTCTTTTTTGCCAATCTACAAACATTGCATCCAAATCGTAGTTAAAGGATTTAGCGTGTTCTTCCCGAAATTTATGAATTTCATCTAAAATTTCATCTTGCCACATCATTATAATCTCCTAATAGTTCGTAAGGAGTACAAATTATGGGTAACTCGTATCCCAAATTAAGACTGATTTCTGCCAACTTCCTCTGAATTTGAGCGTTGGCAATATGTTTGCAGTTCCATGCAATACTCGTGAACGAAAGTGATGAAGCGTAGTTAATCAAGGAGTCTTGCGATAGCGTAAATGGATATTCAATGCCCAAACCAAAGCTAGCCGCAGGTCTCAGATGAGCCAAGCCATCACCGGAGTCACAAACCTGCCAACCTGAGTTCCGGTTATAGTCTGTCGCTGTTTTCTGATCGCCCAACGTTGCCCATCACCTGCCGTAGATAATTTGCAGTACAACAAATGAACTCTCGACGGTCGGTGTGCATGGGCATTGTTATACATAATCATTTATTAACTGGAGTCTGGCAAATTTTAGCGCGAAAAGCCTTGAGAACAAGTTGTTTTTTGCTGCCTTAAGCAGCTCAATTTTGTTCTGAGACCAACAGGTTCAGAATTCTCGATTCAGTAACAGATTGACCCTCAATGCCTATGCTGCTACCTGAGTCGTGGTGATGAAGCGTTTCACAACTGTGTCGAGATTGCCATCATTGATCGCCTGTTGGCAAGCCGTCAGCAATACCTCTTTGGCATGAACCTGCCGCTGATGCTGGATCACTTGAGCAATCGACGATAACAGTTGGTCAGTCTCTCTGGATTGATGCATCTGCCAGTAGAGGAAAGTCAAAGTCAAATGCACAATGGTGTACCACTTGTGAATCGCTTCGTAGCTCTGCACGCGAAAATCGCCTAATCCCAGGCACTCCTTGAGGTACCAATAATCCTGTTCAATGGGCCAACGATTGAGATAACGTTTCAGTATTCGTGAGACAGATAACGCGAGGTCAGTGCTCAGATAATACTTCGGGCGAGGATCCCGAGGGTGCCGTTTTGAAATAATTACGCAAACGTCAAAGGGAATATGATTCAACCGTCCACAGACCTGGCGGGTGTAGAAAGTTTTCCGCTTGCCGCTGGCAGTGCTCACCTCCACAGGGGTGTAGCGCTTGTGCTTGAGTCGTCGGTTCCATTCAGACAGTTTGACCCCATCGAGAGCGCGATTCGATTTAATCGCACACAGACTATACCAACCCTGACGAGCAATGAATTTGAGTAGCTTAGCCGAGGCATACCAGCTATCAAACAAGACGTAGACCGTCCATCCATCCGGTAACTGCTCTTTGAGTTCAGTGAGCATTTCACGGGCTAACCGGTACTTGCTTTTGAATCTCAAGCGCTCTTCTTTGAGACGACTTCGATTCAATCGACGCACGGTTTTAGCTCGCAAATACAGTTGCCATGCAAACGGATAGCTGTAGGCTCCGACTTGAATGCGGCAACTTACATGCACCATCCCCTGGCAATAGGCAGCTCGACCATTGCTCTTGGCATTGTGGTCATGATGGATATCTACCCCTTCAAGGGCATGAGTCTCTTTATCTTTATGGGTCAGTGAATCATCCATACTCACATAGAGTACTGGCTCAATACCCTCTAGCTCCGCTTGTTGTAGCAAGTCTCGCAAGGCAAACGACGAAACTGAATGGTTCATCTCATCATCTGACCAGGGACTCGCTCGGAGAAAGTCACTCACGGCGCTTTCATCCGGGGCATCTACCCATTGACGGTATAGTCCTGCGAGGGTTTTGCGCCCATTGCTCACGCTCAACCCCTCTACCAGTCTTTGGACATGACGCAGTTGGGGGGAGCTCAGTGTCAGATGCAGACTGAGCAGAAAGTTGATCAACAGGGCTGTAGGGCGGATAATCTGTTTTATCATCGCAGTCACACCGGGGCTGGTTTTGCTATTGGCCCAAATCTACTACGGTGTGACTCTTTTTTCTCGTTTTAGGCTATTTTTGCCAGACTCCAGTACTATTAATTTATAGCGGTCTTCTCTTCCCCTAAAGACGATTTAGAATCCGCCAGATAAACCATATATAGATAACAAAAAGGTAGCTTTTCAGGGGGGAAGTAGAAAAATGGTGAAAAAAATTGGTAAGTTAGAAAAATGAGCAAGATGATTCAAGTGGGCGGATATGAGGTTCCCAAGGAGGATTGGGAGTCAACGCCAGCGAGCGTGCGGGAACTGGTGATGAAATTGGTGAAAGGAAATGAAGGGCTAAGGGGGAAAAGCGCATCGGTTAGAGGAACGAGTAAACGAAATAGAAGAACGTTTAAATCAAAATTCGGGGAATTCATCCCGTCCGCCGTCAAAAGACGAGCCAGGAAAAAAAAGGGAGAAAAAAATCAGTCAGATAGGAAGTAGGAAGCGTGGAGGCCAAACGGGACATCTAGGAAATCAACGATATTTGTATAAACCGGAAGACTGCAAGGCAATAAAGGAGGTCAAACCGGAAACGTGCGGTCATTGTGGGAATGAATTGAGAGGGGAAGACGAAAATCCATATCGGCATCAAGTGGTGGAAATTCCGCCAGTGAAACCGGAGGTAATAGAGTACAGACTGCACAAGCTAACATGCCCGGAATGTGGGCATGGAACCCGAGCCAAGTTGCCGAATGGAGTTACCCAGAAAGGTTATGGAGAAAGATTAACCGGGTTAGTGGGTGTGTTGAGCGCTCACCATCATCAAAGTCATGGATTAGTGCAAGAGCTACTGAAGGAAGTATTTGGCGTGGTGATATCGACAGGGGGAATAAATCGTCTACGCCAGGAACTCAATGAGGCGGTAGGGACAAGTGTAGAACAGGCAAAAATTTACGTCCAGAGCCAGGAAGCGATGAATAGTGATGAAACTGGGTTCACACAACACAATGGTGATGGGAAAAATCCCAGCAAGAAGAGGGGGTGGCTATGGGGATTGGTAACCCCCCTGGTCTCATTTTTTGATTTAGTACTATCGCGTTCCCAGGATACGGCGAAAAGTCTTATCGGGACTGGGTTTAAAGGCACTGTCACTTCAGACCGGTATGGAGCATACAATTGGCTCCCCCTGGAGCAACGTCAAATTTGCTGGGCGCATCTGAAAAGGGATTTTATTGCTATTAGCGAACGGTCTGGGGTATCAGCAGAAATTGGTAATGCTTTATTAAGAAGACAACGTCGCTTATTTCGATGGTGGCACCGGGTACGAGATGGAACCATGAGTCGTGCCCTGTTTGTGGAAGCAGTTTCCCATCTTCGGCGGGGTTTTCAACAGGAATTGGAGAATGCGGCGGCATTATACGTTGGATTCAAAGGAGAAAACTCCCTTGGCTAAAACGGTGCGGACTTGTCGTCAGATTCTTAAGGTCGAACCCGCCTTATGGACTTTTGTTAACCATCCTTCACTTGTACCAACCAACAATGCCGCTGAGCAGGCTCTAAGACCTGCCGTCATTTGGCGTCGCCTTAGTTTTGGTTCTAAGTCTCAGGGTGGCAGTGACTTTGTTGCCCGTATGCTTACTGTGACCACTTCTTTACAGGCACAAAATCGCTCCGTTCTTGATTTCCTAACTCAAGCCTGTCGCGCTGCTCGATTTGGTCTTGAGCCTCCTTCTCTTCTTCCCGGTCTTCCCCTTTCTCCTTTTTTCTTTACTCCTGAATAATTACGATTTAGAACACACTAAGCTTTCTGGTCATCGTCTTTATTCTCTTCTTCTACTCATTACTTTTTCTTATTCTCAAGCTACTCTCATTGGTCAGGCTATTAAGACTAAGGGCATAGCTAAATATGTTGGTCGAGTCAAAGAAAAAAATCTGTCTTTTCGCCGACACAGCGATTTTTATCTTGGGTTACATGCTTCTGATTGGCTGTTATCTCATCAATTATTTTCTCCTGAATTTTTCGCTCTTATGCAATTATCCCCTCACAAATCGCTAAATTATCGACAAGGTTTGAAGGCTCTTTCCCTTGTCCAATCTTGCTTTTAGCTATTTTTGTCCCCCCTCCAGCACTTAGGAAAGTCATGGGGGAGGAGTCGCCAAGCATTCCCAGCTCTGAGTATGTAAAAAATTGCATTAACCACTTCGCGTAGATTGGTCGTCCGTTTTCTTCCTCCAGTTTTTGCCCTCAGTGGCGGACACAAGTGCTTAAAAGCTTCGCTACGACTAGGTTCTAAGAATAAGGCTAAAGTTCTTGCCTGATGAGAGAATTTGCTGGAATTCCCTTCACCACTGACTTCTGAGAATTGATCGGGAGTGAGGCTCTAAAAGTAGATTAGGCTCAAAACTTTACCAGATATGTGTTTCAGCCTTTTGTACTTTTAAATGAACTAAAAGATGTGTCCGTCAGTGAGGTTTTTGCCTCAGGCAGATGGGGTTTTAGTAATTGCCACTGCTGCCACGTATGCGGGTCCGGGGAGTCTAGGTGGGAATCATCATGGTAAAATTTGTGATCTTCACCATTTTCCCTACTTCGAGCTACTTTTCAAACACCGCTCTTAGAGTGATGTTTGAAAAGTTGTGAGACTCCGGCATGAGATTCAACCATAGCTACATAAGCATTGTCTCGTATCAGTGGTGGGTAAATATTCATAATCTTTACTCAAACGACGATAACGACCAAACCAAGCAAAGGTGCGTTCAACAACCCAACGTCGAGGCAAAACCTCAAACCCTCTTTGTCCCTCTTTTTCCTTAACGACTTCAAGTGTCCAGCCAAAGGTCTGTTCAATCCAGGCAATAAAATTCCTGCCACCAAAAGTGCTGTCAGTCCATATCAACTGCAGGCACTGCCATAAAGGGCGAAACCAAGTAGCCATCAGGGTCAAGGCCTTATGGTCTGGGCGATGAGCCCCATGAACTACTGCCCCTAACAACATTCCCATTGTGTCCACGAGGATTGTTCGTTTACGACCATTTTTTTTCCCACCGTCATAGCCACTTTCTTGCCCCGCTCCAGCCTTTTTGACTGATTGTGAATCCAGACATCCCGCACTTGGTTTGGCGTTTCTCCCGGCCTGAGACGGACTCTCGGCCTGAAGATGTCATTAGCTTTAACCAGGTTCCATCCTCCTGCCATTGCCGGAAATAACCATAAACTGTTTGCCACTTAGGAAAGTCATGGGGGAGGAGTGCCAAGCATTCCCAGCTCTGAGTATGTAAAAATTGCATTAACCACTTCTGCGTAGATTGGTCGTCCGTTTTCTTCCTCCAGTTTTTGCCTCAGGCAGATGGGGTTTTAGTAATTGCCACTGCTGCTCACTTATGTCAGTATCGTAGGGGAGTCTAGGTGTCATAATCATCATGGTGAAATTTGTGATCTTCACCATTTTCCCTACTTCGAGCTACTTTTCAAACACGCTCTTAAGGGAACGCCATAATCTTTCAATAAAAATATTATCGAAACATCGTCCCCTCCCATCTATGTTAATTTTTACCTGAGCATCTAAAAGAATCTCAGTAAAGTCTTTAGATGTAAATTGACTTCCTTGGTCGCTGTTAAAGATTTCTGGTTTGCCATACTTCTCTAACGCTTCCTCCAATGCGTTACAGCAGAATTTAACATCCATTGTGTTACTGATACGCCACGATAATACTCGTCGACTATACCAATCCATGATGGCAACCAGATAATAATATCCTTTGCCAATTGGCAGATATGTGATGTCTGTACACCACACTTGATTGGCTTGATTAATCTCCAAACTCCTTATCAAATAGGGGTAAATTCGATGTTCCGGATTGCTAACACTGGTTCTCTTTTTTTGATAGATTGTCTGCAATCCTAATGTATGCATCAGTTTAATAACTCTTTTGCGATTGACATGATAACCTTGCTCTCGCAGGTATACTGTCATTTTTCGACTTCCATAAAAAGGAGTCTTCAAATATTGCTCGTCTAGGAGTCTTAATAGCATTTTTTCTTCCTCGTTTGGCTCCTTTACTTGGTAGTAATAGCTTGAACGATTTATACCTAGTAGTTGGCATTGCTCTTTGAGATTTAAGTCTGGGTTATTTGGATTTACCATGGTTTTTCGGTCGGCAAGCCCAGTCTTACTGACTTGTCGGCTAAAAAATCCTTTTCCACCTTCAGCTTTCCGATTTGTCGATACAGTTCATTGATTTCTGCATCCTTGTTATTCATTTTTTCTACCTTTACAGACTCCCCTTCAAAGATTTTGACAGATTCGTCTATCAGTTTCCTTTTCCATTTATTGAGCACACTTGGGTGGATTTTGTACTCCCCTGATAGCTCCGCTATACTTTTTACCCCTTCTACTGCCTCCAAGGCTACTTTCGCCTTGAATTGGGGGCTATATTGCTTTTTCGTTTTGCTCATAAACTTTCCTCTGTTAAGGTTTTCAGTTTAGAGCTTTCTCCCCTGTCTACCCCTGTCTAGTTTTTGGGGGCCACCTCACACGACCCCAAACATGACTCACTCTGACTGCGTCTTACGCTGAGTTCATTTCACCATGACTTAAAATTCAAAGACCTGTCCCTGGCGGACAAACCCTAAAAATCCATCTTTGGTCGCAGGGGGTAAGCGACCGGGTTGGTAGCCATACAACCATATTTTTTGTTTAATAGCGGCGGGCAGAAGCGCTAAATCTTTATAGTGAGCATGCACCGGCGTTTGTTAGGCACTGATTTCACAATCGTGGAAAATAATATCCGCTTGTTGATAATAGGGAAGATACCGCTCAACACAGAGCTTGGTATCACCGCTGAAAAAAATGTAGCGATTATTGATCTGAAAAAATAGACCATAGGCTGGCATTAACTTAAATCCTGTATCTACATGGTTGAGTTTGACGAGCTGAAACGAAATGCCTTCCCAGGTAAAACTTTCATCAGGTTTTAAGGAATTAACCCTGAAATAGCTACTTAAGTCAGTCAAATCCCCCTCAGTGGCTTCCATTCCCCCGGCTAAACACTTGTCCCACAAATCGGTGGCAATATCTTGGCTGAGATAAAGCTTGGGGCGGTCACACTGGGGGTCAAACTTGGTGGTAAACCCGATATATTCTAAGCCGCCGACATGATCGGAGTGAAGATGGCTAATGTAGATATCCGTAATGTCCGGGTAGCTAAGACCCTCGGCATGAAGCGAAAAACGGATATCAGTTCCACAATCCAGTAATAGGTGGCGTCCACTGGGAGCTGTCAACAGAATGTTGGATTGAAAATTGTCACCACCCACGGTGAACGCGGAACCTGAACCCAAAAACTTTAGTGTGGTTGCCATGATTCCCTCCAATTACTGGGCTGTGGATGTCCCTGGAAACACAACCTGCCCAGTTTGATACAGTTCCTTTAGTTGTTGGGTTAGGGACACAGGCATGGCAGAAAAGTAGAGGTAAAAACCAGCGTTATTCACTGAGGAATGTTCCGGTGGCTCAATCACTTTGGCATAAACGATCGCCGTGGCTGAACCATTTTCATGAATGCCTCCGATCTCTATTTTAAGATTGGTATAGGGGTCAGGATGGGGTTGCTGGGGGGGGATTTCCACAAAGCCCCCCTGCTGTGATAGTTGACTCAATTGGCCGCAACAGTGTTGATCGCTGACGTGCTTTCCGGCCAAACAAGCATAGGTCACCGTCAAAGGGGGATCGAGTTTGATGTAATGCTCCGTTTCTTTGGTTAATGATAGATGGTAGAGTTGTCCCACACCAATGACATCCCAAACCACCACGGGCTCGCTGACTCCTTTGGGATGAACGGTCTGACTTCCTGCGACCTGCACCGTGTCTCCGGCTTGCTCCAGCGTGGTTTGGGAAATGAGTATTTGCCCCCCTATGGTATAGGACTCGATACGATAGGTGAGATTTACTTGAGCGCCCACCACGCCGTATTTTGTTCGTTTTTCGGAGCCGATGTTACCCACCACCACCTCCCCCGTATTGATCCCAATGCCCATTGCCAGTGGCTTTAGGTTCATGGCAGTCATCTCTCTGATTGACCGTGGCGATCGCCAACTGCATTTCCACCGCACAGCCACCGCCCGTAACGCATCGTCAGCTGCGGCAGTAGGGGCGCCAAAGAGCACCAGAATGCCATCGCCCATAAACTCATCGATGGTTCCGCCATACCGGGTGATCACGTCGGCCATGGCTCCAAAATAAAGGTTGAGAACCGAGACGACTTTTTCTGGAGTCAGGGTTTCTGATGTGCTGGTGAATCCCCGGAGGTCAGAGGTCAACAAGGTAATGGTTCGCCGTTCCCCCCCCATTTTTAAGCCTTCTGGATTTTCCAGCAGCGTTGCGACCACTTGATCGGTTAAATAGCGCCCAAAGGTATTCCGTACCTGGAGTCCTGCCTGCGCCATCCAGGCAACAATAAATCCGCTAGCGCCCAATAGTCCCAGTAGCGGTGGAACAACGGGTAGCCACACCCCCAGTATCAGTGCCCCGTAGCTACTCCCTATTAACACCGCCACACTGCTGGTCATCGCCAGGATCGTTTTCCATTGTCTCCATCGGTGCTGATGGCTATAACGCCATTGCCAGGTGATGAGTGCCCCCAGGAACGTCCACCCGCCGATCCAGAGCCATTCCCATGGCTCGGTCATACTCGTTATTAAACGGCGATCGTCTAATCCCGCTCCGATAAATTGGCTCACTAAATTCCCATGGATCTCCACCCCTGGAACCGCACGGGAAAACCCCCAGAAATGACTGTAGGGAGTGTAATGCATATCTTTAAAACTTTCCCCGACTTTGCCGATAAGGATAATTTTGTCTTTACCCCAATCCGGTGGCAGTCTCCCTTCTACAGAACCCTTCGGTTAAAGAAACCTGCTCAAAGCGATGTTCATATTGAATTAATAATTGAAAACCAGTGTCATCGGCATTAATATATCCCCCACTGTGAGCGGAAAAAGGACTAAAGCGAATATTGCCCAGTGTGAAATCATCTCCACTGCCAGGAACCGGTTCAGCGCCAATGCCAAAACGGTCTAAATATCGAATGCCTAAATGTAACCCGAAGCTGGGTAATGGGGCTTCTGGTCGTCTCCAATTAAGTAAACAAAGCCCCGCCGAATCACATTATCTCGATCAATAACCACGTCACTAATTTCACGCCAGTCGCTTGTTGGAGAATGGGAGGGGGGGCAACGGTGCTAAATTCATCCGTGCCGGCGACTTTTTCAATGCCAATTAAATTGGGGGTAGATTCATAAACTTGGTGGAGGGTCTCAGTGCCGGGGGGGACGGGGACATTCCGGTAAAGATCCAAGCCAATGGCCACCGGTTGCTGGGCTTTGAGTTGATTAATTAAATCGGCTAACACCGCATCCGAAAAAATAGATGTCTCAAAATGGCTGACATCTGCCTCTGTAATGCCGACAATGACGATGCGGTCGTCCGGGGGGCGAGGGGATGGTGCGAACCATAGCATCGTAGGCTTGCCACTCCCCAAACTGGAGTATTCCCAACCCTCGAATCAAAAGAACTAAATGTCGTGACAACAGGAGTGGTCACCCAAATACCACGGGAATGCCACAGAATTTTTCGCCAGGAATGGAAGGAGAGCATAAGTCCAGTGTATTAATCGAACCGAGGATTCATCCCAAATTCGACTGCTTGCACACCCTCAGTTAAGAATTTTGGTTTATCCGTGGAAGGGGATTAAGCGCCGAATCAGGTTTTCGGCGTGAAAAACGTTGGAGAGTGTCGTAACAATCATTCGTTCAATTGCATTTGCCTTGACGAGACAGACCGTTACGTTTGTTTGTAAAAAGTAGCTGGTTGTATTTTTTCTGTAAAGAAATATCTCTCTCCCTAAAGCTTGATTGCAAATCAGCTCCGCGCCCTTGGACCTGTTTAAAAGCAATGATACGGTGGTAGCCACATTTGTTAAAAACTCAATTTTATCGAGATTATTTATGTTTCGTAACTCAGAGAAAGATTTAGTGAGTGCAGGTCTCATTTCCGCCTCTAGGAGCCAGGTATTGTTACCTCTTTTGATGTTAATCAGGACAAAATCCCCTCATGGCTCTTGCGATTACGGCGATCGCCGCCTTATGTGGTGTTCTCTGCCACCAATGGGATTTAATTTAAGGGCTTCTCGAAAAATATCATAGAATTGTCCTAAGACAAGCCTGATCTAGCGTTGTTGATTGTCGCAATCAGGTCATGCATTGGGGTTTTCTTAAAATACATCTACCTTGAGATTAAGGAAAGCCCAATCCTTTCGAAGTTTGGTGCGTTAAAGCATGGGGACTAGGGTGATAACTGAAAGGGGGCGACCGATGGGGATGGCATTTGTTGTTGGACAAAATTAAAGCGAGACATCCAGGATTTTTACAGTAAGGCAACCCATTTTCATAAAGTGCATCTCAACTTTATGTAACCGTCACAGATCAGGGGTTGAGCGTAGCCCATCAGTCCTCTCCGTAGACAATTTCACAGTAGCGCCATCGTTTCAGCGCTTAACTCAAATAGGCCATCGGCTATCTTAAACTCATATTTCAGTTTGAATATTATTTATGTCTGCCCTGTCTCGGGCAGAAGCAATGCTAATTTTTCCCGCGTTGCTTTAGGGTAAGCGTCAGGGGGGTAAGGACAGCATACTTCGGTGTAATGGGCGGACGATTCGAAGGGTTTAGCGTTGAGTTGACGTACCGTGGCTTGATCACTTTTTTGGGCGTTGGTGGCGTTTTGATGCAAGTCTTCGCGACGATCATGTCCACTGTGACATCGTCATGACCTTCCCGCCAACAGTCATAGTCGGTCACTAGGGCAAGGGTGGCATAGGCGATTTCTGCTTCCCTCGCTAGCTTCGCCTCTGGTAAGTTGGTCATGCCAATAATTGTGCCGCTCCAGCCGTTGAGTTCAGACTCGGCTTTCAAGTTGAAAAGGCCACCGCAAACATAGGTTCCCTCTTGATGGAGATCACGGCTTAGGTTCGATTCGGCGATTCCGCCGTGGCTAAATAATTAGCTAATTGGGGGCAAATGGGCTCGCCAAACTCAACATGGGCGACAATTCCCTCACCAAAAACGTCGAAACCCGATTCCGAGTCCGGTCAATAAATTGGTCAGGCACAACCATGTCTAGCGGCTTTACTGCTTCCTGCAAAGACCCCACCGCAGAGGCAGAAATTAAGTATTGCACTCCTAATTGCTTCATGGCATGGATATTCGCCCGGAAAGGAATTTCTGTCGGGAGTAAATGGTGTGACTGACCGTGGCGCGCTAGGAAGACGACCGGTACCCCTTCCAATTCTCCCCAAATCAAGGAATCAGAGGGTTGACCAAAGGGGGTGTCGAGGGGAATTTCTTCTCGATTTTTCAATGCCTCCATTTTATAAAGGCCACTGCCGCCAATAATACCGATGCTTGCTTTCTTCATGGTGAACACTGATTATAGCTGGAAATAAGACCAAGGCTAGACTACTGCACTAGGGCTCTGTGGGGCGGTAGACACGACAAATTCGATAAAATGCCATGAACGGAGGAATTGAAATAAAAATTTTAAGACGTCGGTAAGCAATAATCCATCGCAATAGATTATTGCCTCGAACTTTAGGGGATTAGATTTTGCGGGGCTGTTCCATCCGACTTAATTATTGTTGCGATTCGTATCCCTCGCCGTGGACTGCCAGTCCACTAAGCGCACAATGATATTTTCTGGAGACCGCCCACGGAAGTCAGGCACTGAGCCATCAAATTCTAGCTTTTGTCCTTTCTGTAAACGATATACTTGTCCTAGGCTGATGCCGATGCTATCCAAAATGGTGTTATTTTCCGTATCTTCTACTTGTAATGTGAGGCGGCGAACCGCTAGCACTTGATTGCCGGTATTACAAATCACGCCACTGGAGCCAATAAATTGATTGCCTTGTTTTTTCGCATTCAACTTCAAAACAGCTAGGTTACGAATTTCGCCAAACCCGACCCCTGCTTCTTCGCCAGATGTGAGGGGACTGCGGTGACCCGTTGGGATAAACGCCGCCAGACGATCTCCCCGGCGATCGCCTCTTGACGACGCACTTCTTGTTGCGCGACCTCTGCCGGGACTCGAATAACTGTGCCATCGGGAGCCGTTCTG